>NZ_JBIAQZ010000009.1:0-471857 GCF_042889485.1 Streptomyces sp. NPDC002580 | reverse complement strand
CCGTGCGGCACAACTACCGCCTCGGCGTCCCCGAGGACATCCCCGCCTGGCACGAGATCCTCAACACCGACAACCTCCGCTACGGCGGCAGCGACATCACCAACCCCGACCCGGTCAAGGCCGAGGCGATCGGCACGCACGGCCGCCCGACCAGTATCGAACTGACGCTGCCGCCGCTCGCGACGGTGTGGCTGCGGCCGGTCTGAGCCGGCCGCGGCCGCACCGGAGGCAGGCCCGTCTCAGGAGGAGGCGGGCTTGCCCTTCGTGAAGAGCCACGTGCGGAAGAGGCCCGAGAGGTCCTTGCCGGACTCCCGCTCGGAGAGCTCGACGAACTGGGCCGTCGTGCCGTGCCCGCCGCGGTGGCCGGCGGCCCAGGAACGCAGGATGCGGAAGAACACGGGATCGCCGACGGCCCGGCGCAGTTCGTGCAGGGTCATGGCGCCGCGGGCGTACACCGGTGTCTCGAAGAGGTGCTCACCGCTGCCGGGGTCGGCGGGCGGGAACGCCCACAGGTCCTTGTCCCCCGGGGTGGCGTACAGCGAGTCGAACGTCTTCTGCGCGCTCTCGCCGCCGTGCTGCTCCTCGTAGAGCCACTCGGCGTAGGTGGCGAAGCCCTCGTTGAGCCAGATGTCCTTCCACCTGGTCAGGGTGACGGAGTCCCCGAACCACTGGTGAGCGCTCTCGTGGACGAGGGTGTCCAGGTCCGGTGCGGAGTCGTACACGGGCCGCGTCTGGGTCTCCAGGGCGTAGCCGACCTGTGGTGCCCGGTCGACGATGGCTCCGGCCGCCCGGAACGGGTACGGCCCGAAGAGCTTGCTCTCCCAGGCCAGCACCGAGGGCAGCTTCTTCAGGACCGGCGCGGCGGCGGTCGCCTCGCGGGGGTCGACCGCGTTGTAGACCTCGATGCCGTCGCGGGTGGTGTACTTCTCGACCTCGAACGTGCCGACGGTCGCCGTGGCGAGGTAGGCCGCCATCGGCTCGGACTGCCGCCAGCGGAAGGTGGTCCGGCCGTCGGCCGTCCGCTGCCCGAGCAGGACACCGTTGGCGACGGCGGTGTGTCCCTTGGGGACGGTCAGCGTGAAGTCGTACGACGCCTTGTCCGTGGGGTGGCTGTTGGCCGGGAACCAGGTCATGGCGCCCTGGGGTTCACCGGCCACGAACGCGCCGTCGTCCGTGGGGATCCACCCGTCGAGGGAGCCGTCGGGGTCGGTGACCGGCTTGGGCTTGCCGGAGTAGGTGACGGTGACGCGGAACTCCTGGCCCTCGCGCAACGCGCCCCGCGGGGTGACGACGAGTTCCTGGCCTTCGCGCGTGAAGGACGCCTTGACGTGGTCGACGGTGACGCCGGTGACCTTCAGCCCGTGGAGGTCGAGGTCGAAGCGGGTCAGACGCTGGGTGGCGCGCGCGGTGATGACGGCCCTGCCGTCGAGGTGGCCGCCGTGCGGGTCGTAACCGAGGGTCAGGTCGTAGTGGTGGACGTCGTAGCCGCCGTTGCCCGAGAGGGGGAAGTACGGGTCTCCCGCGCCGGCGGAGCCCACGGTCCCGGCCGCCGTGGCCGGCCCGGCCGCGGTCAGCAACGCGACGAGGGCGACGGGGACGGCCGCGACAACTGCTTCGCGGCGAAGGACGGTTGTGCGTCGTGCGGCCTCTTGCGGGCGTGGTGTCACGTTCGCTCCTCCGGTTCGACGGTGATCACTCGCGCACAGCCTATGAGTCCGCCCTCCGGACATCCCTCACCTTCAGGTCAAAACTTGCGCCGGCACGGTGCCGGTGACCGTGGCGCTCCGGGGGCGACACCGACGGCTTCCGCATCGCGGAGGCGTCGTCCGCAACGGGCCGGGCAGCACCACCTCTCCCGACAACACCGAGGTGGAGCGGAGAACCCGTCGCCCCCGTACGTACCGACGGACTGCTGGAGCACGGTGAAGCCGGGGACCCCGGTGACACGGACGAGTTCCGGCGCGACGCCCCAGACGCGTACGGCGGCGTCGAGGTCCGCGCTGTCGGCGGCCGCCCCGTCCCGTCCCTCGCCAGGCGCTCGCCCGGAACCGGTCCCACGGCGTCCGCACCGGAGCCGCCGACCTCCTCGCCCCGACCTTCCCCGGCCCGAAAACCTGCCGGCCGTCTGACGCGGGACAAGCTGAACCGGATCGCGAAGTCCCGTTTCCCCAAGCCCCCTTGATCATCATAAGATTCGACGCACGACACCCGAAAGGAACGTGTGTGCGAATAACTTTGAGGTCTGCGGCGACGACGGCTGTCGCCGCGCTGGCGCTCTCCCTGCTGAGCGTTCCGGCCACGACGACGCCAGCCGTAGCGGCCCCCTCCACCATCGAAACCGTCTTCAACGACCCTGTCCGGGACGGCCCCGAGAAGTTCCAGATACCGACGAGGATCGTCGAGCTCGTCGACCAGGCCGCGAGCGGCACCGACCTCTACCTGTCGATCTACGGGCTCACCCGGCCGTCGGGCGCCGGTGCCCCGGACATCGTCCAGGCGCTGCTCGACGCGCAGAACGACCGCAACGTCAAGCTCCACATCGTCGGCGAGGTGGCCAACTCCTGGGGCACCGGCGCCTACGAGGAGCTGCACACCGCCATCGTGAGCAAGAACAACGGCGGAGACATCGTCCTCTGCGGGAACTCCTGCCTGGGCAACGGCAGTTCCGACGACGCCGCCATCAACCACCAGAAGTTCCTGGTGATCGACCAGCTGACCGACGGCACCACGAACGTCGTCGCGCAGAGCTCGGCCAACTTCGCCTACGGCCAGGGCGGCGAGCTGAACAACCTGGTCGTCGTGAAGGGCAACAGCTCGCTGCGCAACGCGTACGTCGACGAGTACCTGATGCAGCGCCAGTACAGGACCGTCTCCGGCACCCACACCCACGCCCCGGCGCAGGACATGCCGGAGGCCTCCGGGATGCAGACGTTCTTCTCGCCCCGGGACCCGTCCGCCGACCTGGCCGCGTACGGCGACTCGGACATCGCCGGAGCCATGATCGACAAGGTCGTCTGCTCGCCGTCTCTGACCACCGACCGGATCCGGATCTCCGGGGCCGGGCTGGACAAGCGCACCAGCCGGCCCGGCCTGTACGCCGCGATCGAGCGGGCGAAGAACGCGGGCTGCACCGTCGAGATGAACGGCCAGACCAACAGCTCCGGCGTCGACGACATGACCGCCCTCGACGTACCGCTGTACGGCAGCCGCGCCGGTGGGTGCCGCTACCCGACGGTGTCCTGCGGCCGCGGCATGGTCCACTCCAAGTACATGCTGCTGGAGTGGGTCGACGGCCAGGGAGTCCAGCACAAGGAGGTCCTCACCGGCAGCCACAACTGGACCAAGGGCTCCCTGGAGCGCAACGACGAGACGATCCTGCGGATCAAGGACGCCACCACGTACCAGGCCTACCTGGACAACTTCAACAAGGTCTACCAGGGCATGCTCGACATCGACGCCGCCAAGTACGGCTCGGCCCCCGACGTCGACCACTACCAGCGCGTCAACGTCACCGGCGACGGCGACCAGCACTACAGCGCGATGGCCGCGGGCGGCACCACCACCCCGTACCTGGCCGTGGTGTACGAGCACGGCGACCGCCACGACTCGTCCGACACCGAACTCGGCACCGACGTCTACATCCGCATGTACCGCAACGGCGTGCCGCTGTGGAACGAGAAGAAGCTGAGCACCAGCGGCACCAACAGCACCTGGTCCAACCAGAAGCCGGACGTCGGCGTCGACAGCAACGGCAACGCGATCGTGGTGTGGACCGAGGACACCGACGGCAACAAGGTCGGCAACATCTCCGTCCGCAAGGTGACCCCCGAGGGCACGGTCACGACTCTGCCCATGCCGTACGGCAACGCCGACGGCGACCAGCTGCGCCCGACGGTCGCCGTCACCGGCAGCGGCGGCTACGCCATCGCCTGGGAGGACGCCAAGGACGACGGCTCGAACTCCAACATCCGTGTCAGCGGCTACGCCGCCAACGGCACCGCCAACTACCAGAACGTCGCCGTCTCCGTGATCAACGCGGGCGTCACCACCGGCTCCAACCGCCGCCCCGACCTCGCCGTCGACGGCAACGGCAGCGCGGCCGTGGTGTGGGAGGAGGACGCCGACGGCAACGCCGCCACCAACATCGACCTCGTCGAGCTGAACAGCGCCGGCGCGGTGAGCATCCCGCGCAAGGTGGCCAACAGCGTCACCGCCGGGATGCAGACCAAGCCCGCGGTCGCCGAGAACGCCGGCGGCCAGATCGCCGCCACCTGGATGTCCGACGACACCGGCACCTCGCGGAACCTCTTCCGCGCCTTCGACACCAGCGGCACCGCGGCCGTCGCGGACCGTCCCGTCACCGAGGCGCCGGGCTCGAACGAGCCGCCGCTCGGCCCGCAGTACGACCCGGACGTCGCGATCACCAGCAGCGGCGACTTCGTGATCACCTGGAAGGAGACCTTCTGGAACGGCTTCAGCGACGCGTGGACCTTCGACGACGTGTGGGCGCGCGGCTTCAACGCCGACGGCACGACCGCCGGCCGCTTCCCCGCGAACCTGATGAACGTGGTCACGGGCGGCAACCAGGGCGGTCCGGCGGTGGCGGTCACGCCGACCGGACGGCTCTCCTTCACCTACTCCGACGACTACGACCAGAACGACTTCAACGAGGTCAGGCTGCGTGACGGCTTCACCAACCGATAGCCGACCGCGCCGGTGACCAGGGTGCGGGGACCTCACAGCCCCCGCGCCCCGGCCCCAGAACGCATACACCGGCACACCTGTACGGATGACGGCGGACCCCACCCAGGGTCCGCCGTCATCTGTGTGAGGAACCCGGTCACGACGTACACGGGCAGCGCCCGGCAGCCCGGACCGGAGACGGGCCCGGCACAGGGATCGGCCGTGCTCACATCCAGGGCGGCGGGCCGTCGGGGATGAGCTGGTGGACGTCGAAGAGGACGGCGGATTCGACACCCAGCGCGGATCCGCCCATGCCGGCCGCCCAGGTGAGGAAGGGGCGCGCCTCGAAGGCGCCCTCGCCCAGCCCCTTGGTGTACTCGGCGTGCGCCTCCAGCGAGGCGATGCCGCGTTCGAGGGGTTCACCGGTGACGTCGACGCCGTGCGTGGGCTGTTCCGGTCCGGCGAAGCACACCATCCGGATGCCGTTCCAGGGTTCGAGGCCCTCGTCGGCGAGTTCGGGGAAGATCCAGCGGTTCCCCGCGTCGCGGGCCGCGTCGAGGGTGGCCAGTCCGACGACCCGGTGGTCCGCCTGGTTGGTGATGCCGTCGATCATCCGCACCGTGAACGCGCCGGACACCACGACCTCGGGCCGGTGGCGACGCATCGCGCGCACGATCTCGCGGCGGAGCCCGGTCCCGCCCTCGACGACACCGTCACGGTGGTCGAGGAACTCGACGGTCCCGACACCGACCTGAAGGGCACCGGCCCGTTCCTCGGCCTCGCGCAGCGGCGCGGCCCGGTCCGGGTGCAGTCCGTCGATACCGGCTTCTCCCCTGGTCGCCAGGAGATAGCTCACCTGCTTGCCCTGCGCCGTCCAGCGCGCGACGGCGCAGGCGGTGCCGTACTCGATGTCGTCCGGATGAGCGGCCACGGCGAGACACCGTTCCCAGTCCTCCGGCAGCGCGGGCAGGCCCGCACCGCCCGCGAAGCCTGCTTTGTCCTGTGTGCGATCCATGTCCCGCATGATGACGCGTGACATCTCGGGACGGACAGAGGCGCGCCTTCCCCGTTCGTACGCCGGGCTTCCGCGCCCCGTGCGCGGGACACGCCCGCGGGCGCGCCCCTCGAGGTCCACCCCCCTGGTCGAAGCGCACGCCGGCATGGTGAAGTCGGTCCACACGTCCGATGATCCGGCGCCCGGCCGCCGCCGTTCGCCTCGCCCGAGGCACCGCCCGCCGGTCGGTCGACGGCACGTCAGGCCCCGCACACCGCAGAGGAGAAGCCCGTGACGACCACCTCGCCCGGCTGGACCCACGCACCCGTCCGGGTGGGGCTCGTGGGCGCGGGGCCCTGGGCCCGGGCCGTGCACGCCCGCGTGCTCGCCGCCGGACCCGAGACCCTGCTGACGGCGGTGTGGGCCCGCAGGCCGGAGGCCGCCCGGGAAACGGCGGCACCGCACGGCGCCGCCGTCGCCGCGACGTTCGAGGAACTGCTCGACACCTGCGAGGCGATCGCCTTCTCGGTGCCGCCCTCCGTACAGGCCGAACTCGCCCCGCGGGCCGCCGAGGCGGGCAAGGCCCTGCTGCTGGAGAAGCCGCTCGGGCTCGACCTGCCCTCGGCGCGACGGCTCGTGGACGCCGTCGACGCCTCGGGAGTCGTCTCCCAGCTCGTCCTGACGAACCGCTACCACCCGGCCACCCGGCGGTTCCTCTCCGAGGCGCGGGCGCTGGACGTCTCCGGAGCGCGGTCCTGTTTTCTCGGCGGTGCCTTCCTCGGCGGGGACTTCGCGACTCCCTGGCGTCTTGAGCACGGGGCCCTGCTGGATCTCGGCCCGCACGTACTCGATCTGCTGGACGCGGCTCTGGGACCGATCGTCCGGGTGCGCGCCACCGGGGACCCGAGGCGCTGGGTCGAGCTCACCTGCGAGCACGACGGTGGCGCCGTGAGCCAGGCCTCCCTCTCGGGGTCGGTCCACGTGGAGCGCGGCATCAACCGCGTCGAGCTGTTCGGCCGACACCCCACGCTGGTCTTCGACGGCGGCGCGCTCGACCACGAGGAGTCCTGGCCCGTGCTGCGCCGCGAGTTCGCCACGGCGGTCCGGTCCGGGCGGTCCGGGGAGCTCGACGCCCACCGCGGACTGCGTCTGCAGACCTTGATCTCCCAAGCCCTGCGAGGGTAGGCGGGGAGCAAGGGCCCCCGGTCCTCCGGCCACGGCCACGGCTCCCCCGACCGGAACTCCACGGGGCAGGGCTCCACAGGTCGGAGTGCCCGCAGGGCCGGGCCCGGCCCTGCGGAGCCGTTCAGGCGAAACGGGCCGCGGTGAAGCGTGTGGGGGCGGCGCCCCGTCGACGTAACAGCTGTGAACCTGTCGAATCTGCCGGGAGTGCCGGACCTGCCGCTGGTCGCGCCCATGCTCGCGACCCCCAAAAGCCTGCCGCCCGCCGGGCAGGACACGCGGCGGCGGGAGGTTCTGGAGGGCCTGTCCCTGGACGGCCCGTTCTGGTCGACGCCGACGGCGCTGGTGGGGCACGGCGAACGGGCCCTCCGGGCGACGCGGGAGAACGGGCTGGAGGGGCTGGAGGGGCTGGTCTGCAAACGGCTGGACTCGGCGTACGAGCCCGGCACGCGCTCGCGCTCCTGGATCAAGATCCGCAACCTGCGGACCGTGGACGTCCTCGTCGGCGGCTGGGTCCCCGGGAAGGGACGCCTGTCGGGGCTGCCCGGCACCGTGCTCATGGGGCGGCGGACCGTCGACGGGCTGCGCTACGTCGGGAGCGTGGGCACCGGCTGGAGCGAGGCCGAGTGGGGCGAACTCGCCCGGCTCCTGCGGGCCGCCGAGACCGGGCGCTGCCCCTTCGACACCCTGCCGCGCGCGGCGGAGGCGCGTTGGGTGCTGCCCCGACTGGTGGGCGAGGTCCGCTACAGCACCCGGACCCGGGCCGGACCGCTGCGCCAGCCGTCATGGCTGCGGCTGCGTCCCGACCTCGCCCCGGAGGACTCCGCGGCCGATCTCCCAAAGGCGTAGCCGGTCCCCCGGAGCCCCGCGGAGGCTCGGGTGCCTCTTCGGGAACCGCGCGAAGGGGCCGGCCGCGCGGGCGGCCGGCCCCTTCGCTCATCCGGTCAGGTCCTGCCGGGACCGCCGCTGCCGAAGGAACCGCTCGATCCCGGTTGCCAGCGCTTGCGATGCTGGTCATCGGCGTGTTTCGTACCCGCGGAGTGCATGTTGTACGGCATCAGCCGCTCGCTCTCGTCCGCGGCGTGCGGGACCTCGTCGGGTTCCCGCATCTCCCGTTCCTCGTGCACCGCCCCGGTCGCGGGCAGCTTCGGCTGCTCCTCGGGGGTGGGTGGGGGCGATTCCAGGTTCCGCACCCTGATGCCCATCCGGACGGCCCAGACGAGCGCACCGGCGATGACGAGGCCACCGATGAAAGCAGCGCCCGCGTTCAACGACGAACTTGCTGCGATCAGTTCATTGCTCGCGATGTTCATGGTGTTCGCGTACCCCCAATACCAGGGGAAACCTGCGTACTAGTCCGTCGACGACGGCCAGTCCATTGTATTCCGGATCATGCGGGACGCGCCGTCCCGATCATTCACGACGGTGCGTCCGGATCATTCCGGACGGTGCGCCACCGCTCCGAACATCGTCACGGACAGGTGCAGGCCGCCCTGCCGCGCCGCGTCCGTGAGCTCCTCGTACAGGCGGTCGCGCTGGGGCTCGCCGATGAGTCCACGGCTCAGGGCCGAATCGCCGAGCATGCGGATCAGCGGCCACGCGACCGAGGTGTGCTCCTGGAGCAGTGCCTGCGATCCGCGGTCGTCGATCACCATTCCGGCGGCGGTCAGCCGCCCCACGAGCTTGCGTCCGGAGTACGGGTCCGCGGCCGCGGACAGCGCGCCTGAGGTGAGCGCGGCGACCGTCTCGGGGTCACCGGGGTACAGGATCGTGGTCGCCCAGTCGGTGTCCAGCAGGGCGACCCGCCCGCCGGGGCGCAGCACGCGCGCTATCTCGAAGACGGCCTTCTCCGGCTCGACGAGGTGCTGGAGCACGCGTTCGCACCACACCACGTCGACCGTGGCGTCGGGCAGCGGCAGGACGAGGGCGTCACCGTCGGCGAAGCGGGCGGCGCTGCGCTCCTCGATCGCCCGCTGCTCGGCCACGGTCCGCAGGCCGGGGTTGGGCTCGATGCCGAGCACCCGGCCCCGGGGACCGACGGCCGCGGCGAGACGCCGGGTCTGCGAGCCGGTGCCCGCGCCGATGTCGAGCGCGCGCTCTCCGGGCCGCACGGCGAGTGCCGCGTGCGCCCAGGAACGCAGGCGCTGCACACCGTCGTTGACGTCCTGCGCATCCAGGGCACCCACCAGCCGGGTGGTGCTGTCCGCGCCGAAGTTCTGCGCGTGAAATTCCGAGGTAGGTCGCGTGTCCCCCATGGCGGCCACTCTAGAACCACCAAGGTCGTTTCCCTGGTTCAGATTTGATAACGCCTGAGAGCCGGTGTGACCAGGGAAAGTGCAAGAACCGCCACGATCACCAGCAAACCGCCGCCGGCCACCGCGGCGGGTGCCCCGAACGCCGCTCCGGCCGTGCCGTGCAGGACGTCGGCGACGCGTGGGCCGCCCACCACGACCACCGTGAAAACGCCCTGGAGGCGTCCGCGCATCTCGTCGGTGGCGGCGGACAGCAGGATCGCGCCGCGGAAGACCATCGAGACCATGTCGGCGACTCCGGCGAGGGCGAGGAAGGCCACGGCCGCCCACAGGCTGCCGCTGAGCCCGAACCCGGTGATGGCCGCGCCCCAGACCGCGACGGACAGAATGACCATCAGACCGTGCCTGCGGGCACGGGAGAACGTGCCGGACAGCAGTCCGCCGAGGATCGCGCCGACGGGGATCGCCGCGAACAGGAGTCCGAGCGCGTATCCCTCGTCGTACGAGGCGTACGTCTCGGCGGCGAGTTGCGGGAACAGGGCGCGCGGCATGCCGAAGACCATGGCGATGATGTCGGCGAGGAAGGACAGCAACAGCACCTTGTGCAGGGCGATGTAGCGGAATCCCGCGACCACCTGGCGCAGGCCCGCGCGCCGGGTCGCCGCGCCGGAGAGGGGCGGCAGCGCGGGAAGCCGCAGGACCGCCCACAGCGTGGCGGTCAGCGCGAGGGCGTCGATCAGGTACAGCTCGGGCAGCCCGACGAGGGGGATGAGCGCCCCGGCGAGCATGGGCCCGGCCACCGCGCCGGTCTGCATCACGGTCGAGCCCAGCGCGTTGGCGGCGGGCAGTTCGTCGGCCGGGACGAGCCGGGCGACGGAGGCACTGCGGGCAGGCGAGTTGAGTCCGAAGAACGCCTGTTGGAGGGCGAGCAGGACCATCAGCGCGGGTACCGACTCCAGTCCGACGACGGCCTGGACCCAGAAGAGGAGCGAGGTCACCGCTATGCCCGCGTTGGTGACCAGGAGGAGCTTGCGGCGGTCCACGCTGTCGGCGACGGCACCGCCCCACAGGGCGAAGACCACCAGGGGCAGCAGTCCGGCGAGACTCGCGTAGCCGACCCAGGCCGAGGAACCGGTGATGTCGTAGATCTGCTTGGGCACGGCGACGGCGGTGAGCTGGCTCCCCACGGACGTGATCGCGGTCGAGGTCCACAGGCGGCGGTAGGCGGGGCGGCGCAGTGGACGGGTGTCCATGGCCCAGCGACGCCATCGCGAGCGGTCGGCCCGCTCGGTCGCCGGGCTCCCGTCGTGCGCCGCGGTGCCGCGGTCCGTACGGCTCTCGCCGCTGTCCGTACTGCTCTCGCCGGTGTCCACACTCACCCTGATTGCTCGATACATCTTTCGATTCAGGGATCACTATGGCCGAGCGTGAGCGGCCGGTGTCCCCCGGGTCCCGGATGCGCGCACGCCCCTCGGCGCGAGGGGCGGTGTCCGTGGAGGGAGGTCCGCCCGCCGGGCGCATCCGGGCGCGGCCGGGAAGAATGGCCCCACGTCCTGGTGCCGCGCAGGACGTCGAGGTGCGGTCAGGGACCTGAGAGGCGCATTCTTGCTGTGTTACTCCCCTGGCGGCGGGCGGACGAGGGCAGAACGATGACAGGGAGCGCCGAGCGTGACAGCCGGGCGCCGGACCGTCTGGCCGCCTTGCTCAGTGACGCGGTGACGGACGCGATCCGCGCGGCCCGGGGCTTCGCGGGAGGGGTGTACCTGCGCTCCGGCACCCCCGGCCTGCTGCGTCTCGCGGTGCTGGCGGGACTGCCCGGTCCGCTCTTCCGCCCGTGGTGGCGCATGCACGTGGACCGTCCGTTCCCGGTCGCGGACGCGCACCGGCTCGGGGTGGAGGTGCTGCTCGCCGACCCGGCGGAGACGATGCGCCGCTATCCGCAGCTCGCGGCGGGGCTGCCGTTCCAGTTCGGTTCGCTGTACGTGCCGGTCGTCGGGGACTCGACCCCGTACGGCGTCCTCACCGTGCTGCGCCCGCCCGCCACGGACGCCACGGAGGTCCTGCCGGACCGCGACCGGATGACAGCGGTCGCGGCGGGGCTCGGTGCAAGTCTGGCGGCGCTGACCAGGGGCGGGTCCCCGGTCCTGTGGGACGGCGAGCCGCTCGGGACGCGGCCGCCGACCGACGGCCCGTCCACCCGGTATGTCGGGGGCTTCACCTGGGATCCGGCCGACAACACGCTGGTCACCGACGACGCCCTGTGGGCCCTGCTCGGAATCCCCCGCGAGGACGTCGAGGAGACTCCCGAGGCGCTCGCGGACGCGGTGGCCCACAACGAACCCCGGCTGCTGATGGCCGCCCTGCGCGAGGCCTCCGCGGGGCGGCCGCCGCCCCATCCGCTGCCGGTGCGCACCAGCGGTGGCGGCCTGCGGCTCCTCGAACTGTGGACCTCGGGCGACGCGGGCGTGCCGCCGTACCGGGTCAGTGGCGCACTCGTCGACCCGGGTCCCGGACCGGCCGCGGACGGCGCGGCCGACCAGCTCCCGGAGGGTGTGTTCTCCCTCGACCGGCTCGGACTGATCACCTACGCCAACTCGCGCGCCGCCACCCTGCTCGGACGCCCGCGCGCCGAGCTGATGGGGCGGCTCTTCTGGCACGTGGTGCCGTGGATGGACGGCCCCGCCTAC
Organism: Streptomyces sp. NPDC002580; assembly: GCF_042889485.1. Taxonomy (NCBI): domain Bacteria; kingdom Bacillati; phylum Actinomycetota; class Actinomycetes; order Kitasatosporales; family Streptomycetaceae; genus Streptomyces; species Streptomyces sp. NPDC002580. Next base: position 460,059 of record NZ_JBIAQZ010000009.1, on the reverse strand, counting down.
GAGGATCATCTGCGGGGCGCGCTGCTCTCGCCCGACCCGGTGCACTTCCGGGCGCGGAGCCCCCTGGGGAACGCCGCCGAGACGGTGCCGGGCAGCCCGGCGGGAACGTGGCTGAGCTTCTCCGTCTATCCCGGCCCCCACGGGGTGACCTGCAAGATCATGCCGCTGGGGCCGGCCGCGGAGGCCTCCGGGAACACCCCCTTCGAGGCGGAGGCGGCACGGACCCTGCAGGTGGGCCACGAGGAGCCCGACAGCGGCGTCCCGGCCACGGCGCCGCTGTACCGGCCCATCGTCCTCGCGATCGCGCTGAGCGAGGCCGTCACCGCGCGGCAGGTGTCCGAGGTGGTGATGCGCGAGCTGCTGCCGGCGTTCGGCAGCCGCCGCCTCGCCATCTACCTCCTCCAGGACCGCAGGCTCTACCTGGCCTGGGAGACCGGCTTCCCGCAGGGCTTCCTCGCCCCCTTCGACGGCGTGGACCTGAACGCCAAGATGCCCGGGGTCGAGGCGCTCACCAACGGCCGCCCGCTCTTCTACGAATCGATGGAGCAGCTCGCCGCCGCCTACCCGGGCCTCGCCCTGGACGCCACGGTCGGGGCCCGGGCCTTCCTTCCGCTGATCGCCTCCGGACGCCCGGTCGGCTCCTGCATCCTCGGCTTCGACCGGACCCGCGCCTTCACCACCGAGGAGCGTACGGTCCTCACCGCGCTGGCCGGCCTGATCGCGCAGTCCCTGGAGCGGGCGCGGCGTTACGACAGCGAGGCGGCGCTCGCCCGCGGGCTCCAGGAGGCGCTGCTGCCGCACCGTCTGTCGGCGCATCCCCTGGTCCGGACGGCCGGGCGGTACCTGCCCGGCACCGTCGGCATGGACGTCGGCGGCGACTGGTACGACGTGGTCGAGGCCGGGGACGGACTCGCCCTCGTCATCGGCGACGTCCAGGGCCACGGCGTCCAGGCCGCGGCGACCATGGGTCAACTGCGCAGCGCGGTAAGGGCGTTCGCACTCGGGGACCACACTCCGGACGAGGTGATGAGCGGCACCAACCGGCTCCTCATCGACCTCGACCCGGGCCAGTTCGCGAGTTGCTGCTACGTCCGGGTGAACCCGCTCACCGGTGTCGCCCGGGCCGCGCGGGCCGGACATCCGCAGCCGTTGCTCCGCCATCCCGACGGACGGACCGAGGTGCTGGACCTGCCCGGCGGCGTGGTGCTCGGCGTGGATCCGCGGGCCGAGTACCCGGTGACGGACCTGCTGCTGGAGCCCGAGGCCGTCCTGGCCCTCTACACCGACGGGCTCGTCGAGCGGCCCGGCACGGACATCGACGAGGGCGTCGAGGCCCTGCGCGCGACCCTGGAACGGGTGGGTCCCCCGCAGCATCTCAGGCCGGGCCGCCCCTCCTTGTCCCGCGCCGCCGATCTGCTCACCGCGGAGGCCCGGCGGGCCGGCGAACGCCCGGACGACATCGCCCTGTTGCTCACCACCCGCCGGCTGCCCCGGTCCGGGGAGGACCTGTAGCCCCGTGCCGTCCGCCGCACGGCCGGCCGTTCCCCGTTCACGGGACGTCAGTGGGCCGCGTCCAGGCGGGCCCGCTGCTCCGGGGTCAGTTCCAGGTCCACCGCCGCCAGGTTCTCCTCCAGCTGGGCCACCGAGGAAGCGCCGGCCAGCGGGATCACCGGCAGTTCGGCGCCGATCTGCCAGGCCAGCACGACCTGGTTGAGGGTCGCGCCCGTCTCCTTCGCCACCTCCTGGAGCACGGCGAGCCGGACAGCGTTCCCCGGGTGGTCGTAGTCGGACGGCAGCGGCTTGTCCGGCCGGCCGTATCCACCGCCCAGCAGCGGCGAGTAGGCGACCAGGGTCAGGCCGGGCTCGGCCCCCAGGTAGCTGACCAGTTCCCCGGTCGCGGCGCCGAGACCGCCCTCGGGGAAGAGGCCGCTCGATATGTCGGAGCGGGGGCGCAGCAGGCTGTGGTGGTACTGGAGGACCTCGTAGCCGGGCAGTCCCGCCGCGGCGGCCAGGGCGCGGGCCCGTTCCACGCGCCAGACGGCGTGGTTGCTCACGCCGAGCAGTCCGACACTGCCGTCCGCGACGAGTTCGGCGAACGCCGCGACGGTCTCGCCCGGGGCGACGGCGCGGTCCTCGATGTGCGCGTACAGGAGGTCGATCCGCTCCACGCCGAGGCGTTCCCGGCTCCGCTCGGACGCCTCCCGGACCGCTTTCGCGGACAGGCCCTCGGGGTTGTCGACGTAGTCGGTGCCGGGGGCAAGCGGCCGTGCGCCGAGCTTGGTCGCGAGGACGATCTCGTCTCCGACGCCCCTGCTGCGCCGCCAGCGTCCGAGCAGTTCCTCGCTCTGGCCGCCCTGGCCGCCGTCGGTCCAGAAGGCGTAGTTGTCGGACGTGTCGATGAAGGTGCCCCCGGCCTCGACGTAGCGGTCGAGCACGGCGAACGAGGTCTTCTCGTCGGTCAGCGACCCGAACAGCATCGCGCCGAGCGCGAGCACGCTCACCTCACGACGGGTCCTCGGATCCGTGCCGATCGTGCGGTACTTCATGGTGTTCCTCCCGTTCGGGCCCGAAGTCCGCGGGCCCGAACGGGAGTCTGTCCCTTGGAGCGCTCTTCAGGTCAAGCCTTCTTGAACGGGCCCTCCAGGGCGGCCCATTGCAACAGCATGATGGTCTTGGCGTCGGCGATCTCCCCGGTACGGATCTTCGCCAGGGCGTCGCTGAACGGCAGTTCGAGGATCTCGATGTCCTCGCCCTCCTCGTCGAGGCCACCGCCCTCGTGGGTGCGGGTCGACGAGCCGTAGGACGCGGCGTAGAAGCTCACCCGCTCGGTGACCGAACCCGGACTCATGTAGACGTCGAAGACGTGCTCCACCGCGCCGACGGTGTGCCCGGTCTCCTCGACGACCTCGCGCCGCACGGCGTCCTCGGGGTGCTCGTCGTCCTCGTCGAGGAGTCCGCCCGGTGTTTCGGTGAGCATGCCGTCGGGGTGTCCGTTGACGTAGGCGGGGTAGCGGAACTGCCTGGTCAGCAGCACGGTTTCACGCTCGGCGTCGTACAGCAGGAGGGTCGCTCCGTTGCCGCGGTCGTGGGTCTCGCGCTCCTGGGTGCTCCAGGTGCCGTCGGCGAGCCGGAGGTCGAAGATGGTGGTGCGCTCCACGTACCAGTGGCAGGACAGGAGTCGTACGTCGCGGATCTTGACCCGGGGGTTGCCGGTCAGGTCACGGCCCACCCGGTCGAGTCCGGTGCGGCCCCGGCGGTCGGGGGTGTCGATGCCCTCGGTCATCGCGCGCCACCCTGGCGGGAGCGGGAGAAGTCGTTCATGAGGCCTGTCTACCATCCCGAGACGAAGATCCCGGTCACAGCGGGGCTTCGCCCGTTTAGGCTCACGGCATGGAACAGACGGAGATCATCCTGCGCGCCATCGGCGTGCTCACCGAGACCAACGCGATGGTGCGCAGGATCGCCCAGGACGAGGAGGACGGGGTCGAGGCGGCCGAGAACAACCTCGGCGCGCTCGTCACCGAGGTGTTCCCCCGCGTCGAGGTGCCCGGCGACGCCGGACCGGCGGAGGCCGGGCAGGCGGTCGCGGACGCCTATCTGCCCGCCGCCATCTCCCTCGTGGGCGCCTTCGCGTTCCTCTTCTCCGAACTAGCCGATCTCCACGACTCCGGCCGGACCGACGTCACCACGGCGGATCTCCTTCAGGATCTCGCGCTGCGGATGTCCCAGGCCGACGACCGTTAGGGCGGGGTCCGCGGGGCGGCCGTGCGCCCAAGGCCGGCCGGCCCTCGGGCGCGACCCGTTCTCACGCGTGCCCCGCCCCCGGGCGTGACCTGTCCTCAGGAATGCGGAACGACCGCCACCGGGCACGGCGCGTGGTGCATCACCGCGTGGGCCACCGATCCGATCCGCGCCCCCACCGCGGAACGCTCGGCCCGGCGGCCGACCACCATCAACTGGGCCTGGCCGGACAGGGACAGCAGTACCTGTCCCGCGCTGCCCATCTCGATGTGCTCGATGACGGGCACGTCGGGAAAGCGTTCCCGCCACGGCCGGAGCGCTTCCGCCAGCGCCTTCTTCTCGTACGGCTCCAGACCGCCGGCCTCGTCCAGCAGTCGAAGGGAGCCGGGGCTGTAGGCGAACGCCGGCGGCAGACTCCAGGCCCGGGCGACCCGCACCGAGGCGCCGCGCGCCGCCGCCGTCTCGAACGCGAACCGGAGCCCGGCCGCACCGTCCTCCGGACCGCCCTGCTGGCCCACCACGATCTCCCGGCCGCCGGCCTCGTGCTCGGGCCGGTCCTCCGAACGCACCAGCACGACCGGGCAGGGCGCCTCGGAGATGACCCGCTGTCCGACGGAACCGAGCAGGAAGCCGACGAACGCGCCGTATCCGCGCGACCCGAGGACCAGTGTCCCGGTCCCGGCCGCGACGGCGAGCAGCGACTCGACCGCGTCACCGTCGAGCACCTCGGCCGTCACCGGCAGGTCGCCGTGCCGGTCGGTGACCGTACGGGCCGCGTCCTCGAGCATTCCGTGGGCCCAGCGGGCCTGGTCCTCCCGGTCACCGCCGCCGACCATGTCCGGCGGCGGCCAGTGCCAGGCATACACCACTCGCAGGGGCACACCCCGGCGGACGGCTTCCCGGCCCGCCCAGGCCAACGCCGCCCTGCTCTCGGGTGATCCGTCCACGCCCACGGTGATCGGCTGAGTCATCCGCCTGCCTTCCGTCGTCGGCCCGCCTGGCCGAGTGCTCCTCGATCCTGCCCCGTCCAGTCTCGGCCATCGGCGTCGCCCCCGACGGCGCCGGACTCGCGGGCGGGACCGCGGCGAGCGGACGGCCGCGCCGCGGCCACGAGGAAGCGCGGACCACGGGTACCGGATCGAAGACCGACGACGTGTGGGTACCGTACGCACGGCCCGGGGGTGTTCGTCGAGGAGACCGGCCGCGACCGTCCGCGCCACCGTCTGCCGCGCGGTGGCCGGCGGGGGCCACCAGGCGTGTCACGGCGCCGCCGGAGTCGTCGAAGCCGACGCCCGTGACGCCGTCCGGCACACACTCGCCGCTCCCACGGCGACCGGCACCCACCCCGGACCACCGAGTCACCGAGTCACCGAGTCACCGAGTCACCGAGTCACCGAGTCACCGACGGCCGACATGCCCCGACCGCGTCCGGGTGTCCGCCGAGCCGCCGTCCGGACACGGCCGCCGGGCAGCCGGCCGAGGCGCCCAACCCGCCGTCGGCTACGGGCACGTGGAAGGATCCCTGCGCGCCGCCTCGTCGCGGCGCCGGCCGCACGGCCCCGGCCGGGCACCGGAACCCACCGCGTGGGAACCGGCTCACGGGGAACCCGGCGCGGGCCGCGTCCCCGGTACCGCCTCGGGTCAGTACCGCTGGGCCTTGGCCAGCACCGGAGTGAGCTGGGGTTCCGCGGGCTGCCTGCTGATCACCACCGGCTGGGCCTTCTTGCCCGGCTCGAGGTTCTCCTTGCCCACGAACGCGGTCTCCACGACCTTCCCGTCGGGGTTCTTGAAGTCGACCTGGACGGCGTACGACGCGGTCTTGTCCGTCCGGTTGGTGATGGTGACGACCACGGCGCGCAGCCCGCCGGTCTCCGCCGTGGGCAGACCGGTCATGCTGACGTCGGAGGTCGCGTTGCCGCTTCCCTGGACGTTCTTCAGCTGCTTCTCGGCGGTGGCGGCGGCGCGGGCGGTGTCGGCCGAGACCGAGGCCGCGAACTCCGAGGCCCTGGCCGAGACGGAGGCGGCCGCCGACGACGCCCGTCCGCTCGCGGACTCGATGATCGACGAGGCGGCCGAGGCGATCGCGGACGGCGGCGACCCCGTGAAGTTCGACGAGTCGGGCGGGGTCGGGCGCGGGCTGACGGTGCCCGACCCGCTGTCACCGCCGCTGTCGTCGCCGCACGAGACGAGGAGGGAGCCGCAGGCGATCACGGACAGCACGACGGCGATGCGCCGTGATCCGCCTCGGCCGTGGGGAACGCGTCTGCTCATGGGGGCTCGCCTCTTCCTGCCGTACGGGGCACGAGGGTTCGTCCCCTTCCGCCTTCCGTCCGCACGGACTCCCTCATGCTCCGTGCCCCGCCCCCCGACGGCGATCCACGGGGGCCCATTGGGGTGGCGCACGACCCGTTCAGGGACTGTGGCGTCTGCCGTCGAGCCATGCCCGCGAGACGGCCAGGGCCGCCGCCATGATGCTCAGCTGCGGGTTGACCTCCGGGCAGCCGGGCAGGACCGAACCGTCCGCGACGAGGACTCCGTGGACTCCTCGCAGTCTGCCCTCGGGGTCGGCGGGCGACCGCTCGGGATCGGCGCCGGCGGCCACCGTGCCGGTCGGGTGGAACGCCGACAGGTGCAGGTCGCGGGCGCGCACGGTGCTGAGCAGCGCGTCGAACGCCTCGGGCGTACGGGCCCGGGGAGCGCGCGGGACCCCGGTCAGGACCTCGCTCGCCCCGGCGGCGAAGAGCAGCCGGCCCATGGCGCGTACGGCGGTCGTCAGACGGTCGCCGTCCCGGGGGTCGAGGTCGTAGCGGACGAGCGTACGGTCCCGGCCCAGGACCCGTCCGGAGGGGCGGTCGGCGATCATCGCGCCGAGGGTCGCCAGATGGTCGGCGTCCTCCAGCTCGCGCCGCAGTTCGGCGCCGAGGCCGGGCAGGACGAAGCTGCTCATGCCGGGCGGGCTCGCGGTCGCCTCGACCAGGATCCCCCGGTCACGCAGTTCCTCGACCCCGACGCTCTGCAGCACCCCCCGCCAGGCGGTGACCGGTTCGGTGAAGCGTCCGGCGACGCTGGTGGCCGGATGCACGCTGAGGTTGCGGCCCAGCCGGGGATGTCCGCCGAGGCCCGAGCGGCGCAGCAGCGGCGGGGTCCCCAGGGTCCCGGCAGCCGCGACGACGAGCGGGCTGAGGATCTCCAGTTCGCTGCCGTCCGGGCGGCTCGCCAGGACCCCGGACGCGCGGGGCGGACCCGGTACGTCCCGGTCCAGCAGGACGCGGCGGACCCGGGCGCCGGTGACGATCCGGGCACCGGCGGCGCAGGCGTCGGGCAGGACGGAGAGCTGCACGCTCTGTTTGGCGCCGGTGGGGCAGCCCACCACGCACTGGCAAGAGCCCTTGCAGCCGGGGGCGTTGCGGCGCAGCGGCGCTGCTCGCCAGCCGAGTCGTTCGGCGCCCGCGAGGGTGAGCAGTCCGTTGTTGCCGAGGACGTCGAGGGGCTGGGAGGCCACCTGGAGGGTTCGCTCGACCTCGTCGAGGAGGGGGCCGAAGCCGTCGGCGAGTCCGAAGCCGAACGTGCCGCTCCAGCGTGCCAGGACGTGGTCCGGAGTCCGATAGCAGGTACCGGAGTTGACGACGGTGGTGCCGCCGACGGCCCGGCCGACCGGCAGCAGGATCGGCGTCCGGCCCACGGCGACCGTGGCGCCGCCGTCCCGGTACAGCTCGGCGAACCGGTCGAGGGGTGCCCGGCGCCCGAAGGAGGCCGTCGAGTGGTGTTCGCCCTCCTCCAGGACGACCACGCTCAGTCCCGCGAGCGCGAAGGTCCGCGCGGCCGTGGCACCTCCCGCGCCGGATCCGACGACGACCACGTCGGCGGTGCTGCGCGCCGGCCAGTCCTCGGCCGGAGTGCGGTCCAGCGGCGGATCCACCGGACCGGTCGCGGGTACGGGCGGGGCCGGCATCCGTTCGGTGCCCGCGGCGAGCAGCACCGGAACCTTCAGGAGGTCCAGCAGCGGGGCGAGCCGGGGCCGTGCCGCCAGCGAGGCCAGGACGTCCTCGCGTTCGGCGGGGCCGAGGGCCGCCAGGCTTCTGCCGGTGCGCACGACGGCGTACGTCTCCAGGGCGGCGACGGCCGCGTGCACTCCGGCGCGGGCGGGCCGGGGCAGCGCGGCGAGCACGGAGTCGAGGCGGTCCGGCACCCGGGCGGGCCACGGGGCGTCGCCCGTGTCGGCGAGCAGCGCGGCGACGAGTCCCCGGGCGGTCACCGTTCACCGGCCTCGGCGTGCGCGGTGCCGTCCAGCACCCAGGTGGCCTCCGGGCGCCAGCGGCCCCACCAGCGTTCCAGGACGACCCGGGCGTCGGCGGACTCGCTGTTGCGGCAGACGGCGCGGGCGCCGTCGGGGTCGCGGTATTCGAGGGTGAGGGTCCGCTCGGGAGGCTGGTTCACCTCGACGCGGATGCGGCGCAGCGCCGTCCGGCCGGTCACCGTCCATGCGGGCAGGCCGAACCCGGCCCGGAACCGTCCGAGTCCCAGCCCGCCGATCGCGGATCGCTCCGGTCGCCGCGGCCAGGTGCGGCCGTTTTGGCGCAGACGCAGGAACACGAGCGGGGGCAGCCGGCGCAGGACCGGCCGGGTGGACACGGCGGCGACGATCTCCAGGACGTCGCCGCCGCCGAGTTCCGCGTGCAGCCAGGTCCATCGGTGCGCGTTGCCGTGCCCGTAGATCCTGGCGGGGGCGCCGGGCGCGCGCTGGAGGTTCAAGGTCGTCTCCCCGTACGAGAACGCGCCGTCGTACGTCGCTCGGGCGGCCGGGAGCATCTGGGCGGCGGGCAGCAGCGGGCGGCGCCACGACCAGCGGGGAAAGGTGAACAGCGGTGGGCCCTGAGGGTGTTCGGTGAGGTTCCAGCGGAAGTCTCCCGCGCTGCCGTCCAGTCGTCCGGCGGTGCGGGTCACGTCCTCGGTCACGAATCCGTCGGCGGGGCGGGTCCAGGGGACGGGGCCGAAGCGGGCGTGGCGCACCTCGCCCTCGCGGGGGAACACCGCGGCCCAGCCGTGGGCGAACGGCTCGGATCCGTCGGCGGGCGCGGTGAGTTCGTGGTGCAGCCAGACTCCGGTGCCGCTCGCCGGGTCGGTCAGGGTGGTGTACCAGACCTCGGTGCGGCCCGGGCGGCCGCTCCAGCGCGGGGCCAGGTGCTCCGCGGGGTCCTCCCGGCGGGGGAAGCGGAAGCCGAGCAGGAAGGGGAGCAGGCCGGTGAGCACCGGGAAGCGCAGGACGCCCCGGCCGACCCGCGCGTCGCCCTCGTACAGGGTGAACGGCAGTACGGTCATCGACGCGACCGGCCGGCGCGGGTCGACCGACTTCCAGCCGTCCAGGGTGAGACGGCGTCCGTCCGCGGTGAACGCGAGGCGGTAGCGGATGCGCCGCCTCGCGATCGGTGAGATCTCCAACTCGCCCTCGGCGCGGGGGTCGTCGGCCCGTCCGGTGATCCGTGCCCGGCCGGTCAGCCGGGCCGGTGTCGTCCGGTGCGGGAGCAGCACGCGGTCGGCCTCGGCGCGCAGGTCGAGCCGGATGCCCCGCTCCCCCGGTTCGCCGTCGAGGCGGACCGTGCCGAGCATCGTCTCGGTGAACACCGTGCCCCTCACGCGAGGCCGTCCAGCATGACGCGTTCGGTGATCCGGAGGTAGTCGTCGGCCGCCGCGCGCGCCCGCCGGGCGTCCCCCCCGGTCACCGCCTCCACCACGGGCGCGAGGCGGCCGTGGGCCTCCTCCGGGTCGACGAAGGGGCCCCGCAGCAGCGAGCGGACGGGCAGGTAGGCGTTGAAGAGCGTGTTCGTCAGCAGGACGTAGACGCGGTTGCCGGTGGCGCGGGCCAGCGCCCGGTGCACCTCGACGTCGGCCAGCTGCACCGCGTCGACGCCCTCGGCCCGTCGCACGGCCGCGAGCAGCACGCCCAACTCGGCACGCTGCGCGCGGGTTCCGCGCGCGGCCGCCCGTTCGGCGATCAGCGCGCCCACCCCGCGCCGCACCTCGAAGACCTCGCGCACCCAGGTCGCGTCGTGCCGCACGAGCATGGGCAGGAGATCCGCTCCGCCGAGCCGGGCGTAGTCCCGCACGCGGGTGCCGACTCCGTGCCGGGTCTCCAGCAGTCCCGCCTGGACGAGCCGCCCGAAGGCGTGCTTGAGCGTGGTGCGGGTGACCCCGTACCCGTCGGCGAGCCGTCGTTCCGGAGGGAGGTAACTCCCGGCCGGATGACGCCCGTCGAGGATGTCCGTACGCAGCCGGTCCTCCAGGACGTCCACGATGGTCTCGCGCGGCAGTGCCTCCATGGTCCCCTCCGGGCTACAGCGAGTGGATGAGTGGATGAGCCACTGAACCAGTGGGGGTCAGGTCCGGTCAACCCCTGGCGCTCGAAGGCCTGTTGACCTCATCGCCGGATCGAATCGTGCGGAAGGACGGCCGACCGGTACGCGCCGCACCGAAGTGGGGCGTTCACGGCCGCCGAGACAGCCGACAGACCAACCCGCCCCGGGCAAAGCAAAGTTGGACCGGACCAACTTTGTGTGAATCGTTGACATGTACGTAACCCGGCGCAATTCTGAGAGCGCTCTCAAATGGAAGCGGACGAGCCGCGTCCGCGATTCCACCTCGCTGAACCCCCACATCAAGGAGGCAGGGAGTGCGCGTAACAACCAGATGGCCGGCTTGGGCGCTGGCCTCGGCCACGCTCGCCGCGTCACTGCTCACCTTCGGCGTGCCCGCACGCGCCGAAGCCGCCGTCCCGGCGACCATCCCGCTCACGTTCACCAACAACTCGGGCCGCAACGAGCCGGTGTACATCTACGACCTCGGCACCCAGCTCTCGACCGGGCAACAGGGCTGGGCCGACGCGAACGGCACCTTCCACGCGTGGCCCGTCGGCGGCAACCCGCCGACACCCGCGCCCGACGCTTCGATCGTGGGACCGGCCAACGGCCAGTCGAAGACGATCCGGCTCCCCAAGTTCTCCGGCCGGCTCTACTTCTCGTTCGGTCAGAAGCTCGACTTCCGGGTGACGACCGGCGGCCTCGTCCAGCCGGCCGTGCAGAATCCGAGCGACCCGAACCGCAACATCCTCTTCAACTGGTCCGAGTACACGCTCAACGACGCCGGCCTGTGGATCAACAGCACCCAGGTCGACATGTTCTCCGCTCCGTACGCCGTCGGGGTCAAGCTCGCCGACGGGACCACGAAGAGCACCGGCCACCTCAAGCCGGGTGGCTACAACGGCTTCCTCAACGCCCTGCGGAGTCAGTCGGGCGGCTGGGCGAACCTGATCCAGACCCGTTCCGACGGCACCGTGCTGCGGGCGCTCGCCCCGGGGCACGGCATCGAGGGCGGTGCGCTGCCGGCCACCGTGCTGGACGACTACATCAACCGCGTCTGGCAGAAGTACAGTTCGTCGACGCTGACGGTGACGCCCTTCGGCGACCAGCCGAACACCAAGTACTTCGGCCGGGTCTCCGGTGGCGTCATGAACTTCACCAACAGTTCCGGAGCGGTCGTCACCAGCTTCCAGAAGCCGGACTCGGACAGCGTCTTCGGCTGCTACAAGCGGCTCGACGCACCCAACGACCTGGTGCGGGGCCCCATTTCACGCACCCTGTGCGCGGGGTTCAACCGCTCCACGCTCCTGACCAATCCCAACCAGCCGGACACCGGTTCCGCGAACTTCTACGCGGACGCGGTGACCAACCAGTACGCCCGCCACCTCCACGCGCAGATGGCGGACGGCAAGGCCTACGCGTTCGCGTTCGACGACGTCGGCAACCACGAGTCCCTCGTCAACGACGGCAATCCGCAGCAGGCCTTCGTCACGCTGGACCCGTTCAGCTGACGGACAGCGCGAAGGGGCGGGAGCGGGCGCGCGGTTCTCTGACGAGACGCGTTCCCGCTCCCGCTCCTTCCGCTTCCGGCACCGTGTGCCGCCGTGAGCGCCGTCGCCGTCGTCGGTGTCACCCGTGGTCCTCCGGGTCCAGGCAGACGACGGGGACCCGCTGGACGAGGTTGTTCTCGAACCCGCCCCGGTTCCACGGCTGGTCGAGCGGCTGGGAACGCCCCTCCGCATCCGTGGCCCGCGCGCTCAGGACATGGTGGCCGGGGGTCGCCGTCCAAGAGCAGCGCCAGCCGCGCCAGGCCCACCGGTGGCCGTCCGCCCCGTCGAGTTCGGCGGGGGACCAGGAACGCCCGTCGTCCGTGCTGACCTCGACGCCGGTCACCGGGGCACGCCCCGACCAGGCCCGCCCCTCCAGGGTGACGGCGCCCGGCCGGACCGCGCGCGTCCGGGACATGAAGTCGGGAAAACCCGGCGGGATCAGCAGGGCCCGCGGCGCGATCCGGGTGACCGGTTCGCCCTCGTCGTCGGCGTCCTGCCGGAGCCGGTACGCCACCGCCTGCTGGAACCCGTTGAAGGGGGTGCCGGACACCGTGATGTCGTGCAGCCATTTCACGTGCGCCATCCCGTACCAGCCGGGCACCACGAGCCGCAGGGGATGTCCGTGCTGCGGAGGCAGCGGAGCACCGTTCATCGCGTACGCCACCAGGACCTCGGGCTCCTCGCCCCGCGCCACGTCCAATGGCAGGGCACGCCGGTAGTCCTGTTCGACCCCGCGCTCGACGCCGTGATCCGCGCCGGTGAACACCACGTCCACCGCGTCCTCCTCGACCCCGGCCTCGGCGAGCAGCACCCGTAGCGGCACGCCGGTCCACTCGGCCGTCCCGACCGCCTCCACCAGCCACGGCTGACTCACCGGCCGGGGCGTCAGCAGGGCCCGCCCGTTGCCCGCGCACTCCATGGTCACCCGCTGCCTGACCGCGGGGTACGCCTTCAGCTCGTCGACCCCCAGCGACAGCCGGCGACGCACGCGCCCGTCGAGGACGAGCCGCCAGGACGCCTCGTCCGCGTACGGGATGTCGTAGTGGGTGAGCACATAGTGCAGACCGGGTGGCGTGACCTCGTACCGCATGGCCTCCAGCGGCAGCCCGTGATTCCGGGCGGCCAGAGCCAGCTCCTGGACGCTGATGCCCTCGTCCGGGTCGGCCAGCCGGGCGGACGCGCTCATATCCTCAAGACGATGCCCCATGGCTCCATTGTCCGCCCGCGCGGGGAGGCGGCGCCAGGATCCGTCCTGGGACCTACCCGGAACACGGACCGACACTGCGGTCCACCAGATCGCGCCAGCCGGACTCCAGCCGCTCCAGCGGCATTCCGCGCTGGCGGGTCAGATGGCCGATCAGGGCGGGCTCCAGGTATCCCATCAGGGTCTGGGCGACGAGTTCGACGTCCGTGCCCGGCCCCGACTCCGTCTGGCGCAGCAGCATGCACACGTGCATGAAGCGGACCCGGTACGGGGCGGAGGTGAACCGGCGGGTGGCCTCACGCTCGGCGGCGAGGTAGAGGTCGAGCTGCCCGGAGGCCTGGCGCAGCGCGTGGCCTCCGAAGGCGTGCAGGCGCTCCACCGGTGACGCGCCGGGCCCCAGCGGGGCCGGACCGCTCATGAACGCGCTCTGGAAGAGCTGCTCGGTGTGGTCGAGCAGGGCCATCAGCAGGCCCGTGCGGTCGCCGAAGCGCCGGAACACGGTCCCCTTGCCGACCGCCGCCGCGGTGGCGACGCCCTCCATCGTGAGCTTGGCCACTCCCTGCTCCTCGACCAGCCGGGCGGCGGCCTCCAGGAGGCGCGCCCGGTTACGGGCGGCGTCGGCGCGCAGCGGGGTGCCCCCAGGGGCCGTGAGCTCCATGAGGACGGGTTCGCCGGACGGTTCCTGTCGCTTCGGGAACGGCGGGAGGGGAGTGGACATGAAGCCAGCGTAACGGCTGAGAGGCCAACTGGACCGCGGTCCGCTTCGGTGGTACACCTTTAAGCGGACCCCGGTCCGTTTTGTTTCGGCAGTATTTCGGCGTTTCCAGTTTCGGGAGATATCCATGTCCGTACGCATCCTCGCGCTCGTCGGCAGCCTGCGCGCCGGTTCCCACAACCGCCAGCTCGCCGAGGCGGCCGTCAAGCTCGCCCCGGAGGGTGCCGAGGTCGAACTCTTCGAGGGCCTGGCCGAGATCCCCTTCTACAACGAGGACATCGACGTCGAGGGCGCCGTGCCCGCCGCGGCGGCCCGGCTGCGTGCCGCCGCCGGCTCCGCCGACGCCTTCCTGCTGTTCTCGCCCGAGTACAACGGCACCATCCCGGCCGTCCTCAAGAACGCCATCGACTGGCTGTCCCGTCCGTACGGCGCGGGCGCCTTCACCGGCAAGCCGGTCGTCGTGGTCGGCACCGCCTACGGCCAGTTCGGCGGAGTCTGGGCGCAGGACGAGGCCCGCAAGGCGGTGGGCATCGCCGGCGGCACCGTCCTGGAGGACGTCAAGCTCTCCGTCCCCGGCTCCGTGGTCCGCTTCGCCGAGACCCACCCCGCCGACGACGCCGAGGTCGCGGCGCAGCTCGCCGAGGTCCTGAACCGTCTGCACGGCCACGTCTCGGCGCCCGCCGCCGCCTGACAACTCGCTTGTGGGCCGGTTCGGTTGACCCGGACCGGCCTTCGGCATGTCGCGGCTCCGTCACCACCTGTCCCAAGATCGACACGCCTCTGGCGGAGCCGAATCCTCCGCGACAGGATGCCCGCATGAAGAGCGATCTCTTTTCCAGTGACCACATCGTCACGCCCGCCGCGGCGCCGGGCATGACCGTCCAGAACGCCAAGTCCATCAAGTACGCCGTCCAGGGCGAGATGCTCGCGCGGCAGGGCGCGATGGTCGCCTATCGGGGCGATCTCCAGTTCGAGCGCAAGGGCCAGGGCGTGGGCGGCATGCTCAAGCGGGCGGTCACCGGTGAGGGGCTGCCGTTGATGACCGTCCGCGGCCAGGGCGAGGCGTGGTTCGCGCACGAGGCGCAGAACTGTTTCATCGTGGGCGTGGAACCCGGCGACGTGTTCACCGTCAACGGCCGCAACGTCCTGTGCTTCGACGCCACGCTGTCGTACGAGATAAAGACCGTGAAGGGCGCGGGCATCAGCGGCGGCGGCCTGTTCAACAGCGTCTTCACCGGCCACGGCAGCCTGGGCCTGATCTGCGAGGGCAACCCGCTGGTCATCCCCGTCTCGCCGCAGCATCCGGTGTTCGTCGACACGGACGCGGTCGTCGGCTGGACGGCGCATCTGCGCACCTCGCTGCACCGTTCGCAGTCGATCGGCTCGATGATCCGCGGGGGCTCCGGGGAGGCCGTGCAGCTGAAGCTGGAGGGCGAGGGCCACGTCGTCGTGCGTCCCAGCGAGGCCACGCCGCAGAAGCCGCAGCAGCACTGATCCGAAAACCCGCGTCGGGGGTCACGCCGGACGGCGGGACCCCCGACGCGTCGTCCGTCAGCGGCGCGGCGCCGGGGTGTTGGCGGCGGTGACGTTCACGGCGGCCCAGGCCCTGCCCACCGCCTTGTACTCGGCGCTGCCCGCCCCGTACATGTCGGCGGCGGCCTTGAGCGTGGCCTTGCGCGCGTCGTGGAAGTCGGTCGTGGAGACCATGTACCGGGTGAGCGCCCGGTAGAAGACGGCGGTGGCCTTGGCCCGGCCGATGCCGGTCACCCGCGAACCGTCGTACGTCGGCGAGTCGTACGCGACGCCGTTGATCGTCTTCCGGCCGCTGCCCTCGGCCAGCAGGTAGTACGCGTGCGAGGAGACGCCGGAGCCGGCGTGCACCTCGGTGTCGTACGCGGCGGGCGACCAGTAGTCGATCGACTCCTCGAGCACGTCGAGGGAGGGGTGGTCGAGGCGGCGCAGGAACTTCTGCGCGAGGCCCAGCTTCTCGCCCACGAGGTAGTTCGGCGGGTTCCTCGGGTTGTTCGCCGAGAACTCGACGTTCGAGCCGAAGACGTCGGCGAGCGACTCGTTGAGGGCGCCCGGCTCGCCGTACTGGTCGCCGTCCTCGTCGACGCGGGTCGGTTCGAGGGCGGCGGTCGCGTCGACGACACCGTGGGTCAGTTCATGGCCGGTGACGTCGAGGACCACGAGCGGCTTCTTGAACACCCGGCCGTCGCCGTCGCCGTACAGCATGCAGCCGCACGTCGAGTCCCAGAAGGCGTTGCCGACCTTGTCGCCGAAGTGGACCATGCCCCGGGCCCCGGCGCTGTTGTTCCTGACGCCCTTGCGGCCGAAGGTCTTCTTGTAGAAGTCCAGGGTCTTGGTGATGCCGTACTGGGCGTCGACCGCGGCGGTGGCCCGGCTCGACGTGGCGCCGGTTCCCCACTTGTTGTCGCCGTCGGTGAACTTCTTGCCCCGCGCGAAGGACTCCAGCTCCTGCCCCTTGGCGTCCCGGGTCTCGGTGTTCCACCGGGTCGGGTCCTTGAGGAGATAGGCGGCCCGCGCGGTCCGGGTGGTGGTCAGCGCCACCTTCCCGGCGAAGAGCGAGGCCCCGCTCCCGGTCGCCGTGGCCGGATAGCGGCCCGCCGCGGTCCCGCTCGTGAGACCGGGGAGCGCGGTGGCCGTACCGGTCCGCGGGGTCGCGTGCTCACCCCGCCCGCGCAGGGTGTCCGCCAGGGACGGCGAGATGAACTCGTCGTTCTCCGGTGTGCTGCTGCGGATCCGGCCGGTGCGGGCGTCCACGACGACCGTGCGGGAGCCGCCGGCCTCCGTGGTGTCGCTGTCGGTCACCAGCACCTGGTAGGCGAGGGCGGCGGCGCCGTCACGGGCGTCCACGACGAGCCGGGCGTCGCCCGCCTCACCCCGCGCGGCCGCCGCGGCCTTCCGCTCCGCCTCACTGGGCGTCAGTTTCGCCTCTACGCCGGACGGTTCGACCAGGTGGTCGGCGGCCCGGGTCACGCCGAGGTACTCCGCCGCCTTGCCGAGGTGGACGACCAGGTCGCCGCCGAGGACGGGGAGGCCCCGGTGGCCGCGGACGAACCGGACGTGCCGCTTTCCGTCCGGGTCCGTCATCACGTCCTTGGCGTGGAGGGTGTCCCCCGGGGTGACACCGGTGGCCGAGGCGTGCGCGAACGCCGCCGCCTCGGCTGCGGCCACCGGCGACGTGGCCGAAGCCGCCGTGGGAGAGGGCCTGTCGGGGGCCACCGCGAAAGCGGGACCCGGGAGCGTGGCGGCCGTCGTCACCGCGACGGACATCGCCACGCGGCGTATGTGGGGTTTACGCACTGAGTTCCTTCGAGCGAGGGCGGCCGGGAGCACCGACCGCCTGACGGACGGCGCCGTCGGGCGCCGCTGGGGCCGAACCGACCGGACAGATGGGAAGGGGGCGGGCGCGGTTGCCCGGCGAGGCCGATCAACCCGCCCGTGTGATCCATCTCGCACCCCCGGCCCGGAGCGGGCGGAACCAGGGGCGCGGAGCCGGGGAGGGTGCAACCAGGCAATGGGGATCGGGAGTTGGAGAGGTGAGGGGGTCGACTCGCGGGAGTCGGGTGGGGGTCAGATCGTGCGGTCGGCGAGGGCGGCGAGCACCGTGCGCAGTTCCACGGCGGGCCCCGGGGCGAGCGGCAGGCCGGCGAGGAGCGTGTCGGCCGCGACCAGATGCCGGCGCGCCTCGCGCACGGCTGCCGTACGCCCGCCGGCCCGCTCGACGAGGACCGCCGCGCGACCGACGCCCGTGTCGTCGAGGGAGGGGGCGGACGCGAGGAGTCCGGTGAGCTCGGAGCTTCGGGGCGCGGCGAGGGCCGCGAGGACCGGCAGGGTCTTCTTCCCCTGGCGCAGGTCACCGTGGACCGGTTTCCCGGTGACCGACGGATCGCCCCAGATGCCGAGCACGTCGTCGGCTATCTGGAAGGCGACGCCGAGGTGGCGTCCGGCACGGTCGAGGGCAGCCACCGTGCCGTCCGGCGCTCCCGCCAGCCGGGCACCGAGTGCCAGGGCGCAGCCGAGGAGCGCTCCGGTCTTGCGTTCGGCCATCGTCTCGTACTCCCCCGCGCTCACCGCCTCGGGCCCGGTCCAGGGACGGTCGGCGAACAGCAGGTCGTCGGCCTGGCCGCGCACCAGATCACCGAGGGCCGTGGTCAACTGCCGTACCGCTCCCCCGGCCTGGGGGGTCAGGGCCACGGTCTCCACGGCGAGTGCGAACAGCGCGTCGCCCGCGAGGACGGCGGGACCGGTGCCGTACGCCTTCCACACGGCGAGGCGGCCTCGGCGCAGCGCGTCGCCGTCCATGATGTCGTCGTGGAGCAGGGAGAAGGTGTGCACGAGTTCCACGGCGACGGCTCCCGGCACACCCGCCTCGGCGGGGCCCTCGACGGCCTCCGCGCCGAGGACGGCCAGCGCCTGCCGCACGCCCTTGCCCTGGCTGTGGTCGGCGGGGGCGCCGCCGACCTCGCAGCGGCCCAGCGCGTATCCGGCCATCTCGGCGATCCAGGGGTGCAGCCGGCCGATCGCCTCCGTCAGCGCGGGGGCCGCGAGTCGGCGGCAGCGACGCAGGATGTGCGGTGCGGTGATCGGCGCGTGGACGGCCGGGGCGCCCGGGCGCCGCAGGGCGGTGGAGGTCATCAGGCGGCCTCCGCCTCGCCGGTCTCGGGCGTCAACCCGAGTTCCGTGCACGCCCGTTCGATCAGCTGCCGGGCGTGCCGCAGCCCGATCCCCTCCAGCGCCAGCGCCAACTCGCCCAGTTCCGCGGCCGTCTCGGCGCGGTCGCGGCCGAGTCGGGCGAGGGACTTGACCAGGCCGAGCCGGGACAGGGCCAGGCCACGGGGTTCCCCCATCGCCTCGAACTCGCCGAGCGCCTGCGTGTAGAGGTCGCGCGCCTGCGGGTAACGCCCGGCTCGGTAGAGGACGTTGCCGCGCATCTTGTGGTTGTAGGCGAGGGCGCCGGACAGCTTCATCGCGCGGCAGGACACCTCCGCCTCGCTCAGCAGCTCCAGCGCGCGGTCCGCGTCCCCGTCGCGTACCGAGACGATGTCCGCGAGGCCGCGCAGCGCCCAGGCGTGGCCGCGCCGGTCCTCTGCGTGGGCGGCGATCCCGGCCGCTTCCTCGAACAGGGTGTAGGCGCTGTCGTACGCGCCCGTGTTGCGGTGGATCTGGGCGATGCCCTCCAGGGCCCACACGGTGTGCCGGGCCTCGCCGCGCTTGCGGGCCTCGGCCAGCAACTGCTCGTGCAGGACGGTCACGGCCGCGTAGTCCCCCTGGATGCGGCCGGTCTCCGCCAGTCCGGCGAGGGAGTAGCCGCGCACCACCACGTCCCCCGCCCGGCCGCCGAGTTCGGCGGCCAGCCGCAGCAGCCGCCAGGCCAGCGGGAACGCTCCGCGCTGGCGGGCCAGCGTGCCGCCGCTCCACAGCGCCCACGCCATCGCGGCACCGTCACCGGCCTCGCGGGCCGTGCGGTAGCTCGCCTTCCACGCCCGGTCGGCGTCCGCCACCTGACCGAGCCGGCGGTGCGCCTCGGCGACCGCGAGGCCCGACCGGGCCGCTTCGGCGTGAGCGCCCGCGCGTTCGGCGGCGCGCAGTTGTTCGGTGCCCGCCGCGAGGACGTCGGTCAGTGAGGAGTTCACGGACAGGGTGGTCAAAGCGCCCTGGTACTCCGGGGCGGAGGCCTTGCCGTACATGGATGCCTTTCCGTCCGCCACCGCGCCTCCGTGTTCGATCACGGTCCGGCGGTGACGCTCTGGTTGTCTCCTTCTGGGCTCCGGCGTGCGACGACCTCTCTATACACCGCACGTATACATGGCATGTATACGTGCGGTGTATAGAGCGCCCGGTTTCCACTCGTGAATTGCTGTCGCATGGAGGCCGACGCGTCACCCGCCGTTGCCGATCAAGACGAGGATCGCGTCCACGAGGTTGCCCGCCGCCCGAAACACGTTGCGAGACGGCTCGAACGGGACGCACGATGGCGGAAGTCGGACCTCCCCCCACGGACCACGGAAGGCAGGCACCCATGCCCGCAGGCACGATGCACGCCGACGAAGCGGTGATCGATGCTTCGCTCGTACGACGCCTGCTGGCCGAGCAGTTCCCTCGGTGGGCCGAACTGCCCCTGGAGCGCGTGGAGTCGGCGGGAACCGTCAACGCCCTCTACCGCCTCGGCGATGCCATGGCCGTCCGTCTTCCGCGTATCGCGGGCGGGGCCGACGACGTGGCCAAGGAACACGCGTGGCTGCCTCGACTCGCCCCGCTGCTCCCGTGCCCCGTCCCCGAGATCCTGGACGTCGGCACCCCCGGGGCCGGCTACCCCTGGGACTGGGCCGTGATGCGCTGGCTGGACGGCGACCTCCCGGAGCCGGACGCCCTCACGGACGCCGACGCGCTCGCCGCCGACCTGGGCGCGTTCGTCGCCGCCCTACGGGAGATCGACCTGCCCGACGGGCCGACCGCCTACCGCGGTGTGCCGCTCGCCACCGTGGACGCCGAGACCCGGTCGGCGATCGACGCACTCCGCGGCACGATCGACACGCGCGCCGCGACCGCGGCCTGGGAGGAGGCGCTCGCGGCGCCGCCGTGGGCGGGCCCGCCGCTGTGGGTCCACTCGGACCTGATGCCGATGAACCTCCTGACCCGCCGGGGCCGTCTCACGGCCGTCCTGGATTTCGGCACCCTCGGCACCGGCGATCCGGCCTGCGACCTCATCCCGGCCTGGAACCTCCTCCCGGCCGGCGCGAGGCCCCTCTTCCGCGCGGCCGCGGGCGCCGACGAAGCCGGCTGGGCACGGGGCCGCGGCTGGGCCCTGTCCATGGCCCTGATCCAGCTCCCGTACTACCGCACGACCAACCCGGTCATGGCGGCCAACGCGACGCACGTGATCCGTGAGGTGCTGGCCGAGAGGTAGGAATCGCGGCCCGATCGCCGGCGGCCGGCCCGGGGGTCACTCCACCAGGGCCTGGGTGCCGAGAACCTCCAGGAGGGCGAGGCGTTCTGCGTCCTCCGTACCGGGCTCGGCCGTGTAGACCATGATCCGCAGGTCGTTGCCCGCGACGCTGAGCACATCGCAGTCCAGCGTCACGGCGCCGACCTGGGGATGGTCGACGGTCTTGCGGGACGCCGCGTGCCGGCTGACGGCTCCGGTCTCCCACAGCTCCGCGAACCGCACGCTGCTCGCGCACAGGTCGTCGATCAGCTGCCGCAGGCGCCGGTCCGTCGGGTACCGGCTCGCGGTCGTGCGCAGGTCCGCGGCCAGCGTCGCCTCGAAGGCGCGCCGCTCCCGAGGCGTGTGCCGCACCCGGCTGCCGGGGCCGACGAAGGCGCGCCAGACCCCGTTGCGTTCGTTGCCGCGCCAGCCGGAGGGATCCCCCAGCAGGGCCGCGTACAGGGAATTGGCCAGCAGCAGGGTCCAGGCCGCGTCGTACACCGCGACGGGCGTCCCGCTCAGCCGGTCGAGCAGCCGGTGGACGCCGGGAGTGATGTTCGCGGGCACCATGTCCCGTCCCGGCGGTTCGAGCCCGGCCACCCGGAAGAGGTGCTCCCGTTCCGCCTTGGTCAACCGCAGCGCCCGGCCCAGGGCCTCGACGACCTGCTCCGAGGGGTGGGCCGCGCGGCCCTGTTCCAGACGGGTGACGTAGTCGACCGAGATGCCCGCGAGCAGGGCCAGCTCCTCGCGGCGCAGCCCGGCCGCGCGCCGCGTCCCGCCGCCGGGCAGCCCGGCCGCCTCCGGGGACACCCGGTCGCGCCAGCGCCGCACCGTCCGCCCGAACTCCGTGTTCGCCATGCCACCCACTGTGCACCTGCGCGGTCGGACCCGCCTGGTACCGGCGGGTCCCAGGAAGGATGGTCGCCATCCTGTCCGTGGGCGCCCCGCGCGATCTCCCGCTCAGGCCCCGCCGTGGCGGCCGGGACACCGTGCGACGCCCGCTGGGCCACGGCGACCTCATCGTCATGGGCGGCTCCTGCCGGCGCACCTGGGAACACGCGATCCCCGGGACGGCGCGGGCGTCGGGAGCCCGGATCAGTGTCCGGTTCCGTCCCGACGAGGTGAGCCGACCGCCGCTGCCGCTCGCGCGGGGGCCGTACGGCTCACGGCGCGAGCTGGGCCTGCACCGCCGGGGCGTACCGGTCGACGATGGCGTCGATCGAGGTGCCCCGCAGGTGCGCGCCCCGGGCGATCCCGTACATCACGCCGAGACCGAGCAGGGTGCTCACCGCGAGTTCCGCGCGCAGACCGGCGTCCGGTCCGCTCAGCCGCCCGGCGAGACGGTCGCTGACCTGGGTGCGGAAGTTGGCGCGCAGTATGTCGCCCCGCTCCCCCTGGAGCGGGGCGAAGACGATCCGCAGGACGGGATCGGCGCCGCGCTGGGTCTGGCCTTCGAGGAGGTGGCGGACCATGTGCCGGCCGAGTTCCTCCAGCGGGGCGTCCAGCAGGGCGTCGGCGTCGGACTCGAAGGACATCACCCGGGCGAAGAGCGCGTCCTTGTTGCCGAAGTACTTGAGGACCAGGGGCGCGCTCACCCCGGCCCGGTCGGCGACCGCCTTGAGGGTGATGTCCGCGTGGGCGTGCCGGGCCAGCAGGTACCGGGCGGCGCGCAGGATCGCCGCCCTGCTCGCCTCGGCGTCACGGCGGGGTGCGGTGGGAGCCGCCCCCCGGTGCGACGGATCGGCGGCCAGCCGCTCGCCGGGCTCCGGCACGGCCGGGGACGCCGTGAGACCGGAGGGGGGAGTGGTCACGGTGCTCATGCTCCTTCGAGGGCCTCGTCGCGGGGCGCGCCGGTACGGGTGCCGGAACGCGGCGCCTCGCGGGAGCCGCGGTCGGTGGGTATGGACAGGGCGGCCGCGCAGGCCACCAGAGCGACCGTACCCGCCATCGCGAAGGCGAGGAGATAGCCGTGCAGGGTGGGCACCGGGGCTCCCGAGACCAGGCTCGTGTGATGCACCAGCACGGCGGCCACGGCCGCACTGCACACGGCCTGCCCGATGGTGCGCATCAGGACGTTGACGCCGTTGGCCGACGCGGTCTGCCCGGCCGGGACCGCGTGCAGGATCAGGGTGGGCAGGGCGGAGTAGGCGAAGGTGGTGCCGATGGCGCAGACCGTCGCACCCAGGATGATCATCCACAGTTCGCGGCTGTCCAGGATCCGCAGGGCGTAACCGGAGGCGATGATCGCCGCGCCGAGCGCCAGCGTCACCCGGGGACCGCGGGCCGCCGATATGCGCGCCGAGACCGGCGACAGCAGCAGCATCGTCACCCCGCCGGGCAGCAGGCACAGACCGGTGGCCACGATGGACAGCCCGAGCCCGTAGCCGGTCTCCGTGGGCGCCTGCACCAGCTGCGCCGTGACCAGCGAGTTGCCGTAGAAGGCGAACCCGGTCAGGAGCGCGGCGATGTGCGGCAGGGCGACGCGCGGGCGGGCCGCCAGCCTCAGGTCGACAAGGGGGCGCTCGGCACGCAGCTGCTGTCGCCACCACAGCGCGAGCACGGCGACGCAGGCGGCGAACAGTCCGAGGATCTCCGGGCTGGTCCAGCCCCAGGTGCCGCCCTGCGACACCGCGAGCAGCAGACACACCAGTCCGGCGGCCAGGCCCAGCGCGCCCAGGGTGTCGAAGCGGCCCGGCTCCCGGACGGGCGACTCGCGCACCGCCCACCAGGCCAGCGCGAGCCCGACGACACCGAGCCCGGTGGTGGCCCAGAACATGACGTGCCAGTCGGCGTACTGCACGAGGAGGGCGGCGAGGGGCAGTCCCAGGGCCGCGCCGATGCCCACGGTGGAACTCATCAGCGATACGGCGGAACCCGTGCGCTCCGGCGGCAGTTCGTCACGCAGGATGCTGATCGACAGCGGGACGACGGCGGCCGCCGCGCCCTGCAGGGCGCGCGCCACGATCAGCACCCCGATGTCCGACGTGAGCGCGCACATCAGCGAGCCGAGGGTCATCAGTCCGAGGGCCATGAGCAGCACGCGACGCTTGCCGTACATGTCTCCGGCGCGGCCCAGGACGGGGGTCAGCACCGCTCCGGCGAGCAGGGTCGCCGTCACCGTCCAGGAGACGGCGCCCGGGGAGGCGCCGGTCAGCCGTGGCAGGTCGGGCAGCAGGGGGACGACCACCGTCTGCATGACGGCCATGAGGATCCCGCCGAACGCCAGGACGGGAATCGCGAGCCGCTCGCGCAGGGCCGCCATCGGCACTCCAGAAGTAGACACGAAGAAAGAGGTGAATGACAATTCACCCTACTGGTGAATTGTCATTCACCCCAAGCGGGGTCCGCTTCTCACGAGGTCGCCGACATGGCGCGCGGGCCCGCGCGCCGCACCTGCGCCGACGCCGACGCCGTCGAGGCTCCGCCGCCTCCGCCTCCGCCTCTCCCGAGCCCGGAGACAGGCCCGTCTCGGGGCTGTCTCCGCAATGCTCCCTAGCGGTGCGATCGGGCCTGGACGCCGCGTGCCACCCTCGGTCCCAGCCAGCGCTTGAGGCGGCGCAGCACCTCCAGCCGTCCGGCGGCGCGGTCGATCCGGTAGTACAGCTGTGGTGGCACGTACGGCAGCAGCGGCGAGTGCCGTTGTCCGAGCAGGGCGAACATCTGCGCCGGAGGAAGGCGGATGTAGCGCGGCAGGTTCTCGTACCACTGCGCGCTGTGGCGGGCCGCGCTCTGCACCGGGAGGAGTGCCGCCCTGCGCTCCCGCTCGTACCGGGTGAGGGCGGTTTCGAGGTCCGTGTCCTCCCGCAGCGCCCCGGCCAGGGCGATGGCGTCCTCCAGGGCGAGGGTCGTGCCCGCGCCGATGGAGTAGTGGGTCGTGTGGGCGGCGTCGCCGAGCAGGACGAGATTGCCGCGGTGCCAGGTCCGGTTGGTCAGGGTCCGGAACCGGAGCCACTGGGCGGCGCCGTCCGGCTGCGCCCGGCCGATCAGCTCGTGCCCGTCCAGCAGGTCGGCGAAGAGTTTCTCCAGCAGGGCGAGACCGTCGGGTTCGCTCGCTCCGTCGAGCCCGAGGCCGGTCCACGTCTCCGGCGAGCACTCCACCACGAGGGTGCTGTGGTCGTCCCCGAACCGGTAGGCGTAGCACCAGATCCAGCCGTGGTCCGTCTCCACGAAGGAGAACGTGAAGGAGTCGAAGACCTTGGTGGTGCCGAGCCAGACGTAGTAGTTGCGCCCCGTCTCGATCTCGCTGCCGAAATGGTCGGCGTGACGCTCGCGCAGGGCGCTGTTGACTCCGTCCCCGGCCACGACGAGATCGGCGTCGGGCAGCCGGTCGGCGGCGATCTCCCGCTCGTACTCGACGCGGACGCCGAGGGAGCGGGCCCGCTCGGCCAGCAGGTCGAGCATCCGGCGGCGGCCGATGCCGAACCCCTCGTCGCCGGGGTGCACGGTCGCCCGGCCGCCCACATGGGCGACCCCGTCGTTCCAGCTCACCGAGTTCTCGCTGACGGCGCGCGCGGACTCGGGATCGCCCTCGCGCAGTTTGTCGAGCAGGCCCGCCCAGTAGGTGACGCCCCAGCCGTAGGTCGATCCGGCCGGGTTCCGTTCGTGGACGGTGATGTCATGGGACGGGTCCTGGAGCTTCATCAGGATCGAGAAGTACAGGCTTGCGGGTCCGCCACCGACGCACGCGATCTTCACGCGCACTCCCCTATGTTGCACAGTGCGGTCAGTTGATCACTAAGAGTAGCAGGGGTGACGGCCGGGAAATCACGCCCGAGCGCACGCCTGAACCGCCGCCGGGCCATGGCGTCGCAGGACGGGGTGCGAGGCGGGACGGGGCGGGGCGGGCGGGCGGAGCGGGGCGAGGCGGGGCACGGCTGTGCGGGACATGGGGGCGCGGGACATGGGGGCGTGGGCCAGCGCCTCGACGGTTTCGCCTTCGCCTCGGAGGCGGGGAGTGTCAGCCCGTAGCACCGGTCGCACGTCTGTCCGAACAGACGGCCGTGGACCTCGACGGGGCGACCGGACCCCGGAACGGCACACGCGCGGAGGGGCGCGCCGTCACGGGCGTCCGATCATGGGTGGGCCGGTGGGCCGGGACGGGTGGGCAGGGACGGGGAACGCGGGAGCGTCAGGCGCCGTCCGGCTGCTCGGTCCGGCACTCGGGGTGGCCCCAGCCCTGGGCGTTCTTGGCGATCAGCTCGCCCGCGGCGTAGGAACGGCCGCACACGCAGCGGCCCGGGAACTTGGCCTTGAGCGTACGGGCGGCCGCGCCCTGGCGTGGCGCCTTGGCGGGTGCGCGGCGGCGCGAGACTCCGGAGGGCGCGGGGGTGTCGGGCGACGCGGGCGGCTCCGGGGACCCGAGGTCGCTGCCCGCGGGCCGCTGGACGACCGCGGCCTGGCTGGCGGCACGGTCGGCGAAATCGTTCAGCCGGTCGCCGTCGACCTGGTGCGCGGGGACGTAGCGGAACTCCACGGTGCGGCCGCCGAGGAGTTCGTCGATGCGGGCGACGAGTTCCTGGTTGGCGACCGGCTTGCCCGCGGCCGTCTTCCAGCCCTTGCGCTTCCAGCCCGGCAGCCAGGTCGTGACGGCCTTCATCGCGTACTGGGAGTCCATCCGGATCTCCAGCGGCACGTCCGGCGCGATCGCCGTCAACAGGCGTTCCAGCGCGGTCAGTTCAGCGACGTTGTTGGTCGCGGTGCCCAGCGGTCCCGCCTCCCAGCGGGTCGGGGTCTCGTCCCCGTCGGCGACGACCCAGGCCCATCCGGCGGGTCCCGGGTTTCCCTTCGAAGCCCCGTCACAGGCGGCCACAACGCGTTCAGGCATGACCCCGATCATGCCACGCCCGGGCAGGGCCGCGGCCCACGGGGCGCGGGCTCACCACACTCCGCAGGAGCCCGCGCCGCGCACCCCGTCGACGCCGGGCGCCTTCCTCACCGGCGGCGTCCCACGAGCCGGCTCTCAGGACACGTCAGTCATCGTGGGCATCTCGCCCTGGGTCGTCTTCAGGTCGATGACCGAGAACGACGCGCCCTGCGGGTCGCTCAGCGCGGCGAACCGGCCGAACGGGCTGTCCATCGGCCCGAAGCGCAGGACCCCGCCGCGCGCGGTCGCCTTCGCCACCGCCTCGTCGCAGTTCTCGACGGCGAAGTAGACGTTGACGTACGAGGGCACCTCGGGCGGGAACTCGTCCGTCATCCTCATCCGCCCGAGGACCGGGTTCCCGCCGACGCTGAAGATGCGGAAGTCGACGTTGTCGTCCTGCACCTGCTGGGCGCCGAAGGGGAAGACGGCCGGGAAGAACGGGTCGGACTTCTCGGGCTCACGGGTGAAGACCTCGGCCCAGGCGTACGCGCCGGGCTCTCCGGGCGACTCGAAGCCCTCGTGGACGCCCGCCTGCCAGACGCCGAACACGGCCCCGCCGGGGTCCCGGGCCAGGGCCATGGTGCCGAACTCGCCGACCTTCATCGGCTCCATCAGCACCTCGCCGCCGTTGGCCTTGATCTTCTCGGCGGTCGCGGCGGCGTCGGGCGACGCCAGGTACAGACACCAGGCGGACTGGCCCTCCTGCCCGGGCATCGGCGGTACGACGGCGGCCACCGCCTTGCCGCCCGAGTAGGCCTGCGTGTAGTTGCCGTACTCCGAGGACGCCTCGCCGAACGTCCAGCCGAGCACGTCCCCGTAGAAACTCTTGGCTCCTTCGACATCGCTGAACATCGCGTCCGCCCAGCAGGGCGTTCCTTCAGGCTGTACGGCCATGACCCGACCTTCTCCTCCGGTGAACGGTTGCGCTGTTCACGCTAGCCAGCCTTCGGGCGGGTCGCGCGCCGAGGCGCGGGCGCCCGGCGGCACCGCGAGCGGGCGGCCCGGCGCGGCGTCCGCGTCACGGGGAACGCCGGGCCGGCATGCGGGTGAGCCGTCCGCGGCACGGTGCTGGACCTCCAGCGGGCCCTGCTCGCCGAACCCGGCCGCCCCATCCGGACCTCGACCTCGCCACCCGCTGTCTGCCGGCCGGGCGCAGCGCCCTGGTGGGCGGGGACCGGTTCGAGACCGTACGGCTGCACTCCGGCAGGACGCTGCTGGTCGTGGGCGACGTGACGGGCCACGGTCCGGACGCGGCGGTGGACATGAACGCGTACCGCTCGATGCTGCGGTACGTCGCCTCCACGGACCTGCCGCCCCACCGGGTGCTGCGCCGACTCGACGCGGCGGTCGCCGAGGACGGCACCCGGCGTCCGGCCACCTGTGTACTCGTCCGGGTCGATCCGGCCCGCGGCACCGCGGCGATCGCGGGCGCCGGTCATCTCCCGCCGGCCCTGTTCGCCGGGGACGGCTCCGGCGAACTGCTGCCCCTGCCGGTCGGTCCGCCGCTGGGCACCGGGGTGGGCGGGTACGAGCAGGTCACGCTCGGCCTCACCCCCCAGGACACCCTGGTGATGTTCACCGACGGTCTCGTGGAGCGCCGTGGCGAGGACATCGACGTGTCGCTGGCGAAGCTGGCCGCGCCGCGTCTGCCGCGGGGGGCGTGGACGACCTGCTGGACGAGGTGCTCGTCCGGCTCGACGCCCTGCACGCGAAGGACGACGTGGCGGTGCCGGCGGCCCGGATCCGTCCCCGGAACCACCAGGTCTGAGGCCCGTCCGCGCGACGGACGCGGTCAGTCGGCGAGGTCGACGCGCACCGTGGTGAGGGCGGCGCCGATCATGCGGACGGCGGCGCTGTTGAACCGCGGGAGGCTCTTCAGCCGGGCCCGGGCGTCGTCGTCGCGCAGCACGTGGGCGGTGCCGGTGTACCAGCGCCCGCCGACCCGGACGCGGACCTCCGGATCGGCGAGGATGTTGCGGACGTACTGGGACCGCTCGCCGAACTCGGAGACGAACCAGAACTGCCGGCCGACGAGCCGGCCCCCGACGGGTGTCCGGCGCGGCCGGCCCGAGACGCGGCCGGTGGTCTCGACGAGCGTCTGCGTCGGCAGCCGCCTGACGAGCGGATTGCCGATCCGTCGCTGGAACGCCGTGAACGTCCGGTACTTCAGCTCGTGGTAGCGCGTCACGTCTGGTCCTCCCCTGGGCCGTCGAACGCCATTCTGCTGGGCCCAGGACACCGTGGCGGCACCGCCCCACCGTTCCGGGAAGGGGGCCGGCCGCGCGCACGCCACCGGCCGCGCGCGCGGACCCCCCGGGGTGCGTACGCCTACGCCTGCTCCCCCGCGTACGCCTGCTCCAGGGCCGCGATGTCCAGCTTCGACATCCGCAGCATCGCCCGCGTCGTACGGGCCGCCTTGTCCGGGTCCGGGTCCGCGATCAGGTCGATGAGCCGGGAGGGCACGACCTGCCAGGACAGTCCGTACTTGTCCTTGACCCAGCCGCAGGGCCCCGCCTCGCCGCCGTCCTCGACGAACCTGTCCCAGTAGTGGTCCACCTCCGCCTGGTCGGCGCAGTGGATCTGGAAGGAGATCGCCTCGTCGAAGGTGAACTGCGGCCCGCCGTTGAGCGCGACGAACTTCTGGCCGTTGGCCACGAAGTCGACGGCAAGGACCGATCCGGCGGGGCCGGGGCCGGCCTCGGTGTAACGGCCCACCCGGCCGAGCCGGGAGTCCTTGAAGATCGAGACGTAGTAGTGCGCGGCCTCCTCGGCCTGGCCGTCGAACCACAGGCAGGTGGTGAAACCGTCGGCGGACATGGGTACCTCCTCGGACAGGGAACGTCGTCACTTCTGTCGACCGATCCTCGTCCGGAAACTCATCTGTCGCGCGCGCACGACCGCTCCCGCGACGACCGGTGGCCACCGCTCCACCGGGCCCTACCGCCGGGTGGCAGCGGGCCCGCCGGGCGTCCCGGCCACGGAGAATCCCCTGCCGGACGCGGCCGGCGCGGAGTTAGCATCCGCGGACATGAACCTCACCGACATCCCCGGCGTCCGTCCGTTCCGCGTCGACTTCCCGCAGAGCGACCTGGACGACCTGCACCGACGTCTCGACCACACCCGCTGGCCCGACGAACTGCCCGGAGTGGGCTGGGCCTACGGGGTCCCGAAGGCCTATCTCCAGGACCTCGTCCGGTACTGGCGGCACACGTACGACTGGCACGCCGCGCAGGAACGCCTCAACGCCTGGCCGCAGTTCACCACCGAGATCGACGGGGCACGCCTGCACTTCGCCCACATCCGGTCACCGGAGCCGACCGCGACACCGCTGATCATCACGCACGGCTGGCCCGGTTCGATCGCCGAATTCACCGACGTCGTCGGCCCGTTGACCGACCCACGGGCCCACGGCGGCGATCCGGCCGACGCCTTCCATCTGGTCGTGCCGAGCATCCCCGGATTCGGGCTCTCGGGTCCCACCCGGGACACCGGATGGGAGTTCACCCGGGTCGCCGCCGCGTTCGCCGAGCTGATGGAACGCCTCGGCCACCGGAACTACGGTGCGCAGGGCGGGGACTGGGGCGGGGCCGTCTCGCGCGAACTGGGGCGGGCCCACCCCGACCGGGTGATCGGGGTCCACCTCAACCTGCTGCCCGGCTCCTCCGCCGTCACCGAGCCGACGCCCGGGGAACTGGCCGCGCTGACCCCGGACGAACGCGAGCGCCACCTGACCTCCTGGCGCAGGGGCCAGGAGTGGAACCGTGAGGAATCCGGCTACGCGGCGATCCAGTCGACCCGGCCGCAGACGCTCGCCTACGCCCTCACCGACTCACCGGTCGGTCAACTCGCCTGGATCGCGGAGAAGTTCCGGCAGTGGACGGACTCGGTGGACCGTCCCGAGGATGCCGTCGACCGCGATCTGCTGCTGACCAACGTGATGCTGTACTGGCTGACCGGCACGGCCGGATCGTCCGCGCGGATCTACTACGAGCGCGCCCACGCCGACTACTGGGGCACACCGCCCGGGCCGTCGACCGCCCCGACCGCGCTGGCCGTCTTCCCCGAGGAGAACTTCGTCCCGTTGCGCCATGTCGCCGAACGCACCGACAACATCGTGCGCTGGACGGAGTTCGACCGGGGCGGTCACTTCGCAGCGATGGAGGAACCGGACCTGCTGGTCGCGGACATCCGGGCGTTCTTCCGAGGACTCCGCGCGAGCGCCTGAGGGTCCGGGCGGCGGGCCCCCGCGGCCCGCGCTCTGCCCACGGCGAATCTGCTGTCGGCCGAGAAATCCCGACCGGCGCCGTCGACGGACCGAGAGTGGAGTCGGCGGCGGACTCCTGCCGCGTCACGACCAGGAGGACCCATGACTCTTCTCATCACCGGCCGGTATCCGGACCGCATTCCACGGGCCGAGGAGGACGGCACCCCGGCGACCCGCTTCGACGACCATCTGGCGGCCCAGCTGCTCGCGCAGCGGATCGTCCTGCTCGGCACCCAGGTCGACGAGGTCTCCGCGAACCGGGTCTGCGCCCAGCTCCTCCTGCTGTCCGCCGAGGACGCCCGCACCGACATCAGCCTCTACATCAACAGCCCCGGCGGATCGGTGACGGCGGGCCTCGCCATCTACGACACCATGCGGCTGATCCCCAACGACGTCTCCACGCTCGCGATGGGATTCGCGGCCAGCATGGGGCAGTTCCTGCTCAGTGTGGGGACTCGGGGAAAGCGCTTCGCGCTGCCGAACGCGCGGATCATGATGCATCAGCCTTCCGCCGGTATCGGCGGCTCGGCCGCCGACATCGAGATCCAGGCGCAGAACCTCGAGTTCACCAAGCGGGCCATCGAACGGATCACCGCGGAACACACCGGCCAGAGCGAGGAGACGATCTCCCGGGACGGCGACCGCGACCGCTGGTTCACGGCCGAACAGGCGAGGGAGTACGGCATGGTGGACCGCGTCGTGGAATCGCTCGACGACGTCCGCCCGGCCGCGTCACGGCGACGGATGGGGCTCTGACATGGCCGCGTACACGATTCCGAACGTCGTCGAGCGGACCCCGCAGGGCGAGCGGTCGTACGACGTCTTCAGCCGGCTGCTCGCGGAGCGGATCATCTTCCTCGGCACGGAGATCGACGACGGTGTGGCCAACGTGGTCATCGCGCAACTCCTCCATCTGGAGTCGGCGAGCCCGGAGAGCGAGATCGCGATCTACATCAACTCGCCCGGCGGCTCGTTCACCTCGCTGATGGCGATCTACGACACGATGACCTTCGTGCGGGCGCCGATCTCGACGTTCTGCGTCGGGCAGGCCGCCTCCACGGCCGCGGTGCTGCTGGCCGGGGGCGATCCCGGACGGCGCTTCGTGCTGGAGCACGCGCGGGTGCTGCTCGGCCAGCCGGCGAGCGGTGGGCGTCAGGGCACGGTGTCGGACCTCAGCGTCCAGGCCAAGGAGATGCTCCGCATCCGCTCGCAGGTCGAGGAGGTCCTCGCCCGGCACACCCTCCACGACATCGCCACCCTGCGGGCGGACATGGACCGCGACAAGATCTTCACCGCGCGCGAGGCCGTGGCGTACGGGCTCGCGGACGAGGTCCTGAGCCGCCGTCTCGCCGTGGCCTGACCGCGGTCGTGACGCGGGCCGGCCGGTCAGGCCGCCAGGCAGATTCCGTCGTGGCGCGAGGTGGGGGTCGAGGTCGACGAGACCGAACGGCCCGGGCCGGATCCGGCGCGGGCGCGCCGGGCCGGCTCGTGCCGGGCCAGTTCGTGCCGGGCCAGTTCGTGCCGGGCGAGGGTGAGCAGGTCGGTGAGGCCGAGGCCGAGGGCGCGCGCGGCGGCGGCGAGGACCTCCGAGGAGGCCTCCTTGCGGCCGCGCTCCACCTCGGAGAGGTAGGGCATGGAGATCCGGGCCGCGTCGGCCACGTCCTTCAACGTGCGCTCCTGCGCCAGCCGTTCGCGGCGCAGCACGTCACCGACGAGGTCGCGCCACAACGGTTCCCTGTCCGTGGGGACCGGGGACGCGGGGGCCGCCGGTCCCCGGCCGGCCGCACGGCGTACCGGGGCGGGGGCCACCCCGGTGGTCCCGGAGGGAGCGGGCGCCGCCACCGGGCGCAGCGGGATGACGCGGGCTTCGTTCTGCACGTGGTCGCTCACCTCTTCAGCCTAGAAGGGCTCGGCCGTAACGGAAGGGACCGGCGTTCCGCTCTCGGTGAATCCTGCGTCGCACCGGCGTCTCAGAGCTCCGGGGAGGACCCAGCGGAACGCGGCGCGCCGTTCGTGGACGCCTCGGAGGAGAGGGCGGAGGAGGACTCCGACCGGGTCGTCCCGCCCTCGGAAGCCGGACCCGAGGCCGGGGCCGAATCGGACGCCGGGGCCGAATCCGAGGCCGGGGCGGAATCGGAGGCCGGGGCGGAACCGGAGGCGGGCGCCGACTCGGTCGCCGTGGACGGCGGTTCGCTGGACGGGGTCGAGGGTTCCGAGGAGGACGGCGCGGAGGAGGAAGAGGAGGAGGACGTCGAGGGTGACGCGCTCTCGGACGAGGCCGAGGTCGACGGGCACGCGCTGCCGTGGGCCGGCTTCGTACCGTCGGACGAGGAGTCGCACGGCGACTCGGAACCCGAGACACTCACCGACGGCGAGGGGCTCACCGGGGGGTGCGTCTTCTTGTCCTTGTGCGTGTTGTCTCCCCGGTGCCGGGCGATCCACTCGTCGTGATCCGGGTCGAAGATGACGAACACGTCGATGACCGTCGTCGAGGGCGCGACGACCACGACGTTCTGCGGGCGGTACGAGGGCCACGAGTCGCCGGTCGGCTTGGGGGTGCCGTTCTGCGGGACCGGCTTGAGCAGCGGGTTGCCGCACGCGCAGCGCACCCGGGGCACACCGCGGGCGTCCACGAGGACCGCGGTGCCCGCCTGGAGGACCGCCTGATAGCTGGTGGCCGCGCCGTTGCGGTAGCCGTGGTTGGTGACACGGGTGTCCATGCGCAGTTGTACGGGCGTCAGGGAGCGCAGGTACGCGGGGACCGCGTCGGGCTGGATGCCCTCCACGGAGGCGAACGCCTTGTTCTTCGAGGGTTCCGCCCGGAGCGCGTCGATCTGCTTCTCCACGTCGCAGCTGGAGACGTTGCGGGTGCCGCCGTAGAGGCCGGGCGCGGATCCGTCCACCGCGCGGGTCGCGTTGGCGGGCGCCGACGCGGCCGGTGACGCGGGGGCCTGCGGCTCGGTGGAACTGTCGTTGGCCGTCGACTCGGTGAACGGGTCGGGCCCCGTCTTGCTCGCGGACTGCAGGAACACCTCGCCCCCGGCGTTCTTGCTCCCGCCGCCGTTGTTGGTGAAGACCAGGCCCAGGATGACGGCCGCCGCCACGACACCGGTGATCAGCGCGACCCGTGGGGCCGACCGCCACCAGGGGCGCTCGGGTCCGCCGCCCGCCCGCCCGGGCCCGCCCGCTCCACCGCCGGGCCCGGAGGGACCACCGCCGCCGCCCGGACCACCGGATCCGCCGCCCGCGCCGGACGCTCCGCCGGGCGGACCGGCGGGCGGGTGGGCGACGGGCTGGGTCGGGCTCGGCTGCGACGGGCCCGACAGGGGGCCCGAAGGCGGTCCGGTGGGGCGGCCGGAGGACGGCGGTTCGACGCTCACGAGCTCTTCTTCCCGCTGGAGGGATGCCACGGCACTCGGTCGCTCTGTGCCGATTTCTTCCACAACAGACCCATTGTGTGCATCGGTTCGGCACCGCCCGCAAGCCGACGCGGTCGGCCCTCCCGAGGGGCGGAGCCGGTCCGCGCTGCTTAGCGTGGCAGCGTGAGTCCCCAGACACCGTCCGACCGGCCGGGCCACCCCGGCGGTACCCGTCCGACCGCCCGTCACGGCTGGGTCCAGGCCCTCGTGACCGTACTGGCCGGGCTGGTCCTGATGATCGTGGTCGCCGCCCTGGGTCTCTGGGCGTCCGGCGCCACCGACCTTCCCGACAACGCCTATCCCCGCGTGGTCGCGGCCACCGTCGTGACGGCGGTCGGCGGCACGATCGAGCTCACGGGCGACGCGGGAGCCATCGCCTCGACCAAGGCGGGCCTGACGGTGATCCCCCTGTCCGTGACGCTGGCCGGTGCTCTCGTGCTCGGGGCCGGATTCCTGCGGCCCCTGCGCCATCGGGCCGTCGCCGGCGCGCCGGAACTGGCCGGGTGGGCCGGGCGCGTCGCCCTCCTGTGGCTGCTCGCCCTCATCGGGCCGGCGGTCGTGGCCCGCCAGAACTTCACCGTCGATCTCGGGGACGGCACGATCGGCGCCATCGGGGACCTGTTCGGCGCAACGCCCGAGGTGGGTTTCCGCGCCGACGTGGCCCAGACGCTGGTCTTCGGCGTGCTCTGGCTCCTGGGCGTGCTGGTGATCGCCCTGCTGGTCTCGCGGGGCGCGCCGCTGCCCGCCCGGCTGCTGCGCTTCCAGGAGTCGGTACGGCCGGCCGCGTACGCCATGGTGGTCCTGCTGCTCGCGTGCGTCGCCCTCGGGGTGGTGATCGGGCTGGTGGTGGCGGCGACGCGCGGGCATGTGGCCGAGACGTTCGCCGTGATGCTCCTCGGCCTCCCCAACGTCGTGTGGTTCGCGTTCACCGTCGGACTGGGCGCCACCTGGAACGGGCGCGTGGACGGGCCGTTCGGGCTGCCGATGCCCCATCTGCTCGACGAGGTGCTGCGCACCCCGGACGTCTCCGCGGTCAATCTCGGCAGCCTCGCCGACCACGACGGCAGGATCTGGTGGCTGGTGGTCGTCGACGCCGTCCTGCTGCTCGGGGCGGCGTTCCTGATGGCGGCCCGCTCGCCGGCCCGGACGCGGGCCTGGCAGCACGCGCTCCACATGGCCGTCGCGCTCGCGCTGACGGTGCTCATGATCTGTCTCCTCGGCCGGATCTCGGCGCACTACGGTCTGTCGATCCTCGGCCTCGGTGACGTCGGCGGCGGGCTGAACGGCGTGATCTTCCTGAAGCCCCAGGTGTGGGGGGCCCTCGGCTTCGCCGTGCTGTGGGGGCTGGTCACCGGCTTCCTCGGCGCCCTCCTGGCCCGGCGGGTCCGCCGCCGGGGCGAGGTCGCGCCCCGCTGACCCCGGATCCCGCCGGACCGCCACCGCGGGCGTGCCACCGCGGCCGCGCTCAGTTCCGGAACACCGGCCGGGCCCAGAGCGGCGGTTCCGGCGGCGGCCCGGGCCGCCCGGAGGGTGGGGTTTCGTCCGCCCTCGACCGGGTGCCGCCGGTGACGGGCCCGTGCGCGGCGATCCGCAGCGCGCTCACGAACGACAGACAGGAGTCGTAGCGGTCGTCGGGGCTCTTGGACAGCGCCTTCGCGAGGACCGCGTCGACCGTGTCCGGGATGTCGGGGCGCTTCGTGGTCAGGGCGGGCGGCTGGTCGTACTGGTGGGCCCACAGCAGGGCCATGTCGTCGTCGCGCTGGAAGGGCGGCCGGCCCGCCATCGTCTCGTAGACGACACAGCCGAGGCTGTACACGTCGCAGCGGCCGTCCACCGGTTTGCCGGAGATCTGCTCCGGCGCCACGTAGTCGAGCGTGCCGACGAACTGCCCGACGCTCGTGAACCCGGTCAGCGACAGGGACTTCTTCGTCAGCCCGAAGTCGGTGAGGTAGACGTGTTCGGGGTGATCGCTGTCGGTGCCCTGGGCGACCAGGATGTTGCCGGGTTTCACGTCCCGGTGCACCAGGCCGTGGTCGTGGGCCGCGTCGAGGGCCGAGGCGACCTGGAGCGCGATCCGGGCGGCCACGGTGACCGACAGCGGCCCCTCGCGGTCGAGGAGATGGCGCAGGTCGCGCCCCGCGACGTACCGCATGGCGATGTAGAGGACGCCGTCCGTCTCGCCCGCCTCGAAGACCGGGACGATGTGCGGGTGGTCGATCGCGGCGGCCACCCGCGACTCGTGGGTGAAGCGGCCGCGGAAGGTGTCGTTGCGGGCGAGTTCCGGGGCGAGCAGCTTGAGGGCGACGGTGCGGTCCAGGCGCAGGTCCTTGGCCTGGTAGACGACGGCCATGCCGCCTCGGCCGATCTCGCGCTCGATCCGGTAGCCCGCGATCTGCCGTCCGATCAGGTCGGACGGCCGCCCCGCGAACATGCTGGCGTCGCGCCGGGACCCGTCGTCCATCAGCCGTCACCCCGGTCGCGTCCGGAGCGGTCCATCACTCCTCGCCCCGGTCGTCACCGTCGAAGGTGACCAGGCGGGTGGGTTCGTGGCCGCGGGGAGGCCCGTCGGCGGGGCCGCCGGGGGTGACCTCCTCCACGGCCCTGGTCAGGTCCTGCTCGTGCTCGTGGTGCTTTTGGCCCGGCCCCCGCTCCGAGGCCCGGTCCCGCCCTCGCTCCTGTTCCTGTTCCTGCGACGGGCTCGGGTCCGGCACCTCGGGGGGACGCGCGGGCTCCGGGCGGACCGGCTCCTGCCGCGCGGCCGAGGGGGTGCGCTCGGCCGCGAACGTGCTCAGCCGCGTCCCGTCGCAGTACACCCACCGCTCGTGCTCGGCGTCGTAGAGCCACAACGACTCGCCGTCGACGACCAGCCCGATCCGGCGGCCCTGCGTCCGGGCGCGGAAGGCCTCTCCGTCGAGCCGCCCGGACGCCAGTTCCTCGGCACCCTTGCGGTAGGCGACGAGAGCCTCCTCGGCGCGGGCCAGCAGCGGGCGCGGATCGGCGGTGCGGGCGAGCGGGCTGGTCGCCGCCGGCGGTCCCTGCGGTACGGCGACCAGCAGGCGCCCGTCGACCCAGGCCGACCAGCCGTTCGCGCAGACGACCCGCCCCCAGTCACCGAGCCGGTCCGCCAGTTCGACCGGCAGCAGCGCGTCGAGGGGCGCGGTGGGCCGGGACGGGTCCGGCGTCTCCCAGGCGGGCAGCCCGTCCCGCGGAACGACGTGGGTGGGGCGGAAGTCGGGGCTCGTCACCGGCGCCTACTTCCGCATGACCGCGGGCTCGTGGCGCCGCAGCAGACGGGCGACCAGCCAGCCGAAGACGACGGAGAGCACGACCAGCATCCCCATGTTGAGCAGCCACAGGCCGGTCGAGTGCCGGAACAGCGGGTCGCCGGTCAGGTCGCCGG
Source organism: Streptomyces sp. NPDC002580 (assembly GCF_042889485.1). NCBI lineage: Bacteria > Bacillati > Actinomycetota > Actinomycetes > Kitasatosporales > Streptomycetaceae > Streptomyces > Streptomyces sp. NPDC002580. The sequence goes on along the minus strand of NZ_JBIAQZ010000009.1, from coordinate 422,598 downwards.
GAACGATCCGGGAGAGTCCGACGGTCCCGGCCATCGCGCCGAGCGCCCAGCGGGACGGCACGAGCCAGGACAGCTGTTCGATGCCGGGCACGCCGTGCAGTTTCAGCAGCGCTCCGCAGAACACGACCTGGACGATGGCCAGCAGCACCAGCAGCGGCATCGTCACCTCCTCCTTGCGCACGAGGGCGGAGACGAGGAGGCCGAGCATCATCGCGGTGAAGGCCAGCAGGGCGACCGCCAGGGTGATCTCCACGAGCGGTGGCATCAGGACCCCTTCGCCGCCCGGCGCGTTGAGGTCGACTCCGAACAGGGCCACGAGGGTGAGGACGACCGCCTGGAGCACGGTGATGGTGCCGAGGACGACGACCTTGGACATCAGGTACGCGGATCTGGACAGGCCGACAGCCCGTTCCCGCTGGTAGATCACCCGTTCCTTGACCAGTTCCCGCACGGCGTTGGCCGCGCCGGTCAGCACCCCGCCGACGCACAGGATGAGCAGCGCGTTCATCGCCGTCTCCTGGGTCAGCTTGCTGCCGGCCAGCGCCCGCGCCATCGCGCCCATCACGAACGGCAGGGCGATCATGATGGCGAGGAAGGTCCGGTCGGCGCCGAGGGCGGCCGCGTAGCGGCGGACCAGCGTACGGAGCTGGGAGCCCCAGCTCTGGGCCTTGGGCGGCGGTCCGACGAGCGTTCCGGTCGGATCGTCCGGCATCCTCGGCTGCGAGGTCGCCTTCTCGACGTACTGGCGGTGGAACGGCGAGTCCTGGAACTCCCCCGCCCAGTCCCGGTCCCGGTCGCGCTCGAAGGCCTCGAAGGCCTCGGGCCACTGCCGGTAGCCGAAGAAGGCGAGGGTGTCGTCGGGCGGGCCGTAGTAGGCCACCTTGCCGCCGGGCGCGAGGACCAGGAGCCGGTCGCAGACGTCGAGGCTGAGCACGCTGTGGGTGACCACGATGACGGTCCGGCCGTCGTCGGCGAGACCGCGCAGCATGTGCATGACCGAGCGGTCCATGCCCGGGTCGAGACCGGAGGTCGGTTCGTCGAGGAAGAGCAGGGACGGCTTGGTCAGCAGCTCCAGGGCCACGCTGACACGCTTGCGCTGTCCGCCCGACAGGCTGTGGATGGGCTGGTCGGCGCGTTGTTCCAGGCCCAGCTCGCCGATCACCTCGTCGACCCGGGCGGTGCGCTCGGCCTTGGCCGTGTCCTGCGGGAAGCGCAGTTCGGCGGCGAAGGCGAGGGCCCGGCGGACGGTCAGCTGGGCGTGCAGGATGTCGTCCTGCGGGACGAGTCCGATGCGCTGGCGCAGCTCCGCGTAGTCGCGGTAGAGGTCACGGCCGTCGTAGAGCACCGTGCCGTGGTCGGCGGGCCGCTGTCCGGTGAGCGCGTTCAGGAGCGTGGACTTGCCGGCACCGCTGGGGCCGACGACGGCGAGCAGACATTTCTCGCCGACGGGAAACGACACCTGGTCCAGGAGCGTCTTGCGGCCCTTGTCCACCTCGACGGTGAGGTCCTGCACGTCGAGGGAGACCTCACCGCTGTCGACGTACTCCTGCAGCTGGTCGCCGACGAGGCAGAACGCCGAGTGCCCGATGCCGACGATGTCACCCGGGGTGACCGGGGCGCGGTCGACCGGCTGGCCGTTGAGGAACGTGCCGTTGTGACTGCCGAGGTCGACGATCTCGTACGTCCCGTCGGGCCGGGCCTGCAGTTCGGCGTGGTTCCGGGAGACGATCAGGTCGTCGATGACCAGGTCGTTCTCGCCGCCGCGGCCGATGCGCACGGTCCGGGAGGGCAGCGGCCGTACGGTCGTGGGCTGCCGGAAGGTGCCGGTGGCGGCCGGCACGGAGACCGCCGAGGGCCGCTCCGCGACGGGTGCGGGCCGGCCGACGAGGACGGCGCGCGGACCGTCGGCGGGACTGCCGAAGCGGATGACGCTGCCGGGTCCGACGCCCCACTCGTGGATGCGCCGGCCGTCGGCGTACGTGCCGTTCGTGCTGTTCTCGTCCTCGAGCGTCCAGTGATCGGCGTCGGGCCGCAGCACCGCGTGGTGCCAGGAGACCCGGGCGTCGTCGATCACGACGTCACACAGGGGATCGCGTCCGACGTGGTAGTCGTGGTTCGGACTCATCACCGTCGAACCCGTCTCGGTTTCGAGGACGAGTTCGGGTGCAGTCGCCGCGACCGGCCTCTCTGCCATGCCAGAATTCTAACGATTCGCCCCCGTGTGCGCCTGATCAGCACCGCACGGCCGGGCCCCATGGCGGGTGAGGCCCCGGGTCAGGCGGCGGAGACCCCCAGCACCGCGGCGGTGCGGTGCATGCGCAGCGCGTCCACCGATTCCGCGAGCAGTTCGTACTCGGTGGTGTCGTCGTTGGTGGAGACGCGAACGAGCTTGCCGGCCGCCAACTCATCGGCCACCAGCTCCTGTTGCCGCGAGTCACCGCACCAGGCGCGCAGCATCGTCGGCACGTCGGGGACGCTCTCCCCCACGGGCGCGATCGAGTTGGGCGGAAACGTGGGGTCCTCCGGCTGCGGATCGAGCCGTTCGGCCATCCAGGCCGCCCGGTCCCGCATCCACCACAGGGCCAGCGCGAGGGTCGGCGCGCGATAGGTGCCCAGGGGAACGCCGACTCGCCGACCGCCGCAGATTCCGTACGCGGTGACATGGCACAGGAATTCGTCGTGCACGGTATTCCCCCATTGGCGTCGCTCGTCGCCGGTCCGGCCTCACTTTCCCTGCGGCTCTCGGGCGTTGCTCCGTGCAATTGCACGGGCTTGGTTGAATTGCCCTACTGATTGAGTATCGCCACTACTGACACACTGTCACCATGTGATTCCAGCCAGTCTCTTGGCATATTCATGGTGCGGGTTGGCCGAAAGGGCACGACGGCGTACCGCGCGGCGGCCCGGACCCGGGGTGGCATTACCCGCGGGGTAATCGACGCTCCGGGCGGTGCCCGGCAGGGTGGTCGCATCGCGCCCCGGAGCGGCACACCGGCCGGGGACGCGGTCCCGACCATGGATACGTCCCCCGATGGAGGCTGGTTCACCATGTCCGCGAACACCGACCGGTACGAGATCGCCGTCACCCGCTACCTCGAGGCCTGGAACACCCGCGAGCGGAACACGCTGGCGAAGGCGGTGGCCGCCGCCTGGACGGCGGACGGCGGCTACACCGACCCGCTCGCCGACGTCCGCGGGCACGACGCGATCACGGCGGTGATCGCGGCCGCGCACGAGCAGTTCCCGGACTTCGCCTTCCGCCTGCTGGGCGCTGTCGACGGACACCACGACACGGCCCGCTTCCGCTGGGAGCTCATCGCCGAGGCGGACGGTTCGGCGCCCGTCGCCGGCTTCGACGTGATCGTCCTGGACGCCGAGGGCCGGATCAGGAGCGTGCACGGATTCCTGGACCGCGTTCCGGCCTGAACGGGGCGTGGGCCCACCTAGCGCGGGCCCTCGAAACGCCGCCGAGGCGGCCGGGGCGCTCCCCCGTTCCGGGGCCTCGGCGTCCGCCCGGCTCGCTCGGCGCCCGGATCCCGCTCGGCGGTGGGTCGCCGAGCGGGATCCGGGCCCGCGGCACCGCGCCGGATCTAGACCTTGACCACCGCGTCGATCCGGGCCAGCTCGTCCGCGGTGAAGTCCAGGTTGCCGATGGCCGCCACGCTGTCCTCCAGCTGTCGCGGGCTGCTCGCGCCGATCAGGGCGGAGGTGACCCGGCCGCCGCGCAGCACCCAGGCGAGCGCCAGCTGGGCCAGCGACTGGCCGCGGGACCTGGCCAGCTCGTCGAGGGTGCGCAACCGGCCCACGAGGTCCTCGGTGACCTTGTCCGCGCTCAGGAACGGGCTGTCGCTCGCCGCCCGCGAGTCCTCCGGGATGCCGTCGAGGTAGCGGCCGGTGAGCAGGCCCTGCTCGAGCGGCGAGTAGGCGATGGACCCGATCCGGAGCTCGTCGAGCGTGTCCAGCAGGCCCTCGTCCTCGGGGCGGCGGTCGAGCATCGAGTAGCGCGGCTGGTGGATGAGCAGCGGGGTGCCCAGCTCGGCCAGGATGCGCGCGGCGTCCCGGGTCTGCTCGGCCGAGTAGTTCGAGACGCCGACGTACAGCGCCTTGCCCTGCTGGACCGCCGAGTGCAGGGCGCCCATCGTCTCCTCCAGCGGAGTCTCCGGATCGGGGCGGTGCGAGTAGAAGATGTCGACGTAGTCGAGGCCGAGGCGGCCCAGGCTCTGGTCGAGCGAGGACAGCAGGTACTTGCGCGAACCCCATTCGCCGTACGGGCCCGGCCACATCAGGTATCCGGCCTTGGTGGAGACGACCAGCTCGTCGCGGTGGTGGGCGAAGTCGGCCTTCAGGGCGTCGCCGAGGGCGGACTCGGCGGAGCCGGGCGGCGGGCCGTAGTTGTTCGCCAGGTCGAAGTGCGTGACGCCGAGGTCGAAGGCGCGGCGCAGGATCGCGCGCTGGACGTCGACCGTCCTGTCGGGGCCGAAGTTGTGCCACAGGCCGAGCGACAGCGCGGGAAGCATCAGGCCGCTGCGTCCGGTGCGCCGGTAGGGCATGTCCGCGTAACGGTCGGGGTGTGCGGTGTACAACGCGGTCTCCTGGAGGACGGGGAATCGGGACTCCACTCTCGCGCGCCCCGCGGTCAGCGGTCCAACGGGAGGATCGGATGGCATTGAGCGCTCCCGCTTCTCAATCGGTGACGACACCCGTGCGCCGGCGTCTAGGGTGGTGCGCCATGGAACTGCGCCACCTTCAGCACTTCGTCGCCGTCGCCGAGGACCGGCACTTCACCCGGGCGGCGGAGCGGCTCATGGTGTCGCAGTCGGGTCTTTCGTCGTCGATCCGCGCACTGGAGCGGGAACTCCAGGCGCCGCTGTTCGTGCGGACGACCCGCCGGGTCACCCTCACGGAGGCCGGGCGCGCCCTCCTCGTCGAGGCGGAGCGGATCCTCGCCCAGGTCCGCTCGGCGCACGACGCCGTGGCCGCCGTGCAGGGCGTGCTGCGCGGCACTCTCTCCCTCGGCACCGAACAGTGCATCGCGGGCGTCCACTGCGCCAGGCTGCTCGCCGCGTTCCGGCGCCGTCACCCGGACGTGGAGATCCGGTTGCGCCAGGCGGGTTCCGAAGCGCTCGCCGAGGAGGTCGCGGCGGGCCGGCTCGACCTGGCGTTCGCCGTACGCACCCGCGCCGACTCCGAGCAGCTGCGATCGGTCCCGCTGGCCGCCGAGCCGATGACCGTGCTGTGCCACCCCGGGCACCGTCTCGCGACCGCCGCCGTGGTGACGCCCGAGGAACTGGGCGCGGAGGCCTTCGTCGACTTCCATCCCGACTGGGGTCCGCGACGCGCCACGGACGCCGCGTTCGCCGAGGCGGGTGTGCAGCGGACGGTGACCCTCGAGGTCAGCGACGTCCACAGTCTTCTGGAACTCGTGCACGAGGGTCTCGGGATCGCCGTCGTACCCCGTCACTTCGGGCTCAAGCGCGAGGCCCGCGATCTCACGGCGCTCCCCTTCAAGGGCGTCTCGGAGGGGTCGTACGAGACCGTCGCCATGCTCCCTCCGCCGGAGGCCACGAGCCCGGCCGCACGCGCCCTGATGCTGCTTCTCGACGTCTCCCGGGAAGGCGTCTGACCCGTCCGGCACCGCTCGGGCGGGGCGCCCGGGAGACTCGGCGGGTGCGGCGGACCGCCGGCGCCGCCTCGGCGGTGGCGGGACGCGCGGGAATCCGGACGCGGGGACGGGCGCGATGCGCGATGGTGGATCCATGCTTGCCAAGGACATCCTCATCGACGGTTACAGCCGCATCCGGGAAGAAGTCCACGCCGCCGTCGACGGCCTCCCGCCGGACGGCCTGAACGCCCGTCCCACCGAGACGGCCAACTCGGTCTCCTGGCTGGTCTGGCATCTCACCCGCGTCCAGGACGACCACGTCGCCGACGCCGCCGGAAGCGAGCAGGTCTGGCTCACCGAGGACTGGGCCGACCGCTTCGGGCTCGACCTGCCACGGCGCGACACCGGGTACGGCCACACGTCGGCGCTGGTCGCCCGGGTGCGGGTGGAGTCGGGTGACCTGCTGGTCGGCTACTACGACGCCGTCCACGAGCGGACCCTCGCGTACCTCGGCGGGCTCACCGCCCAGGACTTCGAGCGGGTCGTGGACGAACGCTGGGACCCTCCGGTCACCCTGGGCGTGCGCCTGGTCAGCGTCCTGTCCGACGATCTCCAGCACGTCGGACAGGCCGCCTACGCCAGGGGACTGCTTCAGCGGGCGTAACCCGGCAGCACGACGTCCGCGATGAGCGCCTCGCGCTCGTCGAAGGGGATGAAGGCGCTCTTGAGCGCGTTCACCGTGACCGTGCGCAGGTCGTCGACGCCCCAGCCCGCCTCGTCGACGAGCAACGCCATCTCGCGGGTCATGGTCGTACCCGACACCAGACGGTTGTCGGTGTTGAGGGTGACGCGGAAGCCCAGGTCGCGCAGGGCGGTGATGGGGTGCTCGGCGATCGAACGCGCCGCTCCGGTCTGGAGGTTGGAGGTCGGGCACATCTCCAGGGCGATACGGCGGTCGCGGACCCAGCCGGCGAGGCGACCGAGCTTGCCGTCCACGATGTCGTCGGCGATCCGGACGCCGTGGCCGATGCGCTGCGCGCCGCAGACCTGGAGCGCCTGGTGGATGCTGGGAAGCCCGTGGGCCTCCCCGGCGTGGATGGTGAACGGGACGCTCTCGCGGCGCAGGTGCTCGAAGGCGGCCAGGTGGTCGGCGGGCGGGAAGCCGTCCTCGGCGCCCGCGATGTCGAAGCCGACGACTCCGGCGTCCCGGAACGCCACCGCGAGGTCGGCGGTCTCCCGGGTCCGGTCGAACATCCGCATGCCGCAGAGCAGGGTGCCGACGCGCACCGGGGTGCCCGCGGCGGCCGCCTTGGCCATGCCCGCGGCGAGGCCCTCCTGCACGGTCTCGACGACCTCGGGCAGGGTCAGCCCGCCGTTCACCATCAGCTCGGGCGCGTACCGCACCTCGCCGTAGACGACGCCGTCCTCGGCGAGGTCGAGCACGTACTCCTCGGCCGTGCGCAGCAGGCCTTCACGGTTCTGCATCACGGCGAGGGTGTGCTCGAAGGTGGCTATGTAGCGCACCAGGTCACCGGAGTTGGCGGCCTCGTAGTACCAGTCGGCCAGTGCCTGCGGGTCCGTGGTGGGCAGGGTGTGGCCGACGGTCTCCGCGAGCTCGACCAGGGTGGCCGGGCGCAGACCGCCGTCGAGGTGGTCGTGCAGGACGGCCTTGGGCAGGCGGCGGATCGTGTCGATGTCGATGCGGGACGCGGTCATGTGCGGTGTTCCTCGGCAGGTCGTTCGGGGCGGGAAGGTGCTGGAGGGTGCGGGAGGCCAGGCCGTCCGACGGGTGTCAGCCGGCGGGCCGGAGCCGGACGCCGGCTGTCAGTCGGCGGGCTGGAGCAGGTCCCAGCGGTTGCCGTACAGGTCCTGGAAGACGACGACGGAGCCGTACGGCTCGTGGCGGGGCTCCTCAAGGAAGGTCACGCCGGCGGCGAGCATCCGGGCGTGGTCGCGGGCGAAGTCGTCGGTGTGCAGGAAGAAGCCGACGCGCCCGCCGGTCTGGTCGCCGACCCGGCCCCGCTGCGCGTCGTTCTTGGCCCGGGCCAGCAGCAGTCCGGTTCCGCCGCCGTCCGTCCCCGGCTCGACGACGACCCAGCGGGAGCCGTCGGGCCTCGGGGTGTCCTCGACCAGGCGGAAGCCGAGGGCTTCGGTGTAGTGGCGGATCGCCTCGTCGTAGTCGTCGACGACGAGGGTGACCAGGGCGATACGTCTCATCGGGCCCCTCCAGGGTTATACGTAACACGCAGGGTACGTCATCCCGTCGAGAGCCTGTCGTCACCCACCGGCGAGGCGGCGGAGGGTGACGCGTGCGCGCCACCGAGCCGGCCCCGGACCACGCCCCCCGGGGCTCGTCCCGGGCGGCCTCGAGAACGGACACCCCGGCCTCGATCGTCTACAGTGATGTAGACAGAATGTGCGCAGACGAAACCGGAAAGGCAGTCGGCACGAACGAGGTCATCGGCCCCGTGCGCGCCCGCACCGAAAGGGGCCACCCCCATGGCCGCAGCCCCGCATCCCTCGTCCGCCCGCCGGGCCGGCACCGACCGGACCGCGCCGTGAGACGCGCGAGCGCCCGGGACGCCACCGGCCGGGCGGGAGCGGGGAGCCCGGCGCCGGCGGGAGGCGCGGCAGCCGTGACGCTGCTCGTGGCGGCCGTCGCGAGCCTGGTCGCGTTCGTGGTGCTGACGCTGCTCGTGGCAGGGCGCGACGGTGCCCCCTGGCTCCTGGACACGGAGCTCGCCTCCTGGTCGCTCGCGCACCGCCCGGACGTGGCGCTCGCGCTGGCCCGCGGCGTGACGTACACGGGCACGGGCCTCGTCCCCTACACGCTGGTCGTCGTGGCGGGACTCGTCCTCGGGCGGACCTCGGGACAGCGGATCCGCGCCGTCACCGTCTGCGTCTGCTGCCTGGCCCTGGCGCAGGCGGTCCGGTACGCGGTGATGTCACTGGTGGCCCGTCCGCGTCCCCCCATGGCGGACTGGGCCACCCACGCCTCGGGCTGGTCCTTCCCGTCCGGCCACACCACCACGTCCGCCGTCGCCGGTGGGCTGCTCGTCCTGGCGGTGCTCGCCCGGGGCCCCCATTGCCGGAAGGCGCTGGTCCTGGTCATCGGCGCCTGGTCCGTGCTGGTCGGCCTCTCACGGGTCTACCTGGGCGTCCACTGGTTCTCCGACGTCCTCGGCGGCTGGCTGTTCGCCCTCTGCTGGCTGAGCGTGTTCGTCCTCCTCACCACGCGGCTCCGGCCCGGCGCCTTCTCAGCGGGGTCGGCGCCCCGGCTTCCCCCGCATCCCTCGGGCGAGAAGCCTCCGGGCGCGTCCGACGCCCGGCGCGGCACCGCTCAGGACGACCGGCAGGCGCCCCGGTCGGCCCTGCCCTCCGGCTGAGCGACAGCGGCGCCGGTGCCGCCCTGCGCCTCCGGACCGACAGGTCGGCGGGCAGGGATCGGCGGACCCCCGCCCGGCCGGACGGGGGTCCTCGGCGTCATACGCGCCCGGCGCCCCGGGCGTGCAGCGCGTCGAGACGGGCGAGCTCCGATTCCGTCAGACGCAGAGCGCCCGCCGCGATGTTCTCGGCCAGGTGGTCCGGGTTGCCGGTGCCGGGGATGGCGAGCACGTGCGGGCCCCGCGCGAGGGTCCAGGCGAGGCGGACCTGGGCGGGCGTCGCGTCGTGCGCCTCGGCGACGGCGGTCACCTCCGCCTCGACGCCGCCCTCCGGGCCCAGCGCGCCGCCGCTTCCCGCGATGGCGAAGAACGGCACGAAGGCGATGCCGTTCTCGCCGCAGACCCGCAGCACGGTGTCGCCGTCGGGGGAGGAGGCGGCGAGCCCGTACCTGTTCTGCACGGAGACCACGGGGGCGATGGCCCGGGCCTCTTCGAGATGCCGGGGCTCGACGTCGGAGATGCCGAGGTTCCGGATCAGACCTGTGTCGCGCAGCTCCGCGAGGGCCCCGAAGTGTTCCGCGACGGAGTCCTGCCCCATGCGGCGGAGGTACACCAGGTCCAGGTGGTCGCGGCCGAGCTGGCGCAGGTTCTCCTCGACGTGGGAGCGCAGCTGGTCGGGCCGGGCGGGGGTGCCCCACTCCCCCGCCCGGTCACGCAAGGGACCGACCTTGGTGGCGATGACCAACCCGTCGGCGTACGGGGCGAGCGCGCTGTTGATCAGTTCGTTCGCGGAGCGCAGCGAGGAGAAGTAGAAGGCGGCGGTGTCGATGTGGTCGACTCCCAGCTCGACCGCGCGCCGCAGCACGGCGATCGAGCGTGCGCGGTCGCTCGGCGTCCCGTGGTGGAAGGCCGCGCTGCCCGTCAGCCGCATCGCGCCGAATCCGACCCGGTTGACGGTGAGTTCGCCCAGTGTCCAGGTGCCCGCGGCTGCGGCGGTGATCGTTTCTGCGGTCATCGTGGCAGTCTCGCATGCGGTCCGCAGAACGGTGTCGACCGGCTGCTCGGCCCTGCGAACGAGACCGGATGAGTTCGCGTGTCCGGATGCGTTCGCGTGTCCGGCTCGTGCGAGGGCGACCGCGGCGCGTGCACGAGCGATGGGTGCCACCGGGCTCATATCTCCACGAAGTGGACCTCCCAAGTACCGTATGGGGCAAGGGACATACACATGTCGCCACGCCTCGACCCCCTGGTTCACGCGCCGGACGGCCGCCGCCGCTGGTGCACGGCGGCGGCCGTGGTCGCGAGGACGCGAGGCCCCCCGGCCATCGGTCCGCGCGCGCTGCCCTCCGCGGCGGCGGGGTTGCGGGAGCACCCCGAGTGGAAACGCCGGGAGGACGGAAGCTGGAGCCGCGTTCTCCGGTGATGCGGCTCCGGCCGGCCTCGATTGCGACTCGGGGGCTGGGAGCCTGGGGAGGGGACTCGTCGGTTCCGTCGATTCCGACACGGACGAAGTCCCGCCTGCCCTGTTGGGAGCCTAGAGCAGTTGCGGAACGAGCGGAACAGGGCCTGACGTACGCGTTCTCCCCGGGCCGCCTCTTCGGCACCTGGCAGCCGCAGTCGGCAGGAACGGTGTCCACCCGCCCGGACATCTCATCGACACCGGGGACCGGGGTCTCCCACAGCGTGGACCTGCCCGAGGGCGACCGAGAGCACGCGGGACACGCTTCTGCAGCTGGGCACCCTCACCAAGGCGACCCTTTTCGCTCCGGCGACCCCAGGCCGACTCCGAGAACTCCCCTGTTCCGACGTCTTGTTGGCAAGGGAGGGCGCCGGGCGTTCACTGACAGGCCACGGCGCAGGGCCATGCCGCTCCGGACCATTCTGGCGAGATTCCCCTTGCCGCTCCGCCCTGTCCCCGCGGAACCACGACTTCCTGCGATCCGAAGTCCGGCGACGTCACGGATTCCTCTTCCTCCACTGACCCGTTCCGACCGTGGCCGCATGTGGTCCCCCTTCAACGACGAGGCCGACCATGAGTGTTGGACGAACCGTCAAGAACAGGACGCAGGAGATCAAGGGCCGGATCTCCGAGGCGTTCGGCCGGTCACCCGCAACAGGAAACTGGAACGGAAGGGCAGGGTCGAACGCGTCTCCGGCAACCTGAGGCAGGCGGGCGAGAAGGCGAGGCACGCCTTCAGGCGGTGACCGCGAAGGCCCCGGGCTGTGCCCGTGCCCCGTCGCGCGAAGACCTCCCGGTCGGCGTCGACGCGTGACTCTCCACTCTCCAGGAAGAACGGGGGAACGTCAGCCGTGCTCATCGTCGTGATCACCGCCCTGATCGTCCTCGCGACGACCGCCGTACTCATAGGGCGTGGACCCGTCCGAGCCTCCGCTTCGGCCCACCGGACGACCCGGCCCTCACCCGCGACGACGCCGACGCGGCTGGTCCTGGCCCCCGCGAGCGCTGAAGCCGTCCGGCTCCCTACGGGCCGCAAACCGAACCGCCAGGAGGCCGACCCGGACGATGCCCGAGCCACGCTCGCCGCCGTATGGTTGGTTCTGGGTTGGTTCACTCTCACGTGCAACCGCCCGGAAGGGCGGCTCCGGCGTGTTTGCGCCGGAGCCGTTGCGTGAGGCTCGTGGCAGCCGGGGCCGGGGACATCCGCCGATCATCGGCATCGCGCTTCTCGCCGCCGATGGGGTCAGCGGCTACGTCCGACGGTCCCGGCGGCAGCCATGTGACAGGCGTGCGGTCGTCCCTGCCGGCGTTCGGAACCGGTGCCCCGGCAGAGCCCGTCCAGCCTCCCGTGGGAGTACCGTGGAGGCATCGAGAGTACTTCGCACACCGGCCGCCATGCCGGTGTCGTTCTCGGCGAGTGACGACACCGGGCCGCCGCCCCGAGCTGCGGCCGGAAGACAGGTACGCGCGATGCCCGCGACCATCAGCCAACCCCCCTGCGGATCGTGCCCTTCAGGGCTCCGACCGCTCGTCTCGCGCTGAAGACCGTCAGCACGTCCCGAGGACCTCTCGACGGAGCCTGGTGGCCCCGCTCCCGGGACCTGGCCGACGAACTCTCCGCCCTGGCCGACGTATTGGACCCCTTGTCCGGACGGATCACCCGGATCGCCGTCAACCCGACCTACTGGCCGACCATCCCGGACAGTGTGCCCGTCAACGGTCGCATGGTGAAGGTCGGGTGGTTCACGACGGAGTTGGACCCCCACAAGATCCTGCTGCTTTCCCACACGACGGGCAGCTGGAACCTGCTGGTGATCCCCCCGGAGACCAGCACCCAGGCAGCCGGTCGCCTGATGGCCGCCGCGAGCGCCGGCCCTCCGGCGACCGCGAGCGCGCTCATGGCTGCGGAGCACGCCTTTCACGGCGGTTCCCTGGCCGACCGGCCGCAGGATGCCGCGGAAGCCCGGGGTGACGGGGACGACGCCTCCCCCTACCGGGCGGCCACTGCCGGGCGAAGCCGTCTGATCACGGCGCGGTGAGCGCCATGGTCACCGCCGGTGCCATCGGCAACTCTCAGACATGACGCCTGGTTCACCCCGTCGACTCCTGCTGCCACGATGCCGAGTCCGGGGATGAACGTCCCGCGTCCCCCGGGGGGAGAGGCTCAGATGTCAGAGGTGTACTTGCGCAGGCTGTCCCGATGGCAGGCCGAGCAGCAGCGGGACGCCGTCGCGAACGTCCATGTCGCGGCTTACCATGGGGCCTCCGGCGCCGAATACCGCGACCGTCAGGGCTTTCTGAGCCGCTTCGAGCAGCATGTGCAGCGCCCGGACTTCGACATGGTGGTGGCCGACATGGGTGGCCTGGTCGGCTGCGCCTACGGGTACCGGATCCCTCGAACCGGCGACTGGTGGTCAGGCTTTCGAGGAGAGCTTCCCACCGACATCGAGGAACTCACCGCCTCCGGCCGTACGTTTCTGCTGGCCGAGTTGATGGTGCTGCCCGTCCACCGCCGCGGTGGCGTCGCGACACGCCTGGGTGAGTGGTTGCTGGCCCGCCTAGACACCGATCTGGTCGTCGCGGCCGTGGACCGGTCCGGCGACGACGGCCACGAGAACGCGGCGGCGGAGACCCTGCGCGCCTGGGGCTGGACAAAGCTCGGCGAACTCGGCTCCCACACCCCTTCGGACTCCGGATCCGATGCCGGCCCTGGCCGGGCAGGGTTCGCTCGAGAGGTGTGGATCCGGAGGCCGCCGGGGTGATCCCACGCCGCCCCGGGGAGCGAGGCGTCACTCCCCGGGGCCGTGCCACGGATCGTGCCGCCCACGCCGTCCCGCGGGCGGAGAGACTCCCGCCCCGGTCCCCGTACAGGCGAGCCGACCGTGTGGTGCGCGGGCTGCCGGAGCCAGGTCGTCAGCGAGTGCCGACCGCCGCGGCCGCCATCAGCGGCTCGGCGTCCGCCGCGTCGAGCTCCGGTGGCACGACCAGCAGGTCCCTGCGGTCCCGGCCGTTGCCGAGCAAGGAGATGGTGTGCCGGCCACGCGACCCGGCCGACCTGTGCAACCGAACGACGTGGTTGGCGACGAGCATGCGTCCGGGCGACATCGGCCACATCGCCCTGTTGACGTCCACGGCGGTGATATGGCCCCACGTACGAGGCAACATGCCGATCAGAAGCGGGAGTTCGGCGAGGAGATCGCGCGAGCGGGGCCACCATGCCCCGTCGACGCGCCGTGGCAGGACACTGTGCGGCGCCAGTCGCACTCGGGCGAGGGGCAGGGAGGGCAGGGATTCGAGGACGGCGGCCATGGAAGCTCCTGTCTGAGGGCACACCTTCGGCGTGCCGATGACTCGCACGCCGTGACCCGGCGGTGAGCGGGACGGCTCGGTCGAGCCGGGCGACGGGCCGAGCTCGTTGAACTCGGTGGCCGGGGTGCAAACCGCGTGGCCGGGGACTCGGACCGCCTTCGTGTGCGGGTGCGCGGGCCCTAGGGTCGACGGCCCCGCTCCCGTTGTCACTTCCGCTCGTCCTGGACGAGGCACCGGCAGAATGGGCGGGCGGCACCACGCTCGGCCTCGGAATGGGCGCCAGCGGTTCGGTCCACGCGTCGCCGGCCCGCGCACCCCGGCCGGACCGGCAAAGGGACTTCGGAGACCGCACAGCCGAGCACGGGGCGAACGCCTTCGGCCGTCATAGGGCGGAACCTGCCCCGGGCCATGAACCACCCGGCGTCGTCCTGCGCCGGGGACAAGACCGGCTCGATCACCGGCCTACGACGTGCCCTCGGTTTCCCCACCGTACCCCGCCCGCCGGGAAACGGGACTTCGGAGACCGCACGTCTGCGAAGGCGCCGCCCCACCCTTCTCTTCCAGCTCTCGCGCAGATCGCCCCGCTTCCGGTTCCGTGGAGCGCCTTGTCAGGACACCGTTCCGGGCCGGTCGGCCGCGGCCGCCATGGAACGGGCTGTCCGGGAGCCGAACCGCTCCCGGACAGCCCCGACCCCACCGGCCTTGCCAGGCGGGCCCCTCGTGGACCGCTCCCCGCAGGTGAGGCCGCCGCATGGCGCGCGGTCTCAACCGGGCTACGGATAGGTGTAGGTGTTCAGGGTGTTCACCGCGGACGCGGGGTCGCCCAGGTCGTAGCGGTCCACGGCGAGGAAGTTGGGCTTCTTCCTGGCGGCGGGCTGGCAGAAGCGGCGGGCGCGGTCGGCGAGTTTGGTGTTGTCCGTGCCCGCGGTCCCGGAGATGGCGGCGTCGCGGAAGTGGTTCATGACGAAGAGCGGACGGAAGCCCGTCTCGGTGCGGGTGAGCGGCACGTTCGTGCCCGCGTCGTACCAACGGCTGTAGCAGGACCAGTCGGAGGAGCCGAGGGGCGAGCCCATGGACCAGTAGTTCTCGACGGTCCATTCACGCTGGTACATGACGCCGAAGCTGTCCCGGGTGAGCCCGGCGGACTCGTCGGAGGCACGGCTGTGGTCGGTGAAGATCAGCAGGCGCCGTCCGGCGGCGGTCAGGTCGGCGAGCTTCGGCCAGCCGTTCTCGCGCACGCCCGTCAGATCGGGGCGGTAGAGCACGTCGGACAGGCCCTTCACACGGGCGAGTTCGGATCGCAGGACGCCCGGATCGACGTAGTCCTCCAAGAACACCGTGACGATCTGATCGGGATGCTGCTTGAGGAAGTCGACCATGCGCTGGAGGTCGACCCAGAGGGCGACCGGCCTGCTGACGAGGGTGCAGCTGTTGTGACACAGGATCGCGCCGTCCGGGGTCTGGTGCAGGTCGAGCATGAACCCCCGTACACCGTCCGCGAGTTGTTGATTGATGCCACGACTCTGGTTGGGCACCAGGTTGACGAAGGGCGGCGCGAATCCGCCGTCCACACCGTTGGCGTAGGCGTTGTGGGCCGTGAGGAACGTGACCTGATCCAGGGTGCGTTGGTCCTGCGGCGGCATCGGCCGGGTGCCGGGCGCGACCGGGGTCAGGTACCAGTCGGCGAGGGCGTTCCGCGGGCCGATCGCCAGCTGGGCCGGGTAGTTGGCGCCGGACGGCTTGGCCGCGACCGTCAGATAACGGTCCGTTCCGGGCGCCTTCAGGGTGTACCGGTCGGCGCCGTTCGGTACGACCTCCCAGGCGGCGTCGGCGCTCCCGCAGGCGACGGTCCGGGCCTGGTCGCCCGCCCGGCCCAGACAACTGCCCGCGCTGTCGGCGCTTTCGAGGACGGACGCGGAACCGTTCGCGCGGAGGGTCCACTGCTGGTGGTCCTCATTGCCCTTGGGGTTGTGCTGGACGACCGCGCCCGAACTGTCGGCGGCGTTCAGGCCCGTGGTCGCGCTCTGGACGAAATAGGCGCCGGCGGGCGGGACTTCGGCGGCACCGGCGGGCGCGGGAACGACGAGGACGGTGCCCAGTACGGCGGTGGCGGCGAGCAGGGAGCGTCGGCTCGGTCTCATGGCACGTGATCCCTTCCTGTGGGGAGCATGAGCATGCCATGACAGGGCGAGCGTCGGCGGTACGGATCGCGTCAATGGTCGGTCGCGGGCGGCGAGGCTCCGCGCGGGCGGCCCCGCCCGTCGCTCCGACGCGGCGACCGGGTGCGGAGAACAGCTGCGCCGGCCCGTCCTCGACACGGCCGCGACGCGCCGCCGTTCACCCCGCGGACGAGGTCGGGCGGTGCCTTCCGGAGACGTCAGGCCGGGCCGGCGGGGGTGCCGGGGTGGGCGAGCCGCGCGGCGAACGCGGCGATGTCGGCGACCACGCGTTCGGGCTGTTCCCAGTGGACGACGTGGCCGGCGCCTTCGTAGACGAGGAAGCCGGCGCCGTGGACGGCGTCCAGGATGACCTGCTGGTCCTCGCGGGGCAGGTACTCGTCCTGGTCGCCCCAGATGACGAGGGTGGGCACCAGGATGCCCGCGAGCGTGGCGGCGAGATCGGTGTCGAGGAGCCCGGCCGCGGTCTCCTTCCAGACGTGCGCGGGGAGTTTGAGGCTCTCCTCGACCATCGTCTCGATGAAGCCCCGGGCGATCGGGCGGGCCGCCGTGCCGGACAGGAAGTCCTCGACGAAGGGGCGGGGCACGGGATCGGAGAGGCCTTCCAGCGCCTTCCGCAGGCCGCTCGCCGCGGGTTTGTCGGCGAGGGTGCCGGGGACGCCGAGCAGCACGAGACCGGCGATGCGGTCGGGGTGGCTGCCGGCGACGATCCGGGCCGCGACGCCGCCGCTGGACGCTCCGACCAGGATGGCGCGGGGGATGTCGACCGCGTCGAGGAAGGCCACCAGGTCGGCGGCGAAATCCTCGGGAGCGTAGCCCTCCGGAGGGCGGTCGGCGTCGCCGTGACCGCGCTGGGTCGGCGCGTAGCCGTGCAGGGACGCCGGGAAGCGCCGCAGGAGGGGCTCGAAGGACCACCAGGAGTCGCCCAGCCCGTGTACGAGGACGACCGGTGTGCCACCGGGGTAACCGGCTTCGGCGTACGGGAGGGTGAGCCCTTCCCGCACCTGCGCGGACTTCAGGGAGATCACGGTCACGGCACCCTGCCTCCTTCAGCCCGGCTCCCGGGGTCCGGGAAACCCGGAGCGGGGAGCGGGCGGCGATCACTTCCGACAGTACCGAGCGGCGGCACTCGCCGCGCTGTGGGGAAGCCCGATCGTGACCGCTCGGACGCGACGGACGCGCGCCGCCGCGCGTGCTGCCCGGGTGCGCCGGTCGCGCTTCCGTCCGAGCGGCCACGGGTTCGTCCGCCCGAGCCTTGTCCCGCAGCGCCGCGTCCCGCCGGACCGCGGGTCCCGGGCGGGGCGGAACGCGTGGACAGCCGGTGGACGGGGGGATGGACGTGGGCAGCCGGTGGACGTGAGGTGGGCCGGGCCGGTCTGGACCGAGTCGTGTGCGCGGGTCTTCGTCGCGTGGAGGAGCGGACCGGCGTACCCGGGAGCGAGGGGATGCGGTTAGTGTGTCCGTCGTACCGGACACGGGGTGCCCCGTCCGAGGGCTGAGATCACACCCGTCGAACCTGAACCAGTTCATACTGGCGGAGGGATGTCTCCATGCCGTTGGCGCATGTTTCCGGCGGGCTGCCCGCCGACAGCCGGCCCGCCGTCTTCGACGGACGGATGCCCGCCGCACCCGGTGACCTCCGGGTGGAGGGACACGGCATCGAGCCGGTCCCCGAGGACAACCGGTACGGCGGCGCCGGCCGCCTGTTCACGGTGTGGTTCGCCCCGAACCTGACGATGACGGGCGTGTTCACCGGCACCATCGGGATCGCTCTGGGCCTGGACTTCACCACCGCCCTCGCGGCGGTCGTCCTCGGCACCGTGGTCGGCGCGCTGCCGACCGCCTACCTCAGCACCTGGGGCGGCCTCACCGGGAGCGGCCAACTCCCCCTCGCACGCCTCGCTTTCGGCCGGGCGGTCGCACTGCCGGGAATGCTCCAGTGGCTGTCGTCGGTCGCCTGGGACGCGCTGATCGGCCTGTTCGGCGGGGACGCGCTGGCCCGGCTGTGCGGCTGGCCGTTCTGGGTCGGCGTGCTGGTCATGATGCTGGCCCAGGGGGCCCTCGGCGTCCTCGGCTACGAGGCGATCCACCGCCTCCAGATCGTCATGACGTTCGTGCTCGCCGTGGCGTTCGCGGTGATCGCCTGGCGGATGCTGGACGGCGTCCACCCCGCCACGACCGGAGCCGCGACCGGGGCCGACCGCGTGGGCTCGTTCGTACTCACCAGCACCATCGCGCTCAGCCTCTCGCTGTCCTGGGCGCCCTACGCCAGCGACTTCAGCCGCTACCTGCCGCGGGCCACCTCCCGCCCCCGGATGTTCTGGTGCACCCTGCTCGGCCTCGTCGTGTCCTTCGTCGCCGTCCAGGTCCTCGGACTGTGGGGCGCGTCGGTGCTGACCGACCAGACGGCGGCGGGGGTCGAGGAGTTGCTCGGCGGCGGGACCGCGGGCGCGTTCGGGCTGCTGGCCGTGGCCCTGGCGGCGGTGTGCAGCAACGCGATGAACGACTACAGCGGTTCGCTGGCGCTGCAGACCGTGGGCGTACGGATACCGCGTCCGCTGGCCGCCGCGCTGGCCGCCGCGCTCGGTTTCCCGCTGGTGCTGTGGATGCACGCCGCCGACACCACGGCCCGTTTCCAGAACGTGCTGCTGTTCGTGGGCTATTGGATCCCCGGGTTCGTCGCGATCGTCGTCGTCGACTGGATCGCCCGCGGCCGGCAACGCGGCGGCGCACCGGTCGACCTCGCCGCCGAGACCGCCCGACCCGACTCCGGGTGGCTGTCGTCGGTGGCCTTCGTCGCGGCGTTCGGCGCCGCCGTGCCGTTCATGGACACGAGCCTGTACGTCGGTCCGGTCGCCGACGCCCTGCACGGCGCCGACCTCTCGTACTACGTGGCGTTCCTCGTCGCCCTCGGCCTCTACGCCCCGGTGCGGCTGCGCCGCCGCGCCTAGAACTCGCCCTGGACCGCACGGGGTTGCCCGGGATCGGTCCACGCTCCGTCGGACGAGGGGCCGCGCGCCCGAAGCCGTACCCGAGAGGAACACCTCGCATGACCACACCGCCCCGCGTTCTGACGATCGCCGGATCCGACTCCGGCGGAGGCGCCGGAATCCAGGCCGACCTGAAGACGATGCTGGCGCTGGGCGCCCACGGGATGAGCGTGCTCACCGCCGTGACCGCGCAGAACTCCGTGGGGGTGCAGGGTGCTTGGGAGCTGTCCGAGGAGGCGGTGCGGGCCCAGTACCGCAGTGTGGTCGACGACATCGGGGTGCAGGCCGTGAAGACCGGGATGCTCTCCTCGCCGGGCCTGGTCACGACGGTCGCCGAGCTGCTGTCCGACCTGACCGCTCCGGTCGTCGTGGATCCGGTGAGCGTCTCCAAGCACGGGCACCGGCTGCTGGCCGACGAGGCGCTGGACGCCGTACGGACCCGGCTGCTGCCTCGGGCGACCGTGG
Organism: Streptomyces sp. NPDC002580; assembly: GCF_042889485.1. NCBI lineage: Bacteria > Bacillati > Actinomycetota > Actinomycetes > Kitasatosporales > Streptomycetaceae > Streptomyces > Streptomyces sp. NPDC002580. The sequence goes on along the minus strand of NZ_JBIAQZ010000009.1, from coordinate 403,213 downwards.
CCACCCCGAATCTCGACGAGGTCGCCCAGCTCACCGGGATGAAGGTGCGGGACGAGGAGGGCATGCGCCGGGCCGCCGGCCTGCTGCTCGCGTACGGTCCCCGTTGGGTGCTGGTGAAGGGGGGCCATCTGCCGGGAGAGGCCGTCGATCTGCTGACCGACGGCACGGCGGAGCACTGGCTGCGCGCGCCGCGCCACGACAACCGGCACACGCACGGCACCGGTTGCACCCTCGCCTCGGCGATCGCCGTCGGCCTCGCCGAGGGCCTTCCGGTGCCGGAGGCCGTGCGGCGGGCCAAGGAGTACGTGACCGCCGCCATCGAGGCCGGTTTCGCGCTCGGCGCCGGCATCGGGCCGGTCGACCACGGATGGCGGCTGCGCCGGAACGCCTGAGACCGCGGCCGCCCGGACACGGAACCATCGATTCCGTCCGTTCCCGCCCGCCCGGAACGTCCGGGTCCGGCCCCGGCCCGGGGCGCCGAGTGCGGGAAGTGCCGCACGAGCTGCGCCCGGAGGTGAACACCTCGCCCCCTGCCGTGCGTACTGATCGGCACAGCGACAGTCGTCTGCTCGCCCGTCAGGTACGCGGGGAGGCAGATCCGGATCCAAGGAGCACACCATGAAGGCGACCGCGCAGATCGGCGTCACAGGGCTCGCGGTGATGGGCCGCAACCTGGCCCGCAACTTCGCCCGAAACGGCTACACCGTCGCCGTCCACAACCGGACTCCGGCCCGCACCAAGGCCCTGGTCGAGGAGTTCGGACATGAGGGCTCCTTCGTGGCGGCCGAGACGGCCGAGGAGTTCGTGGCCGCGCTGGAGCGCCCCCGCCGCCTGATGATCATGGTGCAGGCGGGTGCGGCCACCGACGCCGTCATCGAGGAGTTCGCCCCGCTGCTGGAGACGGGCGACATGATCATCGACGGCGGCAACGCCCACTTCACCGACACCCGGCGCCGTGAGCAGTCGCTGCGCGAGCGCGGCATCCACTTCGTCGGCGCGGGCGTGTCCGGCGGCGAGGAGGGCGCCCTGAACGGGCCGAGCATCATGCCCGGCGGCTCCCCGGAGTCGTACGCCTCCCTCGGCCCGATGTTCGAGACGATCAGCGCCAAGGTGGACGGCGAACCCTGTTCCACCCACATCGGCACCGACGGCGCCGGACACTTCGTCAAGATGGTGCACAACGGCATCGAGTACGCCGACATGCAGCTGATCGGCGAGGCCTACGACCTGCTCCGCCGCGTCGGCGGCTACACCCCGGCGCAGATCGCGGAGATCTTCCGGCGCTGGAACAAGGGCCGCCTCGACTCGTACCTGATCGAGATCACCGCAGAGGTCCTCGCGCACACGGACGCGGCCACCGGCGAGCCGTTCGTGGACGTCGTCGTCGACGCCGCCGGGCAGAAGGGCACCGGCCGCTGGACCGTGCAGACCGCGCTCGATCTCGGTTCCCCCGTCACCGCCATCGCGCAGGCGACCTTCGCCCGCGCCGCGTCCAGCCAGGACGAACTGCGCGCCGCTTACCGGGGCCTGCCCGGCGGAACCCACTGGGACCTGTCGGCGACGGAGGCCGAGCGGTTCACCAGCCAGGTCGAACACGCGCTGTACGCGTCGAAGCTGATCGCGTACGACCAGGGCTGGAAGATGATCCTGGACGCCGCCGCCGAGTACGGCTGGGACATCGACCTCGGCGAGGTCGCGAAGATCTGGCGCGGCGGCTGCATCGTCCGCGCCGCGTTCCTCGACCGGATCCGCGCCGCGTACGCCGTCGACCCGGGCCTGGTCAGCCTGCTCTCCGACGCCGGGTTCGCCACCGAGATCAAGGACGCCCAGGTCCCGTGGCGCGAGGTCGTCTCCACGGCCACCCGCCGGGGCGTCCCGGTGCCGGCGTTCTCCGCGGCCCTGTCGTACTACGACACCCTGCGCGCCGACCGGCTGCCCGCCGCCCTCACCCAGGGCCAGCGCGACTTCTTCGGCGCGCACACCTACCGGCGCACCGACCGCCAGGGCAGTTTCCACACCCTGTGGGGCGAGCCCACCCGCGCGGAGACCGAGGTCCTGTGACCCCGACCCGACACTGAACCGGTGACGAACGGGCCGGGCATCCGCGGCGGCGGATGCCCGGCCCGTTCGCGTGTGCGGGCGGACGGGCCGTGATCAGGTCTTCGGCGTTCGGCGGGGCGGGCCCGTCAACGGGCGGCCATGAACGCCCCCCGCGGCCGGGGCACGAGACGCGCCATCACGGCGGCCGGGAGGCCGGGGCAGGCGGCCGGCTTCTCACGGTGCTCCGCCACCGGATCCGCCGCGAACCGACGCGCCCACCGCACGCTGCCGCGTCCCTCGTCCAGCAGGGCGAGGGCGGCGCTCGGATGCGCCGCGGGGTCGACGTCGGCGGCGGCCAGCCGGCCCGCGTGGGCGAGCGCCACACCGCTCTCGCCGACACGCGACAGGAGAGCGGCCGCCCGGGCACGGCTCAGGTCCGCCCGACCGGCGAGGTCGTCGGCGAGGTCGGCGTCCGCGACCTCGATCAGGCGGTCGACCAGTTCGGGCGGCAGGGCGGGATTGGCGGCGAGACCGCACAGGACAGGGTTCACCGGGGCATCCTGCCGGGGTTGCCGCCGATTCGCCCGAGGATTTCGGCCTCGGACGTCCCGGTGCCGGAGCGGCGAGGCCGCCCCCATGGTCCTGCGGCCGTCGACCGGTTCGCGGTGGGTGGCCGGTTCGGGTGCGATCCGGAGATGGTGTCGTGCGCGGGACCGCCCGGGAACGGGGTCGGGCCCGGGGCGGGCGACGGGGTTCGGAGGGTGGGGCGTGGTCGGTCGGTGGAGGGGACACGGGGAGGCGTCGCCGGCCGGGGCGGGGTGGGCCTGACCGTGTCTTCGCCGCTCCCCCGGCTCTCGTCATGAGGCTCGGCATGGGGCCTGACCGGGGCGGATGGGCTCCGCCGTGGGCCGCTCGGCCGCCATCGCGGGCTCGGGCGGCCGCCGCCACCGCTCGCGCGCGTCGCGATCCCCTTGCACTGTTGGGGGTAACGAGGAGGTGCGGTGCCATGCGCGGAGCACAGGATGCGAGGCAGTGGTGCTGGCGCTGGCGGAGGAACCCGCTGCGTCGCCGTGACGACGTCTTCGAGGCGTGGATCGTGCTGATCGTCTGGACGGTGATCGTGCTCGGCGGCACCCTCGCCGGTCTGATCACGTCCCATGCCGCGGACGCGTCCTTCACCCGGCTGCGACAGGACCGCCACGCCATTCCGGCTGTCCTGACCGAGAGTTCGGGCAGCGCGCTGCCGGCCGGAGAGGGCGCGGTCTACGACCACGTCCGGGCGGCCGTCCGGTGGACCGCGCCGGACGGCTCTCCCCGTACCGGCCGCGCTCTGGTCGAATCCGGGCGCAAGGCCGGATCGCCCGTGGTGATCTGGATGGACTCCGAGGGGCAGCTCGCCACGGCGCCGCCGAGCGCGGGCGCGGCGTCCACCGAGTCGACTCTGCTGGGCGTCGGCGCCGCCGTCTCGCTCGGCGGCCTGGTGTTCGCCCTGGGCGGCTTCGCGCGATGGCGGCTCGACCAGCGGCGCTACGACCGGTGGGGACGCGAGTGGGAACGTCTCGGTCCGCAGTGGGGGCACAAGACCCCGTGACACCGGGGTGAGCCCGGCACGCGCCGAGGCACGGGCCGCGCTCACCCGGCGGGTGCGGCCGGCCCTCAGCCGCCCCAGGTCCAGTCCGCGACCTCGGGGAGGTCGGTGCCGTGCTCGCGGATCCAGGTGTGGTGGCGGGAGCGGGCGTCGGCCATCTCCTGGCGTACGACGGCGGCTCGGACGCCCAGGCCCGGGACCCGGTCGATGACGTCCATGACGAGTCGGAAGCGGTCCATGTCGTTGCGGACGACCATGTCGAACGGCGTCGTGGTGGTGCCCATCTCCTTGTAGCCCCGGACATGGAGGTTGCCGTGGCCCGTGCGGCGGTAGGTGAGACGGTGGATGAGCCAGGGGTAGCCGTGGTAGGCGAAGATCACCGGCTTGTCGGTGGTGAACAGTCCGTCGTACTCGGAGTCGCCCATCCCGTGCGGGTGTTCCTCGCGCGGCAGCAGGCGGGTCATGTCGACGACGTTGACGACCCGGACGGCGATCTCGGGCAGGTGGCGGCGCAGCAGGTCGGCGGCGGCCAGGATCTCCTGGGTGGGGACGTCGCCGGCGCAGGCGAGGACGACGTCCGGTTCGTCGCCGTTCTCCGAGCCGGCCCAGTCCCAGATGCCGGCTCCGCGGGCGCAGTGGGCGCGGGCCTGGTCCATGGACAGCCAGTCGAAGCAGGGCTGTTTGCCGGCGACGACGACGTTCACGTAGTCGCGGCTGCGCAGTACGTGATCGGCGACGGACAGCAGGGTGTTGGCGTCCGGGGGGAGGTAGACGCGGACGACCTCGGGGCTCTTGTTGAGGACGTGGTCGACGAAGCCGGGGTCCTGGTGCGAGAAGCCGTTGTGGTCCTGGCGCCACACGTGCGAGGTGAGCAGGTAGTTGAGGGAGGCGATCGGGGCCCGCCAGGCCAACTGCCGTGAGGTCCTGAGCCACTTGATGTGCTGGTTGACCATGGAGTCGACGATGTGCACGAAGGCCTCGTAGCAGGAGAACAGCCCGTGCCGGCCGGTCAGGAGATAGCCCTCCAGCCAGCCCTGGCAGGTGTGTTCCGAGAGGATCTCCAGCACCCGGCCGTGCCGGTCCAGGTGTTCGTCCACCGGGAGCGTCCCGGCCTGCCAGGCCTTGCCGGTGGCGTCGAAGACGGCGTCCAGGCGGTTGGAGGCGGTCTCGTCGGGGCCGACCAGCCGGAAGTCGCGGCGCCCGGCGGTCTCCCGCATGACGTGTTCGAGGAGGTCGCCCAGTACCCGGGTCGGCTCGTGCAGGGTGAGGCCCGGCTTGTCGACGGGGACGGCGAAGTGCTCCAGGGGCGGGAGCGGGAGGTCACGGAGGAGGATGCCGCCGTTGGCGTGCGGGGTGGCCCCGAGCCGCCCGGCTCCCTCGGGTACGCAGGCGAGGACGTCGGCGGCGGGACGGCCCTCGGCGTCGAAGAGTTCCTCGGGGCGGTACGAGCGCAGCCAGGCCTCCAGTTGGCGCAGGTGTTCCGGGTTCTCGCGGACCCCGGCCAGCGGCACCTGGTGGGCGCGCCAGGTTCCTTCGACGGGCAGGCCGTCGACCTCGGCGGGGCCGGTCCAGCCCTTCGGGGTGCGCAGCACGATCATCGGCCAGTTCGGCCGCTCGGCCGGCCCGTCCTCGCGGGCCGTGCGACGGATGCCCGCGATCCGGTCCAGTGCCTGGTCGAAGGCGGCGGCCATGGCGCGGTGCACCTGGGCCGGGTCGTCGCCCGTCACATGGATCGGGTCGTGTCCGTATCCCCGCAGCAGCGCGTCGAGTTCGGGCTCGGGAATCCGGGCGAGCACGGTCGGGTTGGCGATCTTGTAGCCGTTGAGGTGCAGGATCGGCAGGACGGCGCCGTCGTGGACCGGGTCGAGGAACTTGTTGGAGTGCCAGGACGCGGCGAGCGGTCCCGTCTCCGCCTCACCGTCGCCGATCACACAGGCGACGAGCAGTCCGGGGTTGTCGAAGGCCGCGCCGTAGGCGTGGGCCAGGGAGTAGCCGAGCTCGCCGCCCTCGTGGATGGAGCCGGGCGTCTCCGGGGCGACATGGCTGGGCACACCGCCGGGGAAGGAGAACTGCCGGAACAGTTCGGCCATGCCCGCCGCGTCGCGGGACACCGTGGGATAGGTCTCGCTGTAGGTGCCCTCCAGCCAGGAGTTGGCCAGGACGGCCGGGCCGCCGTGTCCCGGGCCCCAGACGCACAGCGCGTCCAGGCCACGCGCCTTGATGACGCGGTTGAGGTGGGTGTGCACGAGGTTGAGGCCGGGCGAGGTCCCCCAGTGACCGAGCAGCCGGGGCTTGATGTGCGCGGGGGTCAGGGGTTCGCCGAGCAGGGGGTTGGCGAGCAGATAGATCTGTCCCACGGCGAGGTAGTTGGCGGCCCGCCAGTGGGCGTCCAGGGTGCGCAGTTCGTCGTCGGTCAGTACGGTGCTGTCCTGGTGTTCGACCTTGGTCATGGTGACTCCGTAAGACATCGGGGTACGTCGGCGAGACGGGTCGACGGGGCGCCTCGCGCGAGGCGCCGTCGGGCGGAGGAGGCGGCATGGCCGAGAAGAAGACGGCGAAACTGCCGCGCGCGGTGTACGAGCAGGAGCTGCTCCGGCTGCAGGCGGAACTGGTGAAGGTTCAGGAGTGGGTGCGGTCCGAGGGCGCCCGCGTGGTCGTGGTCTTCGAGGGCCGGGACGCGGCAGGCAAGGGCGGCACGATCAAGCGGGTGGCGGAACTCCTGAATCCGCGCGTCGCGCGGATCGTGGCGCTGCCCAAGCCGACCGAGCGCGAGCGCACCCAGTGGTACTTCCAGCGGTACGTGGAGCATCTGCCGGCCGCCGGGGAGATCGTGCTGTTCGACCGGAGCTGGTACAACCGCGCCGGGGTCGAGCACGTCATGGGCTTCTGCACGAAGGAGGAGCATCAGCTCTTCCTCCGGCAGTGCCCGATCTTCGAGCGGATGCTGGTGGAGGCGGGCGTTCTGCTGCACAAGTACTGGTTCTCGGTGAGCGACGCGGAGCAGCAGAAGCGGTTCCGGCGCAGGCTGGACGATCCGACGCGGCGCTGGAAGCTCTCCCCCATGGACCTGGAGTCGATCACCCGGTGGGAGGCGTACTCCCGGGCGAAGGACGAGATGCTGGTGCACACGGACATCGTGGAGGCGCCGTGGTTCGTGGTCGAGAGCGACGACAAGCGCCGCGCGCGGCTGAACATGATCGCCCATCTGCTCGCCTCCGTTCCCTACCACGAGGTCCCGCCGCCGGTCCTGGAGTTGCCCCGCAGGCCGCCTTCGACAGGCTACGTGCGCCCGCCGCGTGATCTGCAGACCTTCGTCCCCGATCACACGGCGGGCCTCTGAGCCACTCGGCGCGGTGGCCACGCGGCACGGTCACCAGACCGGGTGCGGCGGCGGTCCGTACGTCATGGCCTCCTCAGCACCGGGCGCGGTCCGCCGCGTTCACGCCCGGTGCGGAACCGTCGCCGCCCCGTTAAGGGCCGGTACCCCGTGATCAGCTCGCCACGCCGAAGTCGAAGACGATCCGGGCCTGGATCCGGCCGCGCAGCACCTCGTCGATGGACTCGTTGACGGAGGAGAGCGGCCGGGACTCGCGGATGACTCTCGTCCTGCCAGCGGCGTGCAGGTCGAACACCTCCGTCAGATCCTGCCGGGTCCCGACGATGGAACCGATCACGGAGGTGCCGTTCAGCACGGTCTCGAAGATCGGGACCTCGATGGTGCCCTGCGCCGGCATCGCGACCAGGACGAGCTTCCCGCCGCGTCGCAGCCCGGTGTACACCGCGGAGAAGGCGGCCTCGTTCACCGCGAGCGCGATCGCGACGTGCGCGCCGCCGTGCCGCTTGAGCACCTCTCCCGGGTCCTCCTCGCGGGCGTCGATGACGATGTCGGCGCCGAGTTCGCGGGCGAGTTCGAGCTTCTCGTCGGTGACGTCGATCGCCGCGACGGTCGCCCCGGCGATCTTCGCGTACTGCACGGCGAGGTGACCGAGTCCGCCCACGCCGGAGATGGCGACCAGCTGGCCGGTCCTGACGTCGGCGACCTTCAGCGCCTTGTACGTGGTGACTCCGGCGCAGGTGAGCGGGGCGGCGTCGAGCGGGGAGATCCCCTCCGGCACGGGCTGGGCGAAGTCGGCCCAGGCGAGCATCTTCTCGGCGTAGCCGCCGTCGCACCCGTAACCGGTGTTGATCTGCTGCTCGCACAGCGTCTCCCAGCCGGAGAGGCAGTGCTCGCACCGTCCGCACGCCCGGCCGAGCCAGGGCACGGCGACCCGCTGCCCGATCGTGAGATGGGTGACCCCGTCGCCCAGTGCCTCGACCAGACCGACGCCCTCGTGTCCGGGGACGAACGGCGGACTCGGCTTGACGGGCCAGTCGCCCTGGGCCGCGTGGATGTCGGTGTGGCAGAGCCCCGAGGCCTCCACCCGGATACGGACCTGGCCGGGGCCGGGTTCGGGGTCGGGCCGGTCCTCGATGACCAGCGGTTCACCGAACGCTCGTACGACTGCTGCCTTCATGGGATGTCTCTCCTTGCGCGATCGGGCCGTGATCGGTGCTCGGTCCAGGGCGGCCCGTGAAGGTCGCCGATCCCCTGCGGGGACCGTTCGCCCACGGGGGGGCCGTAGGGCCGTCAGGGGGACGGAGTCCCCAGCGGAGCCCCGCCCCTGCGGCAGCCGGCTCAACCGACTGCCCGCGCGGACGGCCGGCAGTTCGGCCCAGAGCCTGCCGGCGCCGAGGTGTCGCCGCCGAAGGCCAGCGCCAGGACGATCAGGAGGGCGGCGTGGACGGGGTGGCGGTCGACGATCGGAGCGACCGACCTGCTCGGCGAGCCGTCGGACAGGCGCTGGGCGGGCAGCCACTCGGCAACCCGCACCAGTCCCATCGTCACCATGCCCGCAACCGCGGAGATTCGCAGCGCGACCCCGGCGATCACGGCCGGTCCGATCCCGGGCAGCCAGGCCATGGGCAACGGTCGGCCCACGTGGGGCCCGCCCGGGCGCTGGAGGGGGCGCGGGCCGGCGGGCGGCCGCGCGAACCCGCTCCGCGGTCGGACTCACGGACCGACCCCAGTTCGATGTACGCGCCAACCTTTTATCCGGCCTCGCGTTCCGGGTCCGCGCCATCGCTTTCCGCGAGCCGTGCTCGTCAGAGCCCTGAGCGCTCGCCCGCCGCGCGGAGAGTGTCAGCCGGCCGCTCCGGCGGCGGCCGCGCGGTTCGTCGGCCCCGTCGCTCGGCCCCGGCCACCACGCCTGGATCTCCCGGTTCAGAACGCCTTGGGCGTTCATGAATTCGGACGCCGAATTCAGCTCCGCGCATTCTTTGCCGCCCGCCCGTTCACTCCCGCGAGCCCCACCTGAGAGCGGGAATATACGGCCGGGAAAGTGCCGTGAAACACCCTGGAAACCGGCCGACTTGAGGCTGTGGACCGCACTTTCAGGAGGTCGTCTCCTCCACAGCCCGAGGGGGTTCTATTGTCCAACGGTTCCCGAATCTTCCGTCGCGGGATCGCGGCGGGTGCCACCGCGCTCGCGGCGGTCGTCGCGCTCACCGCGTGCGGCGCCAAGACCGACGCAGGCGGTACTTCGGACAAGGCCGCGAAGGCGGACGTGAGCGGCGACACCGTCAAGGTGGGCCTGCTCAACTCGCTGTCGGGCACGATGGCGATCAGCGAGGTGACCGTACGCGACTCGCTGAAGCTGGCCATCGGCGAGATCAACGCCTCGGGCGGAGTGCTCGGCAAGCAGATCGAACCGATCAGCGAGGACGGTGCCTCCGACTGGCCGACGTTCGCCGAGAAGGCGAGCAAGCTGATCCGGGAGGACCGGGTCGCGGCCACCTTCGGCTGCTGGACCTCCGCGAGCCGCAAGGCCGTCAAGCCGGTCTTCGAGAAGAACAAGTCGCTGCTCTTCTATCCCGTGCAGTACGAGGGTCTCGAGCAGTCCCCGTACATCTTCTACACCGGCGCCACCACCAACCAGCAGATCGTCCCGGCCCTCGACTACCTCAAGTCCCAGGGCAGGAAGCGGATCTACCTGGTCGGCAGCGACTACGTCTTCCCGCGCACCGCCAACAAGGAGATCAAGGCGTACGCGAAGGCCAACGGCATGAAGGTGCTCGGCGAGGACTACGCGCCCCTCGGCTCCACGGAGTTCGGCACGATCGCCAACAAGGTCAAGGCGTCGAAGGCGGACGCGGTCTTCAACACCCTCAACGGCGACTCGAACGTGGCCTTCTTCAAGGAGTACAAGTCCGCGGGCCTCACCGCCAGGAGCATGCCGGTGGTCTCGGTGTCGATCGCCGAGGAGGAGGTCAAGTCGATCGGGGCGCAGTACCTGGCGGGCCAGTTGACGGCCTGGAACTACTACCAGACCACCCCGGGGGCCGCGAACACCGAGTTCGTGAAGGCCTACAAGTCCGAGTACGGCCAGGACAAGCCGACCAGTGACCCGATGGAGGCCGCGTACACCTCGGTCTACCTGTGGAAGGCGATGGTCGAGAAGGCGAAGTCGTTCGACCCCGAGAAGGTCAAGGCGGCCTCCGACGGCATCACCTTCGACGCCCCCGAGGGCAAGGTCACGGTGGACGGCGCGACACAGCACATCTACAAGACCGCCCGCATCGGCAGGATCGGCTCCGACGGGCTGATCAAACAGGTCTGGGACTCCGGCAAGCCGATCGAACCGGACCCCTACCTGAAGGGTTACGACTGGGCCTCCGGCCTCTCCTGACCACTCGTCGCGCGGGGCCTGCGCGCACAGGCCCCGCGTCCCGACTCCCCGGAGCCGCCGTATGACCGTGATCCTCGGGCAGTTGTTCACCGGCGTCAGCATCGGTGCCGTCCTGCTCCTCATCGCGCTCGGCCTGTCGCTCACCTTCGGCCAGATGAATGTCATCAACATGGCCCACGGCGAGTTCATCATGGCCGGCGCCTACACCACGTACGTCCTGCAGAAGTCCGTTTCCGGTGCGGGAATTTCGCTGATCGTCGCGCTGCCCGTCGCCTTTCTCGTGTCGGGGGCGCTCGGCGCGCTGCTGGAATGGCTGCTCATTCGCCGGCTCTACCTCCGTCCCCTCGACACCCTTCTTGTCACGTGGGGTGTCTCGCTGATGCTTCAGCAGCTCGCCCGTGACATTTTCGGGGCATCGAATGTGCAGACCCGCGCACCCGATGTCCTCACCGGGAACGTCACGGTCATCGGCGGCGCCGACCCGCTCACCTTCGCCAGCAGCCGACTGTTCATCCTGGGGCTCGCCGTCGCGGCGGTCGTGGCGCTGTCCCTGACCCTGCGGCTGACCCCGCTCGGGCGGCGGATCCGCGCCGTGGTGCAGAACCGGGACCTGGCGGAGGTGTCCGGGATCTCCACCGGCCGCGTGGACCGCACCGCCTTCTTCATCGGCTCCGGGCTCGCCGGGGTCGCCGGGGTCGCGCTGACCCTCGTAGGTCCGATCGGACCGACGATGGGCACCAACGTCATCATCGACGCCTTCCTGGTGATCGTGGTGGGCGGCATCGGACAGCTCAGGGGCAGCGTGATCGTCGCCTTCGTCCTGGGCGCGCTGCAGTCGGTCCTGGAGTACTCCACCACCGTCAGTGTCGCGAAGGTGCTGGTCCTCGTGGCCATCGTCGCGTTCCTCCAGTGGCGGCCCCAGGGCCTGTACACGCTGCGCACGAGGAGTCTCGTATGACCACGACCGCTCCCCTGCCCCCGAAGGCCGGGCAACTACCAGGCGGCCGAGGCAGGTTCGCGTCCCTGCGGTCCGGCGCCGGCTTCGCCCTGGCCGCCGTCGCGCTCTTCGCGGTCGCCCCGCTCGCCCTGTCCGACTTCCGGCTCGGGCTGCTCGCCAAGTACCTGTGCACGGCCATGGCCGCGGTCGGCATCTGTCTGGCCTGGGGGCGCGGCGGCCTGCTGACGCTGGGCCAAGGAGTGTTCTTCGGGCTGGGCGGCTACGCCATGGCCATGCACCTGAAAATCGCGGACGCCGGACCCGGCGGCCTCCCCGACTTCATGCAGCTCTACGGGACCGCCACCGAACTCCCGTGGTGGTGGCGGCCGTTCGCGAATCCGGCGTTCGCTCTGGCTGCGACCGTGCTGCTGCCGATGGCCGTAGCCGCGATCCTCGGCTCGTTCGTCTTCCGGCGCCGGGTCAAGGGCGCCTACTTCGCCATCCTCAGCCAGGCGCTCGCCGCGGCCTTCGCGATCTGGCTGATCGGCCAGCAGGACACGACCGGCGGCACCAACGGACTCACCGACATCCAGGGCTTCTTCGGCTACGACCTGAACGACCCGGTCAACCAGCGGATGGTGTACTTCGTCATCGCCGCGGTGCTGCTCCTGCTGATCGCGCTGGCCCGTCAGCTGATGCACAGCCGCTACGGCGAACTCCTCGTCGCCGTAAGGGACTCGGAGGAACGGGTGCGCTTCCTCGGGTACGACCCGGCGAACGTGAAGCTCGTCGCGTACGTCGTCGCGGCGGGCATGGCCGGTCTCGCGGGGGCGCTGTTCGTGCCCGCCGTCGGCATCATCTCCCCCGCGCTGGTCGGCATCGTGCCGTCGATCGAGCTCGTCATCGGCGCCGCGGTCGGCGGCCGGGCGAGCCTGGCGGGCGCTGTGCTCGGGGCGATCGGCGTCGCCTGGGCCAGGACGGCCCTGTCGGAGGAGTTCCCGGCGGCCTGGACCTACTTCCAGGGCCTGTTGTTCATCGTCGCCCTCGCGTTCCTGCCGGGCGGGCTCGCCTCTCTGGCCGGGATCGCGCGGCGGTACCGGGCGAACCGAGGACCGGCTGGAGACACGGCATGACGGAGTTCGCGGACAGTGCGCCGGCGGGTCTGGAGATTCGGCGGCTGCGGGTGACCTTCGACGGTTTCACCGCCGTCGACGGGGTGGACCTCGACGTGCGGCCGGGTGATCTGCGCTTTCTGATCGGGCCGAACGGCGCGGGCAAGACGACTCTGGTCGACGCGGTCACCGGACTGGTGCGGGCGACGGGGTCGGTGCGTTTCGAAGGGGCCGACCTTCTCGGCCGCAGCGTGCACCGCATCGCCCGCTCGGGAATCGGCCGCACCTTCCAGACGGCCACTGTCTTCGAGGAGTTGACGGTCCTTCAGAACCTGGACATCGCGGCGGGTGCCGGGCGGGGCGCGCTGACGATGCTGCGCCGCCGCAGGGACGTGCCCGAGTCCGTGGCGCGTGCCCTGGAGACGGTGGGCCTGACGGGCTTCGCCCACCGTCCGGCCGGGACGCTCGCGCACGGCCGGAAACAGTGGCTGGAGATCGGCATGCTGCTCGTGCAGGACGTGCGGCTGCTGTTGCTCGACGAGCCGGTCGCCGGCATGAGCCACGACGAACGACAGTCCACCGGCGAGCTGTTGGAGCTCATCAGCCAGGAGCGGACCGTCGTCGTCATCGAGCACGACATGGACTTCATGCGCTCCTTCGCGCGCAGCGTGAGCGTGCTGCACGCGGGCCGGGTGCTGAGCGAGGGGACGGTGGCCGAGGTGCAGGCGGATCCGAAGGTGCAGCAGGTGTATCTCGGCCATACGGCCACCGGGGACCCCGCGGCGAGCGTGCCGGGACCGGCCGCCGCGCGGGAGGCGTGATGCTGGAGATCGACACCGTCCATGTCGGTTACCACCGCAGTCTCGTGCTGCACGGGGTCTCCGTCGAGGTGCCCAGGGACGGGGTGGCGGCGGTGCTCGGGCACAACGGCGCGGGCAAGAGCACCCTCCTGCGAGCGGCCGTCGGACTACTCGACCCGCAGAGCGGCTCCGTCCGCCTCGACGGCGAGGACATCACCCGCCGCAAACCCCACGAGCGGGTGGCACGCGGTATGGCGTACGTCCCGCAGGGCCAGCAGGCCTTCCCGCACCTGACGACCGCCGAGAATCTCCAGCTGGTCGCGGACGGGCGGCGGCGCGGTAAGGAGGCGGTCGCCGGGGCGCTGGACCTGTTCCCGGCGCTGCGCGCCCTCTCGGGCCGCCGCGCGGGCCTGCTCTCCGGGGGCCAGCGCCAGCAACTGGCCATCGCCCGCGCCCTGGTGACGGAGCCTCGGGTTCTTCTTCTGGACGAGCCCACCGAGGGCATCCAGCCCTCCGTGGTCGCCGAGATCGAGGAGACGATTCTCGCGCTGACCGCCCGGGGCGGTCTGTCGGTGCTCCTGGTCGAGCAGCACGTCGGCTTCGCGATGCGGGCGGCGCAGCGCTACTACGTCCTGGAGGCGGGCCGGGTCACGTCGTCCGGCGCGGGCGGCCAGGACGCCGAACGGGCGGTACGGGAGGCGCTCAGCGTGTGAGCCTCCCCGTGGCTCACACGCTGTCAGCTGCTCGCGAGGGTCCCTCTGGCCCGCTCGAGGTGGGCGCGTTCCGGCGCGCTTCCGGTCAGCGTGATGGCAGCGTCGTACGCCGATACGGCCGCGGTGCGCCGTCCGAGCCTGCGCAGCAGATCCGCCCGTACGGCGTGGAAGGCGGGGTAGGTGTCGAGGTCGAGCTCGTCGACGAGGGCGAGGGCGGTCTCGGGTCCCTCGGTCTCCGCCACGGCGACGGCCCGGTTGAGTGCCACGACCGGGCTGGGGGCGAGGTCCATGAGCTGGTCGTACAGCCGGCGGATCTGGCCCCAGTCCGTGGCGGCCGCGGTCGGCGCGTCGCTGTGGACGGCGTTGATCGCGGCCTGGATCTGGTACGGCCCCGGCCGGTCGCGGCGCAGACAGCGGCGGACGAGGTCCTGTCCCTCGGCGACGAGCTCCCGGTCCCACCGGGTACGGTCCTGGTCGGCCAGGAGGACCAGCTCGCCCCCCGCGGTCGTGCGGGCGGGCCGGCGGGCCTCGACGAGCAGCATCAGCGCGAGCAGGCCGAGGGCCTCGGGCTCGTCCGGCATGAGTTCGACGAGGAGGCGCCCGAGGCGCACCGCTTCGGCGCAGAGGTCCGCACGGCCGCCGTACCCCTCGTTGAAGACGAGGTAGACGACGGCCAGCACTCCTCTGACCCGGTCCGGCAGGTCCGCGTCGCGCGGGACGCGGTAGGGGATGCCGGCGTCGCGGATCTTGGCCTTGGCGCGGACGATCCGCTGGGCCATCGTGGTCTCGGGGACGAGGAAGGCTCGCGCGATCTGCTGGGTGGTCAGGCCGCCGAGGAGCCGCAGGGTGAGGGCGACCTGGGCCTGGGGGGCGAGCGCGGGATGGCAGCAGGTGAAGATCAGCCGGAGCCGGTCGTCGCGCACGGGACCCTCCTCCACCGGTTCCTCCGGGGCGTGCAGCCGGGCGGCCTCGACGTGCCGGGCCGTGCGCGTGGACTCGCGGCGCAGCCGGTCGACGGCGCGGTTGCGGGCCGTGGTGATGATCCAGCCGGCCGGGCTCGGCGGTACGCCAGTCTCCGGCCACTTCGCCAGGGCCGTGGTGAACGCGTCCTGGACCGCTTCCTCGGCGAGGTCGATGTCGCCGAGGAAGCGGATCAGGACGGCGACCGCCCGGCCGTACTCGGCGCGGAAGACGGCCTCGACGTCGGCGCCGCCGACCGGCATCAGTCCTCGGCCTCGTGCGTGAACGGCCGTACCTCGACGGGGAGGGTGGTCGCCAGCGTCGCCTTGCGGCCCCACAGGAGCGCGGCGTCGAGGTCGGGTGCCTTGACCAGGCAGATCCCGCCCAGATACTCCTTGCTCTCCGTGTACGGCCCGTCGGTGACCAGGACGTCCCCGTCCCGGGCCCGCAGCACGGTGGCCGTGTCCGGCGCGTGCAGTCCGCCGGCGAACACCCAGGCACCGGCCTCGCGGAGCTCCGCGTGGAACACCTCGAGGTTGTGCATGATCTCTTCCAGGACCTCGGGCGCGGGCGGCTCGCCCTGCGGCTGCATCACGCTCAACAGGTAGTACTTCATGACGTGTCCTTCCGGGTGTTCCGTCGCTCGCCTTCTCACTGACTACACGAACGAGAGCGCGCCGGATCGACACACGCCACGACGACAGCGGGAGATTCCGTCGATGACCGTTCCACCGCATCCGCTCGTCACCGCGGCACGGAGACTGGCGGCCGATGTGCTGGCGCCCCGAGCGGAGCGCGTCGACCAGGACGGCATACCCGCGAGCAGCGTCGAGGCGGTCAAGCGCTCGGGCCTGCTCGGGATCAGCGCCCCGGTCGGGTACGGCGGGTCGGCGGCGCCCGCCGCCGTGGTCAGGGAGACCGCGGAGATCCTGGCCGGCGCGTGCTGCTCGACCTGGTTCGTGCAGACCCAGCACCACACCCCGGTGACGACCCTGGCGGCGAGCGTCCTTCCCGTCCGGGAGCGCCTGCTCGGCCCGCTCGCGCGCGGGGAGTTGCTCTCCGGGGTCGCCTACGCCCAGTTGCGCGCGCACCCGCGGGTTCCCGTGCGGGTCACCAGGGAGCGCGGCGGGTGGCGCTTCGACGGGAAGGTCCCCTGGTACACGGGCTGGGGGCTGAACGACGTCATGCTGCTGGCGGGGGTGACGGACGCGGACGAGGCGCTGTTCGCGTTCACCGAGGCGCGGGAACAGCCGGGGCTGCGCCCGTCCCCGCCGATGCGGCTGGCCGCGCTCACCGCGTCCCGGACGGTCTCGCTGGAGCTGGACGGGCTGTGGCTGCCCGAGGACGCGGTGGCACTGCGCACCCCGTACGCGTCATGGGCGGTCACCGACCGGCCCAAGAACACCAACGCCTCACCGGCCGTGTTCGGGGTCGCGGCGGCGGCGATCCGCCTGCTGGAGGGCGACGCTTCCGCGAAGGAGACCGCCGCCGCTCTGCGGGAGCGTCTCGACGCGGTCCGAGGGCAGGCGTACGAACTCGCCGACCACCCCGTGCCGACCGAGCGCGTCGACGAGCGCCTGGCGTGCAAGACACGGGCGTACGACGTGCTGCGGGCGGCCACGACGGCGGCGGTCGTGGCGGGAGGCGGCCGGGCGATGGACCTGCGCAGCCCCGCCCAGCGGCTGGCCCGCGAGGGGATGTTCCTGCTGGTGCAGGGTCAGACCGCCCAGGTGCGCGCCGCACACCTGGGGTCACTGGGGTCCCCGGGGTGATCAGGCCCTCCAGCTCACCGGAGATCCGGAGATCCGGAGATCCGGAGATCCGGGTGGCCCGGTCACCGGGGTGCCGGGTCCCGGCACCCCGGTCGGGCTGTCGGTGGGGGCCTTCAGCCGGCGAAGGGCACCTGGGACGCGGTCGCGGGCGCGGGCGTGAACGGGTGCCGCCACAGGCCCGTCGCGGCGAGGCGGGGCAGGACGCCCTCGCCGAACCAGTAGGCCTCCTCCAGGTGCGGGTAGCCGGAGAGCACGAACTCGTCGATGCCGAGGGCGTGGTACTCCCTGATCCGCTCGGCGACCTCCTCGTGGCTGCCGACCAGTGCGGTGCCCGCGCCCCCGCGCACCAGCCCGATGCCGGCCCACAGATTGGGGTGGATCTCCAGGCCGTCCCGGCCGCCGCCGTGCAGCGCGAGCATCCTTCGCTGGCCCTGCGACTCGCTGCGGGCGAGCCCCGCCTGCACGGACCGCACGGTCTCCGGGTCGAAGCCGTCGAGGAGCCGTCGCGCCTCGGCCCAGGCCTGCTCGGAGGTGTCGCGGGTGATGACGTGCAGCCGGACGCCGAACCGGAGGGTCCGTCCCTCCCGCTCCGCGAGCCCGCGCACCCAGGCGATCTTCTCGGCGACCTGCGCGGGTGGTTCGCCCCACGTGAGGTAGACGTCGGCGTGGCGGGCGGCGACCTCACCGGCGATGGGCGAGGAACCGCCGAAGTAGACCTCGGGGACCGGGTCGGGGACCCGGGCCAGCCGGGCGTCCTCGACCCGGAGGTGCTCGCCGGACAGGTCCACCGTCTTGCCGTCCCACAAGTCCCTGACGATCCCGAGGAATTCGCCGGTACGCCGGTACCGGGCGTCCTTGTCGAGGAAGTCGCCGTAGGCACGCTGCTCGTGGCTCTCGCCGCCGGTCACGACGTTGAGCAGCAGGCGTCCGCCGCTCTGCCGCTGGAAGGTGGAGGCCATCTGCGCGGCGAGGGTGGGCGACACGAAGCCGGGCCTGAACGCGACGAGGAACTTCAGACGCTCGGTGTGCCGGCTGACCATCGCGGTGGTCAGCCACGCGTCCTCGCACCAGGCACCCGTGGGGGTGAGCGCACCGACGAACCCGAGGTCCTCCGCGGCCCGGGCGATCTGGCTCAGGTAGGCGACCGTCGGCGGCCGGTCCTGACCGGAGGCGGTCGCGGGCGAGCCGTGGCCACCGCCGACGACATGCCGGCTGTCTCCGTTGGTGGGCAGGAACCAGTGGAAGGTCAGGGACACGACGGTGTTCTCCGATCAGGGGCCGGACGGGCGGACGGTGGTTACGGCTGACAACTCGGCTCGGTAGAAGGCCATTCGGAGGCCGTCGGCGTCAACCCGCCACCGCGAGCAGGGAGGTGCGCCCCAGGACCGCCGAGAACTGGTCGACCACCTGGGCCAGGGCCTCGGCCGCGCCCGGCGCCACGGCGACACTTCCGTCCGGTGCCGTGGTGATGTCCTTGTCGAGGGTGAACCAGCCCTGCACTATGTGGGCCGCGCCCATGGAGTTGAGCACCGGGCGGAGCGCGTAATCGAGGGCGAGCACATGGGCGGTGCTGCCCCCGGTCACCAGCGGCAGCACGGTCTTCCCGGCCAGGGCGTACTGCGGGAGCAGGTCGAGCAGGGCTTTGAGAACTCCGGAGTAGGCGGCCTTGTAGACGGGGGTGCCGATGACCACCCCGTCGGCGCGGGCGAACAACTCGGTCGCCTCGACGATGGCGGGGTGCTGGAAGTCAGCGCCGAGCAGGGCCTCGGCGGGGATCGTACGGACGTCGAGGGGGATCACCTCGTGGCCCTGCGCGGCGAGCCGGGCGTCGAGGTGACGCAGGAGCCTGGCGGTGCGGGAGGAGACCGAGGGACTGCCGGAGACGGACAGGACGGTGGCCATGAGTCCTCTTTCATGAGCGGGTTCCGCGTGGATTGCGTGGGCGGGGTTCCGGGCGGACTTCGTGGGCGGGGTTCCGCCCGGGACCCGGTGAGCGGGTCCGGGCGGGCACGCCGCCGGGCGGAAGGACATGGGGTACGCGGACGGGGCGTCGCGGTCGCGGTCGACCCGGTGTCGCGACGAACTCGTGCCCCCGTCAAGGGAGTCGGGCCTCGATCGCACGCACCGCGGGCGGCGGGGCGACGGTCGGGGCCGCCGCTCGACGACGGAAGGGTTCCGGGAGTTCGACCGTGGTCCGGGCGGTGAGACACGGACGCGGGCGGACGCGATACGGGGAAGGACGCCGATTCACGGCGGGGAGAGGATCACCGGGGGCGGAACGGCCCGCGAGAAGGAGGCCCCGCCGTCGGGATCGTCAGACTTCGCGGCAACAGAAGGAACTGGAGACACGCGCGAGGTCGACATGGCGTCGCCGCGTGAGGTCCAGTCGTGTCTTCATGCCGTCGATCGTCGCAGCCCCTGGTCCGGACAGTCAAGGAACGGCGGACCGGTCTCGCATCCCGGACCACCCCGGCGAACGCGGTGACGGGAGGGCCGGTTCTGTGACCATCCGAAGAGTCACTCGTTTGACTGAGCGGCGTGACACGACGTCAGTTCCTTCGGAAGGCATCCGTCCCATGCCCCTGTCCCTGCCTCCGCGTTCGGTCCGACCCGAGCGGACCACGCTCGACCGGGCGGAGCCCGCCCTCCTCGAGGAGTACGGCCAGCTGGTGCGGCTCGCCTACCTCACCCTGCCTCCCTCGCTGAGCAGGCACCGGCGCGTCCTCCTGGCCCACTCGCTCGTGCAGCGCTCGCTGCCGGGCTCCCCCGACCGGGACCCCGTGCCTCACCCGCGGCCACCGCGCGGCACCCCCCGCCCGTCCGTCGCGCGGCGGGACCGGCCGGACGACCGTGTCCCGCGCCCGGCGCCGGCATGGGGAAGTCCGCCGCGCGGCGGGTCCCACCCGCTGGCGCCGCCGCGTACCCCGCTTCCCGTGCTGCCCGTCGTCTGGGGATTCCGGCGGTTCTCCCAAGCGGGGTACGCGAAGGGGCGCGCGCCGGGCCGGACCCCGCTCGACTCGACGGCCGCCGCGCGCGCCGCGTTCGTCCCGCGCGGCGTCGACGACCGGACGGACGCGGCGATCGCGACGCTGCTCCGCGCCGCGGGGGTCACCGACCCCGAGGGTGCCCTCGGGTCGGCGGCCCGGATCGCCGCGTCGGCGGGCCGGGCGGCCCGGACCCTGCTCGGATCACGGGAGTTCGACGCCTGCGCGGTGCGGACCGGACCCGCCCGGCCGACGCGACGACGCCAGGTCCGGTTCCTTTGGGGCGCGGTGTCCGGCCTCGTGTTCACCGGAGCGCCGCCCGCGCGCTCCGCGTCGGCGGGGTCCGCTCCCCCGGCGGCCGGCGCCGGTTCCTCCGGTGCGGCACCGTCCGGCCCCGCGGATCACGTCCTTGCGCCGGGGGACGTCCGGGCCCGCGGCCCACGGGTCGGCCTCACCACCCGGCCCACGCGTGTCGCCCGCGCCGACGACCCCGAGCCTCTCACCCGGGTCCTGCCGACCGGGGCCCGGCCGGCACGGGCCGGACGGGTCACCGCGACGGCGGGTACGCCCCTGGGGTGACGGCCCGTCCGGAGCACGGCGCACGCACGTCCCCGGCCCGGCCCGCGGGGCGGGCCGAAGCTCCGGGCCGTGCGGGCCGGGCCGGGCGGGGCCGACTCCGGTCGCCGGGCGGGCCGAGGCTCCGAGCCGGGCGAGACCGGCTCCAGGTGCGCCGGGCGGGCGAAGCTCCGGTTCAGGCGAGCCGGAGGGGCGGGGCCGACTCCGGTCGCGGGGGGTCCGCCTCAGTCCTCGTCGCCGATCGGCGCGACCACGAGGAAGGCGTCGGACTTCAGGTCCATCACGACCGTCGCCGCCACCCCTTCGGTCCGGCGTCGCGCCGCGTACTCCTCGGCGGTCCAGGATCCACGCGGAGCCCCGGCGGGAAATCGTTCCAGCACCTTTGTGCCCATGACGGCAGACACCTCCAGCTGCGACCTCGGACCCGCGGCGACGAGTCCCGTGGGATCCGCTTGCCCGGATTCCGCCGCACCATGTCGGCTTCGCGCGCCACCCGTCGGCGGTGCCGTCGACGCGGAGGCCCGGGCCCAGCGGCGGGGGGGGCGACCGCGGCCGCAACGGGCAGGGCCCGCCCGCGCGGTTCGCGCGGGCGGGCCCTGCCGAGCGAGGCCGTCTCACGCCTCGACGCGTTCACCCCCGTGGAGTACCGGCTCGGACTCCGGTTCGCGCTCCTGTCCGCGCTCCGGCTCGCGGCTCAGCGTCCCCGGCCACCAGGCGCGGCGGCCGATGTCGCGGACCAGCGCGGGCACCAGCAGCGAGCGCACGACCAAGGTGTCGAGGAGGACGCCGAAGGCGACGATGAAGGCGATCTGGACGAGGAAGGCCAGCGGGATCACGCCGAGGGCGGCGAAGGTCGCGGCGAGCACCACGCCCGCCGAGGTGATCACGCCGCCGGTGGTGACGAGTCCGCGCAGCACGCCCTGGCGCACCCCGTGCCGCAGCGACTCCTCACGGACCCGGGACATCAGGAAGATGTTGTAGTCGACTCCGAGGGCCACCAGGAAGACGAAGCCGTACAGCGGCACGGACGCGTCGGTGCCGGTGAAGCCGAACCCGTACCGGAACACGAGGGCCGAGATGCCGAGGGTGGCGAGGAAGTTGAGGGCCACCGTGGCCACCAGCAGGACCGGCATCAGCAACGAGCGGAGCAGGCCGATCAGGATGAGGAGGATGATGGCCAGGACCACGGGCACGATGAGCGCGCGGTCGCGTTCGGCGGTCTGACGGGTGTCGTACTGCTGGGCCGTGTAGCCGCCCACGAGCGCGTCGGCGCCCGGCACCGCGTGCACCGCCTCGCGCAGTCGCGCGACGGCGTCCTTGGCGGCGTCGCTGTCGGCGGCGGACCGCAGGGTGACGTCGACGCGCGCCCGGCCGCCGACGACCCGGGGCTCTCCCCCGCCGGGCCGCCCGGACTCCGTGACGGCCGCGGCCGACGCGACGCCCTCGGTCGCGCGGGCCGCGGCCGTGACCTGGGTGACGCGGTCCGCGTCCGTGATGATCACGGCGGGGTTCCCGGAGCCGCCGGGGAAGTGCCGCCCGAGGGTCTCCTGCGCGGCGACGGACGGGGCGTCGTTGACGAAGATCTCGTCCAGGGGGACGCCCTTGGCGGTGAGGGTGGGCGCGAAGGCGGCGCAGGCGAGGAGACCGGCCAGGGCGATCGCCCAGACCTTGCGCGGCGCGCGGTCGACCAGGTCCGCGACCCGGTTCCAGATGCCGCTCGCCGTGCGCGCGCCGGCCGTCCGCGCGTCGCCGGTCCGCGCGTCGGCCACCGGGCGGGGCCCGGCCGGCCAGTAGGCGGCGCGGCCGAGCAGCACCAGGACGGCGGGCAGGAAGGTGAGTGAGCTCAGGACGGCGCAGACGACACCGATGGCGCCCACCGGGCCGAGTGCCCGGTTGTTCGTCAGATCGCTGAGCAGCAGGGCCAGCAGTCCGAGGGCGACGGTGCCGGCGCTCGCGACGATGGCTCCCCAGGACTGGCGCAGGGCCGCCCGGACGGCCGTGAACCGGTCGGCGCCCGCCGCGAGTTCCTCACGGAAGCGGGCGGTCAGCAGCAGGGCGTAGTCGGTCGCGGCGCCGATCACGAGGATCGAGAGGATGCCCTGGACCTGACCGTCCACGCGCACGACGTCGTGGTCGGCGAGGACGTAGACGACGGCGCAGGCGAGACCGAGCGAGAACACCGCCCCGAGGATGATGAGGAACGGCAGCAGCACGCTGCGGTAGACGAGCAGCAGGATCACCAGGACGGTCACCAGGGCGACGCCGAGGAGCAGGCCGTCGATCCCGGCGAAGGCGTCGCCGAGGTCGGCCTGGGTGGCCGCCGGTCCGGC
Source organism: Streptomyces sp. NPDC002580 (assembly GCF_042889485.1). Lineage (NCBI taxonomy): Bacteria > Bacillati > Actinomycetota > Actinomycetes > Kitasatosporales > Streptomycetaceae > Streptomyces > Streptomyces sp. NPDC002580. Next base: position 380,676 of record NZ_JBIAQZ010000009.1, on the reverse strand, counting down.
GATCCGTACGGTCGTTCCCGGGACGCGTTCGGCGGCTGCGCGGACGCGCTGCACGGCGTCGGGCAGTTCCTTGCCGAGGTCGGGCCTGAGCTGGACGACGCCTTCCAGGGCCTTGCCGTCCTCCGACGGCCGGGCGGGCGAGGCGGCGCCGACGACGCCGGGGGTGCCCGAGAGCGAGGCGAGCGCTCCGGTCGCGGCGGAGGTCTTGGCGCCGGCCGCGGAACCGTCGCCGTCCACGGTCCAGACGACGATCGCGGGCAGTGTCTCGGCCTGACGGAAGGCGCGCTGCTGGGCCACCACCTTCGTGGATTCGGCGCTGCGCGGCAGGAAGGCGGCCTGGTCGTTGGTGGCGACCTCGCCGAGCCGGCCGGCGTAGGGGCCGAGGGTGCCGCCGATGCCGAGCCAGGCCACGAGCAGGACGACAGGGATCAGCCACAGGGCTCGTCGCGGGGTGATGGACATCGCTCTCCAGATTTCACGGGCAGGTGTCTCAATGAGAAAGAATCTCAATCATTGAGATATCTCGGCAGGATCGTAGACCACGCCCGCACTTCCGGCCACGGCGCCCACCCGGATGCACCGTGCGGGGACGTAGCGGGGACATGACGGGGCGGTGGCGCACGGATGCCCGCACGGACCCGCGGGCGTGCGGTTCAGCGCCCCGGTGGCCGCACGCCGGACAGCTGTTCGTTCATCACCGTCAGGAAGCGCAGGACCACCGACAACTCCTCCTCGCTGAAGCCGGACCGCACGGTCGCGGTCACCTCGGCGAGCGGCCGGAAGTGCGCGCGCGCCGCCGATCTGGCGTCGGGGACGTAGTGGAGGTGGACCACCCTGCGGTCCGGACTCTCCCGCACGCGCCGGATGTGGCCCGCGCGCTCCAGCCGGTCCAGGCAGGCCGTGACCGCGCCCGAGGTGAGTCCGAGGTGCTCGCGCAGCCGGCCGGGCGTGAGCGGTTCGGACGCGTCGAGGATCGCGGCGAGCGCCTGCACGTCCGTGGCGTGCAGTCCGTGCTCCCCGGCGAAGCCGTGGACCAGCCGGTTGATCTCGCCGTTCATGCGGCGCAGCTGCACCGCGAAGGCCTGGAGATCCGTCGTCACGGGTCGCCCGGGCTCCCGGTCCGTGTCGGAGTCCGGTTCACCCGTCCGGTTGTCACGGTCGTCTCGTGTGGCCACGCGATCAGCCTATAGAAGCCGGCGGTGCGTCCCCCGTACGGGCGGCCCGCGGGCGCGGCCCGTCCCGTCCGGCGCATCCGCGGGCCGCGCCCGCGGGGAAGGATCAGGAGAGGGTGGGCGGCGGGGGCGAACGGCGGAGACCGACGGAGGAGCCATGAGCGAGGACGACACCCCCACCGGCCCGAGGTGTCTGGTGACCGGCGCCACCGGCTACATCGGCGGCCGGCTGGTCCCGGAACTGCTGGCCGAGGGGTACCGGGTGCGCTGTCTGGCCCGCTCCCCCGCCAAGCTGCGCGACTACCCCTGGGCGGGGCAGGCGGAGGTGGTGCGCGCGGACGTCACGGACGCCGCGTCCGTCGCCGAGGCGATGCGTGGCTGCGACATCGCGTACTACCTCGTCCACGCCCTCGGCTCGGGCCACGACTTCGAGAAGACCGACCGGGAGGCGGCCCGGATCTTCGGCGAGCAGGCCCGCGCGGCGGGCGTGCGGCGCATCGTCTACCTGGGCGGCCTCACTCCGGAGGGTGTACCGGAAGAGGAGTTGTCACCGCATCTCAGGTCGCGGGCCGAGGTGGGCCGCGTCCTGCTGGAGTCGGGGGTGCCGACCACCGTGCTGCGCGCCGCGGTGATCATCGGCTCCGGCTCGGTCTCCTTCGAGATGCTGCGCTATCTGACCGAGCGGCTGCCGGTGATGGTGACGCCGAGCTGGGTGAGTACCCGCATCCAGCCGATGGGCGTACGCGATGTGCTGCGCACCCTGGTCGGCAGCGCCCGGATGCCCGCCGAGGTCAGCCGCGCCTTCGACATCGGCGGCCCGGACGTCCTGACGTACCTGGAGATGATGCGGCGGTACGCGGTCATCGCCGGACTGCCCCGCCGACTCATCTTCCCGGTGCCGGTGCTCACCCCCCGGCTGTCCAGTCACTGGGTCGGGCTGGTCACGCCGGTGCCCGCGTCCATCGCGCGCCCCCTCACCGAGTCGCTGCGCCACGAGGTCGTGTGCCGCGAGCACGACATCGCCCGGTACGTTCCCGATCCGCCGGGCCGGCCCATCGGCTTCGACGCGTCGGTGACCCTGGCACTGCAGCGGGTGCGCGACGCCCAGGTGACCACCCGCTGGTCGTCGGCCTCGTACCCCGGAACGCCCAGCGACCCGCTGCCCACCGACCCCGACTGGGCCGGCGGCAGTCTCTACACCGACCTCCGCGAGCTGCCGGTGGACGCGTCACCCGAGGCGCTCTGGCGGGTGATCGAGGGCATCGGCGGCGAGAACGGCTGGTACTCCTTCCCGCTGGCGTGGGCCGTGCGCGGCCGGCTGGACCGGCTGGTGGGCGGGGTGGGGCTGCGGCGCGGGCGCCGGGACGCCGCCCGGCTGCGGGTGGGCGACTCCCTCGACTTCTGGCGCGTGGAGGAGATCGAGCCGGGGCGGCTGCTGCGGCTGCGCGCGGAGATGAGACTGCCGGGCCTGGCCTGGCTGGAGATGCACGCCGAGGTGACGGACGACGGACGTACCCGCTACCGGCAGCGGGCCCTGTTCCATCCGCACGGGCTGCTCGGCCATCTGTACTGGTGGAGCGTCTCGCCGTTCCACTCCGTGGTGTTCGGCGGCATGGCCCGCAACATCGCGAAGGCCGCAAGCGGGGGCGCTCCCGTCAGCCGGGAGGAACCCGCGCTCACCCGGTGACCCCGCATCCGCGCGGGCCGCCCCGGCGGAAGCAGCTCGACGCCGTCCCCTCGCAGACCCGCCCCGGAGCCCCGCCATGACCGTCGCGATCGTCCTGTTCACCTCGGACCTGCGCCTGCACGACCACCCGCCGCTGCGGGCCGCCCTCGACGGCTCCGACGCGGTGGTGCCACTGTTCGTCCGGGACGACGGCGTCGCGAAGGCCGGGTTCACCGCCCCCAACCGGATGGCCTTCCTCGCCGACTGTCTGGCGGATCTGGACCGGGGGCTGCGCGAGCGCGGCGGCCGGCTGGTGGTGCGTTCCGGCGACGTGGTGGCCGAGGCGGTGAGGACCGTCGCCGAGGCCGACGCCGACGAGGTGCACATGGCGGCGGGAGTCAGCGCGTTCGCGCACCGCCGGGAGGAACGGCTGCGCACCGCGCTGGAGGCGGCGGGATGCCGTCTCCACGTCCACGACACGGTGATCACCGCGCACGCCCCCGGCGCGGTCACTCCGGCGGCCTCCGAGCACTTCGCCGTGTTCACGCCGTACCACCGCCGGTGGGCGCGGCACCCGTTGCGGGACGCGGTCGCCGCTCCCCGCGTCGTCCGGGTGCCGGACGGTGTGGACTCGGAGGAGGTCCCCGCCCGCCGCGATGTGGCCGGTGTGTCGCCGGGGCTGGACACGGGTGGTGAGACGGAGGCGCGGAGGCGGGTCACGGCCTGGCTGCGCAACGGGATCGGGGCGTACGAGGACCGCCACGACGACCTGCCCGGGGACGCGACCTCCCGGCTCTCCCCCCATCTCCACTTCGGCACGCTGTCGCCGGTCGAGCTGGTCCACCGGGCGGCCGCCGCGGGCGGCCCCGGCGCCGAGGCGTTCGTGCGCCAGCTGGCGTGGCGGGACTTCCACCACCAGGTGCTGTCCGCCCGGCCGGACGCGTCCGGTGCCGACTACCGAACCAAGCACGACCGTTGGCGTCCGGCCGCCGAGGCCCGGGACGACATCGAGGCGTGGCGGGAGGGGCGCACCGGCTATCCGGTGGTGGACGCCGCGATGCGCCAGCTGCGCCACGAGGGCTGGATGCACAACCGGGGCCGCCTGCTCACCGCGAGCTTCCTGACCAAGACGCTGTACGTGGACTGGCGGGTCGGGGCCCGGCACTTCCTGGAACTGCTGGTGGACGGCGACGTCGCGAACAACCAGCTCAACTGGCAGTGGATGGCGGGAACGGGCACGGACAGCCGGCCGAACCGGGTCCTGAATCCGGTGGTCCAGGGCAGACGGTTCGACCCGGACGGGGTCTATGTCCGGCGCTGGGTCCCCGAGTTGGCGGACGTCGCGGGCCGTGCGGTGCACGAACCGTGGAAGCTGAGGGACCCGGACCGCGCGGCCCTCGCCTATCCCGAACCGATCGTCGAGCTGTCCGAGGGACTGGCACGGTTCAGGCGGGCGCGGGGCCTCGACTGAGCGACTACGGCGTGGCCGGGGGGCCTGTACGCGTCCGATTGGTCAAATGCCCCGGCGACCGAGTAGAACTGGCAGGGATTTTACTCGGTATAGAGGTTTCCTTGACCACTTGCCGACGTAATGGTGATCGTCCGAACCACTCGTACCGGGTCCGTCCGTACCGGATCCCCCGCGCGGCCGACCGAAGTCGACGACTCCGGGTCGCCGCCCCGCCCCAGGAGGCTGCTCAATGCGCATTGCACGGAACGCGGGAACACTCTTCGTGGCCGGCGCGTTGACCCTGACCCTCGCCGCGCTCGCCTATCCGGCCATGCTCGGGGTGTCGACGTCGACCCCCACCTCGACGAACATCATCGCCAATCCCTCGTCGGGGCCGCTGACCGAGGCCGACCGCGACTTCGTCGTGAAGGTGCGGGCGGCGGGACTGTGGGAGTACCCGGTCGGACAACTGGCCCTGGAGAAGGGGACCATACCGGCGGTCCGTACCGCGGGAGAGCACCTGATCTCGGGCCACGCCGGGCTCGACGACACCTCCCGGAAGATCGCCAAGCAGCTCGGCATCACGCTGCCCAACAAGCCCTCCCCGCAACAGCAGGGTTTCGTGGCGACGTTGACCGCGGACTCCGGCACGAAGTTCGACACCGACTTCGCGAACATCCTGCGCATCACCCACGGACAGATCTTCTCGACGGTCGCGAAGATCCGCGCGTCGACGGAGAACACCCTCGTGCGGCAGCTCGCCGACCAGGCCAACGACACCGTGCTGGACCACATCTCCGTGATGGAGAAGACCGGACTGGTCGACTTCGAACAGGTGATCATCCAGGAGACGACCATTCCGAAGATGCCCCAGGACAATCTGACGCCGCCCCCGCCGGGAGCGGGCGAGCCGACGCTCGTCCTGACGCCGCCCCCCGGGAGCGGCTCGGTCTCCGCGAAGCCCTCGCCGTCGCCGACGGTGGGCTGACCGACCCCGGCGACAGGTACGGCCGCCCCGCGGACGCGGGGCGGCGCGACGGCGGGACCGGACCGGTTCAGGCCTCGGCCAGGTCCAGCAGCGTGGTGAGCGCGTCCCGCAGCCCCGGCGGCCTGAGCATGCCGGGCTCCGCGCGGCCGGCCCAGCCCGGGCCGCCCAGGAGCACGGCGGGCTGGGCGCGAGCGCCCTTGATGCCCCAGGTGGTGGCGGCGATGTGCCGGGCCAGCGGACGGTCGGCGGTGGAACGGGTCTGGGACCACAGCACGACGGCGACCGGCCCCAGCCGCCGCACCGCGGCGATCAGCGCCTCCGGGGGCACCGCGGCGCCGAACATCCGGGTGAGCAGGCCCTGTTCGACGAGGGCCGCGTGCAGTGCCTCCAGCGGCAGACTGTGCTGTTCGCCCGGTACGCAGGCGAGCACCACGGGGCCCCCGCCGGTGCCCGGCGCTCCGGGGCCCGCCGGTCCCGAGGCGCGGTGCAGCACCCGGGAGATGTGCCAGGACAGCAGGTGCTCGACCTCCACGTAACGGTCACCGGCCGACTCCCACTTGCGCCCCACCGCGTGCAGGGTGGGCACCATCACGTCCTCCCAGCCGGCGACCACACCGTGCCGGGTGACGAGTGAGGTCAACCGGTCGTCCACGGACGGCGCGTCGAGGCGTACGGCGGCCCGCGCGAGGCCCTTGCACTCCTGCCGGGCGTCAGCGGGGGGCAGCGCTCCGGACGTCAGCGAGCCAGGATCGTCCCCGTCGGCCCAGGACGTGACCTCGGGCGGCGCGGGATCCAGCCCCGCCTTGGCCGCCTTGGCCGCTTCGGCGGGCGCCACTCCGGCCGAGGTGAGCCGGCACATCTCCTCCAGCATCGCCACGTCCCGGGGCGCCCAGCGTCGATGCCGTCCGTCGGAACGGATCGCGGGGCCCAGGCCGTAGCGCCGGTCCCAGGACCGGAGCGTGGTGGGTGACACGCCCAGCCGACGGGCCAGCGCGCCGGTGGTGACCCCGGCCTCGGCGGATCCCGTACCCGGTCCCCGTCCCTCGTCCGACCGGCTCTCACCCATACGGCGACTATACGACGCAGAAACGATGCGAGTTGTCGCTTCCGTCCCGCTGTTCGCACGATGGGTCCACGGGGCCCATCGCAGCGGGTGCCCGGAGCGAGGAGCCGTGGCCATGAACGCAGATCCGACCGCCGGAGCGTCGACCGCCGAGCCCGCGGACAAGATCGCGGAGGCGGACCTGGAGCGCGGCATCGCCGACGGGGACGAGGCCTCCCTGGCCACCGCGTACCGGCGCTGGGCGCCGCTCGTCCACACGCTGGCCCGGCGTTCGCTGGGTGACCCGCGTGAGGCCGAGGACGTGACCCAGCAGGTGTTCCTGGCCGTGTGGCGGGGCGGCCGGGGCTTCCGTCCCGAGCGGGGCTCCCTCGCCGGCTGGCTGGTCGGCATCACCCGTCGCAAGATCGCCGACGCGTTGTCCGCGCGGACCCGGCGCACCGAGCTGGTCGGCGCGGCCGGCGCGCTCCTGGTTCTCTCCGACGACACACGGGCTCGGCCCGAGGCGGCGCTCGACCGTGTCCTCGTCCGGCACGAGCTGGCCAAACTCCCCGCACCGCAGCGCCGGGTGCTGCACCTCGCGTTCTACGAGGACCTGACGCAGACGCAGATCGCCCAGCGCACGGGCCTGCCGCTGGGCACGGTCAAGAGCCACTCCCGCCGCGGACTGCACCAGTTGCGCGACTGCCTGCGGTCGGTGGCGGAGGTCTGACGGCGTCCGTGGACGGCGCGGCCTGATCCGCGCGCCGCCCGGCGCGCCCCCATGCACCCCCCGGTCGGGATCTTTCCGGACCTCGGGCCCATCCGCCGCCCGTTCAGCCTCGGATCACATCCGTACCGTCGTCGCGTCCTGGAGGACCACACCGTGAAGGAAGCCGTGGAGATCGGGCGAAACCCGTCTGCGGAGCCGGACCTGCCGGATCTGATGGCCCGGGTCGCCCGAGGCGACCAGCAGGCCTTCGCGTCGCTCTACGACGTCGTGGCCGGGCCCGTTCTCGGCATCGTGCGCAAGGTGCTGCGCGACCGGGCGCAGTCGGAGGAGGTCGCCCAGGAGGTACTGGTCGAGGCGTGGCGGAGTGCCGCCCGCTACCGGCCCGAGCGCGGGTCGGTGATGAACTGGGTCCTCACCCTCGCCCACCAGCGGGCCGTGGACCGGGTGCGCTCGGCCGAGGCGTCGGCCGCACGGGAGTACAAGGCCGCGCTCCTCGACCGGACGCCCGAGTTCGACGAGGTGACCGAGCAGGTGGAGGCGCGCCTGGAACGGGAGCAGGTACGCCGTTGTCTGCGCACGCTGACGGAGCTCCAACGCGAGTCGGTGGCCCTGGCCTACTACCGCGGCCTCACCTACCGGGAGGTGGCGGAGCTGCTGGCGCTTCCGCTCGGCACGGTGAAGACCCGGCTGCGCGACGGTCTGATCCGGCTTCGTGACTGCCTGGGGGTGACCGCGTGACCACGGCCGACCTGCACACGCTGACCGGCGCGTACGCGCTGCACGCGCTGGCGGACGACGAACGGGAGCGGTTCGAGCGGCACACCGCGGCCTGCGCGGACTGCGCCCAGGAGGTCCGCGAACTGACGGCCACCGCCGCGAGGCTCGGCCTGGCCGTCACCACCACGCCCGCCCCCGCGCTCAAGGACCACGTGATGCGGCGGATCGCCACGGTCCGCCAGGACGCGCCGCGCACACCGCCGCGCTCCGTGCCCGGAGGCCTCCGCACCCGCGGGTTCCGGCCCGCCCGGTGGGCGCTCGCCGCCTGCGTCGCCGCCGCGGCCGCGCTGGGCGGTACGGCGGTGTGGCAGCACGAGCGCGCCCAGGACGCCCGGCAGGAGGCCCGGCGGGTCGAGCGGCGCGCGGACGACGTGGCCGCGGTCCTCGCCGCCCCGGACGCCGTCTCGCGCACGACGACGACGGCGTCCGGGGCGCGTGGCACGGTCGTCGTGTCCAGGAGCCGGGACCGGGCCGTCTTCGTCGGCACGCGGATGGCGAAGCCGCCGAGCGGCAAGGTCTACCAGCTGTGGTTCGACGACGCGGGCACCATGCGGCCCGCCGGGCTGATGGATCCTGGCCGCACCACGCAGGCGGTGCTCATGGAGGGCTCCGTCGACGACGCCTCGGGGATGGGGATCACGGTGGAACCGGCCGGCGGCTCCAGCGAACCCACCTCCGCTCCTGTGGCCCTGCTGAGTTTCCCCGCCTGAGCGTCCGCGCCCGCACCGGCCGGTGCGGGCGCGGAGTGCTCGCCGTGGCGCCTGTGGGTCCCCTCCGGCGGGAGGGGACCCACAGGCGACGCCTTCGGGCCGACCGGCCCGGTCAGCCGCGCCGTTTCGGCGGCAGCGGAAGGAATCCGCTGGTGCGCGCCGCGTACTCGGTGAAGCCCGGACGGCTCGCCATGTGGCGCTCCAGCATCGGCTTTCCACTGCCGTTGATCAGGAGGTAGCTCATCACCAGCGGCGACACCACCGAGACGACGGCCGCCGGCGCGCTGTCGCAGGCGATCAGGAACAGGCCCCACCAGACGCAGAAGTCGCCGAAGTAGTTGGGGTGGCGGGTCCAGCTCCACAGACCGCGGTCCATGATCCGGCCCCGGTTGGCCGGGTCGGACTTGAAGCGGGCCAGTTGGGCGTCGCCCACCGCTTCGAAGAACAGGCCGAACGCCCACAGCGCGGTGCCCGCCCAGGTGAGCCCGGTCAGGGGCCCGGGAACGTACTGGGCGGCCTGGACCGGCAGCGACACCAGCCACACCAGCGCCCCTTGCAGGAGGTAGACCATGCGCAGGGCGTAGAGGTCGCGGCTGCCCGGGGCTTTGGCCAGCAGGGCCTCGTAGCGCGGGTCCTCGCCGTGCCCGCGGCCGCGCCGCGCGATGTGCACGGCCAGCCGCAGTCCCCACACGCAGGTGAGGAGGGTGACGAGGACGCGCCGCGCGTCGTCGCCCTCCCCGTTCGAGGCGAGGAGGCCGACGAGGGCGACCGCGGTGAAGCCGATCCCCCAGGCGACGTCCACGATCCGGTGCAGGCCCCGGCGGACGGCGAGGGCGAAGGTGACGAGCATGACGGCGAGCGCCGTGGCGCCCGCGAGGGCGAGGTTCTGGGCGAACGCGCCCCAGGGGAAGCCGTTCATCGCTCGTCCGCGGGGGTGTACCGGACGCTCGGCCGCGGTCCGCCGGGCGCCTCCTCGGCCGGTGCGGCGAGCCGGTCGGTCGCGGCACGTGCAAGGGGACGGGCCCCGGGGGCGGTGCTCATGGAGTGGTCTCCTCCTTCGTGAACAGATACTGCTGGACATCCAGATAGCCGGAGCGGAACCCGGCCTCGGAGTAGGCGAGGTAGAAGGTCCACATCCGGCGGAAGGTCTCGTCGAATCCGAGCTCGGCGACCTCGTCGGTCCGCTCGGTGAACCGTTCGCGCCACAGGCGCAGGGTCTCCGCGTAGTGCGCCCCGAAGCCGTCCCTCCGAGTGGTGCGCAGACCGGTGTGCGCCCGGGCCACCTCCTCCACCGCCTCCACGGAGGGCAGCAGTCCGCCGGGAAAGATGTACTTCTGGATCCAGGTGAACGTGGAGCGGGACGCGAGCATGCGGTCGTGCGGCATGGTGATCGCCTGGAGGGCGACCCGGCCGCCCGGGACGAGCCGGGCGTCGAGGGTGGCGAAGTAGACGGGCCAGAACTCCTCACCGACCGCCTCGATCATCTCGACGCTGACGACGGCGTCGTACGTCCCCGTGGCCTCGCGGTAGTCGCACAGCTCGATGGTGACCCGGTCCTCGACCCCCGCCGCGCGCACGCGCTCGCGGGCCAGGTCCCGCTGCTCCCGCGAGAGGGTGAGCGAGGTGACCCGGGCACCGCGCTCGGCGGCCCGTACCGCCAGCTCTCCCCAGCCGGTGCCGATCTCCAGGAGCCGGGTGCCGGGTCCCACCTCGGCGAGGTCGAGCAGCCGGTCGATCTTGCGGTGCTGCGCGGCGGCCAGCACGGACCAGGTGGCGGGAAAGCCCCGGAAGAGCGCCGCCGAATAGCTGAGGGTGTCGTCGAGGAAGAGCGCGAAGAGGTCGTTGGACAGGTCGTAGTGGCTGCTGATGTTGTCGCGGGCGCCGGTGGGGGTGTTGCGCTGGCCGTCGGGCCGGCGCAGCGCCCAGAGGCCGCGCAGCCTCTGGAGAGGGGCCGGGATCAGGTGTGCCGCGTTCCCCGCGAGCACGGTCAGGGCGGCCACCAGGTCCGGGGCGTCCCACTCCCCCGCCATGTAGGACTCGCCGAAGCCGATGAGGCCCTGGGCGCCGATACGGCGGTGGAAGGCGGCCGGGTCGTGGATCTCGACGACCGGCCCGCCCGTGCCGACCTGGGTTCCGTCGGCGAACCGCACCCGCAGGGGCAGTCGTTCCAGCGCTCTGCGCAGCAGGACCCGGGTGATGGCGGTCCGGGTTCGCGAGCAGTCCGGCGGTGCCATCAGGTCCGGCGGGCCGACCGGGTCGGTGTCCTGTCGTGGTGCCGCGACGGGGCAGGACTCGGCTGTCCTCATTTCACGTTCTCCTGGGCTCGGTGGGGAGTGCGGGGTTGCACGGGCAGTCCGCGCAGGTACAGGCGGATGCCGTGCACCCGGATCGCGGCGGACACGGCGACGGTGGACCACGGGTGACGCAGCGCCTGCCTCAGCAGCGCGCCGGTCGTCGCTGCCCGGCGGGTCCCGCGGACGGTGGCGGTGAAGGGCCGGACGCCCTCGCGTTCCAGACGCACCGTCAGGTCGAGTCGGCTGCCGGGCCGGGGCAGCCGCATCCGGTACGCGCCGTCGACCGGGAAGAACGGCGAGACGTAGAACTCCTTCCGGGTCCGCGCGGTCCCGCTGTCGTCGGGGCGCAGCAGATAGGCGTGCCGTTCGCCGTAGGTGTTGTGCACCTCGGCGACGACGCAGCGCGCGGTGCCGTCGGGGTCGTGACACCAGTACAGGGTCAGCGGGTTGAAGACGTGCCCGAGGACCCGGGCGTGGGCGAGCATCACCACCGGTCCGCCGCGCAGGTCGACTTCGTGCGAGGCGAGGAAGCGGTCCAGGCCCGCCCGGATGCTCGGCTGGTCGCCGTCGAAGTGGTCACGGGGGTCGAACCTGGCCAACGGGCGCAGCAGATAGGGGAGTTCGGGCGGACGGTCGGGATCGGTCAGCCACATGTACGTCCGGTGGCGGAGCGCGTACCGGGTGGGCACGGTGCGTATGTGCGCGACCGTGCAGGGATAGAGGGCGGGGGTGCCTGTCACCAGGTCACCCCCAGCGCCGCGGCGGCCTCGACCCCGGACCGGCAGCCGTCCTCGTGGAAGCCCCACCCGTGGTAGGCGCCGGCGAAGGCGGTCACCGGACTGTTCAGGGAGGGGAGTCGACGCTGGGCGGCGACGGACTCGGGGGTGTAGACGGGGTGTTCGTACCGCATGCGGGCCAGGACCCGGTCCGGGTCGACGCGGTCCTCCCCGCCCAGGGTGACGACGAAGGTCTCGGGCGCGTCCAGCCGCTGCAGGCGGTTCATGTCGTAGCTCACCCGGACCCGGTCCGCGTCGCTCTCGCAGTCCGGCATCAGGTAGTTCCACGAGGCGCGCGCCCCGCGGGCACGCGGCAGCAGCGCCGTGTCGGTGTGCAGGAGCGTCGTGTTGCGCGAGTAGCGGAACGCGCCGAGCACCTCGCGCTCGCGCGGGGTGGGGTCCGCGAGCAGCCGCAGCGCCTGGTCGGGGTGGGCCGCGACGACCACGGAGTCGTACGAGGCGGTGGCGCCGTCCTCGGTGGTGATCTCGACCCCGTCGGCGTGGCGGCGCAGGGCCCGGACCGGGGTGGAGGTGTGCACCGCGTCGAGCTGTTTGGCCAGCCGGTCGACGTAGGAGCGGGAGCCTCCGGTCACCGTGCGCCAGGCCGGCGAGTCGCCCACCGACAGCATCCCGTGGTGCTCCATGAAGCGGAACAGGTAGGCGGCCGGGTAGCGGCGGGCCGTGGCCGCGTCGCAGGACCACACGGCGGAGACCAGCGGGGTCATGAAGTGCCGGGTGAAATAGGGCGAGAAGCGCCGCCGGGCCAGGAACTCCCCCAGGGTGAGGGTGTCTTCGCCGCCCTCGGCCAGCAGCCGGCGGGCGGCGCGGTGGAACGCCGGCACTTCGGTGAGCATCCGCAGGTAGGGGACCCGCAGGGCGTCGCGCGGCCGGGCGAACAGGCCGGCGGGACCCCGGGCACCCGCGTACTCGAGGCCGCACCCCTCGCACCGCACCGACATGCTCATCTCGGACTCCTGGGTGGCGACGCCGAGTTCGGCGAACAGCCGCAGCAGGTTCGGGTAGGTGCGGTGGTTGTGCACGATGAAGCCCGAGTCGACGCGGTGCAGGCGCCCGTCGGACGAGGTCAGGTCGTGGGTGTGCGCGTGGCCGCCGAGCCGGTCGTCCGCCTCGTAGACGGCGACGGACCGCTCACGGCTGAGCACGTACGCGGCGGTCAGACCGGCCACTCCCCCGCCGATCACGGCGGTACGCCGCCGCGCCCCCTGCCGTTCCCCGCCGGTGCGCCGCGTTTCGCCGTCCGGCGCGTCCGCGGACCTGTGCTTCATCGGATTCCTCCCGCCCGCTCCTCGTCGGAGCTCTCGGGAGGTATTCCGGAGCTGGGCCCTCGACGGATTGGCCGGAGCGCGATCGACCTCGGATCGGGCGCGGAGCCCCTCGGGCGACGCCCCGACCTGGGGCGCTCCGCGTCCCGCGGACGTCACCCCGGACACGCGGCGCGGTCACGCCATCACCCATGACGACACATACGAAGCCATCTCTACACATAAAGAATAAATAAGCGCAGAATGGTCGTACGCGGCACCGGACGCGCACCGTTCCTGGCGCGGCCGGGCCGGGGCTTCGGAACAGATCGAAGGTGACAAGTCATGGCCAATGTCTCGCATCCGAGTGGCGACATCACCAGCCACCCGGACGCATCCGAGATGCGCGCGCGGTACGAGCGCGTGATCGGTGGTCGCGACGTGGCGCTCCTGGACGGGCCGGTGTTCCTGCTCGGCCTGTACTGCGCCGTGTCCCCGTGGGTGCTCCACTACACGACGAGCCAGCCCGACCTGGCGCCGCACAATCTCATCATCGGCATCGCGATCTGCGTCCTGGCTCTCGGATTCACCGTCACACCGGGAAGGATGTACGGCCTGAGCTGGGCGATCTGCGCGCTGGGCACCTGGATGATCATCTCGCCCTGGATCGTCGGCAGCAGCCCGGACACCGGGGTCGCGCTCAACAGCATCATCATCGGCGCCCTCGCGGTGGCGCTCGGCGCGATGTGCGCGCTCACGGCGGACCGGAGCGGCCGCCGGATGTAGTCCGGGCAGGGGCTCCGCGCCGGGGTCCCGCACCGGGCTCGCACGCCCGGCGCCCGTCCGGCGCGGAGGCCCGCTTCCGCGCTCGCCTCATCGGGTCGGCATGAGCCACGGCTCCTGGGGCAGCGGACCGCCGGTCTCCAGAAGGGACTTCAGGTTGGACAGCACCGCGGACCAGCCCGAAGCGGCGTCGGCGAGCGCGCCCCCGTCGGGCAGGTCCTCGTGCGTCACGGTCAGCCGCACGATGTCGGCGTGCGGCTGGATGTCGAAGGTGACGCTGGAGTACGCGCTCGCGTCGCCTTCGTCCGCGGGGGCGGCCCACGTGGTCCGGAGGCGGGTCGGACGCTCGCTCTCCACCACGGTCCCGACCACGTCGGCGACCCCGGAGCCGTCCGTGCGACGGTGCTCCCAGCGGGACCCGGCACGCCAGTCCGAGACATTGGAGTGACCCCAGTAGGCGGCCGTGAGGTCGGCGTCGGTGAGCGCGTCCCAGACCTTCTCGGGAGTGCTCCTGATGTAGGTGACGTAGACGAAGTTCGGCTTGTCGGTCATGGCTTCCTCGGCTCGTTCCTTGACAGCGCCGAGCATCCGCAGTCGCGGGCGCTCGAACTTGTCGATCCACCGCTCCTGGACCTCGTGGAGCGGCACCGGATTCAGGTAGTGCAGCTTCTCCCTCCCCCGCCGCACCGTGCTGACGAGGTTGGCGGCCTCGAGAACGGCCAGGTGCTGCGTCACCGACTGGCGTGTCATCTCGATGTGTTCGCACAGTTCACCGAGCGTCTGACCGCTGTGCCGGTGGAGCCGGTCGAGGAGCCGTCGCCTGGTCCCGTCGGCGAGCGCCTTGAAGACCTGGTCCATTCCCGAGTCGCTCTCTGATGTCACACCCAAAGTTATGCAGGCAATTACCTGCATGTCAAGGCCGGCGGGCGGCCCCGCGCCGGCCCGGCCGTCGGCGCCCACCGGTGCGGCGGCACGCGGAAGGGCCAGAGGCGAGGTCATCGGCCGAGGCGGAACGGCCGGTCGCCGCGAGCGCCGGGCCGCACGGCGGGGCCGGCCGGCCGCGGGGAGAGCGGTCAGTTGACCTCCCGGTCGTGTCCCTCCCAGTACGGCTCGCGCAGCTTGTACTTCTGGAGCTTGCCGGTGGCCGTCCTGGCGAGCTCGCTCCGGAACTCGACCGAGGTCGGCGCCTTGTATCCGGCGAGGCGCTCCTTGCAGTACTGGATCAGCTCCCGTTCGCCGGCCTCCGCCCCCGGCGCGAGGACCACCAGCGCCTTGACGGTCTCGCCCCACTTCTCGTGCGGCACGCCGATCACCGCGACCTCGGCGACGGCGGCATGGCTGAACAGGGTGTCCTCCACCTCGATCGAGGACACGTTCTCGCCACCGGTGATGATCACGTCCTTCTTGCGGTCGCTGATCGTCAGATAGCCGTCCGCGCCGATCGACCCGCCGTCGCCGGTGTGGAACCAGCCGTCGGCCAGCGCCCGTCCGGTCTCCTCGGGCTGCTCCCAGTACCCCTCCAGGACGACGTTGGAGCGCGCCAGGATCTCGCCGTCGGCGGCGGTGCGCAGGGTGACGCCCAGCGCGGGGACACCGGCGCGCACCAGCTTCTCGGCGCGGGCCTCCGGGTCGAGGTCGTCCCATTCGGACCGGGACCGGTTGACGGTGAGCAGGGGTGAGGTCTCGGTGAGGCCGTAGATCTGGATGAACTCCCATCCCAGCAGCGATTCGACGCGTGCGACGGTCTTCGTGGGCGGCGGCGCTCCGGCGACGATGACGCGGACCCGGCCGCGGCCCGGGATCTCGCCCTCCCAGGACTCGGCGGCGGCCAGCACCGCGTTGACGACGGCCGGAGCCGCGCACATGACCGTCACCCCGTGCTCGGCCACCCGGCGCAGGATCTCCGCCCCGTCGACCTTGCGCAGCGCGATCTGCGGCACGCCGAGGCCCGCCATCGCGAAGGGCATCCCCCACCCGTTCGCGTGGAACATGGGCAGGGTGTGCAGATAGACATCGCGGTCGGTGACACCCGCGTGCAAGGCGAAGGTCGTGGCGTTGACCCAGATGTTGCGGTGGGTGATCTGCACGCCCTTGGGCCGGGCCGTCGTTCCGCTGGTGTAGTTGATCGTCGCGGTGGCGTTCTCGTCCGGCCGCCACGGACGGGGGTCGGTCCCGAAGGCGTACAGCTCGGCGTCCGCGTCGGGGCCGAGCGTGAAGCGGTGCTCGCAGCCGACCCCGGCGAACCGGTCCGTGAGCTCGGGGTCGACGAGCAGGACGGTGGCCCCCGAGTGCCCGACGATGTAGCTCACCTCGTCGGCCGTCAGCCGGAAGTTGACCGGTACGAGCACCCGGCCGTGGCCGCTCACACCGAAGAACGAGGTGAGCAGTCTGGCGCTGTTGGGCGAGACGACGGCCACCCGCGCTCCGTGCGGCACGCCCAGCGCGTCGAGCCCGGCGGCCTGCGCCCGGGCCAGTTCACCGACGCGCCGGTACGTGAGCCCCTCCCAGGGCTCGGCCGGCTGGTCCGGTTCGTCGACGACACCGACGCGGTCGCCGTACACGGTGACAGCGCGGTCCAGAAAATCACGGGCCCCGAAGGGGACGAGCATCACGGCCTCCCGGCAATCGGACGGTGTCCACGTTCTGCCCCACCACGCTCTCGCGCATCCGGGACCACCGCCAAGTGGCCGCGACCGCCGTACCCGCGCCCCGCGAGGCGCCCTTGGCCCGGACCCACGACACGCGTCAGGATCGTCGGATGGACAGCCGACCGACGTTCGACTTCCCCGGACCGCTGCGCATCGACGGCATGGGGCTGCATCTGCGGGAGTGGTCCGACGACGACGTCGCGGACCTCGTCGCGCTCTACGACGATCCCGAGATCGACCGGTGGACGCCGGTGGCCTCGCCCTTCGACACCGAGGCGGCGCTCGCCTACCTCGCGGCGGCCGAGCAGAAGAGCGCCGAGGGGCGGGCCGTCCAACTCGCCATCACCACGGACGGTGAACGGCCTCGGGGCGAGATCCTGCTCTTCCCCGGCACGGGCGACGACCGGGACGTCGAGCTCGCGTACGGCGTGGGGGCCGCCTACCGGGGCCGGGGGCTCGCGACCCGGGCGGTCCGGCTCGCCGTGGACTTCGCCCACCGCCGCGTCGGCGGCCGGCGCATCGTCCTGTGCATCGAGGACGGGAACACCGCGAGCGAGGGCGTGGCCAAGGCGACGGGCTTCGTCCTCGCCGACGACGAGCCGGTGGTCCGTACGGCGAAGGGCCGGGACGTCGTCCTGCGGACCTGGAGCCATCCGCGGAACGCCGGCCCCCTCGGCTGACCGTCCCGCCGCCGCCCGGCGGAGCCCGTGACAGTGCCCCCGGCGTCACCCGTTCGAGAGCACCCCGCGCAGCACCGACAGGGCGACGACCTGGGCCGGCACCCGGGCGATCACCATGACCGCGGTCAGCAGCCGGACGAGCGCGGCGAGGTCGGTGTGACGGCCGAGCAGGCAACCGATCGCCGTGACGACGCCCATGGTGGCGAGCCCCAGGGCCGGGAAGCGGTGCCGTGGGCGCGGCTTGGCGTCGGGGCGGTGGAAGACGCGTTCGCGGGCCGCGTCGCAGGGCACCCGCGAGCTGCCCCGACCGTCCTCGGCACGACAGATTCCCGAACGCTGCATGGCCGGAAGGCGGCCGCGCAGAGCACGTCCGGGTCCCGCACGGGATGCCTGCCCAGGCGCGGACTGGCTCAGCGCGGAGGGGGGCAGACACATAGCGACGGGCGACCGAACAAGAGGGGCGGAGATGGAGATCTCGGGCATCATCAGTGCCATCCTCATCGGCATCATCATCGGTGTACTGGGCCGGCTCGCCGTGCCGGGACGCCAGCGCATCGGGATCCTGTGGACGATCGCGGTGGGCATCGTGGCCGCGTTCATCGGGTCGGGGGTCGCCGCCGCGTTCGGCGTCGCCGACACGAAAGGCGTCGACTGGATCGAGTGGCTCATCCAGATCGGCCTGGCCGCGCTGGGCGTCGCGGCACTGGACCGGACACGGGGGCGGCGCTGAGGGGCCGGGGCTCACGGTTCGGACCGACGGTCCTGGGCCGACCCGTCCGGGGACTGACGGTCCTGGGCTGAAATCCTGGACTGACGGTCCGGGGCCTGCCGTTCGGGGACCGTCGTCCGGGACTCGTCAGGACTGGCCGTTCGGGACCCACCAGTAGGGACCTACCGGCCAGGAGCCGTTTCGCCGCTGGGGACGGGGAGTTCACGGCCTGACGGCGGCGATCCCCCGCAGGCGCCGACGGGCGGGTGGCGGCCGGACGCGCCGAGCGGACCGTGCGAGGGGGCGGGTGCGCGAATGCCCGGGTGCGCGAATGCCCGGTCGGCCGGGCCTTCGCGGGCCCGGACATGCCCAGGCCGAGGGACAGGTGGGGTGTCTGGTGGCCCGTCCGCCGAAAACCGTTGCGCGGAGCGCTCCCGTGCGGCTACTTTCTGCGGGCTTCGCACCCGTACGACCCACGCCACGGAGAGACCTTGCCGCCTCGCATCACGCCGTTGACCGATTCCGACCCCGCCGCGTCGAGCCGGCGTCCGTTCTGGCTGGCCTCCGACGCCGAGGGGTTCCCGGTGGGCTCGGCGTCCCTCCGGCCCTTCGCCGAGGAGGGGCCGGAGCGGATCGCCGAGCTGGAGATCGCCGTACACCCCGCGGAACGGCGCGAGGGGGTGGGCGGCACGCTCCTGGACACCGCCGTGGCCGCCGCTCGCGAGGACGGGCGAGTGGCGCTCGTCTCCCGGGCCACGGCCGGCTCCCCCGGCGACGCCTTCCTCTCGGCGCGCGGGTTCCGCCGGGTGCTGGCCCTCACGTTCGCGCGGCTCCCCCTGGCGGAGCTCGACCTCCCGGCCGTCACCGCGATCGCGGAACGCCCGCACCAGGGCTACGGGTTGACGTACTGGGACGGGGTCGTCCCCTCCGGTCTGGCACAGTCCTTCGCCGACTCCCGGCGGGCCATGGACGACATGCCGATGCAGGACAGTGCCCGCGGGATCGACGTCTGGGACGTGGAGCGGGTCGTGGCGGTGGCCGAGGCCGTCCTGAAACGGGGCGAGGCGCTGCACACGGTGGCCGTGGTGGACCGCTCGAACGGCTCGCTGGTCGGCTTCTCGGAACTCGTCGTGCCGGGCGACGGCCTGGGTGACGCCCAGCACTACGGAACGGCGGTCCTGCCCGAGCACCGCGGCCACGGCCTCGGGCTGTGGATGAAGGCCGAGTCGATCAGGCTGGCCCGTCTGCGGTACCCGGAGCTGGCCGGCCTGCTCACGGACACGGCCGACGTCAACGCGCCCATGATCGCCGTCAACGACGCCCTCGGCTACCGGCCCACCCACCGGGAACTGGAGTACCGGCTGGACCTGTGAGGCCCGTGCGCCGGACCGCGCGGGGGAGAAGCGTGGCCGGGTGCCGGGCGCGGCCCACACCCGGCCGTCAGGTCCCGGCGACGGCGCCGGAGCGGCGCCGCCGCTCCTCGCGAACGCGGGCCGGGGTCACGGCTGGTAGACGTACGGCGTCGTCGTGGTGAGTGCCTGGAAGCCCAGCCGGGCGAGGATCGGACGGCTCTGGCTGGAGGCGTCCACCTGGACGTAGCGGTAGCCGCGGTCGGCGGCGACGCGGGCGCGGTGGGCGACGAGGGCGCGGTAGATGCCGCGGCCCCGCCATTCCTCGACGGTGCCGCCGCCCCACAGTCCGGCGAACCGGGCGCCGGGCAGGAGTTCCATGCGGGCCGCGCTGACGGGGACGTCGCCGGCCAGGGCCACGACGGCGACGACCGTGTCCGAGTCGCCCGTGAGCTGGGCGAGCAGCTGGTGCCGCAACCGGGTGCCGTCGATGCCGAAGGCCCGCTCGTGGACATCGGCGACGAGGTCGACGCCCGCGCGGTCGGTGACCGGCAGCAGTCGTACGCCCTCGGGAGGTTCGGCGTCGAGGGCCAGATCGCTCAGCTCGGCGATCATCAGCGTCTCCTCGGGCTCGGCGGTGAAGCCCGCCGCGCGCAGGCGTTGTCCGAGGTCCACGGGCCGGTCGTGACCGTACAGCTTCCACTCGAACTCTCCCCCCAGCCGGGAGAAGAACCGCACCTGTTCGGCGATGGCCGCGTCGGCGCTCGCCTCGTCCAGATCGGACCAGAGCACCCCGCTCCAGCCCTTGTCGGCGCCGACCAGGCGCACCACCCTGCCGACGCGCTCGACCCGGGAGCCGGGCGCGTCGGGGCGCGCGCTCTCGCGCATGTCCCGGTCGAAGAGGGCCAGTACCGCACTGTGATCCATGGGGCCACTCCAGCATCCCGGGACGAACGGGGCAACGGGAATACGCGGCCCGTGGGCCGCCGGGGGGAACGGCACGGCCCGGAACGGGGAGGCGCCGCGGTGGGCGCGCGCCTTGCACCCGCTGGTCCCTGACGCGGGAACGCCCGGGCGGACCCTCCGTCAGGCCCCGCCCGGGCGCCGTTTCCACGCCTCCCGGTCAGCCGGTCGGGGCGAGTTCCTGCTGCGGCACGGGGGCCGGGGACGCGACCTGGACCCGGCGCAGGCCGGTCAGGCTGACGAACACCAGGGAGAAGACGCCCGCGAGGGCGAAGACGGTGAAGCCCGCGGTGGTCGAGCCGGTGGCGAGCAGCTGACCGCCGAGCCACGGGCCGAAGACGGCGCCGAAGCGGCCCATGCCGGACGTCCAGCCGACCGCGGTGGCGCGGTTGTCGTCCTCGGAGCGGTGGGCGACCGTGGCGTAGATCATCGCCTGGGCGCTGAAGAGGAACATGCCGGTCAGGAAGACGACGGTGTAGGTGAGGGGCAGTGGCATCTTGACGCTGAGCGAGTAGATCCCGACGGCGGTGGCGCCGAACCAGATCGCGGAGATGCGGGAGCCTCCGAACCTGTCGGTGAGGCGTCCGCCGATCAGCATGCCGACGATGCCGCCGAGGTTGATGACGATGACGAAGCCGATCGAGGACCCGAGGTTGTAGCCGTTGGCCTTCATCAGCGAGGGCAGCCACTGCGAGACGCCGTAGACGAGGAGGAGACCGCCGAAGGACGCGATCCAGAAGAGCAGGGTCTGGACCCACCGGCCTCCGCGGAACAGGGCGGCGAGGGCGCTGAAGCGGTCGGCGGCGGCCTGGCGCCCCTCGGCGCGGGCGGCCAGGTCGACTCCGTAGCGGTCGGCGAGGGCGCGGGCCTCTTCGGTACGGCCCTTGGCCTGGAGGAAGGCCATCGACTCGGGCAGGAACCTGGCCGCCAGCGGCACGCCGATGAACAGCGGCAGCACGCAGATCCAGAAGGAGAGGCGCCAGTCGCCCGTCCCGAGCGCCACGAATCCGGCGACGATGCCGCCGGCCTGGTGGGCGGTCATCAGGGAGCCCACGATCAGGGCGCGGCGGCCCTTCGGGGCGTACTCGGTGACCATGGTGATCGCGCTCGGCAGCAGGCCGCCGAGGCCGAGGCCGGCCAGGAAGCGGCCGAGGCTGAAGACGCCGAGGGTCGAGGCCGCGGCGCAGACCGCGGAGGCCAGGGAGAACACGGCGGTCGACGCGACGATCGTCTTCTTGCGGCCGACCCAGTCGCTGACGGTGCCGGAGGACAGGGCGCCGATCAGCATGCCGAAGGTGGCCCAGGAGCCGACGTCACCGGCCTTGCCCGGGTCGATGCCGAGCGCCTTCGTCTCCATCATGTGCGGCAGCACGGAGCCGTAGATGAACATGTCGAGGCCGTCGAAGAGGACGACCAGCCAGCAGAGGCCGACGACCAGTGCGGCCATTCTGCTGCCGCCGCGAGCGGGCAGGGCGAGGGAGGAGGACATCGTTGTTTCCTCTCGTCCAGGAGGCGTGGGCCCTGGAAGGGGATCGGAGACGCGGGTCGACGCGGCTCGTGCGGCTGACCCGATTATGGGCTAGACGCTAAGGAGTCGACCTCTAGAGTGTCAACGGTTTTGTCAACAATCTAGGAAGCAATCCGGCCACCTGCCGCGCCCGTCGCGCAGGTGGCCGAGAACCAGGTGAAGTGACGGAGAACCAGGTGAAAAGGGCGCGGGCGGCACACAGTCCGGTGCCGCCCGCGCGCCCGCGCGGCTGGATATCGCCGCTTCTTCGATCAGCCGATGGGCGGTGTGCCGTGGGTGTGGAAGGACTCGATGGTCTTCAGGCCCCAGGCCTGCCCCTTCTTCCGCTCGTTCTCGGTCCACGTGACCAGGGGCCAGTCCGGGGCGAGGACGAGGCGGGTGAGCGGGTTGCACAACTCGATCCGGTTGCCGCCGGGTTCGTACACGTAGAGGAAGAACGTCTGCTGGATGGCGTGCTTGTGCGGGCCCGTCTCGATGAACACGCCGGTGTCG
This sequence comes from Streptomyces sp. NPDC002580, assembly GCF_042889485.1. Taxonomy (NCBI): domain Bacteria; kingdom Bacillati; phylum Actinomycetota; class Actinomycetes; order Kitasatosporales; family Streptomycetaceae; genus Streptomyces; species Streptomyces sp. NPDC002580. The sequence goes on along the minus strand of NZ_JBIAQZ010000009.1, from coordinate 358,657 downwards.
ATGGCGAGGTCCGCGGCGCGCAGGATGTCCTCACGGGTGTCCGTGGCGAACGCGATGTGGTGCAGGCGCCCGCTCGAACCCGTCCAGTCCTCCGTGTAGACGACGTCGTACGACTTGTTGCTGAAGGTCAGCCACTGGGCGGCGATCCGGCCGCTGTCGAGCTGGATCTGCTCGGTCGGGCGGGCCCCGAGCGCGTCACGGACGAAGTCTCCGTTGGAGGCGACGTCGGCGGCGAGGAAGTTCACGTGGTCCAGGCGGCGCACGCCGACCCCGTGACCGGGCTTCGCCTGCGGCTGGTTCTTCAGACCGGGCTTGAGGCGGTCCGGCGCCCGGTACCACTCGCTCTCCCAGTACAGGGCGAATTCGTGGCCGTCGGGGTCGGTGGTGACGAAGACCGGGCCGAGGCCGGGCTCGTCGTTCACCCAGCGGCCCTCGCGGCCGGCGCTCTCGATCTCCTTGACCCGGCGGTGGAGGGCCTCCTCGCTGGAGGCGCGCAGGGCGGTGCGGCGGATGCCCGAGGTGCTGTGGGCCGTGAGGGTCAGGCTGTGGTGCTCGTAGTCGTCCCAGGTCCGCAGGTAGACGGAGTCCCCGGAGCGGCCGTTCTCGGTCAGGCCGAGGTACTCCGTGAAGAACCGGACGCTGGCGTCCAGGTCGGGGGTGAGCAGTTCGACGTGCCCGAGGTGGGCGATGTCGCCGAGCGGCGGGGCCATGGGGCCTCCTCAGAAGTGTGATGCGGCTCCGGCCGGCCGGGGGAAGACCGTGCCGTCGAAGATCTTGCGGGCGGTGCGGACGACGGCGGTGCGCCGGGCCGCAGGCAGGGCGTCGCCGGGGCCGGAGTCGACACCGGCTTCGATGTCGAGGAATCCGGTGGGGTGTTCGATGCGGAGCCGGTCCCCGCGTTCGGGCGGGCGGGCCACGGCGTGACCGACCCCGCCCTCCACACGCAGTCCGGCGGCGACGCTCGCGGCGCCGAGGACGCCGATGGAGGTGTGGCAGCGCACCGGGATGAAGGTGCGGGTCATGACGGCTCCGCCGTCGCGTGGCGGGGCGAGCAGGGTCAGTTTGGGCACGGTGGCGTTCTCGACGTCGCCGAGGCCCATCAGCTTGCCCGCCGCCAGCCGGATCTCACGGAGCCGGTCGGCCAGCGCCAGGTCCTCCTCCAGGTCCTTGGGGGTCTCGTACCCGGTGACGCCCAGTGAGGACGCCGCGATCAGGACGGTCGGCATGCCGTTGTCCACGCAGGTCACCGGGGTGTCGGCGACGATGTCCCGGGCGTGGCCGGTGGGCAGCAACGCGCCGCTCCCCCGCGGGAACTCGATGACCACCGGCGCGGCGCTCCCCGGCACCCCGGAGATCTGGGCGGAACCCTCGTAGACCACGCGTCCGCCCTCGGTGGGGAAGCTCGCGACCGCGAGGTCCCCCGAGTTGACCATGCGGATGCGTACCGCTGTACGGCCCTCCGCCGGCTCGACCAGACCGCGTTCGACGGCGAACGGGCCGACCCCGGCGAGGAGGTTGCCGCAGTTCTGACGGTCCGACACCTCGGCCCGGTCGACCGAGACCTGGAGGAAGAGGTAGTCGACGTCCGCCAGGGGATCGGCCGAGACCGACACCACGGCCACCTTGCTGGTCAGCGGGTGCCCGCCGCCCAGGCCGTCGATCTGGCGCGGGTCGGGGCTGCCCATCACGCGCAGCAGCAGGTCGTCGCGTGCCGCGGGGTCGGCGGGCAGGTCGTCGGCCAGGAAGTAGGCGCCCTTGGAGGTGCCGCCGCGCAGGAGCATGCACCGCACTTCCGCGGGCCCGCTCACGGCGCGGCTCCGTCCCGCACGTACTCGTCGTACGACGTGTACGTCACCCCCAGGCGTACGAGGGTCTCGCGCAACCCGTAGCGGTCCAGGCCGAGTTGGCCCTCGAGGAAGGCCGCGCGGGCCAGCGCTTCCTTCCGCTCGCGGGCCTTTGACGCCTCGGCGACCCGGCCGGCGCCCTCGCGGGGCACGCAGACCACGCCGTCGTCGTCGGCCAGGATCACGTCACCGGGCCGGACGATCTGACCGCCGATCGCCACCGGGACGTTGACCGAGCCGCCGGTCGCCTTCACGGTGCCCTGCGGACTGACCGCGGCGGACCAGGCGGGGAAGCCCATCCCGCGCAGTTCGGCGGTGTCCCGGATGCCGGCGTCGATGACCAGTCCGCGCACCCCCCGCCGCTTGAGCGCGGTGGCGAACAGTTCGCCGAACATGCCGTCGGTGGAGGGCGAGGTGGTGGTGACGACGAGGATGTCCCCCTCGCCGCACTGTTCGACGGCGGCGTGGATCATGAGGTTGTCGCCGGGCCAGGACAGCACCGTGACCGCGGTCCCGGCCACCCGGGCGTCCTGCTGGATGGGGCGCAGCCGGGTGCCCAGCAGGCCGGTGCGGCCCATCGCCTCGTGGACGGTCGCGGTGCCGTGTCCGGCGATCGCCTCGACGTCCTTCGCGTCCGCCCTGGGCGGCCCGGTGACGATCACGCCGCTCATGCCAGCTCCCTCGCGATCTGCGGGTAGGGGCGCATGTAGGCCTCGGCCATGGTCTTGTGGGCCAGGCCCAGGTTGGGGCCGGCGTTGCGCTTGAGCTGGACGCCGCGGCGCACGGCGAGGTCGGTGTAGTAGTCCCACAGGTGCTGCTGGGCGCCGAGGCATTCCATCGCCTTGCGCTTGGTCTCCCACACCTCGGTGATGTCGAGCAGGACTTCGGGCCGGAAGCCGCTCATCTCGGGCTGGTGGGGCTCGAAGTAGAAGACGGGCGGGGCGCCGATGATCTCGCCCTCGCCGGGGTAGCCGATCGCCTGGGCCAGGACACGGGCTTCCAGGGCCATACGGTTGGCGGCCGGGTGGTCGCCGTTGTACGGGTCCTCGGTCGGGTGGGTGAGCACGACGTCCGGCTGGGTCTCGCGGCAGACCGCCACCAGTCGGTCGGTGAGCTCGGCGGTGGCGGTCAGCGGGTAGTCGCCCGCGTCGAAGAAGCGGACCTCGGCGCCGAGCGTGGCGGCGGCCTTCTCGGCCTCCTCCCGGCGCATGGCCTTGATCTCGTCGAGCTTCCTGCCCTCGCGCCAGGCCTTGGCGGACTCGCCGCGCTCACCGAAGGTCAGGCACGCGATGGTGACCTTCTCCCCCCGGGAGGCGGCCAGCGCGATGGCTCCCCCGGCCCGCCACACGAAGTCTCCGGCGTGCGCGGTGACGACCAGGGTCGACCGCGCGGGTCGTCCTCCTTCGCCGGGTGGGTCCGAGGGTTCGGGTGCGGGCGCGTTGGCGTGCGTCATGGCTGCTATCTCCTTGGTGGACAGGTGGGCGCCCGCCTCGGCTGTCCGTCGTACCGCGCGCCGCCGCGCGACACGTCAGTCGCGCAGCGCTTCGATCACACTGCCGAGGTGAGCGCGGACGGCCGCTTCGGCCGCCTGCGGGTCCCTGGCCCCGATCGCCTCGATCATGGCCAGGTGTTCACTCAGGGACTGCTGCGCACGACCGGGACGCAGTGCCAACTGGAACCGGTGGCGCACCAGTTGGGCATTGAGTCGCTCCAGGAGTCCCACGGCGGTCCGCTGGCCGGAGAACTCCCTGATCCGGGCGTGCACTTCGTGGTTGAGCTCGGAGTAGGTCACCGGGTCGCCGTCGGCGACCGCCTTGGTCATCGCCGCGCCCAGCTCCGCCAGGTCGGCGAGCTGTTCGTCGGTGGCCAGGGTGGCCGCCTTGGCGGCGCAGAGGCCTTCGAGCGCCATACGGCACTCGGTGATGGCGACCGCTTCCTCCACGGTCACCACCCGGACGCGTGATCCGCGATTGCGGATCCGCTCGACCAGCCCCTCCGACTCCAGCTCGATCAGCGCCGCCCGGGCGCTGGCCCGGGTGACACCGAACTGCTCGGCGAGTTCGTTCTCCACCAGCCGCTGGGCCGGTGCCATCTCTCCGCGCAGAATCGCCTGCCGCAGCTGCACCAACGCGTGCTGCTTGGCCTGCTCGCCGGTGCCTGGACGGGCTTCCGTCTGCATTGCTGCCCTCCCTGAGTGAGTGCCTGTCGAACGTAAATCTAGACCAGCAAGATTGTCAACAATTTTGTTCGGCATGTTGCCGACAGGGCCCGGGGCGCTCCTCCGACACTCGGGGCCGGCTCCCGGCCGCCCGAGGACGATCCGTCGCGCATCCCCGCTCCCCAGCGGCTTCCGGGTTGTGGTGTGCGAGCGACGGCCCCGGCATGGACTGCGACCGCCGCCGCCGAAGGACGGACAGCGGCCCGAGCGGGTGCGCGGATCGAGCGGATCGGGACGGGCCGAGCACGCGGCGCCCGGGGCGGCGGTCGCCCGGGCGAGGACGCCCCCGGACCGGGGCGACCCGGCCCATGGGGCTCCAGGAATCCCACTGGGACCGAGGACACCTGCCGGGCATCGAGAACGGCCCCGCCCCCGTGAGGGCGGGGCCGTCGTCCTGCGCGGGACTCACACGGCTACCGCGCCGGTCCCCCGTTCGAGGCCGCCGGAGCGGGTGCCGGTGCGAGGCCGGCGGGCCGGGTGGTGAAGACGCCCCGGCCCTGGGTCCGACTGCGCAACCGGGTCGCGTAGCCGAAGAGTTCGGCGAGCGGCACGGTGGCGGTGATCACCGCCGTACTCCCGCGCGTGAGCGAGCCCGAGACCCGGCCGCGCCGTGCCGCGAGGTCGCCGAGGACTCCGCCCACGGCGTCCTCCGGGACGGTGACGGTGACCTCGACCACCGGTTCCAGCAGGAGCATCGCGCTGCCGCGCAGCGCTTCGCGCAGGCCGAACCGGCCCGCCGTGCGGAACGCCATCTCCGAGGAGTCCTTCGCGTGCGTGGCCCCGTCGGTCAGGGTCACGCGCAGCCCGGTCACCGGGTGACCGCCGAGGGGACCCTCGGCGAGCGCGTCCCGGCACCCGGCCTCCACGGCACGGACGTACTCCTGCGGCACCCGGCCGCCCACGACGGCCGAACGGAACACGAAGCCCACCGGACTCCCCGTGGCGCCGTCCGGGTCGGGACCCAGCGGCTCCACGTCGAGCACGACATGGGCGAACTGACCGGCGCCGCCGTCCTGTTTGACATGCCGGTACACCAGGCCGGTGACCCCGGCGGCCACCGTCTCGCGGTAGGCGACCCTCGGCCGCCCGACGGCGGCGTCGAGCCCGTGGTCGCGCCGGATCTTCTCCACCGCCACCTCCAGATGCAGTTCTCCCATGCCGGACAGCACCGTCTGCCCGGTCTCGGGGTCGCTGCGGACGACCAGCGAGGGGTCCTCCTCGGCCAGGCGTGCCAGCGCCGACACCAGTCGCTCGGTCTCGGTGCTCCGGCGTGCCTCGACGGCCACGGACACCACCGGATCGGCGACGACCGGCGGTTCGAGGAGCAACGGCGCCCCGGGGGCGCAGAGCGTCGCCCCGGCCCGGGCGGACTTCGGCCCGATCACGGCGACGATGTCACCGGCCACGGCGCGGTCCAGCTCCGCGTGGCGGTCGGCGCGGACCCTCAGGATCCGGCCGATCCGCTCGGTGCGTCCCGTGCCCACGTCCAGCACCCCCTGTCCCTTCTCCACCGTGCCCGCGTAGACACGCAGATACGTCAGCCGTCCGGTCGCGGTGGCGTTCACCTTGAACACCAGCCCGGCGAACGGCGCTTGCGGGTCGGCCGCCCGTTCCCGCTCCGCGCCGTCGTACGTGCCGCGGACCGCGGGCACGTCGAGCGGCGAGGGAAGGTAGGCCACCACGGCCTCCAGCAGCGGTTCGATCCCGCGGTTGCGGTACGCCGAGCCACAGAGCACCACGACGCCCTCACCCGTCCGGGTGAGATCGCGCAGCGCGGACGCGAGGGTCGCCGCCGAGACGGTGGACCGGGCACAGAACTCCTCCAGCGCCCGCGGGTGAAGCTCGGCCACCGCCTCCTCCAGCAGCCGGCGCCGTCGCTCCGCCTCCTCCAGCAGTTCCCGCGGCACCGGGCCCTCCTCCGCGGACCCGGCTCCGTCGGCCCACACCAGCGCGCGCATCCGCAGCAGGTCCACCACCCCCGTGAAGGTGTCCTCCGTGCCGATCGGCAACTGGACGACCAGCGGGGCCGGATGCAGCCGCTCCCGGATCGACGCGACCGCGGTGTCGAGGTCGGCGCCGGCCCGGTCCAGCTTGTTCACGAAGGCGATCCGCGGTACGCCGTGCCGGTCGGCCCGCCGCCACACCGACTCGCTCTGCGGCTCCACGCCCGCCACGGCGTCGAAGACCGCGACGGCGCCGTCGAGGACGCGCAGCGAGCGCTCGACCTCGTCGGAGAAGTCGACGTGGCCCGGGGTGTCGATCAGGTTGATCCGGTGGCCGTCCCACGCGCAGGTGACGGCCGCGGCGAAGATGGTGATGCCACGGTCGCGCTCCTGGGAGTCGAAGTCGGTGACGGTGGTGCCGTTATGGACCTCGCCCCGTTTGTGGGTGGTCCCGGTGAGGTACAGGATCCGTTCGGTGACGGTGGTCTTCCCCGCGTCGACGTGGGCGAGGATGCCCAGGTTGCGCACGGCGGCGAGGGGGTTGGCGACGGAGTCGGTGTGATGACGGTGCAGGTCGGTACGCACGGCCGAGGGCCTTTCGGACGATCCGGAACGGGTCGGCGCGATTCCCCGACGACACGCCTGTGTTCAGGCGGTGGCGGACCTCCGGCAGGCAGGACGCACGGCGACCGGGCTTGCGGTCGGCGTCGTGCGAGGGGAGGTCAGAAAGTCGTCGCAGGCGTCCGGTTCCGGCCGCGCAGCCGGTACCGGGCCCACGAAGACACGAGGATCACCTCGTGCTGTGACCGGGGGACGACGACAGCGGTGCGGTAACGCACGGCCCGGCTCCCCTCGTTCGTCACGGCACACGCGGCACCGGACGGCACGGCGTGTGGTTCGTGGCGAGTCTAGGGAACCGGGCACGGGCGGCGCACCGGGTTTTCCCGGACCTCCGGGCCGGGCGTGTTCCGCCGGCCGGCCCGAAGACCCCGGCGCCCTCACGGCTTTCGGCCTCCGGGCCCGACCGGCGCCCCCGTACGCGCCTGGCGTCGACCGGCCGCTCCTGGCACTCCTGGCGCTCGGACCAGCCCAGGTGCTCCGGCAAGCCCCGTCGCTGCGGAGCCCCTTGGCATCGGTCGGCGGCCGATCACGGCCGGTCGGCGCTCAGTTGCGGCTCCACCGCTGGTTCGAGCCGCCGTTGCAGGTCCACAGGACGACGGGGGTCCCGTTCGCCGTGCCGTTGCCCGACGCGTCCAGGCACAGTCCGGAGACGTTGCTGGTCACGGTGCCGTTCGTGTTCACGGTCCACTTCTGGTTCGTACCGCCGTTGCAGGCCCACAGGACGACCCGGGTGCCGTTGGCGGTCCCGCTGTCGTACGCGTCGAGGCACTTGGTGCCGTAGACGACGAGTTCGCCGCGCGAGGTGGCGGTGAACGTCTGGTTCTGGCCTCCGCCGCAGTCCCAGAGCGCGGCCTGGGTGTTGTCGGCGATGGCGCTCCGGTAGAAGTCGAGGCAGCGTCCGGAGCCGGTGCCGACGATCGCGGTGCCGTCGGTTCCGGGGACGGCGCGGACGGCGACCGCGTCGATGTCGGGCGCGGTGCCCGAGGGGGCGAAGGTGAGGGTGTTGGACCCCTTGGCCAGGGAGGCGAGGACGGAGACGGTGCGGTAGGTGCTCGACGACCCGGTGGGCGGGAGGGCGAGGGTCTGCGCGTACTGGCCGTTGACCTGGAGCGTCGCCCTGCGGGCCGTGGAACCGCCGTTGGCGTAGCTGATGTCGACGAGCTTCGTGCCGGCGGCGGTCGCGTCGACGCCGGTGAAGACCGGTGTCGTGGCCGAGGTGGTGTCCTCGTACGTGGTCCCGGCGCCCTCGGTGCCGGCGACGGTGAGCAGGACGGCCTCCCCGGCGGGCACCTTGGTGGTGTAACTCGTGGCGTACGAACCGGCGTCGGCCGCCGACCATACGCTGCGGACCGCGGCGGAGGCCGCGGTCAGGCCCAAGTCGGTCCAGCGGGCGGTGATGTTCGCGGCGGCCGACGTGCGGTTCAGCAGGAGGACCGCGCGCCTGCCGGTGCCCGAGAGGACCTTGCCGTAGACCTGGAGACCTCGCGTGTCCTCGGCGACCTTGACCCCTTGGAGGCCGCGTGGGTCCTGGTCGATGGCGATGACCTCGGAGTTGGTGAGGATCGAGGCCGTCGAGGAGCTCATGGTGGCGAGGTCGTTGCCCGCGAGCAGGGGTGCGCCGGCGATGGCCCACAGGCCCATGTGGGTGCGGTTCTGGGCGGCGCTCAGACCTGTCATGCCGACGGTCATCATGTCGGGGTCGTTGTAGAAGCCCGTGTGCTGGGCGGCGGGGTGCAGCGCCTTGTCGAAGTTCGCGAGGACGCTCGTCATCGACGGGTTGTCGGGCCAGTAGACGATGTCGGTGCTGGTGCGCCACAAGTCCCCTGTTCCGGCCGCCCAGTTCCACGGGTTGCCGGTGCCCCATTCGCAGAGCGACAGGACGAGCCGGCGTCCGGTGACGGCCGTCGCGGCGGTGTTCGCGTCGCGGATGGCCTTGTACGTCGTCTCCTGGTCGAGGCCTTCGGCGTCCCCGCCGCACCAGTCGACCTTGACGAAGTCGAAGCCCCAGCTCTGGAAGGCCTGGAGGTCCTGCTGGTTGTGGCCCTCCAGACCGGTGCCCGGGGTGGCCGGCGTCGTGGAGGGGGTCGGATAGTAGTAGCCGCAGCCGTTCTTCCCCGCGTCGGTGTAGATGCCGGCCTTCAGACCCTTGCCGTGGATGTAGTCGACGACGGCCTTCATGCCGCCCGGCCACTGAGCGGTGTCGACACTGATGTTCCCGGCGCTGTCCCGGGCGCCCTGCCACCAGCCCTCGTCGATGTTGACGTACGTGTACCCGGCGGCGGCCATGCCGGACGAGACGAGGGCGTCCGCCTGGGCCTTGACGGTGGCGAGGTCGACGGCACTGGCGAAGCTGTTCCAGGACGCCCAGCCCATGGGGGCCGGAGCGACCCCGACCTGGGTGGTGGAGACCGCGGCGGGCTCGGCCCCGAGCGTCTCGGGCGAGCGGCCGAGGCCGGCCGTCCCGGCCACCGCGAGGAGCAGGACGGAGCAGTGGACACCCGCGCGTCTGAGGAGGCGTACGAGACCCGGCCTGTTCGAAATAGTGGACATACAGCTCTCCCTTGAGGGGTTTGTTCGCAGACTCGAACAAAAGTCAACGCGACTCGCCCCATCGCAGCGCCTTGACCGGGCCGCGTCAAGTTCCGTGCCGGAATGGCCTGTTCACCTTCGGCCCCCCCCCGTCACCGACGGCGAGGAGGCGGACGGTCGGGGTGCGGCGGCCCGGGTGCGCGGCACCGGGTGCGCACGTCCCTGGTCGCAGGGTCCTGGTGCCCAAGTCCCGGATGCGCAGGGCTGGTGCGCGAATCCCGGGTGCGCAAGTCCCGGGAGGACACGACCCCGGAGCGCACGGCCCGGAACGAGCGGCACCCGGACACCCCGGCGCACCCTCCCGCGATACCTTCGCCCTGACAGAGCCCTCCGGGGCCATCAGCGGGTCTTCACCATCGGGGACGGACATGCGCGAGGAAGCGATCGTCGAGGCGGCCGCCGGAGTTCATCTGGTGCACGGCAGCAACACGAACTGGGTGGTGCTGTCCGAGGGCGACTCCGTCACCCTGATCGACACGGGGTATCCCGGCGACCGCCAGGACCTCCTGGCGTCCCTGGAGGCCCTCGGCCACGCGCCCGAGGCGGTGAGCGCCGTGCTCATCACGCACGCCCACAACGACCACCTCGGCTCCGCCGAGTTCCTGAACAGCGTCCACGGCACTCCGGTCCTGCTGCACGAGGCCGAAGTGCCGCACGCCCGCCGCGAGTTCCTCCACCAGGTGAGCGTCGGGCAGGTGATGCGCCAGGCGTGGCGTCCCGGCGTGCTGCCCTGGGCCGTGCACGCCATCCGCTCGGGCGGCACGGCCGACGTACGCATGACGAAGCCCGAGGCCTTCCCGCACGCGGGCCCGCTCGACCTGCCCGGCCGGCCGGTCCCGGTGCACACCCCCGGACACACGCCCGGCCACTGCGTCTACCACCTGCCGGACGCCGGAGTGCTGATCTCCGGTGACGCCCTGGTGAGCGGCCACCCCACGTCACGGATACGGGGTCCGCAACTGCTGCCCGAGATGTTCGACACCGAGCGCGCCGGAGCGCTCGCCTCCCTCGAACGCATCGAGGCCCTCGCCGCCGACGTGCTGCTGCCCGGGCACGGCCCCGTGCACCGCGCCCCGGTGGGCGAGGCGGCTCGGCGCGCCCGGGAGCTGGCCGGCTGACGAGGTCGGGCCGGTGTACGCCGGCGCCCCCTGCCCGCACCCGGTCGACCCCGGCCGCGGGCAGGGAACACCGCCGTACCACCGCGGCGCTTGACGCGGGGAGCACATGGGGGCACAGTTGTACATATACGGCGTAAACGTACGTCGTTCGCCTACTGCATCTCCCCCGGGAGCACCGCGGCACGGCGCACCGCAAGCCGAATCGCACAGAACCTTTCGAGGCCGGGTTCGTTCCGGTCGGGGTTCCGCGCGTACGGAACGCCCGGCCCGCTCCGGGCACCGGCTCCGAGCCTGCCGTGCCGACGCGGCGCTCGCCTCCGGACCGCCGCCCGCGCGCACACGAAGGAGCCGGGCCCATGAGCGCCCCGTCAACCATTCTCGTCACGGGCGGCGCAGGATTCATCGGTAGCCACACCTGTGTCGAACTGCTCGACCACGGCTACGAGGTGATCGTGGTCGACGACTACTCCAACAGCAGTCCTCAGGTGTTCGCCCGCGTGGAACGCATCGCGGGACGTTTCGTCGGCACCGTCTATGAACTGGACATCCGTGATCGACGTGCCCTATCGGCCGTCTTCGACCGACACTCCGTGGACGCCGTCGTGCACTTTGCCGCGCACAAGGCCGTGGGCACGTCGACACGGATGCCCACCGACTACTACGACGCCAATGTCGGCGGAACGACCGCGCTGCTGAACACCATGCACGAACACGGGGTGCACAAGCTCGTCTTCTCCTCCTCCTGCTCCGTCTACGGGGACGCCGGTCACGGACCGCTCGACGAGACCACCCCGCCCCGCCCCACCAATCCCTACGCCGCGTCCAAGTTCGTCTGCGAGCAGATCCTCACCGACATCTGCCTGCGCCGCCCCGAGTACACCGTGCTGTGTCTGCGGTACTTCAACCCCGCGGGGGCCCACCCCAGCGGGCTGCTCGGCGAGGACCCCCGCGGCTCACCGGAGAACCTGCTGCCGAACGTGGCCCAGGTGGCCGTCGGACGGCGGGAACGCCTCCGCGTCTTCGGCGACGACTACCCGACGCCGGACGGGACCGCGATCCGCGACTACCTGCACGTGATGGACACGGTCGAGGCCCATCGCGTGGCCCTCGACCACCTCGCGGACGAGCGGGGCATGCATGTGTACAACCTCGGTATAGGCAAGGGGAGTTCGGTCCTCGACGTGGTCGCCGCCTTCTCCATGGAATGCGGATCGCCGATTCCCTACGAGATCGTCCCGCGCCGTCCCGGCGATGTGGCCGAACTCGTGGCGGACGCCACCGCCGTCGCACGCGCCTGGGGCTGGCATCCCTCTCGGGGCCTCGAGGCCATGTGCCGCGACGCCTGGCGGTTCCAGCAGCTCAATCCGCACGGCTACGCCGGCTCCGCCAGGCGCCCGAGCGCCAAGGACTGACGGTCCCTCACGGACCTGGATCCCGTGCGGGACCGAGGCTCGAACGGGACCGAGAGCTCGCCCCGCTCGCGGACCCGGGTCGGCCGACGGCCGGGCGGGCGGCGGGGGCGCCGTCCGGTGGCCCCGGTCGTCACGCGCCACGTGGCTGCGGCTCCGACAGGAGGAACGCGGTCTCCACGAGCGCGATATGACTGAATGCCTGCGGTGTGTTGCCCAGTTGACGGCCCGTGTCCGGGTCCCACTGCTCCGACAGCAGACCGATGTCGCTGCGGATCGCCAGGACTCGCTCGAAGACCTCCCGGGCCGCTTCCAGGTTTCCGGTCTGGGCGAGCGCGTCGGCGTACCAGAGGGAACAGGCCACGAACGTGCCCTCGGAGCCCCGCAAGCCGTCCACGCCGTGCACGCCCTGGCCGTTGTGCGCGTAGCGACGCACGAACCCGCCGTGCATCAGCTCCCGCATCGCGGCCACGGTACCGCGCACCCTGTCGTCGTCGACGGGCAGGAAACCGAGCCGGGGGATGAGCAGCGCCGAGGCGTCCAGCGCCGACGAGCCGTAGGACTGGACGAAGGACCCACGTCGCGCGTTCCAGCCTTCCCGGCACACCTGCCGGTGCACCTCGTCCCGCATCACCCGCCACCCGTCCGAGGATCCGTTCCTGCCGAGCAGTTCGCCCATCCTCAGCGCACGGTCCGCCGCCACCCACACCATGACCTTGGAGTGGACGAACTGTCTGGCCGGCCCGCGTACCTGCCACAGACCCTGGTCCGGTTCGCGCCAGTGCCGTCGGAGGTGCCCCATCATGACTTCGACCAGATTCCACACATGGCCCGGCATGGGGATCCCCGCCCGCAGCGACAGCAGGAGCGTGTCGAGGACCTCGCCGTACACGTCGAGCTGGAACTGGGTCACCGCGGAGTTCCCGAAGCGAACCGGCCGCGAGCCCTCGTAGCCGGACAGCCACGGTGCCTCCGTCTCCGGGAGCTGGCGCTGCCCGCCGACGCCGTACACGGTCTGCAGATCGGCGGGTTCCCCCGCGATGGCCCGCACCAGCCAGCCCAGCCACGCGGTCGCCTCGTTCCGGTAGCCGCTGCGCAGCAGGCACGACAGGGTGAGGGTGGAATCCCGCAACCAGCAGAAGCGGTGGTCCCAGTTGCGCACGCCGCCGATGGAGCCGGGCAGCGAGGTGGTCGGGGCCGCGACGACTCCACCGGTGGGCGCGTAGGTGAGGGCCTTCAGAGTGATCAGGGACCGCACGACGGCATCCCGCCACGGCCCCTCGTAGCGGCACTGTCCGGTCCAGCGCCGCCAGAAGTCACTGGTCTCCTTGAGCACGGTCTCCGCCGGAACGGACAGCGGCGCGGGCGGCTCCGACACGTAGGAGGGCGCCCACACGAACGTCAGCGTCATCCTGCGCCCGGCCCGGACGGTGAAGTCGTGGACCGTCGAGTTCCCTCCCTCGAGCTCGCGCTCCAGGCCTTCGGTGTTCAGCCAGACGGCGTCCGGCCCCGCGACCGCGACGGTGCAGTTCTCGCCGACCTGGATCCACGGCACGACCCGGCCCTGGTGGAAACGCAGCCGCAGTTCGCTGCGCATGGTCACGGCCCCCCACAGGCCTTCCACCACCCGCACGACGCAGGGCAGTTGAGTCCGTGGTGGCATGAAGTCGGTGACCTGGACAGCACCCGTGGGAGTCTCCCACCGGGATTCCAGGACGAGCGTGTCCGGCCGGTAGGAACGGCTCGCGCAGGAGGCGCCCGCGAGTCGTGAGACCGGCGCGATCCGCCAGAACCCGTTGTCCTCCGTGCCCAGCATCGCGGCCATACAGGCCGGGGAGTCGAACCGGGGCAGACACAGCCAGTCGATGGACCCGTCCCTGCCAACCATGGCAGCGGTTTCCAGATCACTGATGAGGGCGTAGTCCTCGATGGGTGTGTTCATGATCGAAGCCACGCCGCCGTGTATTCTGCCGCCTTTCCAGGATACGGCCATAGCACTGCAATTCGCATCCTGACCAGGGGTTTCGAGCGTTCCTCGCGCCCGGACTCCACCGGCGGAGGATCCTGGTCCGTATGAAGCAGCTGAAGGTCGAGGGGGCGTGGGTCCACGAGCCGCGGATATTCGCGGACCACCGGGGGTCCTTCCACGAGTGGTTCGCGGGCACCGGGTTCCGGCGGGCCGTCGGCCGGGACCTCGGCCTCGCACAGGCGAACTGCTCCGTCTCCGCGCCGGGTGTCCTGCGCGGGATCCACTACGCCGATGTGCCGCCGGGCCAGGCCAAGTACGTGACCTGTGTACGCGGGGCGGTCCTCGACGTCGTGGCGGACATCCGCACGGGCTCGCCCACGTTCGGCCGGTGGGAAGCGGTGCGGCTCGACGACGAGTGTCACCGCTGCGTCTACCTCTCGGAGGGACTCGGTCACGCGTTCCTCGCCCTGGCCGCCGAGAGCACCGTCGTCTACCTCTGTTCCGAGGGATACACGCCTCACGCCGAGCACGGTGTCCACCCCCTCGACGCCACCCTGGGCATCGACTGGCCCGTCGACCGGCCCCCGGTGCTGTCCGAGAAGGACGCCGCCGCGCCCACCCTGGCCGAGGCCGCACGCAGCGGACTGCTGCCCTCCTACGAAGCCTGCCGCGCCTTGTCCTCGGCGTCCCGCAACGACGGGAACGCGTCCTCCAGCGCGTGACGCCAGTGCCGCGGCGGGCCCAGTCCGGCCGCCGCCCAGCGGGCATGGCCGAGGACGCTGTAGGCCGGCCGGGCGAGCCCGGTACTGCGGCAGGCGTGTATCCGCGCCGGATCCGCGCCCAGCAGCCGGAAGACCTCGCGCGCCAGTCGGTTCCAGGTCGCCTCCCCGCCGGAGGTCGCGTGGTAGACACCGGGCGGCGCGGTTCCCGCCAGGGCCGAACCCCCCAGAAGGATCAGCCGGTCGGCGACGTCGCCGGTCCAGGTGGGCTGCCCCCGCTGGTCGTCGACGACCTGGAGCACGTCCTGGACCTCTGCCAGGCGGATCACGGTACGGACGAAGTTGCGGCCGCCGGCCCCGTACAGCCACGCGGTGCGCACCACATGACCGGTCTCGGGAAGTGTCTCCAGCACGGCCCGTTCCCCGGCGAGTTTGGTCCGCCCGTAGGCGGTGCGCGGCCCCGGGGAATCCGTCTCCTCGTACGGACGCGCGCTATCGCCGGGGAACACGTAGTCGGTCGAGACGTGCAGCAGGAGCGTGCCACGCAGCCGGCAGGCCGCGGCCAGGCGGGCGGGACCGTGGCCGTTCACGGCGAGGGCCCGCGCCTCATGGGATTCGGCCCCCTCCACGTCGGTCCAGGCGGCGCAGTTGACCACGACCGCCGGGCGGTGCCGTTCGAGCGTCTCGCGCACGTCCCGGCCGTCGGTGATGTCCAGCCGCCGGTGGTCCGCCGCGAGGACGCCGATCCCGCGGGCCGTGAGCCGGGAGACGAGTTCCCGGCCCAGCATGCCGTCGGCTCCGGTGACCAGCCAGTCGCCCGTCATGCGGCCTGCCTCCCGGCCTCCGGCACCAGCGGTTCCCACCACGGACGATGGGTCCGGTACCAGTCCACGGTCTCCGCGACTCCCGCGGCGAGTTCCTTCCGCGGTACGTAGCCCAGCTCGTCGCGGATCTTCGAGAAGTCGACCGAGTAGCGGCGGTCGTGGCCCTTGCGGTCCTCGACGTAGGTCACCATGTCCCAGTCGGCGCCGCACTCGTCCAGCAGCAGCCCGGTCAGCTCGCGGTTGGACAGTTCGTTGTCGCCGCCGATGTTGTAGATCTCGCCGGGCCTGCCGCCCGTACGGACGAGTTCGATGCCCCTGACGTGATCGTCGATGTGGACCCAGTCGCGGACGTTGAGGCCGTCGCCGTAGAGAGGCACGGGCTGTCCGTCCAGGAGCCGGGTGACGAAGAGCGGGATGACCTTCTCGGGGAACTGGTGGTGCCCGTAGTTGTTCGAGCACCGGGTGACCCGCACGTCGAGTCCGTGCGTGCGGTGGTAGGCCAGCGCGATCAGGTCGGAGGCCGCCTTGGACGCGGCGTAGGGCGAATTGGGGAGCAGCGGGTCGGTCTCCGGCCAGGAACCCTCGGGGATCGATCCGTAGACCTCGTCGGAGGAGATGTGCACGAAGGTGCCCAGCCCGTGGCGCAGCGCCGCGTCCAGGAGCGTCTGGGTGCCCAGCACGTTCGTACGGACGAACGCGTCCGCGCCCAGGATGGACCGGTCGACATGGGACTCCGCGGCGAAGTGCACGATCTGGTCGTGGTCGGAGACGAGCCTGCCGACGAGTTCCGGGTCGCAGATGTCGCCCCGGACGAAGGCGAAGCCGTCCGAGTCCCGGATCTCGTCCAGGTTGGCGGGGTTTCCGGCGTAGGTGAGTTTGTCGAGCACGGTGACCGCCACGTCCGGCGGGCCGTCCGGGCCCAGCAGGGTACGCGCGTAGTGGGAGCCGATGAAGCCGGCTCCGCCGGTGACCAGGATGCGGGTGGTGGTCATGTCGGGATCTGCACCTTGCTGTGGTCGCCGAGCACCAGCCGGTGCACGGAGGGGGTGCGGGGGGCCGGCGTCACTTCGACGTTGTGGCCGATGAGCGAGACCTCGATGCGACGCATCCCGACGATGGACGCCCGGTGCAGGACGATGGAGTACTCGATCTCGCTCCCCTCGACGCGGCAGTCCTCCGCGATCGAGGTGAAGGGGCCGATGTAGGAGTCGGTGATGACCGTTCCGGCGCCGATGACGGCCGGGCCGACGATGCGGCTGGTGAAGACCTTGGCGCCGTCCTCGATCCTGACCCGGCCGATGATCTCGCTCGCCTCGTCGACGCTCCCGTCGATCCGCGGTTCGATCGTCTCGAGGACCGACCGGTTCACCTCGAGCATGTCGGTGACGTTCCCGGTGTCCTTCCAGTAGCCGGAGATCGTCGTGGAGCGCACGTCGAGCCCGCGGTCGAGCAGCCACTGGAGGGCGTCCGTGATCTCCAGCTCGCCGCGCCGGGACGGCCGGACGGAACGCACGGCCTCGTGCACGCTCGGGGTGAAGAGGTAGACGCCGACCAGCGCGAGATCGCTCTTGGGCTCCTGGGGCTTCTCCTCCAGGCCCACCACCCGGCCCGTCGCGTCGAGTTCGGCGATTCCGAAGGCCGTGGGCTGTGACACATGGGTCAGCAGGATGCGGGCGTCCGGCCGTTCCCGGCGGAAGTCGTCGACCACCCCGGAGATGCCCCCGACGATGAAGTTGTCGCCGAGGTACATCACGAAGTCGTCGTCGCCGAGGAAGTCCCGGGCGATGATCACGGCATGGGCGAGGCCGCGGGGAGCGTCCTGGGGCACGTAGGTCACCTCCAGTCCGAACGAGGAGCCGTCGCCGACCGCCTCGCGGATCTCGCGCTCGGTGTCCCCGACCACGATCCCGACCTCCGTGATGCCGGCGGATGCGATGGCCTCGAGGCCGTAGAACAGCACCGGTTTGTTGGCCACCGGCACCAGTTGCTTCGCCGAGGTGTGAGTGATCGGGCGGAGCCGGGTACCCGCTCCGCCGCACAGTACGAGTGCTTTCATGATGGCCGCCCCACTCGGGATTGCTCGGATGGTCGGACAGGTCGCCGGGGCTGCGCAAGGAACCACTCGACGGTGTGGCGCAGCCCTTCCTCCAAGGGCACCAGGGGGCGCCATCCGAGGCCTTCCCGCGCACGGGAGATGACGGGGCGCCGCCGGACGGGGTCGTCGACGGGCAGCGGGAGGAAACGCAGTCCGCTGTCCGATCCGGTGATCATGACCACCAGCTCCGCGAGTTCGCGTACGGTCCGCTCACCGGGGTTCCCCAGGTTGAAAGGACCCGGCCGATGTGAATCGATCATGGCCGTCAGACCGCGGACCATGTCGTCGACGTAGCAGAAGCTCCGTGTCTGGCTTCCGTCCCCGAAGAGGGTCAGGGGCTCGCCCGCGAGCGCCTGCCGGATGAAGCTGGAGACGACCCGGCCGTCGTACGAACGCATGCGGGGGCCGTAGGTGTTGAAGATGCGGACGATTCCCACGTCGACCGCCCGGGTGCGCCGGTACGCCATGGAGAGGGCCTCGGCGAAGCGTTTGGCCTCGTCGTAGACGCTGCGCGGCCCGACGGGATTGACGTGTCCCCAGTACTCCTCGTCCTGCGGGTGCACCGTGGGGTCGCCGTAGACCTCGCTGGTGGAGGCCAGGACGAATCGTGCCGAGTGACGGTCGGCGAGCCGCAGCATGTTCTCCGTCCCCCGACTGCCCGCGGCCAGTGTCTCCAGCGGAAGGCGCTGGTAGTCGACGGGCGACGCCGGGCTCGCGAGGTGCGCCACGGCGTCCACGTGCCCCGAGACCGTGAACGGTTCGGAGACGTCGCACGCTTCGAAGGCGAACCGGGGATCGTGCAGGAGCGGGGCGATGTTGACCGATCTGCCGGAGGAGAGGTTGTCCAGGGCGCAGACGCTGTCGCCTCTGCGCAGCAGGGCCTCGCACAGATGCGATCCCAGAAAGCCGCTCCCGCCGGACACGACGACACGCATGGGTCTGTCCTCCCGCCGGTCAGCCGGGCCCCGGGCGGCCCAGCGCGTGCAGGGACCAGCCCGCCGAGCGCCAGGACTCCGGGTCCAGGGTGTTCCGCGCGTCCACCAGAACCGGGGAACGCACCACCGTGGCGAGCGCGGAGGGGTCCAGATCCCGGTACTGGGGCCACTCGGTGAGGTGCAGGACGAGGTCGGCCCGCTCGCAGGCCTTGGCGACGTCCAGCGCGAACTGGAGTGCGGGGTAGGCCGCTCGGGCGTTGTCGATCGCCTCGGGGTCGTGCACCCGGACCTGTGCTCCCCGGCGCCGGACCGCGTCGGCGACCACGAGCGCCGGCGAGTCCCGGACGTCGTCGCTGCCTGGCTTGAAGGCGGCGCCCAGTACCGCGACGGCGCGGTCGGTGAAGGAGCCTCCCAGGAGGCGTTCCGCGAGGTCGACCGTGCGCAGGCGCTGCCGCGTGTTGATCTCGTCGACCTGACGGAGGAAGGCGACGGACCGTGCCAGACCGAGTTCCTCGGCCCGGGCGGTGAACGCCCTGATGTCCTTGGGCAGACAACTGCCGCCGAAGCCGAGTCCGGGGGCCAGGAAGCGGGGGCCGATACGGGAGTCGCGTCCCATCGCCTCGGCCAGGGTGAGCACATCGGCTCCGGTGGCCTCGCAGATCTCGGCCATGGCGTTGATGAAGGAGATCTTGGTCGCGAGGAAGGAGTTCGAGGCGACCTTGACCAGTTCCGCGGTGGCCGGGTCGGTGGCGAGGAACGGGGTGCCCGCCTCCAGGAGCGGTGCGTAGATCTCCCGTAGCCGTGCTTCGGCGTGCTCGGACCGGGCACCGACCACGATGCGTTCGGGGCACAGCGTGTCCTGGACCGCGCACCCCTCACGCAGGAACTCCGGGTTCCAGACCACTTCGGCCGACGGGGCGGTGGCGCGCAGCCGCGCCGCCAGGCGGTCGGCCGTGCCGACCGGGACGGTGGACTTGCCCACCACCAGGACCCGCTCGTACCCCGTGCCGGAAAGGCAGGGCGCGAGACCGTCGACGGCCGCCTCCACGTAACTCAGGTCGGCGGCGCCCGAATCGGGGTGTTGTGGCGTGCCGACGCAGACGAAGTGGGTGTCCGCGAACCGGGCGGCCTCGACCGGCGAGGTGGTGAAACGCAGTCGGCCCTTGTCCACGGCTCTCATGAGCATCTCGGACAGCCCGGGTTCGAAGAACGGGGGCGTACCGCGGGTCAGGGCGGCGATCCTGTCCGCGTCGATGTCGACGCCCAGGACGTCGTGTCCGATCTCCGCCATGCAGGCGGCGTGGACCGCGCCGACGTATCCGGTGCCGATGACTGTCAGGCGCATGTCGATCTCCGTGGTCGGCGCTTGGTCGGCTCGTGGCCGGGAGGCGTATGTCTGAACGTGGGGCGAGAGGATCAGGGACCGGAGGCGGCCCCCAGGTCGCGCCCTGGGACGGGAAGGCCCAGCAGGCCGCGATAACAGGCGTCGACAGCCCCGCACATGGCCTCCGGCGCGAACGTGGCGCGGACCCTGCGGGCACCCTGCCGACCCATCTCCGCGGCCTCCCGCGGATGGTCGAGGAGCCAGCCGACGGCGCGCGCGGCACCCTCCGGATCGGCCGGCACCACGAGCAGCCCCGTGGCACCGTGCTCCACCAGGTCGGGGACCCCGTTCACCGCCGTCGCGACGGCGGGCCGGGCGGAGGCGAGCGCCTCGGTGAGCGCGCGGCCCAGCCCCTCGTACAGGGAAGTGATCACGAAGACGTCCAGTCCGGCCACGAGCCGGTCGGCGTCGGGACGCTGACCGGTGAGTGTCACCTCGACGTCCAGGTCCGCGGCGAGCCGTCGCACCTCGTCCGCCAGCGGCCCGTCCCCGATCATGACGAACGCGGTGTCCGGATGCTCGACCCGGATCGCGGCCGCCATGCGGACGAAGCCGAGGGGGTCCTTCTGCGTGTCGATGCGACCGACCGTGCCGATGAGGGGCCTCTCCCGGGGAACACCGAGGACGGCGCGGGCCGCCGGGTCGAATCCTTCGGGGATCTCTTCCAACTGCACGGCGGACGGGATCACTTCGACGCGCCCCGGCGGTGCGAGTCCCTGCTCGACGGCTTCCTGCGCCACCCGCGGCGCGACGGCGAGGAAGCGGTGCGCCAGACGCCGTGTCACGCGCTCGAGGCCCCGGTACACCGTGCGCCTGGGACGGGACATGTACGGGTGGAAACTCAGGCCGTGGAAGGTGTGCACCACCACGGGTGTGCGGCACAGCCGTGCGGCGATCCTGCCGAGGAACCCGCCCTTCGCGGAGTGGGTGTGCACGACCGTGAACCGCTCGCGGCGGATGAGCCGCACCAGCCTCCACAGCACGACCAGGTCGGCGGGCGTCAACGTGTGCCGGAACCCGGGTACTTCGACGGTGTGTATCCCCGCGGCCCTCGCCGGTTCCCAGAGGTCGCCGCCGGGCACGCCGGCGACCCACACCTCGTAGCGGTCAGGGTCCATGCCCTCGGCCGCCAGCAGGGTGTTGCCCCCGGCGCCCGCCCAGAACCTGGTGATGACGTGCAGGACCTTGATCCGCGGCAGAACCGGTGCCGGGGGCAGTGCCCCGACGGGTGCCACCGGCGGCGGCGTCGCGGGCCAGGCCGCAGGCCTGCCGTCCCGCCCCGAGCCTGGGACGGCGGTTCCGTACAGCATCGACGATCACCACCAGAAAGGGACTATTCCGTATATTTACGCTGTATACGTACATCATCACCCCTGGGACGATCCAGGTCAATCCAGGGGCGGTCGAGCCCCTGGGGGCCGCCCCGCGAGGCCCCCGGGGCGGGGTCCCGAGATGCCGGGGCGGGCCGGACCCCGGATACTGGGCTCGCAGGAGGTCCCCCCTTCTCCCGGAGGCACGACCATGGTCCTGGCCGATCCGGCGGAGACCGAGCGGCTGCTGGTGTGTCCGCTGTGCCGGTCCGCTCTGACGCCGGCGCCCGGAGAACTGCGGTGCGGCACGCGCGACTGCCGCTGCCACGCCCCCCTCGCCCTCCCGACGGCCGGACGGTGGCCGGTGCTCGTGGACTTCGAGAGCAGCGTCGTGGACCGGGCGGAGGTGCTCCGCGCACCGGACGGCACCGGTCCGGCGGGAACGGGGACGGTCAGGGGCGCGGACGGGCTTCCGGCACCGCTGCGCCATGTCTTCAAGCCGCCCAACCGCGTCGCGGCGCGCAACATCGACCTGCTGCTGCGGAGCCTGCCGGGCCGTGCGCCACGCCTGCTCGTCGTCGGAGGGGCGACGGTCGGCAACGGCGTCGGCGCCGTCTACCGCGATCCGCGCGTCCAGGTGATCGGGTTCGACATCGTCGGCAGTCCGGTGACGCAGTTCATCGCCGACGCCCACCGGATTCCCCTTCCCCCGGCGAGCGTCGACGCGGTGCTCGCGCAGGCCGTCCTGGAGCACGTGCTCGACCCGGCAGCGGTCGTGGCGGAGATCCACCGGGTACTCAAGGCCGGCGGACTCGTGTACGCCGAGACGCCGTTCCTCCAACAGGTCCACGCCGGCGCCCACGACTTCACCCGCTTCACGGCGAGCGGCCACCGTTATCTCTTCCGGCGGTTCGAGGAGATCGACGCGGGACCGGTCGCCGGACCGGGCACCCAGATGCTGTGGAGCGCGGACCACCTGGTCCGCGGACTCACGCGCTCCGCGTCCGCGGGCCGCGCGGTACGCGGGATGGCCTTCTGGCTGCGGGGCCTCGACCGCCTCGTCCCGCCCGGGTTCGCGACCGACAGCGCCTCGGCCCTCTACTTCCTGGGCCGCAGGAGCGACCGGGAGACGACGGCCCGCGAGATCATCGCCTACTACCCCGGGGCTCAGACCTCGGCCTGACACCGGACCGGCACGTCAGCGTCGTCCCGCGACCGGCTCCTCCCGCGTGCCGGGCCGCCGGGACACCTCTTCGACCAGCACCATCGCGGCGAGTCCGGTACGGAGGTCCGTGGCGGGCCGATAACCGAAGGCGTTTCGCGCCACGGTGATGTCGGCCGCCGTGCGGCGGGCGTCCCCGGGCCTCGCGCGCCCCGGCGTCACTCGCACCGGAGCGGCCAACCGCCCCACCAGGGCGATGGCCTGATTCATCGTCACCTCACAGCCGCCGCCGAGGTTCGCCACCCCGCTCCACGGGGAGAGGGCAGCCTCGCGCATCCCGCGTACGACGTCCCCGACATAGGTGAAGTCCCGGCTCTGTCCGCCGTCCCCGTACATCGGGAAGGACCGGTGCGCGCAGGCGGCCGCGACGAGCCGGGAGAAGGCCATGTCGGGCCGCTGCCGCGGGCCGTACACGCTGAACAGCCTCAGGGACACCGCCGGAACGCCGAACACGGTGCGATAGGTCTCGCACAACTGCTCCGCGGCGAGCTTGGTGACACCGTACGGGGACACGGGCCGGGGGCGCACCGTCTCCCGGGTCGGATACGCCTCCGCGTCCCCGTACACCGAGGAGCTGGACGCGAAGACCAGCCGCCGCAGCCCGGTGTCCCGTGCCGCCTCGAGCACACGCTGGGTGGCGAGGACGTTGCGTTCGAGGTAGACGTCGAACTCGGCGCCCCAGGAACCGCGGACGCCCGGCTGGCCCGCGAGGTGATAGACGGCGTCCGCGGTGGCGAACAGCGGTGCCAGCCGGAGATCCAGCAGGTCGCCCCGCCGGAAGGAGAACCGGTCGTGCCCGAGGAGCCCGGCAAGATGGCGACGCTTGAGCGCGGGCTCGTAGAAGTCCGTCATGGCGTCGACGCCGATGACCTCGTCCCCGCGGGACACGAGGTGTTCGCACAGGTGCGAACCGATGAATCCGGCCGCGCCGGTCACCACGGCACGCATCAGGGACCGCCTCCTTCGGGCCTCCGGGATCCGCTCCCGGTCCGGCCGTGGCGCCCGGGCCCGTCCCCTATGGAGGCGAGCACGTAGCGCAGGGTCTGGAGCGTGAGGCGCAGGACCCTCGGCACCGTGGCACGGCGGAGGAACTCCGCGTCCAGCTCGGTGCGTCGGGCGACCAGCACCCTCAGGTAGTACTCCTCGGGATCGGCACGGCCCTCCAACTGCCCGGCGTACTCGCGGGAGCGGAGCTGGCACGGCCCGGTGAGACCGGGACGGTACCGGAACACCCACCGGCACTCCGGCGGGTAGCGCTCGGCGAGGTGCGGAACCTCGGGCCGGGGGCCCGCCAGGGTCATGTCCCCGCGCAACACGTTCCACAACTGCGGGAGTTCGTCGAGGCTGAGGCGACGCAGCACCCGCCCCAGGCCCGTCACCCTCCGGTCGGAGGTGCACGTGACCTCGGGGCCCGCGCCGCCCTGCCGCATGCTCCGGAACTTGAGGAGGGTGAACTCGCGCCCGCCGGCTCCCACCCGGGACTGGCGGAAGAGAACCGGCGCGCCGCTGGTGACCCTGACGAGCAGCGCCACCGACGCCAGCAACGGCAGCAGCAGGACGAGCAGCGTCAGGGCGAAGGCGATGTCGAGGATCCGACGCGTGGGCTTCAGCCGTTCCGCGCCCATGGGGCGCAGCGTCTCTGGGTGATGCGCGTCGATCGTGTCCATGGGGTCCCCTTGCTCGATCCCTGCTCCGGTCCGCCCCGGACGATCCGTGCCTCCGCCGCGGTTCCGCGTTCCCACCCCCACGTGGATACTGTACGTTTACATCGTAAATTAGGACAATTCCAGATTGCCCCCTCCGTCCGACGACGTCAAGGCCGATCGGGAGCCGCCCCGCTCACGCTCCCGGCCGGACGCCGGCCGTCGTTCCCGGCCGCTTCGCGCGCGCCCCGCCTGCCGCCGCCACCCAGCCAGCGCAGGTACCGCCAGTGCACGGCGAGGGTGGCGCGGATGTCCGGGCGCTGTCCGCGCAGCACCGCCGCCGCCAGTCGCGCGACCGGTTCCAGGGACAGGCTCAGGACCGTGAGCAGCCACGCCTCGGCCCTCGTCCAGTGCAGGAACGCGTAGCGGGTGCGACTGCACAGCATCAAATAGTGGCGCCAGACACCGAGTTGGGAGGAACTCACCTCTTCGGCGTGATAGACCCGCGCCTGGTGCACATGGCAGGAGGGCCGCCCCGCCCGCCGGGCCCGCAGGGCGAAGTCGACCTCTTCGAGGTAGAGGAAATAGCGCTCGTCGAAACCGTGCAGATCGTCGAACAGGGTTCGGCGTACCAGGAAGCAGGCACCGATCACCTGGTCCACGGGGCCCGAGTGCGGCAACTCCCCCGGCGCCAGATGGTGCGACGGAAACAGCGTGGGCGCCAACCGGTCGAGTCCGGTCGTCTTTCCGATGTAGATACGCAGACTGGGAAACCGCGAGCACGAGATCCGCGGACGGCCGTCCTCGTCCACCATGAGCGCCCCGAAGATCCCGTACCCCTCGGCAGCGGGAGTCCGCAGGAACTCACCGAGGACGCGCAGGGCGTCGGCGTACAGCTCCGTGTCGGGGTTGAGGAAGAGCACGAAGCCGGAATCGCAGAGCGCGGCGCCCTGGTTGCAGGCCGACGCGAAGCCGACGTTGCGGCTGTTGCGCACCACTTCCAAGGGGACTCCGGGCGTGGCGAGACCCTGGAGCGATCCGTCGGTGGAGGCGTTGTCGACGACGACGACCCGGGCCACCCGCAGGGCGGACCGGTCCGCCCTGACGATCGAGCGCAGACACGCCCGCAGGTGCCGGCCGGCGTTCCAGTTCACGATCACGATGTCGACGGCGGGCACGGTCCGCGTTCCCGGCGCCGCTGTTCCGGACGTCATGACGGCCCCACCCCTAGTTCCATCGCCGCCGCCCATCGGGGCAGCCAGGCGTCGTACGAGTAGCTGCGCGCGGTGATCTCCCGCGCGGTCCGCCCGAGTCGCTCCCGAGTGGCCGTCGAGGCGCCGACGAGACCGAGGATCGCGTCGGTCCAGTCGCTCTGGGAGCACGCCCCCGGCATGCCGAATCCGGCCAGGAGTTCGGCGTTGACGCCCGACGGACTGGCCACCGCCGGCAGGCCGGCGGCGGCGTACTGCAGGAGTTTGTAGCCGCACTTGCCGATGTCGTAGGGGGTTCGGGAGAGCGGCATCAGCCCTACGTCCATGGCGGCCAGGGCCGTTCGCTGCGTGGCCGGGCTCCAGGCGATCCGGTCCACCATGGACTCGAGGGCGCCGAGGGCCGGTTCGGTCGTGCCGACGAGCGTCAGCCGCGCGCCGGTGCGCCGGTGCACCTCCATGAGCGCGGGGGCGATCAACCTCAGGCACGCCTCGTTGTGGGGTGAGCCGATCCAGCCCAGCCGGGGCGGGTCGTGCACCGCGTACGCGTCCTTGCGGGTGTAGTCCTCCAGGGCCACGCAGCTCGGGATCACCACCACGTCGCGATGCCGCCGGGAAGCCCACTCCGCGAGGACGGCGTTGCCCGCGATGACCCGGTCCGCGTGGCGGACGGCCACCCGTATCTTGCCCGCCTTGGGCGCGAGCCGACGGGCCAGACCCCCCTCCCCCCGGTCCCACTGAAGGGCGTCGTCGAAGTCGTACACGCCGAACTCGGCGCTCGCCAGCAGTCGCCGCTCCCACCAGCCGCGGCTGAGCGGCGACGCCTCCCGGTGCAGGAGAAGCCGTCGCGGCCTGGCGCTCGCGAGGGCGGCCAGGCGGAGTTCGGCCCGGACCAGCGAGACCGGGTGGCGGGCGAGACGGGACGGGGCCGCGTCGGGGAGCGAGAGATAGCTGCCGACGGCGAAGTCCACGCCGACGCGGTCCAGCCACTGGAAGACACGGACCCGGGAGCTGCCGGCCCCCCGGCCGTAGGGGGTCACCGCACAGCGCTCCAGCCGATCCGGACGTCGATCCATGGTTCCGCGTACCTCGCCGTATGCTGATACCGTATGTTTACAACGTAAATCCAGGTGAATCCCACTATTGCTCCCTCAGTCCGACAACGTCAAGCGCGGCTCCCGGGCCCGCACGGAGGAGCCTTCATGGATCTCCACGACTACATCGACGTAGTACGCCAGAGGTGGCGGTTCGTCGTGACGTGTGTCCTGCTCGGACTGGCAGGGGCCGTCGCCGTGACGGTCCTGACGCCACGCACCTACACCGCGAACGCACAGCTCTTCGTCGCCACCAGTGACGCGGACAGCGCCGTCGCCTACCAGGGCGGCCTGTTCACCCAACAGCGCGTCAAGTCCTACACCCGCATCGTCACGAGCCCCGCGGTCCTGAACGGGGTCATCTCCGAGCTCCAGCTGCGGACGACACCCGAGGAGCTCGCGAAGAAGATCAGCGCGCAGGCTCCGCTCGACACGACCCTGGTCGACATCCGCGTCCAGGACGGGTCGGCCGCCCTGGCCCAGGACATCGCCGACGAGACGGCCACCCAGTTCACGAAGTACATCACCGCCGTCGAAGGGGCCCCGGCCGGATCCCCGCCCCTGGTCAAGGCCAGTGTCGTCGGCGGCTCCGAGCCGCCGTCCGCTCCGACGAGCCCCCGGCCCACGCTGAACATCGCCATCGGGGTGCTCGCCGGGCTGGTCGTGGGCATCGGCGGCGCGGTGATGCGTCAGTCCCTGGACACCACGCTCCGCTCGGGGCGTGACCTGCGGACCCATCTGGGCCTCGCCACGGTGGGCACGCTGCCGCCGCCCGACCCGAGCCGGCCGAACGCCAAACCGTCCGCCGGGACCACACCGCGGACGGAGGCGCTGAACCAGTTCCGCACGCGGCTGAGATTCGGTGCCGGAGGCAGCCTCCCCGGCTCGCTGCTGGTGACCAGCGCGCTGCCCGACGAGGGACGGACGCGGACCGCGATCGACCTGGCGACCTCGGTCGCCCGCACCGGCCAGAACGTGATCCTCCTGGAGGCGGATCTGCGCCGGCCCTGTCTGGCCGAGCGGCTCGGCCTGCGGGAGGGTCCCGGTCTCGTCGGTGTGCTCGGCGGGGGGACCGAACTCTACGACGCCCTGGAGAGCTGGGACGACGGGCGGATACGGGTGCTGCCGTGCGGCCCGGTCCCGGCGGATCCGAACACCCTCCTGTCCTCGCCGGAGATGACCCGGCTGATGGGCGCTCTGGAGGCCGACGGCGATCTCGTGGTGGTGGACAGCCCACCGCTGCTTCCGTTCGCCGACGGGGCCGCCCTGGCCTCCATGACGGGAGGCGCGCTCTTCGTCGTCCGGGCGGGGAGGACCCGCCGCGACGACGCCGTTCGCGCCCTCGACACCCTCTCGGCCGTCGACGCGCGGATCCTGGGCGCGGTCCTCACCGCGGCACCCTCCGACCGGCGCCCACGCCGGGAACCGGAGCGGCCGAACCGCACCCGGCAGCACAGCCACGCGCCCTCGACGGCACGGACGGTGGCACCCGGTGCGGGCCCGCACCACGACCGGACCGGGTGAGGCACCGGATGACGCAGCATCAGTCCGACATGGCACTCCTCATGGGGGTCCTGGCGCTGCTGTCCCTGATCCCCACGACGGTCGCGTTCCGGCGCGCCCGCGCCTTCGGGGACTGGGACCTCACGGCCACGATGGTCCTGTCCGTCGGCGTACTGGCGAACCTGCCCACCATCCTGTACGTGGTGCACATGGGCCGTCCGGAGCGGCTCGACTCGCTGGGCGACACCGTGATCGGTCTCCCCGACTGGGTGAACCGGATCGGGTCGGTGACCAACGGCCTCCTGCTCGCGGCGTGCCTCGCCTTCTTCCTGCACCGGCTGCTCCTCGCCCGGGCGCAGGTGCGCGTCGCACCGCTGATCGCCTTCGGGATCGCCCTGCTGCTCGCCTTCTCCGACGGCCTCCACGGACTGGAACTCCTCGCACCCCGCCAACTCGTCCTGCTCGCGGCCCTGCTGGCGGCTGCCGTGGCCCGTCCCGGACGCTCGGCGTTCCTCGGCGGGGCGGCCGCCGTCCTGTTCTCCACGGTGCTGGGCGGAATCGAGGCGCTGGTCGAGCCGGCCACCGTCCTGCGGGAGTGCCGGTCCGACAACCCCTGCGGCCTGCTCGGCATTCTCTACGCGGGCGTGTTCACCAACGAGAACATCTTCAGCCTGCTGCTGGTCGTCGGTATCCCGTTCGTCTGGCTGGGGCTGCGCGGGCCCGTCCGCGTCGTGCTGGCCTCCTACGTCGCCTTCGTGGCCGTCGCCAGCGGCAGCAGACTGGCGACCGCGACCGCCTTCGCCACCCTGGCCTTCCTGATCGTGCTGCACCCGCGTCTTCCGGACGAGGCGGGCACGTCGGACCGGACTGTCTCGACGGGGCGTGTGCTGCTCACCGCACCGGTTCTCGGTGTCGCCGCCGCGGTGGGCCTCATCGCGCCGTTCCACCACCCGGGCGCCGACACCCTCGGAGACCGGGCCGTCATCTGGGACACGGCCAGGAACGAGCTCCACGACGGCACCTGGTTCGGATTGGGCGGCAAGGCGTGGGCCGCGAAGTACCCCGCGGGCGAGATCCCCGCGGCCGTCTCACCGTCCCTGCACAACCAGTGGATCGACGTTCTGTACGCCGGAGGCTTCCTCGCCCTGGCCCTCTTCCTGCTCCTGCTCGTCGTCCTGCTCACGCGGGGCGGTTTCCCCGGCTACCCCGCAGCGGCGAGCGTGCTGCTGCCCGTCCTGCTGACCTCCGTCCTGGAACGCCCCTGGTCGTTCAGTATCAGCAATTCGCTGACGTTCGCCCTCGTCGCCGCCGTGCTCGTGCCTACGGCCGTGCGGCGAGCAGCCGCTCCAGGGGTTCCAGGGTCCGGTTCCAGTCCAGCCGCCGCGCCTGTTCGTACGCCTCGTCGCTCAACCGCTCCCACCTCGCCGGGTCGCTCGACTCACCGATGACGGAGGCGAACGACTCCTCGGTGTAGGGCACGGATCCGCGCAGCAGGTCCAGATGGCGCCGCCAGCCGGGGACGAGGACGGGAAGACCGTGCGCCAGGTAGTGCAGGTGCTTGGCCGAGAATCCCTCGCGGCGCAGCAGATCCCGGGTGCAGGTGATCAGCCCGAACTGGTACTGCCGCAGGACGTCGGAGGACGCGTAGCCGCGGTAGTCGAGACCGAGCGCGGGATCGGGCGGCGGCCCTCCGTACACGTGGATGCCCGGGAACCTCCGGCTCAGGCGCGCGAGCAACGGAAGGTCGATGAACCGTGAGCTGAGCGATCCGAGGTAGGCCACGCGGGGCGGCTCGGCGAACCGGGCCCGCTCCTTCGCGGGAGTGCATCCCCAGTTGAGCTGGACGAAGTTCCGTCCGCTGATTCCGTAGTGCTCGCGGGCGTAGCGCCCGTACGACTCCCAGGAGAAGGAGAGGTGCTCCATCTCGTCCAGGAAGCGCGTCTCCCACCGTCGGAACCGTGCGTGCTGACGGTTCGTGAGCCGGTGTTCGTAGAACACCTCGTCGGCCCAGGGGTTGGGGCAGTCGTACAGCGTGCCCGCCGAAGTGCCGGTGGTCAGCACGCCCGCGTCGAAGGGCGTCTCGCAGATGACGAGGTCGAAGTCGTCGAGCCGCAGCTCGTCCGCGAGGATCTCGCGCCGCAGCCGGTGATCGGCCCGCAGCACGTAGTACGACAGATGCCGCCGCCCGAACGTCCAGCGGCGGGTGAGCACCTTGGACGCCACGTCATTGGCGTACAGCGCCAGTTTCCTGGGCCGCACGGACCCCGGCAGCAGCCGGCCGACGGAACCCGGCTCGCTGGAGGCCCTGGCCAGGCAGTTGGTGTCGACGAGGTGCACGTCGTGGCCGCGACCGCGCAGGAACTCTTCGATCGCCCGCGGTTTGACGCTGTTGGCGAAGCCGTCCAACTGGGCGACGATCAGCACGCGCCGCGGCCTGGTCGGCCGTTCGGCCTCTCGCTCCACGGTGACCATCGTCATCTCCTCCTTGTTCATGGGGTTCATGCAAGTTCGTGGAATTCACCGAGGTGGAATTCACCGAGGTGGGATTCACCGAGGTGGGATTCACCGAGGTGGGATTCATGGAGTTCGAGGAACCTTCTCCTCCGGAAGCGCTCCGGCCGCGACTCCGGGGAGGATCAGGAACCAGGCGAGCGCGAGGCCGCCCAGGACGGTGAGGCCGGCGAGCACCAGCGGCAGGACGCCGTGCCACCCCAGCCGCAGGACGAGCAGGTTCCCCAGACAGGCCACCAGCGCGGCCGCCGAGGTGGCGGGCCACCAGCGGGCGGGCAGTCGCCGTTCACGCAGTCCCGCCAGCCGTCGGCACAGCACGACGAAGTACACCGAACCGGCCACGATGCCGATGGCGGTCGCCAGGACGACGCCCATGACGCCGAACAGCAGGACCAGCGGCACGGTGAGGGTGAGGTTCACCGCCGTCGAGAGCCAGGAGTAGCGCGTCTCGTAGCCGGGCAGGCCGATCGCGCGCACGAAGCAGGTCCGCATGCCGGTCAGGGCGACCTGGATCGAGTAGCCGGCCAGCAGCACGGCGGCGACGGCGCCGCTGAGGGCGAGTTCGGGGCCGAGCCACACCTGGACGGCGAGTCCCACGGACGCGGTGGTCACCACCCCGTAGGTGAGGACCGCCGGCAGCCAGCGCGCCTCGAGGACGTGGAACTCCCGCACCGTGCGCGCCAGTCCGCCGTGGGCGAAGACCTGGGTCATCCGGGTGAGGACGGGGGGAAAGGCGTACAGCGGGAGACTGCGCAGGCCCGTGGCCGCCTGATAGCCGGCGGCGTAGACGCCGACGTACCGCACGGGCAGCATCGCGGCGATCACCAGGGCGTCGATCTCTCCGTTGAGGAAGACGGTGAACCCGGACAGTTGCATGCGGACGGCGTAGCCGCCGAAGTCACGGCGTTCGGCGCGCGGAGGCAGCAGGGGCCGCCGGAAACGGATGAAGCGCGCCCCCACGCAGAGACCGGCGACCGTCATCAGGAGATATCTGCCGATCGTCAGCTGGGCCAGCAGGAGCAGGTCCTGTCCGCCGTCGATCAGGACGATCACCGAGACGGCGTACACGACGTTCGCGCCCACGCTGACGGCGGCCAGCGCGCGGAAGCGCGCGTTCGCCTGGAGCAAGGCGACGGCCGAGTTGGAGGCCAGGGCCAGGGTGAGCAACGGCCCCAGGACCAGGAGCAGTTGCTCCGCCTCCCCGTCCAGTCTGTCCGGTACGTTCACGGCGGAGGCGATCACGGGGGCGAGCAGCAGGCACAGGCCCGTGACCACCATGCCGAGGACGACGAAGACGGCCAGCGAGCCCGTCACCAGCCGTCCCGTGCTCTCCCGGTCTCCGTGGGCGCCGTGGTACGCGTGGAAGCGCGCGAGCGACGCGCCGACACCTCCGTCGAGCACGGTGAGCGTGGCGAGGAAGACCAGGATCAGCGACCAGACGCCGAAGCGGTCCAGACCCAGCCGGTGGATCAGGAAGGGGGTGAGACACAGATTGACGACCAGTGGTGCCGCCTGGGCGAGCGCGCTGTAGCCCATGCCCGACGACAGGCGCCGTGACGGTCCGTCCGCCCCTGTGGGCCCCGGACCCGCGTCGTCCGCCGACGCCTCGCCCGTCCCGTCCGGACCCTCGGTCACGGATGCCGCCGTGACGGGCCCGACGGGAGCGCGGCCTGCGTGGTGGCGGGGGCGCATGACCGTGCCTCACCGCCCGGCACCGGGCGGGTGTCCCGCCTCGACCGCGTGCCAACGGGCCCGCAGTCCGGCCTTGTCCAGGATCAGCGCGTACTGACCGCGGATCATCTGCGACCGGACGATCGGGGCCGTGCCGAACGAGGCGTCCGAGGCGTCCAGATGCCGCAGGCCCAGGACGAGGTTGCGCAGATCGCCGTTGGACATGGTGCTGTCGACGCTCACGGTGCGGGTGATCGCGTCCAGCGTGCGGTCGGTGGCGAACGGGTCCGTGAGGCGGACTCCGCCGCGCACCTGCGAGACCAGGCCGCGCAGGAACTGCTGCTGGCGTTTGATCCGGTCCAGTTCACCGCCCGGCAGACCGTGGCGCTGGCGGACGTACGCGAGCGCCTCGTCACCGTTCATGGTCTGGGTGCCGGCCGTGAAGTGCCGCCGCTGTTCGGGGTCGTAGGAGTCCTTGAGGACGGTCACGGGTACACCGCCGACCGCGTCGGTCAGGGACTTGAAACCGTGCCAGTCGATGACGCCGAAGTGGTCGACGCGGGTCCCGGTGAGCTGCTCCACCGTGCGGATGAGGAGCGGCGGGCCGCCCCAGGAGAAGGCGGCGTTGATCTTCGCGGAGCCGTGGCCCGGGATCGGCACCCAGCTGTCGCGAGGTATGGACAGGGTGTAGGCGGCGTGTCCGTCGGCGTCGAGGTGGACCAGCATGAGGGTGTCGCTCCGCTGCGCCCCCGGCTTCCAGAGGTCCGCCGTGGCGTCGCTGCCGGTCGTCGGACGTCGGGAACGGCTGTCGACACCGGCCAGCAGGAAGGTCGTTCCCGCGTCGGCCCCCTTCGTCCCGGGGGGACGCGACGCGGTCGGGAACGCGTGGGGGATGCGGGCCACCTGGTCGCCGTAGTGGTTGGTCCCCCACCAGACTCCACCGACGACGAGACCCAGCAGCCCGAGCACCGCGACGAGACCGCAGACCAGCACGGTGCGCAGGATCCGGTGCCGCGGCCGGGTGTCCGCCCCGGGGCTCGGCCTCGACGGCCACTGGGTCCACTCACGGTTCGCGGGCATCAGAAGTCGTCCGGGTAGGGATCGGCCATGACGGCGCACGCCTGCCGGTCCGACGCGACGGCCGGAAAGCCGGGGAAGAACCCCGCCAGGGCCCGGCGCACCGCGGCGGTGTCATTTCGTTCCGCTGCGGCGTACAGCGCGGTCAGTCCCGTGGTCAGCGCGGTTCGGCGTTCCCGCGGGGCGGAGGACGTCGCGGCGAGGATGCGCGGATGCGCGGTCCGTGTCCGGTTCTCCTGCATGGAGAACAACGTCTCGTTGAGCTTCTCGCCCGGCCGCAGGCCCGTGAAGCGGATGTCCACGTCCGGCACGTTCAGGGAGCGGGCGAATCTGCGGACCAGGTCCACGATGCGTACGGGACCGCTCATGTCCAGCACGAACACCTCGCCGCCCCTGGCCATGCGCGCCGCTTCCAGGACGAGCCCGACGGCCTCCTCGACGGTCATGAAGAACCGGGTCACGTCGGGATGGGTGACGGTCACGGGGGAACCGGATCCCAGCTGCTCGGCGACGACCGACAGCAGCGAGCCCCGGCTGCCCAGCACGTTGCCGAAGCGGACGGCGGTGAAGACGGCTCCGTCCGGGGCGCTTCGCTGGGCGTCGCGCACGATGAGTTCGGCCAGCCGCTTCGTCGCGCCGAGCACCGACACCGGATCGGCCGCCTTGTCCGTGGAGATCAGGACGAAGCGTTGGGTTCCGGCGTCGACCGCGGCCCGGACCAGGTTCTCGGTTCCCCGCACGTTCGACTTCACCCCCTCGCAGGGGTGCCGTTCGAGGAGGGGGAGGTGCTTGTGCGCGGCGGCGTGGAAGACGGTGTCGGGACGCAGTTCGCGGAAGATCTGGTCGATCCGGGGACGGTCACGGATGTCGGAGATCACGATGTCGTCGCTGAGCAGCGCGTCGCCGTACAGCTCCAGCTGGAGCCGGTGGAGGTTGGACTCGTCGTGATCGAGCAGGAAGAGGCGGCTGGGGCCGAAGGCGCGCACCTGATGGCACAGCTCGCTGCCGATCGAACCGCCGGCGCCGGTCACCAGGACCCGCCTGCCGGCGACCGTGGAGCGCGCCTCGGGACTCACCACGTGCATCTCGGTGCGCCCGATCAGCTGATGCACGTCCAGGGCTCGCATGTCGCTGCCCACCACGTCGCGGCGCAGGGCCGCGATGAACGAGGGGAGGTAGCGAACGCTCGCGCCCGCGGCCTCGGCCGCGCGGACCACCTGGCGGAAGCGGTCCCGGCCCAGGCCGGGGATGGCCACGACCACGGCTTCGATCCGGTGGGCGAGTACGGCCTCCCGGACCGTGTCCACCTCGCCCAGGACGGGCAGTTCACCGATGACGGCAGCGCGGCGTTTGGCCGGATCGTCGTCGAGGAAGCCGATGGGAGCGAGCCCGAACTGCGGGGTCCGGCCCAGATCGCGGGCCAGTGCCTGTCCGGCCTCCCCGGCTCCGATCACGAGGGTGCGCAGCCCGGTGGACCGTGGCGGCTCGGACCGATCGGCGGTGGGGGCGGGCGGGGGAGGAGCCGTCGGGTGCCGCTTCGGGGCGAACCGGGCCAGTTCCTCGCAGACCCGGTCCACGTCGCTGTCGGTGAGGTCGAGATGCAGGGGAAGGGACAGCAACTGGGGGAAGAGCGCGTCGGCTCCCGGCAGCCCGCCGGGCGGAATCGTCGTGGTGCTCCGGAAGTACGGCATGTGGTGCAGCGGGATGAAGTGGACGGATGTGCCGATGCCCCGCTCGGCGAGCAGTTCGATCAGCTCGTCCCGGCCCCTCCCGTACTCCTGCGTCACCCGCACGGCGTAGAGGTGGCAGGCGTGCCGCCCGGGGCCCGGGACGTGGAGGGGCTCGATGCCGGTGACGGCCTCCAGGGATGCCGCGTAACGCCTCGCGAGGGCGTGACGGTGGCGCTGCCAGGCGTCGAGGTGGCGGAGCTGGGCGCGTCCGACCGCTGCCTGTACGTCCGTCATGTTGGCCTTCAGGCCCGCTTCCTCGACGGTGTACCGCCAGTTGCCTCCGGGCAGGTTCCGCCGCCAGGCGTCGGCGGACATCCCGTGGAGCCTCGATCGCCGGATCCGCTCGGCGAACGCCGGGTCGTCCGTGGTCACCATGCCGCCGTCGCCGATGGGAAGGTTCTTGGTGGCGTAGAAGCTGAAGCAGGTCGCGCGCGACAGACTTCCCACGGGCTGTTCACCCACCAGGGTGCCCAGGGCGTGGGCGGCGTCCTCGATCACATGGGTCAGCGGGAGCCGCGCGGCCCGTGCCAGCTCGGTCACCTGCGCCGGGGCACCCGCGTAGTGCATGACCATCATGGCGTGGGGACATCCGCAGGCCCTCGCCGCTCGGGCGACGGTGTCCGGGTCCGGCATGGCGGTGCGCGGATCGACGTCGACCAGCACGGGCTGCAGGCCCGAGTGCAGAACGGCCTGCGCGGCTCCGCAGAACGTCACGGCCGGCAGCAGGACCTTCGCGCCGGGCGGCAGCCGCAGAGCGCGTAGTGACAGTTCCAGCGCCGCCGTGCAGGAGCTGACGGCGACCGCGTGGTCGGCGTCGACGTGCGCCGCGAACTCCTTCTCGAAGAGCTCCGTCTCGTGACCGGTGGTCACCCATCCCGAGGCGAGCACGCGCTGGGCCGCGCTCCGGGCCTCCGGGCTGATCCGGGTGACGGCGAAGGGAACGTCCGGCTCCGCCGCGGGCCGCCGGTCGGCGCCCCTGAGCGACACCCCGTTCGGGGCGATCCGGGCGGTCTCCCCCGGTTCCTTGCGGGGCCGCGTCCGATCAACTGTCATGTTCCGCTCCCCGGTACCGACTCCGTTGGGGAAGAATGGCGACGCCACCCTGGTCCGAATGGCGTATATTTACGCTGTATACATACACCTTGCCCCCATAGGTGCATAGAGTCAACGCGAGCAGAACGCGAAGCGGGCGGGCCGTCTGGAGGCAGGGCATGAGCAAGGAGCACGCACGGGGCAAGGACGGTGAGCCCACCGCGGCGCCGGCCCGGCGCGCGAGCGACCGGGGCCACTACGGCCGGCTGAGCCGGGAGCGGGTCCTCGCCGCCGCCCTGGACCTGGTCGACCAGGAGGGCCTGTCCGCGCTGAGCATGCGCCGGCTCGGCGCCCGGCTCGGTGTCGAGGCCATGGCGCTCTACCGGTACGCGGACGGCAAGGACGCGCTGCTGGACGGGCTGGTGGAGGCCCTCTACCTCGAACTGGAGGAGCGCCTGTCCGCCGGTCCAGGCCCGGACCCGGGGTCCGGGGACGCCGGGCCGGCCGCGTGGCGCGCTCAGCTGCACCGGATCGCGCGCGCCACGTACGAGGTCTGCCTGGCCCACCCTCAGGTCGTGCCCCTGCTGTCCACCCGCATGCTCGCGGTGCCGCTCGCCCGGCGGCCCCTCGCCGTGCTCAAGGAACACGAACGGGTGCTCGTCCTGCTCCAGGACGGCGGGCTCGACCGCGTCCGCTCCGCGGCCGTGTTCCGTGCCTTCACCGGCTGGGTCCTCGGTTATGTCTCCGTGGAACTGCGCGCCATGGTGGACAACCCCGAGGAGGCGGACCCCGCCTTCCGTCTGGGACTGCACCGGATGCCGCCCCAGGAGCTGCCCAGGCTCCGCGAGACCGCCGCCGCCCTCGCCGACCGGGGCGGACCGGACGGCCTGGCCGCCGGACTGGACGCCCTGCTGGACCGCTTCGCACGGCCCTAGGCCCTGTCGTCACCTTCCCGCCTGCCCCGCGGGCGATGACGGGAAGGTGACGACAGGGCCTGGACGAGCAGTCTCGAATGCGGGTTCCACCAGCGCGGGGAGGCGATGGGCCCGGGCGGTCGGCTCGCACCGGACCCCGGACCCCGGGCGTCGGCTGCCGGCCGTGCCGGTCCCCGTCCGGAGATGCAGCGGTCGTTCGCCCGTGCCACGATCAACAGAGCCCCGTAACCCGGCGAACGGTCCTGTGCCGTCCGACGTAGGGAGGCGGTTCTGCTTGCTGCGGGCACATCGCCTCACAGGCGGGTACGCCCTGCTGGTGGCGGTCACGACACTCGTCTACATGACCGTTCCGGCGACGCGGCCACCCCTGTGGGCCCTGATCGGACTCGGCGGCGTCACGGCCGTCCTCACGGGGGTCCACGTCCACCGCCCCGCCCACCGGTGGCCGTGGTGGCTGCTCGCCGCGGGGCTGCTGGCGTTCGCGGCCGGGGACACGTCCTACAACGTGATGGAGGCCTACTTCGCCTTCGACAACCCGTTCCCGTCCCCCGCCGACGCCTGCTACCTCGTCGTGTATCCGCTCTTCGCCGCCGGGCTCTACGGCCTCGTACGCTACCGCTGGCCGGGACACGACCTGCCGAGCCTCCTCGACGCGCTGATCTTCGCCCTGGCTCTCGCGCTTCCGGTCTGGGTCTTCCTGGTGCAGCCGCTCACCCACGTGGACGGCATGACCTGGCAGCAGCGGGCCATCAGCATCGCCTACCCGCTGGGGGACGTCCTCGTCCTGGTGATGCTCGCCCGGCTGCTGTCGTCGAGCCCCGATTCCGGCCGCAACCGCTCCCTGCAGCTCCTCGCGGTGGGAACCGCGACCCTGCTCGGCTTCGACGTCCTCTACGGCATTCTCCAGCTCAACGAACTGTGGCAGGCCGGGACCGTGCTCGACGCCGGCTGGATCGTCTTCTACACGGCCTGGGGACTCGCCGGACTGCATCCCTCGATGGTGGAACTGACCCGTCCCGTGGAACGCCAGGAGTCCCTGCGGCCGACGCGCCGCCGCCTTCTGATGCTCGCCGCGGCCACCCTGGTGGCGCCCGGCATCCTGCTGTACGAGGGACGACGGGGGGACACGGTCGACGCCGCCGTGATCGCGGTCTTCTCCGCCGCGCTCTTCCTGCTGGTGATCCTCCGGCTGTCCGGGATGGTCGTCGCCCACCGCAACGCCGTCGCCCGGGAGCTGGCGCTGCGCACGGCGGCGACGTCCCTCGTCGCGGCGACCCGGCCCGAGGATGTCGAGCAGGCATGCACCAGGACCGTCAGCTCCCTGTTCGGACCGAAGGTCGATCACCGGAGTCTCGTGCTGACGGCCGAGTACACGAACGGGCTGGCGACACGCCACTCGTACCTGGCGCCCACGGCCGGGCTCGGGAAGGACATCTCGAACAGACTCAACGACCTGCCGACCACTCTGGTCTGCCCCATGATCCCGCCCGACGAGCCCGCCGGAGAACTGCCGGGCGTGCTGATGGCGGCGGGTCCGGAGCACCAGCTCCGGGAGATGCGGAGTTCGCTGGACATCCTGGCCTCGCACGCCGGTCTGGCCACGGAACGCATCGCGCTGCGCCAGGAGATCATCCGCAAGGAGAGCGAGGCGTACTTCCGCACGCTGGTGCGCAATGCCTCGGACGTCATCCTCATCGTCGAGGACGACAACACCCTGCGCTACGCGAGTCCGTCCGCGCGAGCCGTCTTCGGCGGGACGGAACTGTCCGGTACGCCACTGCCCGATCTGGTCGACTCCAGCGACCGGCAACGCGTCGTCAAGGGGCTGGAGGCCATGCGGACCAGACGGATACCCGAGACCCACGACCACTGGTGGGTCCTGCGCGACGGCGGCCGCATCGAGGTCGAGGCGCGTTGCAGCGACCTGCGCGAGGACCACACGGTGCGCGGCCTGGTCGTCACCCTGCGGGACGTGACCGAGCAACGGCGCCTGGAGCAAGAGCTGACGGAGCGCGCCTTCCACGACCCGCTGACCGGTCTGCCCAACCGGACCCTGCTCCTGGAGCGGATCGAGCGCGCCCTGCTGCGCAGCCGCCGGGGAGCGACCCTCACCTGTCTGCTCTTCCTCGACCTCGACGACTTCAAGATGGTCAACGACACCATGGGGCACTCGACGGGCGACCACCTGCTGACCGCCGTCAGTGAACGGCTGTCGAAAACCCTGCGGCGTACCGACACGGCGGCCCGACTCGGCGGTGACGAGTTCGCGGTGCTGATGGAGGACGCGAAGAAGCCGCTGGACGCCGAGCTGCTCGCGGCGCAGGTGATCCAGGCGCTGAGCAGGCCGTTCACTCTTCAGGGGGGCACGCTGAGCGTGTCCGCGAGCGTGGGCGTGGCCACCGCGATGGACAGCGGGGACGCCGAGGAACTCCTCGGCCACGCCGACCTGGCCCTCTACGCGGCCAAGGCGGCGGGCAAACGGCAGTGGCGCCGGTTCCAACCACGCCTTCGCGCGCGGATGGTGGAACGGCACGATCTGCAGGAACGTCTCGAGGGCGCGATGGCACGGTCCGAGTTCACCCTGCGCTACCAGCCCGTAGTCGACATCGGCGCGGGCGAGATCGTCGGGTTCGAGGCCCTGGCGCGCTGGCCGCACACCCAGCGCGACCCGGTTCCGCCGGAACAGTTCATCGCCCTCGCCGAGGAGACGGGGCACATCGCGTCGCTGGGCGCCTGGGTCCTCACGAACGCCACCAGCGACATGGCCGGCCTGCAACAACTGTCCAACGGGGCGGACCCGCCGTACGTCAGCGTCAACGTGTCCCCCAGACAGTTCCGGGAGAGCGGCTTCCTCGACCATGTCCGCAGGTCGCTGGCGACCCCGGGCCTCGCCCCCGGGTCGCTCCAGCTGGAACTGACCGAGACGGTCCTGATGCGCCGGGACGCCCAGATCCAGGCGATGCTGTACTCGCTCAAGGACCTCGGGGTGCACATCGCGGTCGACGACTTCGGCAGCGGATACTCCTCACTGCGCTATCTGCGGGACTTCCCCGTCGACGTGCTGAAGATCGACAAGACGTTCATCGACGACATCGCGCTGGACACCCGGCAGGTCGCACTGGTGGAGGGCATCGTCAGCCTCGCCGACACCCTGGGCATCCAGGTGATCGCCGAGGGGATCGAGGACCCGGCGCAGCGGGATCTGCTGGCCGGCATGGGATGCCGCTTCGGACAGGGCTTTCTCTTCGCGCGCCCGATGACCTTGCAGCAGAGCGAGTTCCTGCTCAAGCAGCGGGACGGCGCCCGGGACGGTGGCGCTCCTGGGGCGGCCGGGCGCGAGAACGGGCGCCCTCAGCCCCTCATCGGCCCCCGCGAGAAGCGGCCCGCCCTGTCCGGGACGCCGGAGTCCGGGAGCACACGCCGCTCCCGACGCTGGCGCGATCTCGAACACCTGCGCCGGACCAGCCCGATGAGCGACGCGGTCCTGGACGAGGTGCGCGGTCGGCACATCCGCAGCGGAGACCACTGGCTGATCGACTTCGCGTCCTGCAACTACCTGGGCTTCGACTGCGATCCGGAGATCATCGAAGCGATCGAGCCGGCGGTGCGCCGGTGGGGGACGCACCCGAGCTGGTCCCGGCTGATCGGCAGCCCCCGCCTGTATCCCGACATCGAGGAACGGCTCGCCGACCTGCTCGGCGCGCCGGACACGCTGCTGCTCCCCACCGCGACCCTCATCCACGCCTCGGTGATCCCGGTCCTGGCCGATCAGGGCCACGTCTTCGTCGAGGCCACGGCGCACCGGACCGTGTTCGACGGATGCGTGGGGGCCCGCGGGCAGGGTGCGACGCTCCAGCGGTTCGTCGCCGAACGTCCCGACGAACTGGACGCGATGCTCGGTGAGGTGCCGAACGGTCTGCCCCGGCTCGTGTGTCTGGACGGCGTGAACAGCATGAGCGGGAACATCCCCGACCTGCCGAGCCTGGCCGCTGTGTGCCGGGCTCGGAACGCCACGCTGTACATCGACGACACGCACGGCTTCGGTGTCATCGGGGAACGCGGACCGCACGAGACGTGTCCGTACGGCGCTCGGGGCAACAGCGTCGTGCGGCACACGGGAGAGTCCTACGACGGGATCGTGCTCGTCGGCGGCTTCTCCAAGGCGTACTCGTCGCTGCTGGCCTTCCTCGCCCTGCCCACCCCGCTCAAGGACCGGCTCAAGACCGCCGCGGCGCCCTACCTCTACTCGGGCCCCTCACCCACCGCCTCGCTCGCGACGGCGATGGCGGGCCTCGACGTGAACGACCGCCGCGGGGACGCGATCCGCGCCGATCTGTACCGCAAGACCGTCCGTGTGCTCGACCACTTGGAGGAGATCGGGGTCGGCACGCTCAACACGGACCGTCTGCCGATCGTGGAGATCCCCCTGGCCGACGCGGACGACCTGGACGAGGTCGCCGGCTTCCTGTGGGACAACGGCATCTACGTGACTCTGGCTGCCTACCCCCTCGTGCCACGCGACCGGGTGGGTTTCCGGGCCCAGCTCACCGCGCTCAATTCCGACGAGGATGTCGATCGGCTCAACGACGCCCTGAGCATGCTGGCCGAGCGCCATCAGCTGCGGCCCAGGGACGGAGTCCGCGATGGCGGTCCACAATGACGACGTGAACTGGGACAGCTGGCCCGTCGAGGACTATCTGGCGGAGAACTACCGCGAGTTGCACCCCGCCGACGCGGCGGTCATCGCCCACCACTGCGCGTTCTACCGGGGGTTCGCACCCGGCAGTGTCGGCCGGTCCGTGGAGATCGGGGCGGGACCGAACCTCTATCCACTGATCCTCGCGTCAGCCGCGAGCCGACGCATCGACGCCGTCGAGGCGGGTGCCTCCAACACCGCTTATCTGCGACGGCAGTTGAACGGGGCGCCCGACCGGAGCTGGCTGCCCTTCCACGCACTGTGCCGCAGCCTCAACCCCGATGTGCCGGTGACTCTGGAGGAATCGCTGTCCTCGGTACGTCTCGTGCACGACGACCTCAGGTCCCTTGCACCCGGCGGCTACGAACTCGCTTCCATGCACTTCGTGGCCGAGGGAGCCACCGAGGACTTCGAGGAGTTCAAGGAGTTCTGCCGCCGGTTCGCCGACTGTGTCGTGCCGGGCGGACACCTGGTCGCCGCCTTCATGGAGAACATGCCCACCTACCGGATCGGCGCCGCGTCGCGCTGGCCCGGCTGCCCTGTGGACACGGACGTCATCACCGAGGTGTTCTCTCCGCTCACCGAACAGTTGACGGTCGACCACCTCCGTTCCGATCCGACTCTGCCGGACTACGGTGATTCCGGAATGGTCCTGCTCACCGGCGTGACGGCGGCCCGTCCGGCTAACCGAGTTCCAGCGACGTGACCCCGTGGACCCGCTCCCCCGCGAACGCCCTGACCGGCCCGGTGTACATGCGGGCCGTCTCGAAGGAGGGGGTGAGTCCGAGCTTCTCCACGAGGGCTACGGCCCCCTCGTTCGTCTCCGGCACGTCGATGGCGACCGCCCTCCCGCCCGCTTCGACGGCCAGCGCGGTGAACAGCGCCTTGGCGTCGTCGTCGCCGTCGGCGAACAACGGGCCGACGCGCAGGGAGTCCCGGGCCGGACGGAGCACGGCGTAGCCGCTCAGCCGACCGCCGTCGGCGTGCCGGACGAACGCCCGGTGCCCGGGGGCGGTCAGCCACGACTCCAGGAAAGCCGGCCGGTCGGCGGGGTGGCAGGCACGGTCGTACGCCGCGATCGCCGCGTGGTCCGCCGGCTCCGCCGCCCGCACCCCCGACGGCTTCTCCCCGACCGGGGCGACACCGCCGAACCGGATGGTCCGGTGGGCGAGTTCGAATCCGGACCTGCGGTAGTTGTCCTGCTGCGCGACCACTCCGTCGAGGCCGACGGTCCGGTCGCCCGCGTGGGCGAGGGCGGTCCGCCATGTGGCCAGTCCGTAGCCGTTGCCGCGCAGATCGGGGCGTACGAGGTAGAAGCCGAGGAAGGCGAAGTCGGCGCCGTGGTTGACCACCGAGACGGCCGAGACCGGCTCCCCGTCGACGCGTCCGATGAAGAAGCCCCCGGGATCCTGGGCGAAGAAGCTCGGATGGTCGGACAGTCCGGGGTTCCATCCCTCGTCCGCCGCCCAGCCGCCGACGACCTTCCAGTCGTCGAGCGAGGCCTGGCTGACGACGAGGCCGTCGGGTCCCGGAGAGGTCATGGGGCACTCCAATGCGTACGGGTCACGGGGTACGCCGGCCGGGCGCACGCGCAGCATCCTTCCCGATCTCCCCGCCGGTCGCAGCGACGGCTCCCCCGCACCGGAAGGGATTCGGCCACTGCGGCACACGCGCCCGTCGCGCCCGGGCCTGCGGTCGGAGCTCTCGCCGCCTGACGGTGACTGACCCGGCCCGCCGGACAGGGAGAAGGGCCCACCGGTCACCCGTCCGATGGAGCCTCCCGTTCATGACCGCCCCTGGTCAGCGCACCGCGGCGGGACGGAACCGGCGGTACAGGACGGCGCCGCCCAGCAGCAGCGCCGCGCCCGCCGCGCCCGCCGCGCCCGCCGGTACCGCCTGGTCCATGCCGGTGTGGGCGAGGGAGGCCACGACCTCGCCGCGCGGCCGGACCTGCTCCGGCACGCCCGGGTTCGGGTGCGCCACCGGCCGGCCGGACGGTCGCCGCACCGGCTTGCCCGGGTGGTGCGGCCGCCGGGGCTCGGCGCCCGGGGCGTTGACGGACCCGTTTCCGACGGACGCGTTGCCGAGACCCACCGCCGTCACCGAGTTGCCGCTGACATTGACCGGGAGCCGCACCGGGAGCTGAAGGCCGTTGCCCGAGAGCACGCCAGGCGAATCCTTTCCGCCACCGTGCGCGACCGCTCCGCCGGCGTCGGGTGCCCCACCCGGGCGCCCGCCGCCCAGGTGCGCGCCACGCCTGTCCGCGCCCCGGGTGTCGACGCCCAAGGCGCCCGTGCCGTGCCCGGCCCTCCCCTCGCCGGACCGAGAGGCCCCGCCTCCCACGCTCCGCCGGGCGCAGCTGTTGCCCGCGGCCGGGTTGAGGAGCCCGACCACGTTCAGCGTGTTCCCGCAGACGTTCACCGGAACGTGTACCGGGAGCTGGACGGTGTTGCCGGAGACCGCCCCGGGCGAGCCTGCCGCCGCGCCCTCCGCCGTCGAGTCGGCGTGGGCCGGCATCGTCGCGGCCAGCGCGCCCGAGGCGGCGGCCGCGGCGATCAGACCATTTCGGGTCACCCGTTTCATGGGTTCACTGCCTTCCGTACGGGATCGCGGGCACTCGCCCACATTGCCTAGAACGCGTGCGGACCATCCGAGTTATGGCTCATCGGTCTTTCACCCCATCGGGGGCCACGCTTCTCGAACTGGTGACGCATCACGCACGGGGGACGGCGCCGCGCAGTTGCTGCGCGGCGCGGGCAACGCGGCGCGCAGGTTCCGGCGGGGCGAGGGGTCCCGCCGTCCGGAGGCGTGCCCGCGGAGCCGCGTCTATCGTGATCCGGGGGGTATCGCCGGTCCACCGCGGGCGACCCTGGAGGCATGCATGTGGTCCATGCGCCGACGCTTCGCGGTCGTGGGAGTCGCGACCGCGACGCTGAGCCTGCTCGCGGCGGGCCTCCCGGCGGTGGCGTCCGCCGGCCCGGGCCCCGACCTGTCCCGCTTCTACGACCAGCGGATGTCGTGGACTGCCTGCGAGGGCGAGGGCCTGCCCGACGACCTGCAGTGCGGCAAGGTCACGGTGCCGCTGGACTACGCGCGGCCGGACCGGGGCACGCTCGACCTGGCGCTGGCCCGCTACCGGGCGACGGGCGACCGAAAGGGTTCGGTCGTGCTGAACTTCGGCGGTCCCGGCGGCGCCGGGGTTCCCCAGCTCGCCGCGGGCGGCAAGGACTTCATGGGCCTGACGAACGGCTACGACGTGGTGACCTTCGACCCCCGTGGTGTCGGCCGGTCCTCGCCCGTCAG
Organism: Streptomyces sp. NPDC002580; assembly: GCF_042889485.1. Lineage (NCBI taxonomy): Bacteria > Bacillati > Actinomycetota > Actinomycetes > Kitasatosporales > Streptomycetaceae > Streptomyces > Streptomyces sp. NPDC002580. The sequence continues at coordinate 314,054 of NZ_JBIAQZ010000009.1, read as the reverse complement.
CTGCGGCGAGGGCATGGACGAACTCTCCGGGGCGACGGCGGACGGCACCGGCGACACGGACGTCCATGCGGCTCTCCGAGCGATCAGGAAGGCCGCGGCCGAATGCGCCGAGCACTCCGGCGCCGTTCTCCCGCACATCGGTACGGTCAACGCCTCCCGCGACCTGGACGTGATGCGCGAGGCCCTCGGCGACAAGAAGCTCAACTACCTCGGGTTCTCGTACGGCACCCGGCTCGGCGCGGTGTACGCGGCCCAGTTCCCGAAGAAGACGGGGCGGATGGTCCTCGACGGTGTCGACACCCTCACCGAGTCGATGGCCGAGCAGGGCCTGACCGGCGCCCGGAGCCAGCAGACCGCGCTCGACGGCTTCATCGGCTGGTGCACGAAGAGCCTGGCCTGCCCGTTCGGGCAGGACGCGCGCGGCGCCCGTGAGCAGGTGGTCCAGCTCGTGGACTCGCTCGACGAGAACCCGGTGCCGTCGGCCTTCGGCCCGCCGTTCTCCGGTCAGGACCTGGTGGGCGCGATCAGCGAGGCGCTCTACAGCAAGGCGCTGTGGCCCGTCCTCGAACAGGGCCTCGCTCTGCTGATCCAGGACGGCGACACCCACGGGCTCACGCAGCTGTCCGGCGGCGCCTCCCTGCCCGACACCTCCGCGGCCGCCCGTCAGCGGCCGGGACAAGGCCAGGGGCAGGAGCAGCAGCGGAAGAGCGGCGGGCTCGTGGACGAGGAGGACATCCCTCCGGACAACCTCCCCGCAGCGCTGATGGCCGTCAACTGCGCCGACGACCCCGACCGGCCCAGCGCCGACCAGGTCGCCCGGAAGGTCGACGAACTGCGGGCCGCGTACGAGGAGGCGTCCCCCGTGTTCGGCCGGTCCCGGCTCACCCAGGTACTGATGTGCTACGGCCGGCCCAAGGGCACCGACTACATCCGGGACGAGGTCCGGGACGTACCCGCCGCGAAGATGCTGCTGGTCGGCACGCGCGGGGACCCCGCGACCCCGTACCGCTGGACCCTGGAGACCGCCGAGCGCCTCGGATCCTCCGCGGTGGTCCTCGACAACAAGGGCGAGGGGCACACCGGGTACGGGTCCTCGAAGTGCGTGCACCGGAAGGTCGACGACTTCCTGCTGTACGGGTCGCTGCCAGCCGGAGGCAGTTCCTGCGGCGCGGAGGACACGGGCACCGGCTGACCCACCGGCCCCCGGCGCCCTGTCCGCCCCGGCCGGCCCGGGCGACTCAGACGACTCGGCCTGCTCAGGCGGCCCAGGAAGGTGACAGAACGGGCGCGGATGCGTAACACGGACAAGTCGGATGCGACCTCTCGTACCTCCCGAAGGTCACACTGGGCAGGTGCCGCTGTCTTCCGGCCGGCCGAACCCGCACCCGCACGTGACCACAGCAGGGGGAACACCACCGATGCGTATCCGACCCGTCCTCACCCTCTCCGCCGTCGCCGCCGCTCTGCTCCTCGCGGTACCCCAGAGCGGCGCGGCGGCCACGCCGTCCGCGTCGTCCGGCACCCATCCCTCGAAGGCCGCCGCGCAGACCGGGAAGTGCTCCGCGCGGTCCCTCGCGCTGCGGGCCGGGCCGTCCCGGGACCGCAGGGTGCTGCACCTGCGCCTGACCAACCGGTCGAACCACGCCTGCACCGTCGACCGCTTCCCCACCGTCACCTTCGGCGACCTCGACGGAGCGGCACTGCCGAAGCCCGCCGGGCAGAGCGCTCCGTACCGGATCACGGCGGGCCGAACGGTGTACGCGTCCGTGCGCACGATCGCCGACCGGTCCGACCCGGACGCACGGCGGGTCCGCTCGATCACCGTCTCGGCCGATCCCGCGCGCTTCGGTCGGCCGTTCACCGCGCGCGAGCTGGGCGCCGGTACCGCCGTACTGGTGTGGGAACCCGTGACGACCTGGTGGAAGCCGTCCGCGGCCGCCGCGGACCGGGTGCTCGGACTCCGCTGAGCGGAGCTTGCCCGGGGACGTGCGCGCACCGCACGCCGGGCGTCCCCGGCGTCCGCCCCGCGCCGCCGGGGACGCGATCCGCCCGATCCGCCCGTGTCCCGATCGGCGGCCGCCGCCCGCATGGGTTTGACTCAGGGGGTGCGCCGGATGATCTCGCTGCTGCTCGCCGCCCTCGGCGCGGCCGGGGCGCTGGTCCTCGTCCGCGGGGTCTCCGCGTGGTGGTGGTGCGCGGCGGTCCCGCTGCTGGCGCTGACCGCGCTCGGCGGCTGGGACCTGGGGCAGCGACGCCACTCCGAACTGCGCAACCACCCCCTGCTGGGCCATCTCCGCCTCCTCCTGGAGTCGCCGCGCCCGGGACTCCAGCGGTACCTCGTCGAACGGGATCAGGACGGGCGGCCCTTCGACCGCCGGGTGCGCGCCCTCGTGCACGAGCGCGCCATGGGCGTCGAGAGCCAGGAGCCGTTCGGCACCGAGCGTGATGTGTACGCGGACGGCCACGAGTTCCTGGAACCGTCGATGCGGCCGGTCGAGGTGCCGGACGAACCGCCCGTCGTCCGCGTCGGCGGCCCGGACTGCACCCAGCCGTACGACATGTCCCTGCTCAACGTCTCCGCGATGAGTTTCGGAGCCCTCTCGGCGAACGCGATCACGGCGCTCAACAGGGGCGCGGCGCTGGGGGGTTTCGCGCACGACACCGGTGAGGGGGGTCTGTCGGACCACCATCTGCGGGGCGGCGGCGACCTCGTATGGGAGATCGGCACGGGGTACTTCGGCTGCCGCACCGCCGAAGGGGACTTCGAGGCGCGGGAGTTCGCGGACAAGGCCGCGCTGCCCGAGGTCAAGTGCGTCTCGCTGAAGCTCTCCCAGGGGGCGGAACCGGGGAGCGGCGGGGTTCTTCCGGGCGTGAAGGTGAGCGCCGAGATCGCCCGGGCGCGTGACGTCCGCGTGGGGGAGACCGTGGTGTCGCCGCCCTGCCACCGGGTCTTCTCGACGCCTCGCGAACTGGTGCTGTTCGTCGCGCGGCTGCGGCGGTTGGCGGGCGGCAAGCCGACCGGTCTCAAGCTGTGCGTCGGCTCGCGGCGCCAGTTCCTGGCGATCTGCAAGGCGATGCTCGCCGAGGGCGTGACGCCCGACTTCATCGTGGTCGACGGTTCGGAGGGCGGCACCGGGGCGGGGCCCCGGGAATTCGCCGGCCTCATCGGATCGCCCCTGACCGAAGGGCTGATCACCGTGCACAACGCGCTGGTCGGCACCGGTCTGCGCGGCCACGTCCGGATCGGCGCGAGCGGAAAGGTCGCCACCGGCTCGGACATCGTCCGAAGGCTCCTCCAGGGCGCCGACTACACCAACGCCGCCCGCGCCATGATGTTCGCCGTCGGCTGCCTCCAGGCCCAGCGCTGCCACACCAACACCTGTCCGGTGGGCGTGGCGACGCAGGATCCCCGCCGGGTCCGCGCGCTGGACGTGGCCGACAAGGCCGAGCGGGTGCGTCGCTACCAGCGGGCGACGGTGCGCAGCGCGAGCCGGATCATGGCCGCGATGGGCGCCCGGGATCCGGGCGGGCTCACGCCGCACCGGCTGCTGCGGCGCGTCGGTCCGACGGCCGTACGGTCGTACGCGGAGCTCTACGAGTGGCTCGCGCCCGGGGTGCTGCTCGACGGGGCTCCGGGGTCCTGGGCCGCGGACTGGGCAGCCGCCGACCCGGACTCCTTCTGAGGGCCGGAGCCGCGGGCCGGTCAGAAGTCGACGGGGTCCCGCACGATGGGGCAGGTCATGCAGTGGCCGCCGCCGCGTCCTCGCCCCAGTTCGGCCCCGACGATGGTGATGACCTCGACGCCGGCCCTGCGCAGCAGGGTGTTGGTCTGGGTGTTGCGGTCGTAGGTGAACACCACGCCGGGCTCCAGGGCGACGGCGTTGTTGCCGCTGTCCCACTGCTGCCGCTCGGAGGCGTACACGTCGCCGCCCGTCTCGACGACCCGCAGTTCGGACAGCCCGAGCGCCTCGGCGACGACCTCGGTGAAGGCGCGTGAGCCCTCGTCGGTGAGTTCGAGGCCGGGTGCCTTGTCGCTCGGGCGCAGGGAGAAGGTGTGGACCGAGTCCATGATGGCCGGATACAGGGTGACGAGGTCGCGGTCGGCGAAGGTGAAGACGGTGTCGAGGTGCATGGCGGAGCGCAGCTTCGGCATGCCGGCGACGACGATGTGCTCGGCCGCGCCCTTCTGGAACAGCGCGGCGGCGACCTGGCTGATGGCCTGCCGCGAAGTGCGTTCGCTCATGCCCATGAGGACGACGCCGTTGCCGACCGGCATGATGTCGCCGCCCTCGAACGTGGCCTGGCCCCAGGTGAGTTCGGGGTCGCCCCACCAGATGGTGGAGCCCACGAAGTCCGGGTGGAAGGAGTAGACCGCCTTCATCAGGAGCGTCTCGTCGTGCCGGGCCGGCCAGTAGAGCGGGTTGAGGGTGAGCCCGCCGTAGAGCCAGCACGTGGTGTCACGGGTGTAGAGGGTGTTGGGCAGCGGGGGCATCAGGTATTCGCGCACGCCGGTCGATTCGCGGGCCAGGCCGAGGTAGCCGGAGCGGAACTCGTCGGGCAGGTCGGCGGTGGCCAGGCCGCCGATCAGGTACTGGGCGAGGCGGGCGGGTTCGAGGGACTCCAGGAAGGCCCGGGTGGCGTCGACGAGGCCGAGCCCGACCTCGTTCGCGGTGATCTTCCGGTCCAGGAGCCAGTCCCTCGCCGAGGGCAGCGCCATCGTCTGGGCGAGCAGGTCGTGCAGTTCCACGACGTCCACACCGCGCTCACGCAGCTTGCCGACGAAGTCGGCGTGGTCGCGCTGCGCGTTCTCCACCCACATCACGTCGTCGAAGAGCAGGTCGTCGGCGTTGGTGGGGGTGAGCCGGCGGTGGGCGAGGCCCGGTGCGCAGACCAGGACCTTGCGCAGCCTGCCGACCTCGGAGTGGACGCCGTACGCCGCACTGCCCGGGGTGTCCTGACTGGTCACGGTGTGCCTTTCTCCAGGTCGGAGGCTGACGGTTCAGAGGCTGATCCAGCCCAGCGCCAGGGCGACGATCCCGAGGACGGCACCGGCGACCGAGACGGCGAGGATGACGAGTTCACGGGGTGCGAAGGGCGCTCTGCCCTGCTCGCGGCGCGCCATCACGAACAGCACCGTGGCGGGCGCGTAGATGATGAAGGAGACGAGGATGAACCGCAGTCCGGCCGCGTAGAGCAGGAACGCGGTGTAGACGGTGGCGAGAGAGGCGACGACGAGGTCACGGCCGAATCTGCCCCGGGTGATCTTCACGGCGAAGGCCGCCGCCAGCAGGAACGGGATGAGCGTCAGGGCGCTGGTCAGGTCCAGCGCGAAGTTGAAGGCGTCGTCCGAGAACAGGGTGACGAACAGGACCACTTGGGTGAGCAGGGTCGACAGCAGCAGTGCGGGCACCGGCACGTCGTCGCCGGTCGACCGGGACAGGAAGCGGGGCATGTCCTCGTCCTTGGCCGCGACGAACAGCACCTCGGCAGCCATCAGCGTCCAGGCGAGGTAGGCGCCGAGCACCGAGACGATCAGGCCGACGCTGACGAAGACCTCCCCCCAGGTGCCGACCGCGCTCTCCAGGACTCCGGCCATCGAGGGCTGTCTGAGCTCGGCGATCTCGGCCATCGGCAGCAGCCCGTACGACACGATCGTGACCGAGGCGAAGACGCTGAACACGCTGAGGAAGCCGAGGACGGTCGCCCGTCCGACGTCCTCGCGGCGCCGGGCGTGCCGGGAGTAGACGCTCGCCCCCTCCACGCCGAGGAACACGAAGACCGTGGCCAGCATGGTCCCCTTGACCTGCTGGAACAGGGAGCCCGCGTAGTCGGCGCCGCCCCAGTTCTCGGCGAAGACGTGCGGCTTCAGGTAGAAGAGCGCCAGGATGACGAAGACGAGGATCGGTACGACCTTGGCCACGGTGACGATCCGGTTGATGGCCGCGGCCTCCTTCACCCCGCGCCGGATGAGGAAGAAGAAGCACCACAGGCCGACCGAGGAGAGCACCACCGCGAGGACGGTGTCCCCGTCGCCGAGCGCGGGCGCGATCGCCCCGATGGTGGACATGATGAGCACCCAGTAGGTCACGTTGCCCACGCAGGCGCTGGCCCAGTAGCCGAAGGCCGAGAAGAAGCCGAGGTACTCGCCGAAGCCGGCCTTGGCGTACGCGTAGACGCCCGCGTCGAGGTCGGGCCTGCGGATCGCGAGGCGCTGGAAGACGAAGGCCAGCATCAGCATGCCGGTGCCGGCGACGGCCCAGGCGATGAGCGCGCCCGCCACGCCCGTCTCCTGGGCGAACCGGCGCGGCAAGGAGAAGACACCGGCTCCGACCATGGAACCGACGACCATCATCGTGAGGGTCAGCAAGGTCAGTTTGGCGGTGGGGGGCGTCCTGGGTTCCGTGCCGGCCTGCGTCATGGGCGTCCTGCGTGAGGGCATCGTCGTCGCGACCACGATGCGGGCGACGTCATCTGGCGACTTGAGCGACAGTAACAATCAATTGCCCTGGATGCCCGACAAGTGCGCGTATCAGGCGCTTCGATCCGGGAAGGTGACGCCTCCCTGGCGCGAAAGATCTCGCCCGGGTACTGCTTCGTGGATCTCTCCGACCGACAATCGGATCACAGGGACGGAATGGTCCGAGTTGTCGTCGGAGAGGTGCGCACCGCGTGAGCGAGCTGTTGGGTGTGGCGGTACTGGGTGCCGGCCACATGGGGGCTGACCATATACGCCGAATAGACCAGGTGGTGAGCGGTGCCAGGGTCGCCGCCGTCGCGGATCCCGACGCCGATCGCGCCGCCGAGGCGGTGGCGGGCATCGACGGCGTGTCGGTCCACGCCGGGACGGCGGCCGCGCTCGACGCGCCGGGAGTACAGGCCGTACTGATCGCCTCCCCGGGTCCGGCGCACGAGGAGGCGCTGCTCGCGGCCTTCACGCGCGGCCTGCCGGTGCTGTGCGAGAAGCCGCTGGTACCGGACGCGGCCGGGGCGCTGCGGGTGGTGGAGGCGGAGGTACGGCTCGGCCGGCGGCTGGCGCAGGTCGGGTTCATGCGCCGGTACGACCCCGAGTACCGGCGCCTGAAGTCCCTGCTGGACGGCGGCCGGCTGGGCCGCCCGCTGATGCTGCACTGCACGCACCGCAACGTCTCCTCACCGCCCGACTTCACCTCGGCGATGCTGGTCAACAGCTCCGTCTCGCACGAGATCGACGCGGCGCGCTGGCTGCTGGGCCAGGAGCTCACCGCGGTGACCGTCCTGCGCCCCCGGTCCTCCTCCCACGCCCCCGAGGGTCTGGTCGATCCCCAGTTCGTCCTCTTCGAGACGGCCGACGGCGCCCTGGTCGACGTCGAGGTCTTCGTGAACTCGGGGTTCGGGTACCAGGTGGGCTGCGAGGCGGTCTGCGAGGCGGGGACCGCTCGCATCGGGGACGCGCGCGCGATGGTCGTGACGACGGCGGGCGCCGCGCAGGAAGAGGTGGCCCAGGACTATCTCGTACGGTTCGCCGACGCCTACGACCGCGAGGTGCAGGCCTGGGTGGACGCCACCCGGGCCGGCCGGGTCACCGGGCCCGGCGCCTGGGACGGGTACGCGGCCTCGGCCGTCGCCGAGGCGGGAGTGCGGTCGCTGGAGAGCGGCGGCCGGGTGAGCGTGGAACTCGCCCCGCGCCCCGGCCTCTACGCCTGATCGGCCACCGCTTCGGCCCGTGCCCGCGTAAACGAGCGTACGAGGTGTCCCGCGGGCTCCGCCGCACCTCCGCACGCTCTGTCCGGGGCGGCTCGGGCGGTGGAACGATCCCGTTGCCGAAACCGCCGGGGGGAGACACCGTCGGCCGCCGTGGAGATGCGCGCGGCGGCCGGGGGCTGTCGGCCGGCCCCGAACGCGGTGCACCACTACGAGCAGTGAGGGGCTGGACATGGCCATGGTGATGTCGATGCGCTGGGCGGGCGTCACACCGGAGCAGTACGACACGGTGCGGGACGCGGTCGACTGGGAGGAGGTCCCGGGGGTCGGCGGCCAGGTGCACGTGGCCTGGTTCGACGACCAGGGGTTGCACGTGACCGACGTCTGGGAGTCCCAGCAGGCGTTCGAGGCGTTCTTCACCGAACGGCTCGCCCCCGCCGTCCAGAAGGCGGGCATCGCCGGAATCCCCGAGACGGGCTTCAGCCCGCTCCACCGGCGTTTCGTCGCCCCGGGCGTGAGCGGTGCCGCCTAGGTCCTGTCGACGCCGTGACACAGTCGCCCTCCCCGGCGGGGCCCGCCGGGGAGGGCGCGACACCTTCGGTGGTTAGAGGCTATCTCTCTCGTGATACGGTGTAACAAGTGCGGTACGCCTGATCGTTTCCCCTCCGTCGAAGAAGAGGAGGACGGTCGCGGCCGACGAACCCGCACCTCGCACCGACGGACGAAGAGGCGATGACGTGGCCGCAGACATCCGGACCGGATCGGGCCCCCGGGACCGCTTCCGCGCACAACTGCGGCAGGAGGTGAAGACGGCGGCACTGCGCCAGCTGGCCGAGGGCGGCCCGGAAGCGCTGTCGCTCAACGCGATCGCCAAGCAGCTGGGCATGACGGGACCCGCGCTCTACCGCTACTTCGCCAACCGCGACAGCCTGCTGACCGAACTCGTCGTCGACGCCTACGGCGACCTGGCCTCGGCGCTCTCCCGCGCCGCCGGGGCCGGTTCCGCGGACCCGATCACCCGGCTCGCCGAGCTGGTCCGGGCCTACCGCGCCTGGGCGTTGGCCGAGCCGCATCGCTACCGCCTGCTCTTCCGGGCCCCGCTCCAGGGCTACGACGCCCAGTCCACGAACCTGGTCGAGGCCTCGCAGCCCGCCATGGCCGTACTGCTGGACGCGGTCGGCACCCTGGCCGGTCCGGACACGCGCACCCCCGAAGGCCCGGCGGCACGGTTCACGCGATGGCGGGAGCGCCACGGGTTCGAGGACACCTCGGAGGCGGTCGCCGCACGCTCCACGATGCTGTGGGCCCATCTGCACGGCATCGTCGCCCTGGAGATCGAGGGCAACTTCACCTCGATGGGCATCGACCCGTCCTTCCTCTACGAGGCAGAGGTCACGGACTTCGCGCGCTCGCTCTGACACGCCTCGCACGGCGAGCGACGCGCGGACGGGGCACGGGCGGGCACGGCGCGCGACCGGATCCGACGCTCGACGGGAGCGGTCGACCCGGAACACGTCCGCACCCCCGGCAATCGCACATACGACCCTCGAACAAGATGATGAAATCCGTGCACCGGCCCGTCGCGGAACCACCAACTCACGTACGGTGTCTACGACTTGCGACCGGAGCCCGCGCACCACATCGGGACCACTCGCCCGGTCCGGGAGGACTGCGGCATATACCAGAAGCACCGCCGTATCGGGTGTTGCCAAATCCCTTACAGTGCGTCGCGCCCTGTGCGACAGTCGTAACGGTCCTTCCGTCAGCCTAGGTCGTACCGTTCCCGCATCGGAGTACGTCATGCCCTCCCATCTCTCTGCGGACCGCCCCGCCGCTCAACCGCCCCCACGCGGCGCGGTCGACGCGCTCATCTCGCAGACGCGGCGCCTGCGCGGCGAGGTGGACGCCGTACGGCGTGAGGCGCCCGCCGACGGCGAGGACGCGCAGGGACGCTGGCAGCGTGCGCTGTGCAATCTGGCGCTGCGTCAGCTGAACGACCTGGACGCGCACTTGGCCCAGCTGCGGGACGGGCCGCCGGCCGTTCCCGTACAGCCCGCGGACACCCCTTCCCCCGAAGCCGCGCCGACCGCGCCCCGGCCCGGCTCGCTGCTGAGCCGGGTCGGCAGCGCCGAGTGGAACCTGCTGACGGACGAGGCCAGTTGGTCCGGTGAGCTGTACCAGATCCTGGGCCGCGACGCCGCCGCTCCCCCGCTCACCCTCGACGAACTGCCCTCGCTCGTCTTCGACGAGGACCGTCCGCTGCTCACGAGGATGGTCACCGACTGCCTGATCGACGCCAAGCCCATCGACGGAGAGTTCCGCGTCGTGCACCCCGACGGCGGGGTCCGAAGCGTCCACATCATGGGTGAGCCCGTCCTCGACGCCGACGGCAGCACCACCTCGATGTGGGCGGTGCTGCGCGACGTCAGCGAACTGCGGCGCAGCCAGCGGGCGGTGGGGGAGAGCCGTGAGTCGCTCCAGCGCCGGCAGCACGCCGCACGGACCGAGCACCGGCTCGCGATCGAACTCCAGGAAGCGGTGCTGCCGCCCTGGCGCGGCTCCCTGCGCTTTCCTCGTCAGGGTCCCCGGGCACTGGACGTGTCCGCGCACTATCTGCCCTCCTCGACCAGCGCGCTGATCGGCGGCAACTGGTACGACGCCCTCGAACTTCCCGACGGTGAGACCCTGTTGAGCGTCGGCGACCTCACCGGCCGCGGAGTCAGCGTGACATCGGGCATGGCGATGCTGCTCGGCGCCCTGCGCGGCATGGCCGTGGCGGGCACCGAACCCGGCCAGCTCCTCTCCTGGCTCAACCAGTTGCTCGACGCCACCGTCCAGCCGGCCCTCGGCGGTGCCGTCTGCTGCCGCTACCGGCCGGCGACCCGCACCCTCAGCTGGGCGCAGGCGGGCCACCCCGCCCCGTTGCTGTTCCGCGACGGGACGGGGCGTGCGCTCGCCGCTCCGGACGGCGTCCTGCTCGGAGCGACCTCCGGTGCCGTCTACGGGCAGGCCGAAGAGACCCTCCAGGTGGGTGACCTGCTCCTCCTGCACACCGAGGGCCTGGTCCGGGAGGGCACGGAGGCCGTCCGGAGCCTGCTCGACCTGGCCCCGCGCTTTGACGGAGCCCGAACGGCCCAGGACTGTGTACGGCTGGTCGTCGAGGAATTCGGCGAGACGGAGCGCGAGGACGACGCCTGCGTGCTGATCGCCCGCATCGGATCCTGACGTCCGGTACCGATCGGCATCGGCCTCCGACGGCTGACGCCTTTGTCAGCCGCGGCACGACGGCGCGCCGTGGGGCGACCTGCCTCGGCCACCGGCCCGCTCGAGGGACGCGGGCCTCTCAGGCCCGGGCGCTGTTGGCGTTCCTCGGCTTCGGCGGGCCCTTCGGCAACGCGAGTTTGATCTCCTCACGCAGATCGCTGATCTTCGGATAGCTGGAGTACTGCCCGGTGAGCCGGTACATCTCGCGCAAGCGGTCCCAGGTGCGGTGGGAGGAGTTGGCACCCATCGACGTCAGGGCCAGTCGCGCGTAGCGGTCGGCCTGTTCCGGGTCGTCGGCGATGAAGCAGGCCGACGCCAGGGAGATGTGGTCGAAGATCTTCGACCGCTCCCGGCCCGACTCCCGCAGCCTCAGCGCCTCCTTGGCGTGCCGCTGCGCGGTGGCCGCCGCGGCGGGCTCGTGCTCGGCGAGGGTGCGGTAGGCCAGCGCCTGCATTCCGTGCATGTCGGCCTCGTCGAACAACTGCATCCAGCTGGGCGGCGGTACGTCACCGCGGTCGGAGACGAACAGGTCCTCCGCCACACCGAGGGTGCGCCGCATGGCCTGGCCCTTGCCCAGGGACGCCTGCGCCCAGGCCTCGATGGTGTGCAGCATGGCCTGGGTCCTCGGCAGCACCTCCTCGCCCGAACCGGACTTGGCCAGCTTCATCAGGTCGAGCGCGTCGTCCGGCCGGCCGAGGTGCACCATCTGACGGGCCGCCCGGGAGAGCGCCTCCCCCGCGCGGGGCCGGTCGCCACCCTCGCGCGCCGCGTGGGCGGCGATGACGAAGTACTTCTGGGCCGTGGGCTCGAGACCGACGTCGTGCGACATCCAGCCCGCGAGGACGGCGAGGTTGGCCGCGACACCCCACAGGCGCCGCTGGAGATGGTCGGGGTGCCGGTAGGAGAGCATGCCTCCCACTTCGTTGAGCTGGCCCACGACGGCCTTGCGTTGCAGCCCGCCGCCGCGGGCCGCGTCCCAGGCCCGGAACACCTCGACGGAGCGCTCCAGTTCCTCGATCTCCTGCGACCCGATGGGGGCGGCCTCGTAGCGGTCGAACCCGGCGGGGTCGGCGTGCAGGGGGTCTTCGAACCGTGGAGCGTCGGCCGCCAGGGCCGGATCGTTGCGGAGCCAGTCGTGCATTGCAGGGCTGAGTGCGGATCCCGCGGCGAGCGCGGCACCCGCGCCCACCAAGCCGCGTCGGTTGAGCATGAGGTCCATTCCCGTGAATTCGGTGAGGACCGCGGCGGTTCGGTCGGGCGCCCACGGCATGCTCTCGGGATGTTCCACACTCCCGCCGCCTTGCCGTTTCCCCGCGCGCCCGTGCCTGACCAGACCGAGGTCCTCGATGGTCACGACACGGCCGAGACGCTCGGTGAACAGAGCAGCCAGCACCCGCGGCACCGGATCGCGCGGGATCTCTCCCATGTCGATCCACCGCCGCACCCGCGAGGTGTCGGTCGCCAGCTGGGGGTGGCCCATGGCCGCCGCCTGCCGATTGACCATTCTCGCGAGCTCACCCTTGGACCAGCCGGCCAGGCCGAACAGGTCCGCCAGGCGGGCGTTGGGTTGTCCGTTCACGTCAAGCCCCCAGGTTCTCGGCTGATTTGACAGTAACCGCCTGTCAGTTGCTGAGCGACTATTCGCCAGGGTTCGCCAGGGTGCGCCAGATGGTGTGCCAGTGGGCGCCGGGTGTCAGGTAGGAACGCGCCACCCCGACCCGGTCGCCAGGGACATTCCCCAGGATGAACCAGGGCGGCCGGGGCGGGCGGCGCGGCAACTTGCAGGCACACGAAGGGATCTGTTTCGCCCATGTACACAGCATCGTCCTCCGTGTCCGCTCCGCCCCGGTCGTTGCTTCCCCGCCCGGTGGGCGGCGGCCCCTACCTCGACCCCGCGCGTCAGGCGGCCCCCGTGCTCGGTGCCGGACGGACGCGGCGCGTGCCGGGTCTCGGCACCCAACCGCTCAGCGGGAGAATCGACTTGTCCGGCCCCCAGGGCGCCCAGCTGCGCACGGCGATCGCGTCGGTGCACCGGATCTGTCCGGAGTTCGCTCCGGTGCAGGTGCTGCGCCGCAGCGGACGCTCCGTGCTCCTCGTCGGCACGATGGGGCGCAGTACGGCAGTCGCCAAGTGTTTACTGGACCACTCCCCCGTCTGGGCCGAGCGGATCAGGCATGAAATAGCGGCATACCGCTCGTTCGTCCGGCACCGCCCTCCCGTTCGGGTGCCCCGGTTGATCGCAGCGGATCCGGACAACTGCACCCTGGTGATCGAGCGCATGCCGGGCCGGGTGGCCGCGCTCCACCGGCACCCCGCGGAGGCCCCGCCCCGGGCGGACATCCGCGCGGCGCTCGGCGCGGTCTGCCGGCTGAACGCGTGGCGGCCGCCGGCGGGAACGTTCAACGCCCCGCTGGACTACGCGGAACGGATCTCCCGCTTCCATGAGCTGGGTCTGCTCACGGACCGGGACATGGGCGATCTGCAGAAGCTGGTGCACGGCATCGCGGCTTCCTCGGGCCGCCAGGGCATGGGCCAGTTCTGCCACGGCGACGCCCTCCTGTCGAACATCCTTCTCTCACCGGCCGGTCCAGTGCTGGTGGATTGGGAGCACGCGGGTTGGTATCTGCCGGGCTACGACCTGGCCACGCTGTGGGCGGTCCTCGGTGACGCTCCCGTGGCACGCCGTCAGATCAGTCAGCTCGCGCAGGCGGCCGGCCCGGCGGCACGGGATGCCTTCCTGGTGAACCTGATGATCGTACTGACCCGTGAGATCCGTACGTACGAGACAGCCGTGCAGCGTTCCCTGCACGACGCGGCCCCGGTGGCACCGGGCCCGGCCAACCCCGCCGCCGCGCCGTCCGGCGAGGAGCAGCGACTGCTGCTGCGACGGCTGCACGACGACTGCCAGATGGCCCGTCGGGCCGTGCGCGCGGCGGTCGGAACGCGCTGAGGGACGAAGGTCCGCGGTGACGCCGAGACACGGGCGCCACCGCGGACCTTCGTCGTTCCCGACGTCCGCCGGGCCGGGGCATTGGTCCACGCCACTGACGCCCCGCAGGCCGGGAGACCGCCGCCACGAAACCCCCGTGCCCCGCCCTGACATGGGAAATCGCCTGCCTCTGGGCATGATTGACGGATCGTCGGAGAGCCGGTAGCACTGACGCGTTCGGCTCTCGCACGCCCCACCGCGCTCGACCGTCCCAGGAGGCCGCATTGCACTGGTCCGCCATCGAATCCAAGGGCACCACCGGAGACAGACGCGCGCGCAGGACCGCGGGAGCCGTCGCCTCGGCGGCGCTGCTGCTGCCGCTCCTCGGCGCGGCGCCCTCACCCTCCGCCGAGGGCGCGCCCGCGACCGGGCTGCAGCGGGCCTTCGCCGCCGCGGCCGCCGAGTACCACGTACCGGGCGGCGTGCTGCTCGCCGTCTCCTATCTGCAGTCCCGCTGGGACGCGCACGCCGGCGCCCCGAGCGTCAGCGGCGGCTACGGCCCGATGCACCTGACCGACGCCCGGACGGCGATCACCGAGACCCCGCACCACGGCGACGGCACGGAGGACGCCCGCGGCGACGGTTCACGGCCGGCCCTGCGGCCCGACGTCGAGGCCCCGAAGGACTCCGAACTCCCGGCCCGGCTCAAGACGTTGACCAGGGCCGCCGACCTGACCGGCCTGCCCGCGGAGCGGCTGCGCACCGACGCGGCGGCCAACGTGGCGGGCGGCGCCGCCCTCCTCGCCGCCGCGCAGCGGGACCTCGGCGAACCGCTGAGCGACGACGCCGCCGACTGGTACGGCGCGGTGGCGCGCTTCTCGGGAGCGGACGACACCGCCACCGCGGCGCAGTACGCCGACGACGTGTACGCCGTACTGCGCGCGGGCGAGGAGCGCACCACGGACTCCGGGCAGCGCGTACGACTCGCCGCTCGGCCCGGTCTGCGCCCCGACACCACCCGGCTGGGCGGCGCGGGGCTGCGGACGGCCTCCGCCGAGGGCACCGAGTGCCCGAGGACCGTGTCCTGCGAGTGGATCCCCGCCCCGTACGAGGAGTTCGGCGAGGGCGACTACGGCAACCACGACCTGGGCGACCGGCCAGCGTCGCAGAGCATCAAGTACATCGTCGTCCATGACACGGAAGGGACCTGGGACGGTGTGCTGAACCTCGTCCAGGACCCGACCTATGTGTCGTGGAACTACACCCTGCGCTCGACCGACGGGCACATCGCCCAGCATGTGAAGGCCAAGGACGTGGCCTGGCACGCGGGCAACTGGTACGTCAACGCCAAGTCGATCGGCCTGGAGCACGAGGGGTTCCTCGCCGCACCCGACGCCTGGTACACGGAGGAGATGTACAGGGCCTCGGCGCGCCTGGTGAAGTACCTCTCCAGGAAGTACGACATCCCGCTGGACCGGCAGCACGTCCTCGGGCACGACAACGTGCCGGGCCCGACGGCCTCGACGATTCCGGGCATGCACACGGACCCGGGCCCCTACTGGGACTGGCGGCACTACTTCACCCTCCTCGGGCACCCGTTCCACGCGACGCTCGGCAAGGGCACCGACCTGGTGACCGTCCTGCCCGACTTCGACACGAACCGGCCGGTCTACACGGGCTGCGTCACCAAGGGCGAACCCTGTGCCGCGCACGGCTCCAGCGAGGTGCGGCTCCACTCCGCGCCGGACGAGGGTTCTCCGCTCGTCAAGGACATCGGCCTGTACCCGAACGGCGACGCCTCGACGACCGGCGTGAACGACGTGGGCTCGCGCGTCTCCACCGGACAGCGGTACGCGCTCGCGGGACGGCAGGGCGACTGGACGGCGATCTGGTACCTGGGCCAGAAGGCCTGGTTCAAGAACCCCGGGAAGCGGCCGACGGCGGTTCGCGCGTCGGGGCCGGCCGTGACGCCCAAGGACGGCCTGGCGGAGATCCCGGTGTACGGCAGGGCGTACCCGGAGAAGGAGGCGTACCCGGCGGGCGTGCCCGTCCAGGCCGTCTCACCGCTGCCGTACAAGGTGCTCGCGGGCCAGCGGTACGCGGCCGGTGACAAGGTGCCCGGGGAGTACTTCTACTCGCCGACGTTCGACACGACGCCGCACCGGGTCGTGATCGGTTCGGACATGTACTACGAGATCCAGTTCGGGCACCGGGTGGCGTTCGTACGAGCCGCGGACGTGGACCTGGTTCCTTAGCACATCCGGCGGTTCGGGAGTCGGGCCTGTTGAGAGCGGGTCCGACTCCATCCGTCGGCGAAGACAATGACACCGGCATCCGACCAGGGAAAGTGCCGCCGAGGACAGGTTCAGCCTCGCTCGGGCCAGTTAACGACATGTAACCGCACGCCCGGTCCCCGTGCTGTCTGATGAGCCGTTCACGGCAACACGGCACATCTGGGACGGACATGGGCAACTTCGTCAAAGAGACTTCAGCGCGACCGGCCGACGCGGCGGACCTCCAGCGATGCCGGTGCGCCGGTGAACCGCGCAACGATGCTCCGGCAAGCGCCGAGGAAAGGTTTCGGGGGCTGCTGGAGGCGGCGCCCGACGCCATGGTGATCGTCGACGACACCGGCACCATCAGACTCGTCAACGCCCAGACCGAAGCCCTCTTCGGATACAAGCGCGACGAACTCCTCGGCCACCCCGTCGAACTCCTCGTACCCGGCCGCTTCCGCGCCCATCACCACCGCCACCGCGACGGCTACGCGGGCAACCGCCAGGTCCGCCCCATGGGCGCCGAACTCGAACTCCACGGCCTGCGCAAGGACGGCACCGAGTTCCCCGTCGAGATCAGCCTCAGCCCGCTCGAGACCGCCGACGGCCTCCTGATCTCCGCCGCCGTCCGCGACGTCAGCGACCGCAAGGCGGCGGAGGAAAGGTTTCGGGGGCTGCTGGAGGCGGCGCCCGACGCCATGGTGATCGTCGACGACACCGGCACCATCAGACTCGTCAACGCCCAGACCGAAGCCCTCTTCGGATACAAGCGCGACGAACTCCTCGGCCACCCCGTCGAACTCCTCGTACCCGGCCGCTTCCGCGCCCATCACCACCGCCACCGCGACGGCTACGCGGGCAACCGCCAGGTCCGCCCCATGGGCGCCGAACTCGAACTCCACGGCCTGCGCAAGGACGGCACCGAGTTCCCCGTCGAGATCAGCCTCAGCCCGCTCGAGACCGCCGACGGCCTCCTGATCTCCGCCGCCGTCCGCGACGTCAGCGACCGCAAGCGGGCCGAGGCCCGGATCAACGAACTGGCCGGTCTGGTGGAGTCCTCCCAGGACGCGATCCTCGCCAAGACCCTCGACGGCCACATCACGTACTGGAACGCGGCGGCCCAGCGGCTGTACGGCTATTCCCGGGCCGAGATGATGGGAAAGCACGTGTCCCTGCTGGCCACCACCGAGGGCCGGGGCGAGATCGACATCCTGCTGGACCGGCTGCGCAGCGGGGAGAGGGTCGAGCACTTCGAGACGCTGCGGCTGACGCGGTCCGGCAACCTGATCGACGTGGACATCACGCTGTGGCCCACCCGCGCCACCGACGGCTCCGTGATCGGCGCGTGCGCCATCGTCCGGGACATCAGCGACCGCAAGAAGGCCGAGGCGGAGCTGACCTTCCTGTACGAGCAGCAGCGGCACATCGCGCTCACCCTGCAGCGCAGCCTCATGGGAACCCCGCCCGCCATTCCCGGCCTGACCACCGCGAGCCGCTACCGGCCCGCCACCCAGGGAGCCGGGGTGGGCGGCGACTGGTTCGATCTGATCCCGTTGGGGGCCGGCCGGGTCGGAGTCCTGATCGGTGACGTGATGGGCCGCGGTCTGGAAGCCGCCGCCGTGATGGGGCAGCTGCGGTCGGCCGCGCACGCTCTGGCCAAGACGGGGATGCAGCCGCGCCAGCTGATGCAGGCCCTGGAGGCCGTGGTCGGCGATCTGGACGTACCCGACCAGCTCGTGACCTGCTGCTATCTGGTCATCTCCGCCGACGCGGGCGAGGTCACGGTCTGCTCGGCGGGACATCTGCCGACGCTGGTGGCAACGCCCGGCCAGGGCGCCCGGCCGTTGCCCGTCCCGGTGAACGCGCCCCTCGGTGTCGGCGACGTCCTCTACGAGCAGGTGTCCTCGGTGATACCTCCCGGGGCGACGCTCGTCCTGTACACCGACGGGCTCATCGAGACACCGGGCAGCGACATCGAGGACCAGCTGGCCGAGCTCACGTCGACGCTCGGGGACCTGTTCACCACGGCGCCGGACCTGGAGGAGGCCGCCGACCACGTACTGGCGGCGCTGCTGCCGGACGCCGACGGACACAACGACGACGTCACGCTGCTGCTCACCCGGCTGCCCGACGGACCGCTGGCCAAGGTCAGCACGGATCTGCCCGCGGCGCCCGCGTCGGTTCCGGAGGGCCGCGCGTTCCTCAGCAAGGCCCTGACCTCGTGGGACTGCGCGACCATGGAGGACGACGCCCGGCTCCTGCTCTCAGAGGTCCTCACCAACGCCGTCCAGCACGCGACGGGACCCATCGGTCTCCATCTGTGCCGGACCGCCACCGATCTGACCGTGGAGATCAGCGATCACAGCCCGCATCTGCCGCAGCCCCGCTCGGCCACCGAGGACGAGGAGTCGGGACGGGGACTGATCCTGGTCCGCGCGCTCGCCGACAGCTGGGGCGTACGTCCCACCGACGAGGGCAAGACCACCTGGTTCACGCTCAAACTGTGACGCCGGGAAGGGTGTTCGGCCTCAGCCCTGCTGGAAGAGTTCCGCCGGGAGAGGCTTCAGCAGGGCGTACAGGTCGTCCGTGATCGGGCGGTCCCAGGCGGCGATGGTCACCAGGACGTTGTCGCTGCGGTCGAACTGGACGCAGGCGATACGGGTCTCGGAGAGCTTCAGCCTGCGGACGATCAGGAGGTTGTCGCCCTGCATCACCGGCATGTCCTCAATCCCGGTGACGGTGACCTCCTCGTCGTTCTCCAGCGCGATCAGCAGCTGGGCGACCTCGAAGGGGACCTCGCCCTCGGCGACGTCACGGGCCTGGGAGCCCTCCGGCAGATTGCCGATGATCATCGCGGGGCCGCGGCCGCCGAACAGGTCGTAGCGCAGGAAGACGCCCTGGCAACTGCCGTCGGGAGCGGGCAGCAGGCCCGCGCCGAGATTGCCGGGCCAGTCGCCCGGATCCATGGCCAGAACATCGAAGTCGGGCCCGGCGGGCGTGGCGCTGCGGCGGCGGAGGAAGGACATGCCGCAATGGTACGTGCACGGGCGCCCACCGGGCCCCGCGGAGCTTGTCCGTTCCGGGCCGGCGGACGGCCCGCTCCTCAGGAAGTGGCCTGCTCCTCCAGTGCCGCCGCCAGTCCTGTCCGGTCCGTGCCGACCTTCCGGTAGACCGCCGACAGGAGCCGGGCGACGGTGTGCTCGTCGATGCTCAGTTCCTCGGCGATCTGGGCCGGGGTCCGGTCCAGCGCGGTGAGCGCCGCGGCGGTGCGCTCGCGGGCCGTGAGGGTGTCGGTCTCGGTGCTGTGCAGACGGCGCGGCCGCAGGCCCGCGCCCGCCAGCTCCTCGCGGGCCTCCTCGATCAGCCCGTCGGCACCGCACTGGACGGCCGCGTCGAGGCCGCGGTACAGGTGCTCGGCGGCTTCCCTGGGGCGTCCGGCGCGACGCAGTCCGATGCCCAGGGCGACGAGCGCGCAGGCCAGTTCGTAGGCGGCCGGGGAACGTTCCAGATGACCGACGGCCTCTTCGAGGAGCTCGACGCGGGCCGGGGCCGGGGAGACCTCGGCGGCGGCGCGCAGGGCCTGGCCGATCGCGGAGGGGGTGCCGTACTGGCGGGCGCGGTTCACCGCTTCGAGTGCCGTGACGACGGCGCGCTCGGGGGCGTCGTGGCTCTCGGCGCGGGCGAGGTGGAGCTGCCAGGGGCACCAGGCGGGGTTGCGCATGCCGCGCGGGTCGAGGCGCCGGCCGGCCGCCGCGAGCTCGGTGGCCGCGTCCTTGGTGAGGCCGCGGGCGAGCAGCAGCTCTCCGTAGACGGTCTGGGCGTCCGGGAAGGTGACGGCGGCGGGGAAGGGCGCGCAGAACGCGTACTCCTCGCCGGTCCGCGTGGCCTCCTCGACCCGGCCGCGGGCGAGCAGGACCTGGATGAGGGTGCCCACCGCGTACCAGTGGACGGGGGTACCGGGCCCGACCCGTTCGGCGAGTCCGAGGCCCGCGCGGACGAAGTCCTCGGCTTCGGCGAGGCGGCCGCGGCGGAAGCGTACGTATCCGAGGATCGTGTAGCCGAAGGACAGATGGGCGCCGTGCCAGCCCTGGGCCTCGAAGTCGGCGATCCCCGTGGCGAAGAGTTCCTCGGTGCGGCCCGGCCGGTCCGCGTACATGAAGGTCATGGCGACCAGCACCGGGACTTCGAAGCCGCGGTCGGCCTCGGCCCAGCCGAGGCCGCCGGCCAGGGCGCGTTCGGCGTGCCGCAGGGCCACGTGGGCGGGTTCCCCCCGCAGGGTGGCGTCCCAGGCGCGCAGTCCGATGACGTAGCGCTCGGTGAGGTCGCGGCCGGTGAGCCGCTCGGCGAGGCGGGCCAGCCGGCGGGACCGGGTCGGCGAGTCCGGTTCGTCGGCGCGGAAGGCGTCCCACATGAACTGCTCGGACTGCATGCGCAGCCGTACCCGGGCGTCGCCGGTGACCGGGATCTCCCGGGCGAGGGTCTCGGAGGCCTCGGCGAGGCGGTCGCTGTGCGCGAGGACCTGGGAGAGGCGGTAGACGATGTTGTGGCGCAGCTCCGGGTCGGAGATGGGCTCCTCGAGGGCGGCGCGCAGGTGGTTGACGGTGGTCGCCGGTTCGGTGAGCAGGGAGGCGCAGCCCAGTTCGTACAGGACGGCGGCCCGGTCCCCGGGGGGCGGGGGTTCGCGCAGGGCGCGGGCGAGGCAGCGGCGGGCCGCGTCGGGGGCTCCGGCGCGCTGGGTCTCACGGGCGGCGGCGCGCAGTTGCTGGACGATCCAGGGGTCGCCGTCGGGGTGGGTCTCCATGAGGTGGCGGGCCGCGGCGGCGGGACCGAGGCCTTCGTCGATCACGCACCAGGCGGCCTGGCCGTGCAGGGCGACGCGGACGCTGCCGGGGATGTCCCGGTAGACGGCGGTGGCGATCAGCGGGTGGACGAACTCGAGGGGGTCGGCGCCGGCGAGGATACGGGCGGTGCGCAGGGCGTCCGCCGCGTCGGCGGCCTCCTCGGAGCCGAGGCCCGCGACGGCGGCGGCGAGCGTCGGGCGGATCTCGGTGCCGAGCACGGCGCAGGCCCAGGCGAAACGGACGGTCGCGGTGCCGAGGCGTTCGAGGCGGGCGACGATGCCGCTGCCCTTGACGGCGGCGGCGAGGTCGCGCAGGAGATGCGCTCCGTCCTCGGTCGGGGTCAGGCCGCGGTCAAGGACCTTGGCGGTGAGTTCGACCGCCTCGAACGGGTTGCCCGCGGTGACCGCCCAGCACTCGCGGCAGAACGCGTCGTCGGCCTGGGTGCCGAGGTCCTCGCGGACCAGGCGGGCGACGGCTGCCGCGCTGAGCGGTTCGAGGCCGAGGGGGCGCTGTCCGGCGCGGCCGGGCAGGCCTCTGAACGCCTCGGCGTGTTCGGGGAGTTCGTCGGGCCGGTAGGCGACGACGAGCAGCAGCGGGAGTTGTTCGGCCCGGGGCGCGAACGCGGCGAGCCAGCTGAGCGATTCGGCGTCGGCCCAGTGGGCGTCGTCCAGGACGAGCACCATCGGGGTCCGCTGCACGGCGAGATGGGTGAGCACCCAGTCGAGTCCGGCGCGCAGGCCCTGCTGGTCGGGCGGGGCACCCTCGGAGGGCGCGCAGAGGCCGAGCGCGGGGCCGACGATCGCGTACCAACTGCCCAGGGAGGCCCGGAGTTCGGCCTCGGAGAATCCGGCGAGCTGGGGTTGCAGGAGCTGGCGGGCGACGTGGAAGGCGACGCGCTGCTCCTGCTCGCCGCCGCGCGCGCTGAGCACGGTGCAGCCCTTGGCGGCGGAGCGTCGGCGTACCTCGGTGAGGAGCGTCGTCTTGCCGATTCCGGCGCGTCCGGCGATGGCGAGGAGCGCGCCGCGGGGGCGGCCCGACGGTTCGCCGGCCTGCCGTCGCAGGCCGACGAGGTCGCTCAACGCCTCTTCGACGGCTGACAGTTCACTCTCGCGTTCGAAGAGCGTCCGTCGGCTGCGCAGGCTGCGCTGTCCCATGATCACCCCCTGTCACGATCGCGCGTCCGCGCGGGGAGCGGATGCGCACCGTGACCTTCAGGCACCTCAGCGTACGCCCCGATCATCCACGGGGCAGCCCGTTCGAGCGCACCACATCGGGAGCCCGTCGCGACGGTGCGGCCGCGGGTGGAGCCGATGGTGACGACCCGTCGGGCCCCACGGGTCGGGCCGCCGTCCCTCCCCCGCTCGGAGGGGGCGAGGGCCCGCGGTCGTCGGTCAGGTCAGGTCAGGTCAGGTCAGGTCAGGTCAGGTCAGGTCAGGTCAGGTCAGGTCAGGTCAGGTCAGGTCAGGTCGAACTCGCCCTCGCGGGCTCCCGACACGAACGCACCCCACTCCGCCGGTGTGAAGATCAGGGAAGGGCTCTGGGGGCGGCCACTGTTCCGCATCGCGATGAAGCCCTCGACAAAGGCGATCTGGACGTCTCCGCGTCCTCGGCTGCTGGACTGCCATTCGGCCTTGCTGAGGTCCAGCTCAGGCTTGTCCCAGCCCGCGAGCGGGTGTTGCTCGATGGTGCTCTCGGCCACGTCCGTGCTCCTCCCGGTTCGTCGTCCGCGGCCAGCCTAGCGATCGGTTCGGGTGGCGGACAGGCCACGTGAGGGGGACGGTTTCAGGAGGCGGGCGGCGCGGCGCCGACCAGCCACATGGAGAAGAACTGGGATCCGCCTCCGTAGGCGTGCCCCAGTACCCTGCGCGCCCCGTCCACCTGGTGTTCCCCGGCCTGGCCGCGCACCTGGAGTGCCGCCTCGGCGAAGCGGATCATGCCGGAGGCGCCGATCGGATTGGTGGAGAGGACGCCACCCGACATGTTGACGGGCAGGTCGCCCTCCAGTTCGGTCACCCCCGATTCGGTGAGTTTCCACCCCTCGCCCTCCTCGGCGAAGCCGAGGTTCTCCAGCCACATCGGCTCGTACCAGGAGAAGGGCACGTACATCTCGACGGCGTCGATGTCCCGGCGCGGGTCGGCGATGCCCGCCTGGCGGTACACGTCGGCCGCGCAGTCCTTGCCGGCCTGCGGGGAAACGAAGTCCTTGCCGGCGAAGAGCGTCGGTTCGCTGCGCATCGCGCCGCCGTGCAGCCAGGCGGGCGGACGCGGTGAACGGCCCGCTCCCGCACGGTCGGTGAGGACCATGGCGCAGGCTCCGTCGGAGGAGGGACAGGTCTCCGAGTAGCGGATCGGGTCCCAGAGCATGGGCGAGGCCTGGACCTTCTCCAGGGTGATGTCGTGCTCGTGCAGGTGCGCGTAGGGGTTCTTCAGCGCGTTGCGCCGGTCCTTGTAGGCGACGAGCGAGCCGACGGTGTCGGGCGCGCCGGTGCGCCGCATGTAGGCGCGCACGTGCGGCGCGAAGAAGCCGCCGGCTCCGGCGAGCAGCGGCTGCTGGAAGGGGATGGGCAGGGACAGGCCCCACATGGCGTTGGATTCGGACTGTTTTTCGTAGGCGAGGGTCAGCACGGTGCCGTGGACGCGGCCGGCGACGAGGTTGGTGGCGACGAGGGCCGTCGAGCCGCCGACGGAGCCCGCCGTGTGCACCCTCAGCATCGGCTTTCCGACCGCGCCGAGCGCGTCGGCGAGGTAGAGCTCGGGCATCATGACGCCCTCGAAGAAGTCGGGCGCCTTGCCGATGACGACGGCGTCGATGTCGGCCCAGGTCAACTCGGCGTCGTCCAGGGCTCGTCGGGCGGCCTCCCGGACGAGTCCCGCGATGGACACGTCCTGTCGCGCCGCCACGTGCTTGGTCTGGCCGATGCCTACGACGGCCACGGGCTCCTTGCTCATCGGGCATCCCCTTCGAGTACGGCGACCAGGTTCTGTTGGAGGCAGGGGCCCGAGGTGGCGTGGGCGAGCGCCCGGTCGGACTCCCCGCGATGGACGCGCGCGGCGGCCTCACCGATGCGGATGAGCCCGGTCGCCATCACCGGGTTGGCGGCGAGCGCGCCCCCCGACGGGTTGACGCTCACGCTGTCGTCGAGGCGCAGCGCCTTGCGCAGGATCACCTCCTGGGAGGTGAAGGGGGCGTGCAACTCGGCCGTGTCCACGGGTCGTTCGAAGGCACCGGCCCGTTCGGCGGCCAGCCGGGTGGACGGTGAGTCGGTCAGGTCGCGTACGCCGAGGGAGTGCGCCTCGATGCGGTGGTCGATGCCCCGGATCCAGGCGGGCCGCTCGCACAGTTCGCGGGCCCGGTCCCCGGCCGCGAGGATCACGGCGGCGGCGCCGTCGCCGATGGGCGGGCAGTCACCGGTCCGCAGCGGCCGTACGAGGTAGTCGCCCTGCGGAACCGAACCCCTGAGTTGAGCATGGGAGTTGGCGGTGGCGGAGGACCGGCTTCTGGCGGCGACCGCGGCGAGCGCGAGTTCGTCGGTCTCTCCCGCGTCGATGAGCGCCCGCGCCTGGAGCGCTGCGAGGGCGACCGAGTCGGGCCACAGCGGGGCGAGGTAGTACGGGTCCAGCTGCCGGGTCAGGACGTCGCGTACGGAGCCGGGCGACGACTTGCCGTACGCGTACACCAGCGCGGTGTCGGTGTCGCCGGTCAGGAGTTTGGTCCACGCCTCGTACAGCGCCCAGGCGCCGTCCATCTCGACGTGCGACTCGGAGATGGGCGGCCAGGCGCCCACCCCGTCCAGGGCCATGGTGAAGGAGAAGGCGCGGCCCGCGAGGTAGTCCGTGGAGCCGGAGCAGGTGAAGCCGATGTCGCCGGCCTTCAGACCCGTCCGGTCGAGGACTTCGTGCAGGACCGGGAGGAGCATCTCGACCTCGGAGAGCTCGTCGGAGGTGCGCCGGTGGTCGGTCTGCCCGAAGGCGACGACGGCGATGTCCCTGGCGGTCCGCATCTACAGCATCTCCTTGTACGTCTCGTAGTCCGCGTCCGGTTCCCCGGTGGGCCGGTAGTGGTCCGGGTGGCGGCCGTCCTCGGACCACACGGGCTCCACCCGCAGCCCCATCCGGACCTCGTGGTAGGGGATGCCGCCGATCCGGCCGTGCAGCGCGAGTCCGGCTCCGTCGAGGGCGATGTGCGCGTAGACGTAGGGCACTTCGATGTCGAGGTTCTTCGCCTTGATGTTGACGATGCAGTACGTGGTGACGGTGCCGCGCGGACCCACCTCGACCTGCTCGGCGGTGGCCACGCCGCAGGTGGGGCAGGCGCCCTTGGGCGGGACGTACACCTTGCGGCAGGACGGGCAGCGTTCGCCGACGGTGCGCCGGCCGGAGAGGTTCTCGATGTAGGCGGACTGGGCGCGGCCGGGTGAGTAGACGTAGTCGAGCCGGGCGGGGGCGACGATGCCGGTCACCATGTCCTCGAACCGGTCGCCGAGGCCGGTGAGTTCGCCGGGCTCCTCGGCGTCGTACGGCTCGAAGCAGGCGATGTCGGTGATCGCTCCGGAGCGTGTCCGGGCCCAGCGGACGCGGACGCGCATACCGCTGTGGACGGCCTCGGGTCCGGGGGCGTCGAGTGCGTGCAGCAGCGCGGTGTCGGCTCCGTCCAGCCTGACCAGGACCCAGGCGAAGGGGGTGCCGAGGGGCTGGCCGCGGCGGGGTTCGTGGTTCCAGGCCCAGGTGGTGACGGTGCCGGTGGGGGCGACCTCGACGAGGTCGTGGATCTCCTCCGCGGTGACGGGGTCGTACTCGACGGGCGGGACGAGTACGCGCCCGTCGGTGGTCCGCACGCCGAGGACGACCTGTTCGCGCAGGCCCGTGAGGAAGGCGCTCTGCACGGGACCGAGCGAGCGGGTGAAGGGGAACTCGACCACGAGGGGGGCTTTGAGGACTTCGGGCATCCCGGATCTCTCCTTCCAGGGGCCGGACGCGCGGGTCCGCGGGGCGGACGGGACGGGTCCGGGACCGGGCGGGTCAGGCGCGCCGGTAGACCGGCGGGCGCTTCTCTGCGAAGGCCCGGGAGCCTTCCTTGGCGTCGGCGGTGTCGAAGACCGGCCAGCCGCGCCGCAGTTCGGCGGCCAGCCCGTCGGTCTCGGTCAGCTCGGCGGTCTCGTACACGGACGCCTTGACGGCCTCGACGGCCAGCGGGCCGCAGGCGTTGATCCGCTCGGCGACGGCGAGGGCCGCCTCCAGCGCGGTGCCGTCGGGCACGACGCGCCCGATCAGACCGATGCCCAGGGCCTCCTCGGCGGTGTAGGGGCGTCCGGTGAGGAGCATCTCGAGGGCGTGGGTGCGCGGGATCTGGCGTTGCAGCCGGACCGTCGAGCCGCCGATCGGGAAGAGGCCGCGCCGCACCTCGAAGAGCCCGAACGTGGCGGAGGCCCCGGCGACCCGGATGTCGGTGCCCTGGAGGATCTCGGTGCCGCCCGCGACGCAGTACCCCTCGACGGCCGCGATCACCGGTTTGCGCGGGCGGTGGTGCCGCAGCATGGCCTTCCAGTGCAGATCGGGGTCGGCCTTGAGCCGGTCCCGGTACTGCTCTCCCTCCATGCCCTTTCCGGCCAGTGCCTTGAGGTCCATCCCGGCGCAGAAGGCGCCGCCCGCGCCGGTGAGCACGATCGAGCGGATCGCGTCGTCCTCGTCGGCCTCGACCCAGCCGTCGTACAGACCGACCAGCATCGGCAGCGAGAGCGCGTTCCTGGCTTCGGGCCTGTTGAGCGTGAGCACCAGTGTGGCGCCCTCGCGTTGCACGGTGAGGTGTTCCGTCCCACCCATGTGGCGTCCTCCCGTCTCGGATGCGAGAACAGGTTGCAGGAGGCGTCCGGCCAGTACAAGGGTTTTCTGACAGACAGTCAGATTTCTTGCTCCTGAACCCTTCACACTTGGGGCGGGCTTTGCTCTGATGACCGTCGGGCCCGTGCGGGCCCGCCCCGCGGCGACCGGCCACGGACGTACACGGTCAGGAGGAACGGTGGAGTACAACCTTGCCGACCTGTTCGAGTCGGTCGTCGACGTGGTCCCGGACCGTGAGGCGCTCGTGTACATCGACCACCCCGGCACGGGCGCGGAGGTCCGGCTGACCTACGCGCAGTTGGACGCGGCCGCGAACCGGGTCGCCCACCACCTGATCGACAGCGGGATCCGTCCGGGCGAACACCTCGGCCTGCACCTCTACAACGGCGTCGAGTACCTCCAGACCGTGCTCGGCTGCCTGAAGGCGCGTGTCGTACCGGTCAACGTCAACTACCGCTATGTGGAAGAGGAGCTGGCCTACCTCTACGCGGACGCGGACCTCGCGGCGCTGGTCTTCGACGCGGAGTTCACCGACCGGGTCGCGGCGGCACGGCCCCGCGCCCCCCGCCTGCGGCACCTCGTCCGGGTGGGCACCCCCGTGCCCGGAGCGGACGGCACCGTCACCCTCGACGTGGTCGACTTCGCCGACGCCGAGGCCGGCGGATCGCCCGGACGCGGCTTTCCCGCACGTTCCGCGGACGACCAGTTCATCATCTACACCGGCGGCACGACGGGAATGCCCAAGGGGGTGATGTGGCGCCAGGAGGACCTGTTCTTCGCCGGCCTCGGCGGGGGCGCCCCGACCGGTGAACCGGTCGCGAAGCCGGAGGAACTGGCCGAGCGGGTCGCGGCCGGCGGCGCGGGCATCACCTTCTTCCCCACTCCCCCGCTGATGCACGGCACCTCGACGCTCACCGCGTTCATCGCCTTCAACTTCGGCCAACGCGTGGTGATCCATCGCAGGTTCGCGCCCGAGGAAGTCCTGCGGACGATCGAGAAGGAGAAGGTCACCAGCGTGTCGCTGGTCGGCGACGCGATGCTGCGGCCGCTGATCGACGCGCTGAACGGACCCATGAAGGACACGGACTGTTCCGCCCTGTTCAGCGTCTCCTCGTCCGGCGCGATCATGTCGGACACCGTGCGCGAGGAGTTCCAGGCGCACGTCCCGAACGTGATGCTGCTCAACAACTTCGGCTCCTCGGAGTCCGGCTTCAACGGCACCGCGACGCCCGACTCGGGCCCCGGACGCGGATTCCGGATCAAGGTCAACTCCCGTACGCAGGTGGTGGATCCGGTCACCCACGAACCGGTGGCCGTCGGCGAGCCGGGGCGGGTCGCACAGCGTGGACACGTGCCTCTCGGCTACTACAACGACGCCAGGAAGACCGCCGAGACCTTCTTCCGCAAGGGTGACGAGCGCTGGGTGCTGCTGGGCGACATGGCCACGGTCGACGAGGAGGGCATCGTCACCGTCCTCGGGCGCGGCTCGCAGTGCATCAACACCGGCGGCGAGAAGGTCTATCCCGAAGAGGTCGAGCAGGCTCTCAAGTCGCATCCGGACGTGTACGACGCCCTGGTCGCGGGCGTACCCGACCCCAAGTGGGGCAACCGGGTGGCGGCGGTGGTCCAGCTCCGGGACGGTGCCGCGCGGCCGTCCCTCGACGACATCCAGACGCACTGCCGCACCCACCTCGCGGGCTACAAGATCCCGCGCCGGCTCGTGATCACCGATTCCATCCAGCGTTCCCCGAGCGGCAAGGCGGACTACCGCTGGGCCCGGTCGGTCGCCGCGAACACAGACCGCTGACCTGGCCGACCCGCACGTGGCGCACTCTTTGCCCATGATTGACACTCCGGGTTGAATGATGGGTGAAGATCAGCCGTACGAGAGGTGGCACACCTGCCCTGCCCCGGGGCGTGTCCGTCGTGTCATCGCGGGGCTTCGTACGGAAGGACCATCGGCGTGTCGCACATCACGCGCTCCAGTCAACTGCCCGAACAACCGGGAAGGGACACGGAGCCGCATCCGGACGCCGGCACGGCCACCGGGACCCCCGCCGACACGGAGACCGGCACGCCCGCCCCGACGGGCACGGACGCCGACGGGCCCACGGGGCCGGACGCCGAACCCCGGGCCGCCACCGGCGCGGAGGCGGGTCCGGCGGTCGCCACGGCCGTTCCGGACGCGGACGCGAGCCCGCGTACCGGGGTCGCGGACGGCGAGGGCGCCCGGACGGGCGCGGACGACCGGGACAGCGACGTGAACGCGGGGGACGACGCCGAAAGCACCGAAGGCACGGCGGACGCGGGTACGGAGACAAGGACCGGCTCCGCCGCGGACGGTGCTGCCGCCGTCGACGGCGGCACGAAGGCCGACGGCGCGGTGGGCGCGGTGGGCGCGGGTACGGAGACAAGGACCGGCTCCGCCGCGGACGGTGCCGCCGCCGTCGACGGCGGCACGAAGGCCGACGGCGCGGTGGGCGCGGTGGGCGCGGTGGCAGAGAATGACGCGCCGTCGGCGACCGCAGGTGACGCCGACGGGGACACCGACGCAGGCAGCGACGCTCCCGAGAAGGCCGTCGCCGACGCGAAGAGCGGCGACGACGTCCCCGCGAAGACCGACGCGGACGAGGACACCGACGCCCACGAGAAGACGGGGGTCCCCACCGACGGTGGCGTGACCGAAGCGGCCGACGCCGGGGACCGCCCCGAGGCCGACACGGACGGGGGCGACCCCGAGAAGCCCGCGGCCGGCCCGAGGCGCCGGGGCCTGTCGGCCAAGTACCCCCGGGCGGCGCGGAGCGTGACCGTCGGGACGACGGTCCTCGCCGCCGTGCTCGTCCTCTTCGCCCTCCTCGTACCGAACAAGCTCGAACGCCTGGAGTTCGGGGCCTTCCTGCGCATCCCGGCGGAGGGCGTCCTCCTCGCGGCCCTGCTGCTCGCGCTCCCGCCGAGGCCGAGGCGCATGACCTCGTACGTCGTGGGCGGCCTGCTCGGCCTGGTGACCGTCCTGAAGTTCGTCGACATGGGCTTCTACTCGGTGATGGCCCGGCCGTTCGACCTGGTCCTGGACTGGATCCTGTTCGAGAACGCGGCGGACTGGGTGAGGGAGTCGTTCGGTCGCGGCGGCGAGATCGCCGCCCTCATCGGCGTCGTCGTGCTCGTCATCGCCCTGCTCGTCCTGATGACGCTTGCGGTCGCTCGGCTGACCGAGGTCATGGTCCGTCACCGGCCCGTCGCCACCCGCACCACCCTGATCCTCGGCACCGCCTGGATCACCTGCGTGACGCTCGGCGTGCAGTTCACCGACGTACCGGTGGCCTCCCAGCTCAACGCCAGGATCATCCAGAACCGGGTCGACCAGGTGCAGGCGAGCCTGAGCGACGGGAAGGTCTTCGCGAAGCAGGCGTCCGTGGACGCCTTCGCGGACACCCCGCCCGATCAGCTGCTGACCGGACTGCGCGGCAAGGACGTCCTGTTCACCTTCATCGAGAGCTACGGGCGTACGGCGATCGACGACCCGGCGATGTCCCAGCAGGTCGGCTCGGTCCTGGCCGACGAGACCAGCTCGCTGAAGGCGGCCGGGTTCGCCTCCCGCAGCGGCTGGCTGAGGTCGCCCGTGACGGGCGCCGGAAGCTGGCTGGCCCACTCCACGTTCCTGTCCGGTCTGTGGATCAAGAACCAGCAGCGCTACCGGAGCCTGACCACCAGTGACCGCAACACCCTCACCAAGTACTTCCAGAAGACCGACGCCTGGGACACCGTCGGCATCGTGCCGGGCGTGCGCCGCGCCTGGCCCGAGGGCAAGTTCTTCGGCCTCGACCGCATCTACGACTCCACGCACCTCGGCTACAACGGCCCGTACTTCAGCTGGACCCCGGTGCCCGACCAGTTCAGCCTGGAGGCCTTCGAGCGGCTGGAGCACGGCAAGAAGAACCGCAAGCCGATGATGGCGGAGATCATCCTCGCCTCCAGCCACAACCCCTGGGCGCCCGTCGCCCACATGATCGACTGGAACGACCTCGGCGACGGCTCGGTCTTCGACCAGATCAAGAAGGAGGGGAAGGACCCCAAGGAGGTCTGGAAGAACCCGGCGAGCGTGCGTGCGGAGTACTCGAAGGCCATCCAGTACTCGCTGCACAGCCTCACCGAGTACGTGAAGCGGTACGGCGACAAGAACACGGTGCTCGTCTTCCTCGGCGACCACCAGCCGGTTCCGACCGTGACCGCGGGGAGCACCAGCCGGGACGTGCCCGTCGCGATCGTCGCGAAGGACCCGAAGGTACTGGACCGGATCTCCGACTGGGGCTGGAGCGACGGCCTGAAGCCCGCCAAGAACGCGCCGGAGTGGCGCATGGACACCTTCCGCGACCGCTTCATGACGGCGTACGGCCCGAACCCCGGCTCCGCCGCTCCGGGTTCGACGGCTTCCGCGAGCTCGACGACTTCGACGAACTGACCGTCCTGGGACGAGGGGGCAGCGGCGGCGCCGCTGCCCCCTCGCGCGTCTCCCGACCGGGCGCCACCGGGTCCCCACCTGGTGCCGCCGCGCACGCGGTGGCGTGGGGACCCGGGCGCGGTCAGTCCGACTTGGTGCCCTGGATCCGCTCGGCGATCCGCTTGATCCGCTGGAGCCGGGCGTCCCAGGCACCGGCCACCGCGGACAACTGGGCCACGGCGCGGGCGAACTGGGCCGCGTCCACCTCGTACCGGCGCTCGCGCCCCGCCGGGGTCACGTGCACCAGCCCCACCCGGTCCAGCACACCGAGATGCTTGGCGACCGCCTGCCGACTGACGGGCAGCCGTTCGCTGAGCGTGGTCGCGGTACCGCCGCCGTGGGCGAGGAGCAGGTCGAGCATCCGTCGGCGGGTCGGGTCGCCGACAGCGGACCAGAGCTCGTTGTCGATCGTGGTGGTCATGGCCGCTCGCCCAGCTTGCCTGCATACGTGACGAGGCGCGGGAGGAACAGGTCCCAGCCCCGGACGTGGTCGGCGTAGGCCTCCTCCAGCACCGCGGCCTCCCAGCCGCGCTCCCGGAAGCCGGTCTCCTTGAAGCGCAGCAGCGTGCCGTCTCCGGACGGGACCAGGTCGAAGGTGACCAGGAACGAGTTCGTCTCGGTGGCCGGGCTCTCGTCGTACACCCAGCGGAACGCGAACCGGCGGGGCGGGTCGGCCTCCACGACCGTGAGCGGCACGACCTTCGCGTCGGGTGCCGTCGGGTCGCCGAACGTGATCGTGCCGGTGCCCCCCAGGACCGGGTCGAGTTCCGCGTCGTCGGGCCACCACTCGCGCAGGTGCTCCGGGGAGCTGACGACCTCGTAGACCACGTCGGGGGTGGCGTCGATGCGGAGCTCCCGCTCGATGCTGCCGTACTCCATGTGCCTCTCCTGACCTAAGCGCAACCATCGGTTGCATTTCAGGGTATCCGGCGCACTCCACCGGCGCAACCTTTAGTTGCACGTAGACCTCCGGGCGACCCTCACCACCGCACCCCGCACCCCGCACCGGCCGCACGAGAGGCGCCGCGAGCGGATCCACGCCCTCCCCCGCATTGACCCTCCGGATTCACGGACGTAATCTGAGTTCGCATACATAGACAACGGCTGCATACGGAGATGGGACACATGGCGGGGTTCAGCACGGAGCCGGAGCGCGTGGCCGAACGGTTGCGGGACGGGATGGCGAGCGGGGTCCTGTCCTTTCCCCTGACCAGCTTCACCGAGGAGGGCGACCTCGATCCGGATGCCTGCCGGACCTACCTGGCCGCCCAGTTGGCCACGGCACCGGGCGCGGTATTCCCCGCCTGCGGGACCGGGGAGTTCAGCGCGCTGGACGAGGACGAGTACCGCACGGTCGTCTCCGCGACCGTCGAGATCACCGACGGCCGCCTGCCCGTGGTGGCGGGCGTCGGCTACGGATGGGCGCAGGCCCTGCGGTTCGCCCGGATCGCGGAGGAGGCCGGGGCGGACGCCCTCCTGGTGCTGCCCCACTACCTCGTCGAGGCCCCGGAGGCCGGTCTGGTCGAGCAGCTGCGCCGGATCGCCGCCGGCACGCGGCTACCGCTGATCGCCTACCAGCGCGGCCCGGTCGCCTTCACCCCCGCGGGACTGCGGGCCGTCGCGGCGATCCCCGGCGTCATCGGCCTCAAGGACGGCCACAGCGACCTCGACCGGCTCCAGCGGCTCACACTCGCCGCCCCCGACGGTTTCCTGTTCTTCAACGGAGCCGCCACCGCCGAGATCCAGGCGCGCGCGTACGCCACCGTGGGCGTCCCCGCCTACTCCTCGGCGGTCCACGCCTTCGCTCCGGAGATCGCCGACGCCTGCTTCGCCGCCCTGCGGGCCGGTGACGACGGGACCGTGAACAAGCTGCTGCGGGACTTCTACGTCCCGCTCGTGGAACTCCGCGACCGCGTGCCCGGCTACGCGGTCTCGCTGGTCAAGGCCGCGGCCCGGCTCCGGGGCCTTCCCGTCGGCCCGGTGCGGGCGCCCCTCACCGATCCGGGCCCGGCCGATCTCGCCGACCTGGAGCGGATCCTCGACACCGGGCTGGCGTTGGTCGGAGCCGAACGCCGCCGGGCCTGAAGCGCGCGGGGCACGGGGCACGCGGGGGGGGCGGGTCCGAAGGGGCTCAGGGCGGGTCTCCCCCGCGCCCGGCCCGCCGCCGTCATCCTGTGGTCTCCGGTCCCGGTCACCCTCGTACACAAGGATCTTGATGATGAGTCAGCAGCCGTCGATCACCGAGTTCTCCGTCTATCCCGTCGCGGGCCGGGACTGCATGGAGCTGAACCTGTCGGGCGCCCACGGCCCCTACTTCACCCGCAACGTCGTCGTCCTGAAGGACTCCGAGGGGCGCGCCGGACTCGGCGAGGTGCCCGGCGGAGAGAAGATCACCCGGACGCTGCGGGACGCCGGGCCCCTCGTCCTCGGCGCGAAGGTGGGCGACTACCAGCGCGTCCTGCGCGAGATCGGGGACCGCTTCGGCGACCGCGACGCCGGCGGGCGCGGCGCCCAGACCTTCGACCTGCGGACGACCGTCCACGCCGTGACCGCCGTCGAGTCGGCGCTGCTCGACCTGCTGGGCCAGCACCTGGACGTCCCGGTCGCCGCCCTCCTCGGTGACGGGCAGCAACGCGACCGTGTGCGGGTGCTCGGCTATCTCTTCTACGTCGGCGACCCGGACCGCACGGACCTCGGTTACGTCCGGGAGCGGGACGCGGACGTGGACTGGTACCGCCTGCGGCACGAGGAGGCGCTCACACCCGACGCGATCGTCCGGCAGGCCGAAGCCGCCCACGACCTCTACGGCTTCCAGGACTTCAAGCTCAAGGGCGGTGTCCTGGAGGGCGCGGAGG
The DNA here is from genome assembly GCF_042889485.1 of Streptomyces sp. NPDC002580. Lineage (NCBI taxonomy): Bacteria > Bacillati > Actinomycetota > Actinomycetes > Kitasatosporales > Streptomycetaceae > Streptomyces > Streptomyces sp. NPDC002580. The sequence goes on along the minus strand of NZ_JBIAQZ010000009.1, from coordinate 279,873 downwards.
AGGTCCGGGCCGTGCGAGCGCTCAAGGACCGCTTCCCCGGGGCCCGGATCACCCTCGACCCCAACGGCGCCTGGTCGCTGCGCGAGGCGATCGACCTGTGCGCGCCCCTGATCGACACGCTCGCCTACGCCGAGGACCCCTGCGGCGCCGAGAACGGCTACTCGGGCCGGGAGATTCTGGCCGAGTTCCGCCGGGCCACGGGGTTGCCGACGGCGACCAACATGATCGCCACGGACTGGCGGCAGCTGACCCACGCGCTGGCGCTCCAGTCGGTCTCCATCCCGCTGGCCGACCCGCACTTCTGGACGATGCGGGGCTCGGTGCGCGTGGCCCAGCTGTGCGACGCGATGGGCCTGACCTGGGGCTGCCACTCGAACAACCACTTCGACATCTCGCTCGCCATGATCACGCACTGCGGGGCCGCGGCACCGGGCGCGTACAACGCCCTCGACACGCACTGGATCTGGCAGGAGGGTCTGGAGCGGCTCACGGCCGACCCGCCGCGCATCGTCGGCGGCGAGATCGCGCTTCCGGACGCCCCGGGCCTGGGCGTCCGGCTGGACATGGACCGGCTGCTGGCGGCGCACGAGCTGTATCTCCAGGAGGCGCTCGGCGCCCGGGACGACGCGGCGGGGATGCGCCGCCTCGTCCCCGGGTGGGAGTTCGACGCGAAGCGGCCCGCGCTGGTGCGCTGACCGCCGCCTCCCCCGTTCCCGCCGGAGGCGTCGGCCGTCGCCCCGCCCGTTCCCGCAGAAAGCGGTGGCCGACCCCTTGCACTGGCGCGGGACACCTGAATTACTGATCCGGAACAGCACGACCGAATGATCGGTCGTCCGGAATCGGACGGTTGGCGAGGGAGAGTCTCGATGGCGGGCTCGATGGACGCGAAGGGCCCGCTCGACGCGGGCGAGCGACTCGACGCGGAGGGGCTGCGGAGCCTCCAGCTGGAGCGGCTGCGCGCTTCGCTGCGGCACGCGTACGAGAACGTCCCGTTCTACCGGGAGTCCTTCGACAAGGCCGGGCTGCGCCCGGACGACTGCCGCTCGCTCGCCGACCTGGCGCGGTTCCCCTTCACGGTGAAGGCGGATCTGCGCGAGAACTACCCGTACGGGATGTTCGCCGTGCCCCAGGACCGGATCCGGCGCATCCACGCGTCGAGCGGGACGACCGGACGGCCCACGGTCGTCGGCTACACGGAGAACGACCTGTCCATGTGGGCCGACATGGTGGCCCGTTCGATCCGCGCGGCGGGCGGCCGGCCGGGCGACAAGGTGCACATCGCCTACGGCTACGGGCTGTTCACCGGCGGGCTCGGCGCCCACTACGGCGCGGAACGGCTCGGCTGTACGGTGATTCCCGCGTCCGGCGGCATGACGGCACGTCAGGTCCAGCTGATCCAGGACCTGAAGCCCGAGATCATCATGGTGACACCGTCGTACATGCTGACCCTGCTCGACGAGTTCGAGCGGCAGGGCGTGGACCCGCGCGGCACCTCGCTGCGCGTCGGGGTGTTCGGGGCCGAGCCGTGGACCGAGGCGATGCGCCGCGAGATCGAGGAGCGGTTCGCGATCGACGCGGTGGACATATACGGCCTCTCGGAGGTCATCGGCCCGGGAGTGGCCCAGGAGTGCGTGGAGACCAAGGACGGTCTGCACATCTGGGAGGACCACTTCTACCCGGAGGTCGTCGACCCGGTCACCGGTGAGCTGCTGCCCGACGGCGCCGAGGGCGAGCTGGTGTTCACCTCGCTCACCAAGGAGGCCATGCCCGTGATCCGTTACCGGACACGGGACTTGACGCGGCTGCTCCCCGGCACGGCGCGGGTCTTCCGGCGGATGGAGAAGGTCACCGGGCGCAGTGACGACATGGTGATCCTGCGGGGGGTCAACCTCTTCCCGACGCAGATCGAGGAGATCGTGCTGCGGACCCCGGGAGTCGCCCCGCACTTCCAGCTCAGGCTGACGCGCGAGGGCCGGCTCGACGCCCTCACCGTACGAGCCGAGGCCCGGTCCGGTGCGACGCCCGAGACGCGGGAGGCCGCCGCGCGGGCGATCGCGGGGGGCATCAAGGACGGGATCGGTGTCTCCGCCACGGTGGAGATCGTCGAACCGGAGTCCCTGGAACGGTCGGTGGGCAAGCTCAAGCGGATCGTGGACCTGCGCCCGCGCGGGTGACGGGCGCGGCGGACCCGGGCACGGATGCCCCCGGCCGTTCGCGGGCATCCGTTCGCCGCAGCGGTGGTCGGACCGGCGCCCCGGGCGCCTCCCCGCCTCCCCGTCGCCGCGCTCCGGCTCCGGCTCCGGCTCCGGCTCCGGCTCCGGCTCCGGCTCCGGCTCCGGCTCCGGCTCCGGCTCCGGAAACCCTAAGCCTCGCCGAACCGGTCCCGCAGCTCGCGCTTCAGGATCTTCCCGCTGGCGTTGCGCGGCAGTTCGGCCACGAACAGGACGCGCTTGGGCGCCTTGAAGTGGGCGAGCTTCTCGCGCGCGTGGGCGATCAGTTCGTCCTCGGTGACCTCGCCGCGCGGGACGACGACGGCGGTGACGGCCTCGATCCAGCGGTCGTCGGGGAGCCCGACGACCGCCACCTCGGCGACCTGTTCGTGGGTGTACAGCGCGTCCTCGACCTGGCGCGAAGCAACCAGGACACCCCCGGAGTTGATGACGTCCTTCACCCGGTCCACGACGGTGAAGTACCCGTGGGCGTCGCGCACGGCGAGGTCTCCGGAGTGGAACCAGCCGTCCCGGAAGGCCTCGGCCGTCTCCTCGGGCTTGTCCCAGTAGCCCTCGCACAACTGCGGTGACCGGTAGACGACTTCGCCCGCCGTCCCGTCGGGCACGTCCTTGCCGTCCGCGTCCACCACCCGTGCGTCCACGAACAGCACCGGGCGTCCGCACGAGTCCATTCGGCCCTTGTGCTCGTCGGGTCCGAGGACGGTGGCCAGCGGGCCGATCTCGCTCTGGCCGAAGCAGTTGTAGAAGGCCAGCTTCGGAAGCCGTTCCCGCAGCCGTTCCAGGACGGGGACCGGCATGATCGACGCCCCGTAGTACGCCTTGCGCAGGCCGCTGAGGTCGCGGTCGGCGAAGTCGGGGCGGTTCGACAGGCCGATCCATACGGTGGGCGGCGCGAACAGGCTGTCCGCGCGGCCCGTCTCGATCAGGTCGAAGATCTGGTCAGCGTCCGGCGAGTCGAGGATCGTGTTCGAGGCGCCGACCGCGAGGTAGGGCAGCAGGAACACGTGCATCTGGGCCGAGTGGTAGAGCGGCAGCGAGTGGACCGGCAGGTCGCCGGCGCTCAGGTCGAGGGCGGTGATCGCGCTCAAGTACTCGTGCACCAGGGCGCGGTGGGTCATCATCGCGCCCTTGGGCAGCGCCGTGGTGCCCGAGGTGTAGAGCAACTGCACGAGCGTGTCGCCGCGTTGTTCCTCGCCGTCGTACGGGAGCGCGGTGTCCAGCCGCGCGAGCAACGAGTCGTCGGCGTCGCGCAGCGGCAGGGTCCGTACGCCGTCGGGGATCCGGCCGGCGAGATCGGGGTCGGCCAGGACGAGGGTGCTTCCCGACTGGCCGACGATGTAGGCGAGATCGTCGCCGGTCAGGTTCTGGTTGACCGGAACGTGGACGAGACCCGCGCGGGCGCAGGCGAGGAAGGCGATCAGATAGGCGTCGGAGTTGTGCCCGTAGGCGCCGACACGGTCGCCGGGGACCAGCCCCTCGCCGAGGAGGACGGTGGCCGCGCGGGAGACCGCCTCGTCGAGTTCCGCGTACGTCCAGGAGCGCTCGCGGTAGTCGACCGCGCGCCGCGCGGGTGTCCGCCGGGCGCTGCGGCGCAGCACCCCGTCAACGGTACTGCCGTGTCCAGGCTTCATGACAGGTGATCCTCGATCCACGGAACAGCGAGGTCAAGTCATGACGCCGGCGCCGGGGTCCCGCGGCCGGACCGGCCCCGGGCGCCCCGGGCGCCGGCGCGCGGACCGTCGCACGGGCGGTCCCACGGGCGACGGGCCGACCGGGCCGGAGTCACGGGCGGGCCGGAGCCGCACGGGCGCTCGGTGATCGGTGATCGTGATCGGTGATCGGGCGCGGGTCACATCGCCCGGGTGCGGCCCTCCCAGTAGGGGTCCCGCAGCCTCCTCTTGTAGAGCTTCCCGTTGGGATCGCGGGGCATGGCCTCGATGAAGTCCACGCTCTTGGGCCGCTTGAAGCCGGCGAGCCGGCGTTCGCAGTGGCCGAGGATGTCGGCGGCGAGCGCCGGGCCGGCCTCGTGGCCCGCGGCCGGTTCGACCACGGCCTTGACCTCCTCGCCCCAGTCGTCGTGCGGGATGCCGAAGGCGGCCGCGTCGGCGACGGCCGGATGGGCGAGGAGCGCCGCCTCGATCTCGGCCGGGTAGATGTTGACCCCGCCCGAGATGATCATGTCGATCTTGCGGTCGCGGAGGAAGAGGTAGCCGTCCTCGTCGAGCAGGCCCAGGTCCCCGACGGTGAAGAAGTCGCCGATGCGGTTCTTCCGGGTCTTGGTCTCGTCCTTGTGGTACGAGAATCCGCCGGTGCTCATCTTCATGTATACGGTGCCCAGTTCACCGGGCGGCAGACGGTTGCCGTCGTCGTCGAAGACGGCCAGTTCGCTGATGGGCCAGGCCCTGCCGACCGTGCCGGGCTTCTTCAGCCAGTCCTCGGCGGTCGCGAAGGCCCCGCCGCCCTCGCTGGCCGCGTAGTACTCCTCGACGCTGTCGCCCCACCACTCGATCATGGCGCGCTTCACGTGGTCGGGGCAGGGGGCGGCGCCGTGGATGGCATGCCGCATGGAGGAGACGTCGTACCGGGCTCTGACCTCGTCGGGCAGGGCGAGCAGCCGGTGGAACTGGGTCGGCACCATGTGGGTGTGGGTGCAGCCGTGCGCGTCGATGACCCGCAGCATCTCCTCGGGCGTCCACTTGTCCATCAGCACCAGCCGGTGACCGATGTGCAGGGACGCGCCGGCGAACTGGAGGACCGCGGTGTGGTAGAGCGGCGAGCAGACGAGGTGGACGTTGCCGTCGAACGGCCGGATGCCGAAGATGGCGAGGAAGCCGCCGAGGTAGGACTCCTCGGGGAGTTTGCCGGGCAGCGGGCGCCGGATCCCGCGCGGGCGGCCCGTCGTGCCCGAGGTGTAGTTCATGACCCAGCCGAGGGTGCGGTCCGCTGGGGCGGACCCGGGCTGTCCGTCGAGGAGTTCGGCGTACGGCCGGAAGCCCTCGATCGCGCCGACGGCGTACCGCCTCTCCCCGGGCAGCTTCGCCTCGTCGGCGGCGAGCCGGGCTGCGTCCGCGAACCGTTCGTGGGCGACGAGGACCTTCGCGCCGGAGTCGGAGACGATCCAGGCGATCTCGGGGCCGACGAGATGGTGGTTGACGGGGACGAGATAGAAGCCCGCCTGCGAGGCGGCGAGGTAGGCGACGAGGAACTCGACGCCGTTGGGCAGGACGACCGCGAAGGAGTCGCCGCGCCGCAGACCGGCGGCGCGCAGGCCGTGGACGAGCCCGTTGGCGGCCTCGTGCAGCCGTCCCGCGGTCCACTCCTCGCCGCTGGGGGAGACGAGGACGACGCGCCCGGGATCGGCGGCGGCCTGGGCCCAGAAGCCGTTGGGTGCGGTGCTCATGCCTGTTCCTCCCTGCCCGCGATGCGGTTGATGCGGTCGACGGCGCGCTCGAAACCCCGGGTCAGGTCGTCGAAGACCTCCTGGACGGCGCGTTCGCTGTTCATCCGGCCGACGATCTGCCCGACCGGCGTGCCGAGCAGCGGCTCCACCTCGTACTTCTGGATGCGGGAGACCGCGTCGGCGACCAACAGCCCCTGGAGCGGCATGGGGAGGGTGCCGGGCCCGTCGGGGTCGTCCCAGGCGTCGGTCCACTCGGTGCGCAACTGGCGTGCGGGCTTGCCGGTCAGGGCGCGGGAGCGGACGGTGTCGCCGGAACCGGCGGCGAGCAGCTTCCGGGTGACGGCGGGCGAGTGCATGTCGGCCTCGGTGACCGTCAGCCAGACCGACCCGAGCCATACGCCCTGCGCGCCGAGGCTGAGTGCGGCGGCCACCTGCTGTCCGCTGCCGATCCCGCCCGCCGCCAGGACGGGCAACGGGTCGACGGCGTCGACGACTTCGGGGGTGAGCACCATCGAGGCGATCTCCCCGGTGTGCCCCCCGGCCTCGTAGCCCTGGGCGACGACGATGTCGATGCCCGCCTCGGCGTGCTTGCGCGCGTGCCGGGCGCTGCCCGCGAGGGCGGCCACGAGCACCCCCCGCGCGTGGGCGCGTGCCACCACGTCGGCGGGCGGTGAGCCGAGCGCGTTGGCGAGCAGCTTGATCGGATAGCCGAAGGCGACGTCGAGCTGTCCGCGGGCGACCTGTTCCATCCACCCGGTGATGCGCCAGCCCGCCGCGTCGCCCTCGGCGAGTTCGGGGACCCCGTACTTGGCGAGCGTGTCCTTGACGTACTGCCGGTGGCCTTCGGGGATCATCGCCTCGACGTCCGCCTCGCTGACGCCCTCGACCTTCTTCGCGGGCATGACGACGTCCAGGCCGTAGGGCCTGCCGTCGACGTTCGCCTCGATCCAGTCGAGGTCGCGTTCGAGGTCGGCGGGGGCGGTGTAGCGGACCGCGCCGAGCACACCGAATCCGCCCGCGCGGCTGATGGCCGCGGCGACGGCGGGAAACGGCGTGAAGCCGAAAATGGCGTGCTCGACTCCCAGTTCCTTGCTCAGCTCCGTCTGCATGGCCGCAGAATGCCGCAGACGTCCGGACGAGGGAAGGCCTTTTCTGATACTCCGTCAGATCATCGACACCCGCCGGGAAGGGTTGACAGGCCCGCGCCTGACGGGAAAGTTTCACTCGGCACGGCAGATCAGAAAGATACTTTCAGGCCATGTGACCGAGAGGCTTCTCGATGACCGAAGGCGCGAAGGGCAGATCGGGTGACGGGCTGACCCGTCGCCAATGGGGCAAGGGCGTACTGGCCGTGGGCGGAGCGCTGACCCTCGCGCCGTTCCCGGCGGGCCCGGCGGCGGCCTCGGCGGGCGACGGCCGGCGGACCCTGCGGCACGGGACCCCCCGGCAGGCCGGTCTGCTCGCCGGCCATCTGCGTCAACTGGTCGTGGACGCCGAGGCGTTCCTCGCCCCCTCGCCCCGGCATCCCTGGTACGCCGGAGCCGTGCTGCTCGCCGGGCGCGGCCACACGGTGGCCCTGCACCAGCCGATCGGCATGGCCGTGCGCTACTCGGCGTACGACGAGAAGTCCGACACGGGAGTGGAGTTCCCGGCCGACCGGCAGATCCCGGCGGCCCTGGACACGGTCTACGATCTCGCCTCGGTCTCCAAGCTGTTCACGTCGATCCTCGCGGTCCAGCAGACGGAGCGCGGCGCCCTGGAGCTGGAGGCCGCCGTCGCCTCGTACCTCCCGGAGTTCGCGGGCGGTGGCAAGAGTGGCGTGACGATCCGTCAATTACTCACCCACACCTCGGGGTTCCGCTCCTGGATCCCGCTGTACGGTGCCCCGACCCGGGAGGGCAAGCTCCAGCTCGTCTGGGACGAGGTGCTCCTCCATCCGCCGGGCACCACCTACCTCTACTCCGATCTGAACCTGATCTCGCTCCAACTGGTCCTGGAGCGGATCACCGGACGGAGTCTCGACACCCTCCTGCGCGACGAGATCACCGGCCCCCTCGGCATGGACCGCACCCGCTACAACCCGCCCGCCGACTGGAAGCCGCAGATCGCCGCCACCGAGGACGCCCGGCAGCCCTGGTCGGGACTGGACCGCGGACTCGTGTGGGGCGAGGTCCACGACGAGAACGCGTACTCCCTCGGCGGGGTCGCCGGTCACGCGGGGGTCTTCTCCCGGGCCTGGGACCTGGCGATCCTCGGCCGTACGCTGCTCAACGGCGGCGCGTACGGCGGGACCCGCATCCTGGAACCCGAGACGGTGGACCTGATGTTCACCGACTTCAACACCGCCTTCCCGGGCGACGAGCACGGTCTGGGCTTCGAGCTCTACCAGCACTGGTACATGGGCGCGATGGCGACACCGCGCACCGCGGGCCACACCGGTTTCACCGGCACCTCGCTCGTCCTCGACCCGACGACCGACTCCTTCCTGATCGTCCTCGGCAACTCCGTGCACCCGGTGCGCACATGGCGATCCGGCTCCGCACCCCGGGTCGCCACCGCGAACAGTCTGGCGCGCGCCGTCCCGGTGCGGGCCCCGCGCGGCCGTACGTCCTGGTTCTCCGGTACGGCGAGCGCGACGACGGCGACGCTGACACTGCCCCCGCTCGACACCACGGCCGGCCCCACGCGGCTCGACTGCGCCCTGTGGTGGGACACCGAACCGCTCTCGGACCTCCTGTACCTGGAATCGTCCGCGGACGGCGGCACGACCTGGCGGCCGGTCCCCTTCACGACCCGGCGACGGTCCGAGGCCCCGCGGGACCATCCGGCGGGCACGGCCGGCGGATGGTCGGGGCGGGTGTGGCACCGGCTCACCGCGGACCTGCCGGACGCCGCGGCGCTCACCCTGCGCTGGCGGTACGCGACCGACCGGCTGTACGTCGGCCGGGGCGCCTATGTCGACGCCCTGCGGGTCGAGGCAGGCGACCGCGTCCTCTTCGACGAGACCCTCCCCGCGGACGCCGCGCGGATCGCGGCGGTGGGCTGGGTGCCGTCCCGGGACTGAACTCGGGGTGGCGGGGGCGGGCGCCGATCCCACCCGAGGGATCCGCCGGATGCGAGGTCGTCGGGCAGCGACGCACCGGCGGCACCTCGGTTCCCGCTGTCGCTGTCGCCCTCCCCACCGCCGCGCCGCCCCTGTTCCCTCCGCTCGGGGCACGGTCCCGAGCGGGAGGGAACAGGGGCGGCGCGGCGCGGCGCGGCCTACCGTCCCTGGCCCAGCGACTCCAGCACGGCCTTAGCCGCGTTGTGGCCCGGTACCCCGCTCACGCCGCCGCCGCGCACCGCGCCCGCCCCGCAGAGCAGCACGTTCGCGTGCCGGGTCTCGACGCCCCAACGGCCGGTGCCCTCCTGGACGTAGGGGAAGGCGAGGTCACGGTGGAAGATGTTGCCGCCCGGCAGCCGCAGATCGCGTTCCAGGTCGAGCGGGGTCCTGGCCTCGATACACGGCCGCCCGTCCGCGTCGGTGGCCAGACAGTCGGCGAGGGGCTCGGCGAGATGCTCCTCCAGCTGCGCCAGCGTCGACTTCAGCAACTCCCCCCGTACGGCGTCGTTGTCGCGCTCGAAGAGCCGGGCGGGTGTGTGGAGGCCGAAGAGCGTGAGGGTCTGATAGCCCTGCTCGGCGAGGTCCCGGCCCAGGATGCTGGGGTCGGTGAGCGAGTGGCAGTAGATCTCGGAGGGCGGCGCGGCGGGCAGCTCACCGGCCGCGGCCTGCGCGTGCGCGGTGGCCAACTGCTCGTAGCCCTCGGCGATGTGGAAGGTCCCGGAGAACGCCTCACGGGGGTCGACGGAGGTGTCGCGGAGTCTCGGCAGCCGCTTGAGCAGCATGTTCACCTTGAGCTGGGCGCCCTCGGCCGGGGTCGGCGGCTCGTCCCCGGTCAGGTGCGCGAGCTCCTGCGGCGAGGCGTTCACCAGGACGTGACGGGCCGCGACGACGCCCTCGCCGTCGGCGGTCCGGTAGGTGATCTCGGCGGACTCGCCGTCCGTCTCGACACGCAGCACCTCGTGTCCGGTGGCGATCACCGCGCCCGCGGAGCGCGCCGCGCCGGCGATCGCGTCGGTGAGGGCGCCCATCCCACCGACGGGCACGTCCCAGTCTCCGGTGCCGCCGCCGATCACGTGGTAGAGGAAGCAGCGGTTCTGGCGCAGCGACGGGTCGTGCGCGTCGGAGAAGGTGCCGATGAGCGCGTCGGTGAGCACCACACCCCGGACGAGGTCGTCGGAGAAGTACTCCTCGACGGCCGCGCCGACCGGTTCCTCGAACAGGATCCGCCAGGCCTCCGCGTCGTCGACCCGCGTCCGCAGCTCCTCACGGGTGGGCAGCGGCTCGGTCAGCGTCGGGAACACGTTCCGGGCGACCCGGGCGGTCATCCCGTAGAAACGCCGCCACGCCTCGTACTCACGGTCCGATCCGGTCAGCCGGGCGAAGGCCTCGCGGGTGCGCCGCTCGCCGCCGCCGACGAGCAGCCCGGTGGGCCGTCCGTCGCGCTCGACGGGCGTGTACGAGGAGATCGTGCGGCCCCGGACCCGGAAGTCGAGCCCCAGGTCGCGCACGATCTTCCGGGGCAGCAGGCTCACCAGGTAGGAGTAGCGGGAAAGGCGCGCGTCGACTCCGGCGAACGGCCGCGTGGACACGGCGGCGCCACCGGTGTTCCCCAGGCGCTCCAGCACCAGCACGGACCGCCCGGCGCGGGCCAGATAGGCGGCGGCGACCAGTCCGTTGTGGCCTCCGCCGACGATCACTGCGTCATATCGCTCGTGTGCAGGCATGATTCTTCGTAGCACGTGACGATCTACGTCGGCCAGGGGTGCGCGGCAAGCGGCGGGCGGCCGTACGGGCCCGCGCGGCCACCGGGGGCGCCGCCCGGATTCCCGGCTTCCGCTCGCGAAACCCCGAGGTCCCGTCCCCTGCCGTCGAGGTCGTCCCGGGGTCGGCGCCCGGTCAGCGCCCTCCGGCCGCCCGCTGCTGCCGCAGCGCGGCCACCCTCCGGTACAGCTCCGCGGCCTCCCGTCCGTGCCCCAGCTGCTCGAGGCAGTGCGCCTCGTCGTTGCGGCTCGCGAGGGTGTCGGGGTGGTCGGGACCGAGGACGCGGTCGCGGGCGGTGGAGACCCGCCGGTACTCGGTGAGGGCGTCGGCCCAGCGGCCGAGCCAGCCGAGTCCCACGGCGACCTCCCGGCGGCTGACGAGGGTGTCGGGATGGTCCGCTCCGAGTACGCGCTCGCGGATGGCGCACACGTCCCGGGATTCGGCGAGGGCCTCCTCCCAACGGCCGAGACGGCCGAGGTTCACGCCCAGCCCGTGCCGCGCGCGCAGGGTCTCGGGATGCGCCGGGCCCTGCGCCCGGGTGCGGTCGTCGACGAGGGAGCGGTACAGCTCCAGCGCCTGGGCGCTGCGGCCGAGACGGCCGAGGCTGATGCCGACCTCGTAGCGGGCGGCCAGGGTGTCCGGGTGGTCCGGGCCCAGTTCCCGCGCGCGGGCCGCGGCCACTTCCTGATAGCTGTGCAGAGCCTCGGGCCATCGCCCCAACTGGCCCAGGGCGTAGGCGACTTCATAGCGGGTGACGAGGGTGTCGGGGTGGGTCGGCCCGAGCACCCGGGCACGGGCGGAGGCCACCTCGCCCGCCATGCGGTACGACTCCTCCAGGCGCCCGAGCCTGCTGAGGTTGAAGGCGAGGTTGTGGCGGCAGCGCAGCGTGTCGGGATGGTCGGGGCCCATCACGCGCTCGCGGACGGAGAGGACCGAGGCGTAGGCCTGGTGCGCCTCGAAGTGGCGGCCCAACTGTCCGAGTACGTAAGCCATTTCCTGTCGCGCGGCCAGGGTGTCGGGATGGTCGGTGCCGAGCGACCGCCCGCGCGCCTGGGCGACGCGCGCGTACTCGCGCAGCGCCTCGGCGGGGTGCCCGGTGCGGCTGAGGGTGAAGCCGATCTCGTAGCGGCTGGCGAGGGTGTCCGGGTGGTCGGGCCCGAGCAGACTCTCCCGTTCGGCGGCGACCGCCCGGTGCACCTCTCCGGCCTCGGCCCATCGGCCGAGCCTGCCCAGGTTCAGTCCGGCGTTGTGCCGCCCCGTGAGGGCGTTGAGCGACTCCGCCGCCGGGGACCGCTGTTCGCTCGTACCCGGCGGGGGCGGGACGGTGGTGAGGGGACGGGCGATCCACTCGCCGGTGAGACCGGCGGAGGCGTCCGGCGGGGTGACGCGCAGTCCCGCCCCGGTGGCCTTGCGGCCGGTGGTCATGCCCTGGGTCCAGGAGGGCAGTCGGGGTTCGCGGGCGGGCGGCTGTGCGGGGCCGGACGGGACGGGGGGTGCCGGGGAGCGCCGGCCCACGGCGGGATGCGGCAGGGACGGGGTGACGACCGTCGGCACGTACATCGGGGTGGTGCGGCCCGCGCTGATGCGACGGCCCAGTTCGCGGGCGTCCCGCGGACGCTGCTCGGGCTGTTTGGCGAGCAGGTCGAGGATGATCCGCTCCAGGTAGTCGGGGAGTTCCGCCCGGTGGTCGCGCGGCGGCTCGGGCACGGTGTCACGGTGGCCGACGAGGACGGACCAGGCGTCCTCGAGGTCGAACGGCGGTGCCCCGGTGGCGATTTCGTAGAGCACGCAGCCGAAGGAGTACAGGTCGCTGCGGTGGTCGACCTCCGAGCCGCTGATCTGTTCCGGCGACATGTAGTGCGGGGTGCCCATCGCGATGCCGGTGCCGGTGAGCCGCGAGGTGAATCCGATGTCGTGACCGAGGCGGGCGATGCCGAAGTCGCAGATCTTCACGGTGCCGTCGGTCAGCCGCATGATGTTCGCCGGCTTCAGGTCGCGGTGCACGATGCCCTGTTGATGGGTGTACGCGAGCGCGGCCGTCACCTGCTCGGCGATGTCGACGACCAGGTCGACCGCCAGCCGGCGCTGCGGGTTCTCCTCCAGGAGCTGGCTGAGGTTGCTGCCCTCCAGCAGTTCCATCACCAGGTACAGCACTCCGTCGGACTCGCCGAAGTCGTGGACGACGGTCACGCCCCGGTGCTGGAGGGCGGCCGCGACCCGGGCCTCGCGGCGGAACCGCTCGCGCAGGACGCGGGTGAAGGACTGGTCGTGGTGCGGGCCGAGCGGCTTCAGGCATTTGACGGCCACGTGACGGCCCAGTGATTCGTCCCGCGCCCGCCACACCTCGCCCATGCCACCGCGCCCGATCGGATCGAGCATCCGGTAACGACCCTGGATCAGCCTGCTCTCCGTCATCTCGCGTGATCGCCCCCGTCACCGCTCGACCCCGAGCCCGCCCCCCGGCGCCGCCCCGTCCAGTATGACGAGCTATTCGCCGACTTTGTGCGGCACCGGGCGCGAGCCGGGGCCGAGCCGTGACACGGTCGGGAGAATGTCTCCGCGCGGAGGATGCCCGTGCCGTCGTAGGGGGACACGGCGCGGCGTGATGTCCGTGACGCACGGACTCCGTGTCACCAGGGGCGGGCGGCGACGGCGCCCTGTGGGACAACGCGTGGGCGCGCGGCGGCAGAACGGCGCACCCGGCCCGGACCGCACGCCGCCCCCGGTGGGGCGCGCGCCGGGACGGGCTTCGGACGGCGGGCGGGCCCGCGGAGGGACCGGCCGGGTCGCGGACTCCTGAACGGCGGAGCGTTCGGGATGTGCCGCTGCCCCTGTGGCCCCACTGGACGCGACGACGTCGACGGGGACGTCGTCGCGTCCGCCCGCATCACCGTTCAACGATTGCAGTCGATCGTTCGCATGGGTGTGAAGCCGGTCCCGGTCGTGTTGAGCGTCCATGCCGTGCCGGTCCATACGGCGTGCGGATTCACGGCACCGCTCCCGGACGCCGAGCTGAAGCCCTGGCCGGTGACCGCGTTGCAGATGACATTCACCTCGGTGGCCCCGAGCCGGACGTCGAGACCGTTGAGCTTCGCCCCGGAGCACGCCGAGTTGGTCGCGCTCGTGGTGGTGCTCGAACAGGTGAGCGTCGCTCCCCGCACGATCTGAGTCGGCAGGAACTGACCGAACACCGGTTGGACCGCCCCGGGTCCCTGCGGGCCCGTGGGCCCGGTGTCGCCCTGTGGACCCGTCGGCCCGACGGCGCCTTGCGGACCGGTGGCCCCGGGAACACCCTGGGGACCCGTCGCCCCGGAACCAGCACCCGGCACGCCCGGAGCACCCTGTGGACCCGTCGGCCCGACAGGGCCTTGCGGACCCGCCACTCCGGGTTCGCCCCGTGGGCCCTGCGGACCTGTCGGCCCCTGCGGACCTGCGGGCCTGACCGTGCAGCGGTCGTCCCTTCCGTTGCCGTGCTGGTGACCGGGCCTGCCGAACGGGTCGCCCATGACCACCCAGCACTCGTCGGCTCCGGGACCACGTACCGACGTCGCACCCTCGGGTACGGAAGTCCGCGGGCTCGCCAACGCCGGTTCGGCCTGCCCGAGCACCGCGACGGTCAGCAACGCGGCGGCGCCGCCGGCTCGCCACCTGACCTGCCGGGGCCGCGGCCCCGTGCCGGACCGGATCTGTCTCTCAGGAGTCATGCTCGAGCGCTCCTCGGAATGGGGAGGGGTCGGGGAAACCCCACTCGCGGCATCCTCCGGCAGGAATCTCACGGGCGCGCGTTCTCGACGCCAGGCGCGCCGAACAATCATGCGATCGGTCGAACACTTGGTGCGTTCGCCGGGCGGGAGGACCCGTCGGACTTGCTGGACCCGCCGGATCTGCCTGCTGCCGCCCGGGTTGTTCGAACGCCGCGGGTGGATCACCTTCCGGACCGAAGCACCCTCGTGGTGCGGTCGACGAACCTCAGGCCCCGGACGGATACGCCACGCCCTGTCTGCACAACCCATCCCGACCCGGACCTCAGGTGCGGCGCAGCGCGCCCCGCGGTACGGCCGAAACCTCCGCCCTGTTTCTCGCGGCCGCGACTGCACTCGGCGATCGGGATCTCGTCCCTCTTCGCGAGCGAATCGAGCCGCTCGCTCGCGAGGTGTACCGTCGGTCGACCTCCAGCGGCAACAAGCTCCTCAAGGACAGCGACGCTCCGGCCACATTGCTGCGCGCCACCGCACCGCGCGTCTACGGATCCCAAAGACGCTCCACATAGGCGTGATCGTGAACATCTCCTCACTCCCCGGCATCACCGGCTGCGCAGGCATCGGGGCCTACGCGGCCGGCAAGTAACGAGCCACCGTCAACCTCATGACCCGCCGCCTCGCCCACGAGTCCACCCCGAACCGGCGTGACAGCTAAACCAAACGAAACGGAGAACCGAGAATCAAAGCTTCACCGAGGCAGTCCGTTGTCCACAACGTCTCTCTGATCGAATGCGTTGCCGGACGCCTCGGTAAAACGTCACCATGAGGCTCGGTCCCAGCCGCTGTGCCTAGGAGGGAACGATGGACCGGGAAGTCGTCCGTTCGGAGTTGCAGCAGGCCGGTGCCACGTTCCACGAACTCTTGGACGCGGCCGACGCTGACGACCTGCGCCGCCGGAGCAGCGGAACCCGTTGGACCAATGAGCAGTTGCTCTACCACATGCTCTTCGGCTACATCGTCGTGCTGGCACTGCTGCCCCTGGTGCGTCTGTTCGGCCGTCTTCCGCCGGGCGCGAGCCGTGCTTGGGCCAGGTTGCTCAATGCCTCCACACGCCCGTTCGACGTGATCAACTATCTGGGGGCCGTGGGCGGCGCCCGGCTGTACAACCACCGTCGCATGGGTGCGAAGTTCGATCGCACCCTTGCGGCCCTGTCCCGTCATTTGGAAGCGGAGACCGAGGCGGCGTTGGCGCGGAGGATGCACTTTCCCGTGCGGTGGGATCCCTTCTTCAAAGACGCGATGACCCTCGAAGACGTGTACCGGTATCCCACTCAGCACTTCGACTTCCACCGCGGCCAACTCACCCTGGACACCACGTCCTGACCCGCACCGCAGGGTTGTGAGCTGCCGGCCGCGCCCTGCGGGAAGTCGCCGTCGGCCTCCTCGACGACCACCTGCGCGACTGCGTCACCAACGCCGCCCGCACCGACCCCACTCAGGCGAGGAGAAGTTCACCGAGCTCACCACCGCCTTGCGCCGCGCACTGCGCCGGTAGTCATTACGGTGGGGTCTCTCGCTCCCGCCACTCGACTCACCGCCTTACCCCTCCGGGGTATATTGACCGCGACCAGTCGTTTCACTCGAGTACGGACGGAAGCAATGACGACAGCCGGCCACCGGTCAGACGGCGCTCGCGGCGCCGTACTGCGGTGGACAGGCTCCGCCGTCATCGCGCTGCTGGCGGCGCTCGCTCTTCTCGTCCACCACGAAACGGCGGGCGCCCTCACGCACGTGCCGCCTGTCCGGGCAACGGCGGGCATGCACCATACGGCCACGCCGCCGATGTCCGTCCACACGAGCGGGCACGCCGTGCCGTCCGCAGTCACAGCCCCGGCCGCGGGCCACGACGATGACGGAGAGTGCTGCGGCACGGTGGGGCAGCACTGCTCCGCCGCCGGCGTCGACGGGCTGAAGTTCGGACCTCCCCACCAGCCCTCTGCCGGCTGTGTTCCGGCCGTCCACCCTGGTGCGGCCGGTGGCCGGGACGTGCCGGGAACGACGGGCCGGGCACCACCCGACCTTTCCGTCCTCTCTCGATTGCTGCTGTAGGCCGCGTCCACGGCTGCGCGCGCTCACTCGCGCCCGGCCGTGCCCTCACGCGAGTCGAACAGAAGTAAAATCGAGAAGAAGGACACCCACTGTGAACAGCATGGACCGCCGCTCTCTCCTGCTGGCCGGGCTCGGCGTCGCGGGCGCGGGCGCGCTCGCCTCCTGCAGCGGCTCCGGCAGCACGCCCGCCCTGATCAGTCCCTCCGGGCCGGCCGTCGCCGCTGCGGACCAAAAGCGCACCAGGACCGGCCGCACCCACGAGCTGACTCTGACCGCGGCGCAGGCCAAGCTCGATCTGGGCGCCGGGATCACCGCCGGGACCTGGGCCTTCGACGGCCGGACGCCGGGAAAGGAGCTGCGCGTCTCGGCCGGTGACACACTGGCAGCCACACTGTCCAATCAGCTGCCGGACCAGACCGCCACCTCCGTCCACTGGCACGGCATCGCCCTGCGCAATGACATGGACGGCGCACCGCCGGCCGTCCAGCGCGCCGTCCGCGCGGGACACAACTTCACCTACCGGTTCACCGCGGATGCCCCCGGCACCTACTTCTTCCACCCGCACGTCGGCGTCCAGCTCGACAGGGGCCTGTACGCGCCGTTGATCGTGGATGACCCGAGGGAGCCGCTGTCGTACGACGAGGAGTGGGTGGTCGTCCTCGACGACTGGCTCGACGGTGTCACCGGCACCCCGGACGACGTCTTCGCCGAGCTGAGGCAGGGCATGGGCGGCATGCACATGGGCGAAGACTCCAGCAGCCCGTCCCGCTCCTCCGGCCACGAGGGCCACGACATGGGGGACATGGACATGAGCGGCGGCATGGACGGAACGGGCAGTACCCCCTCCGCGTCTCCCTCCGGCGCAGGCAGGGGATTCATGCTGATGGGCGCGCAGAGCCGACTGCTCGGGGGCGATGCCGGCGACGTGAACTACCCTTACCACCTGGTCAACGGGCGCGTTCCGGCCGACCCAGCCGTCTTCCGCACCAAGCCCGGCAAGCGGGTGCGGCTGCGTCTGATCAATGCCGGCGGCGACACCGCCTACCGCGTCGCGCTCGGCGGCCACAAGCTCACCATCACCCACACCGACGGCTTCCCTGTCCGGCACCAGCAGGTCGACGCCCTGCTGATCGGCATGGGCGAACGCTACGACGTCCTCGTCACCCTGGACGACGGCGTCTTCCCCCTGGTGGCCTCGGCGGAGGGGAAGAACGCCACCGGCATGGCCGTCATCCGCACCGGCTCCGGCAGCACTCCCAAGGCATCCGTCCGTCCGAGGGAACTGGACGGCATGCTCATGGCCGCATCGCAGCTGCATGCGGCGGACGACGTCCGACTGCCGTCGAAGAAGGCCGACCGGGTCCACCGCATCGAACTGACCGGCGGCATGATGACCTACAACTGGGCCATCAACGGCAAGCGGTTCGACATGGACAACCCGACCGCGCACACGATCACCGTGGAACAGGGCCAGCGAGTCCGGCTCGACTTCGTCAACACCACCACCATGTGGCACCCGGTGCACCTGCACGGCCACACTTACCAGCTCGGCGGCAGCGGACCGCGCAAGGACACCACCATCGTGCTGCCCAAGAAGACGGTGCCGGTGTTCTTCGACGCCGACAACCCGGGGCAATGGATGCTGCACTGCCACAATGCCTACCACGGCGAGGCAGGCATGATGGCGCTGGTCGCCTACGAAGCCTGATCCCCTGTACGCGCCTCCCTGTTCCGTCCAGCCCCTCAAGCTGTCGGAAAGGACACCGGCGGCCGCGCCGCCGCCACCGATCGCGGCCCAGACACCGAGCGCCTTGTTGCGCTCGGCGCCGTGGAAGGTGGTGGTGACTAGGGACAGCGCGGCCGGGGACAGCAGTGCGGCACCCACCCCCTGGGCGACGCGCCCGCCGAGCAGCGTCGGCGCGTCCTGCGCCAGGCCGGTGGCCAGGGAGGCCGCGGCGAACAGGGCGAGCCCGGCCAGCAGGGTCCGCCGGGGGACCGCACCGGCGCCTGGATCGGCTACGGACAGCGCGCCGAGGCCGAGTACCCCATCCGCGAGCTGACCGACGGCGAGCGCATCAGCCTCGGCGAGGTCGGCGGATACCTGCGCGAACCCGAAGGCGCCTTCCCCGCCCTGGCCGACGAGATGGAGCAAGCCGGCCGTCTCACCGCCGACGAGCCGCGTCGGGCTCTCGATGGCGAGGAGCGGCCGCCGGCCCTGGACGTGCGCAACGCCGCGGAGCGCAAGGAGGGCTTCATCGAGGGCTCGCTGTACATCCCGCTGGCCGAACTCGCCCGTCGTGCCGACGAGATCCCGGCCGGCCCCTGGTCGTCCACTGCGCGGGCGGCCACCGCTCCTCCATCGCAGCCGGCCTGCTGTGCCACCAGGGCCGCACCGACGTCGCCGATCTGCTCGGCGGCTACGGCGCCTGGCCCGCCCAGCCCGCACCGGCCGGCGCCTGATCCACCGCACTCCGGGGGGCGGCCGCGGGCATCGGCCGCCGTCCGTCCCGAGAACACGGGGGACGGCGAGGCGGACCCGTAGGAAGACGCCGGTACGGACGAGGATTGCGCTCACGCGGAGGAATGAGGTGCACGAGATGGACGCAGTGGGCTGGGACGAGCGGTACCGCGGCAGCGAACTGGTGTGGAAGGCGGAACCCAACCGGTTCGTCGAGGAGGAGTTGTCCGATCTGGAACCGACCGGGCGGGCGGTGGACATCGCCGCCGGTGAAGGGCGCAACGCGGTCTGGCTGGCGGAACGGGGCTGGGACGTGGACGCCGTCGACTTCTCCGCCGTGGCACTGGAGAAGGCCGGGCGACTGGCAGCCGACCGAGGTGTGCGCCTGCACGCCGTCCGCGCCGATCTGACCGCCTGGGCCCCTGACGAGGAGAGCTACGACCTGGCACTGATCGCCTATCTCCATCTCCCGTGGACCGCGATGGCCCAGGTACTGCTCCGGGCCGCTACCGGCGTACGCGAGGGCGGAACCCTGCTGCTCGTCGGCCACGACGCGAGCAATCCCGAGCGAGGTCACGGCGGCCCCCAGGATGCGCGTGTGCTGTACACCGTCGAGCAGGTGGCCGACATCTGGCGGCCGTACGCCGACATCCTGCGGGCCGAGACGGTCACCCGCCCGGTGACCGACGCCGACGGCAACAGCCGTACGGCCGTGGACGGCCTCGTACGGGCCGTGCGCCGTTGACGTCGTCCCGCGCAGACCAGGCACATCGGTCGGCGTGCCAGGCGAATGGAGCATGCCGGGTGCGTTCGAGACGCGGATGTCCAGGCTTCCCCTCGAACCCCGGGGTGCGGTGCAGCGAAAGCAAGCTGAAACGGGTTGTAGAAACTTGCAGCAAATTCTTCCATGAGTCTTGTCGACTCCTCCGCGCGGTGGCACTGTCTTCCCCGCGCGGTGCGGCGCTCCCGGGTCGGGTCCCGGTGTCGCGGCAACCGTCGCCGCGGACTGCCCACCCACAGCACTCCCCTGCCCCCGGAGCCGCACATGCATCTCACCCTCCACACGCCCGCAGCTCCCAGATCCCAGATCCCGGAGACTGCGGGCCATCCCCGCCTCCACCGCCCTCCTCACCGCCGTCACGCCGCTCGCCCTCGTCGGCGGCAGCACGCCCGTGGTGGCCTCGCCACCCGGCATGGGCGACGACGTCATCGCCGACCTGTTCCGGTGGAACGGGAACTCCGTCGCGTCCGTCCACCTGACCGGTCGTGACCGTCGACGCGAACGGCAACGCGACCGTCGCCGTCGCGCCCGAGGACACGGTCGCCGTCAACAGCCCCTGCACGGGCAGCAGTTGCAGCCATGCGGGCAGGTCTCCGTCGCCTTCGACGAGTACCCCGACACCTACTACCGCCAGAACGTGGACGTGGTCGGCTCCATCCCGGCGCCGGGCAACAGGAACACCGCCGCGGTGGTCCCGCTCTCGGCCGCCGGCTGCCCGACCTGGTCGACCGCGCTGACCTCGCCGTCCAGCTCGAGCTTCGCCTACAAGTACGTCAAGAAGAACCCGGACGGAACGATCACCCGGGAGAGCGACCCCCACCGCTCCTGCACCACCCCCGCCTCCGGAGCCGTCACCCTCGACGACTCCTGGCGCTGACACCGGCCGACCGCTCCCGGTCCCCGGGGACCCGTCGGCTCCCCGCCGCTCGCGTCCCCACCCCCGCGCTCCGACTCCACCCCACCCCACCCGAGGACGGCAGGTACGGGCAGCCGCAGGCCGCTGCGCGTACCCGTCCGCCCTCGGCATGCCCGGAGGCACTCCCCTTCATGAGCCGCAGACCACACCCCCGCGCCGGAATACGCAGAGCCGCAGCCCTCGGCGTGTCCGCCGTCCTGCTGGGCGCCGGCACCGTCTCCCTCTCCTCCTCCCCGGCCAGCGCCGCCGCGCCGAGCACGGTCACCCTGGCCGGAACCTTCGGCAGTGAGATCGGCTGCTCCGCCGACTGGCAGCCGGACTGCCCGCAGGCCCAGATGTCCCCGCGGGCCGACGGCACCTGGACCGCCTCGTTCAACGTCCCGGGCGGCAGCTACAACTACAAGATCGCGATCAACGACGACTGGACCGAGAACTACGGTGCGGGCGGCGTGGCGGACGGCTCGAACATCTCGATGACCGTCCCAGCAGGCGGCGAGGTCGTCGACTTCGTCTACGACCCCAACACCCACCTGGTCACCGACGACTCCGCCCGGCCCGCCGTCACGGCGGCCGGTGACTACCAGTCCGAGCTCGGCTGCGGCGCGGACTGGTCCGCCACCTGCGCCACGACGCGGATGACCGACCCCGACGGCGACGGCGTCTACACCTGCAGCACCACCGCGATCCCGGCCGGCAGCTGGAACACCAAGGTGACCCTGGGCCAGTCCTGGACCGTGAACTACGGCGCGGGCGGCACGGCGAACGGCGCCGACATCGCCTTCGACGTGCCCTCGGCCGGGGCGACCACCACCTTCTCCTACAACTCGGCGACCCACTGGATCACCGTCGTGAGCAACGGCGGCAGCACGTCCTCGCTGAACACCCTCGGCGCGCTCTACACCCCGACCGGCACCACCTTCCGGCTCTGGTCGCCGGACAGCTCCAACGTCAGTGTCAGCGTCGGCGGCAGCAGCCACCCGCTCAGCCCGACGACCCTCAGCGGCTACACGAACGTCTACCAGACCGTCGTCAGCGGAGACCTGAAGGATCAGACGTACCAGTTCCACGTCGGCGGCGTGGCCGTCCCCGACCCCTACGCCCAGATGACCACCCCCGGCACCACCCGGGGCGTGGTCGTCGGCACCGCCGCCGTGACGCCCACCGGCGGCAGCTGGGTGGCGCGCCCGGCCCTGACGAACCGTGAGGACGCGGTCGTCTACGAGCTGAGCGTCCACGACTTCACGATCGACGCGAGCTCCGGCGTCGACGCGGCCAAGCGCGGCAAGTTCCTCGGCCTGGTGCAGACCGGGACGACGGACAACGGCGCGAAGACGGGCATCGACCACCTGAAGGAGCTGGGCGTCACCACCGTCCAGATCATGCCCTCGTTCGACTTCGGCAGCACCGTGCCCAACTGGGGCTACGACCCGGTGGACTACAACGTTCCTGAGGAGCAGTTCTCGCAGTTCACGGCGCCGGAGGACCGGATCCGCGAGTTCAAGGACATGGTCAACGTGTTCCACAAGAACGGCATCCGCGTCGTCATGGACGTCGTCTACAACCACACCTTCAGCAAGAGCGTCTTCGGCAACATCACCGGCAAGTACTACACGTCGACCGACCTGTCCGGCACAGGCAACTCGATCGACGACGGCAACCCGATGGTCGCCCGCATGATCCAGGACTCCCTGGAGCACTGGGTCCGTGACTACAACATCGACGGCTTCCGCTTCGACCTGGTCGGCGTCCACCACACCGACAACGTCAACACCTGGGCCAACCACCTCAACACCGCTTACGCCGGTCGCACGCTGATGATGTACGGGGAGCCCTGGAACGGCGGAGCGAGCGACCCGCAGGAGCCGCAGAAGGTCCGCTACGGCAACCTCCCCACCCTCGCGCCCGCACACTTCGGCGTCTTCAACGGCGTCTACCGCGACGCGATCCGCGGTGGCACGGACACGAACACCATGGGCTACATGGGCGGCACCGGCAACGCTGCGGCCATCGCCTTCGGCATGCGCGGATCACCCACGGACGCCAACAGCACCTCCCCGGTCTCCAACCTGTGGACCCCGGCCTTCGCCGAGGACCCGGAGCAGACCATGAACTACGCCTCGATCCACGACAACCTGAACCTCTACGACAAGATCACGTACTCCGGCGCGACCGGCGGAGCCACCGGAACAGCCGGCCGCATCGACCGGTTCGCCGTCGGCATGATCCTCACCTCCGAGGGCGTCCCGGTCATCGCCGAGGGCGACGAGTTCCTCCGCTCCAAGGTCGTGAGCGGCGACTACCCGACCGCGATGAACTCCTACGCCGCCTCCGACGCCGTCAACGCGATCCACTGGGGCGACAAGACCGCCAACGCCAACATCTTCAGCTACTACAAGGACGCCATCGCGCTCCGCAAGGCCCGCGCGGCCCTGCGCCTCACCACCTGGGGCGCGGTGCACAACCAGGTGTCCGCGACCGTCGACGGCTCGGTGGTGATCGGCCGCTTCAGCTCGAACCCCGCCGCGCCCACGACCTACGACACCGTCGTCGTCGACAACCCCACCGGCAGCACCTACAACGTGGCGCTGCCGCCGGGGACCTGGACGAAGGTGCTCGACACCACCGGCGCCGTCGCCGCGAGCGACAACGCCTGCGCGAGCCTGGCGGTGACGGTCTTCAAGAAGAACTGACAACACTGCGGGTCTCGAACACTACGGCCGGACTGACAGTCGAGAGGCACCCCTCGGGGTGCCTCTCGACTCGGACACCGCGGTGAGAGCCACCAGCGGTACCAGGCGGTCACCATCGGGTGTGTGTTGTCGCGTTCACCCCCGCGGCGGGGAACCTCTTCCCGGCCGGGCCAAGGACGACCTTCAGCGCATGCCGGCGAGCGTCCGCTCAGCGACGAGGAACGCGCCGACGACGGCCAGGCCGCACTCGGCCATCTGCCGGAACGGCTGGTCGGCGTTCCAGCGACTGCGGCGCTCCTGCCGATCATCGCAGTCAACCAGGGCAAGAGATTCGCCGAGATACGGCACCACGTCCGAAGCCCGGCAGGGGAAGCGAGCCTGTCAGTCCACTGAGTGGCTGCTTCAATCCTCCGCCCTCCCCATGACGGAAGCCACCCTGCAGAAGACTCCGCGCGCTGTCGGAGGATCAGTTCCGCAGTGGTTCCTCGGTCCGGCGAGGGCGACTTCCACGCGTGACCAGTCCGGCCGAGTACCTGACCGGTGTCACCGGCCGGCTCGGAGGCGCCCCAGCCCCAGGCGGACCAAGGTCGCCACCCGTACCGGCAAGGCGATCACCAGGGGACGGTGAACGGCGGCGTGACCGCGATGGCGAACACGCCTCCCGGGCCCCGGAAGGCCTGCGGTCGGCCGGGGAATGCGGCAGCGGCCGGCCCTTGCACCACGAACCCGGCGGACGGCACGGCTGGATCTGCAACGCCAACCACGTAGGCAGCGGCCCGCAGCCGAGGACCGGACCGAGGCCGAAACCCCGACCTGAATACCCCCGGGGGTATCAATGTTAGAGTGCGTATACCCCGGGGGGTACATTCGACGGGAAGGAAGCATCTCCGTGTTCTTCATCGACACCATCGAGCTCGAGGGCCTGGGCAACCGCAGCTACCTGGCCGGCGGCGCGCGGACGGCCGTGGCGGTGGACCCGCCGCGCGATGTCGACCAGGTTCTGGCGGCCGCCGCGCGCCGGGGGATACGGATCTCGCACGTGGTGGAGACGCACATCCACAACGACTACGTCACCGGCGGTCTGGAGCTGGCGCGGGTCACCGGCGCCTCCTACCTGGTGCCGGCCGGGGCGCGCGTGTCGTTCACGCGGGTCCCGGTGACCGACGGCGACACCGTCACCGTCGACGGCGAGCTGGAGCTGCGGGCGGTCGCCACCCCGGGGCACACTCCGCACCACACCTCCTACGTCCTGCAGGACCAGGGGCAGCCGGTGGCCGCCTTCACCGGCGGCTCCCTGCTCATCGGCACGGTGGGCCGTCCCGACCTCGTCGAGCCGCGTCTGACCGAAGACCTGGCCCGCGCCCAGCACGCCTCCGCGCACCGCCTGGCGGCCGAACTGCCCGACGAGACGTCCGTACTGCCCACGCACGGCTTCGGCAGCTTCTGCTCCTCGGCACAGGCCGAGGGGGACGCCACCACGATCGGCAAGGAGAAGGCGGTCAACGCGGCTCTGACGACGGACGTGGACTCCTTCGTCGCCCAGCTCCTCGCGGACCTCGACGCCGTCCCCGCCTACTACACGTACATGGGGCCGGCCAACGCCGCCGGTCCCGCGCCCGTGGACCTGACTCCTCCGGCCGTCGCGGACGCCGACGAGATCGCCGCGCGGCTCGCGGCCGGTGAGTGGGTCGTCGACCTGCGCAACCGGGTCGCGTTCGCCGAGGGCCACGTCGCCGGGTCGTTCAACTTCGAGGCGGACGGCAAGATCGCAACGTATCTGGCCTGGATGATCCCTTGGGGCAAGCCGGTGACGCTCCTGGCCGAGTCCCCGGAACAACTGGCCGCCGCCCAGCGGGAACTGGTCCGGGTCGGCATCGACCGCCCCGCGGCCGCCGCCACCGGCACACCGCAGGACTGGACGGCCGAGGGCACCACGCTCGTGTCCTTCTCCCGCTCCACGTTCGCCGGCCTGGCCGAGCGGGGCACGGACGACATCGTCGTCCTGGATGTGCGGCGCGACTCCGAACGGGCCGCCGGACACATCGAGGGCTCCGTGCACATTCCGATCCACCAGCTGCGCAAGAGGCTCGGCGAGGTGCCAGCCGGCACCGTCTGGGTGCACTGCGCCGGCGGCATGCGCGCCGGTATCGCCGCCTCGCTGCTGGACGCGTCCGGCCGTGCCGTGGTGGCGGTCGACGACGGCTTCGACAACGCCGAGGCCGCCGGACTGACCGTCGTCACCGGCTGACCGCAGCCAACTGGCCCGTACCCGAGAACTTTCCGAGAGGTTGTGTGATGTTCCTTTTCCGCCGCAGCGCGAACCGCGTCACCGTGGACGAGGCCCACCGACGCACTCAAGGTGCCAACGCCCCGGCCGTCCTGCTGGACGTGCGCGAGCAGACCGAGTGGAACGTCGGACACGCACCCGGCGCCATCCACGCGCCACTGTCCCGCCTGGCCGCGGGGGCCGCCCTGCCGAGCAGGGCCCAGGCGAGGCCGCTGGTGGTGATCTGCCGCAGCGGACGCCGCTCACAGCAGGCCGCCGAACTGCTGACGGAGCGCGGCTCCGACGCCGTCGACGTCAAGGGCGGTATGCAGGCGTGGGCCGCCGCCGGACACGCCGTCATCGACAAGCACGGGAACGACGGCTCGATAGCATGACCGCCCTGATCCTCGCGCTCGTCGCCGGTGGCGTCATCGGCCTGGCCCTGGGCGGACTCGGCGGAGGCGGCAGCGTCCTCGCCGTCCCCGCCCTGATCTACCTGCTCCACTTCACCCCGGCGCGGGCGACGACGGCCAGCCTCGTCATCGTCACCCTCACCTCCGCCACAGCACTGGCCGGGCACGCCCGGGACGGCAACGTGGCATGGCGCACAGGGCTGCTCTTCGCCGCCACGGGCATCGTGCCCGCGGTGATTGCCGGAGCCGCCGCAGGCCACCTGCCCAACGCCGTGCTGACCGTCGCCTTCGCCGTCATCGCGGCACTCGCCGCCCTGCGGATGCTGCGCCCCGCGCACACCGAACCGTCGGGCCCGGTGAACCCCCGCAAGGCCGGGGCAGCCGGTGCCGGACTGGGCGCGGTCACCGGATTCCTGGGAGTGGGCGGCGGATTCCTCGCGGTACCAGCCCTGGTCGGCGTGCTGGGACTGACCATGCGCCGGGCGGTCGGCACCAGCCTCCTGGTCATCACGATCAACTCGATGGCAGCCCTCACCGCACGGGCAGGCTCGGGCATGCAGCTGGACTGGGCCGTCATCGCACCGTTCACCGCGGCAGCGATCCTGGGCGCCTGGGACGGCAAGCGCCTCGCGAAAAAGCTCAAGGGCCGGACACTTCAGCGGGTCTTCGCCTACGTGCTCCTCGCAGTCGCCGTCTTCATGCTGGCCGACGTGCTCGTCTGACCCGCTCAGGCTCGAAGACCCGCAGCCCGGCGCAGCCCCCTTGGCGCCGATCGACACAACTCCCCACCGGGTGACCGAGTTACACGGCCGTCCCGTCCTCACCCGCACCTCATCGGCACGAGAGCCCCTCCGGCCGGGACACCCCAACGCACAAGGATGAAAACACCCATGACCACCCCCACCGCCCTCGACCCCCGCCAGGCCCGCGCCCGTCTGCACGAGCTCACCATCGTCGACGTCCGCACCCCCGGCGAGTACGCCGGCGGCCACATCCCCGGCGCGCTGAACATCCCCCTGGACCAGCTCGACCGGGCGCTGCCCGACCTCCGCACCGCCGCCCAGACCGGTGAAGTCCTCGTAGTCTGCGCCTCCGGCGCCCGCTCCGAGAACGCCTGCCGGATGCTCGCGGAGAACGGCGTCCACACCGCCACCCTCGCCGGAGGCACCGGCGCCTGGGCCGCCCAGGGCCACGACCTGCACCGCCCCGAGGGCACCCGGAAAGCGGCCTGGGGCATGGAGCGCCAGGTCCGCCTCACCGCCGGCTCCGTCGTCCTGCTCGGCCTGGGCCTAAGCAAGTTCGTCCACCCGGCCTTCCGGCTGCTGTCGGCCGGCATCGCCGGCGGCCTGGTCTTCTCCGCCGTGACCAACAGCTGCGGCATGGCCGCCCTGCTCGCCAAGCTTCCCCACAACCGGCCCCGCAAGGCCGACCTCGACGCGACGCTGGCCCGCCTGCGCAACAACTGACGCGTGCCGGCCGCGACCACTCCCGGATGCCTTCGTGCCGGCCCCGGTACGGACCGCGGCCGCCCGGACCACGCTGTTCAAAGCGGCGGTCACGGTGAACGTTTGACCGCAGGGCACGGGAAGCGGGAGCCTCGCAACCATCTTTCAGCCGCTACAGGTTCAGCGGCCTCACACCCCGCGTCCATGGGTGGAAGGAGGACGGCCGCCCCTGGCTGGGCCCCACGGCCCTGGGCGCGGCGGCAGTTCCATGAAAACCGTCTCTCGTGATGGGAACACTCCCGGGGCGCCGGCCTATTCGGATCGCAGTTCGCGAACCCGGGTACGGAATGTGCGCCAGCGCCTCTCGTTCTCATGCACGAGCGTCGCCGACTCCGCCATCAGGTCGGCTGCCCGGTCGAACAGCTCAGAAGCGGAATAGAGGTAGGAAGGAGCCTTCCGCTCGCCTCTCAGGTCGGCCCGGAGCGCCGCCGGAGAGAAGTCGACCCTGGCCAGCAGGTCGAGAGCGCGGCGCAGCAGACGCGCGACCAGAGTCTGCAGACCCGCCGACTGCCAGTCATTGGCGATGATCCGGTGCCGCTCCCCAACAGGTCGGCAAGCGCCGGGTAGGCAGCCAGGCTTCCCGCGATCCCCCACGCCTGCTCCATCGCCTGGGCCAGCCAGGCACCGCCCTGCTCGGTGTCTTCGGCAATCATGCCGACTTCCCTCTTCAGCCTCCGGAGTTCTGCGGGCTCGTCCTCCCCTTCCATGAAGAGGATGCCCGACTCCGCCACAAGCCCTGGAGCGTTCAGGTCCTCCGTGCCGGCGAACGCGATCGCCGACGTCTGCTCACCGGCTTCGACGTCGCTCCACCGATCGGCCAGTGACTTCAGCGCCCGGGACCGCGCCTGGAGCTCGGCGGCCTGCCGCAGGGGGGCCTGTGAGTAGTACTTCTCATGTTCTCGATGGAACCGCGCGAGGTTGTCGATCACCTGTAGCAGTGAGTCCGGAGGGGTGTACTGCGCCTCGTCCTCGGGCATGCCAAGCAGTTTGCACCACATTTCACGCACACGGCACCGAGGCACGTCCATCAGGGCGAACGTCGGCTCGTGCGGCCGGAGGGGGAACACTCCGTCTCCGAGGTCGCGCGGCGACTGTACCTGGACCGCAAGACCGTCCGCCGCTTCCGCGACACCGGCCTCGACAACCTGTCGGCGTCCACACGGGGGTCGAACTATGGTGCGGCTCGTCCCGCAGCGGCCCGGTGGCTGAGGCGCGGAGCCCCCAGCGCCGGGCCGCCCGCGCGCTGTGCGCCCGGGATTCGTGGTCATCCGGACGCTCACGCCGCTTCGGGTGGCGTGCCCGCCGTCACCTCGCTCCACAGGCCCCTGGTCAGGTGAACGGAATGGTGAGGACGGAGCCCGAACCCACCTGGAGGGTGGACGGGGTGTTGCCCAGTACGCTCCAGACCTCGACGCGGATCGTTCCGCCGTTCAGGTCGCCCAACGTGCCCGATGCGGAGTGCAGGCCCTGCCGGGCCGATGAGTAGGCCTCCCATCCGGAGATCGGATCCGTGGCGAAGTAGCGGAACGTCTCGACACGGTCGAACGTCCCGTCACCGGTCAGGTCGTACGACACCCGGGCCTGCTGGGCGTTCCCGACGACGGTGCCCGCGTCGACCTTGAAGTCGAAGGCCGTGGTGGCGCCCGCCTTCACCGTGCCCTTCACCTTCTTCACCTCGTAGACGAGCGGATTCCTCGGCGTGCCGTCGTTGTTCGTGCCGCCGGCGGACCGGATCGTGTCGGAGGACGGCGTCGTGTCCGCCGTGGTGCTGAGGAGGCCGCCGGACTGCGGGTAGAAGGTGTCACCCGTGACGTACGGCGGTGGAGTGTCACCGGTGGTGGTGACGGTCACGGTGCCGCTGGCCGAGCCGACCTGGTTGGCGGTGTCGCGGGCCTTGACGCTGTACGTATACGCGGTGCCGGGGGTCAGCCCGGTGTCGGTCCAGGCGAGCTCGGTGACCGTGGCGACCTTCGTGCTGCCCCTGAAGACGTCGTAGTTCTTGACGCCCTTGTCGTCCTCGGCGGCAGTCCACGTCAGGGTGACCGAGCTGTCGGTGACATCGCTCGGGACCGGGGTGCCGGGTGCGGTGGGCTTCCTGTCGTCCGGCGGCGGGGGGCCTCCGCCCGTTCCGCAGAGATTTTCGAGCTGCGTGTCGTCGCCCGCTCCGGACGCGGTGGACCTTGCCGGAACGTTGAGGACGCCGCTGTCGGAGAACTTCACCGAGCACGCCTCGGCGCCGTAGTTGTGCGCGACGTACGTCTTGGTGTCGTTCTTCTCGAAGACCACGGCCGATGGCATGTTGGCCGTGACGGTCATGTCCGGAGCACCGATGGAGTTCATCGTGGCGATCCAGTGGTAGGTGTGGGCCTTGGTCTCGCCTTCCTCGGGGACGTAGCCGCCGTTCCACTGGTTCCAGAACGCCATGGCCCTGTCCGGGTCGGCCAGGGCCTGGGCCTCCCAGAGGATGTCCCGCCACTCGACGGCCGGGCCGCCGTTCTCCGTCTCCATCTCGGCGATGCTGCGGCGGAGCATGCCCTTCTCGCGGGCCAGGTGCAGCGAACCACCTGTCACAGGGAGGAAGTTGATGCCGTGGATCTCTTCGGGGTTGGCGGTCCACCAGGTGGAGTAGGCGCCGCCGCTGCTCCAGACCATGCCGACGGCATCGTGGGTGAAGTCCTCGGGGAAGACCTTTCGGTCGGCGTCGAACCAGTACTGCGCGATCGACTCCGACTCGGTCGTCATCATGTAGACGCCCTGGTCGCGCAGCGCCTTGTCACCGGTGGCCGAGCCCCACATGATCAGCCCCGCGCTGAGGTTGATCGACTCCGAGGACGACTCCTGGTTGTTGCCCGCGGCGAAGGACTCGTGGCCGGCGGCCCAGCTGTGGCCGGCGTAGACGTCGAAGCCGCGCAGGAACGGGTATCTGGTGTCGTCCCTGGCCGGGTTGGCGGCGTCCTTGACGAGTTCCTTGACCATGCCGCCCCATTCGGAGTCGGCGGCCCACTGGGGATCGTATTGCGCCACTACGGCCGCGGCCATCACGTAGTACGAGTAGTGGAAGTGATGGTCGTTCAGCTCCAGGTCGCTGCCGTACGACGCCGGGTAGCCGATGAGGGTGCGCCAGTCCTTGTCGTAGGAGAACTCGGAGGGGCCGCCGACGGTGAACCACTCCTCCATCCGTCCCTTGATCAGGTCGAGGAGCTTGTCGCGGTCGGCGGTGTCGCCGATCTGGTCGGCTATCGGTACGAGCTGGGCGAGCTTGCCCAGGGCCTTGCCGGTCCAGTAGGTGTCGACGGCACCGCTCAGCGGGTCGCCCTGGGTCAGCACGTCGTTGATGTATGTCTTGAGCTTCGCCTTGTCGACGCCGGCGGCGCTGGGCAGCCCCGGCAGGACGCCGTTGACGTCCTGGACCGTCGTGAAGGAGGTGCCCTCTCGGACCTTCATCTCACCGCGCGACGAGACGTAGGTGTAGTCGGTCAACTCGTCGGTGGTGTGCAGCCACTGGTGGCGGTAGAGCGCCTGGAGGGTCCCGGTCTCGTCGCCTTCCCTCGCCTCGGTGGTCAGCGAGTAGGTCGCCTTGGTCTTGCCTTCGCCTTCCTGGTAGTCCCACTTGGTCGTGGAGCCGGTGACGAAACTGAACGCGTACTTCGTGTAGTCGGCGAGCGCCTCCTTGCTGGGCAGGACCGCGAGGGAGAAGTAGTCCTTGGAGCCGAGGTCGGCCCGGATGCCGTTGCCGGAGACGGTCCAGTCGCTGCCGCTCGGGGCGAACAGCGCGTAGTCGTGGCCGGAGATGGTGACGCCGAGCACGTTGCCCCGGTCGGAGAAGACGGTCGGCGGGGCCGCCGCGGTGATCTGCGCCGCGCCACCGGTGCCCTCGGCATACACGTACGGCGAGCCGTGGCCGATGGTCGCCCGCAGCGTGCGCGCGCCGTCCTTCCAGCAGGGGGTGACGGTCCAGTCGCTCCACCCGTCCGCCTTGGCGTCGGGTGAGTTGAGACCCGCGAGGCCGAGGGTCAGGTCGGCTTGGTGCGGAAACTCGTACTGGCGGCCGCCGCCCACGATCTGGTGGGCGGTCGGGTAGCCGACCTCGAGACCGCCGGACACCGCCTTGTAGGTGAGGGGGTGGCCGTACATGTTCTCGGACCACGGGTTGCTGGAGAATCGCTGAAAGACCAGCGAGGACCACCAGTCGTTGGTCGGCACCGGCTTGTCCGCCATGGCCGGCGTGACCTTCGGCTTGACCGGCTGACCGCCGTTGTCGGAGGGCCCTTGTCTCCCCGCCGGACGAACGTCGCTGTAACTCCCCTTGCCCACACCGATGGTGGCGGCGGAGGCGACATCGGCACCGGCGGTCACGGACAGGCCCGAGGCGGCCACGGCGGCTACCGACAGTAAGGTGAGGCGTCTTCGGAATCTCATGATCGACCTTTCTGAGAGCGCTCTCAAGAACGGCGTCAACGTAGGGCTCCGACGGTTGACGGTCAATCCTTCGCGGCAGGCCGACACGGATACCCGAGCATTCACGCGCGGGGGGCCAGGACATCACCATGCGCGACGTCTCATCCGGCAAGGCGTACGCGGGCCGCCTCCTCAGCAGGCTGCACGGGGTACGGCAAGGCGAACCGCCAACTGCCACGGTCGACTTGCCCACCGGTCCGACCAGCGGATTCAGAACGTCCACTCAGGTGAAGCCCTCCACCCCGCCGACCGCTCCGCCGCCTGAAGACCGAAGCGGCAGGAGGACACGAACAACCGGTTCAGGGCCGGCCGATCCCCTTCGGGGCAGCTCGCGACTCCGGTCGGCAGCGTCGCGAAGGGGTTGTCGAGAGCGGGAGGACATACCTGTCCGCGCAGGGACGACAGGTGGAACCTGTCGTCGAGGTGGTCCGTCGTTCCGCCCGACTGCCCTCACACCCAGTCACCGCCCTGGGTCCGGTCGATCGCGAGCGGAATGCCTTCGAGCCTTCGGCGACAGCCCTGTGCTCCGCCCACCTCTCGTCAGGGCGTCAGGGAGCGCGAGGCGGACGAAGTCCTCAAGGACCGAAGAGAAGAGGGACCCGAACACCGGGACCAAGCGTCTCGCGAGCGTCAGGAATTCTCACCGATGCTGAACACTGCCACCGGCGCAGACTCGCAACGTGCTGACGGTTGCGGGGAGATCGGCGGACTGCCGTAGGGCGGTCAGGTCGCGGTGCAGCGCATGGTTGTCGGCACGCAATGCGTCATGCAGGTCGAGCCAGAACGACTTCGGCCGGCCGAGAACGCAGCGAACGACCTGGTCGTAGACAGGCAGCAACCTCGGCCGCTTCCGGGCAAGGAGCTTGCCCGCCGTCACCCACCCGATTCCGGGCTGGTCGCAGAGAACGCGCCAGGCGGTGTGGGCCGGCGCCCCTTCGGCCAGGTCGGCAGCCTCGGCCTCGACCATGTCGATGTCATGTTGGTGAAGGTGAAGCTTCCCCTTGATGTTGGACACCTGGAGACTGGGACGTGAGGTTCCAGGGGAAGTAGTGCCAGGTGGGAAGCAAGAGCAACCGCAGCAGGCGGTATACGGAGGAGTTCCAGCGCGACGCGGTCGCGCTGGTCCGGTCCTCCGGCAGGACCGTCACCGAGGTGGCCCACGAGATCACCGTGTCGCACCTCGCTTCCCGGTGCACCTACGGGGTGCCGCGGATCCACGCCGAGTTGCGCAGGCTGGACCGGCGGGTCAACCGCGAGCGGGTGGAACGGATCATGCATGAGCGCGGCATCTGCGGGGTCACCCGGCGCAAGCGCCGGCCGCTGACCCGTCCGGCGAAGAGGGCGGTGCCCGCCACGGACCTGACCGGCCGCGACTTCACGGCCGACGCACCGGGCCGAAAACTGGCCGGTGACATCACCTACATCCCCACCGGTGAGGGCTGGCTGGACCTGGCGACCTGGCTGGACCTGGCCACCCGCGAGATCGTCGGCTGCTCGATGGCCGACCACCACCGGGCCTCCCTGGTGGTCGACGCACTGACGATGGCAGCGGGGCGCGGTCGGCTCCAGCCCGGCTGCATCGCGCACTCCGATCGCGGATCGGAGTACACCTTCGACGAACTCCGCCGGTAAACAGGACGGTTGGGACTGCAGCAGAGCATGGGCCGAACCGGCTCCTGCTATGACAACGCCGCCGCCGAGAGCTTCTTCGCACTGCTCAAAGAGGAGATCGGCACCCGTCACTGGCCCGACCGGACCACCGCCCGCGCGGAGATCTTCGCCTTCATCGAGACCTTCTACAACCTCAGACGACTAAGGAAGCACCCGGCCTGGGGCTACCTCACCCCGCTGGAGATCCGACAGCGACACGAGCAAGAACACGCCCTCGCAGCGTAAGCAACGAGTGTCCAGCACCACGGGGAAAGTTCAGTCAGCGGTTGGTACTCATAACCGATCAGCCCTGCCGGGACGCCGACTTCCCGCAGATCGGCGGCGATCTCGGCAGGCACCCCTGGTGAGCAGCCGATACGGACCACGGCGTACTGGGGCAACGGCAACGGCGGGAAGTCTCGGATCACGCGAGCATCGTCCTCGTGCTCCGGCCGCACGGGAAGGCGCGAGCCGACCCCTGCCACCCTGCGGCGGGCCCGACATCACTCGATCAAGTTCAGTGGTCTCACCGGTCAGGCCGGGCGGTCGACGGCACAGCGGCCTGGCCGGGAGCGCGGAAGTGGTCGGAGGAGATCCTCTGCCGGAAGACGTGGTAGGTCCAGCCCTGGTAGCAGAGGACGACGGGGAGCAGGACGAGGACGACCACGGTCAAGACCTTGAGCGCGTAGGGGCCGGACGCGGTGTTGTGGACGGTCAGGTCGAAGGCGCTGTTCGTGCTGGAGACCATGACCCTCGGGTAGAGCTCGGTGAAGAGCGACACCACGGTTCCGGCGATGGTGAACGTGGTGGCACCGAACGCCCAGCCGTCGTGGCCGCTGCTGATCAGCCAGGCCGCGGCGGCGACGGCCAGGACGGTGGCCAGCTCGGCGAGGTTGAGGAGGATG
Organism: Streptomyces sp. NPDC002580; assembly: GCF_042889485.1. Classification (NCBI taxonomy): domain Bacteria; kingdom Bacillati; phylum Actinomycetota; class Actinomycetes; order Kitasatosporales; family Streptomycetaceae; genus Streptomyces; species Streptomyces sp. NPDC002580. Next base: position 245,526 of record NZ_JBIAQZ010000009.1, on the reverse strand, counting down.
CCGCCGCCCGCGAGCGAGCGTGTCCAGAAGACGAAGGCGAGGACCACCAGGCTGGCGGGCAGGACGGTGAGCCGGGCCAGTCGGCGGCCCCGCTCGCGGATGTCCCCGCTGGTCTTCAGGGAGACGAAGGTCGCACCGTGCAGGAGGCAGAGCACGGTGAGGGTGATCCCGGTGAAGACGCCGTAGCCGGTGAACAGGTCGGCGAAGGTGCCCGCGTACTCCTGGTCCTGACCGATGGGCACGCCGTGCAGCAGGTCACCGAGGGCGATGCCGAGCACCAGGGGCACGGTCACGCTGCTCGCGGTCAGCAAGGCCGTCCAGTTCCGTCGCCATCGCGTGCTGTCGACGCGGCCGCGGTACTCGATGGCGATGCCGCGGACGATGAGTCCGGCCAGAAGGAGCACGAGAGCGAGGTAGAAGCCGGAGAACAGGGTGGCGTACCAGCCCGGGAAGGCGGCGAACATCGCGGCGCCGGCGGTGACCAGCCAGACCTCGTTGCCGTCCCATACCGGTCCGATGGTGCGCAGCGTGGCCTGGCGATGCGATTCGTCGCGGGAGAGCAGTCCGTGGAGCATGCCGACCCCGAGGTCGAAGCCCTCCAGAACGAAGAAGCCCGTCCACAGCACGGTGACGAGGATGAACCAGAGGGTGGTGAATGCCATCGCGGGCCTTCCGGCGGCTCGGGACCTCAGTAGGTCATCTCGGGTGCGGGCTGGTCGTCCTGGTGCAGGGGGCCGGTGCCCTTGCGCGTGTGGCGTGTCATCAGCACGGCGGCGATCACGGCCATCGCGGCGTAGAGGAGGAAGAATGCCACGATGCTGATGGCGACTTCGGCGGTACTGACGGAGGGGGAGACGCCGTTCTTCGTGAGCTGGATGCCTTGGACGATCCAGGGCTGGCGTCCGTTCTCGGTGAGGAGCCAGCCGGAGGTGTTGATGAGGAACGGCAGCACCACGGCCCACACCGCCGCGGTCAGGAACCAGCGTGAGCGGGTGAGCCGTTCGCGCCGCAGCAGCCACAGGCCCCACACTCCGAGGAGGAGGGCGAGCGAGGCGAGGTAGGCCATGACGCGCATCGCCCAGTACTGGATGAAGACATTGGGTACGTAGTCGCCCGGACCGTAGGCCTGCTGGTACTGGCTGTTGACCTCGTTGAGGCCGAGGACCTTGCCGTTCCAGTGGTTGGTGGCCAGCAGGGAGAGCAGGTGCGGGATCTCCAGGATCTGCGTGGGGGTCTGGTCGTTGTTGCCGCCGCCGATCTGGAAGAGGGAGAAGGAGCAGGGCTGGCAGGTCTCCCACTGCGCCTCGGCTGCCGCGATCTTCATCGGCTGGTACTTGCCTTCGGTCACGCCGAGTTCGCTGCCGACGAGCATGTTGAGCATCAGGGCCGGCACGAGGATGAACAGCGACAGGCGTGCTGACAGCCGGAATCCCGAGGCCGCCTCCTTCGCGGCGTCCGGGGCGCTCGGGTCCTGTGCCTGGGCGGCCTTGTCCTCGGTGTGGCCCTTGTCGTCGCGCAGGGCCTTGCGCAGGTGCCAGGCGGACACGGAGAGCATGACCATCGAGCCGGTGACCAGCGCGGCCAGCAGGACGTGCAGGTAGCCGCGGAGGAAGACGGGGTTGGTGAACAGGGCCCAGACGTCGTCGAGTTGCGGGCGGCCGGTGGACGGGTCGATCTTGTAGCCGACCGGGTGCTGCATCCACGAGTTCGCGGCCATGATGAACAGCGCCGACAGCGCGCTGCCGGCCGCCACTGCCCAGATGGTCGCCAGGTGGACGCGCTTGGACAGTTTGTCCCAGCCGAAGATCCACAGGCCGAGGAACGTCGACTCCAGGAAGAACGCGGCGAGGCCTTCCATCGCCAGGGGTGCCCCGAACACGTCGCCGACCGTGCGGGAGTAGCCCGACCAGTCCATGCCGAACTGGAACTCCTGGACCAGGCCGGTCACCACGCCGACGGCGACGTTGATCACCAGCAGGGTCCCGAAGAACCGTGTCAGCCGCAGGTACGCGGCCTGTCCGCCTCGGTGCCAGGCGGTCTGGAGCAGGGCGGTCAGCAGGCTCAGTCCGATGGTCACCGGGACGAACAGGAAGTGGTAGATCGACGTCATCGCGAACTGCAGCCGCGCCAAGTCCAGCTGGCTCATCTGTCCTCATCCATCGGATCGCACTGCGACGCAGCTGATGCGGCCGCCCAGACAAGCACACTGGTTCCCTGGCAGTCGGCAAACCGTGCTCGTGAAAGACCGCGGCCATTCGTTCGGGTGATTCGCGCCGTCACCGTCGTGGTCGGCGGCGGCGCCGTCGTCCTGGCCGTCCATGTGCTTGCCCGGCAACGGCGCGTACGCCCCGGGTCACCCGGACGGCTTCGTGGTGGTGCGTGCCGTACGCAGGTGTAGTGGATTGGACCTCGACGTAACCACCTCATGCCCACGGTCGGTCTGGGCACGGGCCTGCTCGGCGGACGCCCTGAAGGCAACGCTCGTCGGCATCGAGCCGGGCGCGAGCGGATTCCAAGATCCCTTCCAGGCGGGGCGCAGGACTTGTGGACGCGCTTGAAATCCCGCGGCACCGAGCGGCGGAAGGAGGACGACCGCTGTGACCGACGAGGACATCCTCCTGGGCATCGCGCTGACCGTCGCCCTCGCCACGGGCTCCCAGATCCTGGCGAACAAGCTGCGCGTCCCCGCGCTGATCATCCTCCTGCCCGTCGGTTTCACGGCGGGAGCGCTGACCGACGTCATCCACCCCGGGCGGCTTGTCGGCCCGGACTTTCCCGCGCTGGTCTCGCTGTCCGTCGCCGTGATCCTCTACGACGCGGGTCTCGGGCTGAACCTGCGCAACCTGACCGGCCGTACCCGCTCGACCGTCGTCCGGCTGCTGATCATCGGCATCCTGGTCACCTTCTTCGCCGTCGGGGGTATCGGGCCGGCCCTGTTCGGCATCCCGCTGCGGGGGGCGGCGATGATCGGCATGATCCTCGTCGTGTCCGGTCCCACCGTCGTCGGCCCGCTGCTCGAGTACGTCCGGCCGACGGACAGGCTGCGGCGCATCCTGATCTGGGAAGGAACGCTGACCGACCCGATCGGCGCCATCCTCGGAGCGGTCGTCTTCCATGCCGTCGCGACCTCCCACCGGGTCGACATCGGCCGGGGCTACCAGATCGGACAGTTCCTGCTCAGCGTGGGAGTCGGTCTCGTGGGTGGTGCTGTGGGCACCGCCATCCTCTGGCTGACCCTGAACAAACTGCGGCTCGGTGAAACGCTCGGCACCCTCGCCCAGCTGGCGACGGTGATCCTCGTCTCCGCGGGCTGCGACATCGTCCGCGACGACACCGGCCTCATCGCCGCCATCTTCACCGGACTCGCCATCACCAACCTGCGGGGGATGGACATGCCGGCTCGCCGGCCCTTCCTCGAGACACTCGTCCAGATGATCATCGGCCTGCTGTTCATCTCCATCTCCTCCGCGGTCACGCCCGCGTCCGTGGTGCCCGTACTGGTTCCCTCCTTGATCCTGATCGCCGTGCTCGTCCTCGTGGTCCGGCCGCTCATCGCGTTCGCGTCCGCCTGGGGTTCCGGCCTGACGGTGGGCGAATGGGGCTTCATCGGGTGGATGGCACCGCGGGGCATCGTCGCGGCATCGACAGCCTCCGCCTTCTCCGCCACCCTCGTGGCGAAGGGACTGCCCGGCGCATCCAAGATCCTTCCGATCACCTTCCTCGTGATCGTGGGGACGGTCCTGCTCTACGCCCTGACCGCCGCGCCCGTGGCCCGGAAGCTCGGCGTCGTCCGATTGGCGCGGACACGGCCGCTTCTGGTGGGCGGAGCCCCATGGGTCATCGGCCTGGGGAAGGCTCTGGAGGCCGCCGGACTCCACGTACTGATGTGGGCCGGACTGGACGAGGAACGCGAGCGGATCGCCGCGGCAGGAATCGAACTCGCGCACGGGGAGATGCTGGCGACCGCGACCAATCCCCGAGCCCGTCTGGAAGGGGTGACGGCGGTGTTCCTGCTCACCGACGACGACGATTTCAACGCCCTCGCCTCCGTCGTCATCAAGGACAACGTGCATGGGCCCGTCTACCGGGTGGGGCCGCCGCGGGACAGCCACGGTGTGGTCGCCCCCTACACCGGCGGCGACATCCTCTTCGGCCGCGCGCTGGTCCGGCACCGCCTGGCGGCCCGCTACGAGCAGGGCGCCCGCTTCCACGTCCAGCCCGGATCCCAGCCGATCCCTTCGGACTACGACATCTTGTTCGTGGTCCGGGCCAATGGCCAGCTGGCCCCGGTCACCGGCGCGCAGACGATCACACCTCAACCCGGCGACACCTCCGTACTGATGAGCTCCGTATGACCTCGTGGGCCGCACGCTTCCGACTACAGCAGTACGCCAAGGCGAGTCTGTGGATCGTCCCCCTGTTCGGGCTCCTGCTCGGTGTCGCCCTGGCCGAAGCGGCGTCCGCCGCGGAAGGAGCCTCCTGGCTGCCGAAGACCTGGGACTACTCCGCGTCGACGGCGAGCAGCGTCCTCAGCTCCGTGGTCGGTGCGATGATCGCGCTGCTCGGGTTCGTCGTCACCATCGGGGTCCTCGTCATCCAGCAGGCCACTGGCACCCTCTCGCCGCGCTACATGAGGCTCTGGTACCGCGACCGGTTGCAGAAGGCCGTACTGGCCACCTTCACCGGCACCTTCTCGTTCGCGTACACACTGCTGCGGAGCATCGAGACGAACTCAGTACCCAACCTCGGTGTGACCCTGGCCGGGGTCGCCGTCTCGGTGAGCCTCCTGCTCCTGCTGATCTACCTGAACCGCTTCACCCACAATCTGCGGCCCGTGGCCATCGCCGACATCGTGGGACGCCTCGGCGAACAGGTCCTCGACCGCATGGCGGCACATGTACGGAGCACCGCGGTGTCCGACGGGGTGCCACCGGCGGGAGGCCCGGTGGCCCGCATCCGGTCGGAACGCGGCGGTGTCATCCAGGCGTTCGACGCACCCGGAATGGTCTCGCTCGCGGCCCGGCACGACTGCGTGTTCGTACTGGCCGCGTCGGTCGGCGACTTCGTCCCGCCCAGTGGCACCGTCGTCGAGATCCACGGCGGTGCGCCCGACCCGCGACTGGTGACCGGCCTCCTCGCCCTCGGCCCGGAGCGGACCATCGAGCAGGACCCGGCCTTCGCCCTGCGCATCCTGGTCGACATCGCCATCCGCGCCCTCTCCCCCGCGGTCAACGACCCCACCACAGCCGTCCAGGTACTGAACCACATCGAGGCGTTCCTGCACGCCGTCGGACGTGCCGGAACCCGCGGTCACTACGTGCTCGCCGACGACCGGGGCAGGCCCCGCCTGGTGCTGCCCGGCCGGCCCTGGGAGAACTACCTGAAGCTCGCCGTCACCGAGATCCGCGATTACGGCGCGAGCTCCGTCCAGGTCTGTCGACGGCTCCGGGCCCTCCTCGAAAGTCTCCTGGCAACCCTGCCGGACAAGTGCGGGCCCGCTCTCCGTGCCGAACTCGGGCTCCTCGACGATGCGGTCGAAAGAGAGTTCGGCGACGCCCCTCGCCGTGCCGACGCACGGACGGCCGACCCCCAGGGCATCGGGGGACGGCACGGACGAGGTGCGCCCCGCGGCATCTCACCGCCCGGCGAGCCCGGCCCGTAGGACATCTGCAGGGCCTTCCTCGCCATACTCGACGACCGTCGAGGGGCCGCCGGCATGGCGGAATCACCGACCCGCAGCGGCGTGGAGACATGCGCGAGCGCCTGTCTTGCCTAGGCTTCTCCGCATGGTTGCTGGTGACTCCACCGCCGGTTCGGACACAGTCCGGTTTCTGCTGCCCTACCCGCTCAGCCGGATCGGTGGCCTGCCGGAGGACCTGCACGTCATGGTCTGGGACGGTTCCGGTGATCCTCCGAGTCCGGAAAGCCTGACGGGGGTCGAGTTTTTCGTCGTCCCTTACGGCTCGACCGACGCGGCGGTAGCACTGTTCGGTCGAATGCCGTTCCTTCGCGTTGTCCAGTCCCTGTCCGCCGGTGTCGACGATTTGGCGCGCCACGTTCCACCTGGTGTCGTGCTGTGCAATGCCCGGGGAGTGCACGATGCCAGCACGGCCGAACTGGCCGTGTCGTTGATTCTGGCCTCACTCCGTGGGATCCCCGATTTTGTGCGGGCCCAGACCGCTGAAACGTGGCAGCCTGGATTTCGGCCCGCTCTGGCCGACCGCACCGTGCTGCTCGTGGGGCACGGCTCGATCGCCGCCGCTCTCGAGGAACGTCTGATCCCCTTCGAGTGCGACATCCTGCGCGTCGCGCGCACTGCTCGAACCGTCCCCCGTGGTGCGGTTCACGCGCTCTCCCAACTGGCCGAACTGCTGCCTCGCGCGGACGTCGTGGTCCTGACCCTTCCGCTGACGGACGAGACACGTGGCCTCGTCGACGCCGGCTTCCTCTCGCTGATGCGGGACGGCGCACTTCTGGTGAACGTCTCCCGGGGTGCGGTGGTGGACACCGAGGCCTTGCTCCGCGAACTCACCGCGGGCCGACTCCTCGCCGCACTGGATGTGACCCATCCGGAGCCCCTCCCCACTGGACATCCCCTCTGGCGCGCGCCGAACACCTTGATCAGCCCGCACGTCGGAGGCAACAGTTCGGCCTTCCTGCCCCGGGCCATGCGCCTGATCCGCACTCAACTGCTGTGCCACCGGGCTGGAGAGCCCCTGGCGAACATCGTGACGAAAGGATCGCGGTGAGGTGCCGGCCGACTCCCAGGGCATCGGAGGAGGGCCGTCCCGGCCGTGCCCGCTGACGTCCCACCGCTCGGGGCCGGCGTGCGGGACGTTGCCCCGGGCGACTCGTTCTCCGGCATTCGGGCAAGGGGCAGGTCAGTGCGGCTTGTGGGCCTCGAAGTCCGCCAGGGCGACCTCTGCCGCCTCCACGATCTCCTCGGCGCCGGACGAGGCGTCGATGACCGGCCCGGGCTCTTCCGCTCGCAACGGTTCCAGGTCGGCGAACTGGGAGTCGAGGAGGGAGGGTGGCATGAAGTGTCCGGTGCGCTGTGCGATCCGGACCCGCGCGGCCTCGGGGTCCAGGGCGAGATGGAGGAACCACACCTCGGCGCCGGCTGTGCCAAGGAGCTGCCGGTATCGGTGTCCGAGCGCCGAGCACGAGATCACGACGCCCTCCCCGCTTTCCGTCGCGGCTCGAATGCGGGCGGCGACGAACTGGAGCCAAGGCGCGCGGACTTCGTCGGTCAAGGCCTCGCCGGCCGACATCTTCGCGATGTTCGACGACGGATGGAGATCATCACCCTCCACGAACGGCACACCGCGGCGGCGGGCGAGCAGTCGGCCCAGGGTCGTCTTGCCCGAACCGGAAACGCCCGTCACCACGATGATCGTCGGTGCCACTGCGGATCCGGTCACGCTCCTCCTCTCAGTCGTTCACCGAGACCGCCCGCAACAGCTGCTCAGCGCAGGCGCTCGGCGATGCGGTCACCGACCCGAAGGGCGTTGGCGATGGCGGTCAGCGACGGGTTCACCGCACCGATGCTCGGAAAGAAGCTGGTGTCCACGACGTAGAGGTTGTCGAGATCGTGGGCCTTGCAGTCGACGTCGAGGGCAGAGGTCTTCGGGTCGGTGCCGAAACGCACGGTGCCCGCCTGGTGGGCGGTGGCGCCGATCGGCATGCCTTTGTGCAGGTAGAGGCTGTGCGGCAGCAAGTGGTGGGGGTGCATGCCCAGGTGGCCGAGCATCTTCTGGAGTTTGTGCTGAAGGCGCGTCAGCCCTTCGGTGTTGTTCTTCTCGTCCAGGGCGAGGTGGATGTCACCGTCACTGTCGAGGGTGACACGGTTGTCGGGGTGGGGAAGGTCCTCGCCGCAGAGCCAGAAGTCCACCGCGTGATGGGCCAGCACCTCGAAGGGGAGGTCCGGCGAGGCCATGCCGGCCCACCGCGGCGCCTCGCCCCGGATCTGGTCGGAGTCCGACTTGCCGAGCATCTGGATGCCGCCCAGCGGATAGTCCCAGTCGTCCGCGCCCAGATACCAGTCGTTCAGGGCGAGGGTCTTCTGGAACTGGGTGTCGTTGGGCTCCTTCGACACCGCCATCAGGGCGAGGTTGTTGTGCCGCATGTAGTGACGGCCCACCACGCCCGAGCTGTTGGCCAGGCCGTCCGGATGGCTGTCGTTCGCCGAACGCAACAGCAGCGCGGCGGAGTTGACGGCACCACAGGCCACCACCACGATGTCGGCGGAGTACTCCGCGACCGTCCCGTCGGCGAGTTCGGCGACGACCTTGTCGACGCTGCGGCCGGTCGGGCCGGTTTCCAGCCGGCGGACGTTCGCCCCGGTGATCATCGTGACGTTGTCGTGCTCCAGGGCCGGGTCGACGCAGATGACCTGGGCGTCGGCCTTGCCCTGCACGAGGCACGGGAATCCGTCGACCCGGTTGCAGCGGATGCACACGCTTCCGTGGGCTGCGCCGCCGTGGGCGTCCTGGGTGAGGTTGACGCCGATCGGCAGGTGGAAGGGGTGCAGCCCCTGCTTCTCCAGGTCGTCGCTGAGCTGCTGGATCCGTGGCTCGTGCTGCACCGGCGGATAGGCGTACTGGGCACTGACCGGCCCCTCACCCGGGTCCTCGCCGTGGCGGCCGTGCACCAGGTAGAGGTGTTCGGCCTGGGTGTAGTAGGGCTCAAGATCCTCGTAACGGATCGGCCAGGCCGGGGAGATGCCGCCATGGTGGCGCAACTCACCGAAGTCCTCGGGGCGCAGACGGAACAGCGCGGCACCGTAGAACTTGGTGTTCCCGCCCACGTAGTAGTTCACCTCGGGCGGGAACTTCTCGCCGTGCTTGTCGTACCAGAATTCGGGCGCGCGGTATTTGCCCTTGACGAAGACCGCGGTGGACTCCCAGTTGTCCCGCTCGCGCGGCAGGTATCCGCCGCGTTCGAGGATCAGGACACGCTTGCCGGTGGGAGCGAGGCGGTGGGCGAGAGTGCCGCCGCCCGCTCCCGTACCGATGACGATGACGTCGTAGTGCTCGGTTCCTGTCATGGGGACACCTCAAGATCATGGGGACGGGTGCGGGCGGGCCTGGACCTGCCGGCTCGCGGGTCAGAGGATGGCGATGGGGTTGACGGGGGAGCCGGTGGCCGCGGGGAGCCGCAGGGGTGCGACGACGCAGAGGAACGACCAGCGGTCCGCCTCCTCGCAGAGCGGCACCAGGTCCTCGAACTGCAGGTAGTCCATGAAGTGCAGACCAAGGGCGTGGATGCCCAGGACGTGCACGGGGAAGTCCACGCCCTCGGTGAGGCTGGGGGCCGTGTCGTTGTTGCCGTCGCTGCCCAGCGCGGCGACCCGGCGCTCGGACAGGAACTCCATCGCGGTCGGGTGCAGGCCCGCCCGGCTGCGCGAGACGTCCCACGGCCCTGCCTCCTCACGCCTGCGACGGTGGCCGACCCGCACGAGCAGGATGTCTCCGGTCCCGACCCGCACGCCCTGGGCGGCCTCTGCGGCCCGGAGGTCGTCGGCGGTGACATGGTCGCCGGGCTCGAGCCACGGCACGCCCCGCAGCCGCGGGATGTCGAGCAGGACACCCCGGCCGACAATGCCGTTTCGTACGAGCTTGATCGACAGGGCGGTGGCGCCCTCGGCGGTCACCGTGCTCGCGGGGATGCCACCAGAGATCGTGCCGTTGTAGACGACGTGGCACAGGGCGTCGAGATGGCTGTCCGCGTCACCGTGCACGTTCATGGAGAAGCGGTCGGTCGCGAAGTGCAGCCCTGTGGCCGGGGCCTCGGCCTCCGGACGGCTGGTGAGCCGGTGGCCGGCCGGGTGCGGGTTGTCGGAAGCGACGTCCGTCTCGACCGGAGACGACAGTGACACCGTCAGGCCCAGGCGGACCTCTCCCGCCGCCGCAAGGACGGTCGCCGGGGTGATGCCGGCCAGTGCCCCGCGACCGCCGGTGGAGAGCGGCGATCCGGCTGCGTCCGCCTGCTGCCGCAGACGCGTGTACAGGGCGTCGAAGGCGGCTCGGCTCTGCGGGCGGCCGTCAGGATTCGGCGCGCCCGGACCCGGCGGTCCGGGCTCCGGCTCAGCCACGTTGCCGCTGCCGGTCGATGGCCTCGTCCAGGGTCGATGCCGCCATGATGAGCGAGAGATGGGTGAACGCCTGCGGGAAGTTGCCGAGTTGCTCGCCGCTCGGGCCGATCTCCTCGGCGAACAGGCCCACATGGTTGGCGTAGGTGTGCATCTTCTCGAAGGTGTAGCGGGCCGGACTGATCCGCCCCGCGCGGGCCAGGGCGTCGACGTAGAGATAGGTGCAGAGGCTGAAGGTCCCCTCCGAGCCGCGGAGGCCGTCAGGGGAGGCGGCCGGGTCGTAGCGGTAGACGAGGCTGTCCGAGACGAGCTTGCGCTCCATGGCGTCCAGGGTGGACAGCCAGCCGGGACTCTTCGCGGAGAGAAACCCCACGCGCGGGATCAAAAGCAGGGAGGCGTCCAGGACGTCTCCGCCGTAGTGCTGCACGAGGGCCTGTTCGGCCTGGCTCCAGCCCTTGTCCATCACCTGTTCGAGGATGCTGTCACGGGCGTTGCGCCAGCGCGGGATGTCGGCGGGCCTGCTGAGTTCCGTGGCCAGGCGCAGGCCCCGGTCGAAGGCGACCCAGCACATCACCCGGCTGAACGTGAAGTCGTTGCGGCCTCCGCGCGTCTCCCAGACACCCTCGTCCGGACGGTCCCAGTTGTCGGACAGCCAGTCCAGCGTCCGGGCGAGCCCCTTCCAGCCGTGGAAGCCCAGCTCCTCGCTGACGTCCATGCCCTCGGCCATCGCGTAGAGGGCCTCGCCGTAGATGTCCAACTGCAACTGGTCCGCGGCGGCGTTGCCGGCACGGACGGGACTTGATCCCCGGTAACCCTCCCAGTGGTCGAGGATCTCCTCGGTCAGGTGCGGGTCCCCGTCCACCCGGTACATGATCTGCAGGCGCTCACCCGGCAGGTCCGCGCGGTCGCGCATCCGCTCGCCCAGCCACTTGGTGAACGCCGACGCCTCCTCGGTGAACCCGAGGTCGAGCAGGGCGCGCACCGAGAGCGACCCGTCCCTCACCCATGAGTACCGGTAGTCCCAGTTGCGCTCACCGCCGACCTGCTCCGGCAGCCCCATGGTCGCGGCGGCGACCGGCGCACCCGTCGGGTGGTAGGTCAGAAGTTTGATCGTGATGGCGGAGCGGTTCACCATCTCGGCCCAGCGCCCCCGGTAGCGGGAGGTGTGCAGCCACTTCTGCCAGAAGTCCACCTCACGCCACAGCGCATCTGTCACGCCCTCGACCGTGAGCGGCGGCGGCGCCTCGCCGTCGACGGCGCACGTGGTGAACACGGCGACGGCCGACTCGCCGACTCCGAGGGTGACCGCGCCCTTCACGTCCTGCGCGTCCCGTACCAGCGGAAAGGACGCCTGCAGGTGCCCCGCGATCCCGGGCCCCCGGAACACCGCCTCCTGGGGCCGTAGATCCAGCTCGTGGTCGGCCCGGCCGTAGTCGAACCGCGGCCTGCACTCCAGCAGGAACCGCACGGTGCCGCGCACCACGCGAATCACCCGGATCAGGCTGTGCCGGTCGGTGGGGGTGCGGCTGGTGTTCGCGGGCATCCAGTCGATGACCTCGCCGACGCCCTCCGGCGACATGAACCTCGTGACCAGCACGCCGGTGTCCGGGTAGTAGAGCTGTTTGCACGTCACGTCCGAGTGCTCCGGCGCAAGCCGGAAATACCCGCCGCGGTCGTGATCGAGCAGCGAGGCGAAGACACTCGGCGAGTCGAACCTCGGCGAGCAGAACCAGTTCACCACGCCCTCGGAGGACACCAGGGCGGCGGTCTGCAGGTCGCCCACCAGGCCGTGGTTGGCGATGGGTGGATAGCGGTCCATGAGCGTCCAATCGAGGAGGTTTCGGCGCGGTCCACTGTCGGACAGGCCGCGAACGGGCGCCTTTCGGTGCCGCGGACGGGCGAATCGAGCCGTGGACGGCGGCCCGCAGTGCCCTCGAGCCCGGATGCTCCGCGCCGCCTGCCTCCATTTCCGTCGTTCCACGGCGAGACGGCACTCCGAGTCGGTCCGTACGGGCTAGACCCGTCCGGGCGACTGGGCCACAACTGTGATCCCTTTCAGAACGAGCGGCCCGCAGCGCTCCCGCCGGCCTCCCTCGTTCCATGGCGTCGGGCGACCTGCGCCGCCATGCGGGGTCCCCGGGACGGTTCTACGGTTGAGGGGAAGCCCTGCGTTCACGGACGTTCGACGCACCGCCGACGTCGGGATCGAGGGACCGGGGCCGAGAGCAGCCTCCACTCGCACAAATGATCGACGCGGTCCAAGAAACCCACGGCGCAGGGGGAACGCCTCGACTGTCATTCTCCCTGGTGCCCCGGGATCCGCAGGGCCAGGCAGGAGAGCCCCCGATGCCCAAGCACGCGATCACGGCGATGCGTACGTCACCTCACGCGACACCCGCGGAGCGCGCGGCACTGGGAAAGGAGACGCGGCGGCACTGCCCGCGGTCGGGACACGCGGTGTACAGGCCCGGACCCAGGAGACCGGACCCACTGGCGATCCTCGAGGCCCAGTCCGCGGCCCGGGTGCAGGAGTTGGTGCCGATCCGGTACAGCCGGATGACCGAGTCCCCCTTCCGCTTCTACCGGGGCGCCGCGGCGATCATGGCGTCCGACCTGGCCGGCAGTCCCGTCTCGGGAATCAACGCCCAGTTGTGCGGAGACGCCCATCTGCTCAACTTCCGGCTCCTGGCCTCCCCCGAGCGGGAGTTGATGTTCGACATCAACGATTTCGACGAGACCCTGCCAGGCCCGTGGGAGTGGGACGTCAAACGGCTGTCGGCGAGCTTCGTCATCGCAGCCCGGGCGAACGGCTTCGACGACGCCGAACGTGCCCGGATCGTGAGCGGCACCGTGCGCTCGTACCGGGAAGGGATGATTCGCTTCGCCGGTATGAGCAATCTCGATGTCTGGTACGCGAAGATCGACGCCGAACGCCTCAAGGACCTCACGACGGACCGGCTTCACAAAAGCGGGCGGAGGAAGCTGGATCACGCCCTGACGAAGGCCCGCTCGCGCGACACCTTGCAGGTGTTCGAGAAGCTCACGCGTCACGTCGACGGCCGGCCGCGGATCGCGGCTGATCCACCGCTGCTGGTCCCCTTGGCCGACCTGCTGCCCAAAGCCGAACGCACCCCGCTGGAACGCCAGTTCCGAGGGCTTGTCGAGCGGTACGGAACCACGCTGCCGTCCGACCGGCGCACCCTCCTCGACGACTACCGACTCACGGACGTCGCCCGCAAGGTGGTCGGAGTCGGCAGTGTCGGCACCCGGTGCTGGATCTTCCTGCTCCTCGGCCGGGACGGCCGGGACCCGCTGTTCCTGCAGGCCAAGGAAGCCGACACCTCCGTGCTCGCCGACCACGTCGGAGCCAGTCAGTACCGCAACCAGGGCGAACGCGTCGTCGCGGGGCAGCGGTTGATGCAGGCGACGAGCGACATCTTCCTCGGCTGGGAGCAGGTGGACGGCATCGACGGCAGGCGCCGCGACTTCTACGTCCGGCAACTGCGCGACTGGAAGGGCATCGCGATGCCGGAGACGATGTCGCCCGCGCAGTTGGAGGCCTTCGGCAGTGTCTGCGGCCTCACACTCGCCCGCGCGCACGCACGGTCCGGCGACCGGATCGCGATCGCCTCCTACCTGGGTAAAAAAGACTCCTTCGACCGAGCCCTCGTCACCTTCGCGGAGGCGTACGCCGACCAGAACGAGCGCGACCATCAGGCGCTCGTCGACGCGGTGAAGGCGGGACGACTGCCCGCACAGGAGCTTCCAGCCAACTGATCGCGCCTACCGGAGTAGGTGGCCTATTGATCGTCTTAGATCGAGGAGGGTTTCTGTACGAGTACCCCACCATGGCCGAAGCTGCCACCATCGGCGTCCCGCACCCCACGCTCGGCGAGGAGATCGCCGCGGTCATGGCCCTGCGACCGAGTGCCAGGGCGAACATGGAGGAACTGAGGGATTTCGTCCGCAACCGGGTGGCCGGGTACAAATACCCACGCGAGGTCCGGCTGGTGGATGCTCTCCCGAAGGGCCTCACCGGCAAGATACTCAAACGACAGATCGACACCCCCGAGGCCCGCTCAGCCGAGCCCCGGTAGCCGCTCGACCCTCGCGGACTGACACCGGTGCCCGGCAACCACGCGCACCGGTGTCACAGGCGCGGTCATCTGGCATGCGGACCACAACCATCAGGTGAAGATCAAGCTGGACGGGTGGGACCGGCCTTAGCGCCTGTCTGGCGGATCGTGTGACCACCAGGTTCGACAAGTGCGCCTATGTGTTCCACGGCACCGTCCCCCTCGCCTCGATCCGGCTCCGCTCTTGACCCGCACGGCAGGTCTCAGACGCCGGTCCGCCCGTCGACGAGCTCACGCACGACGTCGAGGTGGCCGTTGTGGCGGGACGTCTCCTCGATGAGGTGGAGGATCACCCAGCGGAGATCGACGTGGCGGCCGTCGCTGATGGGACGCTTGGCCGTTAAGTTCAGCTCGCGGTCGGACACCAGGCGACTGTAGCGGGCACTCTGCTCCTCGTACTCGGCGAGAAGCCGGGGCAGCGGGATTTCGACCACTGTCCGCATCTCAGGGTCGGGATCGTCGTCGGTCGCCTCGGTGAGCGGTCCCGCAGGCTCCTCGCCCAGGAACATCACTTGGAACCAGTGGTACTCGACCCACTGCAGATGGCTGATCAGCCCGCACAACGTCATCAGCGGTGAACTCGGAGTGGAGCCTTGCGGGCGTCTTCGGCGGACACGCCCTCACACTTGGCTCGCGCGGTGTCACGGGCGTAGTCCAGAAAGGTGGCCAGTTGCGTACGTTCGTCCCACAAGGGAGGCGTGTCGGTTCGTTGAAGCATCGCGGGAATATCCCGCAGCTCGGAACGGGGGTCGACTCAATTGATCGGAAGCACCGCCAAGCGCCACAGCACCGGCTGCGCTCAGGGAGAGCCCGGCAAGATCCGCCGGACAGACCTATCTGCCGTGGGACGTTCGGTGTGGCTGGAGTTCTACGTTCGTAAGCATGAGGGTCACATTCGCCGGGGTGTTGCGCTCAGCACGTGCGGATGTCGGTCGCATCGTCACGACAGCCGTCGACCCGCCCTCGGACTGCAGTCCCGCGAGACAGCTGTGATGCCTCGGCCCGCGACGCGCAAGACGGTCATGCGCCTTGACGACCCCAACCTCCTTGGAGGGTGAGCTTGTTGACGAAGTCGGCATGATCCCGCCGGGCGGTTTTCCACCCACATCACATTGAAGAAGGCTGTGAGTGCGGCCCAAGCGCGTCGCGCCCCGAGGCGGATCATGTTCAGCGACGGTCTGCACGGCTGTGCCGCAGGACTGTCGATCGTCGTTCGGCAGCTCATTGGAAACGGTCCAGCCGAGGCCGGGCACCGGGCAGTGCGGCAGGAGTCCGCGGTCTCCCCGTGGCGGGTTGCAGTCGCGGTCCCGAAGGATCGCGGCGATCCTGGCAGGAGAGCGTGGCCGGCTTCGCGCGGGTGCTGTGCGCCGGCGACCGCGCTGGACAGGAAGGCAGCGGCCCATGACAGCAGTTCCCGAAGGGACACGGGGAGGGCGTGGGGGACCCGAGAGCGGCAAGATCGGCGGGCCGTCCTTGTTCGCCGGGGCCGTGCTCATGCTCAGCGGGCCGCTCAGCATTCTCATGGGCGTGTCCGGCACCGCACAGGACAACGTGTTCTCCGCGTCCAGCTACACCTACCAATTCGACCTGGCCGCTTGGGGCTGGATCCACCTCGTGGTCGGAGTGGGGCTGGTCATTGCCGGTCTGGGAGTCCTGACGAACAGGAGCTGGGGTCGTGGGGCCGGCGTAGTGACGGCAGGGATCAGCCTGATCACCCAGTTCATGTTCGTTCCGTACTACCCGGTGTGGTCCATCTCTGTGATGACACTCGACCTCCTGATCATCTTTGCGCTGACGAGGTTCCATGGCGGAACCAGCGGCGGTCGGTGAACCCATGCCGGACCACGGTCGGCGGGAACCATGGGGCGCCGGTATCGGGGCTGCGCCCTGTAGACGATGGCGCGGGGCCGTGGTGCGGGCGGCGATATCGCTCATTGTGGGAACGGGGATTCCTCGCCGACGGCGGCGAGGAGTTCGAACGGGAACTCTGTGTCACTCTGTCCGATCGTCAGCCCAAGCCAACGGCCGGTGGCCGGTATCCGCCACGCCGACATGCTGACGGCGTAGCCGTACAAGGAGGGCCACGCTCGCGAAGTAGTCGGGCATGGATCTTTTTGGTGACGCCACTGACTCATTGCTGCTGCCCGCGCAACAAGCGGGTGATCCGTCACGACAGGGCGAACGTTGCTTGATGCGGCACCAGACAGGTTTATAACAGTCGGGAATTCTCCCCGGCTCAAACGAGATATCGAGGTGTTCGACGTCCCGGAAATCGACGCGAAGGCCTGCGCGGGCGGTGCCGTCCTCGCGAAATAAGACTCGGTTGGCCTCCGCGAGCAGCGGTTACGGCTCAACGCCCGTCGCTCCGCACTGCTTGGCCTCCAGGATCCGGGATCCGGGCGGCGTGCAAGGGCGAGGCGGCGGTGATGATGTCCGCGAGATCGTAGGCTCTGTACATGGTGGGTATGCAACCGCGCGGGACAGTAAGGGGACCGGGGCGACCGAGGGAGGAGCGGGCCACCGGGGCCGTCCTCAATGCGGTCGTTGACCTGGTCACCGAGCAGGGGATCGGGGCGGTGACGATGGATGCCGTTGCGGCACGGGCCGGGGTGAGCAAGCCCGCCATCTACCGGCGATGGTCCACCAAGCAGGACCTCATCATCGCCGCTGCGGAAACCCGCATCGGCGTCCTGTCAGTGCCTGATCTGGGCAGCTTCCGTGCCGAGCTGCACTTCGTGCTCACCGCTCGCCTGGAGGCCTACCGGCTGCCGGGGTCGGACCGGCTGATCGCGGGCCTGATCGGAGCGGCGGCCGAGACGGGCGCGATACGGGGGCAGTACGCGGAGTACACCGAGCGGATCACGAGCGAAACGAGGCGCATCCTCGAGCGCGGGATCGCCCGCGGCGACGTGCAGCCCGGCACCGATGTCCGGGCCGCGGCCACCTTGGTGGCGGCACCGTTGCTGTTCCGGCTGATCGGCGAGCAGGAGATGCCCGACTCCAGGTTCGTGGACGCCCTGGTGGATCTTGTGGCGCGCGCCGTCGGTTCGGCGTCCTGACCGCGTCGACCACGCCGGACACTCTCGTTTCACATCGGTGCTGTCAAGCCCTTGCCAGACCATGCCCGAATAACGATACTCCCAGGAACGAAATGCCGATCGTCGCCTCGGAGTGCCCATGGACAGCGTCGTCACCGCCCCCGCCCCCGCCCTCGACAAGCCCCTGATGCACTACGGAAAGCGTGTGCTGGAGCGCACCGCGCCAGGCTGGGCCCAGGTCGAGTACCAGCACCTGGGCATCCGTCCGCTCACCCCTCACATCGGTGCCGAGATCGACGGCGTCGATCTGTCCCGGCCGATGGGTGAGGACCTCGCCCAGGAGCTCAAGCAGGCCCTGCTGGAGTGGAAGGTGATCTTCTTCCGTGACCAGCACGCCTTCGACCCGCAGTCCCAGCTCGCGCTCTCCGGTCTGTGGGGCAAGCCGGAGGTGAACCCCTTCTTCCCCAAGGGAGACACCGCCGGCGTCTCCCGTCTGGCCAAGGACGCCATGGCCATCGGCACCGAGAACATCTGGCACAGCGACCACTCCTTCATGGCCGCGCCCGCCCTGGGCTCGATCCTGCGCGCCGTCGAGGTCCCGCCCGCGGGTGGCGACACCCAGTGGGCCGACATGGCTGCCGCGTACGACAACCTCTCGGCAAAGACGCAGGCCCGTATCGAAGGACTCACCGCTGTGCACGACTGGGTGCCCAGCTGGGGGGCGATGATGACGGAGAGCCAGATTGCCGCCTTCCGGGACGCCCTGCCGCCCGTCGAGCACCCGGTGGTCGTCCGCCACCCGCGCACCGGACGCAAGCTGCTCTACGTCAACGAGCCCTTCACCACCCGGATCGTCGGCCTGTCCGACAGCGAGAGCCGCGACCTGCTCGACGAGCTCGTCCTGCAGGCCCGTATCCCCGAGTACCAGGTGCGCTTCCGCTGGCACCCGGGCTCCGTCGCGATCTGGGACAACATCGCCACCCAGCACTACGCGATCAACGACTACTACCCGCAGCGCCGCGTCATGGAGCGCATCGCGATCGCCGGTGTCCCGCTTTCCTGAGCGGCGCCGGACCGTACACCCACGGGCGAGGGGCTGCCGGACCCCTCGCCCATCCTCCCCGTCCCGCTCGTCCCCCGCGGAGCTCTTGTGACCGACACCGACGTCGTACCAGCTGTGCCCGCCGATCCTGCGAAGACCGCGAGCGACCCACGACTGCGCGCATGGGTCGTCACCGCTCTGCTCGTGGTCTTCATGATGATCAACTTCGCCGACAAGTCCGTGCTGGGCCTGGCGGCCGACCCGATCCGCAAGGATCTCGGTCTGTCCGCATCCGCCTTCGGGCTCGCCAGCAGCGCCTTCTTCCTGCTGTTCTCGATCTGCGGCGCCGCGGTGGGACTGCTCGCCGACCGCATACGGCCCAAGTGGCTGCTGCTGGCGATGGCCCTCCTGTGGTCCATCTCCCAGGCGCCACTGGCCCTGGGCGGAGGGCTCGCGGTGCTCATCACCTCTCGCGTCCTTCTCGGCGCCGCTGAGGGGCCCGCCTTCCCCGTGGCCCAGCAGACCACCCTGTCCTGGTTCCCCAACCACCGGCGCAACCTGCCCGGGGCACTCATCGTGCTGGGAATCACCCTGGGAGTCCTCGTCGCCGCTCCCGTACTGACCTGGGTGATCCACCACCACGGATGGCGCTCGGCCGTCGCCGTGGTGGCGGTCGCCGGCGTGGTGTGGGCTCTGCTGTGGATCCCCTTCGGCGGAGAGGGACGGTACGGGACCGACTCGCCGGCCCTTGCCGAGGGCGCCGGAACCGCAACCGGCCCGGCAGCCTGCGGGACGCCGTACCGCCGGATCCTCGCGACCCGTACCTGGATCGGTGCCACGATCGCCTACTTCGGCACCTACTGGGTCATCGCCTTCGCCCTGGTCTGGCTCCCGTCCTACCTCCATGACGGTCTGGGCTACTCCTCAACCGCCTCCACCCAGCTGCTGATGCTGGTGTGGGGCGTGAGCGGCATCGTGGTGCTCGGACAGGCGGGCCTGACCGGATGGCTGCTGCGCCGCGGGACCGCAAGCCGGTGGGCCCGCGGCAGGGTCGGCGGCATCCTCATGCTCATCGGCGCGGCGGCATGCCTGGCCCTGCCGTGGGCCCCGGCCGGTGCCGTGACCGTCGTGCTCTTCGTCACCGGAGTCGCACTCTCCGGAGCGATGAGCAGCGTCGCCGCCACAACCGTCGTGGAACTGGCGCCGGCCGACCGCCGCGGCGGCTCACTCGGCATCATGAACGCCGTGGTGACCACTGCCGGTCTGATCGCCCCGACGCTGATCGGGCACCTCGTGGACGCGCATGGAGCCGGGGGCTACCGGTACGCGGTCATGATCACCGGTGCTCTGCTCCTGCTGGGCGGCAGCGCCGCCGTCACGTTGATCGACCCGGATCGCGACGCGCGCCTGCTCCCGGCCTGACGGCGCGACACCGTCGTGTCCCCCGGGCGGGGTTCGCAGCCCCTCGCACAGCGCACAAAGTACGGCCCCCGCCCGCCATCAACCATCTTCCACGAGGAATGACGTGAACCCCAGCGCCCTCGACACCTCTTGCCTCGACCAGGCCGTCGCCGAACTGCGCATCGGCGCCGTGTCCTGGTCCGCCACCCCGCTCACCGAACGCATCACCCTGCTGGAGCGCCTGCTCCCCCGCATGACCTCCGGCGCCGCCGACCTGGCCGCTGCCGGCGCCCGCGCCAAGGGCTACGACCCTGCCTCCCCATGGGCCGCCGAGGACTGGATAGGCGGGCCGTGGGCCCTGGTCCAGAACGCCGCAGCATATCTGCACGTACTACGGCGCATCGCCGTGGGAAAGGACCCGGTCGACGCCAAGGCCGTGCAAGCCCGTGACGGCCGTACCCACGTCGACGTCTTCCCCGCCACCGGCTGGGACACGCTGCTGCTCAACGGCTTCACGGCTCAGGTGTGGCTTCGGCCCGGCATCACCGGGGAGCAGGCACGCAGCCGCGCCGCAGGGGAGTACCGGGGCCGGCCGGGCCGTCCCGCGGTGGCCCTGGTACTCGGTGCCGGTAACGTCGCCGCCATCACCGCCCTCGACATCCTGCACAAGCTCTACGCCGAGGGCCAGGTCGTCGTCGCGAAGATGAACCCAGTCAACGCCTATCTCCGCCCGCACTTCGAGCACGTCTTCGCCGAGTTCGTCGCGCGCGGCTGGGTGCGCTTCGTCGACGGAGGTGCGGCCGAGGGCGGATACCTCGCCACGCACGAGGGCGTCGACGCCATTCACGTCACCGGCAGCGACCGCACCCACGACGCCATCGTGTGGGGCACCGACGAGCAGGCGGGCGAGCGCCGCCGCGACGACACGCCGCTGATCGGCAAGCCGTTCACCAGCGAGCTGGGCGGCGTCAGCCCCTGCATCGTGACCCCCGGCCCCTGGAGCGCGGCGGACTTCCGCTACCAGGCCGAGCACATCGTCACCAGCAAGATGAACAACTCCGGTCACAACTGCATCGCCAGCCAGATCCTGGTCCTGCCCCGCGAGTGGGACGGCACCGAACGACTGCTGGACGAGATCCGGCAGGTGCTGCGCGCACTGCCGCCGCGCGCCGACTACTACCCGGGCGCCGAGCAACGCCTGTCCGCTGTGCTGGCGGCCCATCCGAAGGCCGAGACCCACGGCGACGGCTGCCGGCTCCTCGTCCCCGACATCACCGACCACGACGACATCCTCATCACCGGAGAAGTCTTCGGCAGCGCCCTCGGCGTCGTACGACTGCCCGGCGACACCCCGGCCGAATTCCTCGGCCACGCCGTCGACTTCGCCAACGACACCCTCCCCGGGACCCTGGGCGCCACCCTGATCGTCCACCCCAGGACAGAGAAGACCCACCGGGCAGCGGTCGACAAGGCCGTCGCCGGACTGCGGTACGGAACCCTGGGCGTCAACTGCTGGTCTGCGGTGGGCTTCCTCCTCGGCTTCACCCCCTGGGGCGCGTTCCCCGGCCACACCCGCCAGAACATCGGCAGCGGCATCGGCTTCGTGCACAACGCCTTCATGCTCGAGGACATCGAGAAGACCGTGCTGCGCGCACCCTTCACGCCCGCCCCACGCGGTCTGCTCACGGGCGACCCGTCCCTGTCCCCCCGCCCGCCGTACTTCGTCACCAACAGGACGGCGCCGGCCACGGTGGAACTCGTCACCCGCTTCACCGCCGCGCCCGGCCTCCTGAAACTGCCCGCCATCTTCGCCTCCGCGCTGCGCGGCTGACCCCGGCCCACCCCACCCCTATGGAGATCGCATGCTCAATCTCGCCGCCATGCTCGAAAGCAGTGCCCGTGCCGTGCCGGACCGCGCCGCGGTGGTCCTGGGCGACCAGCAGCTGACCTACGCCGAACTCGACGCCGCCGCCTGCCGCGTGGCCAACCTGCTGCGCTCGCGCGGCATCGAGCCCGGCGACAAGGTCGCACTGTCCTGCCCGAACGTTCCCTGGTTCCCCGTCGTCTACTACGGCATCCTCAAGGCCGGTGCGGTGGCCGTCCCGCTCAACGTGCTGCTCAAGAGCCGGGAGATCACGTACCACCTGAAGGACTCGGAAGCCAAGGCCTACTTCTGCTTCGAAGACACCCCCGGGCTCCCACTGGGCCAGGAGGGATGGACCGGCTTCGGCAACACCGAGAACTGCGAGCACTTCTTCGTCATGACCGCGGCCCCCGCTCTGGAGTCCCCGATCACGGGCGCCCAGACGCTGACGGCCGCGCTGACGGGCCAGAGCACCACCTTCGAGACGGTCGCCACCGAACCCGGTGACACGGCGGTCATCCTGTACACCTCCGGCACCACCGGCCTGCCCAAGGGCGCCGAGCTCACCCACTCCAACGTGACGCTCAATGTGCTGACCTGTCACAAGCTGTTCGGCGAGGTCGAGCACGACGTGCACCTGATCGCCCTTCCGCTGTTCCACTCCTTCGGCCAGGTCGTGCAGATGAACGCCGGCCTCGCCTCACGTGCGACTCTGGTGCTGCTGCCACGCTTCGACGCACGATCGGCCCTGGCCCTGATGCAACGCCATGCCGTCACCTTCTTCGCGGGTGTCCCCACCATGTACTGGGCCCTGCTGGAAGCGGACGCGCCCGATGTGGACCTGCCGCGGATAGCCAAGAACCTGCGGATAGCCGGCTCGGGGGGCTCGGCGCTGCCGGTCGAGATCCACCGGCGGTTCGGCGAGCGGTTCTCGGTCACGATCCGCGAGGGGTACGGCCTGTCGGAGACCAGCCCGGCCGCCACCTTCTCGGCTCCCGGCGAGGCGGTGCGGCCCGGCTCCATCGGACGTCCGGTCTGGGGCGTGGAGGTGGACCTGGTCGCCGAGGACTGGACCCCGGTCACAGGGCCCGACGCGGTCGGCGAACTCGTCATCCGCGGGCACAACATCATGAAGGGCTACTACAACCGGCCCGAGGCGACCGCCGAGGTGATGCGCAACGGCTGGTTCCGCACCGGCGACCTCGCACGCCGGGACGCCGAAGGCTGGTACTACGTCGTCGACCGTGCCAAGGACCTGATCATCCGCGGTGGCTTCAACGTGTACCCCCGGGAGATCGAGGAAGTACTGCTCACACATCCCGCCGTGTCCATGGTGGCCGTCATCGGCGTACCCCACGAGCGCCACGGCGAGGAGATCAAGGCCTGCGTGGTCCTCACCCCTGGAGCGGTGCTCTCCGAGGAGGAACTGATCGCCTGGTGCAAGGAAGAGATGGCCGGCTACAAGTACCCCCGCCTGGTGGAGTTCCTCGATATCCTGCCCACCAACGCCACCGGCAAGATCCTCAAGCGCGAGCTCCGGGACACGCACGGGGCCCCCTTCAGCCGACCGGTGACGCAGACACGGGACGCAGGTACGGCGGATGCCCGCACGATCGAGGGGGACAGATGAGCACCTCGCCCGACAGCGTCGACTACGTCGTCGTCGGAGCCGGATCGGCCGGAGCCGCTCTCGCCGGCCGACTGACCGAGAAGAGCACGGCCTCGGTGGCGCTCCTGGAGGCGGGCGGCCCGGACAGGAAGGCGGCCATTCACATCCCCGCCGCCTTCTCCCAGCTCTTCAAGACCGAACTCGACTGGGACTACACGACGGTTCCGCAGCCCCAGCTCTCCAGCCGCCCCGTCTACTGGCCCCGGGGCCGGATGCTCGGCGGATCCTCCTCGATCAACGCCATGATGTGGGTGCGCGGGTTCGCCGCCGACTACGACGAGTGGGGCGACCTCTGCGGGCCGGACTGGTCGTGGCAGGGCCTGCTGCCCTACTTCCGCCGCCTGGAAAGGACCGCAGGCGCCACCGACCCGGACCATGGACGCTCCGGTTCCATGAACATCGAGCCGCAGCGCAACCCGAACCCGCACACGGCCGCCTTCCTCGACGCCGCCAGGGAGCTCGGCCATACCGTCGAGCCCGCCAACACAGCGACGCCCAACGGCTTCTCGCAGACGATGGTCAGCCAGCGACGCGGAGCCCGGTTCAGCACCGCGGACGGCTACCTCAAGCCCGCCCGCAGCCGCTCGAACCTGCACGTCATCACAGACGCGCAGGTCACCCGCGTCCTCTTCGAGGGCCGCCGCGCCGTCGGAGTCGAGTACGTCACCGGCGGCGTCGCACGAAAGGTGCTGGCACGCCGCGAGGTCGTACTCAGCGGGGGCGCGGTCAACACCCCGCAACTGCTCATGCTCTCCGGGATCGGCGACGCCACTCACCTGCGCGAACGGGGAATCGACGTCCTCGTGGACTCCCCCGAGGTCGGCGCCAACCTCACCGACCACCTCATCTCCGGACTCGCCGTCGACGTGCCGGACAGGACACTGTTCTCCGCCGAGCGGCCCCGCGAACTCCTGAACTACCTCGTCCGCCGCCGAGGAATGCTCACCTCGAACGTCGGCGAAGCATATGGCTTCGTCCGCAGCCGCCCCGAACTCGAACTCCCCGACCTCGAAATCATCTTCGCCCCGGTGCCGTTCATCGGCGAAGGTCTCGTCAAGCCCTCCGGACACGGTGTCACGGTGGGTGCGATCCTTCTCCGACCCCAGAGCACCGGATCGATCAGACTTGCCTCACCGGATCCACTCGACAAGCCGGTCATCGACCCGCGCTACCTCACGGACGCGGGCGGGACCGACCGTGCGGCCCTGATGGCCGGGCTGGACGTCTGCGAGCAGATCATCGAGCGACTCACTGCCAGGGAGCTGTCCTCGGGCCGCTTCCTCATGCCCCCGGGGGGCGAGCTCCTGTCCCGTCACCGGCGTGACGCCCTTGCGCTGGCCGATCACGCCCACACTCTCTACCACCCGGTCGGAACAGCCCGGATGGGCAGCGACGCTACCTCGGTCGTGGACCCGCAACTTCGCGTACGAGGGACAGAGGGCTTGCGGGTCGCGGACGCATCGATCATGCCGACGATCATCCGCGGCCACACCAACGCCCCCGCCATCGTCATCGGAGAAAGGGCCGCGGATCTGCTCGGAGCGAGCTGAAGCGGTAGTGGCCACGCCCGACCGATAGGCCTGCCAGGAGGTGAGGATGCCGATGCCGTCACCGAGCAGTTTCAGCCCAAGGACGAAGATCAAGACCGCCATCACGGCGATAACTCGCTGCTGTCGAGCTACTGAACGATGGGCGCGGTCCGGCACGGGTACTACCTCGCCAAGGTGCGGATCACCCCCGACCCGCCCTTCGCCGCCGCGGTGGTCCGGCGCGACCTCGACCCGGCCTCGGGGCTGGAGAAAGAGCTCCGACGAAGTACTTGGCCCGAGACAATGAGAAGCCGACTGCCGTGACGGCAAGCACCCACCCCGATCACACGGTTCCGGGCGGCGTGATGGACCTTGCTGCAGCAGGACATCCGCGCTGGTCCAGGGATCGGGTCCGGTTACGGTTCGCGGCTCGGGCAGCCTCCAGTTCAGGATGGGAAGTCCGAAGTGCTCGGGGACAGACTCGTTCTCAAGCCGTCTGATCCATTCGCTTGCCAGAGTTGTGATCCACGCGAGGTTGCTCGTTGAGGGTCAAGCGTCCATGCCGCGAGCGCGCAGTGTTCAACCAGCAACTGGATTGCGGTGATCTGGCCCGCCGGTAGCATCCCGCACCGGCGGGCCAGTTGGCCTGTGCCGGAGACCCCGCCCATTTCCTCTGGCGGTGTGGGCGATGAGGGCCATGGCGACGAGGCGTACGTACGCGCTGAACTGGCGATCACGATGTGTTCGAAGCGCGCGCAGGGCCCAGTCGGCCGCCCTGGTCCGACGAAGCCGACCAGGCTTGCCGAGGAGGGGGTCGACGAGCCAGGCGGCAGAGCCGGAAGCCAGATAGAGCCGGGCTGCGCTCTCGAGCTCCTCCGAGCGGAGGCGCGATTGAACTGCCAGCCCGCGGCTCGGACCTGGTGGCAGATGAACATGGCATGCGACATGCTGAGCTACCTCGCTCCCGCAAGGCCATGGCGGCCAGTAGTCCGAGGTAGGGGCACGGCCGGTTCTGCGGCCGAGCGTGGCACATGCCCGAGACCGCGCTGCGTTCCTGTCCCCACGAGGGCTCTGGCGACGCCGGACACCCGCCGATCTCGGAACGCCGAAGCGCCGGTCGAAGGCGTCACCCGCGCCACCGGCCGCCGCCGAGATGACCGTGCAAGCGGCGCTCGACACCCGGTACGTACACCTTCTCGGGGAGGCTGACGGCGGACGGGCCGTACGCGTGGGCCGGTACATGAGCCTCCCAGGGCAGGATGCGCCGGACCTGCTGCTCCGTGCCGTACCGGGTTCCGCCTCGTCCCAGCCTCGATGCGCGCACCTGGCGTGGCTGCGCTTGCCCTGACCCGTGGATCCTTGATCATCTCTGCGGGCCGACACGCCTGACAGCTCACGCCTCACGGGTCCCGCCAGTCTCCTCGGAAATCTCCTGCCAGAGCCTTGCCCCTCCACCCCCATATATCGATACTCATCGTAACGATTCTCGGTGTGGGCGCCGAGGGTCGCGCGAAAACTCCTGCCCTCTTTCAACGGTTCCTCGACAAGCAACTGATCCACTGCGGCTGCTGCGTGCCGGCTTCACGATCCGTTTCCGCCCGGACGAACGATCGCGGCTTCTGTCCGGCTGTCGACTCTGAGCCGGCTCCACATTGCAGACAACAACCGAACAGACTCCTCACGTGAAGGGACACCCGTATGTCCTTCTCGCACCACCCCGTCAACCCGTCCGCGGCGTTCCCTTCGGAGGAGCATCTGACGGCTGACGGTCCGGAACTCGGCAGGCTCCGCCGCCTGGCCGCACGATCGCGGCGACGCTTCGTGATCGCCAACGGAGCCGTATTCGCTCTCGCCCTACTTATCGACTGCTCGTCAGACGGACTTCCGGCGTGGCAGATCGCGGGCACGCTCACTCTCGGCATGGGCCTCGGCCTTCTGCAGGCAGTGCTGCTGCTGGTGACCGCCTGGCGGTACGACCGGTTCTCCACCCAGCGCTGCGACACACGCGCGAAGATCCTGCGGGCCCGCGCAGACACAGCACGAGGGCAAGGCGGCCTCCGCGCGCGGGGCCACAGCCGGCCGGTCGACCCGACGGGATGGACGGGGATGACGTGGTGATGAGCGAGGTCACGCTTCTCGAGGGACCCGGCGCCAGCTTCCTCGGCTCCGGCGCGCAAACGGCCGTTCTAGTCTCGTTTCTGGCGTTCGCTGGACTTTCGCTGCTCCTGTGCGTGCTGGCCGCACCCGAGCGGGACGAGGTCGCCGACTTCTACGCCGCCAATCGATCACTGACGCCGTTTCAGGCCGCCATCGCCCTGGTGGGTGGCTACATATCGGCAGCAACTCTGCTGAGCACCACCGGACTCGTCGCCGTCGTCGGCTATGACGGCCTGGTCCTCGTGCTGAGCACCAGCCTCGCCCTCGGTGTGCTGTTGATACTCGCCGGGCCGCTACGCAATGCCGGTCGCTTCACCATCGGCGACATCCTCGCACTGCGGATGCCCGGGGCAGCGCCGCGGATCGCGGCCGCGGTGGCCACCCTCGCCGTCTCGCTGCCCTTCCTGGTGGTGCAGTTGTCGGGTGTGGGGAGCGCAACCGCCCTGCTCATCGGCTTGGAAAACCCTGGCGCGCAGAAGGCCTGCATCGTCTTCGTCGGCGCACTGATGATCTGCTACCCCGTGCTGGGCGGCATGCGGGGCACCAGCGTCGTGCAGACACTCAAGGTCGTCATCGTCTTCGGCGCGGTGGCCACGGTCGCCGTCCTCGTACTGCACCGCTTCCACTGGAACGTGAACGCACTGCTCGCGGCCGCTGCGCGCGGCAGCGGCCGCCCAGACGTCTATCTGCACTCCGGGCTTCAGCTGGGCCAAGACCCCGCCGGACGGCTCGACTTCTTCGGCACCCAACTGACCGTCGTGCTGGGCCTTGCCGTGATGCCGCACATGATCACGCAGATCAACTCCGTTGCCGACGGCGCGGCCGCGCGCCGTGCCTCCCGGTACGCCCTCACTGCGATCAGCGTCTTCTGCCTGCTCGTAGCGATCGCCGGGCTGGGCGCGGCCGCTCTGGTCGGCGACCGCACCATCACCGCGGTCGACCCGAAGGGCCAGATGTCACTGCTGCTGCTGGCCGGCGGGCTGGAAGGAGGCACCACGAACGCTGCGGGGAGCGCTCTGTTCACAGCTGTGGCGTGCGCGGTGTTCGTCGCGGTCCTCGGAGTGGTCGCCGGTGCCGCGCTCTCGGCGGCCGCTGCACTGGCCCACGACGTGCACGCGCACGCACTACGCCGCGGCCGGCTCACGGAAATGCGCGAGATCCGGTCGGCTCGCTGGTCCGGGACGGGCGTCGGCGTCCTCAGCATCGTCCTCGCCACCCTCTCGCAGGGCTACAACGTGAACTTCCTTTCCTCCCTCGCACTCGCCGTCGCGGCCTCCTCGGTGCTGCCCGCCGTCATTTACACCCTCTTCTGGCAGCGGTACAACCGCACCGGGCTGTTGTGGACCGTCTACGGCGGCCTCGCGACCTCCATCGGACTGAATGTGTTCTCACCGGCGGTCTCCGGCACGCCCTTCGCACTCTTCCCGCACAACGACTTCCACTGGTATCCGATGCAAACTCCTGGTGTGGTGTCGATACCGACGGCTTTCCTTCTCGGCTGGGTGGGCAGCGTCGTTGCACGCGGGCACAGGGCCGACGACGGGCAGGGCGAACCCGGTTACGCGGAAGCGGAGTTCCGGATCCTCACTGGCGCCGGGGGCGACTGAACGGCGGTCCAGACGGAGGAACGCCCTCCGGACTTCGAGCGATCGAGCAGGGGGGTTCCGTCTGGCGACGGGCGGAACGGTCTGCCCATCCTCGACGGCCTGGACGAACTTCCCGAAAGCCTGCGCAACCAAGCCTTGCACTCCATCAACCAGGTACTACCGACCAGGCAGCCGCTCGTGCTCTCCAGCCGGGCCGCCGAACACCGCAAGGCCCTGACCACAGCGGCGGGGACCGCCATGCTCCTCAACGGAGCCGCAGGCATCCGCCTCCTCCCGTTGGCCCCGCAAAAGCGTCCGCCTACTTGGAACACGATGCCGGAGGACGACGGGCTACTGCAGCGTGCGCCCTGCCGCTACGGCTGCAGCTAGTACTGCAACGTTTGCTCGTCAAGGAGCGGCGTCAATGGGGGTCCCCCTGCTCGAACGAAGCCGAGAGCTCGGGAGCGTGCTCTGGGGGTACCCCCTGTTCGAAGAGCTCGGGGGAGTGCCGGCCGGAAGTCCTCGTACTGGATGTACTTGGGCTTTCGGCCGGTGCAGCGAGAGGGCGTGCCGGGCGTCACGACGCGGCAAACGTTGCCTGTCGCGGCACTAACGTCACCTCCGGTCGGCCGCTTGACCTGTCACTGAGCCATGAGATGTCTCCGTACACACGGTCGAGCAGTGGGGACCTCGCTCCCCGGAAAGTCGCGGAGTCGTGACGCCGAGTAGCTCATCGTGCGTGATACGACGGTACGGAGCCGCGTCAACGAGACGTACTTCAGATGGCTCCTGGTACTGAGGAGACGATGAACGTGCCAGCCACACCCAGCGGGCCGTCCGCCCCGGCGCCGCCCGATCCGCTCGCACTGATCCGCTCGCGCGGGTACGCCGTGCTGCTGGTCATGACAGCGCTTCTCGGTATTCCGATCTCGGCGGCAGCGTTCGGCTTCCTCGCACTCGTCTCCGAACTGCAGTCGCTGACCTACAACGATCTACCCAGAGGGCTCGGCTTTGCCGAGACGCCGTCGTGGTGGCCGATCCCGTTGCTCGCCGTGGCCGGACTGCTGGTGGCACTGACGATCCGGTACCTGCCGGGTGAGGGCGGCCACAAGCCGGCCGAGGGCCTGGTCACCAAGGGAGCGCCCTTGGCGGCGGAACTTCCCGGCATCGCACTTGCCGCAGTGACCTCCCTCGCAGCCGGGGCGGTGATCGGGCCTGAGGCGCCGCTCATCGCGCTCGGCGGCGGCCTGGCAGTGTTCGCAGTGCGGGCCGTGAAGCGTGACATCCAACCGAGCGCCATCACTGTGCTCGGGGCCGCGGGGAGTTTTGCGGCCATGAGCACACTGCTCGGCTCGCCGCTGCTCGGGGCCTTCCTGCTGATGGAGGCGGCCGGCCTCGGTGGCGTAATGATGGGGGCCGTCCTGGTGCCGGGTCTGCTTGCGGCCGGCGTCGGCGCGCTGATCTTCACCGGACTGGATTCGTGGACAGGCCTGGGGACCTACTCCCTGGTTCTCGGCCAGGTACCGCATGCCGACCGCCCCGACGTCGCCGGTTTCGGATGGGCACTCGTCATCGGCGTGGCTTCAGCCGTCCTTGGCGCAGGAATCCACAGGTCGGCCCTCTTCCTGCAGGGCCGAGTCGAGCGGCGGCGCGTGGTGGCAACGACGCTGACCGGTGCGCTTGTGGGAGTGGCCGCACTGGTGTACGCCGAGTGGACGGGCGAGAAGGCCTCCGACGTGCTGTACTCCGGCCAGGACGCGCTCGGCCCACTGCTGGCCGGCCAGGCCGGCTACACGGCCGGCGCCCTAGTGGTACTGGTGGTCTGCAAAGCCGCCGCCTACAGCCTCTCCCTCAGCGCCTTCCGTGGTGGACCGGTCTTTCCGTCGATGTTCCTGGGAGCGGCGGGTGGGCTGGCGCTGGCTCATCTGCCTGGACTGGACGTAACGTCCGGCTTCGCGATGGGCGTCGGAGCAATGTGCGTGGCGATGCTGAAGCTACCGATGACTGCGGTTCTGCTGGCCACTCTGCTGCTCGGAATGCAGGGCCTCACTGTGATGCCGCTCGTGATTGTCGCGGTCGTGGTCTCCTACGTCCTCACGCTGCGGCTCGCCCCCGCCCCCACCCCCGCGGACCCCATCCCGGCGAGGAAGCCCGCGCCATGAAAAGGGAAGGCGTGCTCCAGCGGAGTGGCAGGGCTTCGTCGTAGTCGGCTGACATCCGTTTTGTGATCATGCGAGACCGAGAAACGCGAGAGGGCGGCGGGCTCTCCGTTCTCCAGGGAGACGACTTGCGCGGTGCCCGGCTCCATCTTCGTAGACGTCTCGACGTCTACGCGGCGCATCCGGCGAGCGCCTGCGACCGTGAGGACAGTCTCCAGGTCCGCATCGACGACATCTCGTCCGGGCTGACTTCAGCGTGAGTATCACAGGCCTCACGCTGAAGGACGAAGCAGCGAGCAGCGCTGCTGCCGCGGACGCCTGAGACTCGACACGACTCGGGACTCCCTGCGACCAGAATCCGCACCTCCGCGTCTCCGTACGCACGACCATCAAGCAGGAGACACGAACGCGCAGCACGCCCGAACCTCACCAGCCCTGAGAAAATAGCAGGTCAGCCGCCTCGGACAGGCTGCAAGCCAGGCCCGCTGCCCTCCGGTCCGCGCCCTCGGTACGGTGCCGACCATCCCGCTTTTGTGCCGACCAAAAAGCTTCGTCACACACTGTGACCAAGCTCGGTAGTTGGCACCATGCGACGTTCGCAACCTGCGCTGATGCCAACTGGCTTCAGCAACCAGAGGTCCGGAATCAGCGAGATAGTTGGCACTTTGGTACAGCGCAGGTCACAAGGGGTGCCGCCCTCCACTCGTGAGGCTGAGCGTAGGTATGTCCCCTCCACAGGTGGCCGAGGACAAGCGCATCGGCTCCGTCACCGACCCCGTTCAGTGACCGGAGGCTATCCACTCCTCCAGATGGGGAGCTTCCGCCCGGACGCTCGTATCGCTGCCGTGCCCGGTGCGGACCTGTGTGCCGGGTGGCAGGGTGAGGAGTCGGTCGCGGATCGAGCGGACGATGGTGGGAAAGTCCGAGTACGAGCGCCCAGTGGCTCCGGGACCGCCCGCGAACAGAGTGTCGCCGGTGAATACGGTGCCGAGCGTCGAGGCGTACAGGCAGATCGATCCCGGTGTGTGGCCGGGGGTGTGTATCACCCGCAACTCCGTTCCCGCAACGTCGATGCGCTGTTCATGGGACAGATAGCCGTCAGGGCTGTGCTCGGGATGGGTGTGCTTCCACAGCAGTCGGTCGTCGAGGTGCAGGAGGATGGGAGCTCCGGTGGCTTCGGCGAGCGCCGGGGCCGCGTTGATGTGGTCGTTGTGGGCGTGGGTGCACACGATGGCGGTCAGGCGCCGGTCGCCTATGGCTGCCTCGATGGCATCGGCGTCGTGGGCAGCGTCGATCACGATCGCCTCGTGGTCGTCACCGACGATCCAGACGTTGTTCTCGACGTCCCAGAGGCCGCCGTCCAGGCTGAAGGTGCCTGAGGTTGTGAGGCGTTCGACGCGGACCCCGGTCATCAGAAGATCACCACCGAGCGGAGGACATCGCCCTTGTGCATGCGGGCGAAGGCGTCTTCGACCTCGTCCAAGGTGATCGTCTCGGTGACGAAGGAGTCGAGGTCCAGGCGGCCTTGGAGGTAGAGGTCGATGAGCATGGGGAAGTCGCGGGACGGGAGGCAGTCGCCGTACCAGGAGGACTTGAGCGTGCCGCCTCGTCCGAAGACGTCCAGTAGCGGCAGGTCGAGTTGCATGTCGGGGGTGGGGACGCCCACGAGGACGACGGTGCCGGCCAGGTCACGGGCGTAGAACGCCTGTCGGTAGGTCTCCGGCCGCCCGACGGCTTCGATGACGATGTCGGCGCCGAATCCGCTGGTCAGCTCGCGGATCGTCTCGACCGGGTCGGTGTCGCGCGCGTTCACTGTGTCCGTGGCGCCCATCGTCCGGGCTGTCTCGAGCTTGAGGTCGTCGATGTCCACGGCGATGATCTTCGCGGCGCCGGCCAGCCGGGCGCCGACGACGGCTGCGTTACCGACGCCTCCGCAGCCGATGACAGCGACGGTGTCGCCTCGGCCTACTCCTCCTGTGTTGATCGCCGCACCGATGCCTGCCATGACCCCGCAGCCGAGCAGGCCGGCAGCGGCTGGTGAGGCGGCCGGATCGACCTTCGTGCACTGGCCGACGGCGACGAGGGTCTTTTCGGCGAAGGCGCCGATGCCGAGGGCGGGTGACAGTTCGGTGCCGTCGGTGAGGGTCATCTTCTGGCGCGCGTTGTGCGTATCGAAGCAGTACTGCGGGCGTCCGCGTCGGCATGCGCGGCAACGGCCGCAGACCGCCCGCCAGTTCAGGACGACGAAGTCGCCCGGCGCCACGTCGGTGACTCCGGTGCCGACCGCCTCCACGATGCCCGCCGCCTCGTGTCCGAGAAGGAACGGGAAGTCATCGTTGATGCCGCCTTCGCGGTAGTGCAGGTCGGTGTGGCAGACGCCGCAGGCCTGCACTCTTACCACCGCCTCGTCCGGCCCTGGATCGGGCACGACGATCGTCTCGACGCGCACCGGCTCGCCTTTGCTGCGGGCGACGACGCCGCGTACGTGCTGAGGCATGGATGGATCCTCTCGACTGTCTGTCTGTGTGGGAGGTGATGCTCGGGTTTACGACGGACGGTGGTCAGCTCACGGGGCGCACGCGTACGGGGAGCTCTGCGAAGGAGCGCAGGGTGTTGTTGAGGTGCCGGCGCGGTTCGCCTGCGAGCTCGACGCGTTCCACCCGTCGAGCCAGGGCCGTGAGGAGTGCTTCGGCTTCCAGGCGGGCTACGTGCTGGCCTACGCATTGGTGGATGCCCATGCCGAAGCCGACGTGTCCGGATGGATCGCGGGTGAGGTCGAAGCGGTCCGGGTCGTTCCAGCGGGCCGGGTCACGGTTCGCCGCGCCGAGGAACATGAGGATCTTGGATCCCTCGGGGATGAGGGATCCCGCGATCTCGACGTCGGTCGTGGCGGTGCGGAAGAAGGTCTGGACGGGTGACTGCCAGCGCACCGCCTCATCGAACGCCACGCGGGCCAGTTCGGGGCGTTCGCGGAGCCGCTGCCATTCGTCAGGGTGGCTGGCGAGGGCGTAGAGGGTGGCGGCCAGGCCATGCACTGTCGTGTCGACGCCGGCGGTGAGAAGGGAGCGTACGACCAGCGGTGCCTGCTCGTGGGTGAGGTCGCCGCGGTCGGCAGCGGCCCAGATGCGGGCGCCGAATCCGTCGTCGGTGAGGGCTTGGCGGGCGCACTGGGCGTTCACCCAGGCGGACAGGTCGGCGGCTCTGGGAGCGTCTGCCTGCACGAGGGCGTTGACGGGGCCGAAGGCATTGAAAGCCACGTTGCCGTAGGGCAGGAGGTTGTCGCGGCCGTCGGGTCCCAGTCCCACGGCGTCCGGGAAGACGCGCAGCGGGAATGCTTTGGCCAGCGCTTCAAACGCGTCGAAGTCGGTTCCCTGGGTGTCCAGGACGGTGTCGACGAGGTCGTCGGCTATCGGCTGCCATGCCGCACGCAGTCGGCGCAGTGCTGGTGGGGCGAGTATCTCGCGCAGGACGCGGCGCGGTGCGTCGTGGTGCGGTGGGTCGGCCTCCAGCAGCAGGCTCGGAGGCCGCCAGGGCTTCGCATGGCGGAAGTTGGCCAGTCCCACGCCGGCGGCGGACTGGAACGTCTGCCAGTCGACGAGGGCCGCGTGCACTTCGCGGTATCGGGCGAGTGCGTAGACGTCGTAGCGGGACAGCCGCACGACGGGACCTGCTTCCCGGAGGGCGTGGTGCAGGGGTTCGGGCGTCGTGAGGTGTTCGGTGGCGAACGGGTCGGCGTCGCTCGTGGGCGGTTCGACGGCGACGGCGGGTGCTTCGGTCATGGCGGCTCCAGCGAATGCGGCTCGGGAAGGGGCGGGTCGTGGCTCAGAGGTCCAGGACCAGGCGGGCCGAGCGGGAACGTGAGACGCAGGGCAGCATGCAGTCGTTGGCGGCGCGTTCGTGTTCGGCCAGCACCGAGTCCCGGTGGTCCGGGGTGCCTTCCACGACCGGGGTGAGGCAGGTGCCGCAGGTGCCGTGCTCGCAGGAAGACAAGACGTCCGCACCTGCCCGCCGCACGGCTTGGAGGACGGTGACGTCGGGGGTGACACGGTCACCGCCCGCCCGCTGCGGCGCAGTTCGACCTCGAAGGGCCCGTGGTGCACCGGCTCTGTCAGGGCCTTGGCTGTGAATCGCTCGGTCCGCAGGCTGTACGCGGGCCAATGGGAACACGCTGTCTCAACGGCAGTGAGCAAGGGCCCAGGTCCGCAGCAGTACACCTTGGTTCCCTCATCCGGTTCGCTCAGCCAGGCCTCCAGGTCGAGGAGTCCGACCTCGTCTTGGGGGCTGATGTGGACTCGGTCGTCCCAGGAGGATGTGAGTTCCTCCAGGAAGGCCATGGACGCTCGGCTGCGGCCTCCGTACAGCAGTTGCCAGTCGGCTCCGGTCACGTCGGCTTGGTGGATCATCGGCAGCAGAGGCGTGATGCCGATGCCGCCCGCGATGAACAGGTAGCGCTCGGCGGGCGCCAGGGGGAAGTGGTTGCGCGGCCCTCCGACTTCCACGAGGTTCCCGGGCATGAGCTGATCGTGGATGTAGGCGGAGCCGCCCCTGCCGGGGGCTTCGCGGAGGACCGCGATGCGGTAGGCGCGCGGGTCCCATCGGTCGCCGCACAGGGAGTACTGGCGAGTCGCACCGGTCGGGAGAATGAGGTCGATGTGCGAGCCGGGCGTCCAGTCCGGTAGCCGTGTGCCCTCGGGATGCGCGAGGGTGAGTGACACGACGCCGTCGGCGACAGGTTCCTTGTCCTGTACCCGCAACGTCACGGTGGAGAGGTTCTGCTGCAGCGGAGCGGTGGGCAGCAGGTTGTGTACGACCACGTTGTCGCCTCCCGTCTGTGGAATGCAGGAAGCATGCGCGCGGGCACCGTCGGACCGCGACGGCATTCTCGTTCAGTGAGAGACCAACTTCGCGGAGATGTCATGCGGCCGTCGCATCGCCGTCATATGCCTACGAAGCGTCCTGTGTCCCGCGTCCGGCCAGCGCGCGGGAGATGCCTCGGGCGGCGGTCCGTACGACGGGGACAACGGCCTGGGCACCGGCCTCATTGGGCACGATGACCGACAGCGCCGCGATCACCGTGCCGTCCGCACCGCGGACGGGCGCGGCTACGCCGAGGGCCTCCGCGTGGACGTAGCCGGGGCAGTACGCGTAACCCTGCTGCCGGATCTCGGCAAGAACCGCGCGCAGCTGTGCCGGTGTGGCTGGTGTGACCGGTGTGTACGCGATCAACGGGCTGTCCAGGATCCTTTGTTTGAGGTCACTGGGGCCGTGGGCGAGGAGCACCAGACCGCTGGAGGAGGCGTACAGAGGAAGGCGCCCGGCGATCCGGGTGTAGTTGATCACCGCGTGTGGTGCGGAGAGCCGTTCGAGGAAGAGCACGTCGTCGCCGTCGAGGACGCCGATCTGCACGTGGTGACCGACGACGTCGTGGACGCCTTCCATGAACGGCATTGCATGATCGCGCAGGGAGAGAGTGGGGGAAGCACGCGTTACCAGCTCCCACAGCCGCACGCCGATGCGTACTTTGCGGTCGGAGTCCCGGCTCAGGAAACCGTGCGCCACGAGCTCGGCCACGAGGCGAGAGACCGTGGCCACGTGCAGGCCGGTTCGACGGGCGATCTCGGAGACCGTCAGCGCTGGCTCGTCCTGGCTGAACGCTTCGAGAATGCGAGCTGCCCTGGACAGCACCGACTCCTGATGAGGTGTGTTCATGGCGAACCGTTCTGGTGGTCTCCCGGTCGGGGGTGTCCGTTTCTGCGTCTACTCGTACGCACGGTCCATGGCAGCCAGTGCGTGAGCGATGTCCGTGGTGCCTGCGAAGAGTGCATGCACCTGCTCGAAGTGTGTCTGCTGCACCTCTGAGTTGGGCCAACGCTGATCCATGAACGGTACCGTCGTTCCGTCCTTCTGCCGCCGTGCCACCTCCGCGACGGCGGGATCGACGGAGAAGGAGTTGTTGGGCAGAGCAGGCAGCGTCGCTCCGGACCGGTTGTACAGGTTCTGGCCCCGTTCTGATCCCAGGAAGTCCACGAACGCCAGTGCCGCTTTGCGGTGGGGGGTCTTGGCGTTGAGCCCGTAGGCGGCGGAGACGGCGCCAGGTATCCGGGTTTCGTTCGGCTGATCCGTGGCGGGCAGGACCGTCATCCGAAAGTGCATGTCCGGGGCCGCGGAACGCAGAGTGGCAAGAGTGCTGGCGACCTGGACCACCCCCACTGCTTTCCCGTCGGCCACTTGGTCGAGGGCGTTCTCGTAGCTGGTTTTGAGCGGAGCGGGACTGAAGCAGCCACGATCGCGCATCTCCAGGTACTTGGTCATGGCTTGGCGCCATCCCGACCGAGCGAAGGTCTCCTTTCCGGACTCCATCTGCGTGTCGAAGTCGGGGTCGTGGGCGTACACCGTGGTGGCTACCAGTGCGTAGTCGACGAGCTGGGTGACCCATGGGGTCTGGTTGCCCAGCGCGAAGAGCACCTTCCCGTGCCGGCGGGCGGTTTCGCACAGGGCGAGGAGGCCGCTGTAGGTGGTGGGCCGGGTTCCGCCGATGGCTTTGAGCGTTTCCGCCGAGTAGATCGCGCCGATGGCGCTGAAGGTGACAGGTACCAGGTACGTACCGACGCCACCGTCGGTGACCGGTCGCATGCTGTCCGGGATCCGGCCGGCGAAGAAGCGCAGGCTGAGTACTTCCAGGAAGTCGTCCTCTTTCAAGGCCAGGACGGAGGCAGGGTTGCCGCTGCCGGGCCAGACGGTGAAGACATCCGGCGCGTTGCCTGCTCGAAGCTGCTGCGGAAGCTCCTTTTGCAGGGTGTTGGTGTCGGCGTAGCTGACGCTGACGTGGATGCTGGGATGGCTTCGGTGGAAGGCCGCGACGACGGCCTGCATCGAAGCCTTGTCGGTGATGTTGGCCCTGACGGACACCTCGGTGTCCGAGGTGTCACTGCCGACTCCGATGGCGGAGCAGCTGGTCAAGAGTGCCATGCTCAACGTCAGGGATGCGGCGAAGCGAAAGGGTCTCGGTCTGCAGGACACGGGCGGGCTCCATGCGGTTGTGGAGGCGGAGGTTCGATGAGCCGGAATGACGAAGGCGCGTCACGCCGTGGCGAGAAGGCGGACAGCGTGACGCGCCGGCTGGGATTGCGGTCAGCTGATGGGCACGGTTCGCTGCGCGGTCAGGTCGCGGGAACTGTGCGCTGTGGCGAAGGTGTACGTGCCAGGGACAAGCGCCCAGGCGCCTGCCTTCCAGATGGTGAGGTTGTCCAAGGGAATGGTGACCGTGAGCCGCTGGGAGCCAGCCGGGGCCAGGGTGAGTTTGCGGAACGCGACGAGCCGCTTCGGCTCAGCGGCTGCGGCGCTCGGCAGTGCGGCATAGACCTGCACGAGTTCCGTGCCCTTGCGTGAGCTGGTGTTGGTGACGGTCACGCCCACCGTCACTGTCTTGGCGCTCTTGTCGTAGGTGGCCTCGAGCGAGCCGTGCGCGAAGGTGGCGTACGAGAGGCCGTGGCCGAAGGGGAAGCGTGGCTGCTGCCCCTTGCTGTCGTAGTAGCGGTAGCCGATGGCGATGCCCTCGTCGTAGGAGACGGCTCCGTGGCTGCCGGGGTAGGTCGCGGGTGTGGTGCCCGGCCCTTGGGTGGCGTCGGCGGGAAAGGTGACGGGCAGGCGGCCGGAGGGGTCGCTGTCTCCGAAGAGGACCGCGGCCAGCGCCGTGCCCATGCCGCGGCCTCCGTACCAGGCTTGGAGCACGGCCTCGACGTCGCCGAGCCAGGGCATGGCCACGGGACCGTCGGTGTTGAGGACGACCGTGGTGCGCGGGTTGACCGCTGCCACGGCGGCGATGAGCTGTTCCTGATCACCGGGCAGACCGAGTGCCAGGTGGTCCATGTCCTCTCCGGCGACCCGGTTGCCGAAGACGACGGCGGCATCCGCGGCGCGCGCCGCGTCGACTGCGGCGGGTATCAGGGAATCGGGCTGCCAGCCCAGCGTGAGCCCGCAGGTACCGGCGTCGGTGGTGGCGTTGGTGTAAATCACCTCGATGGTGACGGCCTTTCCGGCGGTCAGCGCGGCGGTGCCCTGGAGGGGGTAGTCGTAGGGGCCGAGGAAGAATCGGCGGCTGTGCCGGGCGCCGGTGGCGACCGTGGTGCCGTTGATCTTCAAGGTGGCGGTTCCCGCGGCGAGCAGGGAGAAGCGGTGCAAGCCCGTGGTCGCTGGAACCAGGGTGCCGGTCCACTTCGCGGACCACACGTCGGGCAGGTTGTCCACGGGAGCGGAGGTGAAGTCGATACCAGTGTCCGTGCGGGTGGTGAGCGGGGTGCCGGAGGCATCTGCTCCCGAGTAGTAGGTGGCGGACAGGCCCGGGCTCCCGGCGCCGTTGCGCAGCACGGTGGAGGGCACTGCGGTCAGGGGGAGATCTCCCTTGGTGCCCTGTGCGTGCGTGACGGTGACGGCGCTGCCCGCGCGGGCGCGGATGGCGTCCAGAGGGGTCGTCCATGATCCCGGATCGACGTAGGTGGAGCCGCCCACGCCGGTGAAGACGTCGGTGCCGGCCGGGCCGATGACGGCCAGGGATTTCAGGGTGGTCGGCAACGGCAGTGCGGCGGAGCGGTTGGCCAGAAGCACCAGGGAGGCGACGGCGCTCTCGTGGGCGAGGTCCTGGTGGTCCTGGGTGCTGACGTCGGCCGCCGGAGTGGGCACGGGATGGTCGAAGAGGCCGTTCGCGTACATCGTGACCAGGATGCGTCGGGCTGCGTCGTCCAGCCGAGTGCTCGGTATCGCACCGCCGGTGAGTCCTCCGGCGGGGATCTTGACCGCGTAGGGGCCGAGTCCGGCGAGGTCCATGCCGGCTCGCGCGGCGGCGACTTGGCCGTCTCCCGCCCAGAAGTCCGGCACGGTGTAGCCCTGCAGTCCGATGGTCTTCTTCACGTCGTCGAAGAGGGCGGGGCTCTGTGTCGCGAAGGTCCCGTTGATCTTGGGGTAGGCCATCATGACCGAAGTGGTCGGAGCGGCTGTGACAACGCGGCGGAACGGCGCTTCGTACAGTTCGTGCAGCGCGCGGTCGGAGACCTTGGTGTCTGTGGAGAAGCGGTTGGTCTCTTGCGTGTAGGCGGCGAAGTGCTTGACCGTGGCTGCGACGTTCTGGCTCTGTATGCCGGTGGTGAGAGCCGCGCCCAACTGGCCGGCCAGCAAGGGGTCCTCGCCCATGCCTTCGGACTGCCGGCCGGAATGCCAGGTCCGGGTGAGGTCGATGGTGGGGCCGAGGAGGTTGTTGTAGCCCTTGGCCCGGCCCTCCGCGCCGATCGCCGTGCCGATGCGTGCCGCCAGGTTGGCGTCGAAGGTCGCCGCCTGCGCGACCGGAACCGGAAATGCGGTCACGCCCTGCTCGCCGCGCAGACCGGCCGAGGCATCCACCATGGTCAGAGCCGGAATACCGAGGTGGGCGACAGTCGCGAAGTCGCACCGGACGAGCGCTTCCTTCTCGGCTGCTGTCATGCGGGCGAGCATCGCGTCCGCCTGGTCCTGCGGTGTCGCGGAGGGCGCTGCGGCGGCCGCGTCGGTCATCAGGGGAGCCATGCTCAGCCCTATTGCGGTGAGGGTAGCGGCAGACAGAAATGTTCTTCTTTTCACGGCGGCTCTCCGAAGGGGGGACGGATATACGCACACAGAAAAAGAGGGGGCCAGCCGATTGGGTCAGGTTCACGGCCGGCCCCGGTTCGGGGAAGGGAGACGGATCCCTGCGATGTTCCCAGAATCGCCTGCTTGCCTACCGAGTCCCGCGGCAGCAGTAGCGACGATGGAGTGGGGATTTCTGTGTTGCGTACGCTTGTTGAACGGACAAACTAGAGGGCCCGCACAGAAGGGTCAACCCTTTTGGCAACCACGCAACAGAAATGTCACTGACCAGCGCATTTAACGCTCAAATTGAAATGCGCATGTGAAATTTCAATTTGAAACGAACGACCGACACGAGTCACCATAAGTCTTATCGATGGACGCCATCGACCAGGCGAATGGTGAAGCCTCAATGAATTTCAAAGAGAAACAGTCCGGCGCCGCAAGCGGCGCCGGACTGTTTGGAATCGATGAATGTCTTTCAGGCTGTTTCCTGCAGGAGTTCCCAGGAGTCGAGGTCATGCTTCCCTGGCCCGACGTGGACTGGCGGACACCCTGGTAGCCGCACGACGCCCGAGCAGCCGTCTGGCACGACGACATGGACGTGCATCCGGCCTTCGGCGGTCGTCTCCCACGACAATGCCGCAGCGCCGTAGGGCGTTTCGTGGCGTGTCCGCGCCCAGGTGATACCGCCGCCGGGCCGCGGCTGGAAGACGAGCTGCCGGTAGCCGGGCCTGGCCTCGGCTATGCCTCCGACGACGCGGTGGAGCCAGTCGGCGACGGCTCCAAGGGCGTAGTGGTTGAAGGAGGTCATTCCGCCGGGATTGAGGGTGCCGTCGGGGCGAAGGCTGTCCCA
Source organism: Streptomyces sp. NPDC002580 (assembly GCF_042889485.1). Classification (NCBI taxonomy): domain Bacteria; kingdom Bacillati; phylum Actinomycetota; class Actinomycetes; order Kitasatosporales; family Streptomycetaceae; genus Streptomyces; species Streptomyces sp. NPDC002580. The sequence continues at coordinate 204,405 of NZ_JBIAQZ010000009.1, read as the reverse complement.
GCGCTCCCAGATGGTGGTCGCGCCTTGCGTGACCGGATAGAGCCAGGATGGGCATTCGGTCTGGGTCAGCAGGCGGTAGGCGACGTCGAGGTGGCCGGTGTCTGTGAGAGCGTCACAGATCACCGGCGTCCCCACGAATCCCGTGGCGATTCGGGCTTCATCGGCGAGGACCAGCTCTGCCAGCCGTGCGCCGGCTGCGCGGCGTTGCGGCTCGGTGAGGAGGTCGAAGGCGATACCGAGCGCGTAGGCGGTGGGGCTGTCGCTGGTCATGTGGCCATCAGGCAGTACGTGCCGACGGCGGAAGGCGACCGCTACCTCTTCGGCCAGTGCGGCGTATCGCTCGGTGTCCTGCTTCATGCCCAGTTCGGCTGCAGCCAGGGACAGGTGACGGGCAGAATGCGCGAAGTAGGCCGTGGCCACCAGGTAGCGGTCTGTGCAACCTGCTGCCGGGTCATCCGGCGGAGCGGCGGGGTCGAGCCAGTCACCCAGCTGGAATCCGGTGTCCCAGAGGCGAGCGGGGCCGGCAAGTCGTTCGACGAGGTCCACCCATGCCTTGGCCATGGCGTAGTTGCGGCTCAGGATCTGAAGGTCGCCGAAGCGCCGGTACAGGGTCCAGGGGGTGAGCGTGGCGACGTCTCCCCAGGCGGCGCCGGGCTGGATCGGTGTCCACATCGGCTTGCCGGGGATGACGGGAACGTACCAGGGGATGGTGCCGTCGGGAAGCTGCTCAAGCTCGACGTCGGTGAGCCACGAGTCCAGCATGCCGGCGCAGTCGTAGAGGAAGCTCGCGGTGGGGGCGAAGACCTGAAGGTCGCCCGTCCAACCTAGGCGTTCGTCGCGCTGGGGACAGTCGGTGGGGATGTCGACGAAATTGCCGCGCATGCTCCATACGACATTTTCGTGGAGCCGGTTGATCAGCGGATCGCTGCATTCGAACCAGCCCGTACGGCGCATGTCTGTGTGATAGACACGGGCCGTCACCGACTCCTGGGTCAACTCTCCTGGCCAGCCGCTGATTTCGGCGTAGCGGAAGCCGTGCAGGGTGAACCGGGGCTCCCACGTGTACGGACCATGCCCGGAAAGAATCAGGGTGTCGGTGGAGTACGCCTCGCGCAGGGGCTGGGTGGCCAGTTCTCCGTCCTGGAGCACTTCGGCGTGGCGGATGGTGATGGTGGTGCCGGCGGGTCCGTCGGCGGTGAGGCGGAGCCGGCCGACGAGGTTCTGGCCGAAGTCGAGAAGGTGTCGGCCGTCGGCGGTTCGTGTGATGGCGGTGGGGGCCATCTCCTGGGTGCAGCGAACGGGTGGGCCCTGGGGGGCGACGAGTGTGCGCGGGTTCCGGTTGCCGAGCCGTACGGGGGTCCACTCATCGTGCCGCTCAGGCGTGATGGTCGCCCAATGGGGGTCGTCGAGCCGGGCGTCGAAGTGCTCGCCCTCATAGAGGCCGCTGCTGGCGATGGGGCCGGTGGCCGCCGTCCAGGTGGCGTCCGTGGCGATCACCGCCGTGGTGCCGTCGTCGTAGGTCACTTCCAACTGAGCGATGAGAGCTTGGTCATTGCCGTAGATGTTTCGGGTACCGCCGTCGAATCCGTATTTGCCGCGGTACCAGCCATCACCGAGCCAGGCTCCGATCACGTTGGCGCCGGTGCCGAGGTGGGCGGTGACGTCGTGGGTGCGGTAGCGCAGGCGGTGGGGGTAGACCGTCCAGCCTGGGGCGAGGATCTCGCTGCCCACCCGGAGTCCGTTGATCTCCACCTCGTACAGGCCGTGCGCGGTGACGTAGAGACGGGCTCGGGTGATCGGGCGATCGAGGTGGAAGTCTTTGCGGACCCGGGCCGGACGGCGTTCGGCAGCGGGATCCTCGGTCCATCCGCAGCCGACGGGGATGGCACGCCAGTCCGCTGGATCGAGCAGGCCGGCTTCCACAACACTGGGCTCGCTCCAGGCGGAAGGAGCCACGGCTCCATCCGTCCAGACCCGAACTCGGACGATCACGTTCTCACGTGAGGTCAGCGGTTCATCGGGCCAGGGCACCAGTACCTGGTCGCTGCCTTCGATCCGACCGGTGCCGCGCTGACGGCCGGCCCGTTCGAGCCGGACCTCGTACGCCTGCTGGCTGCCGGAGCCGGGGGGAAGCTTCCAGGTCAGTCGCGGGGTGGCCGTACCGATGCCGAGGCCGTCCGGGAGGTGTTCGAAGGAGACCGGGGCGGGTTGGGGGGTCGACAAGGGGAACCTTTCTTCACGTGCGGGAGCGGGCGGGCTTCGGAGGTCAGCCCTTGAGCGCTCCGGAAGTGAGGCCCTTCATGACCTTCTGGTTGAGGAAGAGGTAGATCAGGAGGGTGCCGAAAACGTTGAGACAGATGGCGGCGAACAGGGGGCCGTACTGGGTGGCACCGAAGTCGCCGGTGAAGTTGAGCAGGCCGACCTGGACGGTGCGCAGGTCCTGGCTGTTGGTGAAGGTGAGGGCGATCAGCAGGTCGTTCCAGATGAAGAAGAACTCGACCAGGCCGACGGTCAGGAGTGCGTTGCGGACCATCGGGACGCTGATGGTCCAAAAGGAGCGCAGGATCCCGGCGCCGTCGATCGTGGCGGCCTCGAAGAGTTCACGGGGAACGGACTTGTAGTAGGTGGCCATCATGAAGACGGTCAGGGGCAGGCCGGTGCCGGTGTAGGTGAGAATCAGCGGCCACAGAGTGCCGGACAGGCCGGTCTGGAAGTACACCGTGAACAGGGGAAGCAGGATCATCTGCGGTGGCACCATCATGCCGGCCAGGAAGACCAGCAGGGTCAGGTTGCGTCCCTTCCACACCATGACCTGGAGTGCGAAGCCGGCAGCCGCTCCCAGCAGCAGGATCAGGGCCAGCGCCGGGACGACGGCGAGCAGGCTGTTGCGGACATAGAGGCCGATGTGGCCCGTGGTCCACGCTTCGGTGTAGTTGCCCCACTCCCACGTGGTGGGCAGGCTCCAGGTGGAGTGGTTGAGGTAGTCGTCGTTGGACTTCAGTGAGGTCAGGAACATCCAGACGAGCGGGTAGATCTCGACGACCAGCAGCAGGGTGACGACGATCTTCACCCACACCTTGCTGAGCTGGACGCGCCGCCGGGGCCGTCCGGAGGCGGCGGACGGTTCGCGGTTTGCCCGATGTGCGGTGGCCTTCACAGGGGTGTCGATGGCCATGGTTGTCAGCTTTCCGTGAGGTCGCGCCGTGAGACGCGGAAGACGACCAGGCTCACCAGCAGGCACACCACGGTGAGCAGCACGGCGATGGTGCTGCCGTAGCCGTAGTCGCCGTAGGAGAACGACGTCTGGAACATGTACAGGGTCAGTGGCGTCGTGCTGTTGCCCGGGCCGCCGTTGGTGAGCGCGACGATGGAGTCGAAGGCTTTCAGCGTCCCGTTGATGCTGAAGATCAGAGATGACATGAGCACGGGCAGGGACAGCGGCAGCACGATGTGGCGTACCAGTCGCAGACCGGTCGCTCCGTCGAGGCGGGCGGACTCGAGGACTTCCTCGGGGATGTCGACGAGACCGGCGAAGAGCAGTACGGCGTAGAAGCCCATGGAACGCCAGATGTCCATGACGATGAGGACCCAGAAGGCGCTCGAGGAGCTTCCGAAGAAGTCGATGGAGTCGATGCCCACCGCGTTCAGCAGCGAGTTGACGGGGCCGGTCTGCGGAGCGACCTGGAAGAACTTCTGGAAGAGCAGGCCGACGGCGACCGTGGGCAGCACGACCGGGAAGAACACGAGGGTTCGCACGAGCGCGGAGGCGCGCTTGAGGAAGAAGACGTAGAGCAGGGCCAGGAGGTAGCCCGCGACCACCTGGCCGGCGGTGACGACGACGGCGTACTTGAGGGTGAACCACAAAGCCTGGCGGACGGCCGGATCATCGAGAAGGCGGGAGAAGTTGGCGACATCGTTGCCGGTGAAGCCGTCGATGGAGTTGCCCTTGGTGAAGGAGTAGCCGAGCGACCACACCATTGGGACGAGCATGATCAGGGAATAGACGACAAGCGCGGGACCGAGCAGGATCGCGACGGCCCTGCGGTCACCGAGTACGCGGTGCATGAGTGGTATCCACTTCGATGACGATGAGGAGTTGTGCCCAGTGGGCGCCGGGGCGGCGCGCTGTTGGCGCGTGCGGCGTCAGGCACGCCGCCCCGGTCGGCTCACTGAGCGGGCAGCGCGTCCTGGACGGTCTGCATGAACTGCTTGGGGCTCATGCTTCCGCTGACCAGGCCCGCTGCGTTGGTCTGGCTGACCGTGGTGGCCTTGGTGCCGAACAGGGCCTCGAACCACAGCACGTTCTGCTTGGAGGCGCTGATGGTGTCGCGTACCTGGGTGGTGACCTCGTTGGCGTCGGTGACCGGGGTGTTGACCTTGAAGCCGGAGATCGAGCCGTGGTCCTTGAGGGCCTTGCTGCCGTAGTTCTTGGCGATGCAGGAGACCCAGGCGCCGGTGTTCTTGTCGAAGGACTTGGCGCCCAGGGTGATGCCGAGGCCGACGTTGGACGGGTACTGGTCGATGGAGCCCTTGCCGCCGGACACGGCGGGGAAGGGCATGAAGCCGACGTTGCCCGCGCCGATCTTGTCCTGCTTGGCGTCCGCGATGTTCGCCAGCGCCCAGCTGCCCATGTAGAACATGGCGGCCTTGCCCGTGAGGAACTGGTTCATGGCGGTGTCGTAGTCGATGGAGCCGACGCCCTTGCCGAAGTAGCCCTTCTTGCCGAGTGCGGCGATCTCGGTGGCGGCCTTGACGTACTGCGGGTCGGTCAGCTTGGCCTTGCCGTCGGCGACGTCCTTGAGTGCGTCCGGGCCAAGACTGCGGTAGAGGTAGCCGCTGATGAGGCGGGTGAGCGGCCAGCCCTGCTGCCCGGAGGCGGAGAAGGGCTGGATGCCCTTGGCCTGGAGCTTGGCGGCTGAAGCGACCAGCTGGTCCCAGGTCCCGGGGACCTTCAGGCCGTTGGCCTCGAAGATCTTCTTGTTGTAGAAGACGCCCTCGATGTTGTACTCGTACGGCAGGACCTCCAGCTTGCCGCCGTACAGCGCCTTGATCGTCGACACGGCGGCCGGCTCCAGCTGGTCGCCGACTCCCAGCTCCTTCAGCTTGGCTTCCAGGTCGGCGATCTTCCCCGACTTGGCGAGCTTCTGGGTGAGCGCGGGGGCGTTGCCCGCAGCGAACTGCACCGGCAGGGCGCCCTGCCCGGCCAGCAGCTGCAGCTTCTGGTCGAGGCTTGCCTGGGGAACGGTCTCCACCTTCAGAGGCAGCGCGTCGTTCGCGGACTTGCACGAACCCTCGGAAAGGCTGGTCAGGGCCGTCTTGACGGTGGTGTTCTCGGTGACACTGAGGTAGCTGAAGTTCTTCGGCGCCGCCGCGGTGCCACTCCCGCTGCCGCCGCATGCGGTGGCGAGCAGCGCCATTGAGGCCGCGCCGGCCGTGAACAGGCTCAGACGTGTGCGCCGAGCGCGGATCGTGCGAAGGGACACGGGTGACTCCCAGAGGTTGGAGAAGAAGCGAGATGTGAGGCGGAAGGCGCGAGGACGGCGCCGAGAGCGACAGGCGGCCGCGCCGCGGTGGAGTTCGTAAAACGTTCTCCATATCGAGTGGGCAATACCCTGCACCTGTCACCCGACTCCGTCAAGACACGGAGCTGTAACACCAGGGATTTCAGTAAGAGACTTGACGCCGGGCGTGTGACATCCTGTAAACCGTTACACCAACGACCACGAGAACCGGAGTGCGGGCGATGGACGGCGCTGCAGAACCCAGGCAGAACAAGCGCGTGACGATCACCGATGTCGCCCGGCACGCAGGCGTGTCCACCGCGGCCGTGTCCAAGGTGCTCAACAACGCCTACGGGGTGAGCCCGGCCATGCACGAGAAGGTGCAGGCCGCGATCACCGCGCTCAACTACCGCCCACACGCGGCCGCCCGTGGCATGCGCGGGCGGACCTACACGATCGGTGTCCTGCTGGACAACGTCCGCAACGCCTTCTTCGCCGACATCCTGGACGGCATCCGGGATGAGCTGCGCCATTCCGATTACACCGTGCTGATCGGAGCGGCCGGGTTCGACGGCCAGGACCAGGCACGCACCATCCGTTCCATGGTGGACCGCCAGATGGACGGCCTGATCCTCATCGCGCCGAGCACGCCTCGCCCGGAGGTCCTCGCCACCGCTGCGTCGACGCCCACGGTCGTGATCGGCCATGACGACGCCGCGGACAGCCACGACTCGGTCGTGGACGCGGACGATGTCGGCGCCGGCCTGGTGGTGGACCATCTGGTCTCCCTCGGCCACCGCGACATCGCCCTTGTCTCGGCGTCCGGAGCCAAGACGGGCCAGTGGAAGAGGACACCCGAGATCGTGCTCGCCTCCGGCTACATGGAGGCCATGCAGCGGCATGGTCTCGCCGACCACGCCCAGGTGCACCATGCCGCGTACTCCGACGACGGTGGTTTCAAGGCCGGCATGACCTTGTTGACCGCGGAACGCGCCCCCACGGCCATCATGACCGGTGCAGACGTCGCGGCCCTGGGCATCTACCGCGCCGCCCACGAACTCGGCCTGCGCATCCCCGAGGATCTTTCCCTCGTCGGCTACAACAACACGGCCCTCGCGGCCCTGGCCCCTGTCCAGCTGACCAGCGTCGACCAGGCCGGACACACCATGGGCTCGACAGCCGCGCGCCTTCTCATCGAGCGAGTCGAAGGCCGCCGAGACCGGGCGATCCGCACCACCATGACCCCGCGTCTGGTCGTGCGGAAGAGCACGGCAACGCCAGGAGGCCGGTAGACCGTGGAACGGACGATGCCCACCGTGCCCGCGGTCCGGCGCGAGCCACCGCGACGCCACACAACAACTTCTCGGGAAGCCGCAGCCCGACGCAGAGTGGGCATCAAGGACGTGGCTCGGGAAGCCGGCGTCTCGCTCGGCACGGTGTCCAATGTCCTCAACCGCCCCGACATCGTGGCCTCTCCGACCCGGCAGCGGGTCTTGGAGGTCATAGACGCCCTGGGGTACGTGCGTTCGGACGGAGCGCGCCAGTTGCGCGGCTTCACCTCTCGGCTCGTGGCTGTCTTTGTCCTCGACCTGGCCAATCCCTTCTTCACCGCGCTGGCCGCCGGTGTCGAGCAGGCCGCGCTCGAGGCGGACCTCGGTGTCATGGTGTGCACGACTGGTCGAGGACCGGCCGACGAGGCCCGTCACCTTTCGCTGATCACCTCGCACCGGGTCCGCGGCGCGGTACTGGCCTCCGGAGACGGCACGGGACGCAGGGTGGCGGGCTTCCGTCGCAACGGGGTGCCGTACGTTATCGCGGACCAGAACGCCCCTCAACCGGGGGCGTGTTCGGTCGGCATCGACGACGTCGCGGGAGGACAGGCCGCTGTACGCCACCTGATCCAGCAGGGACACCGGTCGATCGGCTACGTCAGTGGACCCGACTGTCTCCAGCAGGTTCGGGACCGGCGCAGGGGGGCCGCCATCGCGGTCAACATGGCCGGTCTTCCGGCGGAGTCTCTTCGGGACCTGCCGTGCCCGGCGCTCACCGTGAGCGCCGGCAGAGACGCCGGGCACAGGATCCTCGGCCTCAGAAAGCGCCCCACCGCTGTCTTCTGCGCCAACGACCTGCTGGCGCTTGGTGTGATGCAGGCACTGTACGAGGCTGGTCTGCGCGTGCCGGAAGACATCGGAGTGGTCGGGTACGACGACATCGAGTTCGCCGCGTCCGCTGTTGTTCCGCTCACCTCTGTGCGACGACCGGCCCTCACGTTGGGCCGGGAGGCGGGCCGGCTGCTCCTTGAGGACACCGCCGAACCCGCCGCGCACGAGCACACCCACGTCGTGCTGCAGCCGGAACTGGTCGTGCGCCGGTCGACCATGCGGACGCCGGCGCGGTGACCCGTCAGGGTCAGATGCTTTCGGGAACATGCTGAGGCAGCGTCTTCGGTGATCGGCGGGTCAGGGGAAGCAGAGCGGCCGAGACCAGCATCGTGAGCAGGCCGAGCAGCACGACGGCCGAGGCCAGCGTTCCCAGCACACCCTTGGCGGCCAACAGGGCAAGCGGGCAGGCGAATTCGCCGAGGAAGAAGGCCGCGGTCCACAGGCCGGTGCCGCGGCCGCGGTCGGCGAAGTCGAGCCGGGACAGTGCCATGGTCAGCAGGGAGGGAAGAAGCAGCCCCGTTCCGACGCAGTTGACGACGGCGCCGACGATGAGAAGGGCGACGTGGTCCGTCGCTCCCATCAGCACGAAGCCGAGGGCGCACAGGAGGAAGAGGACCGGCATGCGGCGGCGGGGCCGATCGGTGAACCGGGTGAAGATCACCGAGCCCGCGACGGTGGCAGCGCTGGCCAGCGCCGTGACCGCGCCCACCACGCCGGTGGACCGCACACCGAGGTCGTCCATGAGATAGGACATCTCCACGGGCACGGTGTAGAAGACCACCGCGCCGAAGACGGTCAGCAGGCAGATCCCCGCCATGCGCCGCAGCGGGAAGGGGTGTGGGTCGGCTGCTGTCGGCTCAGCCGTCGCAGTTGGAGTGGGCAGCACCCTGGCCATCACCGGAGCGAGCAGCACGCCGACGACGTACAGCCAGAAGGGTGCTCGCCAGCCGATCGAGCCGAGGGCCCCGCCAAGGACGAAGAAGAGTGTGGCGGACGCCGATGCGCACATGGTCTGCAGGGCGAGGTACCGGTCGCGGGTGCGTCCGCTGTAGTAGTCGCCGATCAGCGTGGTGCAGCAGGTCATGATGGCCGCCTCGGCGACGCCCACCAGGACACGGCTGATCACGATGCCGTAGAGCGAGCCCAGCCACAGGGGGACGGTGCCGAACAGTGCGTACAGCACGGTGGATATGACCAGCAGGCGCTTGCGGCCGAGCCGATCGACGAGAACACCGGCGAACGGGGCGAGCACGGCCAGGGAGAGGGCCGGGACGGTGAGCACGAGCGGGACGAGAGCTGCACTGCCCGGGACGTGCCGGAAGGCGTCCTGCATGCGTGGCAGGACCGGAGCGATCAGGACAGCTCCCAGGATCGGCAGGCAGCTGCCGGCCATCAGCAGCACGGCGGGAAGCCTGCCTCTGACGGCCGGATCCCCCGCGTGTTCGGAAGCGGGCAGGGCAGCGGAAGCGGGCATGGCGACACTCCGTGGGACGTGAGGGAGGGAAGAGCGCCGTGTCGCGGACCGGGCCGGATGCGTGCGCAGGCGGCCCGGCGGTCGGCTGATGGGCGCGGTGGTGTCCCACGACTATGCGTTCCGGGTCTCGGCCTGCCCACCCCTCACGTCATCCAAGTTGCTGATGCCCTCGATCCATCGTGTGGATGGTGATGTCGCGTCGGGCTTCAGCGACTTCCCGCCCGGTGGGCCGGTTACAGCCGGTGATTCAGAAGTCCCGTTCAGCCCCGGGGCGCCAGACGGGCTCCGACACGCGCGGCGGTCTCACGCAGCCAGATGTGTGCCGCGTCGTGCGTGTGCACCGGATGCCACCACAGCGCCTCTCTCAGCGGTACGGCTTCGTAGGGCGGCTCCACCACACGGACGGCGGCGATGGGTTCCATCATCCGGGCCATACGCTCCTGGACCAGCGCGATGCGCCGGGTGCCTGCGACCAGCAGCGGCAGCGACTGGAAGCTGTCGACGGAGACCTCGACCCGCGGTTCGATCCCGAGCATGCCGAGCTGGCGTACTGCTGGGGCGTCATACGTTCGCTGGTAGGTCACCCAGGGAAGCCGGGCTAGGTCTTTGCGGGTGAGGTGGTCGTCGACGCTGGGGTGGTCCTGCGCGACGAGAAAGACCCAGCGGTCGTCATAGAGGTCGGTGGCGGGGAAGTCGCTGATGACACCGTGCGGCATGAACAGCCCGTCGCTGGCGCTCAGCAGGGTGGCGGTGTCGTCCACCACGGTCGTCGGTGTCTGGGAGAAGCGCAGCCGAATCCTGGGAGCCTCCTCATGGATCACACGAGCCAGCTCGGTGCCGAAGATCGCCACGGCGTAGTCGGACGCCACCAGCTTGAATTCCCTGTTCTCCTTGGCCGGGTCGAAGTCGGCCTGGCTGGCGAAGAGACGTTCCAGCACGTCATAGGCGGTCGAGGTCCGGTCCAGTAGGACCTGCCCCAGCGCGGTCAGCTCGTAGTGGCCGCCGACCCGAGCGAGCAGGTCGTCGTCGAAATGCCGGCGCAACCGGGAGAGGGCAGCGCTCATCGCGGGCTGGCTGAGGCCGACACGCTGCCCGGCACGGGTGACGTTGCGCTCCTCCAGCAGGGCGCGCAGAGCGACGACGAGATTGAGATCCAAGCGGGCCAGGTTCATGAAAGTTCCTCTAGAGAGCCATGCCGATCCGGAGCCATCCACTAGATGGATGAACATCATCCACAGAATCGATTTCCCTGATCGGTGCTGCGGGGTCCAGATTAGTCGCACTGCAATCAGGAGGACATGTCCGTGAAACCTGAATCCGCGTCCGCACTCTTCGCCGGACCTTTCGCCCTCGCGACTCTCTCGGCCCCGGACGGGCCCCGCTTCCCCGCTCTCGTCATGCCGGATGGCAACGCTCTCGACCTTCGGGCCGCACTGGGTGACGAACAGCTGACCGTGCTGAGCCTGCTGGATCGCTGGGACAAGACCCTGCCGCAGTTGCGCGCCCTGGCCGCCGACACCGGCGTCAGCCGCACGCCGATCACGGACCTTCACGTCCATGCCCCGGTCGAACCGCGCCAGGTCTTCCAGTCCGGTGCGAACTACCGGCAGCACGTGATCGACCTGCACGTCGCCCACCGTGCCCCCGGCGATGACCGGTCCGAGGCCGAACGACGCGCGGAAGCGGCCGAGATCATGGACCGGCGGGCTACCGAGGACCTGCCGTACGTGTTCATCGGCCTGCCCAGTGCGATCACGGGACCCTACGACGACGTCGTGCTGCCCGCCTGGGCCGAGAAGCCGGACTGGGAGCTGGAACTGGCGGTCGTGATCGGCCGCCCCGCGTACCAGGTGTCCGTTGCGGAGGCATCCGCGCACATCGCGGGCTACACGATCGCCAACGATCTGACCGACCGGTCGACCGTCTTCCGCAGGGACATGCCGCAGATCGGCACGGACTGGCTGCGCAGCAAGAACGCGCCCGGCTTCACGCCGCTCGGCCCGTGGATCGTGCCCGCAGAGTCGATCGCCCATCCTGACGACCTGCGCGTGACGCTGAAGCTCAACGGCGAAACCATGCAGGACGAGTCGACCAAGGACATGATCTTCAAGGTCGCGCGGATGGTGTCGTACGCATCGCAGACGGCGCACCTCCTCCCGGGTGATCTTGTGCTCACGGGCAGCCCGGCCGGCAATGGCATGCACTGGGGCCGCCTCCTGCGGGACGGCGATGTGATGGAGGGCTCGGTCACCGGGCTCGGCGTCCAGAGCACCCGCTGTGTGGCGGAGGCGAAGGCATGACGGCCGTCGATCCCCGCGATCCGGAAGGCGCGATCGCGCTGGCGGCCAAGACGTACTCCAACTGGGGCCGCTGGGGCGAGGACGACCGGCTCGGCACACTGAATTTCCTGGACGAGGCAAAGCGCCGCGAGGGCGCCGGGCTCGTCCGGCGCGGGGTCAGCTTCTCCCTGTCGCAGTCCTTCGACATGAACGGCCCGCAGAAGGGCTGGCGGCGGCGCACCAACCCGGTGCACACCATGCTGGACACCGGCACCGATGCCGCGCTCGGGCACCAGGGGTTCCCGCACGGCATCGGCGGTGCCGACGACGTGATCGCCATGCCGCTCCAGTGCTCCACGCAGTGGGACGGGCTCGGGCACATCTTCGATCACGGCAAGGCGTGGAACGGTCGCGCGGCCGAGAAGGTCGTCACTTCCGACGGTGACCTGGTCACCGGTATCGAGCACATGGCGCCCCATGTCGCCGGACGCGGTGTACTCCTGGACGTGGGACGGGTCGTGGGCACCGCGGGCGAGTTGCCCGACGGATTCGCCATCACCGAGGAGCACCTGGCCGCCACCGCGGAAGCACACGGTGTGCGCGTGGGACGCGGCGACATCGTGCTGGTGCGCACCGGTCAACTCGCGCGCGCACGCCGAGACGGGTGGGGCGAGTACGCGGGCGGCCCCGCGCCTGGTCTGTCTTTCACCACGGCGGGCTGGCTCCACGGCACCGAGATCGCGGCGATCGCCACGGACACCTGGGGCTTCGAGGTCCGTCCCAACGAGTTCGAGAACGCCTTCCAGCCCCTGCACCAGGTCGCGATACCCAACATCGGCCTCCTCATCGGGGAGATGTGGGACCTGGAAGCCCTGGCCGAGGACTGCGCCGCGGACGGGGTGTACGAGTTCCTGCTCGCCGCCGCACCCCTGCGCATCACCGGCGCCGTCGGTTCCCCCGTCAACCCGATCGCGATCAAGTGACGCGCTCAGCAAGGGAGTCCTCCATGAGTACAGCCCGCACGGTCCTGGTGATCGGAGGTGGCGCCGCCGGGAACGCCGTGACCATCCTGCTGCGCCGCGCCGGTCTGAGCGTTGACCTGATCGAGGCGAAGGACGACTGGAACGCCACCGCCGGTTCGGGCATCACTCTGCAGGGCAACGCCTTGCGCGTGCTGCGCGAACTGGGCGTGTGGAAGGAGGTCAGCGCATCCGGATTCGGTTTCGGATCGGTCGGCATCACCGCTCCCGACGGAACGGTCCTGCACGTCGCACGTGACATTCGGACCGGTGGCGACGACCTGCCCGCCACTGTCGGCATGCAGCGTCCCCGACTGCAGCGCATCCTGATCGACGCCGTCCGTGCCAGCGGCGCCTCGGTGCGCCTCGGCATCCGGGTCGAACATCTGGAGCAGGACGACACCGGTGTGAGCGTGCGTTTCACCGACGGCACCGAGGGTCGCTACGACCTGGTGATCGCCGCCGACGGGCTGGGCTCCACCACCCGTGCGGCCATCGGCATCACCGCCAAGCCGGAACCCACCGGTATGGCCATCTGGCGTGTCGCCGTCCCGCGGTCGGCCGGCGTGACCCGCACGGATCTCGCCTACGGCGGCCCCGCCTACATCGCCGGCTACTGTCCGACGAGCGACACCACGATCTACGCCTACGTGGTCGAGGCCAATCGTGACCGGGCGTCGATCCCGCTGGAGTCCTACGCCGACGAAATGCGTGGCCTCGCCGGCGCCTACGGGGGATTCTGGCCGGAGATCACCGAGCACATCACCGATCCGGCGAAGGTCAACTACACCTGGTTCGACCGGATGCTGGTCGAAGGGTCCTGGCACCGGGGCCGTGTGGTCCTGGTCGGTGACGCCGCCCACTGCTGTCCGCCCACTCTCGCGCAGGGCGCCGCCCTGTCCCTGGAAGACGCGTGGGTGCTCTCGCAGCTGCTGACCAGCGCCGAGGTCTGGGACGACGCGCTCTTCCAGGCGTACTACGACCGGCGGATCGCCCGCGTCCGTCCGGTGGTCGAGGCGTCCGTGCAGATCGGACAGTGGCAGCTCGACGGCGTACGCGACGCGGACGTACCCGGTCTGATGGGCCGCACGATGACGATGCTCAGGGAACTGCCGTGACCTCACCGACCGTCGACGTCCATGCTCACGTACTGCTGCCCGAGGTCGAATCCCTCGTCGACGGCCTGCCCGGACTGACGACGGCGAGAGCGCTGGATGCCCGGCGCAACGGCCCCGCGGCGCTCGCGGTCAGCGGCCCCATGGTGCGCGAGCGCATCCCGCAGCTCACCGACCCGGCCGCACGGCTGGCCGCGATGGACGCACAGGGCGTGGACGTCCAACTCGTCAGCCCCTCACCCTCGCACTACCACTACTGGACGGACGAGGAGACGGCCGAGAAGCTGTACCGGCTGGCCAACGAGGCAACGGCCGGGCACTGTTCAGCCGCTCCGCACAGACTGCGCGGCCTCGGGCTGGTGCCGCTCCAGCACCCGGGCCGCACAGTGGGGGCGCTCGATCACGCGCTGGAGCAGGGCCTGGCCGGGGTGGAGATCTCCAGCCACGCTCCGGGCCTGGAACTGTCCGATCCGGCCTATGAACCGTTCTGGTCGCGAGCGGAGGAGACCGGCGCCGTCATCTTCCTGCACCCCTTCGGATGCACGCTGGATGAGCGCCTGGACCAGTGGTACCTGTCCAACACCGTCGGCCAGCCCACGGAGAACGCCGTGGCCCTGTCGCACCTGATCTTCTCGGGAGTGCTCGACCGTCACCCGGGGCTGAAGGTGATCGCCGCCCACGGTGGCGGCTACCTGCCGACGCACATCGGCCGCTCCGACCACGCCTGGTCCGCCCGCACCGATGCGGCTGCCGGCTGCGCCCATCCGCCCAGCAGCTATCTGAAGCGCCTGTACTTCGACTCGCTCGTCCACGACCCGTCCGTCCTGCGGGAGCTGGTCCGGGTCGCCGGGCCCGACCGTGTCCTGCTCGGCTCCGACTTCCCCTTCGACATGGGCACGAAGGACCCCGTGGGTGCGCTGCGCGCCGCACGTGTCTCCGAGGCCGACTTCGAGGCCATACGGGGCAAAACCGCCTCCGCCCTGCTCAACCTGACCCTGTCCTGAGGAGGAACCCTCATGAGCGCACGACTGCTCACCCATCTGCGGCACGTCGACCTGGCCGTGCCCGACTACGACAAGCAGCTCGACTTCTACGCGGGTGTCTGGGGCCTGACCAAGGTCGCCGAGGACTCCGGGATCTCCTTCCTCGCCGCCGAGGGCTCCCCCGAGCAGTACGTCATCAGGCTGCGCAAGGCCGAGGAGAAGCGCCTCGACCTCGTCTCCTACGGCGCCGCCACATCGGCTGACGTGGACACTCTCGCCGAGCAGCTCCTGTCCGGTGGCGTGCAGTTGATCACGCAGCCGGGCAAGGTGGACACGCCCGGCGGCGGTTACGGCTTCCGCTTCTTCGACGTGGACGGCCGGACCATCGAGGTCTCGGCCGACGTGGCGGTACGGCAGCACCGCAAGATCGAGGAGAAGGAGTCGATCCCGGTCAAGCTGTCCCACGTCGTGCTCAACTCCCCGGATCTGGAACGCACGAGGGAGTGGTACGAGCAGCACCTCGGCTTCCGGCTCTCCGATTCACTCAGCTCGCCGCACATGGGCGAGGTCATGCACTTCATGCGGATCTCCAACCAGCACCATTCGATGGCGCTGGCGAAGGGACCGCACGCTTCTCTGCACCACGTCTCGTTCGAGATGCGTGGCATCGACGAGTACATGCGCGGCTCCGGCCGGGTGATCCGCGCCGGTTTCAAGAAGATCTGGGGCCCCGGCCGCCACATGGCCGGCGACAACACCTTCACGTACTTCCTCGACCCGCACGGCAACACCGTCGAGTACACGACCGAGCTGGAGTGCCTGGACGAGGACACCTGGCATCCACACGTCTACGACTTCTCCCGGCCCGAGGTCACCGACCAGTGGGGCACCGCCAACCCGATGAACGAACTGGTCGCCAAGGAGTCCTTCAACGACCCCGACCGCGGCTGCTTCGTCGCCCCGCCGGTCTGATCCCTCTCCGAACTCCCGGGGCGCGGCAGCCTGTCACCTGCCCTGACACACGGCGCCGCGCCTCGGGCCCAGCCCAGCCAGGAGCTGCTCATGCGCTTCGCCTCCTACGAACACCGGCATCAGCCCCGCGTTGCCGTCCTCGACGACGACGGCGTGCTCTATCCCGTGCCCGGCGTTCGTTCGTTGACCGAGATCATCAGCGCCGGGGACGGTCTCCCGGCGCTCCTCGATCTCGGTGCCGCCACCCTCGACGTCCCGGCCGGCCCGCACGTCTCCCAGGTACGCCTGTTGCCACCGCTTCGGCCCGCCTCCGTACGGGATTTCGTGACGTTCGAGGAGCATGTCGAGGGCGTACGCCGCTCGGTGGAGGGAACAGGCGGCGTGCCCGAACAGTGGTACGCCGCGCCCACCTTCTACTTCACCAACCCGCACGCGATCTACGCGTCCGGCGACGACATTCCGATGCCGCCGGGCTCCGCAGTCCTCGACTTCGAACTGGAGGTTGCCGCGGTCATCGGCCGCCAGGGTCGCGACCTCACACCCGATCGGGCACGCGATCACATCATCGGTTACACGGTCTTCAATGACTGGTCCGCACGGGACCTGCAGTCGGCCGAGATGAAGGTGGGACTTGGCCCGTGCAAGGGCAAGGACACCGCCACCACCCTCGGCCCGTACCTGGTCACCGCCGACGAACTCGAGCGGTATCGGGACGAGGACGGCTTCCTGGGGCTGGCTCTCACCGCTGAGGTCAACGGCGAGGTCGTCGGCAGGGATCTGCTGTCCAACATGAGCTGGACGTTCGAGGAAATGGTCGCGTACGCCTCCCGCGGCACCCGGGTCGTCCCAGGCGACGTACTCGGATCCGGCACCTGCGGAAACGGCGGCTGCCTGGCCGAACTGTGGGGCGTATGCGGAGAACAGACCCCGCCCCCGCTCAAACCGGGCGACACCGTCACCCTCACGGTCGAGGGCATCGGCACCGTGTCCAACACCGTCGCCCCCGGCCCTGAACTCATCGCCCTTCCCTTCGGCCGGCGCCGCTCCCGGGAGAGGCCGTGAACGACCTGCACCCCAAAAGGCTGCTCGGCAAGGTCGTCGTGGTCACCGGAGCGGCCCGCGGCCAGGGAGCCGCCGAGGCCGAGGCACTGGTGCGGGAGGGAGCCCGCGTCATCGCCACCGACGTCGCATCCGCCGAGGGCTGCCGCCGCCTCGATGTCACCGACGAGAAGGACTGGGCGGAACTGGCCGCCGAGCTCGAGGAGGCGTACGGGCAGGTACACGGCCTGGTGAACAACGCCGGCATCACCTGGCGCGCCCGCATCGGCGACGTGCGCCCGGACGACCTGGCACGGGTCCACGCGGTCAACGTGACCGGCCCGCTGCTCGGCATCCAGCACCTCGCCCCGCTCATGCCGCCCGGCGCATCCATCGTGAACGTCGGATCCTCGGCGGCTCTCACCGCTCATTACCCGGTCGCCTACACGACCAGCAAATGGGCCCTGCGCGGCCTGTCGAAGACCGCGGCCACGGAACTCGGCCCACGCGGCATCCGCGTCAACACGATCCACCCCGGCTACATCGAGACCGAGATGACCGCCTCCGCCGCACCGGCCTTCCGCGCCGCCAACATCCGCGAGACCCCACTCGGGCGCACCGGCACCGCAGCCGAGGTGGCCCCGCTGGTCGTGTTCCTCCTGTCGAACGAATCGTCCTTCATCACCGGCACGGAGATCGCCGTCGATGGCGGCCTGACCGCGCACGGCGGCGTGAAGTCCGTGTCGGACGCACTCCTTGGGGAGGCCGGCACGTGAAGCGGCTTGACGGCAAGGTGGCCTTGATCTCCGGGACCGGCAGCGGTCAGGGCCGGGCCGCAGCACTGCGTTTCGCGGCCGAGGGCGCGCTCGTCGTGGGAGGCGACCTGCTGCACGAGCAGGCACTCGAGACACGGCAGCTCATCGCCCGCGAAGGCGGGACCGCCCTGGCCACCGGCCCCTTGGACGTCACCGACGAGCAGTCCGTCTCGTCCTGGGTCCACGAAGCCGTGGACGCATTCGGCGGCATCGACATCGTCTACGCCAACGCAGGCGCCGTCCGCTTCGGACCGGTCGACAGCCAGCCCTACCAGGACTTCGCCTTCACCATGCGAGCCGAACTGGACTCGGTGTGGTTGACCGTCCAAGCTGCCTGGCCGCACCTGCGGCGCAGCCACGGCTGCATTCTCACCGTCGGCTCCACCGCGGGACTCACCGGCTCACTCAGCAACCAGCGAACCGCGCACTCCGCTTCCAAAGGGGCCGTCATCGCGCTGACCCGCCAACTCGCCGCCGAAGGCGCTCCGCACGGAATCCGCGCCAACTGTGTCAGCCCCGGCGTGATCGACACCGCCGGTTCCCGCGCCACCCTCCTCGCCGACGACCACCCGATGCGCGCCATCGCCCGCCACATCCCGCTCGGCCGCGTCGGACGTCCCGACGACGTCGTCAACGCCGCCGTCTTCCTCGCCTCCGACGAAGCCGCCTACATCACGGGGGCCAACCTCGTCATCGACGGTGGCTGGTCCGCCGTCCTGCCCGGCGCGAGCCCAGAAGGGACTCCCTCAGCATGAACAAGGTCCTAGCGAGCGCCACCGAAGCGGTCGCCGACGTCCCCGACGGCGCCTCGATTGCCGTCGGCGGCTTCGGCCTCAGCGGCGTACCCGATGTCCTCATCCGCGCCCTGTACATACACGGCGCCAGCGACCTGAAGGTCATCTCGAACAACTGTGGCGTCGACGACCGCGGCCTCGGCATCCTCCTCGCCGCGAGCCGCATCAGCCGGGTCACCGGCTCTTACGTTGGCGAGAACAAGGAGTTCGCCCGGCAATACCTGTCCGGAGAGCTCGAGGTCGAACTGGTGCCACAGGGCACTCTGGCCGAGCGCCTGCGGGCCGGCGGCGCCGGTATTCCGGCCTTCTACACCCCAGCAGGCGTCGGTACGCAGGTCGCCCAGGGCGGACTGCCCTGGCGGTATGGACCCGATGGCTCGGTCGCCGTGGCCTCCCCGCCCAAGGAAACCCGGGACTTCGGGGGCCGCACACACGTCCTGGAACACGGCATCATCACCGACTTCGCTCTCGTACGGGCCTGGCGCGGTGACCGTCACGGCAATCTCGTCTTCCGGAAAGCCGGAGCCAACTTCAACCCGCTGGCCGCGATGGCCGGCCGCATCACGATCGCCGAGGTCGAGGAACTCGCCGAGCCGGGCGAGCTGCGCCCCGACGAAATCCACCTGCCCGGCGTCTACGTCCAGCGGATCGTGGCGCTCACCGCCGCGGAAGCCGCCGACAAGAAGATCGAGAAGAGGACGGTACGTTCCTGATGGCCTGGACCCGCGACCAGATGGCCGCCCGCGCCGCCGCCGAACTCACCGACGGCTCCTACGTCAACCTGGGCATCGGCCTGCCGACGCTGATCCCCGGTCACCTGCCGGCCGGCGTGCATGTGGTCCTGCACTCCGAGAACGGCATCCTCGGTACGGGCCCCTACCCCACGGAAACGGAGGTCGATCCCGACCTCATCAACGCGGGCAAGGAGACCGTCACCGTCCTGCCCGGCGCGAGCTTCTTCGACTCCGCCCTCTCCTTCGGCATGATCCGAGGCGGCCACATCGACACAGCCGTGCTGGGTGCCATGCAGATCTCGGCGCGGGGCGACCTCGCCAACTGGATGATCCCCGGCAAGATGGTCAAAGGCATGGGCGGAGCCATGGACCTCGTCCACGGCGCCCGCCGGGTCATCGTCCTCATGGAACACACTGCCAAGGACGGCAGCCCCAAGATCCTCAAGGAATGCACCCTCCCGCTCACGGGAGAACAGTGCGTGCACCGTGTGATCACCGACCTCGGAGTCCTCGACATCACCCCGGACGGCCTCGCCCTCGTCGAAACCGCCCCCGGCGTCACGATCGAGGACATCACCACCCGCACGAATGCTCCCCTCCGCGTGGACAGCACCACCGCTGTCTGCTGACCCGCGCCGCGTCATCTCCAGGCTCCTGGCTCCTGGCTCCTGGCTCCTGGCTCCTGGACGACGTCACGCCGTGAAATCACGGCGTTGCCGAAGTCCCCCACTCCCTCCTTCGTTCCTCCCACCCGCCTTCCTGGTAGCGAGGGCCGACCCGGCGAAAGACCGGTCGGCCGGGGCCCAGCTCGGCTCAGTCCCTGGTTGCGGTGGCGATGAGGGCCTGAAGCTGTTCGGCGGCCTGATCGAGGGGCTGAATGCTGCGCTTGGCGCGGCACATCGCCACCGTCCCCTCGACGGCGGCGACGATGAGTGTGGCGAGCTGCGCAGCCTGCTCGGTCTCGGCGCCGTGCTCCCGCAGCGATGCAGCCAGCAGGCTCTCCCACTGCTCGAAGACCTCAGCGGCGGCCACCAGGGCGGGCGGCACCTCGTCAGCCGGGGGCTCCTCGATGGCTACGGCCAGAACGGGGCAGCCGGCATGGAAGTCGCTCTCGACGACGATCCTCCGCCACAGGTCCAGAAACGCCCGCAGCCCCGCCGCGGGCCCGGCTTCCAGTTCCTTGCGCAGCCTCCGCGCGACCCACTCGCCCGTGAAGCGGACCGCCTCGGCGGCCAGTTGCTGCTTGCCCTCGGGGAAGTAGTGGTACGTCGAGCCGAGCGGCGCCTCGGCATGCTTGGCCATCTCCCGGATGCTCGTCGCACTCAGGCCGCGCCGACTGATCATGTCCGCGGCACCGGCCACGATCCGCTCACGGGACGGCGTACCGCCTTTGGCCATCTCGCACTCCCCTCTCGTTATAACGATCGTCATAGTCTACCGTGACCCAGGTCTATAACGATCGTCATAGGAGCTGCCATGCCCATGATCCGGTTGACTGTGCCTGCCGGAGCCCTCACCAAAGAGGGCCGCACCACCGTTCAGAGCGACCTTGCGGCCGTGCTGCTGCGCTGGGAGGGCGCGCCCGACACCGCCTTTTTCCGCGCCCAGGCGTGGAGCTACCTCGTCGAGCTGCCCGAACGCGCCCAAGGGACCGCCGAGGACGACGCTCCCCGCTTCCTGGTGGAGGTGACGGTGCCGCAGGGGGCGTTGTCCGAGCGGCGCAAGGCCGGTCTGGTCCAGGACGCGACGAAGACCGTTCTGTCAGCCGCCGGCCTCTCCCCCGACGACGCGCTGCGAGTGTGGGTGCTCGTGCATGAGCAGCAGGACGGAACCTGGGGCGCGGGCGGCTCCGCCATCCGCTACGCCGACTTGGTCGCTCTGGCGCGGCAGAGCAAGGAGCAGGCCGATGCGTGAGCTGACATACGTCGCCCGCCGCACGGTCGAGTGGCGCGAGGCCCCGGACCCCGAGCTCCAGTCCGACCAGGAGGCGATCGTCGCGCCGATCGCCGCGACCTCCTGCGACGTGGACTCGGCAATCTTGGCCGGGCACGGCTTCATCGATCCGCCGTTCGCCCTCGGCCACGAGTGCATCGCCCGCGTCACCGACATCGGCGACGCGGTGACCACCGTGTCCCCCGGCGACCTCGTCGTCGTGCCCTGGTCCATCAGCTGCGGCACCTGCGACCACTGCCGCAACGGACTCACCGCCCACTGCACCTCGGTTCCGTACATGGCCATGTACGGCGCGCCGATCGGCGGCAGCTGGGGCGGCCTCTTCTCCGACCTGGTCCGCGTCCCGTACGCGGACGCCATGCTGGTACCCCTGCCCGCCGGTCTCGACCCGGTCGCGATGGCCTCGGCGAGCGACAACTGGTCGCTCTCCTGGCGCCTGGTCGCGCCCCACCTCAAGGCCCGCCCCGGCGCCCGGGTCCTGGTCGTCGCCCGCGGGAGCATCGGCCTGTACGTCTGCGACATCGCCCGCGCCCTCGGCGCCTCCGACGTTCTCTACGTCGACCCCGACGCGGAGCACCGCAAGCTCGCCGAGGGCTTCGGCGCCCGCACCGCCGAATCGATCGAAGCGATCCGCCACGGCTTCGACCTCGCGGTCGAGGCAACCGGGCGCGTCGACCAGCTCACCCTCGCCGTCAAGTCACTCGCGCCCGAAGGCATCTGCGAATCAGCCGGCAACCACTTCCGCCCCGGTGAACTGCCATTCCTCGACATGTACCTCACCGGCGTCACCCTGCGCATCGCCCGCGACAACGTTCGCGCCCACATCCCCGATGCCCTCGACCTCGCCGCCTCCGGCACCGTCGACCCCGCCCGAGTCGTCTCCCACGTCCTCGACTGGGAACAGCTCCCCGACGCCCTGCCCGAGAAGCACCTCAAGCCCGTCTTCGTCCGCCACTCCGCCCCGCCCCAGGCTGCACCCTGACCACGGCACGGCGGCTCGCAACCACACATACAGAGACACCTGATGAACACGTCCCTCACCGCCACAAGCGGCACCCCGCAAGATCAGGAAGACAAGGAGCCTCTTCCAGCCTCATGTTGATGCGTGGTGAAGGACGAGGACGGCCTTCACGACGTCGGTGATCCGGTTGGTGCTGCAGCGGAGTTCGCGGAGCGGACGCCGGCCTTTCAGGACGGCCATGGTCTGCTCGCCGACGCAGCGGATCTTGGCGTGGGTTGTGTTGTGGCGCCGCTTCCATCGCTTGAGGCGACGGCCCCGGAACAGGACTCGGATGGGACCACCGGCCCCCTGATACGCCTTGTCCGCCCAGCACTTCAGCTCCGCGGTGGTGAGCGCGTCGATGATCCCGTGGTGCCGGGCGGCCGTCAGATCGTGAGTCGAGCCGGGCAGCGCTGCTGAGGCCCACGGCAGACGTCCGAACGGATCGGCGAGGACCTGCACGTTCATGCCGTGGCGTTTGTGTTTCCCGGAGTGCTACGGGGTGTCGGCGGCGATCCGGCCGATCGGCGGCGGCGTGCCGTCCAGGATCACAAACGCCTTCGTCCGGGCCGTCGTCATCGCCTCGGCCAGGGTGGGAGCCGGTGTGGTCAGAACCTCGACGGCCTCGCGTATGCAGCGGTAGACCGTCGCGATCCCGACGCTGAACCCGGCAGCGAACCGGACACAGGTGTCACCGCACCGCAGGTGGGCCAGGGCGAGCGGGGCCTGACGCCCGGCCGCCGGCCGCCGCCACCGGGTACCGATCTCCCTGCGGCGGCCTGCGAGCTGCCCGGTCAGGTGCCGCAGAGTGCGACTGGACAGGTCGATCGACGACGGGTGAACAAGCACGCGCTCCTGGCGGTACGGGTGATCTTGGTCGAGAACCCGTCTACCAGGAGCTTCGCCGCTTCGCTGAACCGTCCAACACGCGGGCATCATAGGCAGGTTGGAAAGGCTCAGTCCGCAAGCCAGGCCCGCTACCCTTCGGTCCGCGTCGGAGGTTCGGTGCCAACTATCCCGCTTTTGTGCCAACTAAAAAGCTTCGTCACACACAACTACCGCCGCACCCGCGGCATCCCCAGCCCGATCCACGAGATGATCTCCCGCTGGATCTCGTTGTTGCCGCCGCCGAAGGTGAAGATCACCGCCGACCGGTAGCCCCGTTCGAGTTCGCCGTTCAGGACCGCTCCGGAGGAGCCCTCCTTGAGGACGCCGGGGGCCGCGACGATCTCCATCAGCCAGGCGTACGCGTCCCGGCGCGCCTCCGAGCCGTACACCTTGACGGCGGAGGCGTCCTGCGGGGTGAGCGTGCCCTCCTGGACGGCGTTCACCATCCGCCAGTTGAGGAGTTTCATCGCGTCGAGCCTGGTGTGCGTGCGGGCCAGGAGGCGGCGCACCCACGGGAGGTCGACGACGCGGCGGCCGTCGGCGAGTTTGGTCTCCATCGCCCAGCGCTGGACGTCGTGCAGGGCACGGATGGCCATGGTGCCGTGTGCCGCGAGGGTGACGCGTTCGTGGTTGAGCTGGTTGGTGATCAGCCGCCAGCCCTTGTTCTCCTCGCCCACCCGGCGCGCGGCGGGGACGCGGATGTTCTCGTAGTAGCTCGCGGTGGTGTCGTGCGAGGCGAGGGTGTTGATGATCGTGCACGAGTAGCCGGGGTCGGAGGTCGGCACGAGCAGCATGGTGATGCCCTTGTGCGGCGGGGCGTCCGGATCGGTACGGACGGCGAGCCACACCCAGTCGGCCGTGTCACCGTTCGTCGTCCAGATCTTCTGGCCGTTCACCGTGTAGTGGCCGGTCTCCGTGTCGCCTTCCCGTACGGCCTTGGTCTTGAGAGCGGCGAGGTCCGTGCCGGCGTCGGGCTCGCTGTAGCCGATGGCGAAGTCGATCTCACCGGAGAGGACCTTCGGCAGGAAGTACGACTTCTGCTCCTCCGTGCCGAACCGCATGATGGTCGGCCCGACGGTGTTGAGCGCCATCAGGGGCAACGGCACCCCGGCCTGGGCCGCCTCGTCGAAGAAGATGAACTGCTCCATCGGGCTCAGGCCCCGGCCGCCGTACTCCTCGGGCCAGCCGACCCCGAGCCAGCCGTCCGCGCCCAGGCGTCGGATCGTCTCGCGGTAGAACCGCTTCTGCGCCGCCGGGTCGCCGTATCGCGCATAGGCGTTGCCCGGTACCAACTCGGCGAAGTAGAGCCGCAGTTCGGTCCGCAACCGCTGCTGCTCCGGCGTGTATTCGAGATGCACGGCGCCTCCTGCCCCTCCGAGCCGACCTGACGGCGCACACCGTAGAACGTGTTGCAGAAATTGGGAATGCCGATGACATGGGAGACAGATTCGGGGCGCGGCGGTGGGTGCGACGGGGCAAAGCGGTGGGGCGGAGCCCGGTCGAACCCGGCTCCGCCCCGTCGCGACGGCCGCCCGTGCGGCCGTCGGCCGCCGGTCGTCGCGTGATCTCTCGGCTCGTCGGTCTCCCGCCGTCAGTGGCAGGGGAACCCGAGCAGGTGGCGTGCGTCGTGGACCCACTCGTGGACGTTCTCGCCGGACACGAGGGAGGTGGCGCCCTGTTCGGCGCCGACGAAGTAGAGCAGGACCAGCATCAGGACGCCGAAGAAGAACGCCCAGGGGGCGATCGCGCCGATCGGCAGCTTGGCGGGTACGGCAGTGGGGGTGACGGTCGGCTGGACGACGGACTGTGCCATGGGCGGAACCTCCTGGGGAACTCGCGTCCCGTCTCGGTGGTGCACAGGACGACAGCCACGGGTCTGACTCGGCCCGCCTTCACCGCTCCTGGCCGGAGCGGCGTGTACCGGGCTCACAGTGGCGCGACCGTGCCGGATTCCCACCGGACTTCCGCCGAACCGTCGTCAATATCCACGCGACCGTACCGCGAAGCGTGTTCCCGGAAAAGGGCGCGCACGGCCCGCGCCGTGTGAGCCCCGCGCGCCGGAGACGCGCGGGGACCGCCCTGCCGGACCGCGGCCCGGCTTTGGCGAACGGGTCGGCGCGTAGCAGAGTGACGGCATGACGAGCCGAGTGTTCTTGATCTCCGCGGCGATCAGCGAGGCGCTGCGCGAGGCCCGCTTCGACGCCGGGAGTCCGGTCGACGCCGCCGGGCTGCGGACCGCCCGGGCGGCGGCCGAGGCGGGTGCCGTGCCGGCCGGAGCCCGACTGCGGGTCTCCCCCACCGCGCGGTGCCGGCAGACCGCGGAGGCGCTCGGGCTCGACGGCGGTGTCGACGCACCGGAGTTGGCCGGTCTGGACGTGGGCCGCTGGCACGGGGCGACCCTGGCCGAGGTGAGCGCGAAGGAGCCGGAGGCGGTGGCGCGCTGGCTCGCGGATCCCTCGTCGGCGCCGCACGACGGGGAGTCGGTGCGGGCGTTCTGCGACCGGGTCACCGAACACCTGGACTCGGCGGCCGAGTTCGACGGCAGAACCGTCGCGGTGGTGGAACCCGAGATCGTACGGGCCCTGACGGTACGGGTGTTGGGGGCTCCCGACTCGGCGTTCTGGCGCGTCGACGTGCCGCCGCTCACCATGACCGAGTTCAGCGGGCGCTCGGGGCGCTGGAACGTGCGGGCCGGACGCCCTCTCGGATAGGGGCCGTTCGGCCCATCGGCCCGCGGACGTGGGTGGCCAGGGCCCGGTCGGGCGCGACCGGGTAGGCCGGCGCCCTCACCTCAGCGTGGCGATGAAGTCCGCGCACGCCTGGGCGCACGCGCGGCTGGTCTTGGCGCTCGCCTCCGCGCCGGGCTGCCCGTCGAAGACGTCCGCGCACTCCAGGCAGACGTCACGGCACCATTCCAACTGGGTGCGGATACGCGACTCGTTCTGCCCCGGCTGCCCGGACAGCACGTGACAGGTCGCCTCGCACACCTCCGCGCACTGGATGCCCTTGCGCCGGGCGAGATCCTGCTCCTCGGGCCCCTCGGAACCCATGAGGCCGACCCGCAGCGCACAGGCCAGGGCACAATCGGCGCAGGCCTGGGCGCAGGCGAACCGGTCCTCCAGGAACCGGAAGAGCTCTTGCTCGGAAGTCGTCGTCACAACGGGCGGGTAGCCGGAAGGAGTCGGTTCAAACCGCGCGGCGCGGGGACCTCACGCCCCGGCCGCCTCCCGGGAGATCTGCTCGAACTGCGCTCCCATGGCTTCGGAGAGCGCCTGCGCGGCCGACAACGGCCGCACCATCACGGTGAATTCGTCGATCAGCCCGTCCTCGTCGAAGTGCAGGAAGTCACAGCCGTTGATCTCCTTGTCCCCCACCTTGGCGGTGAAGACCAACGCGTGGTCACGGCCGTCGGCTCCGGCGATCTCGCGGACGTAGCGGAAGTCGCTGAAGACGCGCCAGACACCGCGCAGGATGGCCGCGGTCATCGCCTTGCCCGGATACGGCTTGAAGGCGACGGGACTGGTGAACACGACACCGTCGGCCAGCAGCTCCTCGACCGCGCCGAGGTCACCGGCCTCCACGGCCTTGCGGAAGGAGTTCATCGAACCCGCCTCTCATACTCAACTAATTGATTAGGTGCGGATCAGATTAGTCGGATGGGTGAGTGCCGTCTAGCCTGACGGGATGGCATTGCGCAACGCGGTTCTGGCCGCGCTCCTGGAGGGTGAGGCGTCGGGCTACGACCTGGCCAAGGGGTTCGACGCCTCGGTGGCCAACTTCTGGATGGCGACCCCCCAGCAGTTGTACCGGGAACTCGACCGGATGGAGTCCGACGGGCTCATCGAGGCCAGGCTCGTGCAGCAGGAGCGCCGGCCCAACAAGCGGGTGTTCTCCCTGACGGCGGCGGGTCTCGCCGCGCTGGCGGCCTTCACCGCCGATCCGGCGAGGCCCACCGCGATCCGCGACGAGCTGATGGTGAAGGTGTACGCCCTGGACGAGGGGGACGCGGACGCCGTCCGGGCGTCGGTCGCCGAGCGGCTGGAATGGGCGCGCGCCAAGCTGGCCCATTACGACCGGATCGGCGTTCGCCTCCTCGACGGCCGCACCGAGGAGGAGTACCTCGCCGGGACGGATCGCGTCGGCCCGTACCTCACTCTCCTGGGGGGACGCGCCTTCGAGCAGGCGATCATCGACTGGGCGGAACGGACGCTGCGGGTCCTGGAACGGCGCGCGTCCACGCCGCGCCCGGACGGGCCCTGAAGGATCACGACCGCAGGGCCACCGCCCCGGCCACGGATATTCCCGCCACCCCATCGGATGGCCTATGGCTGCGAGCGGGTTCCCTATTGGTCACCTATGTCCGGCCCGCATACGGTCGAGGACATCACCGCCCCGACGTTCCGCACCTGGACCGTCAGGGCGTACGAACGAGATCCCTTCCAGGTCCGACAGGACCCGCACCCCCGGAGAACGCACCATGTCGAAGATCCTTTTCGTGTTGACCGGCGCCGACCACTGGACGCTCGCCGACGGCACCCTCCACCCGACCGGCTTCTGGGCCGAGGAGGCCGCGGCACCGTACGAGGCCTTCAAGGCGGCCGGGCACGACGTCGTCGTCGCCACGCCGGGCGGGGTCGTACCGACGGTGGACCAGGGGAGCCTGGCGCCCGAGTTCAACGGCGGGCAGGAGGGCGCCGACAAGGTCGCGCGCACCATCGCCTCCATGGCCGAGCTGCGGCAGCCGCTCAAGCTGTCGGAAGTGAACCTCGACGACTACGCCGCCGTCTTCTACCCGGGCGGCCACGGCCCGATGGAGGACCTCTCGGCCGACGCCGAGTCCGGACGGCTGCTCACCGGCGCGCTGGAGTCGGGCAAGCCGCTCGGCGTGGTGTGCCACGGTCCGGCGGCGCTGCTGGCCGCCACCCGGGAGGACGGCTCCAACTCCTTCGCGGGCTACCGGGTCTCGGGTTTCACGAACGTCGAGGAGACCCAGGCCGGTCTCGCCGACAAGGCCAAGTGGCTGCTCCAGGACCGGCTCGTCGCGGCGGGCGTCGACTTCCAGGAGGGCGAGCCGTGGGCCCCGAAGGTGGTCGTCGACCGCAACCTCGTCACGGGCCAGAACCCGGCCTCCTCCGCCCCGCTCGCCGCGGAACTGCTGAAGAAGCTGGCCTGAGCCGTGGCCCGGCGGCTCCGGCGGCAGCCGGTCCGGGCGACGACCGGTGACCGCCCGCCGAGGATCTCGGCCGCGTACGGCCGCCCGCCGCGGCGCCCCACACCCCGCTGACCCGATCGCCGGGCGCCCGCGACCACTACCGGGCTGCCCGGCGGCCGTACCCGGCGTCGCGGAGAGACCGACGGGGCGACAGCGACGGGACCGGTGGCGGGCCGACCGCGACGGGACCAGGGGTGGACCGACCGCGACGGGACGGCGGCGGGCGGGTCACCCGCAAGGAGGGCGCTGATCAGGTGGCCGGCGGTCCGTCTTTCTCGGTTCCCGTCGGCGCGCGGCCTGTCCGGACCGGCGCCGTGTGGGCTTCACTGTGAGCCCGGAGGCAGTCCGGCCGGTCCGAGGAGGGTGGGCAGTCATGGTGCGTACGCTCGGCGTCGCCGTCGTGGGCTTCGGCTGGATGGGACGGGTGCACACCCAGGCGTACGCCCGTGTGAGCCACCACTTCCCGCACCTCGCCCTGCGGCCCGAACTGGTCGCCGTCGCCGACGAGGTGCCGGGCCGGGCGGCGGAGGCCGCAGCGCGGTACGGGTTCGCCACCGCCACGCGCGACTGGCGGGAGATCGCCGCCGACCCGCGCGTCGAGGCCGTGAGCATCGCGGCGCCGAACTTCCTGCACCGCGAGATCGGTGTGGCCATGGCCGAGGCCGGCAAGCACATCTGGATCGAGAAGCCGGTGGGCCTGACCGCCGACGACGCCCGGGCGGTGGCGGACGCGGTGGCCAGGGCCGGGGTGCGGGGCACGGTCGGCTTCAACTACCGGGGCGCCCCCGCCGTCGTGGCCGCCCGTGAGCTGATCGCCTCCGGCGCCGTCGGTGACGTCACCCACGCGCGGATCCGTCTCCTCAGCGACTACGCGGCGGATCCGGAGGGTGCGCTGACCTGGCGCTACGAGCGGGAGCGGGGCGGCAGCGGAGTCCTCGGCGACCTGGCCTCGCACGGCGTGGACCTGGCCCGTTTCCTGCTCGGCGAGATCGAGGCGCTGACGGCGGACAGCGCGGTCTTCCTTCCGCTGCGGGCCCGCCCGGCCGGCGCGACCTCGGGTCACGCCCGCGCGAGCGGCGGCGAACCGGCCGCCGTGGAGAACGAGGACTACGTCAACTGCCTGCTGCGCTTCGCCTCCGGCGCGCGTGGCGTCCTGGAGGCCTGCCGGGTCTCGGTGGGCGAGCAGAACAACTACGGCTTCGCGGTGCACGGCACCAGGGGCGCCGTGTTCTGGGACTTCCGCCGCATGGGCGAGCTGGGGGTCAGCCGGGGCACGACGTACCAGGACCAGCCGGTCAGCACCGTGTACGTCGGTCCGGAAGCCGGGGACTACGGCGCCTTCCAGCCGGGCGCGGCGAACGGCATGGGCTACGACGACCTCAAGGTCGTCGAGGCGCACACCTTCCTGCGGTCCGTCGCCGACAACACGCCGTACGGTGCGACGCTGGTCGACGCGGTCCGCAGCGCGACCGCGCTGGACGCGATGGCCCGCTCCGCCGCGTCGGGCGCCTGGGTGACACTCGACGCGGAGTGACCCCGGGTCACCGTCCTCCCGACACCGCGGAGCCCGCCCGGGCGACGGCGCCGATCCGTTCCGCCGTGATCGGATCGAGAGACCTCGACGGAGTCAGCGCCGAAGACCCTGGGTAGAGCGGACTCAGACACGCGTGACGCTCCTGATGCCGGAGGTGCGGGGGATGTTGGGGATGCGAGGGGGCAGGACGCCTATGCCTTGGAGACGTGCCCTCATCCTCTTTCGATCAGGCTATTTGTACAGACATTCGGACCTGTTTCTGAAGTGATGTCTTAACAAAGCATTGACAGGTGGGGGCGCCAGGGACTTGTATCCCGTCCCAACGAAACCGCCGCCGCACCGGACCAGGCCCGGATCCGCCGTCCGGACCCCGCACGGGCCCCGCGCCCCGCGCCGTCCCGTTCGCTTTCCCCCGACCGCACAGTGAGGTGCTGGAAGATGGATCGCACGTTCCACCCCCGTTCCCGGAGATTCGCCCCGTTCATCGCCCTGGCCGCGGCGTCCGCCCTGCTCGCCGCCGGCTGCTCCAGCGGCTCGGGCGGCAAGAAGTCCGAGGACGACGGGGACGGCGCCGCCACGGGCAAGGCCGACACCCCCAAGATGAAGGTCGCCCTGATCACTCATCAGGCGGCCGGTGACACGTTCTGGGACATCGTCCGCAAGGGCGCCGAGGCGGCCGCGGCGAAGGACAACATCGACCTCCTCTACGCCAACGACCCGAACGCGGGCGCTCAGGCCAACCTGGTCCAGAACGCGATCGACCAGAAGGTCGACGGCATCGCGGTCACCCTCGCCAAGCCGGACGCCATGAAGGACGCGGTGGGCAAGGCGACTTCGGCCGGCATACCCGTCGTGGGGCTCAACTCGGGCCTCAGCGACTGGAAGAAGCTGGGCCTGACGGAGTTCTTCGGCCAGGACGAGACCGTCGCGGGCGAGGCGTTCGGCAAGAGGCTGAACACGGAGGGCGCCAAGAAGGCCGTCTGCGTGGTCCAGGAGCAGGGCAACGTCGGTCTCACCCAGCGCTGCGACGGCGTGAAGAAGACCTTCAAGGGCAGCACGGAGACCCTGTACGTCAACGGCACCGACATGCCGTCCGTGAAGTCCACGATCACCGCGAAGCTCAAGCGGGACTCCGCGATCGACTACGTCGTCACCCTCGGCGCCCCGTACGCCCTGACCTCGGTGCAGTCGGTCTCGGACGCCGGGAGCAAGGCGAAGATCGCCACCTTCGACCTCAACAAGGACCTCACCGGCGCCATCAGCAAGGGCACCATCCAGTTCGCCGTCGACCAGCAGCCCTACCTCCAGGGCTACTTGGCGATCGACTCGCTGTGGCTCTACAAGAACAACGGCAACTACAGCGGCGGCGGGGAACAGCCGGTCCTGACCGGCCCGGCCTTCGTCGACAAGAGCAACGTCGAGGCCGTCGCCGAGTTCGCCTCGAAGGGCACCCGGTGAGCACGGCCGGTCGGGCCGGACCGGCGGTGACCGTGCCGCCGGCTCCCGGCCCCCGGAAGACCGACGGGCGGGCGGCGCGGCGCACCCCGGTGGTGCGGCTGCTCGCCCGGCCGGAGGTCGGGGTGTTCCTCGGTGCCGTGGCCGTGTTCGTCTTCTTCCTGGTCGCGGCGCCTTCGGTGCGCTCCGGCGGTTCGATGGCGACCGTGCTCTACCAGTCGTCGACGATCGGCATCATGGCGCTGCCCGTGGCCCTGCTGATGATCGGCGGCGAGTTCGACCTGTCCGCCGGTGTCGCGGTGATCGCCTCGGCGCTGACGGCGAGCATGCTCAGCTACCAACTCACCGTGAACGTCTGGGTCGGTGTGGTCGTCGCGCTCGTCGTCTCGCTCGCGATCGGCGCGTTCAACGGCTGGATGATGGTCCGCAGCGGGCTGCCGAGCTTCTTGGTGACCCTCGGAACCTTCCTGATCCTGCAAGGCGTGAACCTCGCCGTCACCAAGCTGGTCACCACCAACGTCGCCACGGACGACATCAGCGACATGGACGGCTTCGGCCCGGCGAAGAAGGTCTTCGCCTCGTCGTTCGACGTCGGCGGTGTCCAGGTGAAGATCACGATCGTGTGGTGGCTGGTCTTCGCGGCGCTGGCCACCTGGGTGCTGCTGCGCACCAAGTTCGGCAACTGGGTCTTCGCCGTCGGCGGCGACCAGGACAGCGCCCGCGCGGTAGGCGTGCCGGTGACCTTCACCAAGATCACGCTGTTCATGACGGTCGGCTTCGGCGCCTGGTTCGTCGGCATGCACCAGCTCTTCTCGTTCAACACCGTGCAGTCGGGCGAGGGCGTCGGCCAGGAACTGATCTTCATCGCCGCGGCGGTGATCGGCGGCTGTCTGCTCACCGGCGGCTACGGCTCCGCCATCGGCCCGGTCTTCGGCGCCTTCATGTTCGGCATGGTGAACCAGGGCATCGTCTACGCCGGCTGGAACCCCGACTGGTTCAAGGCCTTCCTCGGCGTGATGCTGCTCGGCGCCACGCTCGTCAATCTGTGGGTCCGCCGTACGGCGACCCGGAAGTGAACCGCCCCATGAACGAAGAAGGTTCGGGAACCACGAACGCCGTCCTCCCGGACACCCCGCCCGGGGACGGCTCCGCCGCGATCGTCGAACTGCGCGGCGCCGGCAAGTCGTACGGCAACATCCGCGCCCTGCACGGGGTCTCCCTGGCCGTCCACCCCGGCCGAGTGACGTGCGTCCTCGGCGACAACGGCGCCGGCAAGTCCACCCTCATCAAAATCATCTCCGGACTGCACCGGCACAGCGAGGGCGAGTTCCTCGTGGACGGCACGGCGGTGCGGTTCGGCACGCCGCGCGAGGCGCTCGACAAGGGCATCGCCACCGTCTACCAGGACCTCGCGACGGTCCCGTTGATGCCCGTATGGCGGAACTTCTTCCTCGGCTCCGAACTCACCAGGGGACCCTGGCCCGTACGCCGTCTCGACATCGCGCGGATGAAGCGGACCGCCGACGAGGAACTGCGCGCCATGGGCATCGTCCTCGACGACCTCGACCAGCCGATCGGCACGCTGTCCGGCGGCCAGCGCCAGTCCGTGGCCATCGCCCGCGCCGTCCACTTCGGCGCCCGCGTCCTCATCCTCGACGAACCGACCGCCTCGCTCGGCGTCAAGCAGTCCGGTGTCGTCCTCAAGTACATCGCGGCCGCCCGGGACCGCGGCCTCGGCGTCGTCTTCATCACCCACAACCCGCACCACGCCTACATGGTCGGCGACCACTTCAGTGTGCTGCGGCTCGGCACGCTCGAACTCAGCGCCGCCCGCGGCGAGGTCACCCTGGAGGAACTCACCGAACACATGGCGGGCGGCGCAGAACTCGCCGCTCTCAAGCATGAGTTGGCGCAGGTGCCCGGGGTCGACGTGGAGGAGCTCCCCGACCGGGTGGACCCACCGTCACCAACGCCCGACGCCCCCGGAGGTGCCACCTGACGCCGTGACCACCCTGGACCGGGCCCGAGCCGCCCTCGCCCGCGCGCGCCGTCGCGCACACCCACGCGCCCGGCCACGCGGGCGCGCCGACGAGCCCGGCCGTCCGCTCGCCCGGACCGTCCGCCACATCGGCAACGGCGTCGGCAACGGCGCCCCGTGCGCTCCCGCCGGCGCCCGACGACGCGCCCCACCCCTGACGCACCGCCGAGGCCGCACCCCGAGGGGGGGACGGTTACGGTCGAGCAGGAACGGTTACGCTGAGATCATGCCGTCCACACGCCGCACAGCGCGCCAGACCGACCTGCTCGAACGGCTGGTCGCGCTGCTGGTGACGGAGGGTTTCGCGGCGTTCACCCTGGATGAGCTGACCGAGCGGCTGCACTGCTCGAAGACGACGCTGTACCAACTGGCGGGCAGCAAGCAGGAACTGGTCCGGGAAGCGGTGAAGCACTACTTCCGCGAGGCCGCCCAGGCCGTCGAGAAGCAGGTGGCCGACACCTCGGCGCCGTCCGAGCGCGTGGTGGTCTACCTGGACGCGGTCGCGCATCAGCTGAGGCCGCTGTCCCGGCAATTCCTCGACGACATGGCCCGGTTCGAGCCGGCCCGCGAGGTGTACGAGGCCAACACGCGCCTCGCCGCGGGCAGGATCCGGCAGTTGATCGCGGACGGTGTCGCCGCGGGCGCTTTCCGTGACGTCCACGCCGCGTTCGTGGGCGAGGTGGTGGGCGCCACCATGCAGGAGATCCAGCGGGGCGAGGTCGCGGCCCGCACCGGACTGAGCGACGCGGAGGCCTACGCCGAGCTGGCGTCGCTCATCGTCCACGCCGTCTCCCCCTGACCCCGGCGCGGCCGCCTCGGTGACGATCACCTGAGATCCCGCCGCCCCTGAATCGGCGCCGCCCTCGACACGGGCGCCGTCCCGCGGCCCGCGCCCCGGAACCGGCACCCTCGGAACCGACCACTCCCGAAGCAGCGGCCCTGCAACCGGCGGCCGGGGCGATCCGAAGGCGCGTACGCGCTAGACCCGGCCCACGGGAGCCCGACGGTGCCGCACGCCGCCGCGACCTCGCCCGGACCCGAGCCCGACGCGCACCCCGTCGACACCGTGGTGCGGCCCCCCGACGCCCCCGGGCCGAGGCAGCCACGTCCGGCCGGGGCCGGGGTCAGGGTCGGGCCAGGCCGGGCCCGACAACGGGGCCGCCGAGCCGCGCAGGCCCGGGCAACAGTGTTCCGGGGCGACGGACCGGCGGGTCCCGTGATGCCCGCCATGGCCGAGCGGTACCAAAAACGATACTCTTGTATCGTCTGGCGTATCAAAATCGTCAGCGCGCCCGCCACCACCGAGGACACGCCATGCCCGCGACCCGCACGCTCCCCGCTCCGGAAGCCGTCGACCTGATCGCCCTGACCCGCGAGCTCGCCGAGAAGGAGCTCGCCCCGCGCGCGGCCGAGGCGGAGGCCGAGGAACGGTTCCCGCGCGAGGTCTTCCGCACGCTCGGCCGGGCCGGGCTGCTGAGCCTGCCCTACCCCGAGGAATTCGGCGGCGGGGACCAGTCCTACGAGGTCTACCTCCAGGTCGTCGAGGAGATCGCCGCCGTGTGGGCGAGCGTGGCGGTGGGCGTCTCGGTGCACGCGCTGTCCTGCTTCGCCCTCGCCTCGTTCGGCACCGAGGAGCAGAAGAAGGAGTGGCTCCCGGACATGCTCGGCGGAGAACTGCTCGGCGCCTACTGCCTGTCCGAGGCGCACGCCGGTTCCGACCCGGGCGCGATGCGCACGCGCGCCGTCCGGGACGGTGACGACTACGTGCTCAACGGCGCGAAGGCCTGGACCACCCACGGCGGCCACGCGGACTTCTACACCGTCATGGCGCGCACGGCCGACACGGGCTCACGGGCCATCTCCTGCTTCCTCGTCCCGGCCGACTCGCCGGGCCTGGTCGCGGATCCGCCGGAGCACAAGATGGGCCTGACCGGGTCCGCCACCGCCACCGTGCGCCTGGAGAACGTACGCGTCCCCGCCCGCCGTCGGCTCGGCGCGGAGGGCGACGGGCTCAGGATCGCGTTCGCCGGGCTGGACTGCGGACGCCTCGGCATCGCGGCGGTGGCCACCGGCCTCTCGCAGGGGGCGCTGGACCACGCGCTGCGCTACTCGCGGGAGCGGGAGACCTTCGGCCGCCCCATCATCGAGCACCAGGGCCTGGCCTTCGTCCTCGCCGACATGGCCGCGTC
The DNA here is from genome assembly GCF_042889485.1 of Streptomyces sp. NPDC002580. Lineage (NCBI taxonomy): Bacteria > Bacillati > Actinomycetota > Actinomycetes > Kitasatosporales > Streptomycetaceae > Streptomyces > Streptomyces sp. NPDC002580. The sequence continues at coordinate 169,250 of NZ_JBIAQZ010000009.1, read as the reverse complement.
CGTGCAGGTCTCCCGGGCCACCACGCTCGCCGCTGCCCGTCTCAAGGACGAGGGGCTCCCGTTCCAGACCGAGGCGTCGATCGCCAAGCTGATCGCCACCGACAACGCCATGAAGGTCACCACCGACGCGGTCCAGGTGCTGGGGGGCGCCGGCTACACCCGTGACTTCCCCGTCGAGCGCTACATGCGCGAGGCCAAGGTCATGCAGATCTTCGAGGGCACCAACCAGATCCAGCGCCTCATCATCGGCCGTGCGCTGAAGGAGGACTCCCGCGGTACGCTCCGGGTGAGCACCACGGGCAAGCAGTAGCACGGGCGGGCGGTGGCCCCCGGCGAAGACGGTCGAGCGTCTGGTGTCGGCGGCTTCCTCAGGACGTGGGAAAGGGTGGGTGCGCGTCGCCGAGCACCCACCCACCGAAGGGCACCCACCGGAGCCCACCCACACGTGATGCTCGGCCTTGAGGTTGTCGGGCTTGGTGTGGTCGGCCGCCTCGTGGACGCCGACCGCGCACCAACTCCCTTCGGGGACGCAGAACGCTTGATGTCCGGCATCGACCCGACCTCCCCGGCAGACCCCGGTAGCGCCCATGGCTCTTCCGCTGTGGGCACCCATGGAGTCCACAGACGACCACATCTGGCTCACCTCGGAGACGGTGGCCGTACCGGACCAGGTGTGGTCGCCCGAGAAGATCCATGGAGTGGACGGTGGCTGGATTCTGGTCGAGGGACATTGGACCACCGCTGCGACGGGCGGACGGTGTTCGGGTTCTTCCGCGCCCTCTCGCCGGAGCCGGAGGACACGGAACCCGCCCGACAGCTCGCCGGCGAACGGCAGTCCGCGGCGAACAGCTTCCCTCGCCGCCCAGTCGGCTGCGGCGAGGCTCTCCTTCGAACCGTCCAGGCCGGCTACGACTGGCCTTGTCATGACCGTCGCGTCCTTCGTCCATCGGTGCTGGTGCGAGCCCTTGGAGAAAGGGCCCGCACTCTCGGGTGCTCCTCTAGAAATGGGGTACGACGGCGACGGGGCAGCCGACGTGGTGGATCGCGGCATGGGTGACGGGGCCGGTGCGGGGGCCGAGCGGGCGTTCGGCGAGGCGGTGGCCGACGACGAGGAGACCCGCTCCGGTCGCGGCCCTCACGAGCGCCGTCGAAGGCTTGTCCTCCACCACCGTCTCCAGGACCTCCACGTCGGGGTACTTGTCGCGCCACACCTGGAGCACGGCCTTGAGGAAACCCAGCCACTCCTCGCCCTGCCAGGGCTCCTCGACCATGCCGATGTCACCCGATCCCAGGCCGACCGGGCCGGCGGCGTGCCAGGCGTGCACGGCCCGCAGGCGTGCGTGCCGGAGCCGGGCGGCCTCGAAGGCGAACTCGATGACCTCGTCACAGGCATCATCGAGGTCCACGGCCAGCACGACGTCCCGGTGGCCGGTATCCGTCGAGGGGCTTCCGTCGGGTGCCGGCACGTGTTCGTCGGCCGCCTGCTCGTCCGCCCGGACGAGGACGACGGGGCGCGTCGCCTGCGCGACCACGCCGAGTGCCACGGAGCCCACGAGGAATCCGGTGAAGCCGCTCAGTCCTCGTGAGCCGAGGACCATCAGGTCGGCCCGGTCCGCCGCCTTCAGCAGGGCGGCGGTGGCGGGGCCTTCCGTCTGCTCGTCGCTGAGACGGACGTCGGGGCACTCGGCGCGGACGTGTTCCTCCGCCCGACGCAGCGAACTCCGGGCCAGATGCCGCTGGGCGGCGCCGACGATCTCGCCTTCCTGCCGACGGGGGTGCCAGTCCCAGGCGTGCACCAGGTGCAGCGGTCGGTCCCGCCGCTCGGCCTCGCGGGCCGCCCATACGGCGGCGGCCAGACTCTCGGCGGATCCGTCGACTCCTACGACCACGGGCGAAAGCATGTCGGCACCTCCAGGACTCGGTCTGTCGTCCGGTACCAGCGTCACGCCGCGGCCCGTGCGGGGACAGAGGCTGCCCGGGCCCTCCGGGGGCCGTCCGGCCCCTTTGTCCGAAGCGCGTCGCAGGTCCGGAAGAGGGAGATGGCGCGTCTGGCCGGGTTGAACGCATACCGCTCGATCCGGATGCCGGATGCTGATCGGTGGCGAGGCTTTCGGGCGAGGCGTCGAGGGCGTTGGTGGTGATGGCGGGCTTGGATGTGCGGTAGCGGCTGGAGCCGCGTTCCGGGACTCCGCTTCAGTGCCCCGTGGTCATCGGACAGCGCGGCCTGCCCGGTTCGCTGCCCCACGCGCCACACCGCCTCACGACGGACAGCTTCAGGCGCGCCTACGGGCCTCCACTGGGCCGATCGGCCCAGTGGAGGCCCGTACGCTGCTGCTGTCCGTCCGCTCCGGGGGGGGGCGGTTCTCCATGCCCGGCATGATGGAGACGATCCTCGACGTCGGCCTCAACGACGTCTCCGTGCTCGGAGGATGCCGTCGACCGAGGCTCCTGTTCCTATCAGGCGGGAGAGGCGGCGGTCCTCCGGCATGCGGCGCATCACCACGATCGGTTCGGTCGCCGACACGCCCGGATTACGGAACTCTCCCAGCCCCAGGTAGACGTCGGGGGCGAACCGACGGTTGAGGGCGACTTCCCGCTCGCACGCGACCCGTCGCGCCGCCACCGTGGTGTGGTCCAGGAAGCCCGGATCGACCGGCTTCTCGAGCTGCAAGCACGGGCGCCGACGAAGAACAGGACCGCTGTGTGGATCTCGCACACGCCCGCCCGGGACAGCGGGTCTCCGTCGTCCCGGGCACCCGATCGGGGCGAGGCAGCGACGTGAGGCCCCGGGGTCCGGTCGGGGCCTCGTTCAGTCATGAGGAACGACGGCGACCGGGCAGCGCCCATGGTGAATGGCGGCCTGCGCCACCGGCCCCAGGTGCGGTGCCAGACCATGACGGTGCCGACGTCGGCCCACCACCAGCAGCGTCGCGCCCTCGGCGGACCGTACGACGGCCTTGGCGGGACTTTCGAGAAGGATGCTGTCGCCCGCCTCCACCCGCGGGTACTTCTCCCGCCACCGGTGCAGCACCTTGCTCACCTCCTCGTGAGCCTCGCGCGTCATCTCCTCGACGACGCCGTGGTCCACGCCCCAAGGCACATGTGCGTGGAGCGGCACACTGCGACCGTGCACGGCCAGGAGAGGTGCGCCTCTGACCGCGGCGGTCCGAAACGCGAATTCGAGCAGGTCGTCGGAGGACCCGTGCAGCTTCAGCGCGACGACCACAGGGCCCGCTGGTACGGGGGGCGCCTTCTGCTCCCGCAGGTCGGCGCGGACCAGCACCACCGGCCGTTCGGCGCGTGCCACGACGGGCATGCTGATGTCGCCCAGGAAATAGCTCTCGACGGACTCCAGCCCGCGGGAACCGAGCACCGTGATCTCCGACTCCGACGCCGCTTGGAGCAGGGCGTTCTGGGCGTCGTCGGCGACCAGGCTCCCGACGACGGACAGGCCCGGGTGACGGGCTTGCAGCTCCGCCTGCGCGGTGTCGACCAGACGCTTCGCCCAATAGTTCTGATCGACTTCGGCGGCGGCCCGGGGCGGCTCCGGCGCCAGCATCGGCCACGCGTGCAGCAGGCGCAGAGGGAGCTCGCGCCTCTCGGCTTCGTCGGCGGCCCAGCGGGCGGCGGCCAGGCTCTCGGGCGATCCGTCCAGGCCTACGGTGACGGCTGGTTGCATGGCGACGGCCTCCATCTCGTAAGAAGCTGGAAATGACGATGAACGAGTCCGCGACCGGAGTTTGGTCACTGCGTCGCCTGCGCACCGGGGAGATGCGTTCTCTCAGGATCACCCCCAATCTCCGCCTGGCGCATGTGGAGCCACGGAGAGGGAGCGGAAGGCACGGAATCCGGCATGACGAGGTGACACGAGCATGACGCTTCCCCTTGTGGTCGGAGTGGACGGATCCGAGACGAGCCTGGACGCGGTCGACCGGGCAGCGGACGAGGCGGTCCTGCACGCGGCGCCGCTCCATCTCCTGCACGCGGTCGCCTACGGGCAGGAAGCGGCCGACGTGATCGGCGCCGCCTCGGCACGGGCCATGAAGACCGCTCCCGCGTTGCGGTTGTCCAGCGAGATCTCGCACAAGGACGCGGCCTCGGCCCTGCTCGAGAAGGGACGCAACGCCTTCGCCCTGGTACTGGGCTCCAGAGGACCCGGGGACTTCGCCGACATGCTCCTGGGTTCGGTCGGCCTCGCCGTGGCGGCACGCGCCGACTGCCCGGTCGTCGTGGTCCGCGGCACCTCGGAGCGTCGCGCACACCGGTTCGGCAGCGTCGTCGTGGGTGTCGAGGACGGGGAGGGCAGTGGCACGGCCGTGGACTTCGCCTTGCGTGAGGCGCATCTGCGGCGCTGTCGGCTCGTGGCGGTGCACGCCTGGAGTACCCCGGCCGGTGCCTGTACGACACCGCGAGCCCCGTCGTGGCTCCTGGAAGCCCATCGGCGTCCGCCGGCCCAGGTACTGGACGACGCACTGCGCGGCTCTGCCCAGAGGTACCGCGACGCCGTGGTGAGCCGACGATCGATCGAGAAACCGGCACGCCCGGTTCTGCTGGAAGCCGCGTCGACGGCCGACCTGCTGGTCGTGGGCGCCCAGCGGCGACTCGGGCATCCGGGTCTGCAGCTGGGCCTGATCAACCACGCGGTGCTGCATCACGCCCCGTGTCCCGTCGCCATCGTCCCCCAGATGTGACCGCCGCAGCAAAAGGCGAGGCATCGACACCTGCTTCCGGGTCGGTCGCAGGTCCTTCAGGGACCTTCGGCTCTGTGATCGAAGACGCCTGCTGTTCGATCGTGGAAGGACCAGAGGGCCGATCGGCATCCGCTGGAGACCGACCAGGCCTTACCTGGACATCTCGCCCGTCCGCTGATGTCACTCCACGCACCACTGGCGTCGCGGCGTTCAGCAGGACGCGGCCCTGCAGGCAAGGAGAAGGCGATGTCGCACACGAGACAGTGGAACGTACGTCTGCACCTCTTCGAGGACGACGGAGCAACGAAGGCACGCGTCGTGCTGGACACCGGCACCACGACGCTCACGGGCCGCGGCACCGCACACTGCAGTCCGGAGGACACGAACGTGCCGGAAATCGGCGACGAGCTCGCGGCGGGCAGGGCCATGGACGACCTCGCCCACCAACTGCTGAACGTCGCCCTGCGGGACGTCGAAGGCATGTCGCCGCACCGACCCATCACACCTGCGCCACTTGGGTGGCCCGCTTGAACCCGGACGGAACAACGCGACAACCCACGATCTCGGGCCCACCCCGTTCAGGTACCGGATGCAGCGTCCCCAGCGTCGTCCGTCCGGTGGCCGAGCCTTCCTGAGACCGATACCACCCCGTCGATGCCACGGCACAGCTGCTCGATGACGGGAATGAGCGTCCTGTGCCCCACGGTGCCGGCAAGGGTGACCCTCCCGTCACGCACCTCCGCGGTCACGTCCCGTGGATCGAGCCCCGATGTGTGCTGCAGAAGGTCCCCGGTGATCTCCTCACGGATGGCCTCGTCACGTCGCAGGAAGATCCGCAGGAGATCACCACGGCTGACGATGCCGACCAGACGGTCCGCCTCGTCCACCACGGGCAGCCGTTTGACGTTCTGGGTCTCCATGAGGCGGGCGGCCTCGGCCACGGTCCACTCCGGACACGCGCACACCGCGGGAGCGGACATCAGTTCCTCGGCCCTCGATCCCTCGGCCTTGGCCCGCTCCCAGGCTTCCAGGCTTCCAGGCTTCCAGGTGCGGAACAGGGGTCCTGCCCGACGGGTCGCTCTGATCGGCACTCTTGCGCAACAGGTCGACCTCGGAGACCACCCCCGCCGGGCGGCCCAGCTTGTCCACCACGGGTACGGCGGTGATGTCGTTCTCCTCCAACAGCCTGACGAGCTCCTTGAACGGCGTGTCAGGCTGCGCCCGAACGACGTCCCGGCTCATGAGCGCCTCGACCGTTCGGTGGTGCATGTCGCCTCCCGGTACGTACCACCCGCTTCGCGGACACGGGAGTGCCGCCCAGGCGGCGCCGTGTCCTGCGTGGCAGGTTGGACACATCACCATTCTTTGGATACATCACCGTTCTGGGGAGCGGGTGGCGATCATGCGAGCTCACCTCGGCGACCAACTCGTCGTCGAAAGCCAGGCGACCGGCGCCACCAGGCGCGACGGCGAGATCGTCGGACTTCACCACGAGGACGGAACGCCCCCGTACGACGTGCGCTGGTCGGACACGGACGAAGTGACGCTCGTCTTTCCCGGACCCGATGCCCACGTCCACCATCTCGAGCATGAACAGCCGATGACCGCACGTGAGGTGAAACCGGGCGCGGGCGAGGCGGGAGACAGTTCCACTGCCACCTCATCCACCCGGGCACCCGATCCTGGGGACATCGGCCGACGCGTGGCCGCCGAACGTCGGAGACAGGGGCTCAGCCGGGAGGAAACAGCCGGCCGGGCCCACATGTCACCGGGCTACCTCGCCTACGTGGAGGAACGGCCCGCCGACCCGAGCCTGGCGACTCTCCTCAGGCTGGCCGACGCGCTGGGCACCACCGTCCCCGCTCTACGCGGTGGAGGCACCGATCTCCCGCCAGGGCAGGGCTACGCACTGCTTCACCCTCAGCTGCGGGACCTGGGCCCGGACGAATGCCGGGCCCTGCTCTCCACGCACGGCGTGGGGCGCGTCTCGGTGTCGGCGCCGGACGGCCGCCCGGCGGTCGTCCCGGTCAATTACGAGGTCGTCGACGACGCCATCGCCTTCCGGACCACCCCCGGCTCCGTGACCGCCGCTGCCGCGGGAGCCGAGGTCGCCTTCGAGGTCGACCACGTGGACGACGCTCTGAGTCAGGGCTGGAGCGTGCTCGCGGTCGGCCTCGCCGACATGGTGACGGACCCCGGGACCGTGGGCAGGCTCGCCCGAAACGCGCACACCACACCCTGGGCGGGCGGTGAGCGCGACATGTGGGTGTCGATCCGGCCCACGAGCCTCACGGGCCGCCGTATCACCCCGGCCGATCAGTAGCCGGTCACGGTTCGGATCCAGGCGAGGAGAGGGACGGGTGGCGGATGTCGGAGTGGATGTGGGAGTGGACAGGCTACGACCCCGCCGCCGAGCGGTTGCGTGAATCGCTCTGCACGCTCGGCAACGGCTACTTCGCCACGCGGGGTGCGCTGCCCGAGTGCCGGGCCGGCCTGGTGCACTACCCGGGAACCTATGTGGCCGGCTGCTACAACCGCCGGGAGTCGACGGTGGCAGGGCGAAAGGTCGTGAACGAGGACCTGGTCAATCTCCCGAACTGGCTGCTTCTCCGGTTCCGTCTGCGCCGCGCCGAGGGCGCGTGGGGATCGTGGTTCTCCCCGAGCAAGCACGTCTTCCTGGACCACCGGCACACGTTGGATCTGCGGCGCGGCACGCTCACCCGGTCCTTCCGGCACGGGGACGGCGAGACCGGCTCGATGAGCGTCGAGCAGACCCGCCTGGTTCACATGGGGGATCCGCATCTGGCCGCCCTGCGGACGGTCTTCACCGCCGAGGACTGGTCGGGGGAGATCGAGATCGAGAGCTCCCTGGACGGCCAGGTGCTCAACGGCAACGTGCACCGGTACCGGGCTCTCGACCGCCGCCATGTGACCCACGTGCGGACGGGCGCGGAAGACCCCCGCACCGTCTGGCTGAGCTGCCGGACCAGCACGTCGGACATCACTGTCGCGCTGGCCGCCCGGACCACTGTCCTCGCCGACCGGTCTCCCGTCTCATCGGTGCTGCGTCCGGCCCGCCACCGGGCCGTGCACCGCTTGATCGTCCCGATCTCCCCGGGCCGGCCGGTGACCGTGGACAAGACCGTGGCAGTGCACACCTCACGGGACCCGGCGATCAGCGATCCGCTGGGCGAAGCGGTGGACCGCGTGTCCACAGCGCCGGGCTTTCCCGACCTGCTCGACTCCCACGTCGCCGCATGGGAACGGCTCTGGCGGCGAACGGACCTGCAGGTGCCCGGCGAGGCAGGCCGCATCCTGCGCTTCCATCTCTTCCACGTCCTCCAGACGCTGTCACCGCACACCGCGGACCTGGACGTGGGCGTCCCCGCCCGTGGACTGCACGGCGAGGCGTACCGGGGCCATGTCTTCTGGGACGAGCTCTTCGTCCTGCCGTACCTCAACCTGCATTTTCCGGAGATCTCGCGGGCCCTGCTCGACTACCGGCACCGACGCCTCCCCCGGGCCTGCGGAGCGGCCGCCACGGCCGGCCGGGCGGGGGCCATGTACCCCTGGCAGAGCGGCAGCGACGGCCGCGAGGAGACCCAGGAGTGGCATCTCAACCCCGCCTCGGGCCGTTGGCTGCCGGACCACTCCCGGCTGCAGCACCACGTGGGCTCGGCGATCGCCTACAACGTGTGGCAGTACTGCGAGGCCACCGGAGACACGGAGTACCTGCACACCAAAGGCGCGGAGATGATGCTGCAGATCGCCCGCTTCTGGGCGGACCTCGCCGTCCTCGACCCCTCGACGGGCCGCTACCGGATCCGTGGCGTCGTCGGTCCCGACGAGTACCACGACAGCTACCCGGGCGCGGTCCGGCCTGGGCTGGACGACAACGCGTACACCAACGTCACGGCCGCCTGGGTCCTCACCCGCACCCTGGAACTCCTGCGGCGCCTTCCTGTGTGGCGCCGCGAGGAACTGTTCTCCCGGGTGCGGCTGGACGCCGACGAACTGCCGAAGTGGGAGGAGGTCTCCCGGCGACTGAACGTGCCGTTCCATCAGGGTGTCATCAGCCAGTTCGGGGGCTACGACGACCTTGCCGAACTGCGCTGGGACGCATACCGCGCCCGGTACGGTGCCATCCGCAGGCTGGACCGGATCCTGGAGGCCGAGGGCGACACGGTCAACCGTTACAAGGCGTCCAAGCAGGCTGATGTCCTCATGCTCGGCTACCTGTTCTCACCCGCCGAACTGGCGGCGCTGTTCCGGCGTCTCGGATACGAGCTGGACGACGACATCTGGCGCAGAACCGTCGACTACTACCTGCGGCGCACCAGCCACGGATCCACCCTCAGTGAACTCGTGCACGGACTGGTCCTCGCCAAGGCCAGACGGGCCGACGCATGGCAGTACGTCCACGAGGCCCTGGAGGCCGACATCGCCGACATCCAGGGCGGGACCACCGGCGAGGGCATCCACCTGGGGGCCATGGCCGGCACCCTCGACCTGGTCCAGCGCGGCCTCACGGGGCTGGAAACACGCGAGGACGCCCTGTGGCTGGACCCGGTCCCGCTCCCGGCGCTCTCCGAGTACGGCTTTACGCTGCGCTATCGCGGTCACTGGGGCATCGGCGTACGGCGCCGGAACGGGCGGCTGGAGATCAGCGTGCCCGACTCGGAGGAATCAGCCATTCGCGTGATGCTGGCCGATCGCGCGGTGACCATCGCGCCCGGGGAAACCTGTTCACTCGTGGTGCCGGACAGTGATTCCCGGTGACGTCGCGGGCCCTGCCGACGCGACGGCCCCGACGGATCGACTCCAGATCGCTCCCTCGCGTTGCGCCTGGCTCCCGCACCGCCCGGTTGATGCTGGGACTGTCGACGTGCGGCGCGGTTCGGCGAGCCCGTGCATGACGGCCTCGGTCCGGTCCGGGACGAAGGCCGGGACCACCACCGTGCCGCCGGCGGCGAGCGTACGGTTCAGCACGCCGATGGCCCGAACGGCGCGAGCCGGGTGAACCGGCGGTGGTGACCTGCGAGTGGCGGGCGTACCTCCTCTCAGGGGTTCCGCTGTCATGGGCGAACCCCGGGACGATCCCGGTCACCGCCCGGCGTCGTCAAGCGCCTGCCGGCCGCGAGGCGCGGCTCGGGGGCTGGTCGGGCGTGGGAGCCGGTACACGGTTCAGACGGAGCGCCATCACCGGACACGCGGCGACCGCGCGTCGGGCGTGGGACAGCAGGTCCGGCGGGACCGCGGAGTCCCGGAGCACGGGGTAGCCCCATTCGTCCGAGCCGATCAGTTCGGGCAGCAGTCCGGCGCAGAGTCCGTGGCCGTCACAGGCGGCGAAGTCGACGGCCAGGACGTGGATCCGGGTGAGGGTCATCGCCAATCGCCCTCCTCCGGAGGCCGGGCGGCGGGCACCGGCAGGACGAGAGGGGCGAACGCGGCTCCGCACGGTCCGGTGTGCACATGCCGGTGGACGTCGTCGGCGAAGACCCGCAGCGCCGAGGCGGCCAGCCGCGCCGCGCCGTCGGGATGGCTGCACGCGCCGCGTCGCGGGAGCAGTCCGAGGCGGTGGTGCAGCCGGTTCAGCAGCCGACCGTCGGCGCGGCCCCGGGCGAGCGCGGCGAAGTCCTCGGCGACGGACGGCAGGCCGAAGCGGCACGGCCCGCACTGGCGGGCGCTCTGCGCGGCCAGGCAGCCCGGCGCGGCTGCCGTCTCGGCCAGTCCGCAGGCGTCTTCGGGCAGCGCCACCAGGACACCCGCGCCGCGTTCCGGCGCCGCGGTGCTCAGCGGCACCGGAAGCCGGCTGCCGAAGAAGCCGCCCGCGAGCACGGCGCCGAGCCGTCCCTGCGGGCAGCCGGCCCGGCTGAGTGCCGCCGTCACCGTGCTTCCCGCCCGGATCGGCCGGTGGGCCCCTCTCTGTGGACCGTTCGGCCCTGCCGTCCGGCGTGGTGCGCGCGGTTGCATGGATACGCGGAGACACTGCCGCGCCCGGAGGCGTGGCATGTGCGGAGACGTCGGAGGGCCGCTGCCGTGTCGCACACGAGAGACACCGGAGACGGACAGGCACCACCGCGGGCCCGGGATGTCCGTCGGCTGCTCGAACCGGCGCTGCTGGCCGTGACGGCGGTCGCCCTGGTGAGCGGGGGAATCTCCTGGGCGGCCGGGAACCAGGGCGTCGCCGACGTCTGCTGGGCGGCCGGCACGGTCCTGGCCGTCTTTCCCGCCGTGGCATGGGTCGTGGCCGCGTTGCGGAAGGGACGGGCCGGCGTCGATCTGATCGCCGTGCTGGCGCTGGTCGGTACCCTCGCGGTGGGCGAGTACCTGGCGGGGGCGCTGATCGCGTTGATGCTGGCGACCGGTCGGGCGCTGGACGCCGCGGCCGAGCGCCGCGCCTCCCACGACCTGCGGGCCCTGCTGGAGCACGCCCCCCGCTCGGCCCGCCGCCGGACCGGCCGGAAGGTCTCCGTGGTCCCGCTCGCCGATGTCGTCGTCGGCGACGTGCTCGTGGTCGGCCCCGGAGACGTGGTCCCGGTCGACGGCAGCGTCCTGGCCGGTACGGCGGAACTCGACGAGTCCGTGCTGACCGGCGAGTCGGTCCAGGTCGAGCGCGGCACGCACGAGCCCGTACGCAGTGGCGTCGTCAACGCGGGCGGTGTCTTCGAACTCCGGGCGAGCGCCACAGCGCAGGACAGCACGTACGCGGAGATCGTACGGATGGCTCAGCACGCGGCCGCGGAGCGGGCACCGACCGTGCGGCTGGCCGAGCGCTACGCGGCGTGGTTCCTGCCCCTGTCCCTCGGGATGGCCGGCCTCGCCTGGCTGCTGAGCGGATCCGCCGAACGCGCGGTCGCCGTCCTCGTCGTGGCGACACCCTGCCCGCTGCTGCTCGCCGCCCCGGTCGCCGTCGTCTCCGGACTGTCGAGGGCGGCCCGTCGCGGTGTCATCGTCCGGGACGGCGGGGCGCTGGAGCGGCTGGGCCGGGCGCGCACCCTGGTGATCGACAAGACCGGCACCCTGACCGCGGGCCGACCGCGCGTCCTGGCGGTCGCCGCCGCCCCCGGGCGCTCCCCGTCCGAGGTGCTGCGGCTGGCCGCCTCACTCGACCAGGTCTCGGCGCATGTGCTGGCCGACGCGATCGTCCGCGAGGCACGCGTCCGCAACCTCACGCTGTCCGTGCCCGCCGACGTCACGGAGGAACCCGGGCGCGGACCCGTCGGCACCGTGGACGGCCTCCGCCTCGCCGTCGGCAGGTCCGGCCTCTCCCCGGCGGCACTCCCCGACTGGGCCCATGCCGTGGACAACCGCGCCGTTCTCGACGGGGCCGCCGTCGCCTGGCTCACCGTCGACGACGCCCTCACCGGTGCCGTCCTGCTCCAGGACCCGCTGCGCCACGACGCGCCACGCACCGTCCGCAGGCTGCGGTCGGCCGGGCTGACCCGGCTGCTGATGCTCACCGGCGACCGTGCGGAGCCCGCCCGAGAGGTGGGAGCGGTGCTCGGCCTCGACGACGTCCGGGCCGGTCAGCTTCCCGCCGACAAAGTGGGGGCGGTACGGGCCGAACGCTCACGAGCCGTCACCGTCATGGTCGGCGACGGCGTCAACGACGCACCCGCCCTGGCCGCCGCCGACATCGGCGTGGCCATGGGCGCCCGCGGCTCCACCGCGACCTCCGAAGCCGCCGACATCATCCTCACGACCGACCGGGTGGACCGGCTCGCCGACGCCATGGAGATCGCCGTCAGGGCCCGCCGGATCGCGGTCCAGAGCGCTGCGGGCGGGATGGCGCTGTCGCTGGTCGCCATGATCGCGGCCCTCCTGGGATGGCTGCCGCCCGCCGTCGGAGCCCTTCTCCAGGAAGCCATCGACGTCGCCGTCATCCTCAACGCCCTGCGCGCGTTGCTGCCGGCTCGCGGCACCCGTACCGCTCTCGAACCGGACGCCGAGGACCTCATCCACCGCTTCGCGGCCGAACACGACGATCTCAGGGACACCCTGGACGCCATCCGTGAAGCCGCCGGCCTGCTCTCCACGCGGGACGGTCCGGGATCACTGGCCGCCGTGCGCCACGTCGACCACCTGCTCACCACCCGGCTGCTCCCGCACGAACTCGCGGAGGAGCATCAGCTCTACCCCGCGCTGAACAGACAACTCGGCGGACCGGGAACGACCGAAACCATGAGCCGCGCCCACATCGAGATCGCCCGCCTGTCCCGCCGCGTCACGACCCACCTGCGCATGGCGGACGAGTCGGGCGGACTGAGGCCGGAACAGATCGACGACCTGCGCGCCTGCCTGTACGGGCTCCATTCCGTTCTCCGGCTGCACTTCAGCCAGGAGGAGGAGAGCTACTTCTCGCTCGCTCCCTGATCCGGAACACCTGGGCCCCGACGATCGTCTGCGGGCTGGAGATCCAGTCCGCGCGCCTACGGTCCGGCCAGCCCCCAACTCCCCATGGAGAAAGCCCGCATGAGTCTCACTGTTGTCAACGGACTGCCCGCGCACATCTTGTTCGTGCACTTCGTCATCGTGCTCGTGCCTCTGAGCGCCCTGGCACTCATAGCGTGCGCGGTGTGGCCCGGCGCGGCCCGGCGGCTCGGTCTGATCCTGCCCGTCCTGACGCTCGTGACGTTGGCGACCGTGCCGGTGTCCACACCCCGGGCGCCGTGAGCGCCAGGCGCGCGACCTTCCCCACCGTCGGTCACCTCGCCGCCTGTGTCCGCCGGATCGTCCACAACGCGACCGAGGTCCGCCATCCGGAGCTTCTCCGGCCGGTGCGACTGAGGTCGGCCGAAGCCGCTGATCTCCGTCAGGCGCGATGGGCGCCTTCGGCCCGTACGGGCTCTTGCCACCTCACCGGCTGATCCACTCACGTCACAGAGGGCGGAGCAGGCAGCCGGAACGCGCGGGCAGCGACTTGCGGACAACGACACAAGCCCGGGAAATCAGCCAGAGAACCGGGGCCCGGTCCGGGGGACACACGTCAACGACGTCCCCGGTGTCACGCGGGCACCGGCCTCAGCCCGCGAGAACCCGGTCCGGTGCCGGGCACCGGATCCGACAGCGGGCCGACACGGCATGCGCTGTGGGGACGGACCACGCCCCCGGTGCACTTCGCCGCCCGACACCGCCCCTCCGGTCGCATGCTCCCCGCAGCCGGCTACCCCGGGAGCTCCGTGCGCTCCCACCACTCGTAGACCGGCAACTGACCCTGCCCGGTCCCCTGCTGCCGCGTCGTGGCCCGGAAGTGCTCGTACCCTCCACGGAACGGCACTTTGATGTCGAGGCCGGGCGCCGGAACCGAGACGATCCGCTCAGGAAGATCGTCAGGGCCACCCTCGAGAACTGCTTTTGTCGCGTCGGTCACGACCAGATCTTCTCTTCCCACGCCGGACCGCACCCCCGCGACGCGCCGAGGCTCGCTCCGGCCGTTCGCGTGGCGGGCGATCCGGATCCGCGAGAAACGGGGGGTGCCCTTCCCGTCCAGCCATGCCGTGGCCGGGTCGCGGACGCCGTGAGCCTCGGCGGTCCGTTCGGACCCGGCGCTCGTGGGCGCTCTCTACTTCACCGGCAGCGGGACCTGCCAGTCGACCAAGGCACCACCGGTGGCCGAAGCGGAGAGTTCCAGACGCCCGCCGAGCTGCTCGGCCCGCTCGGCCATGTTGCGCAGTCCGCTGCGACGGCCGTCCGCCGGAAGGCCCACCCCGTCGTCGGAGACCTTCAGACGTACCTCACGACCGTCGGTCGTCAGCACCACGTCGGCCCGGCTCGCGTGGGAGTGCCGGGCGATGTTGGCCAGAGCCTCGACGAGCACGGCCACGACATGGCCGGCGATCTCGCGCGGAACGTCGGTGTCGAGGAGACCCTCCATACGCACGCTGGGCGCGAAGCCCAGTCCCGGCCTGGCCTCGTCGGCGGCCTTGGCGACCTTGGCCCGCAGTCCGCTCCCGGTCGCGTCGTTCTCACGGGCCCGAAGGCCGAAGATGGCCGACCTGATGATCTTAATGGTCTCGTCCAGGTCGTCCACGGCCCGCAGCACCCGCTCGGAAGCCTCGGGGTGGGTGATGAAGCGGCCCGCGCTCTGCAACGTCATCCCGGTGGCGAACAGCCGTTGGATGGCCAGGTCGTGCAGGTCACGGGCGATCCGGTCGCGGTCCTGCAGCACGGCGATCTGCTCGGCGTCCAGACGCCGCTCGGCCAGTTCCATGGCGATCGCGGCCTGCACGGCGAATCCCTGCAGCATCGCGGTCTCCGTGCCGGAGAAGACCGGTCGGCCGGTCTCGCGGGCCAGCAGTACCACCCCTCGTACGTCACCGGCACGGGTGACGATAGGGACGGCCACCGCTGGACCCAGCCCCTGGAAGCGCGGTGGTTCGGGGGAGATCCGCTCGTCCTGGGTGACGTCGTCGCTGTTGACCGGGGCAGCGGTGGAGAAGGCCAGTCCCACCAAGGTTTCCTTCAGAGGCAGCACCAGTCCCCGGTGCTCTTCCGCGTCCACCCCGACGGCGATCTCCACGCTGAGCGACCTGCCGCCCTCGACGGGCATCGCGACCGCCGCCAGGGCCGAGCAGGAGATGTCCCGGGCGTGTTCGGCGATCAGGTTCAGCACCTCGGCGCGTTCGCTTCCGGACATCAGCCGGTGGCTGATCTCCACGTTGGCCTTCAGCCAGCGCTCGCGGAGCCGGGAGTACTCGTACAGGCGGGCATTGTCGATCGCCACGCCGACTGCCACGGCCAGCGTGGACAGCAACGACTCGTCCTCCCCGTCGAACTGCGCCCCGCCCCGCTTCTCGGTCAGATACAGGTTGCCGAAGACCTTGCCGCGTACGCGGATCGGAACACCCAGGAAGCTGTTCATCGGCGGATGGCCGGCCGGGAAGCCGTAGGACGCCGAGTGCTGCGAGAGCTTCTCCAGACGCAGGGGGTCGGGGTGGCGGATCAGCTCGCCGAGAATGCCGTGCCCCTCCGGGAGGGAGCCGATGTCGGAGATCTGCTGCTCGCTTACTCCGATGGTGTGGAACGCCGACAGGCTCATACCGTCGGATCCGATGACACCGAGCGCGGCGTACTTGGCGTCGACCAACGTCGCGGCCGCCTCGACGATCGAGCGCAGGACCTGTTCCAGGTCCAGTTCCCGGCCGACGGCCAGGACGGCTTCGAGCAGGCTCTGTACCCGGTCACGTGTGCTCCGGGCCGCGTCCAGCCTGGCCTGCAGTTCCTCCAACAACTCGTCCGGGGTTCCCACGTTGTTCCTCCCGGCTTCTCTGTGCGTCCCGGTCGGCGAACGGGCCCGCGCGCAAGGGGACGTCATCACGGTAGCCCTCCCCGACCTGAGCCGGTAAGCCGAAGAACCGGCTGTGCCGGTGACCGCCGTCCGGCTGCACGCACCAGGGCCGTCAGTCCCGGGAAAGGGCTGGACGGCCCCTGCCACCGCCTGACGCCGGGGACGATCGTGGAATTGGTACCCCCGTACGACATCGCAGCCGGAAAAAGGCGGTGGAGACCATGACTCCTCCCCTCGTCGTGGGCGTCGACGGATCGGACGGCAGCCTCCTGGCCATCGACTGGGCGGTGGACGAGGCCACCCGCGACGGGCTTCCGCTGCGGCTGGTCCACGCCTCGCTGTGGGAACGGTACGAGGGAGCGTTGCCGACGATGAGCCGGGAGCGCACCTCCGAGAAGGTACTGGTGGAGCACATCGTCGCTTCGGCGGCGGAACGCGTCCACCGGCACAACCCCGATCTCGAGGTCTCCACGGAAGCGGTGGCCGCAGAGGCGGTGTCCGCGCTCCTGGACGAAGGTATGAACGCCGCCGCCCTGGTCACCGGTTCAAGAGGCCGCGGCGAGCTGAAGGGAACGCTGCTCGGCTCGGTGCGCCTGGCGGTCGCGGCCCGCGCATCCTGCCCGGTCATCGTGGTCAGGGGTGACAAGGCCGCTCTGGCCGGCTCGCACGGGCGCGTCCTGCTCGGCGCCGGAGACCCCGGGACGAGCCGCGAGGCCGTCCGGTTCGCGTTCCGGGAGGCCGAGGCACGTGGCTGTGAGCTGGACGTCGTCCGCGCCTGGCGCCGCCCCGCACACGAGACAGCCGACGACCGGGCGTCGGCCGAGGATCCGGCGCATCAGCATGAGCAGCGGGCCTCCGCCCTGCTCGACACCCTCGTCGCCGACGCGGCGGCGGAGCATCCCGCTGTGCGGCTGCAGAGGACCCCGATCGAAGGATCGGCCCGCAAGGTGCTCGTCAATCGCTCGGCCGCCGCCGACCTGGTGGTCCTCGGAGCGCGCCGCAGGTCCGGTCGCTTCGGTCTCCAGCTCGGCCGGGTGTCCCACACCCTCCTGCACCACAGCGCCTGCCCGGTGGCCGTCGTACCGCGGACGGTCTGATCCGTCGCCCGCCGAGGGCGCCCGCAGTCCTCTCACCGAACAGCTCGAGGGAACCGAGGCGATGTGGCCATGACCCGCACAGCACCTGACACGGCCGCCCCCGCCCGTCCACCGGAACCCGCTGTGCATGAGCTCGAGGTCGCCCACATCGACGGCGACGCGTACGTCGCGGATGTACGCGGTCACCGGCTGCGCGTCGACCAGCCAGAGGACGCCGGCGGGAAGAACAGCGGCCCCACGCCCGTCGAGCTGTTCGCCGCGTCCCTGGCCACCTGTGTCGCTTTCTACGCCGGCCGCTACCTGCACCGGCACGGCCTCGACCGAAGTGGACTGTGCGTGCGGACCGAGTTCACGATGGCCGCCGACCGCCCGGCCCGGGTCGACACGATCCGCGTCGCCGTCCTGCCCCCTGCCGGACTGACCGAGCAGCGCCGGGCCGCCCTCCTGGCCGTCGCCTCGCACTGCACCGTCCACAACACCCTGCATCAGCCTCCCTCTGTCGACGTCCGCCTGGAGCCCTGACCGAGCCCGCCCGCCGCGCGGCCCATCAGGCGCCGTCCACGGTGCCGCTGGTGCAGTTGCTGGGCTCGACCACCTTGTCGTCGCCGGAACACCGGGCAACCGCGAGCAGTACGCCGGCGACCGCGCGATCTCCGACTGGGTGCTCTCCCGCGGTTACGCCTACGCCGCCACCGACAAGGGCGACACCGGCCTCGCCTTCCACCGCGACGGCCGCCGGCCCGGCGACGTCATCGCCGAGTGGAACACGCGCTTCACCGAGCTCACCCGGGCCGCCCGCTCCGTCGTCGGGCAGCGCTACCACCGGTTCCCGGTCCGCACGATCGCCACCGGCATCTCCAACGGCGGCTACCTGGTCCGCTGGCAGCTGGAGAACCATCCCGAACCGTTCGACGGCGGAGTCGACCGGGAGGGCACGCTGTGGCGCTCCGACAACCCCGACCCGCTCACCTTCCTGCCGCCGGCGCTGCGCGAGCACCCGGTGTACGCGGCCGGGGGCGCCGCTGCCGAACAGGCCCGGCAGACCCTGTTGTGGGTCTTGCGGTAGGTCCCGAAGACCTTGGTGACGAACGGGTCGGGCTCCCAGCCGTCACTGTCGTGGTCATCGCCGGTCTCCCCTCACGCCGCCCGGAACGTCCTGCGCTGTCGATACTTGTCGTTCGGGGGGCCGGGACGAGGGCCGGACAGCACCGGCCGGGGCGCCGAACACCCTCGTCCGAGGGGCCGTTCGGCCCACCCCGCGATTGCGGAGGTCAGGAATACCGCTCCAGCCCGTACCGCGTGCGGCCGCCGACGAGTTCCCGGCCGGTGACCAGTTCGGGCGTGATCCGGATGAAGACGTCATGGGGCGAGACCACCCAGGAACGGGGTCCTGTCCGGGTGAGGCGATCGTGCTCGGCGGGATCGTCCACCACCAGGGCGTGGCCCGTCACGACGACACTCCAGCCGGAGTGCGCGGCCGCGTCCACCGCGTCGGCCTCGAACGCCACCACCACACCGTCGATGGAGCGGGCCAGTTCCGAGTCCGCCGACGTCCGCAGTACGACGGCGGACTCGGCGTCGAGGCAGAAATTGACCGCCAGGACAGCGGGCAGGGCGTCACGCGTGTGGACGACCCTGCCGATGGGCACGTCACCGAGCCGGTCCAGGCATTCCTGCCGACCGAGTTCACGAAAGCCGTCGTCGGGATTCATCAGCGGACTCAACTCTCACGCGTACAGTTCTCCGGCCACGAGCGACGCTTCCACCTGTGACGGGACAACGATCGAGGCCGAGGCTCATCGGCCTCGCCGGTCTCCGGAGAACGGAGAGGCTCATTCCTTCCTGCGGTCCGCGCGCGGAGCCTGGATCACCGCACCGCGATCCGCCGCCCGCTGATCCGGTCCTGTTCGACGCGTACCCACAGGTCGCGCTCCTCGCCGCCGGCCCAGGGACGGCTGTGGGCGAGGGCGTCGAACCGGCGCCTGACGTCCGGGTCGGTCACGGCCCGGACGCTGCCCTGGACGAGTACGCTCCAGCCCTGGCTGAGGGCCTCGTCGACGTGATCGACCTGGAAGGCGACGTTCGGTCCGACCGCTGCCGCGATCGCCGAACCCGGCGCGGTCCTGAAGGCGATCGTGCCGTCGATGACGCTGTAGTTGACGGGAAGGATGACAAGGCCGTCCTCAGCAGCGGTGGCGAGCCTTCCGACGCCGTGCGTCGACAGGCGCGCAAGGCAGTCCTCGGGGCCGAGTTCGATCGGTTCGGAGTGGTCGGCCGCCTGGCCGAGGCCGGGCGGCAGGTCGTATTCACCGCCGTGCAGGGCGGCGACGCTCGTGTCGAGGGCGCCCGCGAGCCGGATCAGGACGCTGGTTCCGGGTCTCGCCGTGGACTGTTCCTCCAGGTACTGGAGGTATCCGGCGGCTGTGCCGACGCGGACGGCCGCGTCTTCCCGGGTCAGGCCGAGCTCCTCGCGTCGCGCGGCGATACGCCGTCCGATGTCGCCCGGTGCGGCCGCGGCCGAAGCCGCCGTGCGAACCGTCGGCCGGGGTGTCTCCCCGATGTCCGCTGTCGCGGCCGACGGTGCCCCGGGTGCGCCCTCGCCCTGCGGTGTCGCGCCGGACGTGCCCCTTCGGGTCTGTTCGGACATGTCATTCGCCTCCTTCCGTCAGGGCGTCCTGACCGTCAGGGCGTCATGCTGCGGCTCACCGAGGACCACCTTGAGCGCGCCCGTGTCGGCAGCCCGCGCGAAGACGTCGTACGCCTCCTCCATGTGGTCGAGCGGGAAGGTGTGGGTGACGAGGGAGGCCGTGGGGAGCCGGCCCGCGGCCATCATGCGCAGCAGCATGGGGGTGGAGTGGGTGTCGACCAGGCCGGTGGTGATCGTCACGTTCTTGATCCACAGGCTCTCGAGGTGCAGAGTCGCGGGCTTGCCGTGCACGCCGACATTGGCGACGTGTCCGCCGGGCCGCACCATGCGCGTGCACATCTCGAAGCTCTCCGGGACACCGACCGCTTCGATGACGACGTCGGCTCCGAGCCCGTCGGTGAGATCGGAGACGAGTTGCTCGGCCTCCTCGCCCGTCGCGACGGCGTCGGCGCCGAGGCGCTTGGCCGCGTCGAGCCGGGCCGTAGCGAGATCGACGGCGATGATCTTCTCGGGCGAGTAGAGGCGCGCCGTCGCGATCGCGGCGAGCCCGATGGGGCCCGCTCCCACGACGGCGACGGTGTCTCCGGGGCGTACCCGCCCGTTGAGCACGCCGACCTCGTAAGCGGTGGGGAAGATGTCGGCCAGCAGGACCGCGTCCTTGCTGTCCACGGCCCCCGGCAGGAGATGTGTGGACAGGTCCGCGTGCGGGACGCGAACGTACTCGGCCTGTGTGCCGTTGATCAGGTGACCGAGGATCCAGCCACCGTCGGCGCGGCACTGGCCGTACGCGCCCTCCCGGCAGAAGCGGCAACGGCCGCACGCCGTGATGCAGGAGACCAGGACCCGATCGCCCGGCCGGACCGTACGCACGTCGCTGCCGACCTCGACGATCTCACCGACGGCCTCGTGGCCGAGCACCGTGCCAGGGGTCACTTCCGGCACGTCGCCCTTGAGGATGTGCAGATCGGTGCCGCAGATGGTGACGGTGTCGACCCGGACGACGGCGTCGGTGGCCTCCTGGATACCGGGATCCGCCACGCTCTCCCACGCGGACTTCCCCGGGCCGTGGAACACGAGTCCCTTCATGACAATCCCTTCACGTCGTGACGTGACCTGGTATCTCCAGCCTGACCGGGGCGGGGGCTTCGCGCATGGGCCGGTCGGTCCCCACCGCGGGACCGGGCGGCCCCTGCCACCGCTCGCGCGCGCCGCGTTCCCCTTGCACCGTTGAGGTAGAGCGAGGAGGAGCGGTGCCCTGCGCACAGGGCGCGAGGCCCCGGGGCGGAGTCCTCCGGGGCTCTCATGGCATGTCCCGGCCCCGGACACTCAGTCGTGCGGGACCACCGCGACCGGGGCGACGGAGTGGTGCAGTACCGCCTGGGTCACCGGGCCGATGTGGACGCCGACCGGGGACTGCCGGCTTCGGCGACCGATCACGACCAGGTCCGCGTTCCGTGAAGCATCCACGAGGTGGGGGCCCGCACCGCCCACCACGGCCTGCTCGTGGACCGGGACGCAGGGGAACTTCTCACGCCAGGGCTGCAGTACGTCGGTCAGGCGCCGCTGCGTCTCGACGAGCAGTTCCGCTTCGGCCGCCGGATCCGTGGCTCCGCTGTGACCGTGGTAGGGCGGCACGCTCCCGCCGTGGACGACCCGCAAGTCCGCCACCCTGCGGGCCGCCGCCTGGAAGGCGAATTCGATCACGGAGGCATCCGAGTGCTCCAGGTCGAGGCCGAGCACCACGTCCCGGGTTTCGT
The DNA here is from genome assembly GCF_042889485.1 of Streptomyces sp. NPDC002580. Lineage (NCBI taxonomy): Bacteria > Bacillati > Actinomycetota > Actinomycetes > Kitasatosporales > Streptomycetaceae > Streptomyces > Streptomyces sp. NPDC002580. Next base: position 147,768 of record NZ_JBIAQZ010000009.1, on the reverse strand, counting down.
GAACCTCTTCGGAGACTTCTGCCGCGCGTACGAGGACGACCGGAATCCGGCTCCGGGCCACCACGGCCTGCGCGACGGAACCCGTCAGGAAACCGGCGACGCCACTCAGCCCCCTGGACCCGAGGACCAGCAGTTCGGCCTCCTCGGCCATGGCCGTCAGTACGGTGACAGGCTGCTCGGCGACGCGCTCGGCGCTGACCGACAGACCCGGATGGATCGCGGCCAGCCGCTCCGCGGTCTCGTGCGGCAGGCGTTCGGCCCACGCGCGCTGCGGATCGTCCTCCGGCGATGGAACGGAGACGCCGGCCAGCGGGGCGTATATGTAAGGGTGCCACTGCCAGGCGTGTACGACACGCAGGTGCGCGTCCGTGCGCAGGGCTTCGCGAGCTGCCCAATCGGCCGCTGCGAGGCTCTCGGGCGAACCGTCCAGACCGACGACGATGATGTGCGACATGTGATGGCCTCCTTGAGGGATACGTGATCAGTCTCGTGTTCGCCCGGCTGTGGGAGGAGGGGCCACTGGTCCTCCACGGGGACCAACCAGCCCTGTACGGAAGGGGATTTGACGACCCCGCCGACACGGTCCAGCCAGGGTGGTCGCGCCGACCGGCGGATTGCGGGCCGGCGGGTCGGGCATCCGTCAGCGGAGCGCCCCGGTCCCCGCACGCCGGAGCGCGGGCGGGGCGCCCCCGCACATTCGCGGGGGCGCCCCGATGTTTGCCGGCAGGTCACCGCAGCCAGGTGTTGCGGTTCACGATGGGCAGTCGCTCCCAGAGTTTCCCGAGGCCCCAGGTCGTGCCGGCGCCCGCCGCGGCCAGCGCGATCAGGACGACCGCGTAGATCACGTGATAGTCCGTGAACGGGTTGGGCGACATGCTCGGCGAGCCGTCGGACAGATGCCGGGCGGGCGGCCATTCGGCCAGCCACATGAACGCCATCATCACCGTGCCCGCCAGCGCCGCGAGCCGCAGCGCCACACCCGCGACCAGAGCGACCCCGACACCGAGCAGACCGGCCATGAACAACCAGTCCACCCAGCCGGCACCCGCCCAGGAATGGAACGTCGACTCCATCGGCCCGGCCGCGACCCCGCCCAGGAAGCCCTTCGTGGGCGAACCGCCGTCGATCCAGCCCTTGCCGGACGGAGTGGCGTAACCGAACCCGAACGTCTTGTCGAGGAAAGCCCACAGGAACACGAAACCGGTCAGCAGACGCAGACCCGCGAAGGCGTACGAGCCGACCGACGTGGCCGCGGCCTCACCCGGCGCGTTCGCCGAACGGATCCTGCGCAACGGCGAGAAGCCGAACCCCGCGTGACGGTGAGACTGCTCGTGGACCGACATGGTGATGATCCCTTCGGAAGAAGGACGATGCCGAGCTGGTACCCGACACGAATCACTCTCCCGAGACGGCACACGCCGTGCCGGATGCCGAAGGGCCGTGCTTCTTGGGTTGAACGGCCCTTTCCCGCAGGCTTGTCGGTCTCCTGGCTCCGGGCGGGACCAACCTGTATGGCCTGTCGGACCGACTTCGTCCGCACTCGCGCAGAAGAAGAAGAGCGGTCCTGGGCGTGTGTCGCCCTCGGCATCGAGGGTGGTGGTGTCCCCCCGACCGGCAGCCGCTCGATCGGGCGCGGCCACCCTACCCACCGGGTGCCGGGTGCCGGGTGCCACTGCCGCGCCGGGAATCTCGTGCCCGCCCGGCCCAAGGCGTGGGGCCGGGCGGCCCCTTGGAGCTCGTAACGCGATCTTGTTGAAGTGCCCTGGTCGGGCGTGCCTGTCGGGGTGATTCGGTCGTTCGGGAAGGGGTGAGTACTCGGCCGTGGATCGTGGACGACGACTTGTGGGCCCTGATCGAACCGTTGTTGCCGCCCTGGCCGGAGCGGTCACCCGGCCTCGGCCGGTGCCGGTGCCGGACAGACTGTGCCTGCAGGGCATCCTGTATGTCCTGCACGACGACATAGCCTGGCAACCGCTGCCGCTGGAGCTGGGGTTCGGCTCCGGGCAGACCTGCCGGCGCAGGCTTGAGCGGTGGCAGCAGGCTGGTGTCTTCGACCCGTAGCACCGGCTCCTGCTCCTGCTCCTGCTCCTGCTCACGGAACTCAACGCGGCGGGTGGGCTCGACTGGTCCAGCGCGTGTGTGGACGGCTCCCACATCCGCGCGAAAAAAGGGGGCGCCGACACCGGTCCGTCACCGGTCGACCGGCGGAAGACAGGCAGCAAACACCACCTGATCCGCGACGGACGCGGCACCCCCCTCAAGGTCATCACCACCGCGGCGAACTCCGCAGGCGCCGGATCCTGCCCGTCATCTCCCGCAAGGGCGCCCCGAACATCAAAGGCCCGGGCAAACTCCGCTATGCCGTTGAGCAGACCTTCGCCCTGCTCCACCAGTTCAAGCGCCTCGCCGTCCGCCGGGAACGCCGAACCGAACTCCACGACGCCTTCGCCTCATTGGCCTGCGGCCTCATCTGCTGGAGGCGACTGAAGAAGCACCGCTCATGATCGTGTCACGAGCTTTTGGCTACGGCTCACACCACTCACCCAAAGGGCCGGCCGCCCGCGTCCGGGTGAGTTCGTGCACCAGGTCCCACGCCCGATCGACATCCAGGACAAAGTCGCCCGTGAACGCGGCGAAGTCGTCCATGATCGGGACGTCGACCTCGGCACCCGAGGGCACGGTGCCGTCTCCTACGAGCAGAGACATCCGCTCGGTGTCACTCATCAGATGGACGACCGCGTGATCATCCCGGAAGGCCAGGACCAACAGCGGGAACTCCCTGTTCGGCGACCGAACCTCGATGTACCCCTGACCACGGGAACGCAGGTCGTTGAAGCGGTCTGACAGATCCTTCACCTCTGAACGTCTCTCGACCGGATGGAACAGTCCCGATTCCGGCGACGTCGCCGCCCACACCACGCTCATCCGGCCCCTCTTCCCCCCACAGGTCATCGCCGACGATCCAGGGCCACGCTCCCACGCTCCACCACGGCATGACCACTGGGACTGGAGCGCAGGGAGTGTAAATCTAACGGCCTGTCTCACTTTCGGTGGTAACGGAGAGTTGTGAGGGTCGTTGACTTTGCGTGATGGATGTCAACAGGCTTGTACAGATAGTGTTTTCGGGTCTGTCTCCGCTGGTCATGGACGATGTGGCTGACGAAGGTGAGCGGATCGTGGTGCGGGCCCGGACGCCGTGGAAGACCGCGGTCTGTCCGGTGTGTGGTGCCTCGTCGGGACGGGTGCACAGCTATCACTGGCGGACGGTGGCCGACGTTCCGGTCGACGGGCGCTGGGTGATGGTTCGTGTGCGGGTGCGGCGTCTGGTGTGTCCAACGCGCGGCTGTCGGCACACCTTCCGCGAGCAGGTGCCCGGGGTGCTGGAGCGGTACCAGCGACGTACGACCCGTCTGACCAGGCAGGTCAAGGCCGTGGTCAAGGAGTTAGCGGGCCGGGCGGGATCCCGTTTGCTGGTGATACTCGCGGTGAGCCTGTCCCGTCACACGGCCCTGCGCGTCCTGGTTCGCATTCCGTTGCCCGCCGGGCGGGTGCCCCGTGTGATCGGTGTCGACGACTTCGCCCTGCGCCGACGGCACCGCTATGCCACCGTGGTGATCGACGCCGAGACCCATGAGCGGATCGACGTACTGCCCGACCGCACAGCCGGCACGCTGGAAGCGTGGCTGCGCGGGCATCCGGGCGTCGAGGTCGTGTGCCGCGACGGCTCGACCACATACGCCGAAGCCATCCGCCGCGCGCTGCCCGACGCGGTGCAGGTCGCCGACCGATGGCACTTGTGGCACAACCTGTGCGAAGCCGCCCTCAACGAGGTGAAGGCACACAGCACCTGCTGGGCCGCAGTGCTGGACGCGCCGATCTACGACGGGCCCCGCGCCCAGACCACCCTGGAACGCCGGCACCAGGTGCACAGCCTGCTCGAGAAAGGTGTGGGCCTGCTCGAATGTGCCCGCCGCCTGCAACTCGCCCTGAACACCATCAAACGCTACGCACGAGCCGACCGGCCCGAGCGCATGCTCCGCGTCCCCAAATACCGCGCGAGCCTCGTCGACCCCTACCGCGAGCACCTGCGCAGACGCCGGGCCGAGGACCCCGCCGTCCCCGTCCAGCACCTCTTCGAGGAGATCAAGGCTCTCGGCTTCACCGGCTGCCTCAACCTCCTGCACAAGTACATCAACCAGGGCCGCGCAGACGCCGACCGAAGCCACATCTCCCCGCGCAGACTCGCCCGGATACTGCTGACCCGGCCCGACAACCTCAAGGCCGAGCACCACGAGCTCCTGGCCAAACTCACTGCCGCCTGCGCCGAGATGACCCAACTGACCGCAGGCATAAGGGACTTCGCCCCGCTCCTGTCGCCTCACGCCGACAACCCTGACGCGCTCACGCGCTGGGCAGCCCGGGTCCGCGACGCCGACCTGCCTCACCTGCATGCCTTCACCCGAGGTCTGGAACGAGATCGCGAGGCCGTGGACGCAGCTCTCACGCTTCCGTACAGCAACGGCCCCACCGAGGGTGTCAACACCAAGACCAAGCGCATCGCGCGCCAGATGCACGGACGAGCAGGCTTCGCTCTGCTCCGCCACCGCATCCTCCTCGGATAACAGTCACCCTGAGCGACCACCGAAAGTGAGACAGGGCCGTTAAATTGACACACCCAGGCTCCAACAGAAGCGATGAGCCGCCCACACGTGTGGGCGGCTCATCGTTATCCCCTGCCAGGTCAGGTGACGAGCTACGGAGCCCCTATGCGCAGAAATTCAGCATAGATTTTATGCAGCAGAACTGCATATCGATAATGGGCGTTGACAACTTCTCGCTCTTCGACAGCCATGCTTTCGCCGAATCGCTCCAGGCGAGAGATGACCCCTTCAAGCAACCCCATGACGTCCGCCCGGCTCGGCCTGAATATCCCCTCATCGACAAAAAGGATCACCTGGGTCACATGCTCGTCGGCGAGAGCTAGGTCGCCATGAATGAGTGCAAGGTTCTCTCCTGCGCGCAACAGAATCTCACCGCGGCGTAGGCCGGGAAAAGGCAAGGATCGCCAGAGGGCGTAGCTCTCCATGAAATCCGACAACGACTCGTCCTCTCATTAGCCGGCGCCATACCAGAAGGTTACGGCCTTGCCGCGGGGGCCGATGATCCCGCCCTTACCCGTCTGGGGGTCCACGTATTTTATCCCACGCGCACCGTCCGCCAGCGTCTCCAAGCTGGCGTTGAGCCCCCTCTTCCCGCCTGGCTGGGCAATTCCCGTCGCCCAGTCTTGCGCATCCTGGAGGTACTGCTCACGCGTGACACCGCGCCCCTTTGCATGCTTGTCCCAGTGGTATTCAAACTGATCCTGAGAAGATCTGCCGCTGGGGTTATGGAAGACGTCGTCGATCTTCTCGGGGCACAATCCCGAATTGTGCACCAGTACGGGCACTGTACCGGCGAGTACATAGTACGTGTGAACGTCCTCAACCGTCAGATTGTACGTCTGCGCATGCCTGGTGAATGAGTGGTTTCGTGTGACGATGACGACGCTTCCGTCATCGGTGAGCAGGGTCATCCCCGCCTTGAGGGCGCCCGCTTTGATCCAGTCACGCTCGGACGGGGACCAGAACGGGTGCTCATGAGTCGCCGTGAGCTTCTCGATGCCGTCCAGCGTGGCAATGGACAATTCATTGAAGTACTTATCTCCCTCCGTTCGGATGAGTCGGGTCACTTTACGGGACTTCTTCTTCCCGGTCTCCGGGTCAGTTGCCTTGACGCGGTCACCGAGTTCGACGTCCTCGATATTTTTGACTGTCCCGTCCGCCATCAAGACTTCGGTGCCAGCAAGGAAGCAATTGCATCCTGCGACCATTTTCGAACTTGAATAGGATGAACCCTTCTTCCCTGTACCGGAAACCCCTCCCGGCCTTGCGCCGGATAGCCCTCCCGACCCCTCCATGCCTGTCATGGAGATCATGGCAACTGCACTGAGAGGAGTTACCTGACCCCTACATCCGCTGTCATGTCCCATTCGCATGCAGGTGAGGAATTTAAGATGGGTCAGAATGTTCTGGCCAATATGCTCGCTGTCATCCCCGAGAAGGCATGTGTCACCAAAGTCTCGGCACCAGTTGTCGACCTCCCGGTTGAACCGGTCGCCAAATCGGCTGGCATTCTTCCAACTTTTGTCGACAAAGACGCCAGGGTAGATTTCGAAGTGCGTATTGGTGAAGGAGGCCGGGTATACGTTGCCAGCATTCAGTGCCGCTTGATAGTTCTGTGAATATCTCGGCGGTCCGGAAGAGGCCGGGTGTGTGGGCGTCCTGTTCTCATGGTCAGGCGATGAACGGGTGGGACAGTCGAGGTCTGCGCAGAGCCCGCTGGGGTCGCTATTGCTGATGGGGCTGTTGCTGCTGTACGCGTACCCGTTCATCTGGAGCGGGTCGGTGATGTCGACAACCGGGTCGGCGGAGAGGAAGCGGCCCGAGGCCTGGTCGTATTCGCGGGCGCCTAGGTGGGTCAGTCCGGTGGCCGTGTCCTCGATGCCGACACCCAGGTAGCCGCGCTTGATGGGCCAGCTCGACGGTTCCGGACCGCGGAGTTCGCCGTACGGCTTGAAGGCGCGCCGGGTGACCGTTTGGCCGTTTGACAGTTCGACCGTTGTGTTGGCTGTACCGAGCTGGTCGGCGAGAAGGACGCTGAGTTTGTGGCCCGTCGCCGCTGCGTTGGTGGTGGTTCGGACCACCGTGGGTGCGCCGGCTTGGGCGTAGGAGCGGGAGGCTCGGGTGATTGTGCCGGTGGTGTCGGTTGTCAACTCGGTTTCGCCCAGGTACAGGGTCGTGCCCGTGGGTGAGTTCTCCAGTAGGCGATTGCCTTCGGCGTCGTAGACGTAGGTTGTCTTCTTACCGTCGTCGGTGAGGGAGTCGAGCTTGCTTTCCGCTGTCCAGATCAGGTTCTGTGTGGTGGCGGAGAGATCCCGGACAGTGGTGTTGCCGGTGGCGTCGTAGGTGTAGACGCTGCCTTTGCCGGACGGGCTGGAGCTGATGGCTGTTGCTGTATGCGGCTGGGTCTTGTATGTCGGCGTGGTGCCGGTTGCGGCAACCGTCTTGCCGTATCCGTAGGTGTACGTGACGTTCTTCGTCGCGTCAGCCGTGTTGTGCTCGGTCATCTTCGCCCGGTTGCCGAGCCAGTCGAACATGTACGACTGGCGGTAGGCCGTCGTACCAGTGGATACCGTCGTCGTGTCCGGGGCTGCGGCTGAGAGCGAGGAGCTCAGCGCCGGGTCTGGGGTGGATGTATCTGTGGCTTCGTCCGGGGCGTCAGTTACTGGGCCGGACGCTGCGGCGTAGTCGGTGCGGGGTCCCCAGATCGTGCCGTTCGAGGCTTTGCAGCCGGTTCCCTTACCATCCGGTGCGATGTTCGATGTCCAGGCGTGCGTCAGCTCGCCGATGGCGTCGTAGGTGAAGCACTGGGTGTCCCAGGTGTTGCCCGTCGCCTCGCTGAGCTGTCGGGCGTTGGAGGTGATCGTGCCGGAGATGTCGTAGGAGTAGTAGCTGTCGGTGATGCGGTGCGGGCTGTCGGTCTCGCGGTCGGCGACGGTGCGCTGGAGACGGCCCGTGTGGGGGTCGACGAAGTTCGTCGTCCAGAGGCGGTAGGGCTGGTTGCCGGACACGGTTCGCAATGTCTCGCCGTAGGGCGAGTAGGTGGCATCGGCTGTGTACCAGGTCAGTCCTGACGTCGACTCCGCCAGTCCGTCGGTGTTGTAGCGGGTGACGACCTTTTCCTGGGCGAGTCCGCCGACGGCTGGCAGGGTGACCGACTGCGGCTTGCCTGTCGGCGTGTAGGTGTAGGAGTAGGCGTATGTGCCGGCGAGCCCCGTCGTCATCGGGTTGGGCGGGATGTCCGTCTGAGTGCCGATGACGTTGTACTCGGCGTCATAGCCGGTGATCTTGTCGACATAGTCGCCGTCGTCGGTGTGCCGCTTGGAGCTTGAGGGCTGGCCGATTCCGCCGGGCGCGTCGTCGTAGGTGTATTCCTTGATGGGGGTGGCGGTTGCGGAGCCCAGCCGTACGTCGGTGATACGCCCGAGGGCGTCGTAATGGGTGAAGGTTTCCTTTCCGAGCGCGTTTTTGACTCGGTTTGGCTGGTCCGCGGAGTCGTACCAGGTGTCGGTGGTGCCGGTGTCAGGGTCACTTGTGGATTTGATGCGTCCGCGAGCGTCGTACACGTACGACCAGACATTGCCGGCGGGGTCGGTGACCTTGTTCTGGTTGCCGCGGGTGTCGTACTCGTATGTGGTCGTGCTCCCCGCGCTTGAGTCTTCGGCGTTCTGGGAGTAGTGCTTGACCGACGTGACCCGGCCGAGGGCGTCGTAGTTGGTGCGCGTCTTGGGGAGCGTCGAGCCTGCCGGGTCGACGTACGTGCTGGTCCAGCTGTACGAGGTGTACGTCGCGTACTGGTAGTCGCCGTCGTGGTAGACAGACGAGCGGATCTCGCGTTCCAGGCCGTCGTAGCGGTGCCTGACCGAACTGGGGATCAGTGACTTCGACCGAGGAGCGAAGAGTTCTGTCCCGGGCTCACCCTTCGCCAGGTAGGCACCGGTCCGCTCGCGCGGCAGACCGTGATCGTCATAGTCGGTGTCTACGATGATCCGGCCTGGACCGTGGGCCTCGGACTGCTTTTGGATCTCGCGCATCAGACCGTCGTACAGGGTGATGTCGCGGGCGTAGGAGCCGTCGTCTTTGAGTGTGCTGACCGTTGCGGACGCTGGTCGGTTCTCACTGGATGTGGCAATGGCCGGTTGATAGTCAATGGTGACGTTCGGGGACTTGCCGCCCGAGGAGCGGGACGGGGACCAGCCCTTCACCAGACGGCCCAGAGAGTCGTACTCGCTCCGGGATATTCGGCCGTTGGGGTCGGTCACGGTCAGCGGCAGGCTGCGTCCGGGATCGAACGTGGTTGTGGTGGCCTGGCCTGCGGCGTTGATCGTCTTGGTCGAGGTGACTGGGCCGCCTGCCTCGGGCGTGTACTGCGTCTCGGTGGGGCCGACGCCGGGGTGGGTGATGGTGCGGACACGGCCGAGGTCGTCGAACGTGGTGGTGGTGACGCTGGAGTAGGACGTGCCGGTGGCGTCGATCTCGGCGACCGAAGTGGCTGAGCCCTTTGTCGGAGTTGCGCCGAAGGCCAGCTTGTCGTAGCTGGTCTGCATCGCCGCCTTGAGCTGGGTGGCCGGGTCGGCGTCGGCGTAGCCGGCGCAGGAGGTGGCGGTTGTCCGCTCTTCCTTGGGCAGTCCGATCAGCCAGGCTGAGGTGTTGTGCACGTACGACGTCTTGGTGCAGGTCTGGTTGGAAAGCGTCTCGTTGGAGCCGTTGGGTTTGACGACTGCCGTCTCCACCTGGATCGGCAGGCCGTAGGTGTCGTCCACTTGTGTGAGGGTGCGCAGGGCTTGCCAGCCGTTGTCGTCCAGGGACTGGATCTCGTCCGTCTGTTTGACGTCTGTGTGGAAGGCCAGCAGTGGTTCGCCTGCGGTGCCGTCCTCGTTTTCACGCGGTCGGGAGGCGGTCTGCTTGGACCGCGGGAAGTTCAGGGTGCGCCGGAGGACCTGGCCGTCGGAGTCTCGGTAGGTGATCGTCTCTGCGGTCATGCCGGCGTACTGGGGAGCGTCGTCGGGGAGCAGGATGCGCTCGCCCTTGGAGTCCTTGACCTCGCCGCCGTTTCCTAGGAAGTAGCGGGTGACAGACATCGACTGGGAGTTCACGTCGCCTTGCTCAGAAGCCGACTTGCTGCCCTTGAGGGACTTGACCTGCCGGTATCCTCGCCAGTCGCTGAAGGTGCGCAGGGCTGGACGCGTGAACTCGTCGTCGCTTGTGGCCCAGGACGGGCCCGAGTACTGGTAGGTCGTGATGACGGGCTTGCCGTGCGAGGTGACCTTGTCGTTCTCGGTGACGGAAGCCACGACGTATTTGTTGAACCACGTCTTGGCCGGGGTCTTCTCGTCGCCGTCGGGTGACCAGCGCACCGGGTAGCAGGTGCTGTTGGCCTTGCCCTTGTCTTCGGTGGGCTCGCTCGCGCAGCCTCCGGTGTACTCGACCTCGATGTCACCGCCGTGTTCGGTGGAGACCACGCCGATGCGGGGCCGGGTGAATCCGGGCCGCTGGTCGCTCTTGCCCGTGAGGACGAGATTCGGCAGTTGTCTGTCCTTCAGCCGGGCGTGCAGTGGGGAGGCCGATCCCACGGTGTAGTGCCCGAAACTGATGCCGTCTTTGGACTGGAGAGTGCCTGTGGTGTCTCCGGGGCCGTAGCCGGTACGCGTTATCGAGTTGAGCCACAGGCCAGGTGCGGTGTCGTACCAGTCCTCAGGAAAGGACTGGTGGAGCGTGTAGGTGTCGACCGGGCCGAGGCCGGTCTGTCCTGCACGGGCAGCCTTCGTGGTCACCGTGTCCAGGCGCAGCTGGGTCCAGAAGGATGGGAACGCCGGGCACATCTTGGACGTGGACTTGCAGTTGAGGTTGCCGGGCGTATCCCACCAGGGGCGGTATGCGCCCGGGTCGTCGGTCTTGGCGAAGTTGGCGGGGTCGCAGGAGGTGGTCGACTTCAGGCAGCGCTGCTTGACACCGAACTCGACCGTTGCGGACGGCTTGTTGAGGCTGTCGGGTCTCATGCCGTACTCGATGGAGGCCGGGTAGGCGTAACGGTCATACTTCTCGGGAGACTTGAATTTCTTGCGAACGGCGTAGTAGTTCGTCTCCTGGTTCCAGTTGACGATCATCGTGTTGCCGTGGACGTCGACCACCTTGTCCAGGCCCCAGCGCCAGGCCTGCTGTTTCCCGGCGCCGCAGCGGGAGTCGGCGAAGGCTTCGGCGTGGCACGGCTCTCCCGGGTGATTGCCGAACACCGGTGTGGTGGAGACCGAGTTCGTGTTGGCGTGGCCGCCGCCCACGCTGTTCAGGCCGTAGTAGTACTGCGTACCGTCTGTGGTCGTGACGACCCAGTACTCGCCGTTGTTGTCGCTGTTGGTCCCGCCGACGCGATGCTGGACGCGGGTGCCGTCGTCCTGCTGGGGGCGGTAGAGCTCAGTGTCTTTGTCCGGGTCGCTGCCGGAGCCGGCGTCGCGGACCAGCTCGGTGGTTTTGCCGTTCAGCGACATCACCGCGTTGTACGACACCCAGCACTGGTCGGACGTCTTGTCTTTCTTGGCTGCATTGTTGGGGGTACCTGCCTTGAACGCCTTCCGGTCCTCCTGGCAGGAACGGTAGCGGCGCTCGATGTGACCAGGCTCGTAGTTCCAGCCTTCACCGATCCATGACGCCTGCGGTGACGAGATCGCGGTGCGGCCGTCTACGGTCTGGGAACTGTAGTTGAAGGAGATCTTCGGGGCCGGACCGGCGGGCGCTGTGGGGATCGTCAATGGGTATGACCAAGAGAAAGCTCCTGAGGAGCCTCCGGCTTCCCATTTTCCGTCGGATGCCAAGGGCGTCGCCTTGAAAGTTCCGCCGCTGCCGGCACCGGAGTCGACAGCGCCGACAACCGCAGTAGTGCTGGCAGCCACAGGAGTTGCCGAAGTTGAAGCGTGGTACGCCGCCGGGGCAGCTCCCGAACGCGATGCCGGTGAGGGCTTGCCCACGGCCGAGGTGATGCCCTGCGCTGCCGGGTCGACGGTGGCCGTGATCGACTTCGCCGCCGTGTCGTTGGTGGTTTCCAGCTCCTCGTATGCCTGACACGCCTCGTCGTCCGGCGTGGTCAGGTAGCACTCGGGAAACTGCACGAAGTGCAAGCGGGTAGCCCAGTCGGCGCCGTAAAGACTCTCGAAGTCGGAGTAGTCGAGCTTTACGTTGACCGGGACGGCCCCGGTAGCCGGTCCCTGCACCTTCAAAACTGCCCCGTCAACACCTTGGCTGACAGCGGACGTGCGGTCGGGAATGGTCACCTGCCAGGTGCCTGTGGGGGCCGGCTGGTCGGGAGCCTGGCCGAGGCTGACGGGCAGATTCCCGACGGGCGACATAGCTGTCTGCCCGGCGGAGGTGATGGTGCGCAAAGACGCCGGGGCCGAGGCCGAGCCGAAGCTCACCGTGCCCGTCAGGTTGGACGGTGCGGTTGTTGTACCTGTTGGTGCGGTGAGCAGGTCCTCAGGGATATCGGCTTTGAGGGTGTCGAGATCACGGGAGGACTTCATGCCCGGAATGGGCTCCTCGTTCTCCAGCTGTTCAAGTTCCACCGCTTGCCTGCCGGCCTCGTCGTGCGAGGGATCAGGGTCAGGCGGCAGCGCCAGTGACTGAGTGGGCAGCAATGCCACCAGCAATGCGCCAGCCACGGTCGGTATGGCAGCGCGGGCCATGCGACGACGGGCGTGCGGAAGACGGCCGAACACGACGAGATCCCCCCGGACCATTCGAGGCGGGACCGGTGACCGACCACGCGTGACGATTTGGCAGACCGTCAGATTCTGTGGCCCTACTGTGAAGAAGCGCTAGATCATTTCTTTTGGCGTGAGCATGATCACACACCGTAACAGCACAACACCAGTCAAATATTCATGATCAAGCAAAGCTCCCATGAATCCGACATTAGCCACATTCATGACCAGTGACTCCAGTCAGCAGCTAAGCGCATGAGTCGCTTGACCCTTTGTCATAATTGCTACAGATACAGGCGATTACTTCATGTGAGCCAGGGCCCGCTTCACCTGCAAAAGCACCCGCCTGCGTTGGAAAGCTCCTACTCCTCGAACTCGCTCGCGCGTTCCTCACCCTTTTTCCGCACCGTGACGACAGCCTCTCCATGAGTCATCATCGGCTCGCGTCGGCATGCCCCTTGTCATCAGGGGATCCGCTCCCATACCAGGAAGCGGAAGTTCATGGCCGGTGGCATTCTGGGGAAGGGAACCTCGTCTGATGACGCGCAACTGGCTTCGCCCGACCGACCGTCGGGTCGGCGCAGCGTTGCTCGCGACCGCAGTGGCAACCAGCGGCATCGTCTACGCCGGATTCCGGCTGGACGGCGACAACGGGGACGGCGCAGGCGGCGCCGGGCGTCAGTCCAAGACGGTTACTGAGTCCGCCGCGGTGGCGCAGGCCGCCAAGACGGGCAAGAACGTCGAGGTGACTGCGGCGCGAACAGCACGCTCGAGCACCTGGGCCCGTCCCGACGGGCTGATGGAGAAGCAGCTGCACTCCTCCCCGTTCCAGGCCAAGGTCGGCGGTGAATGGAAGAAAATCGACCCTGGCCTGCATCAGACCAAAGCCGGCTGGGAACCGAAGGCCACGAACACGCGGATGATATTCTCCGCCGGTTCGAAGGACAGCTCCCACGGCGATGACAAGCAGCATGCCTCCCGCTCATCCGTGCGACGAGTCTCCCTGCTGAACGCAGCAGCCGACACCGGAACTCCACTGATCACGCTGTACGTCGGCGGCGGTGACCACAGCATCCAGCTCACCTGGCCCGGCGCGATCCCGGCCCCGGTCATCGACGGCAACCGCGCCCTGTACCCGGAGATCTTCCCGGGCGCTGACCTTGTACTGACCGCCGATGACGACGGCTTCGGGCAGGTGATCGTCCTGAAGAACCGTCAGGCCGCCTCCGACCCTCACGTGCAGCAGCTCGCCTATGGCCTGCACTCCGCTGACCTGACCTTCCGGCTCGACCCTGTCTCCGGGATCGTGAGTGCGGAGAATGCCTACGGAGAAGAAGTCGCCGTCTCCCCGACACCTCTGATGTGGGACAACAGCGGGCAGCCGGCCATCACCGACGGCACCGTCGGCGCCACCGCGCAGCCCACACAGGCCGAGTCCCCGAATCCCACCGACTCCGCCGACACGTCCCCCTCGGACACACCCAGCCCGTCCGAGGAGGAGGAAACTGAATCCGACGAGCAGAAGGACGCCGACGTCGAGGCATTGCCGTCGGCCACTGACGGCCCTGAACCGACGGCTTCTGACTCCGCGCTGCCGTCCGCACCTGCCGAGCCGACGCCCGCGCCTACGCAGACCGGATCCGCCGCAACGCTGAGCCTGGCCTCACTGGATGGGCCCTCACCCAACTCGCGCGGCGACATCGTCGAAGCCGATCTGTCCGCCGGCCAGTGGACGCTCACGCCGGACCAGGGCTTCCTCGCCGACTCAGCCACGACCTACCCGGTGTTCATTGACCCGTCGGTCAAGAAGCACACCCAGAACTGGACCACCGCCTACAACCGATTCCCCAACGCCACCTTCTACAACGGCAGAGGATTCAACAAGGGCGGCAGCCACGAGGCCCGCGTCGGCTTCGAGTCCGACACCTGGGGCACCTCCCGCTCCTACTTCAACATCACCTTCGACAAGGACCTCAAGGGCACGAAGATCACCAAAGCGAAGCTGAGGGTGCTGGAGACCTACTCCTGGTCCTGTCAGGACCGCTCCATGAGCGTCCACCTCACCAGTGAGGTCAACTCCCACACCAACTGGAAGAACGCACCAAAACTCCACGACGGCAACAAGCTTGCCACCAAGAGCTTCGCACACGGGTACAAGGCTGGCTGCCGCGATGCCTTCGAGACGTTCGACGTCAAGAAGGGAGCTCAGAAGGCAGCAGACAGGGGCGAGGAAGGCATCACCTTCGGCATGCGGGCCCGTGACGAAAATGCTCAGTACGCATGGAAGAAGTTCCAGGCCGACATGGACTTCGCACCCGTCCTCGAGCTGGTCTACAACCGCAAGCCCACGATTACGTCCAACTCCCTTGACCTCGGCCCGGACGGCAAGTGCACCACCACCAAGCCGTACGTCCGGATGGGTTCCGGCGATCTCACGTTCACCGCCAAGGCCGCCGACAAGGACAAGAACCTCGACTACCTCGACTTCGACCTGTGGGAGACAAAAAAGTGGGATTCCACCGGCGACCTTCTGAAGGCGACGGGGAAGGTTTCCGTAGGCGCTGACACCGGCGCAGCTCTGAAAACGACCAAGACGTTTCCCACCAGCGGACTCAAGAGCGGGGCCACGTACTCCTGGCGAGTGAGAGCGGTCGACGACGCCGCCTCCACCTCCAACTGGTACCCGGCCACGACCCCCTGCCGGTTCGTGCTCGACACCACCGCCCCCCACCCGCCCAAGATCACTTCCACCGACTTCCCCAACGCGGACGCCAGCGAGAACGGCTTCGGCAGCGGTTCTGAGGACGCCATCTGGTCCGCCAAGAAGTTTGGAACGGCCGGCTCCTTCACCGTGCGCGCGCTCAACACCGACGTGAAGCGCTACGAGTACGGGTTCAACTCAGCCAACTACACCGGCAGTGTCAGCCGTACCCCCGGCACCGCCACCAGCGTCAGCGCAACCATCACCAACGCCAAACCTCCCACTGCGGGACCCAACGTGTTGTACGTCCGTACCGTCGACAGCGCCGACAACGTCTCTGAGCCGACCAAGTACTTCTTCTACGTCACCCCGCGCGACCAGGCCGACAAGCCCGGCGACTTCACCGGCGACCAGCTACCGGACCTCATGGCGGTCACCGAGGCCGGCAACCTTTCCCTCTACCCCTCCCAGGCCAACAAAGACGACCTGGCCAAGGGCACCGGAGACCTCGACTACTCGATGCCCGGCGCCTACCGGGCCAACCCGGACAAGGATCCCAACGGCGACGACCTGCCCCCGAATATCGCCGCGCCAGGCGGCCACTTCAAGGGCGCACTGATCACGCACAACGGCGATATCTACGGCGGCGACGGTCTGCAGGACCTCATCGTCCGGACCGAGGGCAGGCTCTGGGTCTACCCCGGAGACGGCTATGGCGCTGTCAACATCGACAAGCGCCGAGAGATCCTCCTGCCCTCAGGCGCACCGAGCCCCGCCTCCTTTACCCAGATAGTGGCCGCAGGTGATGTCACCGGCGACGGCCGCACCGACTTTTTCGCCACTGTCAGGAACAGCGCGGGAACTGATGACGAGCTGTGGGCCTTCACCGGCTACCACGGTGCCACCGTCGACCAGGTCATCCGCCTGTCCGCTTCGGCGTGGAAGGACCGCGACCTCGTCCTTGCCCTGGACGTCTCCGGCGACGGCATCGCTGACCTCGTCTACCGAACCGACGCGACCGGGCGCCTCATGCTCCGTAAGGGCATCAGCTCATCGGACGGCGGCGTCGACCTCAACTCACTGGCCTCCGGCGCCGACTCATCCGGCGGCAGCGACACCGAATACGGTGCCTCCGGCTGGTTCAGCAGCAGTGTGCCGTTCCTGTTCGGCACACCCGATGTCAACAAGGACGGCATCCCTGACATCTGGTCCGTACGCCCGGACGGCTCCGTCCGCTTCCACGCGGGCGGAAAGACCGCCCTCACCGGATCCGGAACCGAAGTGGTCCCTGCCAATGACTACTGGCAGAAGAGGGTCACCATCGGCTGACAGTCCGTATCTCAACCGATCATGGAACGTGTCTGCGGAAGGGGTTTCCCGCCCGGGTGGCCTTTCCCGGTAGGTGAATGAAGGCAGGGCCTCTTGGCGGCTCGGAGCTGCGAAGCAACCCGAGTAGTGCCAGGAGGCCCTGTTGTCGCCGTCGTATGCAGTCGCGGCGGCCGGCGTCAACTCCGGTGCCCGATCGCGTGATTCCCCCTCGTTTGCGTACGGAACGCAGCCGGCCGGCCTGTTTGGGCGGTCCGGTATCCGTCGAGTATGAGATGCGGCGCGGGCAGTCTTGCCTGTTGGGCGCGAGAGAAAGGCCTGGCTCATTCTCGCTATCGTCAAGCGCAGCCATCGCTGGTGCACGAACGTCGGGTGGCTCACGACTGCGAAACCCTGGCGAGCTTCGGTGAGGTTCTGATGAGCCGGATGAGCCGTCGCCTTACCCGGCCGCCTTCCCCGCGGCTGGACCTGAACATCGTCGATTCACGCGATTTTCGCACGGGCGAGGTGACTGCAAGGTGACGCAAGTGTCACCTCGACACGCAGTTGGTCCCCTGCCTGCAGGCTTAGTCGCCCATGACACATGGGCCGGGCATCTTGCACTCGGCACCCGGGTCTCGTTCTCCCCTGAGAGATGATCCGTCCAGGCCCGGAGAGGAAGGGCCAAAAAAAAGACCGGCTTCTCCATTCGGAAAGACCGGCCCCTAAGGAAATTACCCGGCTAAATACCCCGCCTATCTACTACAGCTCCTCGCTGGCCGACCGTATGCTGACAGGATCGGCAGACGGCCCTGCTCCGCTTGCGGCCTGGTTGAGAGAAACGCGGAGGGCGAGACGAGGCGGCGGTGATGATTGCGGCGGAATTCTGTGCCGCAAGCACGTCAATGCCGCTTGTTCTGAATCCGCGTGATCAGGTGCAGCGTAGGAAGGGGTGCGCACAAGACGAAAGCGCCGATGAGGAGATACAAGCCACCGCCCATCATGGTGATAACCCAGAACAGGTAAGCCACCAGCGCGCACAGCGCCGCCATCACCAGATAGGCAGACACCCTCCACAGGCATGCGATCCCGGTACGGCCGCGACCCGTCACGTGCGTTGCATCCTCGTCTCCGGCTCTTGCAGGTGCTGACGGATCCAGAGGCGATGAGCACCGATCGCCCGGCGGCGCATCTGGCGAGGCCTTTTCCTGCATACGACCCTAAGTCCCTTTTGCAACAAGTGAACATTCAATGACGGAAATTTGTCCGGTTTCAAACACTGGGACGCGCAGCTCACCGCACTTTGCTTGCGGCTCCCAAAGAGGCATCAGTGGGCCCCAGGCGACAATCATCTTCGCATAAAAGACCGTCAGATGGAAAATGTAGCGGCCTCGGCAAGCGGTTCACGAAGAATGACGCTTGCGTCCGGTTTGACCCGAGTCGATATAGATTTATGCAAGCTCTTAGGCGTGAGCGGAGCAGAATCGATGCCGGGGCGCCCAATACCCTCAATCAGATATCCCGGTTCACATAACCGCAGCGTGCTGCCTCATCAAATACCGGCAGCTCCTTTTCAACTCACGGAAGCAGTCCGCCACTGGGGCACGTGCTGGAAAATCTGCTGGCCCGGCACGCCGCACTGTTCCCGCCAGCCCCGCGAAACCGAGCCCTCAAATGCCATGCTTCCGAAGGGAATACTTTCCCGACCGGCCCTGCGGCAGGGTCTCTGCGAGTTCCTTAACGCCCGGTTCATGATCATGTGAGTCCGTGGACGGCACCTGCCGCAAGCGTTGCGCCGCAAGACGGAAACAACGCTGGCCCTGCCAGCTGGGCGGCGGCACCGGCGCCGAGGCTGCGCCACGGCACGGGCAAACCCTGTTGGGTCGGACGGCCAGCAGCCGTGTCAGCAACGACGGGCGCCGAGCGCCGTACACCTGCCGGCAATGAGGGACTGCCGGTGTCGCTGCCCGCCATGGTGCATCGGCGGGCTAGGCCTGCTGATCCTCACCTGCAAGCTGTACTCACACCCCGTCGAGCTGCGTAGCCGGCGGTCTCGCCGCCCGTGCAGTCCGCTCCTCAATCCCCGGCGGCCGACACCGATCAGGCTCAAATCACCCGGGCCGCATCACTCACGGGTTTCGGGCCAAGCGGCAGGGAGCGCATCGCAAACCGCTGGCCACCTCCGCCAGGTGCCCCGGCACGGTCTGGAGCGCCCGCCCGGACCAAGATCCGGCCAGCTGCGCCCGCAGTCGCATCTACCTCAGGTCAGCATAGGCATCGCTCCCGACCAGCAGCAGACGAAGAACTCACTGGCTGGCTGAAGGCCGCAGCCAGCCCTGAGCATGCCGCCATCGCAGCTCTTCGGAGTCAAGCACACCGGCCGTGTCTGCCCATTGCCTGCACAGCGCGGCCTGCGCCGCGGCGGTGTTCCGCCCGCCGCTGGGCCCAGCAGGCCCTTGAGCCTGTGCTCGCGCCGCTATCGGCTCCGGCGCAGCCGCCAGCTGTGCCACACCCTGGGGCCGGGGCAAGTTGATTCGGCCCCAGGGCGGCCCGCAGCAGGTCCAGTACGGGCGCCAGCTTCGCGCGACGGGCCTCGTCTCCCAGCTCCGTGTAGATCTCTTCCGCCGCCAGCAGTGAAGCCTCGGCTCCCTTGTACTGTCCGCACATGGTCTGGGCCTTGCTGAGTTCTTCCAGAACGCTTCCCAGCAGCCGTTGGTCCTCGACGTCACCCAGCAGGTCGCGGGCGCGTTCCAGGAGTGGAACCGCCTCCTGTCCTCCCCACCGACGTGGGGGTGTTCCGACCCCCGTCTCCATGGTTCGGGCGTTGCCGACGTCCTCCCCACCGACGTGGGGGTGTTCCGTCCGGCATCGTCATGAAGGAAATCGTGAAGGCTGTCCTCGTCCTTCACCACACGTCAGCGTGAGGCGGGAAAACGCTCACGGGTCGGATCCCACAGCGGTACTTGTCATGGTCGCAGCCGCAGTCGGCAGACAGCGCATCGAAACGTCAGCGCTGTCCGCCCACCCGGCTTGCGATCGCCGGGATCTTGTCCGACAGAGCCAGAAGCCGGATGACGTCACCCGCGGTTTCCGCCAGGCCGGCCAGCGACACCGCGAGCGGGACGCCCTACCCGTCGACGATGAGGTAGCGCTCGCCGCCCGAACATGCTCGGCAGACCGAGCCGGGACTCCGCTGGCCAGCCTGCACGCGCGAGGAGCCGATCACCGTCCGGGATCAGCCCAGCCCGTCCCCCGCCCCAACCGCAGGCGACAGAGAGCGGTTCGAGCACACGCGTACATTCCCGAGCGTCCGCCCGCGTGACCTTCGCTACCGCAAGGTCAATACTGCAAGGGACAGCACTCCCGCCGACCCCCGTCCCGCTGCCCCACACGTCTGACAGACCGTCACGAAAGTCGGCATCGGGTCAGCATCAGTATCACCGGAGCCCGACAACGAGCGCCACGAAGCGCCAAGATCAAGAACTATCCGCACCAGGCTTGAACAGGGAAAACGCAGACCAGGAACCCGTCTATCAATCTCACCGGGAGGTACCCATGAAGATGCTCATCAACGTGGCGGAGACGGTGGTCGCGGACGCGCTGCGGGGCATGGCGGCGGCCCATCCGGAACTGACCGTGGACGTGGAGAACCGCGTGATCGTGCGCAGGGACGCCCCGGTCGCGGGCAAGGTGGGCCTCGTCTCCGGCGGCGGCTCCGGGCACGAGCCGCTGCACGGCGGGTTCGTGGGCCCCGGGATGCTGTCGGCGGCCTGCCCCGGCGAGGTCTTCACCTCACCGGTGCCGGACCAGATGCTGCGGGCCGCGGCGGCCGTGGACAGCGGCGCGGGCGTGCTGTTCATCGTGAAGAACTACACCGGCGACGTCCTCAACTTCGACATGGCCGCCGAACTCGCCGAGGAAGAGGGCATCCGCGTCGCCAAGGTCCTCGTCGACGACGACGTGGCCGTCACCGACAGCCTCTACACGGCCGGGCGGCGCGGAACCGGCGCGACCCTGTTCGTGGAGAAGATCGCGGGGGCCGCCGCCGAGGAAAGCGCACCCCTGGAACGGGTCGAGGCACTGGCCCGGCAGGTCAACGAGAACTCCCGCAGTCTCGGCGTCGCGCTCAGCGCCTGCACGACTCCGGCCAAGGGCAGCCCGACGTTCGACCTGCCGCCCGGGGAGCTGGAGCTGGGCGTCGGCATCCACGGCGAGCCGGGACGGGAGAGGCGCGCGATGATGACGTCGCACGAGATCGCCGACTTCTCCGTGGAGGCGGTCCTGGAGGATCTCGCGCCGCGCGATCCGGTGCTGGTCCTCGTCAACGGCATGGGCGGCACCCCCCTGCTGGAGCTGTACGGCTTCAACGCGGAGGTGCAGCGGGTGCTCACCGAGCGCGGCGTCCCCGTGGCCCGCACCCTGGTCGGCAACTACGTCACCTCCCTGGACATGGCCGGCGCCTCGGTGACCCTGTGCCAGGTGGACGAGGAACTGCTGCGCCTGTGGGACGCGCCGGTGCGGACACCGGGGCTGCGCTGGGGCATGTGAGAGCGGACGCCGTTCGACCTCGCACCGTCATCAGGTCACGTTTCGTACCACGCAAGGAGACTCCGTGCTCGACGCCGAATTCTTCCGCCGTTGGATGACGGCGACCGCCGCGTCCGTTGACCGGGAGGCGCAGCGGCTCACCGACCTGGACTCGCCCATCGGGGACGCCGACCACGGCAGCAATCTGCGGCGCGGGTTCGCCGCCGTGAGCGCCACCCTGGAGAAGGAGTCGCCGGACACCCCCGGTGCCGTTCTCACGCTCGCCGGGAGGCAGTTGATCTCGACGGTGGGCGGTGCGTCCGGGCCGCTGTACGGCACTCTGCTGCGCCGGACCGGCAAAGCCCTCGGGGATTCCGCCGAGGTGACCGAGGAGCGGTTCACGGACGCGCTGCGCGAAGGCGTCGACGCGGTCATGGCGCTGGGCGGAGCCGCGCCCGGGGACAAGACCATGATCGACGCTCTGGTGCCCGCCGTCGACGCGCTGGCCGAGTCGTTCGCCGCGGCCAAGTCCGCCGCCGAGGAGGGCGCCGTGGCCACGACACCGCTGCAGGCCCGCAAGGGCCGGGCGAGCTACCTGGGCGAACGCAGCATCGGGCACCAGGATCCGGGCGCCACCTCCTCTGCGCTGCTGGTGGCGGCACTCGTGGAGGCGGCCGATGAGTGACACCGACGACGGACTCGTGGGAATAGTGCTGGTCTCCCACAGCGCCGCCGTGGCGGAGTCGGTGGCCGCGCTGGCGACGGGCCTCGCCGGTGGCGGCACGACCGCCCCCGTCGCCCCGGCGGGCGGCACCGTGGACGGGGGCCTGGGCACCAGCGCCCAGCTGATCGCCGCCGCAGCGGCCTCCGTGGACCGGGGCGCCGGGGTCGCCGTACTCACCGATCTGGGAAGCGCCGTGCTCACGGTGAAGGCGCTTCTCGACGAGGGCGACGAACTCCCGGACAACACGCGTCTGGTGGACGCCCCCTTCGTCGAGGGCACGGTGGCCGCGCTCGTCACGGCCTCGACGGGCGCCGACCTCGCGGCCGTGGAGGCGGCGGCGACGGAGGCGTACACCTACCGGAAGGTCTGAGGACCCACCCGCGGCCCACGGAGGGAACCCGCGGTCTCCACGGCGACCGACCCTCCGCGGCGAGGGGCGCGGCCCCCGGTGTGTCAGGAGATGCCCCGCGCGGCGACGACGAGGGCGGAGCGGATGGCCGCCGCCCGGTCCGCCCGGGCCGTGTCCGGGGTGGCGTCCCCGTCGTCGGTGTGCCAGGCGTAGTGCTCGACGCCGCCCTCAGCGCGGCGTCGAGCACGGCGGCCTGGATCTCCGAACGCAGATCCACGGTGGCGAGCCCGGCCCGGTCGGCGAGGGCGCGGGCGAACACCGGCTCGGCCTCGTCGTGGGCCTGGAGCCAGGCGGCTTGCAGCCCCGGCTCGGTGCGAGTGAGCCCCAGCAGCGTGCGGACCCTCGACGGCTGCGGCCTCCCCAACGGGTCCTCACCGCTCATCGGCGCCCGGTCCAGCGCGTCCTGGAACGGGCTGTCGGCTGGCCGGGCACGCAGCGCCGCGGCGATCGCGTCGATGCCGGCCGCGAACAGCGGGCTGACGCGGCTCTCCTCGGCCGTCGACCCCGGCGCCGACGGCCCCGCCGCCTTCGGCACGTGCATGGGGAACGTCGGCCGGCTCGCCGAGGCCGAGGAGCAGGCCGCCGCGATCCCGTTCCTCGCCTCCGACACGGCGAACAACATCAACGGCGCGATCCTGCCCGTCGACAACGGATGGGCCGCGGTCCGACGGACGGACGAACGGCGAGGGCCCGGGGGCCCGGCGGCCCGATTGCGATGCGAGTGCGGTGCGAGTGCCGGACCGGCGGGCGGGGGTGGCCTGTCTGGCGAGCGGGGGTGGCCTGTCTGGCGAGCGGGCGGCCGGGACCGCCAGTCGGGGGGGGGCCGCCGGGAGCACCCGGCGGCGGGTCACGAAGCTGCCGGGCGACGGGTCGTCAGGCCGCCCGGCAGACAGGTCGCCGGGCGGGTCGCCGACCGGCGGGCAAGCCACGTCGCACGGCCCGGCACCCTCCGCACCGGTCCCGCGGCTCACCCTTCGTCGACGTCGCTCACGTCGCCGGTGTCGCCCAGGTCGTCGGCATCACTCAGGTCGCCCACGTCCCCCACATCACCTACGTCACTCAGATCGTCCGCGTCGCTCACGTCCCCCGCGTCGGCCGCACCCCTCACATCCCTTGCACTCCTCCCTTCCCGCCGTTCCCTCGCGTCGGCGGCGCCCCCCGCATCTCCTGCGTCTCTTGCATCTCTTGCGTCCCTCGCGTCGTGCGCGTCCCTTCCCTCGGACACGTCCCGCACGTCGTTCGCGGCGTTCACGAACTCCCGGGCCAGCCGCTCACCGGTCGCCACTGCGGCGTCGTGGTCCTCGATGGGGGACACGCGGGAGTTCTTGAAGACGAGGTAGGTGACCCCGGAAGGCGTGCCGCCGCCGCGCGGATCGGCGCGGATCCCCAGCGCCCTGGCCGTCGCGTACGAGGCCTCGCCGATGATGTCCTCCGGGCCGGTGTCACCGACGACGGCGTACTGGACCCGGTCGCCGTAGATCACGGCCGCCACCGAACCCTGCCCGATGCCGTGGTCCCGGAAGTTCCAGACACCGCTGGCCGCCGGTACGACGATGTAGGGCAGGGTCTCGGCGCTCAGGTAGCGGCCGTCGGACTGCTGGAAGGCCGTGGTGTCCGAGAACAGCGGGTCAGTGCGGCCGTTGCACAGGGGGCCCGGTCTGCCGTCGCAGTCGATGTCCATGTCGGCCTTCCAGTAGACCGCGCCGGGAGCACCGCAGACCGGGATGTCGGCCCGGGTGCCGTCGTCGCTGCGGTAGCGCCCGTTCGAGACGACGGCGCAACCACGGACTTTCGCCAGCAGGCCGGCGGCCAGGACGGCACCCTCCCGCGCGGGCGCCCCATGGTTGCCGGAGGGTCCGGCGGCAGGCGTGGCGGACAGCACCGCCGAGGCCGGGGCGAGCAGGGCGGCGGCGGCCGCGGCCAGCATCAGCGACTGGACACGCACGATGGGAGAACCTCTCCTGGGGGATACGGACGCTCATTCGCCCAAATCTGGTGGGCGTCCCTCGGCGCGTCCACCGGGAGGGGGCCGGACGGTGCACGGGTGATTCCGGGAGGTCCTCCCCGGGCGCCGCACGGACGAGGGCCGGAGCCGGAGTCGGCTCCAGCCACTCGACCGCACGCGGCGGCGCGGGATCAGCGACGACAGCGGTCCGCGCCGAGGGCGAGAACTCCCCTGACATCGGGGCGAGTTCACGCCGCGTCAGGGATCAGCATACGTACCTCCCGGACGGGCCGGGCGACGACCGCCCCCCTCTTGATGTGGCCGCGTCAGCCGTGTCTTATAGGTACAGACCAACCCGGCCGAGGGAAGGCAGAGCCGTGCGACGCGTTCCCCCCACCCTCCTGCGCGCGCTGGTGTGCGGCGCGCTGCTCGTGCTGGCGTCCTGCGGATGGGGTGCCCGGACGCCGGGCCGGGGCGAGGGGCCGCCCGCCGCGCCGCAGGGCGTGACCGCCGCCGCGGGCAGCGCGACCAGCGTCCACGTGATGTGGAACCTGCTCCCCGAGGACCCGCGGGTCGCCCGCTACGAGGTGTATCGCGGCACCACGAAGGTCAAGGAGGTACCCGGTTCGGAGCACATGGTGGACATCACCAGGCTCGAACCGTCCACCACCTACGTCTTCACCGTCAGGGCGCGTACCACCGCCGGGGTCCCGGGGCCGCCCGGCAAGGCGGCGCGGGCCACCACCCCGGCGGCGGCCGCGGCCGACCGCACACCGCCCACCCGCCCGGGCGGCCCGCACGGCAGGACGGTCGGCAGCCGGGCGGCCCAGCTGTCGTGGGCGAAGTCGTCCGACGCGCGGGGGGTGGCGTCGTACGACATCTACCAGGGCACCTCGAAGATCCACAGCGTCGGCGGCGCCCAGACGGCCACCGTCGTCACGGGGTTGCGGCCCGGTACGGCCTACGCGTTCACGGTGCGGGCCCGTGACGCGGCGGACAACCTCTCACCGGCGAGCGACACCGTCCGGATCACCACCGCACCAGGTTCCGACGACGGCCGGGGCACGGCGCCGACCGGCTTCCGGGCGACGACCCACCGGGCCGACGGGGCGTACTACATCGACCTGGCGTGGATCGCGCCCGAGGTCGACGGAATGATCACGGAGTACCAGATCCATCTCGACGGGCGCCCGGTGACCTCGCTCGTCTGGGGCGGCGACGCGCCCCGCGGCACCAACCACCACAGCTTCTACGTCGGCCGTGAAGCGGACGCGGCGCACCGGGTGCGGATCCGGGCGAAGCTGCCCGACGGCACGTGGGGAGGGTTCTCGCCGGAGCGTTCCGTGACGACCGGCCGCCAGTGAGCCGACACCCGTGCCAGGTCGCCGGACGGCAGGCCGGTGCCGTCGACGGCTCCGTACCGACCGGCGGGTCGACGCCCCCTGACAGCTCGGCCGGCGCCGGCCCCCGCGGTCCGCCCGGGTCGGGGTCGGCCGGCGGGGCGAGCGATAGCTGCGCATAGGGTTGACCTCATGGCCCATAGGGAATCCAATACCGGCGCGCCGCTGGACCTCTCGCTGCTGCGCACCTTCCTCGCGGTGCACCGGGCCGGGTCCTTCACCGCCGCCGCGCGGCTGCTCGGCCTCTCCCAGCCGACGGTGACCACGCAGATCCGGGCCCTGGAGGAGCAACTGGGGCGGGAGTTGTTCGAACGGGGGCCGCGGGGTGTGATCCCCACGTCCGTGGCGGACGGACTGGCCGCGCAGGTGGGGGCGCCGCTGGACGCGCTGGCGGCGGTCGCCGAACGGGGTGGCCCCGGCGTCGGCCGGCCGCCGGATCCGGTCCAGGTGGCGGGCCCCGCCGAGCTGCTGTGCACCCGGGTGCTGCCGGCCCTGGCACCACTGACCGCCCGGGGGGTGCGGCTGCGGATCAGCACCGGGCTGACCGACGACCTCCTGGAGGGCCTGCGCGGCGGGCGTTTCGACCTGGTGATCGCCACGACCCGGCCGCGCGGGCGCGTCCTCGAGTCCGTCCCGTTGATGGACGAGGAGTTCGTGCTCGTCGCGTCCCCCGACTGGGCCGAGCGCATCGGTCCCGGCCGGGTGGCCTCCGAGGGTGCCGCGGCACTGCACGAGCTGCCCCTGGTCACGTACGCCGAGGACCTGCCCATCGCCCGCCGCTACTGGCGGCACGTCTTCGGCGTACGGCTGTCCGCGCAGGCCGCGGTCACCGTGCCCGATCTGCGCGGAGTCCTCGCGGCGGTCACGGCGGGCGCCGGGATCACCGTGCTCCCCCGCTACCTGTGCGAGGACGAGCTGGCCTCCGGCGCGCTGGTCGCCCTGGCGGCACCCGAGGACCCGCCGATCAACACCGGCTATCTGACCCAGCGGCCGGGGGTCTCGGACAATCCGCACGTCGCCCTGGTCCGGGACCGGCTGCTGCGGGCGGCCCGCGCCTGGTGACCGGCGCCGGGAGCCGACCCCTGTGCGGGGCGACGCGTACGGCGGGCGGCACCCCCGCCGGTGAGCACGCGGGCGGGGGCGGCCGCACCTGGTGACCGGCGTCGCGCGCGATCCCCGCCCGTCGGCGGTGGACGCCGGATCGGCGTGCCGTCAGCCGCGTCAGGTCCGTCGGCAGTGCGCCGGACGATGGAATCCGTCACCTGCCCGGTCCCCGTCCGCGTGCGGGCCCGAGCCGGGGCGCATTGGCTCGCTCTGAGGCAGTACGGGCCTTTCCGATCCTCGGCGGCGCATGGGATGTACCGCCAACCGTGCCGCTGGAGGGAAGTACCTATGCGTACCACTCAGTCACTTCTCCGCTCCGGCCTGACCGTGGCCGCCGCCGCTGCGCTTCCGCTCACCCTGGCCACCCCGGCGGCCGTCGCCTGGGGTTCGGGGATCTCCGTGAGCACCAGTGGCACCACGGTCTCGGTCACCACCAGTGCCTGCCCCAGCAACGGCAGCAGCTTCGGTGACGCCTCGCTGCTCTCCAGCGGGCAGGCGAACTTCGCCCAGGGGCGCCAGATGTCGCTCACCGGGACGAGCGGCAGCCAGTCGGCGTCCTGGACGGGCGTGGGCGCCGGCACCTACACGGTGATCGTGGTCTGCCAGGACGGCTCGACGGCGGGCACTCAGTCGATCATCGTCTCGGCCCCCACGATCTCGGCGACGGCCACCCAGACCGCCACGCCGGCCGCCACGGTCTCGCCCTCGCCCTCGTCCTCGCCCTCACGCGGTGTCATGGGCGGGCTCGGCGGCGCCGTGAAGGACTACGGCACGGCCACGGTCGTCGGTGGCGCGGCCCTGGTCGTGACCGGCACCGTGGCCGCGGCCTGGTTCCTGCGCCGCCGTTCCAAGCCCCACCGGCTCTGATCCGCGGTCCGTCACGCCGGGGCGGTCAGGCGCGCCCCCGGCGCCGTCAGGAACCGTCCCGGTCCCGCCCCGGCAGCGCCTCGAACTCCGTCAGGGCGTGGGTCAGCCACTGGGTCCAGAAGGTCTCGAGGTCGATGCCGGCCCGCAGGACGAGGTGCCGCAGCCGGTCCTCGGGGGTGTCCTTTCCCGGCGGGAAGTCCCGTTCCTGGATGGCCTCGTACTCCGCCAACTGGCTCCGGTGCAGGTCGAGATGGCGTCGCAGGTCCGCCTCGATGCCCTCGGTGCCGACGACGGCGGCGGCGCGCAGGCGCAACAGCATCGTGTCGCGCAGCGGCTTCGGGTCCGTGGAGACGGCGGTCCAGCGGGCGAGTTCGGCACGGCCCGCCGGCAGGACTTCGTAGCTCTTCTTCTGACCCCGGGCGGGCTGCTGCGGGGCCAGCGCCCGGATGTACCCCTCGCCCTCCAGTTTTCCCAGTTCGCGATAGATCTGCTGATGCGTCGCCGACCAGAAGTAGCCGATCGACTTGTCGAACCGCCGGGTCAGTTCGAGGCCCGACGAGGGCTTCTCGAGCAGGGCGACGAGGATCGCGTGCGGGAGTGACATGGGGTCATCCTAGGGAGACCGGAGGTACCGTCCGGTGCCCGGACGTGCCGGGCACCGGACGGTCCTCTCCGTGGTTCGTGTGTTTTGGCCCTCTAGAGTGCCGCCGCCAGTTCGGTGCCCTGTTTGATGGCCCGCTTCGCGTCCAGCTCGGCGGCCACGTCGGCGCCGCCGATGAGGTGGACACCGCGGCCCGTGGCGCGCAGCGCGTCGTACAGGTCGCGGCGCGGCTCCTGTCCGGTGCACAGCACGATCGTGTCGACCTCCAGGACCTGGCTGTGGCCGTCGACGGTGACGTGCAGCCCGGCGTCGTCGATCCGGTCGTACTGGACGCCCGGGACCATGGTGACGCCCCGGTGCTTGAGCTCGGTGCGGTGGATCCAGCCGGTGGTCTTGCCGAGTCCGGCCCCGACCTTGGACGCCTTGCGCTGGAGGAGGTGGACGGTGCGCGGCGGGGTGGGCCGTTCGGGGGCCGCGAGGCCGCCCGGCGTCCGGTAGTCCATGTCGACGCCCCAGCCGCGGAAGTACGTCGCCGGGTCCTCGCTCGCCTTGTCGCCGCTGTCGGTGAGGAACTCGGCGACGTCGAAGCCGATGCCGCCGGCGCCGAGGACGGCGACGCGGTCGCCGACGGGGGCACCGTCACGCAGCACGTCGAGGTAGCCGACGACGCTCGGGTGGTCCACGCCCGGGATCTGCGGGGTGCGCGGGCTGACGCCGGTGGCGACGACGACCTCGTCGTACGCCTCCAGGGTGTCCACGGTGGCCCGGGTGTTCAACCGGACGTCCACGCCGTGCAGTTCGAGCTGGGTGCGGAAGTAGCGGATCGTCTCGTCGAACTCCTGCTTGCCGGGCACCTTGCGGGCCACGTTCAGTTGGCCGCCGATGTCGGCCGCGGCGTCGAACAGCGTGACGTCGTGGCCGCGTTCGGCGGCGCTGACGGCGCAGGCGAGTCCGGCGGGCCCGGCGCCCACGACGGCGACGGTCTTGCGCAGCCGGGTCGGCGCGAGGACGAGTTCCGTCTCGTGGCAGGCCCGCGGGTTGACCAGGCAGGAGGTGATCTTGCCGCTGAAGGTGTGGTCGAGGCAGGCCTGGTTGCAGCCGATGCAGGTGTTGATGGCCTCCGGGCGGCCGGCCTCGGCCTTGGCGACGAAGTCGGGGTCGGCGAGCATCGGCCGGGCCAGCGAGACCATGTCGGCGTGGCCGTCCGCGAGCAACTGCTCGGCGATCTCGGGGGTGTTGATGCGGTTGGTGGTCACCAGCGGGATGGAGACGGACCCCATGACCTTCTTGGTCACCCAGGCGTACGCGCCGCGCGGCACCGAGGTCGCGATGGTGGGGATGCGGGCCTCGTGCCAGCCGATGCCGGTGTTGATGATCGTCGCCCCGGCGGCCTCGACGGCCCGGGCGAGCGTGACGACCTCCTCCAGCGAGGAGCCTCCGGGCACTAGGTCGAGCATCGACAGGCGGTAGATGATGATGAAGTCGTCACCGACGGCCTCGCGCACCCGGCGGACGATCTCGAGGGGGAAGCGCGTCCGGTTCTCGTACGAGCCGCCCCAGCGGTCCTCGCGCCGGTTGGTCTGCAGGGCGATGAACTCGTTGATGAGGTAGCCCTCGGAGCCCATGATCTCGACGCCGTCGTAGCCGGCCCGCCGGGCGAGCCGGGCGGCTCGCGCGTAGTCGTCGATGGTCCGCTCGATCTCGGCGTCGCTGAGCTCGTTCGGCACGAAGGGGCTGATCGGGGCCTGCAGGGCGCTGGGGGCGACCAGGTCCTGGTGGTAGGCGTAGCGGCCGAAGTGCAGGATCTGCATCGCGATCTTCCCGCCCTCGCGGTGCACCGCGGCGGTGATCTCGGCGTGCTGCTCGGCCTCGGCCTCGGTGGTCAGCTTGGCGCCGCCCTCGTAGGGCCGTCCCGCGTCGTTGGGCGCGATGCCGCCGGTGACGATCAGACCGACGCCGCCTCGCGCGCGGGCGGCGTAGAACTCCGCCATGCGCTCGAAGCCGCGCTCGGCCTCCTCCAGGCCCACGTGCATGGAGCCCATGAGCACGCGGTTGGGCAGGGTGGTGAAGCCCAGGTCGAGCGGGTTCAGCAGGTGCGGGTAACGGCTCATCTGGCCCTCCGTGCGCGATGTCGTACGACTGTTGTAGACGACGGGCCGCGCATTGTGCAACTAGTTGCACAATGAGGAGGATCACTCGGCCGGCCACCGGCGTACGGCGGTACGGAACCGGGGCGTGCCGCCGCCGGCCGGTGGAGCACCCGGCCTGGAGCCGGTGGCGCGACTCAGCCGAGGGCCACCCGGGCCACGAGGGCGGCGACCGCCTCGGGCTGTTCGACCATCACCATGTGGCCGGCGTCGGGAACCGGGACCATCGTCACGTCGGGGCTGGCCTCCAGCCCGGCCCGCTCCTCGTCCGTCAGGCCGACCTCGTCACGGTCACCGCGCACGACCCAGGCGGGCACCCCCGAGTCACGGAGCCGGGCGACCAGGCTCCCGTACCGGTCCAGGTGGTCGAAGTAGCGCCGGATCATCAGGCGGCAGAACTCCGGATCGTTCTTGGCCAGGTCGGCGCTCAGTTCCTCGCGGCGGGCCGGGGGCAGCATCTGCCCCACGACCCGCGGTGTCGCCTTCATCATGCCGATCCAGGTCAGCGCCCCGATGCCGGGCACCCTCCCGAGACTGTTGGCGATCGCGAGCGCCCTGTCCTCGTCGGACGCCGAGAACGTCGGGGAGAGCAGCACGACGGGTCCGGCGAAGTGCCCGCCGGCCGCCATCTCCAGGGCGACGTTGGCGCCGAGGCTGTGCCCGACCACGACGCCACAGCCCCGCTCCGCGGCCAGGGCGCCCGCGAGCGCCGCGTAGTTCTCCATGGAGAGATCGCGCGGCGGTGTGGTGCCCGCGTGCCCGGGGAGGGTCGCGGCCACCAGCCGCACCGGCGCGGAGGCGAGCGACGGCGCGGCCATCAGGTCCTCGTAGAACACGGTTCCGCACATCGCGCCGGGCAGCAGCAAGACCCGGGTGTCCGCGTCGGCGGGCCCCGACTCCTTGATGTCCCACGCGTCGAACTGCTCGGGGGCGCTGCTCATGTCCGGGCCTTCCTCTGGCGCCTGCGGTCAGCCAGAGTGTGGCCCGCGAAGCGGGGAGAACGGCTGATCAGGGGCCGAACGCGGCATGTCGCCCCGCGCGTCCGGCCCTCCGGGTCAGGGCTTCACACCGATCACCACGTCGGCGCAGCGCTCCTCCGAGACGGCCAGTCGGGCGATCAGTCCGGCGGCGGCGAAGGCCTCGACGGCCGCGGGGGCCTGCCGCTCGCTCGTCTCGACGAGGAGGCAGCCGCCGCGGGCCAGCCAGCGCGGCGCCTCGGCGGCGACCCGGCGGGCGAGGTCGAGTCCGTCCGCGCCGCCGTCGAGGGCGACCAGCGGTTCGTGGTCGCGGGCCTCCGACGGCAGCAGGCCGACCTCGCCGGTCGGGACGTACGGCACGTTGGCGGCCAGGACGTCGACACGGCCCCGCAGCGTGGCGGGCAGTGCCGCGAAGAGGTCCCCCTCGTGGACCTGCCCCGCGAACGGCGCGAGGTTGCGGCGGGCGCAGCGCACCGCCGCCGGGTCGATGTCGGCGGCGTGCAGTTCGGGGCCGTCGAGGGACGTGGCGAGCGCGGCGCCGACCGCGCCCGAGCCGCAGCACAGGTCCACCACGAGGGACGCGCCGCGCGCGAGCGCGACGGCCTGCTCGACGAGGAACTCCGTACGGCGCCGCGGCACGAACACACCGGCGTCGAGACTGATGCGCAGCCCGTGGAACTCCGCCCAGCCGAGGACGTGTTCGAGGGGCAGTCCCGCGGCACGCCGGTCCACCATCAGGGCGGCCTCGTCCGGGGTGCGGGCGGTGGAGAGGATCAACTCCGCCTCGTCCTCGGCGAAGACGCAACCGGCGGAGCGGAGCGCGGCGACCAGAGGGCGTGCGGAATCGAGGGCATCAGGAGTGAGAGGAGGCATGGAGCCGAGAGCCTTTCGACGATCCGAAGGGCGCTCCCGCAGTCACCCGGTGACGGTGACCGTACTGCTCGGGGAGGAGAGCACCCGACCTGACACAGCGGTAATGGGTCTCACCTCCTCGGCTCTCATCGGTCGCGACGGTCCGCGGCCGGGACGGCCACCCTACAGGAACGATCAGTCACCGAGCGCTCCCTTTTCGGCCTCCTTCGCGGGGGGGGTCCGGCACGCGGCGGGCGGGCACGCGGCCTGTGCGCGTCACGTCCACGGGGGGCCGGTGAGCGTCGGATCCCCCTGCTGTCGGCGTCCGTCCACGGCCCTCTCACCCCTCTCGGACCACCGAGTTGTATTATGCAACCAAGGTGGTGAAGGGAGGTCCCGATGACATCCGAGGAGTCGGGCGGGGCCGGGACGGCGGACGGTGCGACGGCCGAAGCGGCCGTGGAGACCATCCAGCGCGAGATGACCGTGTTCGCCCGGCGGGCCCGCGCCTCGGCGGGGCGCCTGCATCCGGAGCTGTCCCTCGTCTCGTACACCCTGCTCGGTCATCTGGAGGAGGCCGACGGCTGTCGGGCCACGGACCTCGCCGCGCACTACTCGCTGGACAAGTCCACGGTGAGCCGGCAGGTGTCGGCGCTGGAGCGGTCCGGGTGGATCGAGCGGCGGACGGACCCGGAGGACCACCGGGTCCAGGTGCTGCATCTGACGGAGGCGGGCAGGGAGATCCTCGCCCAGGTGACCCGCAGCCGTCGGACGGCGTTCCGGGAGCGGCTCACCGGCTGGTCCGCGGAGGACCTCGCCCGCTTCGCCTCGTACCTCCTGCGTTACAACGCCACGGACCCGGACCCGGTCACCGCCGTGGAGATGCCGGGCGGCCGGGCGTCGAGGGACTGAGGCGCCGGGGCCGGGCCGCCGGTGAACGCGACGCGCGGCCCGGCGGCCCGGCGGGGGCTCAGTGGCGGTTGCTCATCCCACCCCGACGGTCCGGCCGTCGCCGAGGTGCTCGGGTACCCGCGCGCCCAGGAAGCGGGTGGTGCGGCGCAGCCGGAAGCCCAGTGACTCGTAGAGGCGGATGGCGGTGGAGTTGCCCGCGGCGGTGTGCAGGAACGGGGTCTCACCGCGTTCGCGGATGCCGTGCGCGACGGCCAGGATCAGCCGTGAGGCCAGGCCCTCGCCCCGGTGGGCGGGGTCGGTGCAGACCGCGCTGATCTCCGTCCAGCCCGGCGGGTGCAGCCGCTCCCCCGCCATGGCGACGAGGACGCCGTCGCGGCGGATGCCGAGATAGGTGCCGAGTTCGACGGTGCGCCGGAGGAAGGGGCCGGGCCGGGTCCGCTCCACCAGGTCGAGCATCTCCGGCACGTCGGCGGGGCCGAGCCGCACCGCCTCGGCATCCGGTGCCGCGGCCAGCCCGTCGTCCACGAGCTGGACGCCGTCGATGCTGAACGTCACCTCCCAGCCGTCCGGCGTCCGCCCCACGTAGCCGGCCAGCGGCGCCTCGCCGCCCGGTCCCACCAGGACCGCCAGATCCGCCCAGTCATCGGCGTCGGGTTCGTCGGGCAGCGCCAGCCAGGGCGACACGTCCGCCGGGTAGCGCAGGACGCGGCCCCGGCGTTCGGCGAAGTGGGCGTGCGGCCCGGTGAGCGAGCCGAGGGCCGGGTTGTCGAGGGGATGGGAGCTCACGCGGTCACCCCGATCGCGGCCGCTCGAAGCGTCGGGAGAGCCTCGCCGGACCCGGAACCCGTGCGGTCCCGCTCTAGCGGGGCCACGGTCTCCCGGACCCCGATCCGTGTGAAGACGTGCGCCTCGGGCATCTGCTCCCTCACTCCACTTCGCTCTCGCCACCGGCCCTCGCGGCCCGGCTCACCGGCTGTGCATGTACGGGCCACCAAACTCGCCTTCAGCACCAAGGAGGATCCCGGCGCGGCTATTCCCCGGGCCCCGGAGAGTTCACACCGCCGCAATGTCAGCGCTCCGGTCCGGCTCGGAGCACCGACCGGGAGCGCGTACGGTTGAATGGTTGAGCGACCGGCGCGCGACCGGGAACCGCCCCGCGCACGCGCCCATCACGCTCGATCCGTGGGCAGCCGTCCCCCGGCGGTCCTGGAGGCACCACCCGCATGAACGTCACGCGAGGCTTCACCGGGCGCGCACGCGCCCACGATCCCGGTCTGCCGCCCGGCCAGTACGACGCCGGCGACGACTGGCCCGTCCTGTCCGCCGAGGTCACCCCGGATCTGGCTCCCGCCGACTGGAGCCTGCGGATCGACGGGCTGGTGGCCGAGCCGCGCACCTGGGACTGGGAACAGGCGCACGCGCTGCCCGCCTCGGTGTACGAGGGGGACATCCACTGCGTGACGAGCTGGTCGAAGTTCGGGGTGCGGTTCGGCGGTGTGTCGCTGGACGCGTTCCTCGACGCCGTTCGTCCGGACCCGGCCGCCACCCACGCCGTCGCGTACGCGCACACCGGGTACACCGCGAACCTCCCGCTGGCCGACCTCACCGGCGGCCGGGCCTGGATCGTGTGGGACTACGACGGCGAGCCGCTGCCCGCCGAGCACGGGGGCCCGGCGCGACTGGTCGTGCCGCATCTGTACTTCTGGAAGAGCGCCAAGTGGATCGCGGGCATCCGGATCCTCGACCACGACGAGCCGGGCTTCTGGGAGCGGAACGGCTACCACGCCCGGGGCAACCCCTGGCAGGAACAGCGCTACTCAGGTGACTGAGACGCTTCCGGCGACGGACGTCGGCGCGGAGGGCACGCCGGGGACGGACCCGGCGACGGATGTCACCCCTCCCGGTGAGGCCGGTGGCCGGGACGCCGGTGAGGGACAGCGACAGGACCCCGGTGAGCCCGACGGGGATCACTCGGACGAGGGAGGCCGACCGGTGACAGCGACGACGACCGGGACGTTCGTACCGCCGACACGGTTCGCCGTGCCCGGGCGCATCGCCGTGAACACCAGCACGGCCACCACCTGGCAGTCGGCCACCATCACCGGCATCCGCCGGGAGACCCCGCACGCGGCGACCTTCCGGTTCGCCGTGCCCGCGTGGGAGGGACATCTGCCCGGCCAGCATCTGATGCTGCGCCTCACCGCCGAGGACGGGTACGTGGCACAGCGCCACTACTCCATCGCGTCCCCGCCCGACGACACCGGTCACATCGAACTGACCCTGGACCACGTCGACGGCGGCGAGGTCTCCGGCTGGTTCCACACCACGGCCCGGCCCGGCGACTCCGTCGAGGTACGCGGTCCGCTCAGCGGCTTCTTCGCCTGGCCCGGGGACCGGCCCGTGCTGCTGGTCGGCGCCGGTTCCGGTGTCGTACCGCTGATGTCGATGCTGCGCCACCACCGCGCCCGCGCCCTGGAGGTGCCGCTGCGCCTGCTGGTCTCCGCGCGGAGCCCCGAGGAGCTCATCTACGCCCGGGAGTACGGCGAGGAGACCACGGCCGTCTTCACCCGGAGCGCCCCCGCGGGTGCCCGGGTCGGACGGATGACCGCCGCACAGGTGGCGCCGCTCCTGGCCGCGCGGCCGCCCGGCGGGTGGGAGGCGTACGTCTGCGGTTCCAACGGATTCGCCGAGCACGCCTCGCGGTTGCTGGTGGAGGCGGGACAGCCGGTGGACCGGATCCGGATCGAGCGGTTCGGCTGACCCGCCCGTCCGGCCGAGCCGCCCGTGCCGACGGCTCGGGGTCGGCCACCCGGACGACCGGTATGTGCGGCGCCGCGCGTGACACCGGCACGCCCGTGGTGTTCGCACGGTTCGGGGCGGCGGGCGAGAGCGAGGGCCCGGCCCTCGGCGTCCGGAGCCGTGGAGGAAGCACCGCCCTGCGGCTTCCCGCCGTCCGACACCGGCCGCGCACAAGGGAGTTGACCGGCGTCCGACACCGCCTGCCCACAGGTGGGTTGGATCGGCGTCCGGTGCGGCACCGGCCCGCCGCGCCCGGCGGACGCGCCGGCGTCCGGAAGCCGCGCGGCGGACCCGTCGGCTCCTCGTGACCGGGCGTGGTGGCCCGCCGAGGGCGCGGTTACGGTGTGATCGCCGCACCCGTATGCCGAAAGGTGGTCCTCGATGGCCCGGTTCGACCTCCCTCTCGACGAACTCCGCACCTACCGCAGCGCGTCCACCGAGCCCGAGGACTTCGACGCCTTCTGGGCCAAGACGCTCCTGGAGGCCCGTGACCACGACCTCGCCGCCCGGTTCGAGCCGTTCGAGACCCCGTTGAAGACCGTCTCGGTCCACGACGTCACGTTCGCCGGGTTCGGCGGGCATCCGGTCAAGGGCTGGCTGACCGTGCCGTCCCGGGCGGACGCGCCGCTGCCCACGGTCGTCGAGTTCATCGGATACGGCGGCGGGCGCGGGCTCGCGCACACCCATCTGCTGTGGGCCTCGGCCGGCTTCGCGCACTTCGTGATGGACACCCGCGGCCAGGCGAGCGCCTGGGGCGGCGGTGAGACCCCGGACCCGGTGGGCAGCGCTCCCGCGTTCCCCGGCTTCATGACGCGAGGGATCGAGGACCCCGAGAACTACTACTACCGGCGTCTGTTCACGGACGCGGTACGCGCCGTGGAGGCGGCCCGGTCGCACCCACTCGTCGACGCGGCGCGCGTCGCGGCGCTCGGCGGCAGCCAGGGCGGCGGCATCACCATAGCCGTGGGGGGCCTGGTGCCGGACCTGGCGGCGATCGCTCCCGACGTGCCGTTCCTCTGCGACTTCCCGCGCGCCACGGTCCTCACGGACCGCACCCCCTACCGGGAGATCGGCAACTACCTCAAGACCCACCGCGGCCGCACCGAGCAGGTGTTGCGCACCCTCTCCTACTTCGACGGCGTGCACTTCGCCGCGCGCGGCCGGGCGCCCGCCCTCTTCTCGGCCGCGCTGGAGGACGAGACCTGCCCGCCGTCGACGGTCTTCGCCGCGTTCAACGCCTGGGGAGGCGAGGAGAAGGAGATCGAGGTGTACGACTTCAACGACCATGAGGGCGGGGGCCCTTACCAGCAGGCCGCCCAGCTCCGCTGGCTGCCCGCCCGCCTCTGACACGGAGGTTCGGGGCGTCGGCCCGGCGGCCCGGTCCGAGGGCTTTCGGACAGGACGGGCCGGGTGCTTCGCCCGGGCCCACCGAACCCGAGGTGCGGTTCACCGGGGTCCCCGGTGAACCACGGGGACCCGCGCATCGCAGACGACCCAAGGGGGACGGCACTCGCGCACGCCCCCCGACATCCGCCGCGGAGGCGTTCACCGCCGGTCGGCGGCGCGGGCTGAAATCAGCCGAAGCACCGGTCCGCCCTTTCCCCTCGGTTTAGACCAATGCTAGATCTGGTGGCGCAATGAGCCCGAACGGCTACGCCTTGTCACCGAACAGGAGGCGCGGACATGGCCCGCACCACCCCTTCGTCCGACCTCGAACCCCTCTACGCCCGCATCGCCGAGCTCCTGCTCGGCGAGCTGCGCGACGGAACCATCCCGCCCGGCGAACGGCTGCCGGGCGAGCGCGAGTTGGCCACCCGGTTCGGCGTGAGCCGGGAGACCGTACGGCAGGCGCTGCAGATGCTGCGGCGCGCCGGCCAGGTGTCCACCGACCGGCGCGGCAGCCACGCGACACTGACCGGCACCGGCGCCGAGCACGTCCCGTCCCTCGACTTCCCCGTCGGCGCGCACACCATCGAACCCTGCGCTCGCCGACGGACCACCGTGACCTGGGAGGCCCCCACCCCGGAACACGCCGAAGCCCTGGGACTCGCCCCGCTGCGGGCCACCCTGGTCCACCGCTACGAGTCGGCCGCCGCCGACGGCAGCGGACTGCGCACGGCCGTGACGTCCTTCTCGGCGATCGCGGTGACCGAGGTCGAGGAACTCGCCCGCTACCGTGACCGCGCGGACGGCAACGCCTCGGCGCAGCTGTCCCGGGCCTACGACTGGATGCGCAAGGCGGGCCTGACCCTGCATCACCGGGACGCGATCAGCCGGCTCCCGGAGTCGGTGCGGGTCACCCGGCGCGTGCACGACCAGTACGACCGGCCCCTGGAGATCACCGACCTGACCGTGGATGCCCAACAGGACGCCCTGGTCTACGAGTTCACCCTTCCGGCGGCCGAGTGACCTGGGGCGCGGCGGCCTCGCGCGTGGCCACGACCAGCCGGGCCCGCGGACTGCCGTCCCGTCGGCTGCCGAACTCGGGCAGCGGGTGAAGTTCCGTCCGGAACCCGGCCCGCGCGAGCTCCCGCCGCACGTCGCCGAGCCGGAACGCGCGGTAGTACATGACGAAGGTCGGACGCCGGACGGCGTTGCGCACCCGCATCACCGTGTCGAAGCCCAGCAGGGCCCAGTACCAGGGTGAGCCGGGCCCCGGCGGGGCCGCGACCGGGAACGCGAAGCGTCCGCCGGGGCGCAGTACGCCGTGCACCCCGGCGAAGAGGCCGGGCAGCTCGCGGGGCAGGAAGTGCCCGAAGGCGCCGAAGCTCACGACCAGGTCGAACGCGGACCCGAAGGGAAGGGCACGGGCGTCCCCTCGCACCCAGGAGACGGAGGGCGGGACGGCGCCGCGCACCGGCGACAGCGGCGGTCGTCCGGCCCGCGGCCCGGCACCGCCGGACAGCGGTGTGCCGTCCGCCACCGGACCCACGGACCGTGCCCCGTCTCCCGACCCCGGGGCGACCGCCCGGACCCCGTCCAGGTGAAGCCCCGCCGGGAGCGGCGCCGTACGGAGCCGGGCGCCGGCCGGCGACGGCGAGCCGCCGGTGCCGAGCCGCTCGCGCCCGACGGTCAGCATGCCCGTGCTGATGTCCACGCCCGTGACGCTCTCCCGGCACAGCTCCCGCAGGACCTCCATCCCCGCGCCGGTGCCGCAGCACAGGTCGAGACCGGCGGTGAACGGTCCCATGGGCGCGAGCGCCCGCCCCACCGCTTCGAGGATCGCGTCCGGCGTCCGGAACGGCGTGTGATCGAACTTGGGGGCGAGCAGGTCGTAGCCGCGCTCGATGGACGAGAGCGCCTGCACGGCCAGTTCGCGGAGGGTGGGACCTTGCGGGGTGAACATCTCCCCGAGCTTAGACCGAGCCGCACAGAGGGGTGGTGAAGCAGCGGGACCGGGTGGGCAGGACGGCGCGACGGAGGACCGGGCTCGGCAGCGCCGTGGTGATCGACGACAGTGCGGCCGGGCCCTGCTCGAAGCTCCCGGGGTGTGCGTGTCCGGCTCCGCGACGCCGCCCCGCGTCCGCCGGTCCGTCCGAGGTGCGGCGGGCGCGGGGCGCGCCGATCTGTCGTCCCGGCACGACCTCGTTCCGCCCCGCCCCGCCCCCGCCTGGCCGACGCCGTCTTCTACCAGATCCACCCGCAGTCCTTCGCCGACTCGAACGGCGACGGCGTCGGCGGCTTCGACGGAATCGCCGAGCGCCTCGACCACCTGGCGCGGCCGGGCGTGAACACCGTCTGGCTCAACCCGGGCTCCGTGTCGCCGTTCGGCGACGCCGGGTACGACGTCGCCGACCACCTGGACGTCGCGCGGCGCGGGGGCTCCCGTCCCGGTGGAACGGGTGGCCGGGGTGGAGTTCGCCGCGGGTGCCGGGGCCGTCATGGGAGCCTCCCGGGGTGTCGAGCGGCCGGTGTCGGACCTCCCGGCGATCGGTCGTCGGGAGGTGTTCTCACCCCGCCGACGAAGGGCCCCCTCGTCAGAACGTTGCCCTGGTTTCCCCGAACACCCCTACTCCTCCTCGTCTGTGCAGGTCAGCAGATACGGTGCCTTCCCGGCCGTATTGATCATTCACGGGGTTTCACTGCCCTTCCGGGCCCAGATCGGACCCGGAGAAGCCCCACCGGGGGCTGTCCCGGCTTCAACCGGGCGGCCTTCCGGCTGAAGCAACGGACAGGAAAGCACCTCCGACGCAGGCCCCTTGCGGCCGTGAAGAGGCCCCGCGGCCAGGCGGGCGTCGGGGGTGAGGACGTCGATGAGGGACTGCTCCAGGGCATCGGTGTCGACGCCGCAGGGGCCCGGAGAACCGGAAGTGGTCGCCCGGGGGCCGGCTCGGCCGGGGTCAGCGCCGCGTGTTCGGCCGAGCCGTCGTTGCGCGATCGTGCTACCGGTGAGATCACCACGCGTACGGTGCCGTCGGCGCCGGACGTGCCGTGGCCAGGCCCGGACGCCTCAGTGGCCGGGGCGCGAGCCAGGAGACCTGGTCGCTCCCTGCAGGGCCGTCCGGTCCGTGTCGGTCGGCAGCGCCGCTGCGGGGGCCGGCCGCCGGCGCCCGGCGAGGGATTCCCGGGCGGCCTCGCGCGGGTGACGGCGCTGCCAGTACGGGTTGTCGTGGGGCAGCTTGCTCGACACGCGCCCGTACATGCCGAACGTCAGGATCACCAGCCCCATGACGAAGCTGAAGATGACGTTGGTCATGCCGAAGTCGAGGACGTTGGCGGGCCGGTCGAGGATGAAGATGTGGACGAAGCCGCTGAGCAGGAACAGCGTGCCCACCACCATGTTGAGCGTGGAGGCGACGTTCCCGCCGATGGCGGCACCCGCGATCAGGATCAGGCCGACGGCCACGGAGATCAGGCTCAGGGTGCCGTTGGACGACATACCCGCGATGCTGTCCCCGTTCGTGTTGAACGGACTGAGTTCGTCGGCGAATCCGAGGATGCCGAAGACGAGCAGGACCACCCCGCAGAACGCGGAGCCCCAGCGGTAGACGGTGGCCAGGTGGTGGTCGAGGGGAAGTTCGTCCTGGAGCTTCATCGCCCGTCCCTTCTCTTACCAGGAGTCAGGCCCGCGACAGCGGCGCCTTTTCTTACAGTTCGTCCCTTCATTCTCCGGAAAGTCGCCGAGTGGTTGCACCGCCTTTCTGCGGGGGGGGGGGGGGATCAGCCGGCCGAGCCCTGCCGGATACGAAGTCGCTGTCAGAATTCGCGAGGAGACCTCCCCGCGAGCAACGCCGCGGAAGCGGCGGACGCTTGAGCGCGATGGGGGCGAGAAGGCGGGGCATCGGCTGGTCACGGATCGGAGGCCTGTACCGCCCGAGAGAACCAGCGGAGGGGCTCAGCGACGGCTGTTCTCCCCCACGTCCTGGAGGCAACGGTTCAGCCCGTGCAGCCCGCGACGGGTGTGGCTCTTGACCGTTCCCAACGGCAAGCCGGTGACCTGGGCGATCTGGGTTTGGGTGAGGTCGTTGTAGTAGGCGAGGCTGAGTACGCGCCTCTGAGTCGCGGGGAGCTTTGACAACTCGTGGCTGATGAGGACCCGGTCCAGCACCGCATCGGGCTCACCGGCACGGTCCTGCGTGCACACGACGGCGCCCGCTGCCGCCACCAGGTCGGCCCGGCGTGTCCGGGCGTGCAACGCGTCGGCGATCTTGCGGCGGGTGATTCCGACGATCCACGCCGCCAGGGCGCCACGTTCGGGTGTGAAGCCGGCCCGTCCCCGCCAGGCGGCGAGGAACACCACCTGTGTGACGTCCTCTGCCTCCGCCGCGTCCCCCAGTGAGCGTCGGGCCAGGGTGTACACCAGGCGGCCCCATCGGTGGTAGGCCCCGGAAAGGGCCTGCTCGTCGCCTTCGGCGAACGCGGTAGCCAGTTCCTCCTCGCCGGGAAACTCCTGAACGGGAGTCGTGCGCGGAGCAAGGGGTTGCTCGGTCAGCTGCTGTGAGGTCATGTCGACTGCTCCTCGAACAGGGCGGGCTGCGCCGTGTCTCCGAAGGGGGCGACCCCTGTGGGCCGTACCGCCTGCGGGGTCTGGCGCACCGGTCCGCACGGGGCGATTCCGGCTCTGCCACCATCCGAAATATCGATGCAGCTGGCAACATGCATCGACTGTGCGTCGTATTGGCCGCCCGCTCGCGACGGCCGCGTGCCAGCCGTCGGCGACCGGCACGGACACTCGCGGGTGGGCCGCTCATCCACGGATGACGGAACAGACAGGCTCCGCCACCCGCGCGCGGCCCGGGCATCAGCACCGGTCAGGGCTGGTCAGGGCTGGTCAGGGCTGGTCAGCCTTGCTTACCGCGGCGTACTGCCGAGCCAGCGCGTTCGCCATCGCCTCGATCGAGTAGCGCGTGGTGACCAGGCCGCGTCCCGCACGCGCGAAACGCTCCCGCTCCCTTTCGGGCAGGGCCGCCATTCTGCGCAGTCCGCTTTCCAACCCTGCCGCACTCGACGTGTCGAGCAGGATGCCGTTCACGCCGTCCCGCAGGTAGTGCGTGACCCCGCCCCGGCGTGGCCCTGCCGCAGGCAGCCCCGCCTCCATCGCCTCCAGGACGGCGATCCCGAACTCCTCTTTTGCGCTGGGGCATACGTACCAGGCCCGTATGCCGTTCGCCGGGTCCGCGAGGGCTCGTTGCAGCCGGCGGACGCTCTCGTTGGGCAGCGCTGGAAGGAGCGCGAAGCGGGACCGCGCTCGCGGGCAGCCGAGCAGAAGCGAACGGATTCGAGCGCGCATGGCGTTCTCGGCGGCTGTGCCCGGAGGCGGACCGCCGCCGACCAGCACCAAGGTGGTCGTCGCGTACAGACCTGAGGCCAGCCAGGCTCGGACCAGAAGGTCCTGCTGCTTCACCGGATGGAGACGGCCCACGCTGACCAGCAACGGGAGGCCGCGGTCCGCAGGGTCCAGGGAGTGTGGCCGATGCCCCCCGCCGAACAGCGCGGACAAAAGCGCGTCACGCCGCTCGTCCTCGTCGGGAGCAGGGCGGTAGGGGGCGATGCCCTCGGGGATCGCGGAGGGCCCCGCACCGTCGTTCAGTCCTGCCAGCACCGGAAAATGGCGTACGAGCTCCTGCGTGCCACCCTGCCCGGGAATGGCCACGACCGCATCCGCGCGGTCGACCAGCCGGTCCGCGGCGAAGATACGGTGCACGTCATGCCGGAGTTCCTCCGCGGCCTCTGCGTCGAGGGGGGAGCGGTGGGCGTGGCGGTCGGCCAGGTGCCGGTGCGGGTCGGGGGCCGCGGTGAAGACCAGGCGAGCGCCGACCCGTGCGGCGGCCTCTGCCATGGCCAGACTTCCGTCGTCCGCGTAGCGCACATGCAACACGTCGAGCGGTCGCGTCATGCTCCCCAGCAGCCGTGCTGCCCACCAGGTGAGTGCCGGGCGGTGAAGGTGTATGCCGGACGGTGGGGGTGGACCCGCGGCGTCGACGGGAATCCGCAGCACCCAGTGTCCGGGACCGCGCTCGCGGACCATGCGGGGATCCCGTTCGAGATCGTCGTGTCCGGCGGCGACCAGGGTGACGACGCCCGCAATCCCTTCCGTGACGGCGAGCCGGTCGCCGAGCCCGCCGAGCAGCACCGAGAGCCCGCCGCTCAGCCCCTCGCCGGGTCTGTCCAGCCGGCCCAAGAGCATCGTCTGCGCGACGAGCTTGCCCGGGCGGGAGCCGTCCCAGCCGATGGGCACGGCGGGAGGCGCGATCAGCAGCCGCTCGTAGACGTCCTCCGCCGCGGAGGGATCGGGAAGTCGCGCGGGGCCGTCGGGCAGCAGATACAGATAGCGCCAGGCGGCGTGACGTGCTGCCCGGTCCTTCGTCGAGCCCGCCAGCTCGGCCGCCTCAGCGGCCGTGAGGGGACACAGGCCGGCCGCTACAGCCAAGTTCAGGAGGAACGCCGAAGCGGCCGTGTCCGGATCAGTCGTCACCAGGGTCCGCAACAGTGCCTCGGCGTGTTCTCGGCCGTGCCGTTGCACCGCTCCCGGCCACATCTCGGCGACGACCGCCTCGAGGCGCGGGCCACCTCGGGTATGGGCGAGGAGCGCCTCTGGACTCAGCGGTACCGCGAGTCTGCACGCTCTGCGCAGGGACGCGACGG
This sequence comes from Streptomyces sp. NPDC002580, assembly GCF_042889485.1. Taxonomy (NCBI): domain Bacteria; kingdom Bacillati; phylum Actinomycetota; class Actinomycetes; order Kitasatosporales; family Streptomycetaceae; genus Streptomyces; species Streptomyces sp. NPDC002580. Next base: position 104,064 of record NZ_JBIAQZ010000009.1, on the reverse strand, counting down.
CCGCGTCGTTCCGGTCGAGCACCGGATCGCCGCCCGCCACCGTGGACCACGGCCGCGGCCCGTACTCGGCCTCCAGCAGCTGGAGCAGTTCGCCGCGCCCGGAGGCCCGTACGTCAGCGCTCCGGTACCCGCCGGGGCCGATGGAGCCGGCGAAGAACCGTGCCCGAGCCGCCACCAGAGGATCGGAGTCGACGGGTGCGACGACGCCGACCGGTCCCGGAGGGGCCACGGTGTGTGCGGAGGAGACGGTGGACATGGTCATCCCATCCCTGCCTGGATGTCTGAGAGCTGACCACGGTGTTTCACCGCCCGACCACAACGCGGATGCACCCTTGGCGGTGGCTCACGAAACGTGGCTACGATGCTTGAGCGCCCCGCCCGGGGCTGCCCGGCACGGCGGGGGACGGAAGGGATTCCATGCCGCGCGTCCTGGTCGTCAGTCCACCCTTCCTGTCCCATGCCCGACCGCTGGCCGAGCTTTGCCGGGCACTGCGGGAGAACGGCGCGGAGGTCTGGTTCGCCTGCACCCCGCCCTTCGAGCAGTTGGCCCGGGACGCGGCTGCCCACTTCGTGCCCCTGGCCGTGACCAGGAACGCCAACACCGGTGTCGCGGAGGCGACACAGCAGGACGCCGAGGAGGCGGCCCGGCTCGTCGAATTCCTCGAGGCGACACGCCAGGGGCCGGTGCGCACCCTGGTCACCCAGGCGCGTCACCGGCGAAGCGACATGCTGGCCGACCCGGACGGTGTCCTCGACGAACTGGCCGCCCTGGACGCGCGGCTGAGGCCCGACTGGTACCTGGTCGACCAGCTCAGCTATCCCGTGACCCTCGCGCTGCACTGCCTGGGAGTGCCGTACGCGACGTTCTGCCCGGGGCACCCCAGCTATGTCCTGTCCGGACCGGACGCCTGCTTCGGGGTGCCCTACGACTGGCCCGAGGCGCTGCACCCCGCTCCCGCGGAACTGTCGGAGCTTTTGTCCGTCGCGCGGGAGAACGACGCGCTGTTCACCGCGCTGTTCGACGAATTCGTCCATCGGCGGGCCCCGGCCAGGCCGGGGCCCGCCAGGGCGTTCGGCCTGACGTCGCCCTATGCGGTCCTCTACTCCTATCCGGCGTTTCCATGGCTCCCCCGTCCGGCGCCGGGTCCGTTGTCCCTCTTCGCCGGTCACACCGTGACGCCTTCCTCGTGCCTGGACGAGGCGTGGCGAAAACGCCTCGAGGGGCTTCGGGGGGACGGTCGGCGGGTTGTTCTCGTGGCCCTCGGGACCTTCCTGTCCGCTCGGGACGACGTGTTGCGCACTGTCGTGCGCGGCGTGCTGGACCACATGCACGCCGCCGTCGTCGTCGCGGCGGGCGGGCGGTTCCACCGACTCGCAGACCTGGCCGGGGAGCGGGCCGTGGTGGTGCCATCGGTGCCCCAGCAGGCGTTGCTCGAACATGTCGACCTGATGGTCCACCACGGCGGCAACAACTCTTTCACGGAGTGCGTCAGGGCGGGTGTCCCCGCCCTGGTGCTGCCCTTCTCCAGTGATCAGTTCTCCGTGGCGCGCGACGCGGAGCGCTCGGGCGTGGGTGTTGTCGCCGACCCGAACTCCGCAGGGCCGGCCGAGATCGGCGCCGCTCTGGAGGCGTTGTCGGTCACGGCCGGCCCACGGGCCGCCGAGCTGGCCGGCCAGGTCCGTGAGCACGGGCCCCGATGGGGAGCCGCGCGTCTGCTCGCGGTCATGCGGGAGCGGGCACCGGCACGGCAGGCATAACGGCCTCGGGCACAGACGCATCAGGTGCCGGGCAACGGCACCGGTGGTCCGAACCGCACCGGCACACCAGGCGCGTACAGCACGCTGACCGGCGCTTCCTCGGGCCGGGACAGGCCTGCGGCTGCGATGAGCGAGTCGTCCCAGCCGAGCAGGGAGCAGCGGCGGAAGGACCACTCGGGGTGGGTGTTGGGGAGGTAGTAGGAGCGTCCGAACGCACGTCCGTGCAGTCCCCAGCGGTTCGTGAGGAACTCCTCGAGAGGGTCCGGCGTCATCGGGGTGCTGGTCACCTCGAGCCACACGCGGGCCCCGGCGTCCGGTGTTCCGCGGCGGCTGGTCCGGTACAGCAGGCGGTTGTCGAACCAGTGGCTGTGGATGCGGGACCACCGGTACGGGAGCCGGAAGGACGCGTCGGCGGCCAGGACGGGCACCAGCCGGTCGCATTCGAGCGAGCGGAACACCACTCCGCGGCGCCCCAGGGCGTCCCGGCTGTAGAGGCGGACGTTGACCTCGTCGAAGGAGCCGAGATACGGGATCGCCGGGGTGCCACCGAAGGCGAGATCGCGCATACGGAAGAAGACCAGGCCGACGTACGTGCGGCCGTTGTGGAGGTCGGGGACGGTTTCGGGCGGCAGAAGACCGGCCACCTGGAACGGGTCCACAGGCCAGTGCAGGAACACCAGGTCGCGCCAGTTCTGCCGGAAGAGGGTCCGCCGCAATTCTCGCGGCGCGCGAGGGGTCACCGGCTCCACGGGGCGCATGGTCCGGTGGTACCGGCGGGGCGATCCACTGTCGGGCACGGTTGCTCCTCGGCCGCCCGCCCTACCGCTCGACGTCGAGCGGGGTGTCACGGCCCGGCTTCACCATCCGGGCGCCGGCCGAGAGCGCGGCGACGACCGCGTCCACCGCCTCGGCGACGGGCAGCCCCGCCGGCAGCACGGGAGGGGTTCCGAGAACGGCTCGGCCGGCGAATCCCGTCTCCACATGGGGCAGACGGATCTCCAGCACCGCGACCCCGGACGCCCGCCGCTCGCGCCGGACCCCCCGGAGCCACGCGGCCAGCCCCGCCTTCGACGCGGAGTAGTCGGCCATGCCCGCCGAGGGCGAGTCGGCGACGACGCCCGTGACCGCCGCGATCACGCCGCCCGGCTTGACGACGGGAAGGGCGGCTCGCAAAAACGCCATGGGAGCCAGCGTATTGACGGTGAACAGGTGCTCGGCCACGGCGTCGCTCACCGACTCGGCCGGTCCGAAGGCGGCAACACCGACGCAGACGACGACCGCGTCCAGCCCGCCGAGTTCCCCGGCCGCCCAGGTCACCGTGCGTGCGCACTGCTCGAGGTCGTACGCGTCGAAAGCGCGGGCGGGGGCGTCGCCGCAGGCCCGGGACACGCGGGCGAGGCCTTCGCGGTCGCGGCCCGCGACGGCCACGGCGGCTTTCTGCTCGTGCAGCCGCAGAGCCAGGGCGGTGCCGAGGACTCCCGTTGCACCGGGAACCAGGATCCCCGCACGGCTGATGACCATGACATACCTCCCGTACCCCGGATGGCCCGGGGCCTCGGACGACCCGCCTCCCTTCTTCGGCAGGACATCGATCCCCGGATGCGGCAGTGGACCGGCCTCAGGCAGCTCACGCCCGCTCTCCGTTCCGGCCCACGGGCGTGTGACCGTGAGCTGCGCAGTGCGGCCCCGTCATCTCCCGCCTCGTGGAGCCCGTTCGCACAAACGCGCAGGACCGCGCGGCGGCGGCAGAAAGCGGCGCGCCTGCTTCTTCGCGATGGGGCCGCGCTTCGTCGCGAAGAAGAGTGCGTGCGGTCAGTCCGTGCATCCGCGGAGGCCATGGGACCGGAAAAGGGATGAAAGCATCCCAAAATGCTCCACCGGTCCGTGATGAGAGGGACAGCAATGATCGTGAAGAAGCTGCACGATGCGGGTGTCCAGAGCGAACACGCCTACGCCGCGGCCTTCGGCTCCATCGGCCTTTCGCTCGTCTCCTGGCTGGCGTCCAACAAGCAGGAGAACCTGGAGCGGGCCGACCGTTGGGGCATCTTCGTGGGGGAGTGGGCGCCCACCTTCTTCGCCCTCGGGCTGGCGCTGGCCAACTACGAGCAGAGCGATTCCACGGTGGCCGACCGCTGACCGACAGGCCGCGTCGGCCACGACCCCGTCCGGCCTGCATCTGCGATCCGCGGGCGCGCGCCTCCCTGACCGAGAAGACGCTGATGCGAGACATGGTGACAAGGGAGACGAGCTCGGTGACGGAGCTGCTCGGCAGTGGGATCGAGGACGTTCCGGCCAGGCGACGCATGGGGCCGGGCGGGCCGCCGACATGGCGCGAGCTGGGGCTGCAGTCGATGTCGGCGACGCTGGTCGAATCGCTGAGCCGACGGGGAAGCCGCTTCTTCGAAGCACTGTGCCAGTGGCCTCGATGGCATGCGCTGAACGAGCGGGCGCTCGCGGTGACGCATCATCCCCTGCTCATGGCCGAGTCTGCCCGCCAGCTCGCCGCCGCCCTGGAGTTGCGGTATCTCAAGGGAGCGGATGACAACCGGCTCCAGCCCGTCTCCGTGAGCCTGGGAGTGGACCCGAGAGCACAACCGGTCGAGCGCGGCGCCGCGTCGGACGTGCTGGTGCACGTCACGGTCAGCGATCTCGTCGTACGAGTGGGTGCTGTCGCCGCGTACCGCCTGACGGCCGAGTTCTTTCACGCCGGCACGCGCTTCGGCGCCTGCGGCATGACGCTGGGCCGCCCTTCACGCCCTCCGCCGGAGGTGACCTCCACGCCGTATCCGGGCCTGCTGCGTCCCGCCCCGGCCGCCGTGGGAGCGTCGGCCGAACCGGACGTGCTTCTCGCGCGCGGAACACAAGGGCGACTCGTGATCGCCCCCTGCGACCCTGGGCACCCGGTGCTCCTCCCGGGCCGGCCCTCCCTGCTCCCGGCGCTCGCCGTCATGGAAGCCGGAAGGCAGGCGACGCTGCTTTACCGCGGGGCCCTGCCGTCCGCTGTGGCCGGCATCGCCGTGCGACTGGACCGGCCGGTGCCAAGCCGCGGGGCGGTCGTAGAGGTGGTGGCCGAGGGCGGCGCCTCGCGCTTCCTCGTCAAGGCCGGGGAACAGGTTGCCGCCATGGGCACGGTCACCTTGCTGCGACCCTGAACGCGGCAACGGCGATCGCGCTGTCGCGGGCGTGCCGGACCCCCGCCGATGTCCGGCCCGCGGCGGTACGACGGACCTTCGTCGGAGCTGCCCGTCCGGGCTGCGGCCGTCCGGGTGTGCCGAAGCCGTGTCAGGCGACCGGCCGAAAGCCGATCGGCCGGGCTGGGCGGAGATCAACACGCTGTCCAGCGAGGAGGAGTACGGCATGCCGATGGACTCGGTGGCCAGATCTCTGGCGGCTCTGAACCCGCAGGACCGGCGGACGGTCGACGCCGAACCACGCGATGAGCGGGAGCGCCTTGCCGCGGCCCGGGAAAGCGGGCTGGAGGCAGACGCCGAACTGGACACGCTCGACGAGTTGTCGCCCACTGCGGCGGAAGCAGAGGCGGCCCGTCGTGTTCCGGACCGCGGAGACGGCTGACCGCGGTGGCACCCGTGCCACCGCGGTCACGGCCGGGTGGCCGATCGCAACCACGGTCGGCCGTGCGGCCCTCCCTTTCCGGTCAGCCGACGTCAACTCTCCCTACCACCCCTGTGTTCGGGGCGCGCCCTTGAAGGGGCCTTGCACGTCCGAGGTGATCCAGCCGCCATAGAAGTCTCCGTCCTGGGCCCGCGCCTCTTCGCCGCCGACGAGGCAGCGGTCGACGCGGCTGACGTAGAAGGCGAAACAGTCCCTGAGGACCGTGTAGGCGGGTTCAGGGTCGGAGTAGCTCCAGGCGGCACGACCGCGTACTTCACGGCCGATGATCAGGTCCCAGTAGCGGGCAGGGCCCTTCCATTCGCACCAGGAGTGGCCGTTGGCCGGGAGCAGCAGATCGGACCTGACATCTTCCGGTGGGATGTAGAACGTCGGGGGATGGCTGGTCTCGAGCACCCGCAATGCCCGTCGGGTCTCGGCGATCACATGGCTACCGCATTCGACCCTGACGAGGCGGTCGTCCCGTAGTACGGCGGGGGGCCGTGGATAGTCCCATACGGACTCGATTGTGCGATCGATGGATTCGGGCATGCCGTCTCCTCGCCCTGAGTGCACACGCCTCGGTCAGCGCGTTCGTCAGTTCTTCTCCCCGTCCCGGGATCCCGGATGAGATGTCCTGGGACCGATCGGGCCATCGTGCCGTGGCGGGATGGACACCGGCGGGCAGGTGACGGTCCCGGGTGGGTTTCGAAGGCGGTGCCGGCGCGGGTGGCGGTCCCGCGGACAGCGATGTGCGCAGGCGCCGAGGGCGCCGACCACCGGTGGAACCTGAGGGTGAAGGACGAGGACAGCCCTGATGAGGATGCGCGGCCGCACCGTGCGACGCGGCCGGCGATCGATCACCAGGCACCCGGTTTCCTGCTCCGTTGAGCAGCGGACTTGACCACGCTTCCCCATGGAACCGAGGAAGGCCCGGTTCAGGGGTGTCGGTCTGAGCCTTTCCCGACGAGCCTCCTCCGGTATCCGACCCGGAACCCACGAAGGGCCCCTACGCCGATCGACACTCCGCGAGCCGCTTCTCCAGGAATCTCCGCTCGGCCGCGTTCTCCACCAGGCCGAGCGCCCGCTCGTAGGCCTCGGCGGCCTCCGTCGCGCGGCCCGCGCGGCGCAGCAGGTCCGCGCGGGTGGCGGGCAGCAGGTGGTAGGCGTCCAGCTCGCCCTCCGCCTCCAGTTCGGCGACGAGGGCGAGCCCGGCGTCGGGGCCTTCGGACATGCCCACGGCGACCGCCCGGTTGAGCCGGACCACGGCGGAGGGCACGAAGCGCCGGAGCTCGCCGTAGAGGGCCGCGATGTCGGCCCAGTCGGTCTCCCCGGCCGTGGCGGCGGTCGTGTGGCAGGCGGCGATCGCCGCCTGGATCTGGTACGGGCCCGGGCGCCCCCGGCGCAGGGCCGTCTCCAGCAGCGCCGCTCCCTCGTGGACCTCGGAGCCGTCCCAGGCCCCGCGGTCCTGGTCCTCCAGGGTGACCAGGTCGCCCGCCGCGTCGACGCGCGTGCCGCGCCGGGCGTCGTGCAGCAGCAACAGCGCGAGCAGGCCGAGGACTTCGGGCTCGTCGGGCATCAGGCGGGCCAGGACACGGGCGAGCCGGATCGCCTCGGCACAGAGGTTCGTCCGCACCAGATCGGTGCCCGCCGTGGCCGCGTACCCCTCGTTGAAGAGCAGGTAGAGCACGCCGAGGACGCCCGTGGTGCGTTCGGGCAGGAGGTGCGCGGGCGGTACGCGGTAGGGGATGCCCGCGTTGCGGATCTTCCGTTTGGCGCGCACCAGCCGCTGGGCCATCGTCGCCTCGGGGACGAGGAAGGCGTGCGCGATCTCGGGCGTGGTCAGCCCGGCCAGGGTACGCAGGGTGAGTGCCACTCTGGCCTCGGCGGGAAGCGCCGGGTGACAGCAGGTGAAGATCAGCCGCAGCCGGTCGTCGGGCACCGTGCCCTCCTCACCGATTTCCTGGTCGTAGGGGTCGTACGGCCCCTCGTCGCGCGTCGACACCGCCACCTCCCGCAGTTTGCGCGCGCCGACCGCCTCCCGGCGCCGTACGTCCAGGGCGCGGTTGCGCGCGGTCGTGGTCAGCCAGGCGCCGGGGCGGCGCGGTACTCCGTCGCGCCGCCACCGGTCGAGGGCCTGGGCGAAGGCGTCCTGCGCGCACTCCTCGGCGAGGTCCCAGTCGCCGGTCACCCGGATCAGCGTGGCGACGACCTGGCCCCACTCCTCGCGGAACGCCGCGGCGACCGCCGCCTCGACGTCCTCGTTCACGTCCAGACCGGCCGCACCTCCACCGAACCGCCGCCCAGCGCCGCCGGATGCCGGGACGCGAGCGCGATGGCCTCGTCGAGGTCGGCGACCTCGACGATGTCGATGTCCGCGACGTACTCCCGCGACTCGACGAAGGGGCCGTCGGTGAGCAGGACCTCGTCGCCCCGGACCCGGACGGTGGTGGCGTCGGATGGGGGGCACAGCCGGGCGCCGCCCCTGCGGACGTCGCGTACCTGTCGGGCGTACGCGGTGGAGCGGGGGTCGTCGGCGGTGTCCTCGGGACCGGGTTCCTCTGCTCGGCCGGACGCGCAGGCGAAGAGGACGTATTTCACGAGCGGTCCCCGCCGGTTCCCGGGAGGTCCCCGGAGAACGGCACCGACGTGTGCTGGTGGACGATCCTCCAGCGGTCGCCGGCCGCGCGGTAGCCCGTGGTGACGCGCGCGGTGGTGTCCAGCGTCCCGCCGTCGACGAGCGTGGCGCGCGTGCGCACCAGGGCGTGGCCGAACGCGACGCTCTCGTCGACGCGCAGGCGGAGGTCGAGCACCTCGCGGTGGACGGGGCCGGCGAGCTTCGCGAACCAGAGTTCGGCCGCCTTGCGCAGGGCGTCGACACCGCTCTGCTCCAGGCCGCTCACGGGGTGGAACACCTCGACGTCCGGGGCGTAGCAGGCCATGGCCCGGTCGATGTCGCGCTCACGGGCGGCCTCGGTGAGCTCCGCGTCGAGGCGGCGGATCTCCCCAGGGGCGTCCTCGTCGTCCCAGAACGGGCGGACCTCCATGGCTCCGACGGTCGCGACCGGATGCTTCGCGGCGGCCGCGACCGCCTCCTCCAGGTCGGCGCATTCGAGGATGTCGAAGCCGGCGACGTACTCCTTCGTCTCGGCGAACGGGCCGTCGGTGCGCAGCACCTCACCGTCGCGCACGCGTACGGTGACCGCGTCGGCGGGCAGCCGGAGCCGGTGGCCGTGGAGCCGTACGCCGCGCTCGGCGCCCAGTTCCTCGACCCAGGGTTCGACGGGCGCCATACCGGAGGCGTCGACGGTGTCGTCGCCGCAGACCAGCAGCATGTACTTCATGGTTCCTCCCGATGCTCTTGAGCTTCTCGCACCCCACCGACGAACGGCGGCGTGCCGGATCGACAGGCGGCGGAAAGATTTCGCGCACGCGTGCCCGGCCGGTGTGCGCGGGGTTCAGGGGCGGGAGGCTCCCGGCCGTACGGGCAGGGTCCGGACGCTGTTGCCGACGAAGCTGGCGTGCCGTGCGAGTTCGGCCTCGGGCACGGCGAGATCGAGGTCGGGGAAGCGGGTGAACAGGCGTTCCAGGGCGATGGTGGCCTCCATCCGGGCGAGCGGGGCGCCGAGGCAGTAGTGGGCGCCGTGCCCGAGGGAGAGGTGCCGGGCGGCGCCGGGCCGTCCGGGACGGGTGACGTCGAAGAGGTCGGCGTCCGGTCCGTGCGCAGCCCGGTCGCGGCCGGCGGCCGAGTAGCCGGCCAGCACCGGCGTGCCCCGGGGGATGACGGTTCCGTCGACGGTCAGGTCACGGACCGGGTAGCGGAACGGGAAGTAGCTGACCGGCGCGTCCCAGCGCAGCGTCTCCTCGACGACGTCCGCCCAGCTCGGCCCGCCCCCGAGAACCGCTTCCAGCTGGTCCCGGTGCCCGCACAGCGCCCGTACGGCGTTGGTGATCAGGTTCAGTGTGGTCTCGTGTCCGGCGATGATCATGAGGACCAGGGTGCCGATGAGTTCCTGCTGGCTGAGCCGGTCGCCCTCCTCGTCCCGGGCGGTGATCAGCGCGCTGGTGAGGTCGTCGCCGGGAGCCTCGGCGCGCGCGGCGGCGACGGCGCTCAGCACGGCCACCAGTTCGCGGTTGGCGGCGACGGCCTGTTCCGGGCCGATGTCCGTGGCGACGACCTGGTTCGACAGATGGTGGAGCCGGTCGAGGTACTCGGCCTCGACACCGAGGAGTTCACCGATGACGCCCATCGGCAGCGGGAGCGCGAAGTGCCGGCGCAGATCGGCCACTCCCCCGCCCTGCCCGGCCGCCGCGTGCAGGCCGTCGAGGAGTCCGGACGTCAACTCCTCGATGCGCGGGCGCAGTCGCTCCACCCGCCGGACGGTGAACGCCTTGCTGACGAGGGAGCGCAGCCGCCGGTGGTCGTCGCCGTCCGCCGTCGTCATCCCCTGCACGGTGGCGAAGGTCAGCAGGGGCCAGCCCTCGGCTATCCGCCCCTCGGTCAGGGCCGTGAAGTGCCGGGCCCCCTTGGCGACTTCCGGGTGCGCGAGGAACTCCTTCAACGCGTCGTGGCCGAGCACCGCGGCCCCCTCGACCGCACCGGGAAGTTCCACCGTCGCGACGGCGCCCGACGCGAGCAGTCGCGCGTTGTCGGCGTGCGGGCAGCCGCCCGCGGGGTCCAGGCGGTGCGGCGTACCGGACGAGGTGTCCACCGGATTCTCCTTGCTGCGGGCCGAGTTGACGCTCGTACGACACCGTCGGGCCGTACGACGACCGATTGTGCCTGCTCAGAGCAGCGTGCGCAGCGGCTCGGCGAAGGCCTTCGGACGCGTGAGGTCGCCGTCGTGCTCGCCGGGGAGGTGAACCGGTCCGCTACCGAGTCCGGCGGCCGGCTCCTCGGCACAGCGGTGGTCGAACACCTGGCGCGGCGTGGCGCGTCCCGCCGCCGGTACGACGCGGCCGAGGACGCGGCGACATCGCCGAGACGGCCGTCTGCCGAGCCGCTCGCCGAACGGCTGTCGCCGGACATTCTCGGCCGTCCGCGCGGACATCACGCCTCTGGCGCTCCGCGCCGCGAGCGGCGCCGGGCACCGGGCACCGGGGCGCCATCATGGATCCACGCGACCGGGACCCGGATCACAGCGCGAGTGCCTCTCTCGGTGGTACAGTCTCATCAGCACTCGTGTACGCCTCTTCTTCCAGGCGCCGGTGCAGGTTTCCCTCTCCCGCTGTGACGCCGTCGGTTCCGACGGGCTCAGAGGCTTCTCAGCACCACCTCCCGAGATCGACCGGGGACGCACGTTCGTCGTACGCGCCCCCGGCTCCCCGAGGTGATGTCTCCGCCGCCCCGAGGCGCGCCCCGCGCCCTCCCTCCGCGGCCTCTCCCCCCTCCCTTCCGCATGCCACATGCTCCCCGTCCCGAGAGGACATCCCATGACCACCACACTCGAACGTCCCCCCGTACAGCAGTCACCCCGACCCCGGACGGTCACCGGCGTCCTCGACATCGACGGCGGCGGGAAGGGGCACCTGCGCTCCGCGAACTGCCTGCCCTCGCCCACCGACCTTCAGGTCTCTCCCGCACTGATCCGCCGTCACGGCCTGCGCAGGGGAGACACCCTGGAAGGTGTGCGCGGCGGGGCCCGCACCCTCACCGACATCGAGCGGATCAACGGCCACTCGACCCAAGAGCCGTACCGGCGACCGCACTTCGGCGACCTCACCCCGCTGCACCCGCGTGACCGCCTCCGCCTGGAGCACCCGGCGAGCGGGCTGACCGGACGCGTCGTCGACCTGCTCGCGCCGGTCGGCAAGGGGCAGCGCGGTCTGATCGTCGCCCCGCCCAAGACCGGCAAGACGGTCCTGCTCCAGCAGATCGCCGCCGCCGTGGCCGGCAACCACCCCGAATGCCATCTGATGGTGCTGCTGCTCGACGAGCGGCCCGAGGAGGTCACCGACATGCGGCGTTCCGTACGCGGCGAGGTCTTCGCCTCCACCTTCGACCAGACGCCCCGGCAGCACATCGCGCTCGCCGAACTCGTCGTCGAGCGGGCCAAGCGGCTCGTCGAAGCCGGCCAGGACGTCGTGATCCTGCTCGACTCCCTCACCCGGCTGTGCCGTGCGCACAACAACGCTGCGGCGGCGGGCGGGCGCACTCTCAGCGGCGGGGTCGACGCCGCCGCGCTCCAGGGCCCCAAGCGGCTCTTCGGCGCCGCGCGCCTCGCCGAGGAGGGCGGTTCGCTCACCATCCTCGCCACGGCTCTCGTGGACACCGGCTCCCGCGCCGACGGCTTCTTCTTCGAGGAACTCAAGGGCACCGGCAACATGGAGCTCCGGCTCGACCGGACGTCGGCCTCCCGGCGCGTCTTCCCCGCCGTCGACATCGCCCCCTCCGGCACCCGCCGCGAGGAACTCCTCCTGCCCTCTGCCGAGTTGACCGCGGTACGCGGGTTGCGCCGCGTTCTGGGGACGCGGGACGGGCAGGCCGGACTGGAAACGCTCCTGGAGCGGCTGCGCGCCACCCCGGACAACGCCGCCTTCCTGCGCCGGGTCCAGCCCACCCTGCCCGTCTGACCCCCTCGTCTGTGGCATCCGGGTACTCGATGCCGCCACTCGGCCAGGGCACCCCGGCGTGTCGGCCGTCCGTTCCTACGTTGACGGTATGACCATCGGATTCTCGCTCCGGGCCGCCGCTTCTCGCTCCGCGGTCACGCGCGCCGCCCTCTCCTGCTCCGCCGTCTGCGCGGTCGGTGTACTGGCCGCCGCGCAGGGCCCGGCCGCCGCACTCACCGGTGCCGGCCCGGCCGCGCCCGGGCCGGCCGCCTCGCACTCCTCGGCGCTCTACCGGACCGGGACGCAGGCGCACCCCCGGGCCGGAGTACCCGACGTCCCCCGGAGCGTCTCCGCGCTGTCGTGGCTGGTGGCCGACGCCGGCACCGGCGACGTGCTCGCCGCGCACAACGCCCACCGCAGGCTGCCGCCCGCCAGCACCCTCAAGACCCTGTTCGCCCTCACCGTCCTCCCGGCGATCCCCGGGAACATCCGGCACACCGTCAAGGAGGAGGAACTGGAGGGGATCGGCGCGGGAAGCAGTCTGGTCGGCGTGGCCGAGGGGATCACCTACAGCGTGGCGGACCTGTGGCGCGGGGTCTTCCTCAACTCCGGCAACGACGCCGTCCACGTCCTCGCCTCGATGAACGGCGGCTGGGCGAGCACCACCGCCCAGATGCAGGCCAAGGCCCGCTCGCTCGGGGCCCGCGACACCCACGTCGTCTCGCCGGACGGGTACGACACACCCGGCCAGGTCTCGTCGGCGTACGACCTGGCCGTCTTCGGGCGGGCCGGGCTGCGCAACGCGGACTTCGCGCGGTACTGCGCCACCGCCGAGGCGATGTTCCCCGGCAACGGCTCGTCGTACGGGATCCAGAACACCAACCGGCTGCTGACCGGCGCCAACGGGGTGACCCCGTACCCGGGGCTGATCGGCGTCAAGAACGGCTACACCACCAACGCCGGCAACACCCTGGTCGTCGCCGCGCGCCGCGGCGGGCGCACCCTGGTCGTCACGGTGATGAACCCTCAGGCGGGCGGCGGGCTCACCGTGTACGAGGAGGCGCGCTCACTGCTCGACTGGGGCTTCGAGGCCGCCGGCCGGGTCGAACCCGTGGGAACACTGCTCGACACCCGTGCCGTTCCCGCGGCCGGCCCCTCCGCCCCGACGCCCGGCCCCTCGGCCCCGGCCGCCTCCTCGCCCGCGCCCGCGTCCTCGGCCCCGCCCGCCCCGGCCGGTCCGGCCGCACGGCCCGGGCCCGCGGCACGGGCGGCCGCCACCCCTCGGCCCGCCGCCGACGCGCCGCCGGACGGCGACGGCCTCGACTGGTCCGCCGTGGCCGGCATCGCGGGGGCCGCCGCCCTGGGCGCCGCCGGGGTCGCCCTCGCCCTGCGTCTCATGGCGGGGAAGGCCTCACGTCGCTGACCGGCGGGCAGCCGGAGCAGCAGCCCGAGCGTGATCCACGTGTAGGCGTTGCCGCCGAGGAACCCGTCGAGACCCGACGCGTCGTCGAACCACAGCCACACCACGCTGCTGCACAGCACCCCGTACAGCGCCGCCGCGACCCGCGGCCGGCGCCGACGCAGCAGCACGGCGAAGGACGGCAGCAGCCACACGAGGTGGTGCACCCAGGTGACCGGGGAGACGAGACAGGACGCGAGCCCGGTGAGGGCGAAAGCGGCGGTCCAGTCCTCGTCGGCCAGGGCCCGTGAGCTCCGCCGCGCCCAGACGCACAGGACCAGCAGGGCGGCCGTCGCCCACAGGGCCCGGCTCGGATCCTCGGGAGCCACGAGCCGGGCCAGCACCCCCTGCAGCGACTGGTTGGAGACGTAGGCCAGGCGCCCGACACGGTCCGTGTCCCACAACGCGTCGGTCCAGTAGAAGCGCGAGGCGTCCGGCGCCACCCAGGCGGCCAGGGCGGTGGCCAGGACGGCGACGGCCGTCGCGACACCGGCGGCACGCCGACGACGGCCGAGCAGCAGAAGCACGATGAAGAGCGCCGGAGTGAGCTTGATCGCCGCCGCGAGGCCGATCCCGGCACCCGCCCAGCGTCCCCGCCCGCCGGCCAGCAGCCAGGCGTCGCCCAGGACGAGGGCGAGCAGTACCAGATTGACCTGGCCGAAACTGAAGGTGTCACGGACCGGTTCGAACAGGGCCAGCAGACAGGCCGTCAGGGCGAACCCGAACCAGCCGTAGCGGCGCAGCGCGGGCCCGACCAGGATCGTCACGACGGAGGCCAGCGCGGCGAGGTTGAGCAGCAGTCCCAGGGCGATCGCCGTGTTCAGCCCGACCAGGGCCATCGGCAGCATCCCGAGGGCCGCGAACGGCGGATAGGTGAAGCCGTACGTCGTCCCCGGCACCCGGTAGTCGTAGATCCGGCCGCCGTGATGGACCCAGGTGTCGACCGTGCCGTAGTACACGCGCAGGTCGAACCAGCCGCGCAGCAGCGGCACGGTGGCCGTGAAGGCGGCGACGGCGACGGCCAGTCCGAGGACGAGGACCAGGCGGCGCCTGTCGGTGCCGAGCACCGCCACCGTGCCGCCGGGACTCCTCGTACCGCTCGGCGTTGCACCGCTCGGACCCCGTGCGCCGCCAGGCATCTTCACTTCCGTCGTCCCCTCGACCCGCTCGGACCCGTCGGCTGAACCGGGTCTCCTGTCACGCCGTCCGCTCCAGGACCGGCGTGTTCGGCTGCGCCGCCTGGTGGGCCTGCCAGAGCACCACGAGGGCCAGCACGCACCCGGAGACGGCTAGGACCACCTGGTCGACGCCCGCCGGTGCCCCGCTCGGCAGCACCGCGAGCGCGAGCACCGCGCTCACCGCGGCCACCCTGCTCCGCGTCGAACCGGTGGGGGCGGCCGCCGCGATGAGGAACAGACCCCACAGCGCGTACCAGGGCCGGACGGCCGGACCGAACACCGCCACCGCGGCCAGACTCAGACCGAGCGCGTAGACGGGGTGCGGTCGCAGTCGCAGCCATATGAACAGCAGCAGGCCCACGGTCGCCAGGAGTCCGGCCGCGTGCCAAACGGGCACGGCCAGCGGCGCGAGCCCGCTGCCGAGCCTCTGGAGCAGGGCGCCGGTGGCCCGGCCCAGGACGCTGGTGGGCGACCAGTTGTGCGGCGAGACGGGTGTCCGCAGGGCGGCTGTCCAGCCGTACCCCGTACCGGCCACCGTCGTCACGGCGACCGTCGTCGCGGCCGTGACCGCCAGGGTGGTCGCCGTCGCCCGTGCCGCCCCCCGGCGTCCGCGCCCACTCGCCCGCAGCACGACGACCGCCGGCAGGCCGAGCGCGGCGGGCGCCTTGACCAGCGCGGCGAGGGTGATCAGGACGACGCCGAGGAGGTGCCACCGGCCGCGCGCGGCCACCAGTCCGACACCGAGGAGACCGAGCATGATGGCGTCGTTGTGCGCGCCGGCCACCAGGTGCAGCAGGACGAGGGGGTTGAGCGCGCCGAGCCACAGCGCGGCGGCCGGGTCGGCGCCGCTGTGCCGGGCGAGGCGGGGCAGGGCCGCCGCCATCAGGCCGACGCCGAGCAGGGCGACCAGGCGCATGCCGAGGAGTCCGGCCGGTATCTCGCCGCGGGTCAGCGCCGACAGGCCGCGGGCGACGGCGAGGAAGACCGGACCGTACGGGGTCGTCGTCTGCTGCCAGACGGGCGCCACCTCCTCGGCGAGCGGACCGCCGAGCCGCGCGGGTCCGTACGCGTACACGTCGATGTGGGCGTCGACCATGGCGCCCTGCGCGAGATAGCTGTAGACGTCCCGGCTGAACAGCGGCGGCGCGAGCAGCAGCGGCGCCGCCCACACGGCCAGGACGAGCAACAGGGAACGCGGGGTCGGCGGTTCGGGCCCGCGGACGACCTTTCCCAGCAGCATCCAGGCGGCGATCAGCAGGACGACGCCGAAGTAGACGCCGACCAGGCCCAGCACGGCACGCCCCGACCCGGGGGCGGGGAACTCGCGCACGGGCAGGGCACCCGCGGTCTCGCCGCCGAGTGCGAGGAAGGCGGTACCGGCCAGGCCCAGGGCCTGGCAGCGGCGGAGATCGACGGGGAGGACCATGGCCGACATTCCGCAAGCGTGTCAACGCCTGGTGGCCGGAAGGCGACGTGGTGCTCTCCTGACGGGGTCCGGCGTATGACCTCCGTGGGGTGGGCACGAGGCCGCGCTCTCTCGGGAGCGCGGGACGGCGGCCGGCGCGGGACGGCGGCCACCGGTCGGCACGGGACGGCATCGCGCGGGGCGGCGGCCGGAGGCTAGAAGACGGACACCCCGGTCAGGGTCGTGAAGCGGTCCAGGGCCGCCACGCCCGCCACCGAGTTGCCTCGGTCGTCGAGTCCCGGGCTCCAGACGCACAGCGTGCAGCGGCCCGGCACCACGGCGATGATGCCGCCGCCCACCCCGCTCTTGCCCGGAAGCCCTACCCGGTAGGCGAAGTCGCCGGCCGCGTCGTACGTCCCGCACGTCAGCATGATCGCGTTGACCTGCTTGGCCTGGCTCCTGCTGAGCAGCCGGCCGCCGTCGGCGCGGATGCCGTGCCGGGCCAGGAATCCGGTGGCGAGGGCGAGATCGGCGCAGGACGCGGCGATCGAGCACTGCAGGAAGTACTGGTCGAGCAGGGCCGGCACCGGGTTGTCGATGTTGCCGTACGACGCCATGAAGTGGGCGAGTGCCGCGTTGCGGTCGCCGTTCGCGGTCTCGGAGGCGGCGATGTCCCGGTCGAAGTCGAGCAGCGCGTTGCCGCTCTCGGCGCGCAGGAACTCCAGCAGGGTGCCGGCCGCGTCCCCGGTACGGGTCTGGAGCCGGTCGGTGACGACGAGGGCTCCGGCGTTGATGAACGGGTTGCGCGGGATGCCGTTCTCGTACTCCAGCTGGACCAGGGAGTTGAACGGGTTGCCGGAGGGCTCCCGCCCCACGTGCTCCCACAGCGCGTCGCCCTCGCGGGCCAGGTCGAGGGCGAGGGTGAACACCTTGGTGATGGACTGCGTGGAGAACGGCCGGCGCCAGTCGCCCACCCCGTACACCGTGCCGTCGAGCTCCGCGACGGCCATGCCGAAGCGGCGGGGGTCGCAGGCGGCCAGCGCCGGGATGTAGTCGGCGGGCCGCCCTCGTCCCGGCGTCTGCGCGATCTCTGTGGCGATGCGCTCCAGGATCGGCTGGAAGGTGAGGGAGGACGGGTACGACGAGGGCGCGGGCATGATCGCCATTGTGCCGCCCGCCCGGTCACGCCGCTCATCGGTTCGGGACGGTCCCCACGAACTCGCCCGCTCCGGCTCGGCCCCCGCGCTCCGCCGAACGGCTCGAACCCCAACAGGGGCCCCTCCAGCACCGGTTAAGCCATTCCACGACCGGCCGTGGGTCGGCCGGCTCCACGGCCGCCCGACCGGCGAGCTCGACCGGGTCACCGGCGGACAGGTCACCGCCGGACTCGTCACCACTGGGCGGGTCACCGCCGCCCGTCGGACCCCGAGTGCGCCGGTCGGCGGGCCACCACGCCGCGCAGCACGTCGCGCCTCCGGCCCGCTCGCTGCCGCGGCCCGCCGGAGCACGGGTTCACCCGTCACCGCACCACGGCAGCCGCCCCGACGCCGGTCGGCGGCCCCCGTCGTGCGTCGCGACGCCGGTAGACGGATGGGCCGGCGGCCGAGGTGGTCAGGCCGCGCGGGGCCGGGCGAGCGGGTCGAGGGAGCGGGTGGGGCGGACATGGCCGACCACCGCGCCGCCCCCGAGGAGCGGCGCGCCCGCGAACTCTGCGAGGGCGGCGGGGTCGACGCCGGCCCGCGCGAGGGCGGCGGCGGCCACCGGGACACGTGCCCGGTCGGCGCCGTCGGCGATCTTCACGGCGACGGCACGGCCGTCCGGCAGCGCCGCGACCTGCACGCCCTCGAAGCCGTCCTTGGCGAGCAGTCCGGGGACGGCCCGCATCAGCGCGGAGACGTCGCGTCCGGACCCGGAGGCCATCTCGGCGTGCTCGCGCATCGCGTCGGCCACCCGGGCCTCGGGGGTGCCCGGCGCGGCGGTCGCGATCCACGCGAGGGCGCGGGCCAGGCCGTGCAGCGAGACGGAGAAGAGCGGTGCGCCGCAGCCGTCGACGGTGACCTGGGCGACGGCCTGTCCGGTGAGTTCCTCGACGGTCGCGGCGACGGCCCGCTGGAGCGGGTGGGCCGGGTCGAGGTAGTCGTCGAGCGACCAGCCGTTGAGGCGGGCGGTGTACAGCATGGCCGCGTGCTTGCCCGAGCAGTTCTGGGCGAGGCGGGAGGGCGGTCGGCCGTCGCGCACCCAGGTCTCCCGGACGACCGGGTCGAAGGGCAGGTCGGGGATGTTGCGCAGCCGCTCCTCGGGGAGCCCCGCGACCTCAAGGATGCGCCGGGTGCCCGCGAGGTGCCGCTCCTCGCCCGAGTGGCTGGCCGCGGCGAGCGCGAGCAGTTCGCCGTCCAGCGGGAGTCCGGCGCGCAGCATCGCGACGGCCTGCAGGGGCTTGAGCGCCGAGCGCGGGTAGAAGGCGGCCTCGATGTCGCCGATCTGGAGCTCCACGGATCCGTCGGCCGCCAGGACGACGACCGACCCGTAGTGGATGCCCTCGATCACACCGCCGCGTACGAGGTGGGCGACGGGCGCGTGCAGCGGTTCGCGGATCACGGGGGCCTCGACGGCGAGCGGACCGACGTACGTCAGGACCGGGTTCACGCGGCTGCCCCCGCCTGTATGGACGCGTCCGGACGGCACGTCCCGTACCGGCTCGCGGTCGGCACCGCGACGAGCGGCCCGGCTGCGAGCGGCGCGCGGCGCGGCCCGGTGGTCCGGCGGGCGCCGAGCGGCGCGGGCGTCCGGGACGCCCGCGGAATGTCCTGTCGCGGGGAGTACGCGCTCACGCCTCGGGTCCGCCTTTCATGAGGGTGTCCGTGCGCTCGGGGCGCACGATGGAGGTGAGGGCGGTTTCCACGCGGTCGAGGTGATGGGTCATGGCCCGGACCGCGTCCTGTTCACCGCCGGCGGCCAGCGCTTCGACGATGGCCCGGTGTTCGCGGTTCGACTGCCCGCGACGGCCGCCGAGTTCGTTCAGGAAGGCCGACTGCCGGGCCAGCGCGTCCCGGATCTCCTCGATGACGCGGCGGAAGACGGGGTTCTGGGAGGCCTCGGCGACGGCGATGTGGAAGACCGTGTCCATGGCCACCCAGGCCGTGGTGTCGGTCTCCCGTTCCATCCGGTCGAGCAGGTGGACGAGGTGGTCGAGGTTCTCCGGGGTGCGGCGCAGCGCCGCGTAGCCGGCGACGGGGATCTCGACGTGGCGCCTGACTTCGAGCAGGTCCGCGGCGGCGTAGTCGCCGAAGGTGGGGTCCTGGACCGCGTCGGCGACCACGAAGGTGCCCTTGCCGGTGCGGGACACGGTCAGGCCCATCACCTGGAGGGCCCGCAGCGCCTCGCGCAGCACGGGGCGGCTGACCTCGAGCCGGCGGCAGAGCTCCGCCTCGGAGGGGAGTCTGTCGCCGACGGCGTGGTCGCCGCGCTCGATGGCGTCGCGGAGGTGGGTGAGCACCGCTTCCATGGCGCTGACCCGCCGCGGTACCGTCCCACCTGTCTGGCTGTCTGACAGGTTCACGGATGCGATCCTCCGGGTGCCCCGGGGGGATGTCAAGCGGAGCCCCGGGAAGCACCGAGGGGCGCGAAGGCCGGGAACCGGCTTCGCGCCCCTGGGAGCGGTTCGTTCACGTCCCCGGGCCGGCTCACGCCGGCCACCGGGCGGGTCTCAGCTGTCGAGGACTCCCGAGCCCAGCAGCCCGAAGAGCAGCACGCCGATCACGATCCGGTAGATCACGAAGGCGTTGAAGGAGTGCTTGGCGACGAACTTCAGCAGCCAGGCGATCGAGCCGTACGCGACCACGAACGACACGAGGGTGCCGGCGATCAGCGGTGCGGCACCCACACCCGTGCCGAGGGCGTCCTTCAGCTCGTACAGGCCGGCGCCGGTCAGGGCCGGGATACCGAGGAAGAAGGAGAGCCGGGTGGCGGCGACGCGGTCCAGGTCGAGGATGAGTCCCGTCGACATCGTGGCGCCGGAGCGCGAGAAGCCCGGGAAGAGCAGGGCGAGGATCTGGGAGCTGCCGACCAGCATCGCGTCCTTGAACGAGGTGTCGTCCTCACCGCGCTTGTGGCGGCCCATCTGGTCGGCCGCCCACATCACGCCGCTGCCGGCGATCAGCGAACCCGCGACCACCCACAGGGAGGCGAGCGGACCCTCGATGAGCGGCTTGGCCGCGAGACCCACGACGACGATCGGGATCGTCGCGTAGATGACCCACCAGCCGAACTTGTAGTCGTGGCTGTGCCGCTCGTTCTTGTCGCGCAGCCCACGCCCCCAGGCGGTGACGATGCGCACGATGTCCTTGAAGAAGTACACGAGAACGGCGGCGATCGCGCCGACCTGGATGACCGCGGAGAAGCCGACGACGGCGTTGTCGTCGACGGGGATGCCCATCAGCCCCTCGGTGATCTTGAGGTGGCCCGTCGACGAGACGGGGAGGAATTCGGTCACCCCCTCGACGGCTCCGAGGACGACGGCCTGACCGACGCTGATGACGCTCATGGGATCCAGTTCTGAGGAAGTTGGTCGACAGTGCTGTAGACGGTGCAGGAGACAGTGTCACCCACGTGTGGCACCGCCCGGCACCTACGTCCACAAAGCTTGCGCGATCGAGACCCCCGCGAACGCCGCGCCCAGGCCCGCCGTCACGCTCACGATCACGTTGGCGGCAGCGTAGAGCCCAGCACCGGTCTCGGTCAGCCGCAGGGTCTCGTAGGAGAACGTCGAGTACGTGGTCAACGCCCCGCACAGACCGGTCCCGAGCAGCAGCCGCAGCTGCCCGGAGGCGTCACCGGCCGATGCCGCGCCGGTCAGCAGACCGAGGACCAGGCACCCCGTCACATTGACCACGAGGGTGCCCAGGGGGAAGACCGTGTCGTGCCGGAGCTGCACCACGCGGTCGGTCAGG
Organism: Streptomyces sp. NPDC002580; assembly: GCF_042889485.1. Taxonomy (NCBI): domain Bacteria; kingdom Bacillati; phylum Actinomycetota; class Actinomycetes; order Kitasatosporales; family Streptomycetaceae; genus Streptomyces; species Streptomyces sp. NPDC002580. The sequence goes on along the minus strand of NZ_JBIAQZ010000009.1, from coordinate 83,154 downwards.
TAGCGCAGGGGCGCCCCGACCGCGGCACCGACGATCACCAGCAGCCAATTCACAACGACTTCTCACTCTTCCCGGGCTCTTCTCGACCGTCGGCCTTCCCGGACGCCTCTCGCCCTTCGGCCTTTCCCGGCGCGTCTCGACCGTCGGCGCCGGAGGTGCCCTCGAAGACTCCGCCCCGCCCCGCGTAGCGGACGACCTCGCAGTGGTCGAGGATCACCAGCCCCTCGGTGACGAGCTCGTCGAGCCGCGGCAGGAAGGCCCGTACGCGCTCCTCGGTGTCCACGATGATCACGGCCACCGGGAGGTCCTCGCTCAGGGAGAGCAGCCGCGAGGTGTGGATGAGGGAGGAGGCACCGAAACCCTCGATGCCCCTGAAGACGCTGGCGCCCGCGAGGCCCGCCGCGTGCGCGCGGTGCACGATCTCCGCGTAGAGCGGTTTGCGGTGCCAGGTGTCGTTCTCGCCGATGAAGACCGTCACCCGCAGGGCGCCGCCCGTCAGTCTCGTCATCGCCGCCTCCGCGCCAGGGCTCGACGGGTCGCGCCCGCCCCGAGCCACACCGCCGCGAGTGCCGTGCACGGGGTCGCGACGAGGTAGCCGAGGGCCGTGGCCGGGTGGCCCGCGCCGACGAGGGTCCGTACGTCGACGGCGTAGGTCGAGAAGGTGGTGAACCCGCCGAGGACCCCGGTGCCGAAGAACGGACGCACCAGCCGGTGCGCCGCCCACGCGTCGGTGATCAGGACCATGAAGACACCGATCACGGCACAGCCCACGCCGTTGATCGCGAACGTGGTCCAGGGGAAGGCGCCCGCCTCCGTGGGCCAGACCCGCCCCGCTCCGTAGCGGGCCGTGGCGCCGAGGGCGCCGCCGAGGGAGACCATCGCGACGACCGGGCCCTGACCGTGCCAGGGGGACGCGCCGCGCGCGGGCGGGCGCACGGGAGTTCCGGAGGCGTCGACGCTCTCGGGATGCGGGACTGTCATGTACCTGGGCTCCTACTCGCCGGGCCGTGCGGGCGCACCGCCTCACAAGCAGGGACCGTGGGCGGCGTCCGCGCCGCGGTTCGGATACGGCGGGCCCCACCGCCGCGCCACGACCCAAGATCGCGGCCGGTGAACAGCGTAACGCCGGGGCTGTCGGCCCCGCACGCGCGGGCGGTACGGCGGCGGGCCCAGGCCGTGTCGCGGCGTTCCTTCCTTCCCCCTCCCCCACCCCACCACCGCCCCGCGACGCCTCGCGCGCACGCTCACCGCACCGGGGCCGGACCGAGCAGATCGGCACCGGGACCGGAGCCGGGTACATCCGGGCACGCCGGGAGCACGCGCATGACACCGCGGGACCGCCTACCGGGCGGCGACGGGAAGGGCGGCCACAGGCCCTGGCGCGACGCTCAGTGGGGCTCGCCGGGCAGATCGCAGACCGCGAGGCCCCGCTCCCAGATGCTGCCCAGGATCAGCCGGCCCTCGGCCTCACAGACGCTGGTGACCATGCGGAACCGCGCACGGCGGCCTTCCAGGTGGTGCAGGACCCGGCCCTCGTCGTCGACCGCGAGGGCGCCCACCGTGCCCGGCGGGCGGAAGGGGGCGCGCACGGCGATCCGGGCCGCGGCACGGCGGACGGTCGGGCCACGGCGGTGCAGGAGTTCCAGGGCGGCGACGCGAGGTCCGGCCAGGGCCACCCGGATCGGTCCGCCCGGGGCGCGCCAGAGGTTGTCCGGCTGGCCCGGGAGGTCGTCGAGGAAGGTCTCCGCCTGTCCCGCCCGTGGCCCGGTGAGCCAGTAACGGGTGAGGCGGAACGCCCCGGTCTCCGCGACGACGAGGAAGGACTCGTCGGCCGAGGGGACCAGGCCGTTGGCGAACTGCAGTCCCTCCAGCAGCACTTCGGGTTCCGTCTCGCCCGGCGCGAGGCGCAGCAGGCGGCCGGTGCCGGTGTGCTCGACCAGGTCTCCGATCCACTGCGCCAGGGGGTGACTCCGGCTGGACACGGTGAAATACACCGTGCCGTCCGAAAGGGCGACCACGTTGCTGCAGAAACGCAGGGGCTCACCGGCGACCCGGTCGGCGAGGACCCGTACGACACCGTCGTCGAGCCCGATCCGCAGCAGTCCGCGTTCGGCGTCGCACACCAACAGGGCGTCGTCCGGCAGCGGTTCGAGGCCCAGCGGCCGGCCGCCCGTCTCGGCGACGACGCGGACCTCGGCGCGGGCGGGGTCACTCAGGCCCTCGACCCGTACGATGCGGCCGTCCTCCAGTCCGGTCAGCACCCTGCCGCGGCTGTCGGCCACCACGTCCTCGGGGCCCCGACCGCCGAGCGGCACCACGTGCCGGGGCACGAGGGCCGCCGGTGCCGCCGCCGTGGTGGACGGACGTCCCACTCGCCTGCCGGACACCACGTATCTACCAGCCCTTCTCGAAGTAGCGACTGACCTCCGCGATGCGGAACTCGTCACGACGGTAGTAGGTCCGTCGCCCGACCTTCCTGGCCCGCAGCAGACCGACCCCGGTGAGAAGGTCGAGGTGGGTGCGCGCCACGGCCCGGCTCACACCGAGTTTGACGGCCAGGGCCTCGGGGCTGACGCCGTCCTCGACGAGGTCGCCTCGGTGCCTCGGCGGGAAATGCGCCGCGGGGTCCCGCAACCACTCCAAGATGTCCAGCCGTTGCCCGTTGACGGGCCCCTTGATCATCGCGTCCCCCTCCGTCGTGGCGGTCTCCCGCTACTGTCCCGCAGCCCGGGGCGGCACGCACAGCCTTCGACCACCCTGGCCGGAGCCGAACGGCTCCGAAAGCGGACAGGGCCCGGCCGCACCGGCGGCCGGGCCCTGTCGCGCTCAGCGGTGACCGAACGACGACATGGCCGGAAGCGCCTTGTCGTCGAAGCCGAACAGGGCCTGGTTCTCCCATCCGTTGCCGGAGGTGGAGTCCGCCGGGTCCCAGCCGTTGCCGGTGACCGCCGTCCAGGTGGCCTCCCAGTAGAAGACGCCGAGACCGCGGCCGTTGGGCACGGCCTCCACGATGTTCATCACGTCCCGCAGCCAGTTGGACTGCCCGGCGGTGGTGGCGGCGTAGCCGGTGACCAGTTCGGCGGTCGTGTCGATCTGGTTGACGAGCGCGTCGTCGCTGTCGAGACGGAAGGGGTAGGCCGTCTCGGCGAGGAAGACCGGCTTGCCGTAGCGGGTGGCCGCGTCGTCCAGCGTGGTCTGGAAGTCGTAGAGCGAGCCGTGCCAGTAGCCGTAGTACGACAGGCCGATGGCGTCGAACCTCACGCCGTTGGAGACGGCGGTGTCGAACCACCAGCGGGTTCCGGTGAGGTCTCCGCCCTGGGCGAGGTGCAGGGCCACGACGGTGGAGGAGCTGACCGCCTTGGCCGCGTCGTAGCCGGAGTTGAGCAGACCCGCGAGCTGCGCGAAGTTGTCCGTGGAACCCTCGGACCAGAGCATGCCGCCGTTGATCTCGTTGCCGATCTGCGCCATGTCGGCCGTGGTGCCCTGGGCCTTCAGGGCGTTGAGCACGTCGTACGTGTGGTTGTAGACGTCGGTCTTCAACTGGCTGTAGGAATGCCCGGACCACGCGGCCGGCTTGGTCTGCTTGCCGGGGTCGGCCCAGGTGTCCGAGTAGTGGAAGTCGACCAGGAGTTTCATGCCCTGCGCCTTGACGCGCTTGGCCATGGCGAGGACGCGGGCCTTGTTGTTGTAGCCGTCGGCCGGATTCACCCAGACCTTGAGGCGCGCGTAGTTCATCCCGGAGGACTTGAGGATGGCGAGGGCGTCACCGGTGGTACCGGAAGCGGTCTTGTAGACCCCGCCGTAGGCCTCGCTCTTGGCGAGGGAGGAGATGTCCGATCCCTTGACGGTCAATCCGGTGGTCCCGGACGTGAACGTGAGGTCGTCGACGTTGATCCAGTTCCCGGCCTTGGCGTCGGAGTAGACACTGATCGTGCACTGACCGCTCGTGACGGCGACGGGCACGACCAGGTGGATCCATCCGCTGGTGGAGACGGGCAGATCGGTGCGCTGCTCGGTGCCGCCGCAGTTCTTCAGGGCGAGGTGGGCGGAGTTCTGGCCGCCGCCCGAGCGCACCCACGCGGTCAGCTTGTAGTTGCCGTTGGTCAGCCCGGAGAGGTACTGGTACGTCTCCACCTTGTAGGCCGAGGCGGAGTAGTGGCTGAGGCGGTAGCTCCCGCCGTGGCCACCGGCCTCGACGTACGAGGCGCCGGTGCTGCCGGATTCCGACCAGCCGCTGGGCACGGCGGCGCCGGCCCCGTCGGCCTCGAACCCGGCGTTGGTCAGGGTGCTCGCCGCCTGCGCGGTCTGCGCGGGGAGGGCGGTGAGGGCGAGCCCGGCCGCCAGCGGCAGCAGCAGGGCCCTCAGTGTGCGTCTGGGATGGAACTTCATCGTCCGTCGTCCCTTCGACGTGGTGGGGAGAGGTGCCCCCGGTGGAACCGGGGGCGACCCCCTCCGCCCGCGGCTTCATGGCTCGCACGGGCGGAGGGGAGTTCGGGGAGCCGCCGAGTCCCTTGACCCGGACGGCAGTTCAGAGCACCCGGCGAACCGTGCGGCCCTGCCGGGTGGAGATCGCCGGGTGGTCGCCCCGGATCGCTCGGACGCGGTCGCCGGGGTCGCGGCCCCGGCGGGTGGTCGTGCGGCGCTCCGCCGGGGTCACGGCCCCGGACGAAGGTCGAACGGCGCTCCGCCCGGGTTCGGACGACCGCACCGCGGGGTGCGGCTGCCGAACCGCGGCCCGGACGGTGGGCGTGCGGTGCCCGTCCTGTTCGGACGACCACCGCCGACGCGCGGGTGGAGAAGGTGTTCCTGGACCGCGCTGCCGGGTCACGGCCCCCGCGGCTCTCGCTGCCGCCGTCCGGTTCGGTGGAACCGGGCGGCGGGTGGTGCGGTCGGCGGGGAGGTCATCCGGTCCGCCGTCGAGCAGGGGCCGGTCAAACCCCTTGGCCTGATCCGCCGTCGAGCAGGGACCGGTCAAACCCCCTGGCCTGGCGACCGGTTGGACCGGGTCCGGCAACTCCCGCGCGGCGGAGGCCGGTCGACCTGCCCCGCTCCGGGACGGACACGCGTCCCGGACACCCGGTCGGCCTGGGCCGCGCTCATCCCCCTCCGCCCCCTCCCCGAGCCCCCGGCTCACCCGCGGTACGGAAGCAGAACCCCTGCTCCAGAGCCCGGTCGACCGGGGAGACAGGCCAAGGCCCCCTGGTCCGGCGCCCGGCCCATCCGGACCAGCCAGGTCGAGCCCTCGCACCGGGCGCAGGACAGCCGGACAGCCGACCCGCACGGTCGCCCCCCGTACGGGCCCACGGCCTGTCAGTCGTCGAGTCGCACGACACGCACCGCGCCCCCCGGAACCGCGAGCCGGCCGGCGGCGCGCTCGCCCGTCAGGAGCTCGGTCCCGTGCGCGTCCAGCGGCACCTTGGCGTCCGACGCGGTGTGGTTGACGACGAAGACGTAGGTGCCCGACTCGCCGGTGCGGCGCACCACTTCGACATCGCGGGGAAGATCGGCGCGCGGCGCGATGCGGGCGTCGTCGGCCGCGTGGCCGACCAGGGCGTCCAGGCCCTCGGGTCCCAGGCGCGTCGACACGTACCAGGCCGAACCGGCGCCGAGAGCGTGCCGGGTGACCGCCGGGTGACCGGCTGCGAGCCCGTCGGCGTAGGTCCAGACGGTCTCGGCACCGCGCGGCACCACGAACTCGGTCCAGACGTCCCCGGTGAGTTCGGAGCCGTCGGGCCCGGTGATCCGGACCAGCTCGCCGCGGAGCAGCGGGGAGAATTCCTCGACGGTCAGGCCGAGTACGTCCCGCAGGGCGCCGGGATGGGGGCCCTCGGGCACGGCGTCGTGCTCGTCGACGATGCCGGAGAAGTAGGAGACCAGCAGGGTGCCGCCGTTGTCGACGTACTCCCTGAGGTTGTTCCCCGCGGCCTCGGTCATCAGGTAGAGGGCGGGTACGACGACAAGGGGATAGGCCGACAAGTCGGCTTCCGGGTGGGCGAAGTCGACCGTGAGGTGGCGGTCGTAGAGGGCTTCGTAGAAGGCGTCGGCGCGCTCGCGGGCGTCGTGGTCCTCGCTCGGACGCCACTGGAGACTCTGCGCCCACCAGGACTGCCAGTCCCACAGCACGGCCACGTCGGCGACCGTTCGGGTGCCCTTGACGGAGGCCAACGAGTCGATGGACGCGCCGAGTTCGACGACCTCGCGCCACACCCGGGAGTCGGTGCCGGCGTGCGGGAGCATCGAGGAGTGGAACTTCTCGGCGCCGCGCCGGGACTGCCGCCACTGGAAGAACAGGGCCCCCTCGGAGCCGCGCGCCACGTGGGAGAGGGAGTTGCGCGCCATCTGTCCGGGCGCCTTGGCGGGATTGCGGGGCTGCCAGTTGACGCCCGAGGTGGAGTGTTCGAGGAGCAGCCAGGGCGCGCCGCCCGCGACCGAGCGGGTGAGGTCGGCGGCCATCGCGAGGTTCACGTGGGTACGGCGGCCGTCGGTCATCAGATAGTGGTCGTTGGTGACGAGGTCGACCTCGCGGCCCCAGGCCCAGTAGTCGACCGAGTCGCACTGGCTGAGGGCCGTCATGAAGTTGGTGGTGACCGGGACGCCCGGCGCGAGGCGGTGCAGGATGTCCCGTTCGGCCACGAAGTTCTCGCGCATGGTCGCGTCGGCGAACCGCTTGTAGTCCAGTGCCTGGGCCGGGTTGCCGACGGTCGGGGTCAGGCGCGGCGGGTCGACCTGGTCGAAGTCCGCGTAGCGCTGGCCCCAGAAGGCGGTCCCCCAGGCCTCGTTGAGCTCGTCGATCGTGCCGTAGGCGGCGGTCAGCCATCGGCGGAAGTGCGTGGCGCAGGAGTCGCAGTAGCAGGCCGAGACGGGGACGCCGTACTCGTTGTGGACGTGCCACAGGGCGAGCGCGGGGTGGTCGGCGTACCGGGTCGCGAGGCGCGTCGTGATGGCGGCGGCGGCAGCGCGGTAGGCGGCGTTGCTGTGGCAGATGGCGCCGCGTGAACCGAAGGCGTAGCGGGTGCCGTCGGCGGCCACGGGGAGCGCTTCGGGGTGTTCGCGGTAGAACCAGGCGGGCGGCGCCACGGTGGGGGTGCCCAGGTCGGCGCGTATGCCGTTCTCGTGGAGCAGGTCGAGCAGGCGGTCGAGCCAGCCGAACTCGTAGGTGCCCGCGACCGGTTCGAGCAGCGCCCAGGAGAAGATCCCGACGCTCACCATCGTGACTCCGGCCTCGCGCATCAGCCGGACGTCCTCGGGCCAGACGCTTTCCGGCCACTGCTCGGGGTTGTAGTCCCCACCGAAGGCGAGCCCGGTGAGGCCCTGGGGGTTGGTCTCCGGCATGTATCTCTCCCATGTAATCGATCATTTGGGAACGTGCACACACAACGCCAGCGGCGTGAGCCCAACATAACCGCACAGCAACAACCATTGACAAGTGTCCGGGATGTTTCTCTACTGTGAACGCTCACAGAAGCACCGCGAGTCCGCCGAAGGGGCGCGGCGGTGCCGGGAGGGGGCCGTTGCCAGGCCCGCGGGGCCGGGTGCCCGGTCATGTTCCCGGTACCCACCGGCGCAGCCCCGGAGGCGAGTCGCGCAAGAACAGGGCAGCCCTCCGCAACAGGCGGAGGCCCAGGTCAGGGGAGAACGTTCCATGCCCATCACGAAGCACAGCCGCCTCGTGGCCAGCACCATCGCCGTCGTCCTCGGCGCCACCTCGCTCGCCGCCTGCGGCTCGTCGGACGACGACAAGAGCGAATCCCAGTCCGGACCCGCGTCGCTGACGTTCTGGACCTGGGCGCCGGGCATGGACAAGGTCGTCGACCTCTGGAACGAGGGGCCGGGAAAGAAGCAGCAGATCAGCGTCACGGTGAAGAAGCAGGCGTCCGGCGACACGCTGGTCACCAAGATCCTCACCGCGCACAAGGCGAAGAAGGCGCCCGACCTGGTCCAGGTCGAGTACCAGGCGCTGCCGACGATGGTCAGCAACGACGCCCTCGCGGACATAGCCGCCGAGTCGAAGGAGGCGAGGACCAAGTTCGCCGACGGCGTCTGGCAGCAGACGACGCTGGGTACGGACGCGGTCTACGCGATCCCCCAGGACATCGGCCCGATGATGTTCTACTACCGCGCCGACCTCTTCAAGAAGTACGGCCTGACCGTCCCCACGACCTGGGAGCAGTTCGCCGAGACGGCCCGCGCGCTGAAGAAGAAGGCGCCGGACAAGGCGCTGACCACCTTCTCGGCCAACGACTCCGGCCTGTTCGCGGGCCTTGCCCAGCAGGCGGGCGCCAAGTGGTGGACCGCCTCCGGCGACAAGTGGAAGGTCGGCATCGACGACGCGGCCACCCAGAAGGTCGCCGACTTCTGGGGCGGGCTCGTCAAGGAGGGCGCGATCGACAACCAGCCGATGTACCAGCCCGCCTGGAACAAGGCGCTGAACACCGGCAAGCAGATCGCCTGGGTCAGCGCGGTGTGGGCGCCCGGCACCCTGACCACGGCGGCCCCGCAGACCAAGGGCAAGTGGGCGATGGCCCCGCTGCCGCAGTGGTCGGCCGGCGAGAACGTCACCGGCAGCTGGGGCGGTTCCTCGACCGCCGTCACCACGGACTCCCCGCACAAGGCGGCCGCCGCGAAGTTCGCCGCCTGGCTGAACACCGACCCGCGGGCGGTGGCCGCGCTGGCGAAGGAGAGCGGCATCTACCCGGCGTCGACCAGCGCGCAGACCGGTGACGCGTTCGCCCAGCCGCCGGCCTTCTTCTCCAACCAGCCGGACTTCTACACCAAGGCCTCGGAGATCGCCAAGACGACCGCCCCGTCCGCGTGGGGCCCGAACGTGAACGTCGCCTACACGTCCTTCAACGACGCGTTCGGCGCCGCCGCCAAGAACAAGTCGGACTTCGGCGCCGCCCTGAAGACCATGCAGGGCGCCACCGTCGCCGACCTGAAGAAGCAGGGCTTCGGAGTCGCTCAGTGACCAAGGCACGCCGGAAGCCGTACGGGGTCAAGGGGGCCCCGTACGGTTTCCTCCTCCCCGCGACGATCCTCTTCGTCCTCTTCTTCGCGCTGCCGATCGGCTACGCGATCTGGCTGAGCCTGCACAAGGTCCAGGTCAAGGGCCTCGGTCTGGGCGCCGGAGCCCGCAAGGAGGTCTGGGCGGGCATCACGAACTACACCGACGCGCTGACCGACAGCGAACTGACCGCCGGCGCGCTGCGCGTGGCCGGCTACGGCGCCATCGTGGTGCCGGTGATGCTCGGCCTCGCGCTGCTCTTCGCGCTGATGCTCGACGCGGAGAAGGTGCGGCTCGCGCCCTTCACCCGGCTCGCGATCTTCCTGCCGTACGCCATCCCGGGCGTCGTGGCCGCCCTGCTGTGGGGCTTCCTGTACCTCCCCGACGTCAGTCCGTTCTACTTCGTCCTCGACAAGCTCGGCATGCCGCAGCCGAATCTGCTGGACGGTGGGCCGCTGTACCTCGCGCTGTCGAACATCGCGGTCTGGGGCGGCACCGGCTTCAACATGATCGTCATCTACACCTCGCTCCAGGCGATCCCGGCCGAGGTGCGCGAGGCGGCGAAGCTGGACGGCGCCACCCCGCTGCAGACCGCCCTGCGGATCAAGATCCCGATGGTGGCGCCCTCCCTGGTGCTCACCTTCTTCTTCTCGATCATCGCCACGCTCCAGGTGTTCAGCGAGCCGACCACCCTCAAACCCCTCACCAACTCCGTCTCCACGACCTGGAGTCCGCTGATGAAGGTCTACCGGGACGCGTTCAACACCGGTGACATCTACGCGGCCGCCGCCGAGGCCGTGATCATCGCCGCGGTCACGCTGGTCCTGTCCTTCGGATTCCTGCGCGCCGCGAACTCCCGTACCAAGCAGGAGGAAGCACGATGAGTTCTCTTGCCGTCCGCAAGGCCGCGCCGGCCGCGGGCACGACCCCCGGCACCGCCCAGGGACCGCCCCGGCTCGGCCGGATCGCCCTGGTCCCGACCCTCACGCTGCTGCTCGGCGCCCTCTACTGTCTGCTGCCCGTCGCCTGGGTGGTGATCGCTGCCACCAAGTCGGGCCGCGAGCTGTTCTCCACGTTCACCTTCCTGCCGGGCACCGGGTTCACCCAGAACGTCAAGGACCTCAACGCCTACCGCGACGGCATCTACTGGAAGTGGATGGGCAACTCCGCCCTCTACGCGGGTCTCGGCGCCCTGCTGTCGACGGCCGTCTCGGCCGTCAGCGGCTACGCCCTGGCGATCTACCGTTTCCGGGGCCGCGAGACCATCTTCAGCGTCCTCCTGGCGGGCGTGCTGATGCCGCCGGTGATCCTCGCGATCCCGCAGTACCTGCTCCTCGCCGAGGTGGACCTGACGGATTCGTACGCGTCCGTGCTCCTGCCCCTCGTACTCTCCCCGTACGGCGTGTACCTCGCCCGGATCTACGCGGCCGCCGCCGTCCCCGGTGACGTGGTCGAGGCCGGGCGGATGGACGGCGCAGGTGAGTGGCGGATCTTCACCCGGGTCGCCCTGCCCATGATGGTGCCCGGGCTGGTGACGGTGTTCCTGTTCCAGTTCGTCGCCGTGTGGAACAACTTCCTGCTCCCCTACATCATGCTCAGCGACGACGAGAGGTTCCCGATCACGCTCGGCCTGTTCACCCTCCTCGAACAGGGCTCCAACACCCCGGCCCTGTACACCCTGGTCATCACCGGCGCCCTGCTCGCGATCGTCCCGCTGGTCGCGCTGTTCCTGGTCATCCAGCGCTTCTGGAGCCTCGACCTGCTGTCCGGAGCCGTAAAGTCATGACCATGAGCAACACGGGGGGCCGACGCAGGCCGCCGACGATCCACGACGTGGCCCGCGAGGCCGGTGTGTCACGCGGCACCGTGTCACGCGTGCTCAACGGCGGGCACTATGTGAGCCCCACGGCGCAGGAGGCGGTCAACGCCGCCATCCGCAGGACGGGCTACGTCGTGAACCGGCACGCCCGTTCGCTGATCACCGGACGGTCCGACTCGGTCGGCTTCCTGCTGACCGAGCCGCAGGAGCGGTTCTTCGAGGACCCGAACTTCAACGTCCTGCTGCGCGGCTGCACCCAGGCCCTCGCCGCGCACGACGTCCCCCTCCTGCTGATGCTCGCCGGCACCCAGGACGAACGGCGGCGCATCACGCGCTACATCACGGCCGGCCATGTCGACGGGGTGCTGCTGGTCTCCAGCCACTCCGGCGACCCGGTCGCCGAGGAACTGCGCGAGGCGGGGGTGCCGCTCGTCGCCTGCGGCAAACCCATCGGCCTCGGGTCCAAGGTGAGTTACGTGGCCGCCGACGACCGGGACGGCGCCCGGGACATGGTCACGCACCTGCTCTCCCTCGGGCGGCGCCGGATCGGCATGGTCACCGGACCGCTGGACACCCCGGGCGGTGTCGAACGCCTCGCGGGCTACCGGGAGGTGCTCGCAGAGGCGGGCGTCGAGGCGGACGAGCGTCTGATCGCCTCGGGCGACTACAGCCGCGCCAGTGGTGAGGAGGGCGCGGCCCTGCTCCTCGACCGGGCCCCGGACATGGACGCCGTGTTCGTCGCCTCCGACCTGATGGCCCAGGGAGTGCTGGCCGCGCTGCGCAAGGCGGGCCGCCGGGTCCCCGAGGACGTCTCCGTCGGCGGCTTCGACGACTCCCCCGCCGCGACGGCCGCCACCCCGGCCCTCACCACGATCCGCCAGCCGTGGGACCGCATCAGTTCCGAGATGGTCCGGGTGCTTCTCGCCCAGATCGGCGGCGAGGATCCGGCGGCGGTGATCCTGCCGACGGAACTGGTGCGCCGCGAGTCCACCTGAGGCGTGTGCCGGCAGCCTCCGGGCGCGCTCCGGAACGTCCTCGCCCACCCGCGGAACCCCGGGGGCCGGACGCCTCGGGGGGAGCAGGACTGCTCCGGGCGGAGCGCACCGGTCAGGATTCGAGAAGCCGTCCGCACCGGCCCCGGCTTAGCGTGGGAGCACCGTCGGAACGCCGGCGGCACGACAGTCGGCCGACACGGCCACCACGCATCACCGAGGAGTCGCCATGACCGCCGGGCTCAAGACCGTCATCTACCCCGTCAAGGACCTCGCACAGACGAAGGCCCTGTTCAGCGCGCTGCTGGGCGTGGAGCCGTACGTGGACGAGCCGTACTACGTCGGCTTCAAGGACGCGGGCCAGGATGTCGGCCTGGACCCGAACGGCCACTCCAAGGGCCTGACCGGCCCGGTCCCGTTCTGGCACGTCGACGACATCGAGGAGCGGCTGGCGGCCCTGCTCGGCGCCGGCGCCGAGACGCTCCAGGAGATCCAGGACGTGGGCAACGGCCGGTTGATCGCGTCGGTCAAGGACGCGGACGGCAACCTCGTCGGACTCATCCAGGATCCGGCCTCGTCCCAGGCCTGAGCCCTGTCGACGCGGAGGGCGGCCGGAGTGGATGTGGGTGCATTAATTGCACACTCAACTAGTGGCCGGATCTCTGTTACCGTTCGGTTATGGCAACGAAAACGCCCGGTGCCCGGCTGGAGGACCAGTGGCGGGAGATCCTCTCGGTGCACGCGCGCACGATGTGCGAGATCGACCGCGTGCTGCATCCGCACGGCCTGGGAGCCAGTGACTTCGAGGTCCTGGACATCCTCGCCTCGGGGACCGTCACGGAACCCGGTGAGCACTGCCGGGTCCAGAACATCGCGGGCCGGGTCCATCTGAGCCAGAGCGCGCTGTCCCGGCTCATCGGCCGTCTGGAGAAGGACGGGCTCGTGGAACGCACCGTCTGCCAGGAGGACCGCCGCGGAGTGTGGGTCGCCCTCACCGCGAAGGGGCGTGACCTGCACTCCGAGGTCCTCCCCCTGCAGCGGTCCGCGCTCGCCCGCACGCTGCGCGACGACCCCAGTTAGAGCACGGACTCCGCGCCGTCCGGCAGGACTTCGGCACCGGCGCCGGCCACCGCCGTGCGGGCGTCCGGGGCCGGGTCGAGGAGCGGGTTCGTGTGGTCGAGGTGCGTGGGGACCAGGCGCACCCCGGAGTGCCGCGTCAGCGCGGCCGGACCGCCGTCCCTCCCGGAGACCGGAAGGTGCTCCACGGACACCCGCGCCCGGGACCCGCGCACCGGCGTCGCCGCCTCGTCGGCCGCGTAGCGGGTGCCGCCGAGCACTGGGGCAGGCGCAGTTCCACCGAGGGAAGCCGCCACCGGCGGCGGTACCCAGCAGGACGGCTCTCAAGGGGTCATCCCCTCCGGGACCGGCACTGCCACACCCGGGCGCGGGGCGATTCCGGACATCCCGCGCTCCCGGTCCCGATCGGTCGGGACCCGGACCGTGGCTCGGGACCAGGACTCCGGGGCGAACGGAGGCACCGACGCGGGGCACACCCCGGACACCCCTCCCCGGTGCCGCCACCGGGCCCGCGGTGGCGTCCCGTCGTACGTGCCCCGCTGTACAAGGCCCGTCCCGCGTGCCCCGCCCTGCGTGCCCCGTCATACGGAAGGACGCGCCGGTCCCTCGGCCCGGCCGGCCGAGGGAGTCGGCGTCCGGAGGCGGGCGCCCGGTCTCTGGGCGGTGTCGTCCTCAGCCCCGCGGCCGGGCCAGCAGGGTGCGGACGCCCTCGGAGGTGAGGGTCAGGCCGTGCGGTGAGGCGGCGTCGATCGTCAGCGCCAGATCGTCCGACGGCCACTGGGAGGCGAGTGCGCCGAGCGGCACGAGACGGTACCGGGAGACGGAGGGGAGGAGTTCGGCCATCTCCAGCTCGGAGGTGAAGACCGGAACCATCTGTTCGCCGCCCGACTGCTCCAGGACGGGCAGGGCGACGGCCGTGGGATCGGAGACGTCCGCGTCGGTGGCGTCCTCCGGCACGGGCACCAGGACATCGCTGCCGGCGAGCGTGTCCAGCGCCGCGGTGTCGTCGGTGTTCGTGACGAGGGTGTCCAGTGCCTCCTGTGCGGGCGTAGCCGCGGGTGCGGTGGGGTGGTGGTTGTTCATAGGCGTGTCCATGGCAGATCCCCGGGTAGTGGCGGGCGGGCGGCCACCCGGTCCGGTCCCGGTCCCGGGGGCATCGACCGTCGCGTACCCAACCCGCGCCACGCCATTCATGACGGTCGCCCCCGGTCCGAGGCCGGGAGCGGCGGTCCGGTGTCCCACCCGGGCGTGGGGCGCCCTGCGTGACCACGGTGATCGCCGCTCCCGTCACCCGCGGACCGGTCGGGGCCCACGGGAGTCGCGGGTCCTCCGATGCGCGGGTCCGCCGCTCGGATCGTGCGGGTCACTGCCTACTTGAGGTAGGGACCGTCGGTTCCGATCCTGCCGGGTCCGTTCAGCACGTACACCCGCAGGTTGCCCGTCCCGGGTGCGGCCACCGACAGGGTGCCGTCGGACACCGTCTTGACGCCCCCGGTCACGGCGTCCGTGTAGGTGCCGTTGGGGATGCCGGTGTACGTCGCGCCGCCGGTGACCGTGACGAGCGCGAAGCTGTCCGTCGAGCCACTGGTGTAGCGGCGCTTGAACGCCATCGAGCCGGTGACGCCGTCCGTCGAGTACTGCCCCGACTGCAGGGCCGGGATCGCCCGGCGGATCTGGTTCAGCCGCTGGAGGTGCTTGACGAGAGGCTGCGCCAGGGTCGTCGCGACCTCTCCGTCGGCGGAGCCGACCTTGCCGAAGCCGGAGGCCGTGACGCTGCCTGCGAGGTGGCCGCCGTAGTAGGCGCGCCCGGTGGTCGCCAGCGGGCAGGTCGGCCCGCAGTCGATCTGCTTGCCCTTCTGGAACTCGATCTCCGATCCGTAGTACAGCGTGGGGATGCCGCGGAAGGTCCACATCAGCGCCATGTTCTCGGCCCAGGCGTCGGTGCCGCCGCTGTAGCGGGTGCTCGACTTGTTCGGGCCGTAGTCGTGGCTGTCGACGTAGACGACGTTGTACGTGGCGTCGTTGACGGAGTCGTCGGAGTCCTTGCCGTTGCTGTAGGCGTTCTGCGCGTCGCCGAAGTTCATGTGCATGCGCATGTCGATGATGTTCATGCCGGAGAACTGGCTGCGGTCCGGGGTGTGGTAGCTGTTCCCGTTCAGGAAGGCGTTGGTGGAGGTCGGCTGGCTGCCGGTGCCGAGCTGTTCCTCGTAGTCGTACTGCTCGATCGCCGCCGTCTCGTCGTCCGCGCTGTACTCCTTGCGTTCCTTCCAGGTGAAGAACTGCGCCGAATGGTTCACGGAGCCGCGGTTCCACTTGTCGTTGACGAAGGCGCCCACCTCCCCGAAGACGAAGAAGTTCTTCGCCGCGTCCGTGCCGAACCGCTGGGTCACCCGGTCGTAGATGGCGGGCAGGAAGCGGCGGTTCCAGGTGACGCGCGGGACGTGGACGGCCGTGTCGACGCGGAATCCGTCGACGCCCATGTCGATGTACTTGTCGTACGCGCCGATCAAGTAGTTCTGGACGGTGGCGTTCTCGGTGTTGAAGTCGGCGAGGTCCTCGTGCAGCCAGCACGAACGGGAGTCCTCGCCCTCCCAGTTGCCGATCCAGCACCGGTGGTAGTAAGCCTTCGGGAACATGCCCGAAGTGGGGCTGGGCCACTGGCAGTTGTAGAGGGTGTAGCCCTCGGCGCTCTTGCCTCCGGTGGCCTTGCCCCAGTTGACGCAGGTGTTGCCGGAAGGTTCGGCGGTCGACCACAGGTCGCCGTTGTAGTACGACTTCCCCGACTTGGACTCGACGGTCAGGCCGTCGTACTCGAAGCCCTCGTTCCTCTCGTCGTAGTACCAGCTCCACTGGGAGTCGCGCACGCCGTAGACGGTCGGGGTGAACAGGCCCTTGGCGCCCCAGCGGGAGCTGTGGTTGTAGACCACGTCCTGGTAGATCTTCATGCCCTTGGCGTGGGCCGCGTTGATCAGGTCCTGGTACGAGGCACCGGCCGACTCCAGGCGGGGGTCCACCTTGTAGAAATCGTAGCCGTGATAGCCGTGGTAGTCGTAGTCCGAGCGGTTGAGGACGACCGGGGTGATCCAGACGGCCGAGAAACCGAGCGCCTTGATGTATTCGAGTTTGTCGACGAGACCCTTGAAGTCGCCGCGGAACATGGGGTCGTTGTTGGCCGCGTTGCCGGACTTGGCGTCCTGGCTGCCGCCGCGGTTGTTGGCACTGTCACCGTCGTAGAAGCGGGCGGTGAGGACGAAGTAGATCGGATCCTTGCGCGGGTCGGTGCCGAGCGGGGTGCCCGAGGCCGGCGCGGGAGCCTTCTCCCCGGTCGTGACGGTGGCCGCCGCGGAGGCCGGCGAGGTGTTCCCGGCCGCGTCGACGGCCTTCACCGTGTACGTGTAGCTCGTCTTCTCCTCCAGTCCCGTGTCGGAGTACACCGTCGAGCCGACGTCGGTGACGACGGTTCCCTTGGTGCCGCCCGTGCGCGTGAGCTGGTACTTCGTCACGGCCGTGTCGTCGGTCGCCGGGTCCCAGCTCACCACCACCGAAGTGTTGGCGGCGGTCGCCGTGACCTTGGCGGGCGCGGTCGGCGCCTGGGTGTCGGGGGTCTGGGCGGCGCAGGGGTCGGCCGCGCCGGAGGTGACCGTGCGGTCCTTCACGGTCGTCGTGCCGACCGTGATCGCGTAGTCGGAGCTATTGTTGTTGTCCCAGACTCCGTTGCCGTTGTTGAAGGCGGCCTTGAGCGAGGTCGCCGTACCGATGTCGAGGGTCTTCTTCCACCAGCCGGTGCAGGCGGTCTCCATGCCGACCCCGGGGGCGGTCGTCCAGGAGCCGCCCGTCGGCGCGTAGTGGATGTTGGCCGTGGTCCAGCCGGACGTGGCGGTCGCGTAGTAGACGGTGGCCTGGTTGCCGCTGCCCGTGCCGGTGTCGGCGCACGGATCGCTGTGGGCGATCACCCCGTCCTTGACGGTGAGGGTGCCGGTGCCCAGCGCGTAGTTGTTGCCACCGTTGTTGTCCCAGGTGCCGCTGCCGTTGTTGAAGGTCGCCTGGAGCCCGGCGGCCGAGCCGAGGTCGACGGTCTTCTTCACCCAGTCCGTGCAGGCCGCCTCCATCCGGACGCCGGGCACGGTGGTCCACGAGCCGCCGTCCGGGGCGTAGTGGAGGTAGGTGGAGGACCAGTCCTTGGTCTTCGTGTAGTAGAAGACGGTCGCCGTCGTGGAGGTGGCGGCCGTGCTCTCCATGGGGACGACGCCCGTGTTCGGTGGGGTCAGTCCGAACATCCCGGTCACCGCCAGGAGCGCCATGAGCGCTCTCAGCGGCGGGCGTTGACGTCTGCGATTCATGGGGCGGCTCCAATGCGGGTGCGGGGAAGGGGAGTTGCTCTGCAAGGAGAACCGGCAAGTTCCTGAAAGGGCTTGCGGCCCGGAAGTTACAGGTCCATGACAGCCGCGTAAAGGGATCTGACAACGACTGGGGCACGCGGTGCGGCCCGGCGACCCCCGGTCCGCCGACGTGCCCTGCGTTCCGGCCCTCCGCTCCGGTGACGCACGGTGCGCACGGGCACCCCGGGTCCGGTGAAGGTCAAGAAACCCCCGGGCGCGGGCAATGCCCTCGTCACCCGGTGAGAAGCTGTGGCCTGACCGGCGTATTCAGGGCGGAGGGGCATCCGCAGCCGCGCCCTTCCCCGACCGGAGGTACCTCGAGCGTGACCATCACCAAGGAAGCCCCGCCGCCGGTCCGGCGGCGGGGCGAGGACGACCGCCGGAGCCGGCAGGGCTGGAACCTCAACTCACCGCTCGCGCTGACCATGCTCCTGCTGCTGGTCGTCGCCTCGCAGGGGCCGATCCGCGGGGCGCTGTCCGCGCCGGTGATGCAGAGCTGGATGACCGTGTTCGTCGCGGTGGTGGTCCAGGCCCTGCCCTTCCTCGTGCTCGGTGTGCTGCTGTCGGCCGTCATCGCGGTGTTCGTCCCCCCGTCGTTCTTCGCCCGCGCGCTGCCGAAACGACCGGCGCTCGCGGTGCCGGTGGCCGGCATGGCCGGGGCGGTCCTGCCCGGCTGCGAGTGCGCCTCCGTCCCGGTCGCCGGGGCCCTGGTGCGCCGTGGCGTCACTCCGGCGGCGGCGCTCGCCTTCCTGCTGTCCGCCCCGGCGATCAACCCGATCGTGCTGACCGCCACGGCCGTCGCGTTCCCCCGGAACCCCGAGATGGTCCTCGCCCGTTTCGTGGCGAGTCTCCTCGTGGCCTGCGCGATGGGCTGGTTGTGGCAGCGCCTCGGCCGTGCCGACTGGCTGCGACCGCCCGACCGCCCCGCGCACGAGGGCCTCGGCAAGGGGGCCGCGTTCTGGGGTTCGGTACGGCACGACGTGATGCACGCGGGCGGGTTCCTCACACTGGGCGCGATGGCCGCGGCCACGCTCAAGGCCGTCGTACCGGCGAGCTGGCTGCAAGCGGCGGCCGGAAATCCGGTGGTGTCGGTTCTCGCCCTCGCGATCCTGGCGGTACTGCTGTCGATCTGCTCCGAGGCCGACGCGTTCGTCGTCGCCTCCCTGACCCAGTTCTCGCTCACCGCCCGGCTGGCGTTCCTCGTCGTCGGCCCGATGATCGACCTGAAGCTCTTCGCCATGCAGGTGGGCACCTTCGGCCGCGGCTTCGCGCTGCGGTTCGCGCCCACCACCTTCGCCCTCGCGATCCTCATGTCCGTGTCGATCGGGGCGGTGCTGCTGTGAACCGGCAGGCACAGGCGGCCGTGCTCTTCCTCCTCGGCGCGACCGTGCTGCACGCGAGCGTCACGGACCTCTATCTGCGCTACGTCAAGGCCGGCTTGCGGCCTCTGCTGCTCGCGGCCGGCGTGGTGCTGATCGTCACGGCCCTCGCCACGGTCTGGTACGAGACACGCGAGCGCCGTACGGCACGCACCGCACGCCCCTCCGACGGACCTGACCTCGATCGAGCCCGCGAGCGGGAGGACGGGCACGGCTCCACGAACGCCGGCATCGACACCGACACCGACGCCTGCGTCAGCGCGCAGGCCGACGACCGGGCGGGCGCGGACGCGGAGGGCCACACAGGCGGGCACGGAGACAAGGGCGGGCCCGGAAGCGCGGACGGGCACGGGCCGCCTGAGGCACCCGGGCACACGGACGGACACGGGCACACGCATCGCGAACCCCGTGTCTCCTGGCTCCTCGCCCTCCCGCTGCTCGCGCTCATCCTGGTGGCCCCGCCCGCTCTCGGCTCCTACAGCGCGATGCGCACCGGCACGGCGCTTCAGGCGCCCTTCGGCTACGCCGAGCTGCCCGCCGGAGACCCGGTCCCGCTCGGCCTGGTCGACTACGCGAGCCGGGCGGCGTACGACCACGGCCGTTCCCTGGGCGGCCGGCAGGTCAGGGTCACCGGATTCGTGGCGCTCGACCACGCCGGCACGCCCTATCTCGTCCGCATGGCCCTCAACTGCTGTGCCGCCGACGCCCAGCCGGTCAAGATCGGCCTGTCCGGGCGGATTCCGCCGGTCCTCCGGCCCGACACCTGGCTCGAGGTGACCGGCGCCTACACCTCCCGGCGCACGAAGGACCCGGTCAACGGCGGCATCATCCCGTTCCTCGAGGTCAGCGCGGCCAAGCCGGTCCCGGCACCGCACGATCCGTACGACGAGAGCTGGAACAACTGAGCCGGCAAGGACGGGGCGGGCCCACGACGGCCCGCCCCGGGCTCAGCCCTTCCGGTCGTCCGGGAGGTAGCTCGCGAGGCCGCGCAGGATGATCTCCAGACCGATGTCGAACCTCTCGTCGGAGGAGTCCGTCACCATCGTCCCGGACAGGGCCCGCAGATGCGGGAAGTCCTCTTCGGGCAGGGACGCGAAGTAGTTCTGCATCTCGTCGGCCATCTCGCGCCAGTCGGGGCGGGCCAGGGAGCCGCCGCCGGTGTGCTGGGCGGCCCGGTCCTGCCACACGCCCTCCTCCAGGACGAACCCGTCGATGTAGGTGGAGATGAGGTCACCGGCCTCCGCCGCGATGCGGTCGGGCAGTCCCGCGGTCCGGAAGATGGCGAGCAACGACTCGACGTACGGCAGCAGTTCGGCGGTGAAGGGGACGTGGGCCATGGAGATCCGGGCCATGTCCCGATGGGACAGCAGACGCCACCGCCAGGAGCGCGCGTAGTCCCGGACCTGCTCCTGCCACCGCTCGGCGTCGGGTTCGGGCAGCTCGAAACCGGCGAAGAGCCGGGTGTACATCAGTTCCAGGAGGTCGTCCTTGGAGCGGACGTAGGCGTAGAGCGCGGAGACCGCGACCTCCAGCTCGGCCGCCACCTGACGCATCGACAGCTTGTCGAGACCGGAGCGGTCCAGCACGACGAAGGCGGCCTCGACGATGCGTTCCCGCGACAGCGGCGCGCGCACCGGGGCGACCCGGGCGCGGACGGGACGCTCGCGCTCCCAGGGGGACGGCGGGGGTGGTTCGGGGGTGCCGGCGGCCGCGTCGCTCATGACGACAGTCTAGGCGCCGGAGAGCGGTGTTCTCCCCTGGAGAGCGGCGTTCACCGTCGCGTAACGCGATATATCTTGTCCCTGCCGCAGAGTTGCGCTATATCTTAATGAACGCCGTTCTCGTAATGAGCACCGTTCTTCTCGTGAGCACTGTTCTGCTATGGTGAACGGCGTTCACCGGCGTCGCGCCCCCTGCTTCTCCCTCGTGACGGTCAAGCCGGGCAGCCCCACCCATCCGCCCCACCGCGCCCCGGCGCGGCCTCTTCGCGAGGAGTTCCCGATGTCCACCACCGGTGTCGCGTCCACCGAGACGCCCATCGACTCACCAGCGCCCTACCGGTGGCGTTGGGCTGCGCTGTTCGTGATCCTCGCGGCCGAGGTGATGGATCTCCTCGACGCCGTCGTCACTAACATCGCCGGTCCCTCCATGCGGGCCGACCTCGGCGGAAGCGCCTCCACCCTCCAGTGGCTCGCCGCCGCCTACACCCTCTCGATGGCCGTCGGTCTCGTCACGGGCGGTCGGCTCGGGGACATATACGGGCGCCGCACCATGTTCCTGGTGGGCGCCGCCGGCTTCACCGTGGGCTCGCTGCTGTGCGCGGTGTCCATGTCGCCCGAGGTGCTGATCGCCGCGCGCGTCGTCCAGGGCCTGTTCGGCGCGGTGATGCTGCCGCAGGGCCTCGGCATGATCAAGGAGATGTTCCCGCCGAAGGAGTCGCAGAAGGCCTTCGGCATGTTCGGCCCGGTCATGGGCCTGTCCGCGGTGTGCGGGCCGATCCTGGCGGGCTGGCTGGTCGACGCCGACTACTTCGGTACCGGCTGGCGCATGATCTTCCTCATCAACCTGCCGCTCGGTGCCGCGGCGATCCTCGGCGCCGTGCGCTATCTGCCGAAGGGGCGGTCCGAGAACAAGCCGCGCCTCGACATCCCCGGCACGATCCTGGTCTCCCTGGCCGCACTGCTCATCGTCTTCCCGCTGGTACAGGGACGCGAGTACGACTGGCCCGTGTGGACGTTCCTGATGATGGGCGCCTCGGTGGCCGTCTTCGTCGTCTTCGGCCGGTACGAGTCGTACCGCAGCAAGGCCGGCCAGGACCCGCTGGTCGTCCCCAGTCTCTTCCGCAAGCGCGGCTTCAGCGGCGGCATGGTCCTCGGCCTGGTCTTCTTCTCGACCATGCAGGGCTTCATGCTGGTGTTCAACCTGTACACGCAGATCGGCCTCGGCTACTCGCCGCTCAAGGCGGGACTGGTGATGGTGCCCTGGTCGGGCGGCATGATCGTCGGCTTCGGGATCGCGCAGGGTGTCGTCCGGTTCGGACGGTCGGTGCTTCAGGCGGGTGCGCTGGTCATGGGCGTCGGTGTGTTCGGCGTCTGGCTGACCCTCGACCAGGTGGGCGGCGGCGTCGGCCCCTGGCAGCTCCTGCCGTCGCTGCTCGTCACGGGCATCGGGATGGGTCTGCTCATGGCGCCGTTCTTCGACATCGTGCTCGCCAGCGTCGAGCAGCACGAGACGGGTTCGGCGGCCGGCACGATGACCGCGGTGCAGCAGCTCGGCGGCGCCTTCGGCGTGGCCATCCTCGGCACCGTGTTCTTCGGTCTGCTGGGCGGCGGGATCGCCACCGCCGTCGACCACCGCTCGGACGACCTGCGCGGACGGCTCACCGCCGCGCATGTCGCGCCCGCGGCCCAGGACCGCATCGTGTCCGGGCTGCGCACCTGCGCCTCGGACCGTGCCACGGCCAAGGATCCCGCCGCGACCCCGGCGTCCTGCGCGCGGCTGGAGAAGGACACCCGGTCGGCCGTGACCTCGCCGGAGGACGCCGCGCGGATCCCCGGCGCGCTGGAGGCCACCGCCTCGTCGGCCTTCCGGAGCGGTTTCGGCTCCGTCATGCAGACGCTGCTCTGGATCGTCGACGGCATGCTCGCCCTGACGTTCCTGCTGGCGTTCCTCCTGCCGCGCCACGCCCGCCCCGAGGACTCCGCGGGGCACTGAGCCACGGCCGCATCGCCGACCGCGTCGGCCTCCACATCGGCGAACGGGGGCCGGGCACCCACCAGGGGTGCCCGGCCCCCGTTCCCCGTCCGGTCGGTACCGGGCCGACACCGGCCGACACCCCGGGCCGGTCCGCGCGGAGCGCGACGCGTACCGTGCAAGCGGGTAAAAGGCGCCCGGGACGGCGAGAAGCCTCGATCCGGCGCCTCGGACGCGGCACCGCTCACCCGGCGGACCGTCGTCACACCCGCCCGCCCGACCCGCACCGTCCCGGAAGGACGAGCCCCGTGCTCACGTCGTACGCCGACCACTTCGACACGCCCGCCGGGTATCTCGACTTCGCGCGGTTCGGCCCGCCGTCGCGGGACGCGGTGGCCGCCACCGCGCGGGCCATGGAGGAGTCCGCCCGCGCCGATCACACCACCGTGGACGGTCTGATGCGCGCGGAAGCCCTCGCCCGGGACACGGCCGCGCGTCTCGCCGGAACCGACGGACGGCACACCGTGCTGCTCCCCAACGCGTCCACCGGCCTGTTCCACGCGGCGCTCGGCATCCGGGACGGTGTGGTCCTCGCTCCGCGGAGCGACTTCCCGGCCAACCACTATCCGTGGCGCCGCACCGCCGGCCTGGGCCGGGCCACGCCGCGCTGGCTCGAACCGGTGCCCGGCGGCGGGGTCACCCCCGGCCTGGTCCGAGCCGCGCTGACCGACGACGTCGTCGCCGTGTCCGTCAGCGCCGTGGACTTCCGCACCGGATTCCGCGTCGACCTCGCGGCGCTGCGCGAGGCGATCGGACCGGACCGGCTGCTGATCGTGGACGCCATCCAGGCGTTCGGCGTGACCGCGATGGACTGGGACGCGGCGGACGTCGTGGTGGCGGGCGGTCAGAAATGGCTGCGCGCGGGGTGGGCCACCGGCTTCGCGACCCTGTCCGATCGCGCGCTGGAGTCCTTGGAACCGGTCCTCACCGGCTGGACGGGCGTCGAGGACGTCGGTCTCTTCGACGGCGTGGAACACCCGCCCGCGGCGGACGCCCGGCGGTGGTCGATCACGAACCTCAGCCCCGTGACGGCCGCCGCGTTCGCGGCCGCGCTCGAACTCGTCGAGCGGCACGGCGTCGCGGCGATCGAGGCCGCCGTCGCCGAGCGGATCTCCGAACTCACCGAGGCCGTCGAGGAACACGGCGGCCGCGTCCTCTCCCCCGCCGACCCGGCACGGCGCGCGGGCATCCTCTCCTTCACCGTGCCGGACCGCGATCCGTCCGTCGTCGCGAAGGCTCTGCACGCCGAGGGCGTCACCCCGACGGTGCGCGCCGACTCCCTCCGTCTCTCGCCGCACGCCTCGACCCCGCCGGAGGCTGCCGAACGGGTGGCGGCGGCCCTGTCGTCACTCGGATCCTGAAACCCGGACCCTCCACGGCCACAGGCACAGGTTCAGCAGCCGGTTCCGCCGCGACTCCACGATCCGGAGTCGGCACCGGGTCGGCGCGGCGGAAGTCGGCGAGGGTCCCTCCGGCTGTTCTGCGGGACCTGAGCGCCGGGCGGGCTCCGCGTGTCCTGCCGGGCTTCGGCCCGATACGCGGTAGGCGCGGCTCGGCAAGCGAAAGGCGCACGGCGCGGCAAGCGTAAAGCGCGCACCGACGCCTGGTCAGTGGTCAGGCTGAGGCGAAGACATGCTCGGGGACGTCGTCGAGGACGAATCCGTTGTCGAGCCGGACGCGGACCGTGACGCGGAGCAAGCGTCGCTGGTGGGCGACCCAATGCTCCTCCAAGGCCCCCACCTGCTCGTCCAGTTGTCTTCTGCTCGCCGACGGCATCTGATGGCCGAAGTCGTCGAGGAGCGACTTGAGGCGCAGGTACTCGCGGACCTCGTGGCTCTGCTCCCTGTCATGTTCGTCCACACGCTCGACGGTGCCCTCGACGCCCGCCGCCAGGGCCAGCGAGGCGGCGAAGGAATCGGTCTCCTCCGGAGGCTCCTCGGCCGGGATCACCGAACCTGCCAACCGGAGGTCCGCCGCCAGCCGCACCCGTTGCCCCACGTTCAGCGTCATCGATCCTTCGTCTTCCTCGTCGGTCACCGGCGATCCGGTACACGTGGCGTGGCCAGGCGTACCGGCGAGGAAAGGATCATCCCACCCCTCTCCTACCCTCCCGACACGATCGAAGCCACCGCCGGCCTCGGCCCGCGCGTCGGCCGCACTACGGGCGCGCGTCGGCCGCACGACGGGCGCGCAGGACTGCGCATACGGGCTGTCGGGCCGTGGCGAGAACGCCCGGCGGGCCGGTCGGCGGCCTGCGCGCCCGCTCACGAACCCCGGCGGCAGGGGGGCGAACCCGGATAGGCCGACGGGCCCTTCGCGCATCGCCCCCCAAGGCTCAGCCGGCTGCCCCCGCGGCCTTCTCGCCGGGCTGGTCGACGACGGCGCGCCGCAACACGGCTGTGCTGCCCATCAGCGTGTCGGACGTGATGCCCTTCTGCGCGTCGTGGGTGATGAAGCCGCGCGCGCCGAGGAACGCCAGACTGCGCCTGTCGAAGATCCATTCGTCACGCGTGGCGGAGGAGGCGTCCTCGCGGGTGATGGCGATCCCGTGTCGGCCGGCCACGTCGACGGCGTCCGGAATCTCCTCGACGCCCGGTATCCTCGCGGCCGCCCGGTACAGCGCGGCGGTGTTGCGCGGCGGCATCAGCGTCTGGCTCAGCAGGTCGCCGATCAGGGAGAAGACGGCTTGCTCCCTGGACTCTCCGTCGGACACCCGGACCTCGCGGCGCAGCCGGGTGAGCAGGGCGTCGGGGTCTGTCGGCAACGAGGCCAGCCATGTGTACGTGGGGTGGTCGATGCCTGCCGGGACGGCGTCGGTGGACTCGACGGGGATCGTCTCACCGGGCATCACGGCGTCCTCGCCGGACTCGCGCATCCAGCCGAGGGTCTCCTGGGGCCTGGGGTCCTGCGAGGTCCACGTCTCCAGCGTGTGCGGGGCCCCGAGCTTCACGGGCCCGTCGAACTTCCCCTTGTTCGACACGGTCAGGCTCCTGACATACACGAACTGGTCGTCCCCGACCGGCGTGACGTCACGGGCCATGGCGGCGACGGCGATCCGGTGCAGGGTGACGGTGGCGCTCCGGGCGGGGGCACTGCCGGTACCGGCCCGGTCCGTCGGCGCGGTGCCGGCATCGGTGCCGATGAGAGTGAGAGCCAGCGCTCCGGCCAGCACCGTCGAGACGAGGGGCACCAGGACGGCCGGACGTGTCAGCCGGCGGCGCGGTGCCGTGGCCGTAGTTGTGGCTGTGGCTGTGGCTGTGGCTGTGGCTGTGGCGGGAGCGTGGCCGAGGTCTTGGTCGATCTGCTGCATCAGGACGTCCTTGAAGTGGCGGTGTCGGTCCGGCGGGAGGTCCCATTCGGCCGGCGCGGACAGCAACTCCAGCGCGTCCTCGGTCCGTCGACCGTCGGCGTTCATCGGGTTTCCTCCTTCAGGAACAGGGCCGCGAACGCGGCCTCACTCTCCATCTCTCCACGGGGGCCGGCAGGTTCCGTCCTGGCGTCGCCCTGTCCGGAACTGAGCCGGGCGAGCCGGGCCCGGGCGCGCGACAGCCTCGACCGTACGGTGCCGACGGGGACACCGAGCGTCCGCGCGGCCTCCCGGTAGTCGAGCCCGGCCGACACGCACAGCGCGAACACCTCACGCTCCTGGCGGCGCAACCGGCCCAGTGCCTGGTGGACGAGCGCGAGCCGACGGGCGTCGTCGATCCGTCCTGCCGTCTCCTCCGCGAAGTCCTCGACGGGACGCGGTTGCGGGCTGCGCGCGAGGAAGGCGAGCCGCCGGTACAGGCTCCGGTTGGCGTTGCGCGCCTTGTGCGTGGCGATGCCGAGCAGCCAGGGCCCGAGCGGTCCGCCCTCCGGCTCGACCCGCTCCCGGCCGCGCCAGGCGGCGAGGAACGTCTCGGACATGACCTCCTCGGCCTGTGACCAGTTGCCGGTCAGCCGCAGGGCGTGGTTGTAGACCGCTCGCGCGTACTGGTCGTAGAGCTGGGCGAAGGCCGCCCGGTTCCCCGCCCGTATACGCGCGCGCATGGATTCCGCTGGTTCCTTTTGACTCACACTCGGTACTCTCCGTGCCCCGCCCGAAGTTCCCGTGGCGCGCGTCACACCTCGGTGGGGACGAGCACGCGCGACGGACAGGGCCGCTGACGCTCAGCCGTCCCCGCACGCCACCCTGCCGTAGAGGCCGATCGGCACGACGCCCAGCACCCGCGACCGGCCTGGACCGGCACGGGCCGGCACGAGGTGGCACGAGGTGGCACGAGGTGGCGAACCGTTCGCGGTGGCCCGACGCGGTCCGGCCTCCGAGGCCGCTCGCGGTCGGGCCGGGCGAGCGGTAGGGGGCCGGGTGAGCCCCCGCGATGTCGACAAGGCCCGGAAACCGCGTGGCACCGCGTGAACGGCCTCGGCCATGATGTGCGCTGTTGTCCACACAGAGGCGGTTGCCAAGGTGCCATTGTCCCCGGCCACGCAGGCCATACTCGACCGATGCTCCGACGAGGACGCGCCGGAGGTGGCCTGGCTCTGGGAGTCCATGGCCGTCGAGGCCGTGCTCCGGCACGGCGGCCCGGCCGATGCGGAGGCGCTCCTCCCGCTGTTCCTCTCGGCGCCCGCCGCGCACGAGGCGCTGGTACCCGTCTTCACCAGCCACGGCGACCAACGGCTGGCCGCACGCCTGTTGGAGGCGACGGTCGACGGGGGCCGGCTGCGCGACGACGTGCCGTCCGGCGTGCTCCACGCGGTGGGCCGCCTGGGGTACACCCCGGCCACGTCCTTGCTGTGGGAACACGTCGACGCCTCGCACCACGTGTCGAAGGACGCCTGCCTCGGACTGCTGCACCTGCCGTGCGAGGACCTGCGGGGCACGATCGCCGAGGCGCTGGAGAAGCACGAGGGAGCCGCTCTGTTCCCCGAGTTCCTGCCCGTCCTCGCCCTGAAGACCGAAGAGCCGGCCTGGCTGGACCGGCTCGTCGCGTGGGGTGAGAACGACGCCTCGGTCGACTGCAACGGCGGCCTGATCCTGGGGATCTCCCTGCACGGCGACCCCGCGCGTTCCGCTTTCACCCGTCTGTTGTGGGACGACCGTTGGGAAGCCTGCGGCTCCGGCACGGGATCGGCGCTGTGGACGTACGCGGGTACACGCGTACTGGGCCTGGGTCTTCCCCGGCTGTACGCCGACCTGCGGGCGCTGTTGCGCGACCGCGCCGACCCGGACGTCCAGTGGGACGCCCTGCGGTCGTTCATCACCCTGCTGCGGCTTCGGTGCCAGGACGTCTGGACCGGTGTGGCGGCAGCCGAGGCGCGGCCCGAGAGCTGCGACACCCTGTACAGCCTGCTTTTCACCCCGACGCCCGAGCACGGTGACACGCTCACCGAGCTCGCCGACCGTGTCTTCGGTAGTGAGGATCCGATGTCGGACGAGGTCCGTCACCTGGAGATCGCCCTGCGCACGGCGGCGGCACACGAGTGGGCGTTGCGCGCGGTCACCCCGCGCTGACGGACACCGGACACCCGCGAGTCCCGGGACACCTTCCACGCCGAACGACCGTACGGGGCCCCGCCGTGGTCCGGGCCCACCGCGGTCCGGGCCCGCTGTCCACCGGCATGGGGGCTGCGCGCACACCCACCCCCAGAACTATGTTGTCCCACCACATGTGCGTCCGAAGTGCGTCTTTCTAGGGTGTGCCAACACGTACCCGTCCCCACCGCACACGAGGAAGTGGCGCACATGGCCTCCCCAGCAACGGCTCCCCCGGCACCCGCGCACCTGCGGCGCATCGTCGCCGCCAGTCTCATCGGCACCACCATCGAGTGGTACGACAACTCATTCGATCGGAGCTAGGACCTGCGGTTTCGGTTGATCGCGGGCGTCCAAGTCAGCACCGAACCAGCACCGGAATCTCCGCGTGCTGACAAAGGCCCACCGGGCGATCCAAGACGCACCCTGTGACGCTCCAGCCAGGCTCGACCAGCGGTCACAGACCGTTGTGCGACATCCCGTGGGTTCCCCTGAGCCCCGCTGAGTCTCTGTCCCTGTGGCCAGGGGGTTCTTTCTCCTTCGGGTGCTCTGCGGCTCTGTGACGCAACTTCGGGATTCTTGAAGCGTTCTCATCTCGTCCGACCGATCAATAGTCGGGCTGAAGGTGAGCAGGCTCGGGTTGGCGGCACTGGCGGTCGTACGGGACCTGCGTGAGCACTGGGCATCCGCGTCGGCGGAAGAACTGGAGCAGTTCGAGACGGACGTGCTGTCCGGGTTCGTCCTCGCGAGGGCCTCAGCTGGGCTGGCGGACGGCACCATCCGCGGGGACGTCGGGCACCTGGACCAGATCCGCACGTGGTTCGGCCAGCCGCTGTGGGGCATGGAGCCCGCCGACGCCGACACGTACTTCGGGAAGGTCCTGCGGAACTCACCGAGCGGCACCCGCCTGGCCAGGTCGCAGGCGCTGACCACTTACTTCATGTTCCTGGAGCTTCGGCACAAGGTCGAACTCCACCGCATGACCGACCGGGTGGTCGAGTGCCCGATCGATGAGATGAACCGGCCGCGCGGGGCCAAGGACGCCCAGCTGCGGATCCCGCCGACCGAGCCGGAAGTCGGGACCCTGTTCACCGGCTGGGGCGGCGAGCTCGCCACTTGCCGCAAGTTCGCCCCGACCGCCCGGAACTACACCGCCTCGAAGCTGATGTCCCAGGTCGGCCTGCGGGTGAGCGAGGCATGCAAGCTCGACCTGGACGACATCAAGTGGGAGCTGGGCCGCTTCGGCAAGCTCCATGTCCGTCACGGCAAGGGCGCCCGCGGCTCCGGGCCGCGCGAGCGAATGGTGCCGCTGATCAACGGCGCCGACAGGACGCTACGGTGGTTCATCGAGGACGTCTGGGGTCAGTTCGATGACGACCACACCCGCCCCGGCGCGGGTATCTGGACCTCGGCGGCGTCGGCCGCGTGTGCCGTGGTCGGCTGACCACGGCAAGGTGCGTCTGCGACGTGGCTCGCCTCGCTGCGCGTGCCTCGTGGGTCCGTTCCCGATCACGTACCCGGATGAGTCGATTCCCCCGGAAGACCGCAGGAAAGCGCCGGGCCTGGCACACTGTGCGCCACCTGGGGGGAGAGATCGTCGTGCCGGATGAGCTGACCGTCCGCCGGATACTCGGGGACCAGCCGTTCGCCGAGATCGGCCGGCCCGTGTGGGCGGTGACCGACGCGCGTCACGGCTGCGTCATCGCGGCCGGTGACCTCGGGCACGTCATGTGGCGCGGTACGGGCCACTGGCTCGGCCACCGGATCGGCGTGTACGAGGCCGGCACCCTCCGTCCGCGCCACGTCGTCGCCTCCCGTTACTCCGTATGTGCCATCGAGCCTCACCCCGAGCTGCCGCTGGTCGCCGTCGGCACCGGCCGCTACGACGGCTCGTGGGACTTTCAGGGACAGCTGCTCCTGCTCCACCTGGAGACCGGGCGCGTGACGAACCTGCTGAGCAAGAGCCGCCAAGTGCGCCACCTGCGCTGGCTGGAGGACGGCAGACTCGCGATGCTGCTCTCCCCCGAGGACAAGGACGGCGGCTTCCGTGACGGCTTCGAGCTGGCCGTCGCGGTGGACGACTGGCTGTCTGCTCCGGCCGGTCTGGTCGACCCCGACGACACACGCCATCCGATGGTCGAGAGCGGGCTCCTCTACGACCCGCGTGTGGAGGACACCCTCGCGCGGCTGACGGAGGGCCGGTGGCGGCGGCGGGCGGAGGTGCGGGACCTGGCGGTGCTGGCCGACGGCCGGGTGCTCGCCACCGGCCGGCACACGGACCTCGAATGCTGGGATCCGTCGGGCGCGCCGAGGTGGGCTCTTCCTGCGGGCGGGGAGGGGAGCGTCCGGGTCGAGGCGGCCCCCGACGAGGAGTCGGCGTGGGTGACGTACCGGGGCTACCGGCGCGACGAGGTGACGGGCCGCCCGGTCGACCGCGCGACCGCTGTTCGGCGGATATCGACGGCGGACGGCGGTGCGTTGGACTGCGTGGACGTGCCGTCGGTCCCCGCACTGTGCGCCGCGGACGACGGCTGGCTCGCCCTGCGCCCGCAAGGGCGCGAGGCACACGCCGCGCTGCTGCTCGCCCCCACGCATCAGGAGGCGGCACGCCTCGACCTCGCCCCCAGCCGCTCCGACTCCCCGGCGCTGCGCGTCAGACACAGCGCCCGTCTGCTGTACGTGGACGGCCCCGGTCCGGACGACGACACGCCGTGGATCCACGCGATCGATCCTCCAGGCGCCCACGGCCCCGCCACTCTGCGCGCCCTCTTCCCCCTGCGCTGGGATCCGGCGTCCGCACTCCAGCCCTGGTACGGCCCCGCCATCGAGCTGACACACACCCTCGTCCACGCGGGCCGGTCGTACGAACGGGGCGCAACCCACGCGGAAACCCGCGAGGGCACGTACGTCGTGAGTCGCCGGCTGCCGGACGGAGAGGTGCGCTGGGTGCACGGCACCGACAAGCCGCTCGCCGATCTCGACGGCGACGAGCGGAGGATGTACGTCGTGTATCTCACCGGTGAGGTGGAGACCCTGGACACGGCGACGGGCGAGGTGCGAGCCCGGCACACCCTGCACGCGCACGGCCACCCGGTCACGCCGGTGTCCGCCGCGTACCGGGCGGACCAACAGCGGCTGCTCGTAGGGACGGTGGACGGGCGGATCCTGGACTGCTCGGTCTCGGATTGACCGGGTCGGTCGAGCCACCGGTCAGTGCCCCTCCTCGCGGATACGAACCGCAACACCCACCGTCAGCGAGGTCTTGCCTGCTCCCTCGCAGCCCGGACCGGGCGTACGGGCGCACCGGCCAGAGAGTCATCCTCAGCGGCCAACTGCGGGACAGGGGAGGGCTGTAGGCGGTTG
Source organism: Streptomyces sp. NPDC002580 (assembly GCF_042889485.1). NCBI lineage: Bacteria > Bacillati > Actinomycetota > Actinomycetes > Kitasatosporales > Streptomycetaceae > Streptomyces > Streptomyces sp. NPDC002580. The sequence goes on along the minus strand of NZ_JBIAQZ010000009.1, from coordinate 51,876 downwards.
CAGGCGGGGCGGCAACGATTTGATCACCACGGCATCGTCCTGGCCCGGTTCCTGGGCAGAGCCTCGACGCCGGCACCGCCGGGCTCACCCTCCTTCCGTGGAGCTCCGGGGTGGTCGAAGGCCCCGTGAACCGGGTGAAGACTCTCGACGGACGGGGTCAGATGCCGCAGGTGGGGGCCGACCAGAACTGGCCCGAGCGGTGGTCGACGTGCGTGTGGTCGTTGTGGTCGGGGTAGCCGGGGCCGAGGACGCCTCGGAAGCCGTGGTTGCGGGCCTGCTGGGCGAGCTTGCACAGGGAGTGCGGGCCGGAGCCGAGATCGGCGGCGTCCCCGTAGAGATGACGGCTGCTGGACGCCCCGCCGGCGGCCTGGTTGCAGGCCGTGGAACGGAAGCCGCTGGTGACCCTGATCGGCTGGTCACCGAGTGCGTGGCGCAGGGCTTCCAGCTTCCACATGGTGCGCAGCGCGTTGGCCTTGGCCGCGGAGGCACTGACTGCGCCACCGGCCCAGGTGCTGTTGCAGTTGTTCAACTCGCTGTAGGTGAAGTGGATCGGCGTGCAGTCGTCGTCCTGGAGGGCGTAGAGCTTGCTGAAGGTGTTCGGGCCCGCGACTCCGTCCGCGGCCAGGCCGTAAGCCGACTGGAAGCGGGTCAGGGCGGCTGCGGTGGCCGGTCCGAATTCGCCGTCCACGGCGAGGACCGATCCGTAGCCCGGGTAGCCGCCGAGACGGATCTGGAGCTGAGTGACGTCGGCTCCGGTGGAGCCTTGCGACAGGGTGCGGCTCCAGGTGTAACACCCGTCGGCGTGCGCGGTTCCCGCGGTGGCGACGGTGCCCGCCAGGACTCCCGCCATGATCATGACAAGGGCGGTCAACAGTCGAGCGGCGCGTTGCAGCACAGGGCCTCCATGCCGTGAGGGGTGGATGGAACGACATGAGCTTGGCGGCCAATGCTACGCGCGTCAACCATGCTGCAACTGCGTTTTGTCGGACCGGGATTGATCCCGGATCACTGCGTCCGACATAGCCCGCAGCGCCCGGATTACGTCCCGTCAAGGGTGCGCGACAGCCCGAGCCATGCCCGCACTCGGCTGCGGGGCAGCATGCGGAAGCGGCGGCCGACGGTGCTGAAGCCTGCCGCCGTCTCGTGTGCGGTCTCCCGCGTGGGTCGGGCGCGCCGCGATGTTCGCCTCCTGCAGCGCGGGCGCCGACCGGGCCGACGAGCAGCACGTCGCAAGCGCGCTTGAACTCCTCGGTGTACCGCTTCGTGTACTTGTTTCCCACCTGGTGCTGCTTCCTCTGGAACCTCAGGTCCCAGTCTCCAGGTGTCCAAGATCAAGGAGAAGCTTCAGACAGGACCGCGCCCCTTTTGTCGGACAGGGCACCAGAGTTGGGGCAGCCTTCCGGTCCGCCGCAGAGCATGGCTTCGCCCGCAACGAGGCCGACGGGCCGCACGCCGATCCGGGAAAGTCGCGGACTGGGCGGAACAGAGGTACAGAGCGGGAGGGCCGGAGCACAGGCTCCGGGCACCTACGCGCCACCTACGGACTGGGTTACGGACGCATCCCTCAGATCAGAAGCACGCTCTCACGTGACGTGCTGTACGGTGCGCGCCTGGAGCCGGCTGGCTGCCGCAGGGCGTCGAGGTACGAGCGCAGGCGGAGTGCCGGGGCGCACGAGATCGATCAGAGTCGCGTGGTCCGGCGACAGTGAACAGGCCGGGTCGGTACGGGACGCGTCTCCGGTGAGGGCGAATGCCTGGCAGCGGCAGCCCCCGAAGTCCTCGGTCCGCCGTTCGCAGCTGCGGCAGGGGTCCGGCATCCAGTCGCTGCCACGGTAGGCGTTGAAGGCGGGTGACTCCTCCCAGATCCAGCGCAGGGGCCGCTCGGTGGCGTTGGGCGCATCGAGCCCGGGCAGCGTTGCCGCCGCCGGGCAGGGAAGAGTCGTCCCGTCCGGGGTGACGGTCAGCGAGACAGCGCCCCAGCCTCCCATGCAGGGCTTGGGGGTTCCGGAGAAGTAGTCGGGCACCACCCAGGTGATCTCGAGAGTGCCGTCGAGTCGTTCTTTCCAGGCCTCCACCTGCGCTCCGGCGGCGGCCAGCTGTTCGCGGCTGGGCATGAGCGCGGCTCGGTTGAGCAGGCCCCAGCCGTAGAACTGTGTGTTGGCCAGCTCGATCCGGTCTGCGTCCCAGGCCACGGCGAGTTCCATCAGTGCGTCCAGGGCGTCGAGATTGTGCCGGTGCAGGACGACGTTGACGCCCAGGGGCAGGTCGCGTTCCCTGACGAGCGCGGCAGCCTGCTGTTTGGCGGTGAAGGCGGGATGGCCGGCGAGTTCGTCGGACCGGCGGGCGTCGGCGTGCTGGACGGACAGTTGGACACTGTGCAGGCCGGCGTCGACCAGTGCGTCGAGTCGTTCGGCCGTCAGTCCGACGCCGCTGGTGACCAGCTGGGTGTAGAGGCCCGCGTCCACCGCGGAACGGGTGATCTGCTCGAGGTCCTTGCGCAGCAGGGGCTCGCCGCCGGAGAGGTGTGTGTGCAGGACGCCGAGTTCCGCCGCCTGGTGGAAGACGTCGGCCCACTGGGCGGGGCCGAGTTCCTGCGACCGGCGGGTCAGTTCCAGGGGGTTGGAGCAGTAGGCGCAGTGCAGGGGGCAGGCGTGGGTGAGTTCGGCCAGCAGGGCCCAGGGCGGGGTGGGAGCCGTCATCGCAGGCCGCCTTCCGTGTGGAGCTTGTTCAGGAACGAGGTGACGTCGTCGCGGATCGTGTCGGGGACGGGTTCCGGCGCGAGGGCGGCGATGATCTCGTCGACGGTGCGGGTGCCGTCCACGAGGTCGAGGACGGCCCGGCCGGAGCCGTGCAGGACGATGACCCGTTCGGGCAGGAGCAGGACGTCGGTGTGGCGGACCCGGTCGTGACGCAGGCGCGCTGCGGGCGGGAGGCGGGGACGCCAGGTTGAGGGGTCAGGCATGGTGGCAGTCCTGGTCGGCGGCTTGCTGAACGCTGTCGAGCAGGCTCCACAGGACGTCGCACTTGAAGGACAGCGCGGCCAGTGCCTGGTCCTGCTGCCCGCATGTGGTGGCCCACGTGCGTACCCAGCCCAGGGCTTCGCTTCCGTCTCGCCGGCCCTGGGGGACGCGGCCCCGGAAGTACGAAAGGCCGACGGACTTGATCCAGGGGTAGTACAGGGGAAAGGTTTCCAGGCGCGTCAGCATGATCGACGGAGCGCAGAGTTCCGTCAGGGACGAGGCCACGGCTTCCAGCACACTGGCGTTGCGGCAGAAGTTGACGTAGCCGTCCACGGCCAGGCGGACACCGGGCAGGAGGTGTCGATGGTCGAGCAGCTCGTCACGGCGCAGGCCGACGGCCTCGCCGAGCTGGAGCCATCTCTCGATGCCGCCGTCCTGGTCGGTGTGTCCGTCGTGGTCCTGGATGCGTCGTAGCCAGGACCGTCGTTGCGCGGGAAGGCGAAGCTTGCTCAGGATGAGAGCGTCTTTGACGGGGATGTTGCACTGGTAGTAGAAGCGGTTGGCGACCCAGGTCCGCAGTTCGGCCGGTGCCAGCCGGCCTGCGTGCATGCGCTGGTTGAAGGGGTGGCGGTCGTGGTAGCGGCTGACCGCCAGTTCTCGCAGTCGGCGTTCCAGCTCGTCCGCGGTCCAGGGTGCCGGGCCCTCTTCGGTGGCGCGGTGGTGGGTGACGAGCGCGGTGTCGGGTGCGGCCGTGGTCATAGAGACACCACCATCCTGTCTGCGGCAACGCCCAGGCCCAGGCCGGCGAGCCGTTCGTGTGCGGAATCGTCCGGGTCCACCAGTGGATTGCTGTTGTTGAGGTGGGTGTAGAGGATCTGCCCGCCGCTTCCTTGGAGGCGGAGGGCGGTGCCATGCGGGCCTTCGACGGGCAGGTGTCCCATGGCGGAGGCCGTGCGCTGCGAGAAGCCGGTGCGGCAGGGCTCGTCGTCGGTGAGGAAGGTGCCGTCGATCAGGACGCAGTCCGCGTCGGCGATTTCGTCGTCGAGGCGGTCGTTCCAGGCCGCGAGGGCCGGCGCGTACAGTGCGGTCTTCCCGGTGGCCCGGTCGCTGATTTTGAGAGCGGTGCTCCAGGCCGGGTGTACGGGTTCGTCTGCGGCGTAGCGGGGGCGTTTGGCGGACAGAGGGATGGCGCTGACGTCGAGTCCGCCTATGTCTGTGGGGTGTTCGGCTCCGACAAGGGGAAGGTCGTACCAGTTCGGCGTGGTGTAGGGAGCAAGGACCTCGTTGAGGGCCAGGCGCGTGGTCAGAGCTTTGCGGACGGGTTCGGTGCACCAGATGTCGATGCGGGAGGCTTCCCTGAGCCGCAGGAGGCCGAGGGTGTGGTCGAGTTCGGCATCGGTGAGAACGATGCGTACGACGGGTGTGCGTTCCTGTCCGGCGTCGGGCCTGAGGCCGGGGTGGCTTTCGAGCTGCTCGGCGATGTCCGGTGTGGCATTGGCGAGGAACCAGGCCCCTGAGTCCGCCGGTTGGAGGGCCAGTCCGTCGTGGAGGCGTCGGCGTGAGGGGTGGCGGCGTGCCCCGGTGCAACCGGGGCACGCGCAGTTCCACTGAGGTATGCCACCACCGGCCGCTGTGCCGAGGATGCGCAGCAGCACGGCGGCGTCTCCCTACTTCGTGCGCAGCGAGTAGGCGGTGACTTCCAGGGCGGTGTCGACCACGGTGAAGTCGGGGCTCTGCCAGCCCGCGGGGGTCTGGGCTGCCGGCTCGGCCGGGTGCTGGGTGCGGGTCTCGTCGTGCATGGTGATCCTGCCTTCCTGTCGGGAGGGGTGATGGCGCCGTGGTGGGCGCCGGGAGCCGGCCGGCCGGTTGCGGCCGGACGTCACTTGCAGAACGGCGTCCTGCCCATGGCGGATTCGATGCCGCCGAGGAGGAGCTTCTGGAACTCGGCGGCGCCCGCGAAGGAGCCGTCGGTGGAGAAGTCCTTGGCGTCGTGGCCGAGTGTGGTCAGCCAGGCGCGGCCGCCGTCGTAGTACTGGCACCAGGCGACGGGATGGTTCTCGCCGTGCCCGGGATGGTTGTAGTTGCCGGTCACGCCCCTGGCGAGGGTGCTCTCGTCGACGTTGGCCAGCACACGCACCCGCGTCGGGGCGGGGACGAGGTTGTACCACTCGTCGGAGAAGTTCCACTTGGAGGGCAGCGACTTCGTGGAGACGTCCCTGCGGTCGACGGTCTCGACCGTGCCGGGCTGCGAGGGGCCGTGGTCGTAGAAGTTGGCATTGCCGAGCAGGCCCTCGTACCAGGGCCAGTTGTACTCGGTGCCGAACGCGTTGTGGACGCCGACGAATCCGCCGCCGCCTCGGACGTACTGTCGCAGAGAGGTCTGAGCCGCGTCGTCGAGGGCGTCGCGGCTGGTGGAGTAGAAGATGACGGCGTTGTACTTGAACAGGGTTGCAGGTGAAGCGAGTTGGGAGACGTCCTCGGTGTAGTCGACCTGGAAGCCGTTGTCTGCACCCAGCTTGAGCACGGCCTTCTGGACGACGTTGGCATCGGTGAGCGGCGGGTTCATGCCTGTGGCGAGTACCGGGCCGAGGTTGGCGTGGCGGGGGCCTGCGGTGCGGGTGTAGAGCAGGACCTTGAAGCCCTTGGTGGTGTCGAAGTTGCCCCAGTTGTGGTAGCAGCGGGCGTCGACGCCGCGGCATACGCCGTAGTCGGGGTCGCCGAGTTCCTGGGCGCCCTGGCCGATGCGGCCCTGCGCCATGCCGAGGGTGCCGGTGGCCACCAGGGCGACGGTGATGCCGACCGTCGTGGCGGCGCTGGTGAGTGCTGCATGGAGCGGGCGCATACGGAGTCCGGTTCTCATGGGGCGTCCTTACGTCGTTCGAAAGAGCGTGGTGGGGCGGCCTCGTGGAAGGAATCTGGGCCAGGAGCGGACACTGGCGTGCAGGGCTGCCGCGAAGCGGCCAGGAGAGCGCGGTGCAGTGGGCGGGCTGCTACTGGACGACGATCTTGCCGGTGTTCTGCGGGGCGATCGGGTCGTTGTAGAAGTACTCACCAGGGGTGTTGAAGGTGTACGAGGAGGACTGGCCCGGCATGAGGAGCCCGGTGTCGAACTCGGCCTCGAAGAAGGAGACGGCGCCGTGCGCCGACTTGTTGTCCGCGGGGTTGACGAAGGTGACCGTGGTGCCCTTGGCGATGCTCAGGTGCTGAGGAGCCATGGCGTTCTGGGCCACGAGGTTCTCGGTGGCGCCGGGAGCACTCTTCGCGTTGTCCCAGGTCCTGCCCAACGTGATGGTGTTCTTGGCCGTGTCCCCGGTCACGGCGGCGGTCCGGATCTGGTTGCGCTTGGACGGCGGGGTGGGCGCCGCAGCAGGCTTCACGGTGCCGCCGAGTTTGAACGCCCACAAGTGGTCGCCCCTGGGGATGTCCGGGTAGGGCAGGCCGTTCCCGCCGGCGAGCACGGCGATGTACTGCTCGCCGTCGATCTCGTAGGTCAGCGGGTTGGTGTTGACGCCGGCGCCGCACTGCCAGGTCCACAGTTCGCTGCCGTCGCGGTCGTCGAGGGCGGTGAGCACGCCGTCGGGACGGCCCTGGAAGAGCACGCCGCCCGCGGTGCTGAGGACACCGTTGCCGTGGGCGAGGGACCATTCGCCTTCCTGGCGCCAGGCGACGGTGTTGGTACGCGGGTCGACGGCGGCGAGGCCGCCGGCGAAGTACTCGCCGAGGGGCCGTGCGGTGTTGACGCGGCCGCCATGGGTGTTGGAGTAGGCGGAGTTGATGAGGCCGTAGCCGACGTAGACCAGGCCGGTGCGGTGGCTGAAGGACGGGGAGGACCAGTCGGCGCCGCCGCCCGCGCCGGGGAAGATGATCGTCGCACGGTCCCAGTGGGCCTCGAAGAGGCCGCCGGTCGGGTAGAAGGGCACCGGCCGGGTGGCCTTGTCTATACGCGGCTCGGTCTCGACGAAGGGCTCGCCGCCGGGGAACGGCTGGGTGGGGGCGGTCTTCTGGGCCGCGTGCTGCGGCACCGGACGCTCCTCCATGCCGTGGATCGGCTTGCCGGTGGCGCGGTCGAGCATGTAATACATGCCCGTCTTGCTGCCATAGACGACGATCTTGCGCTTCTTGCCCTTGATCAGGATGTCGGCGAGCACGGGGGACATGACACCGTCGTAGTCCCAGATGTCGTGGTGCACGGACTGGAAGTGCCAGCGCCGCTCGCCGGTCTTGGCGTCCATGGCGACCAGGCAGTTGGCGAAGAGGTTGTCGCCGCCGCGGGTGGAGCCGTCCGTGCGCGGATAGGGGTTGCCGAACGTCCAGTAGACGATGCCCAGTTCGGGGTCGACGGCGGGGTGGATCCAGCAGACGGCGCCGCCGGTCTTCCAGGTGTCGCCCTCCCAGGTGTCGTGACCGAACTCCCCCGGGCCCGGGGTGCCCCAGAAGACCCAGGCGACCTCACCGGTGCGGGCGTCGAGGGCGTAGGCGCGGCCGCGGGCGCCGGCGGTGCTGCCCTGGGTGCCGATGTAGACGAGCCCGTCCCAGTACACGGCGGCTCCGGCGAGACCGCCCTTGCTGCCGCCGCACTGGCCGGACGCGGGGTCGCAGTCCGGGTTGCCCTGGTCCTCGACCATCAGCTCGCGGCTCCACACGACGGTGCCGGTCTTCTGGTCGAGGGCGTAGACCAAGTTGTCGCCGGAGATGGTGAACGCGAGGCCTTCGCCGAGGGCGAGGCCGCGCATGTTGGTGGTGTCGGTGCCGATGTTCGTCTTCCACTTCACCTGGCCGGTGCGGCCGTCGACGGCGAAGACGTTCTGCTGGGTGGTGGCCAGGTAGAGCACGCCGTCCTGGGCTATGACGGCGCACTGCTGGGCGGAGGAGGTGGAGCCGTTCTCCAGGTTGATGTGCCAGGCGCCGCCGAGCTTGCGGACGTTGCCGGCGGTGATCTTCTTGAGCGAGGAGTAGCTGTGGTTGCCGAGGTTGCCGCCGACCTTGGGGTAGTTCGCGGCGGTGGCGGCGTGGGTCTGGCCGGGTACCGGCCGCGCCAGGTTGTCGGCGGTGTCGGCCTGGGCGGGTGTGCCGTTGAGCAGGGCGACGGTGGTGGCTGTTCCGGCTGCGGTCGAGGTGAGAAAGCTGCGTCTGTCCATGGTCCCTCTTTCGTGACGAGTCCTGAAATACCCGTCAGTGGCGGGGCTGCGGAGTCTCAGGTGGGGGGAGGGAAGCTGCGGGGCGGATCATGGTCCGCTGTACGGTTCGGATGGTCCGTACGATGGTTGCCGATTGGCGGAAAGCTACGTTAGGGATGCGCCGGGGGTGTGACAAGACCTGTGACGCGGGTTGTTCACACGTCTTTCGGCTGGGGCAGGCGGGCCGGAAGGACGTCGCGCGGGATCGGACCCTTGTTGCGGCGGCCCTGCCCGCTCTCCTCCCACGCGTGCGCCAGGATGCCCACCGAGCGGCTGAGGACGAACAGGCCGCGGGCGAGCGGGGCGGAGAAGCCCAACTCGGCGTAGATGACGGCGGTGGCTCCGTCGATGTTCATCGGAACGGGCCGGGCGCCGGCCCGGCGTCTTTTGAGGATGTCCTCGACCGCGAGGGCGGCGTTGAGGAAGTTGCCGCCGACGACGTTGTCGGAGACCGCCTGCTGGACGAGCTGGATCAGCGGGTCGCGCCGCGGGTCTATGGGGTGGAAGCGGTGGCCGAAGCCCGGAAGGTAGCGCGAGCGGCTCTGCCAGTCGGCCATGACCTCCTGGGCCGCTTCCTGCCAGCTGCCGCCCAGAGCATGGAGGTCGCGGATGTCGGTGAGCATCTCCACACACTGCTGGCCTGCCCCGCCGTGGGAGTCACCCAGCATGTTCACACCGGTGGCGACGGCATTGTTGAGGCCGACTCCGCAGGTGGCCGCCATGCGGGCGGCAGCGATGGAAGGTGCCTGGGGTCCGTGGTCGACACCGGCGACCAATGCGGCTTCGAGCAGGGACGATTCGCGTGGCGCGGGTGTGGTTGCGCGCAGCATCAGCCAGATGATGTCGACCAGGCTTGCCGTGCCGATGAGGTCCTGCACCGGGTGGTCGCGCAGTTCGATGCTGCCGGGTTCGACGTGGCTGACTGCGGTGGCCCACCACTGTGCGGCGTCGCCGGCGTCGTTGTGAGCGCTGGTCATGACGCGGCGGCCTCTCCGGCTGTCTGGGCGGCCGCGTTGAGCCAGCGGCTCGCGATCTCCTCACGGCGGACGTTGTGTTCGCCCAGCAGCGGCGGCGGAGAGGGCGGGTTGAAGGCTTCCCCGTCGACGAGAACGCCGTTGCCCACGACATTCAGTGGCCGTCCGGGACGTCCTGGATGGCTGAGGCTGGTGATGAAGTTCCGATGGGCCAGTTGTGGCTGTTCCAGGGCCTGGGGCACGGTGAGCACCCGGGCGGCGGGCACGCCGGCGGCGTTCAGCTCGCGCTCCCAGTCGGCGGCCGGACGGCTCGACAGTGCCTCGTTCAGGGCGGTGTTGAGCTCGTCGCGATGGATCTTGCGCTGTTCCCGTTCGCCAAAACGGTCATCGGTGATCAGTTCTGGCGCGCCGGCCAGCCGGCACAGCGCCTCGAACTGGCGCTGCTGGTTCGCTGCGATGTTGAGGGGCCCGTCCAGGGCGTGGAAGGTTCCGGAGGGGGCCGCGGTGGGGTTCTGGTCGCTGAGTGGTTCGGGTGGGATCCCGCTGACCAGGTAGTTGGAGACGGCCCAGCCCATGGTGGACAGCGATGCCTCCAGCATGGAGACGTCGAGACGGCTGCCGTGCCCGGTGCGTTCGCGGTGGAGCAGGGCTGCGCTGATGGCGAAGGCGGCCATCAGTCCACCGGTGGTGTCACAGACGGGGAAGCCCACGCGCTGGGGCGCGGTCTCGGTCGTGCCGGTGATGCTCATCATGCCGGTGAGGCCCTGGACGATCTGGTCGTAGGCCGGCGCGTCGCTCATCGGGCCGTCCTGTCCGAAGCCGGAGATGGAGCAGTAGACGAGACGTCCGTTGAGCTGGGCGAGGCGTTCCGCGCCGTAGCCCATCCTGTCCAGGACACCGGCCCGGAAGTTCTCCAGCAGGACGTCCGCCCCGGAGAGGAGCCGTTCAAAGAGGGCCCGGTCGGCGGTGTCCTTGAGATCGAGCTCCAGCGAGCTCTTTCCCGCGTTCTGGGCGAGGAAGGACGCCCCGACGCCGTCCCGGTTGAGAGAAGGATCGGGGCCCAGGTTCCGGGCCAGATCACCCTGGCCCGGACGCTCGATCTTGACCACCTCGGCACCCATGAGCATGAGCTGGTAGCTGCAGTAGGGGCCAGCCAGCACGTTCGTGAGATCCAGAACGCGTATTCCATCTAGTGGGCGAACGTGCATATGACGTCTCCTTCCAGCGGCGCCTGCTGCGGTGCCGCTGCCGGCGTGGTTAGGTGCGCGGCCCCAGGGGGTGGTGGAAGCCCTGCGAGGCGATGCGTGCGGCTGTTTCGCGCAGGTCGTCCGCGAACACCTCGATGTCCTGCTCCGTGATGCGCGCGCTGGGGCCGCTCAGCGAAAGGGAGGCGACCGTGACACCCGACTGGGTGCGGATGGGCACGGCAACGGCCGTGAGGCCGATGTCGCGCTCGCCGTGGCTGGTGGCGTACCCGTGGCCGGCGGCCTCGTCGGCCCACAGCCGCAGTTGCTGCACATGGGCCACGCCGTGCGGTGAGGCTGCGGCGACCCGTTGCAGCAGCCCATCGGTGGCCCCGATGAGCAGTACCTTCGACGAAGCGCCGGCCCACAACGGCAGTTCGTCGCCCACGCGCACCACATGCCGCAGAGGCTGAGGGCTTTCCTGCTGGGCGACGCAGACACGGTGGATGTCGCGGCGGATCATCAGATTCGCCGTCTCGCCGCGCCGGTCGACCAGTTCACGCAACAGCTTCTGCGTGTCCGGCGGCAACTCCCAGCTGGTGTGGGCCAGATGGGCCCAGCGCCACAGGCCGGGACCGGCCGTGTAGCCGCCGGGCGTCGCCCACAACAGTCCGTACTGCTCCAGCGTCTGGACGAGGCGCACCACGGTCGTCTTGGGCAGGCCGGTCGCGTCGACCATGTCCTTGAGGGGAACGGTGGGCTGATCTTCGGTCAGCAGCGACAGGATGTCCAGAGCCCGGCGCACGCTGCGTACGCCGCCTTGTCCTTGCTCCGTGTCCATGCGCTCTCCTTCGTCAGTGGTCGGCCGCGCGGCCCGTTGTCGGGCTTGGCGCTCGAGGGGACAGCTTCCACCAGCCAAGGTCCATTCGAAAACCGCTGGTTTCAACTTCCTCTTGCCGACCTATTGCCACGGCCTCTCGGCGCCCGTACGTTACACGCCAGTCCACAGAGCAGTCCACGGAAACCATCAGATGGTTTTTTCTGGAGACGTGATGCTGCAAGACCTCCTCAAGGCCGCAGACCAGAACGATGTGGTCGAGGCCCTCCCCTACACCGCCGGATCCTGGGGCGGCGAAGGCCCTCCCACGGATCGCACCGGCCCCTATCTGAGGCGCATCGTCAGCCGCGCCCCTGCCGCGACCGAGCGTGAGGTCGGCGCAGCGGTCACGCAGGCCGGCGGTTACGCGCGGCAGATGGCCGACCTCGCACCCGCCGCCCGGGCCGACATCCTGGAGACCGCCTCACGCAACGCGCTCGCCCACCGCGACCGGCTCGCCCGCCTACTCGCTCTTGAACTGGGCAAACCCGTCAAGGACAGCCGCACCGAGATCGAACGGGTGGCCTCCACGTTCGCGGTCTGCGCGGCCGAGGCCCGCCGCATCGACGGTGAGACCCTGCCCGTGGCCGGCTGGAACACCGGCATCGGCAACACCGCTTTCACCTACCGGGCGCCCGCCGGAGTGGCACTAGCCATCACGCCGTTCAACGCGCCGGCCAACCTCCTCGCCCACAAGCTCGGTGCCTCCTTCGCGGCGGGCAACACCACCCTGGTCAAGGCCCCGCCGCAGGCGCCGGCCATCTCGGCCGCCGTCGTCGCGTTGCTCCTGGACAGCGGCATGCCCCACCAGGCGGTCCAGCTGCTGCACGGCGGCGGTGATGTCGGGGCCGCACTGTGTGCCGCCGATCCGGTCAGCGTCATCAGTTTCACCGGCAGCGCCGACACGGGTGCCGCCGTGGCCCGGGCCGCGGGCCGAAAGCGGCTCGCCCTGGAACTGGGCGGCAACGCCGCCACGATCGTGTGCGAGGATGCCGACGCCGCGGCAGCTGCCAGGATCAGTGCCCGCACCGGATACAGCAACTCCGGCCAGAGCTGCATCTCCGTGCAGCGTGTCTACGTCCACCGGTCCCGCTACGCCGAATTCCTCGACGCCTTCACCGCCGCGGTCGACGCGCTGGTCGTCGGTGATCCCCTCGACGAGCGCACCGATGTCGGCTCCATGGTCGACGAGACCGCGGCCGAACGCGTGGTGGCCTGGTCGAGCGAGGCACGCCGGCTGGGCGCGAGCGTGATCCGCGGCGGCACCCGGGACGGCGCCACCGCCGCCCCGACCATCGTCGCCGACCCGCCCGTCCATGCCTCCGTGGTCGTGCACGAGGTGTTCGGCGCGCTGGTCGCCGTCCTGCCCTTCGACGACTTCGACACCGTCCTCGATCAGTGCAACGCCAGCCGGTACGGACTGCAGGCCGGCCTGTTCACCCACGACATCACCCGCATCCTGACCGCCTGGCGACGCCTGGAGGTCGGCGGACTGATCGTGAACGGGACCTCCAACTTCCGTCTCGACCATGTTCCGTTCGGCGGTGTGAAGGACTCCGGCTTCGGCCGCGAGGCCCCTCGGTGGCTCATCGAGGACTACACCGTCGTCAAGACCCTCGTACTGCGCGGACTGTCCATCTGGGGCGACAGCCGCGAGCTGCCCAAGGAGGACTCGTGACCACTGTGACCGCTGCCGAAGCCCTCGTCGCCCAGCTCGAGTCCTACGGCGTGGAGTACGTCTTCGGCACCTGCGGGCACACCAACATCGCCTTGCTCGACGCACTCGGCCCGAGCTCGATCGAGTTCGTGATCGCCCGGCACGAACAGGCAGCGGCCCACGCAGCTGACGGCTACGCCCGGGCCACCGGCCGCCCCGGAGTACTGCTCACCCACGTGGGGCCGGGCATGATGAACGCCGTCACCGGCGTCGCCACGGCCGCCCTGGACTCCGTGCCGCTGGTCGTCATCACCGGCGACATCCCCTCCTACTACTACGGCCGGCACCCGCATCAGGAGGTCAACCTCCATGCCGACGCCGACCAGACCGCGATCTACCGGCCCTTCTGCAAGCGCACCTGGGAGGTCCAGCGGGTCCAGGACATCCCGCGCGTCACCGAGCGGGCCTTCTTCACCGCCGTCAGCGGCCGCCCCGGCACTGTTCTGATCAATGTTCCGATGGACCTGTTCAACCGGCCGGTCGCGCCCTACGACGGCGGCCACCCGCTGCCCGGGCACCTGGGCCGGCCCGGCCTGGACGAGGCGACCGCCGACCGGATCGCCCAGGAACTGCTGCAGGCGCAGCGGCCTCTGATCTACTTCGGCGGCGGCCTGCGCAGCCCCGGGGCCCGCGCCGAACTGCTGGCCCTCGCCGAGCACCTCGACATCCCGCTCGCCCACTCCCTGATGGGCAAGGGCGTCGTCTCCGACCGTCATCCCCTGCTGCTGGGCATGCCCGGTTTCTGGGGACTGGAGAGCACCCACGAACGCACCAAGGGCGCCGATGTCGTCCTGGCGCTGGCCACCCGCTTCGCCGAGACCGACTCCAGCTCCTGGGACGCGACGTACACCTGGAACTTCCCGCCGAGCCGGCTGCTGCAGGTCGACATCGACCCCGCCGAAATCGGCCGCAACTACCCCGTGCACATCGGTGCCGTGGCGGATGTGGAACTCGCCCTGGAGAAGATCGGTGCAGCGGTCCGGGCCCGCCGGAGCGCGCCCGTCTCCCGTCCGGGCCTGCGCGAGAGCATCGCTGCCGCGCGAACCGGTGTGTTCGACGCGGCACGTGAGGCCGGTCGCAGCGACAACTTCCCGTTGCGTCCCCAGCGCATCCTGACCGACCTGCGCGAGGCCCTGCCGAACGACGCGATCCTGGTCACCGACGTCGGCTGGAACAAGAACGGCGTCGCGCAGTGCTACGAACTGCCCGAGGAAGGCCGCTTCATCACTCCGGGAGGCGCCTCCACCATGGGCTTCGGCCCGGCTGCGGCCGTCGGCGTGCAGATCGCCCGGCCCGAGCGCGTCGTGGTCGCCCTCATCGGTGACGGCGGCATGAGCGCCCAACTGCCCGCGGTACCAATGGCGGTCGAGCAGGGGGCGCCCGTCATCTTCGTGGTGATGAACAACCGCGCCCACGGAACCATCGCCGACCTGCAGGCCTCCTCCTTCGGGCGTTCCTACGGCTGCGAGTTCACCGACGCCGAGGGCCGGCCCTACAGCCCGGACTTCGCGCGGTACGGCGAGTCCTGCGGCGCCGACGGCTACACCGTCACCGCACCTGGCGACCTGCGCAAGGCACTCGACGACGCCATCGCCCGCCGCCGCCCGGCCGTCCTCGACGTCCCCATGGTCAACGAGCCGGTGCCCACCCCGGGTCACTGGAACATCAAGGACATCTACGCCGGCCGCTTCCCTGCCGACGCTCTCTGATCCCCACTTGTGCAACGCCCGCCGGCCCTGGCAGCACGGGCCGGCGGGGTTCGCGTCGCCTCCCCCCACCTTGCCTGCCAACCCACCGACACCGACGAGGTGACCATCATGTCCCGCATCTCCCAGCCTTCGGCTCCACGCACCCTGCTCGCCGCCGCCATCGCCGTGGCCGCAACCCTCACCGCCTGCAGCGCCCCCGGCGACTCCGACAAGAGCGGCAGCTCCGACTCGGGCCCCATCAAGATCGCCGTCGTCAACGCCCGCAGCGGCCAGCTCTCCTCTCTGGGCGACTGGGAGTACAAGGGCGCCAAGCTCGCCGTCGACGAGTGGAACAAGAAGGGCGGCATCAACGGCCGCAAGATCCAGCTGAAGTCGTTCGACGACCAGGGCGACCCCACCACGGGCACCAACCTGGCCCGCAAGATCTCCAGCGAGAACTACATCGCGATGATCGGCACCGCCGAGAGCGCGGTCACCATCGCCATGGCGCCCGTTCTGAAGCAGGAGGGCATCCCCAACATCACCTCCGGTCAGTCCGACGGGCTCGTGGCGCTCAAGAGCGAGTTCCTGTTCCTCAACGGCCCGACCAGCACCACCTACGACAGCACCCTGGCCAAGTACCTGATACAGACCAAGGGCTACAAGAAGATCGCCTTGATCACGAACAACGGTTCCTTCGGTACGGGTGAGCACGACGCGTTCACCAAGGCCGCCAAGGACCTCGGCGTCACCCCGGTCACCGACCAGGTCGTGACCACCGACCAGAAGGACTTCAGCGCCGCCCTGACCAAGATCCGTGCCAAGAAGCCGCAGGTGATCTTCATCGGCTCGGAAGAGGTCGAGGCCGGCCTGATCGTCAAGCAGGCCCGCGACCTCGGTATCACCGTCCCGTTCGCGGGTGCGGCGCCGCAGGGCACGCCGGTCTTCGCGCAGACCGCCGGCGAGGAGGCGGCGGAAGGCACCATCGTCAGCTCGCCCTACCTGAGCAACGACGCCAGCCCGGCAGCGCAGAAGTTCGCCGCCGCCTACAAGACCGCCTACGGCGAGGAGGCCGAACTGCACGGCGCCAAGGCCTACGACGGCACCAGCATCCTGCTCACCGCGCTGAAGAACAGCAAGGTGGCGACCGGCAAGAAGCTCGCCGACGCGATCCGTGCGACCCGGTACGAGGGCCTGCTCGGGCAATTCCGGTACGGCGCCGACGGCGTCGGCATCACCAGGACCAGCATCGGAGTCATCAAGTCCGGCGCGCTCGTCGCGCAGAACTGAGGGACGACGTGCAAGACACCCTGCAGACGCTCGTCAGCGGTCTGAGTCTCGGGGCCGTGTACGCCCTGGTCGCGATGGGCTTCTCCCTCGTCTACCGCACGATGGGGCTGGTCAACTTCGCGCACGCGGACATCGCCATGATCGGCGCATACGCCGCGTCCACGTTCTACCTCACCTCCAAGCTGCCCTTCGCCGTGGCCATGGTGACCGCCATCGTGGTCACCGGGGCCATCGGCCTGGTCATCGAACGGGTGCTGCGCCCGCTGGAGAACAAGGACTTCGACCTCATGCTCATCGGCACGATCGGCTTCGGCATCGTGCTGCAGGCGGTCGCCGTCCTCATCTGGGGCACCACCGGCCGCGCCGTCCCCTCGCCCCTGCACGCCGCGCCTCTGGACTTCTTCGGTATCCGGGTGCGCACCTACGACCTGCTGGTCATGGCGGTCGCCGCGATCGCCGTCGTCGCCCTGGCCTTCTTCCTGTCGCGCACCAAGCGCGGGGCGGCCATGCAGGCGGTCGCGATGGACCACGAGGCGGCCACCGCCGTGGGGATCGACGTGGGCCGCAGCAACGCCCTGGCCTTCGCCATCGGAGCCGGACTGGCCGCCCTCGCGGGCGGCCTGGTCGGCCCCATGCTCTACGTCGACGCCTCCCTCGGCGGGGCGCTGGGCATCAAGGGCTTCGCCGCGGCGATGCTCGGCGGTTTCGGCTCGATCCAGGGGGCGGTTGTGGGCGGCGTGGCCATCGGTGTTCTCGACTCCTACGCCGCCGGCCACTTCCAGGGCTACTCGGTCCTGGTCACGTTCCTGGTCTTCACCGTGGCGATCATGATCCGGCCCACGGGGATCTTCGGCGAGAGGACGGTCAGCCGCGCATGAAGACCCGCATCGGCACGACAGGCGCGATCATCGTCGCCGCCTGGGTACTCCCCTACGGCCTGGGGAGCTACACCATCCACGTCGTGAACATCGCCCTCATCTACGCCCTGCTGGCGATCGGGATGGGCCTGGCGATGGGAATCTCCGGCCAGATCAACCTCTCCCAGGTCGCCTTCTTCGGCGTCGGCGCCTACACGGTGGCCATCCTCACCACCCACTACGGGTACGGCTTCTGGGCCGCGGCCCTGCTCGCCGTCCTGGCCACCGTCATCACCGGCCTGTTCGTCGGCATTCCAGCCCTGCGGATGCAGTCGCACTATCTGGGGATCGTGACCCTCGGTCTCGCTCTGGGATTCATCAACTGGATCACCAACGCCCACGTCTCCGGCGGCGCCGACGGCATCTCCGGTGTCCCCGGCCCCACACTGCCGGGCATCGATCTGTCCAGCGAGTACCTCTACTACTACCTGGAAGCCGTGGTCTTCGGCCTCGCGCTCGTCTTCGGCCTCTTCGTCGTCCGCACCTCGCTCGGCCGGCGCCTGCGCGCCATGCGCGACGACTCCCTGGCAGCCGGGGCGATGGGGGCGGAGATCCCGTTGCTGCGGATGACGGCCTTCCTCCTGGCCAGTCTCTACGGCGGCCTCGCCGGAGTCCTCTACTCGGGGCTCATCCGCTACGTCGCACCGGAGACGTTCTCCATCGGGAACATGTTCATCCTGCTGGCGATGGTCATCATCGGCGGCCGCCGGTCCCTGGTGGGCTGTGTGGTCGGAGCCATCGGGCTGACCCTGGTCCGGGAATGGCTCTCGGACTTCTCCACCTACGCCCAACTGGGCTACGGCATCGTCGTCGTCCTCATGGTCGTATTCGCGCCGACCGGTCTCGCGGGCGTCCCGGCGCGGTTGCGCGGCGTGTACGAGCGTCGGCGCGGCAAGGAGTCCGTCCGCGCTGAGCTGCGGCCCTTCACGCCCTACTCTCCGATCGAGCGTCCGGAGACCGCGGATGTGCTGCTGGCGGTGGAAGGCGTCACCAAGCAGTTCCGCGGACTGCGAGCGCTCGATGAGGTCTCTCTCTCCGTGAACGAGGGCGAGATCAGGGGGATCGTGGGTCCCAACGGCTCCGGGAAGACGACGCTGTTCAACGTGATCAGCGGCTTCTACCGGGCGACCGCGGGCACGGTCCGCTTCGCCGGCAGCGACACCACCACCGCGCGGCCCTACGTCCTGTCACTGGCCGGCCTGTCCCGCACCTTCCAGAACCTGCGCCTGTTCGGGCAGCTGACCGTGCGGGAGAACATCCTCGTCGCGCTCGACCGCAGCCGCACCCGGTCGATCTGGCAGTACGCCGTGTGGCAGCCGGGAGTGTGGGCGCACGAGCGTCGACTGCGGGCGCAGGCGGACGAGGTGCTCGAGCGTTTCGGGCTCGCGGACTTCACGGACGCCGACCCCACGGCACTGCCGTACGGCATCCAGCGCCGCATCGAGATCGCCCGTGCCATGGCAGCCAGGCCCCGGCTGCTGCTGCTGGATGAGCCGGCTGCCGGTCTCAACGGCGAGGAGGTGCAGCAGCTCATCCGCATCGTCCGCTCGATCAGGGACAGCGGCACCACCGTGATCCTCATCGAGCACAACATGGGGCTGGTGATGTCGCTGTGCGAGAAGGTCACCGTCCTGTCCAGCGGAAACGTCATCGCGGAGGGCACCCCGCAGCAGGTCGTGACTACGCCGGAGGTCATCGAGGCCTATCTCGGCGAGTCCGACCTGGCCGAGCTCGGCATGGACACTCCCGAGGCCGCCGACCAGCCCGACCGTGCGAAGGAGGCGACCTCGTGAAGGTCATCGCAGGCAACGCCGCAGAGTGCCTGAGCGTGCAGGAACTGAGCGTGCACTACGGCGGTGTCCAGGCTGTCAGCTCTATCGACTTCAGCGTGGAGCCCGGCCAGTCCGTCGGCATCATCGGCGCCAACGGCGCCGGCAAGACCTCCACCCTCAAGGCGCTCATGGGGCTGGTCCCGCGCAGCGGCGGCAGCGTCCGTCTCGGCGACAAGGACCTCACCCGGGTCAAGGCCCGCGACATGGTCCGCCACGGTATCGGCTACGTTCCTGAGGGCCGGCACGTCTTTCCCGGGCTGTCTGTCGAGAAGAACCTCCTTTTGGGTGCCTACTCCCGTGCCTGGGACAAGGAAACCCACCAGCAGCTCGAGGAGGTCTACGCCCTCTTTCCCGTGCTCAAGGAGATGCGCGAGCGTCTGGCAGGGGCGCTGTCCGGCGGGCAGCAGCAGATGCTCGCCATCGGCCGCGCCTTGATGACCCGTCCGCGTCTGCTGGTTCTGGACGAACCGTCCATGGGCTTGTCGCCGAAGCTTGTCGGCAACATCCTCGACGTGCTGCTGCGGCTGCGCGAGGAAGGACTGAGCCTGCTCCTGGTGGAGCAGAACGCCAAGCTCACCTTCGGGGTGACCAGTCACTGCATCGTGATGGAAAACGGTCAGGTCGCCATGCGCGGCACCTCCGCACAACTCAGCCACGACCCGCGGGTGCGGGAGGTGTACCTGGGACTTTGAATCCTCCCCTCCCTGAAAGAGAGGGGATTCCTGGCTCAGGCTCCCTCCGGGAGCAGCGCTCCCGGAGGTCTTGTGCCCTCGACACCAGCCGGGTTGAGACCAGCCGGAGCAGCATCACGCGGGCGGAGTTCTTGTCTCTGGGGGACACGGCTCCGCACGCGTTGCAGGTGTAGGTGCGTTCGGACAGCGGGAGTGCGTGCTTGGTTCTCGCTCCGCACGACGCGCAGTCCATGGTGGTGTGCACGAGGCGGACGTCCCGCCCGTGCTTGCGGCCCATCTCGATCAGGGCCTTCTTCGTGGCGCCGATCGCGGCGTCCGCCGCCTTGCGTGCCATCGACGACCTGGCAAGGAACTTCGGGCGGAAGTCCTCGACAGCGATGGCGTCGTGGTCGTGCACGACCTTCTTCGCCCACTTGCGGCCGGTGTCCTGCCGCTGCCGGGCGATCTTCGCATAGGTCTTCGCCCGCCACTTCTTCGCCTCGCGGTAGCCCTTCGAGGCGGCGTGGCCCTTCTTCGGTCTGCGGCGGGCCATCATCCGGTCGTACCGTGAGAGCTTGTGCTGTGCCTTCTTCCCGTGCTGGGCGTGCGGGAGGTCATGCGTATCGGAGGTGGTGGTGGCGGTCTCCTTCACCCCCCAGTCCACGCCGAGCACGCGGCCCGCCTTTGGCAGTGGCTGCACTTGGGCAGGCGCGACGAACGAGCAGTACCACTGCCCCAGCGCGTCCTGGTACACGCGCACCGAGGACGGGTCGGACGGCAGGTCCCGCGACTGCACCACCGTCAGCACGATCTTGCCCGCGAGGTGCAGCCGGCCGTCCTCCAGCCGGAATCCACGCTTGGTGTAGTTCAGCGTGGGCAGGGCCTCGCGCTTCCTCTTGTGCCGGGGCATCCCGGCACGGCGGTGCATCGGCAGTATCCACCGGCAGCGCCCCCACTCTGCCTCCAGCGCGGCCCGACCCGTGGCGGACACCCGGAGCCGGAAGGTGTAACGGGCGTGCCCGCCAGCCGCACCCGCTTCCCTCACCACGGTAACCGCCATACCCCTCCCCTCCCGGCCCACGCCACGGGCGGCGTTCCGCCCCGTACACCAGGACCGTATGTGCGAGCAACGCACACCCGTACCCCCTTCCCCTCATCGCCACCCGCACCAGCGATCACGGGCACGCATGTTCGCAACGCCCCGCCCGACTGCCGGACAAAGACGCACCACAACTGGACCGGACGCGGCGACGCTCCGCGTCACTCACACGGGATGTGGGGGCGGCGGACGAAGCGGGCGCCTCCTTGAAGCAGTGCTTCGCCTCTGCCGAGCAGACGGCCAGGACGCTTCGCTCACGCCTGTGAGACCACCGGTTGCACCCGCTGCGCGGCAGTGCCCGTCAGGTAGGTGACGACCAGGTCCCCGAGCATGGTGCGCAGCCGGGCGCGGTGTCCCGGCGCGAGCAGGTCACAGTCGAACAGCGCTGCGAAGGTGTGCCGGTTGGCCACCGGGAAGACACAGAACGAGCTGATGAAGGCGTGCATGCCGACCGCGTCGACGTCGGCGGTGATCCGTCCGCTCTCCCGCCCCTTGTGCAAAATCCCTTCGATGACCGTGAGCGCCGGGGTCCGCAGGTCCGTCAGATGCCGCGACCGGGCCAGGTGACGTCCTCGGTGGACGTTCTCGATGCTCACCAGACGGACGAAGTCGGGGTGGGCCTCGTGATGGTCGAAGGTCAGCTCTGCCAGCCGGCGCATCGCCTCAACTGGGTCCTGCTCCTCGGCGTCCAACAGCAGCTCCTGCTGGCGGATTTCACGGTAGGCCTCCTCGAGGACGGCTGTGAACAGGCCCTCCTTGCTGCCGAAGTAGTAGTAGATCATCCTCTTGCTGGTGCGGGTGCGGGCGGTGATCTCGTCCATGCGCGCGCCGGCGTACCCGGCTTCCGCGAACTCCGCTCTGGCTGCCGCGAGTATCTCGCGCCGTGTGCGGTCCGCGTCGTGCGGACGGTGCCGGTCCGGGGAGACGGCCGTGCCCATGTGACCCCCTCGCCCGCCCCGGGCCGGAGGCGCGACGTGTCCTGGGCGCGGTCGGGGCATCCTTGCCACTTCCCGCAGCGCGCCGATCCTGGTATTGATAACGAACCAGTTCGTACATTACTCGTGTGGAGTCCGGATGAACCAGCACTCGTACCTGGTCGGGTTGATTGCGCCGGGAGCCGAGTTCTCGGTCAGCTCCGAACTCCACCGCCGCGAAGCCGAACGCCACCACCTGCGCTACCTGTGCCGGCACCTGGACTCCCAGAGGGACTTCGGCACGCTGCTGGACGACTGCAGGGTCTTCGGGTTCTCGGGACTCAGCGTGGCCGCATCTGCGGATCACACGGTGGAGGCCCTGGACGGACTGTCCCGGGCAGCTGCCAGAACGGACACGGTAACCGCGGTCGTCTACGGCGCGGACGGCCGGGCCACCGGCCACGACACCGGCATGGAAGCCTTCACCGCCGCCTTCGCGCGGAGCCTGCCTGGTGCTGCTCTCTCCCGGGTCGTTCAGGTCGGCGCGACGGGTGCCGGTGTGTCGGTCGCCCACGCGCTCGCCGAGCGCGGCGTGGAACGTCTGACCCTGATCGACACCGACCCGGCCCGGGCCTCAGCCCTGGCCGAGGCCGTGAACCGGCATGCGGTGCACCGTCCCGCCACGGCCCTTCCGGCCGAGGTTCTCGACCATCATCTCAAGCAGGCCGACGGACTCGTCAATGCCCTCCCACCCGCGGAGGAATCCGACCGGTTGGCCCAGGCGCTCACCGAGTCGCTGCGCAGCGACCTGTGGATCTGCGACCTCGACCACAGCCCCGACCCCGGATCGCTCGCGCGGGCGGCACGGGCACTGGGGTGCCCAGTGCTGCAGGGCGGGAGCATGCTGGTCCACGCGACAGCGCGGAACTTCCAACTCGTCACAGGGCAACAGGCGCACACCTCACACATGCTCGGGGACTTCGCCGACCTGACGGCCGAACCGGCCGCTCACAGCTGAAGCCGGACCTGCGATGCGTAGGAGCAGCGCTTCGGTCACGCGGACGCGTACTCGACCGTGCACGAACCACAACATTGCTCCGCGTTGTCCGACTCCTCACCAGCCAACAGGGGGCGGCAACGGTCGCCGTACGGCCAGATCATCTGCGTACGCGCTTTAAAGAGCGTTTTGTCCCGGTGAGGTTGTTTGGTTCGAGGTTCAGGTGTCGCGCCAGTTGGGGGTGGATTCGCGGGTGAGTCTGCGGCTTATGAGGTCGATCATCGCGACGTGGATTATGGCTTCGGAGCGGTGAGGGTGGGTTTCGTAGTCGCGGGCCAGGCGGCGGTGATGCATGAGCCAGCCGAAGGTCCGCTCGACGACCCAGCGCCGCGGAATCACCTTGAAGCCTTTGACGCCCGGCTTGCGGTGGACGACTTCGACGTCGATGCCCAGACGGGCGCCGTGGTCGATGGCTTTGGTGCGGTAGCCGGTGTCGGCCCATGCCTTGGTCACGCGAGGGTGAGCGGCGGCGATGTGGGACATCAGGTGTATGCCGCCGACGTTGTCGGAGACGCTCGCCGCGGTGACCCAGACGGCCAGGAGCAGGCCGAGGGTGTCGACTCCGATGTGGCGCTTGCGGCCTGCGATTTTCTTGCCGGCATCGATGCCCTGGCCGGCCGCGGGGACGTTCGCGGAGGTCTTCACACTCTGCGCGTCCAGCACGCAGGCGGTGGGCTCGCCGTCGCGGCCTTCGGCCTCTCGCACCAGGCGACGCAGAAGGCCGTTGAGTTGGTCGAAGGTGCCCTCTTTTTGCCATGCGGCGAAGTAGCCGTAGACCGTTTCCCATGGCGGGAAGTCGTGCGGCAGATAACGCCAGGCAATGCCGGTGCGGTCGACGTAGAGGATGGCGTCCATGATGCGGCGCAGGTCGTGCTCGGGTGGGCGGCCGATGTCCAGGCCCTTGCCTCTGCGCTCGGCCCGCCAGGCGGTGAGCGTGGGGCCGATCAGTTCCCAGCGGGCATCGGAGAGGTCGCTGGGGTACGGACGTTGTCGCGTCATGTTTCGGTAGTACCGGCGGGCAGCCTGTCCCTGCAGGGCGCAAACGGAGCCAAGCGGGGGCGCTCTGGGATCGGACAGGAGCGAACCGACGGAAACGGGCGGCCGAAGAGCGACAGCTGCCCCATCCATCACAGGGAACACCTTCGCCCCAGCAGCCTTCTCAACTCGTCCCGGTGAAGCGCCACCAAACAACCTCACCGGGACAAAACACTCTTCGAGAGAGAAGCCGTGTCACATCCTCCTCTCGCAGGCACGGTGGCATAAGGCGCTGTGGTGATCCGGCTTGCCGTTCGGTTGAGCATCGATGGTCGCCGCTCCAGACGGCAACGGCAACGGCTGATCTTCAGGCGGCTGGGAAGGTGGCTAACAGCACCTGTGTCTGGCGGCGGGGGCGGGCCAGGCGACGGGACATGAGGGTGATGGAAGCCCCACTGAACACGCACGAAGGGCAAGCCTTCAGGGTGCCAGCCTCGACCTTGGTGCAGATCGCTCCAGCGGTATGTCGGACAGGAGGAGGAAGGCAGGGGTTCCCAGGACGAAAGGCGCTGCCGAAGCAGCTCGGCCGAACTGCGCTGGGCAGGTAGGCGACCGGGGCGAATTCCGGCACCGGTGCGAATCCGCCGAGAAACCCACTTGGCGACCCCCCGCGCGGGCGGGCCGAGGCTCGCGGCACGGTGTTACCGACGACGTCAAGCAGCGTGTCGACTGCGAGGCCCCGGCGTTTCGGCCTCGGCCGCCAGTGGCCGTCGTCGATGAGTACGCCGGTGGCTCCGGTGTCCTTGAGCAGCGATGCGCGTGCTTCGCTGCGGACCGTGGCCGGGCGGCGTGTCCGCCTGCGTGAGAGCCCAGATCTCCTGGTGGCTCGCCCGGAGGCGATGCCCGGGTCCAGACGTCGGCACCGGTCGACGGTGACCCGCACGGTCGGCGCGGGTCAGCGGTGCTCGGGGTTCTCGAAGTCGAAGCGGCAGCCCGCGTCCCATTCGGATCGCTGGTTGCCGTGCGCGGGGATGCCGCCGGCGTTCTTGAGCATCCGGGCGAGGTGAAGCAGGTTCCATGTCATGAAGGTGGTGTTGCGGTTGGTGAACTCGTTCTGCGGTCCGCCGGAACCCGGGTCGAGATAGGACGGACCCGGCCCCGCCTCGCCGATCCAGCCGGCATCGGCCTGCGGCGGGATGGTGTAACCGAGGTGCTGAAGGCTGTAGAGCACGTTCATGGCGCAGTGCTTGATGCCGTCCTCGTTTCCGGTGATCAAGCAGCCGCCCACCCGGCCGTAGTACGCGTACTGGCCGGCCTCGTTGAGCAGCGAGGAGCAGGCGTACAGGCGTTCGATGACTTGCTTCGTCACGGAGGAGTTGTCGCCCAGCCAGATCGGTCCCGCGATGATCAGGATGTCCGCGGCCATCACCTGGCTGTACAGGACCGGCCATTCGTCGGTCTCCCAGCCGTGTTCGGTCATGTCGGGCCAGACGCCGGTGGCGATGTCGTGGTCCACGGCACGGATGACGTCGACCGCGACGCCCTGGCGCTCCATGATGCCGCGGCTGACGTCGATCAGGCCCTGGGTGTGGCTGCGCTCGGGTGAACGCTTGAGTGTGCAGTTGATGACCAGGGCGCGCAGGTCGCTGTACGAGGTCACTGTGTCCGGCATGGGTGCGCCTTCCGTCGTCGGGCGGGCATCGAGTCCTGTCCACTTCACCAGGCGGGCCTCCGTGACGCCCGCGGGCTGGGCCAGACGTGCAAGCGCGGTGCGGGCCGACGCGACGGAGCGCTGAAGTGCCGACGCCGGAAGACCTACGGGGCACCCGCAGGACGACCGCAGCGACCACCTCACGCTCCAGGCGGCGCCGAACCGCAGCACCTCCGAGATTTATGACAAAACGTCACATACCTTTTCGGCGAGGAGCAGTAGTGGCTCACGTGCAAGGACGCTGCCGGCCTGGCGCGCCCACCACAGCCCTCGTCCATGTCGTCTCCGCTCGCGGCCACCGTGCCCGAATCTGGCTCGACCAGAGACGCAGGCCTCCGGCGAGACGTCGATCCCGGTCCCTCATGGAGGCAGAACATCGTGCAGAAGATGACTCGCATCGGCATGGCCGTCGCGACCGCGCTCGCCACAGCAGCCCTGTGCACCCCGTCCGTGTCCGCTGCGGCACACGAGGGATACGGGCACGACCGCGGCGGGGACCATGCGGTCTTCGTCCAGACCGACAACCCGGACGGCAACCAGATCGTCGCCTACCGGCGTGCGGAGAACGGCCGGCTGACCCAGGCCCGAACCTACGACACGCACGGTCTCGGGGGCGTACTGGCCGGGTCGGTCGCCGACCACCTCGCCTCGCAGGGCTCCCTGACCTACGACCCGCGCCACGCCCTGCTGTACGCCGTCAACGCCGGCAGCGACACCGTCTCCGTGTTCTCGGTCGACGGCGACCGCCTGGCGCTGCGGCAGGTTGTCCGCTCCGGCGGCCGTTTCCCGGTGAGCATCGCCGTGCACGACGACGACGTGTACGTGCTCAACGCCCTGAACGGCGGTTCGATCCAGGGCTACACCGTCGACCACGGCCGCCTGCACAAGGAGGCCGGACGCAACCGCCGTCTGGGGCTCGACCCGAACGCCACGCCCCAGTTCACCAACACCCCGGGCCAGGTGGGCTTCACCGGCGACGGCTCCCAGCTCGTCGTCACCACCAAGGCGAACGGCAGCAGTCTGCTCGTGTTCAACCTGAACCGCTCCGGCGCACCGGCCCATTCCCCGGTCACCACGAGTCTGCCGGGCGCCGTGCCCTTTGCCTTCGTCCCCAACGGCCGCCACGGCCTGTTCCTGGCCGAGGCCGGGACGAACGCCGTCGCGACCTTCACCATCCACCGCGACGGCACCGCATCCCAGGAGGCCTTCGCGGCCACGGGCCAGTCGGCCACCTGCTGGATCGTCGCCACCCGCAACCTGCTCTACGCCTCCAACGCGGGCAGCTCCACCCTCAGCGGGTTCCGGGCCTCCGACCACGGCCGTCGGCTGACCCCCCTGGGCAACACGCCCACCAATCCCGGCACCGTCGACGCCGCAACCACCCCGGACGGGCACTACCTCTACGCCCAGACGGGGGTCAACGGCATCGTCGACGAGTTCGCGGTCAACCACGACGGCTCACTCACCCGGCTGGGCTCCCGGACCGTACCGGGCGGCGCCGGCGGCGAAGGCATCGTCGCGTTCTGACCCGCCCCGCGCACAGCACAAGCCCGCGGCCCCGCCTGTCAGGCGGGGCCGCGGCCGCCTCATTCCCCACGAGCCCTGCCCCCTCCTCACACCGGTGTGCCTGGCACAGTCCGGCATCCCACCTGGGACATAGAGGTTCCGGCAGCGCCGCCTCGGTCGGGATCCCGCGGGAGCCCCGCGTCAGGCCAGGGCGAAGTAGCGCAGCCAGACATAGCCGAGGGAGATTGTCACGGTCACGGCGGTGACGATCAGGCCGTACTTGGTGAACTGCCAGAAGGTGATGGGCTGGCGGTTGCGTTCGGCGATGCCGAGGACGACGACGTTGGCGGAGGCGCCGATGGCTGTGGCGTTGCCTCCCAGGTCGGCGCCGAGGGCGAGGGCCCACCACATGACGTGGTCACTGCCGCCGCCCATGTTGTGGACCAGGTCGCTGGTGATGGGCGCCATGGTGGCGACGTAGGGGATGTTGTCCACGACGCCGGACAGCACGGCCGAGGCGCCCAGCAGGGTCAGGGAGCCGCCGAGTTCGTTCGTGCCGATGGCATCGGCCAGCGCCTTGGAGACCTCGTCGATCACACCGGTGTCGATCAATCCGCCGATCATGATGAACAAGCCGGCGAAGAAGGCGAGGGTCGGCCACTCGACCTCGGACAGGACCTCGCTCGTCTCGGCGGTGGAGATCGCGATGAGCAGTCCGGCGCCGAGCAGGGCGACGATGCTCGGTTCGTAGTGGAGCACGGGGTGGAGGACGAATCCGGCCACGACCAGGGCGAGCACGATCAAGCCCTGGACCAGGAGCCGGGGGTCCTTGATGGCTTCCCGCTCTTCCAGGTCCATGATCTCGGCGGCACGGTCCTCGTCGTAGACGAAGAACCTGCGGAACATCACGCGACACAGTGCCACGAGGACGAAGACCAGCAGCACGGCCAGCGGGGCGAGGTGGCCCAGGAAGTCGTTGAAGGTCAGTCCGGCCCGGCTGGCGATGATGATGTTGGGCGGGTCGCCGACCAGGGTGGCGGTGCCGCCGATGTTGGAGGCGAACACCTCCGCGATGAGGAAGGGGGCGGCCGGCAGGGCGAGGCGCTCGCAGACGAGCAGCGTCACCGGGGCGATGAGCAGAACCGTGGTGACGTTGTCGAGAAGTGCGGAGGCGACCGCCGTGATGACCACGAGCATGGCCATCACCCGGAAGGGTTTGGCCTTCGCCTTCTTCACCGACCAGATGGCCAGGTACTCGAACATGCCGGTCTTCTTCAGAACGCCGACGATCATCATCATGCCCATGAGCAGGAAGATGACGTTCCAGTCGATGCCGGAGTCCTGGGAGTAGAACGCCGAGACGTCGTCGGTCGCCCCGATCGCCAGCATCAGGCCCGCGCCGCCCAGGGCCACGGCGACACGGTGGATCTTCTCGCTGATGATCAGGGCGTACGCGCCGACGAATACGACGATCGCGGCCCAGCTGTGCCAGTCGTTCACGGTGCTCCGGTTCCTGCGAGGGGTTGCACGATCCTGTTCCCGGTGTCGTCCCCGTCGGGGATGCCCACCAGTTCGTCGACGTCGAAGGCCCGCGCGATCGGTACGTCGGTGGAGCTGTGCGCGATGATCGAGAAGGCGATGCACACCGCGATGAGCGTGAACGCCTGCTCTGCCTGTGGGATGCCGGACTGCAGTACCAGCAGCCCGTACACCACGGAGGCGAAGCCCTTCGGGCCGAACCAGGCCGCCACCAGCCTCTCCTTGCGGGAGATGCGTGTGCCGAGCAGCGAGAGCAGCAGCGAGGCCGGACGGATCACGAGGATCGCCAGGATCACCGCGGCGTAGCCGCCCCACGACAGGTCCGCGAACAGGGTCGGGGTCAGCAGCGCGCCGAAGACCAGCAGAGCCGCGAACTTCGCCAGCTCCGCGAGCGCCTCGCCGAGCGGTTCGAAGGATGCCTTGGCCTCGGGCGAGACGTGTGCGAGGACGGCGCCCGCCGAGAACGCCGCCAGGTATGCGTTGGCGTGCGTGAGGTGGCAGGCCGCGTACAGGATGATCCCGGTCGCCAGCGGCAGCAGCGGCTGCAACTTCGGCTCGGCACCCAGCAGACGGAACCGCACCAGAGCGTTGACCAGCAGCGGCAGTGCGATGCCGAACACCAGGCCGAGCAGCAGCTCCAGGCCGATCGTCCCGGGCGATGCCTCGCCCTTGCCGGCGATCGGGCCGGCGGCGGCGATCAGCACAAGGACCACCGGGAGGGCGAGCCCGTCGTTGATGCCACTCTCCACGTTCAGCAGCTGCCGCAGCTTGGCCGGGACCTCCCTGCGGCCGACGATCGCCGAGGCGAACACCGGGTCGGTCGGCGCCAGGACCGCTCCCACGAGGAACGACGTCGTCCAGTCCAGGCCCACCAGGAAGTGGGTGACCAGAGCCATGAAGACGAACGCCAGCGGCATACCCAGGCCCAGGGCTCGTGCCGGGTTCCGCCAGTTGGAGCGCAGTGTCGGCAGTGAGACGTGCATGCCGTCGGTGAACAGGACCGCGAAGAGAGCCAGGTCCGCCGTCACGGAGACGATCTCGCTGTCCGGCGTGATGTGGATCAGGCCGAGAAAACCATCGCTGACGAGCGCACCGCCGACGAGGAAGAGCAAGGAGGTCGACAGCACCGTCCGTGCCGCAAGACCCGACAACAGCACCGCCACCAGTAGCGCGACGCCGAACACCACCACCAGCACCATGTCGAACGCCCCGATCGGAAGAGAGAGTGATCCCCTGCTCGCCGACCAGGCTTCCCGGCACACCGATGGGAACCTTACCGGTTCTTGACGCTTCTTTAACAGGTTGTTGGCGGGCACTCCGGAGGACTGGATATTGCCGGTTCCCGGCAGGGTCGGGCCGTATCGGACCATTCCCGGGACTCGTGAGAACCGCTGAACGGCAGGGGCACCAAAGCGAGGCTCCCGAACAGCGCAGGACTCCCAGCGGCCGGCCAGAAGTCCTCGGGGACGTCACCGCCCGCCTCGATGTCGGCACCGGCCTCGACCCCACCGAGCGCGAAGCCCTGCTGAAGCGCGTACGGGCCTACGAACAGGCCCCCACAGAACAGGTGGAGAAGCTTCGGGTCCAGCTGGCTCGCGCGGTAGACTTCGCCGCCACTCTCCGTGGACGTCCGCCGAACACCGACGGCTGCTGATCCCGCGTATCAGGCGGAATCGACGGCGAGCAGCCGGTCCAGCAGGTGGGAGGCGGTGATGACGCCCAGGAGCCGCACACCGGCCTTGTCCTTGTCCACCACGGCCACGAGCGGACTGCGGGCCTGCGCCATGTGCGCGGCGACCTCCAGCGCGGTGTCGTCCGGGGCGGCGACCACGGGCGGCGGCGTGGTCTTGGACAGGCAGTCGCGCACCTTGCGGCCCTTCAACGCGGCGCACAGCCGGTCGGCGTGGCGTTCGTCGACGACGGCCGCGAGGGTCGGGTCCTCGACCACGTATCCCGGCACGAGGATTTTGATCATCTGTGAGGCGGGCAGGATCGCCTTCGGCGCGCCTTCTTCGTCCACCACCAGCAGTGCGGGGAGCCGGTGCTCGGCCATCAGCCGCGCGGCTTCCAGGGCGTCGCTGTCGAGGCCGACCGTCTCGTACTCCACCGCCAAGTCACGCGCACGCATACCCGGCTCCCGTCTTGCTGCCGTCGTCCGCGGCTCCTGCGTCTCCCGGGTTCGGCTGGAAACGGCTGGTCGCACGAGCACGATACAACCAACCTGCGGAGGTCGTGCGGGCCGGCGGACGACAACGGTTCGCTCGGGGTCCGTCTCACTCGCGCTCTCGCGGCCGACACGCCATCGTCCGCCGGTCCCGGCGGACCAGAACGACCGTGTTGAGCGCCACGATCACGAGAGCGACGACGAGGGGCACCATGAAATACGTCATCACGGCTCCCGTCGCCGGGCCGCGCGCGGGGTGTTCGGGGTGGCGGGCACATGCCGGGGGTCGGCAACGCGGGTGATGGCCGACTCGACGGCGGCGACCCGTTCCGCGAGCAGGCCAAGGGCGGCGACGGCGCGCGTGAGGGGATCGCTGTCGGGTCCGCCCAGGGTGTGCGTGCGGACGTACGCGGACTTCACCTCGGCCCAGCGGTCGGCCTGTGCGGTGGTGAGCGTGCCGCGCAGTTCGGCGAGTTTGAGGAGGTTGGCCTCGGCTCCGGTGGTGAGGGTCTGTGCCTCGGCCGTGTAGTGGTCGTCGAGGAGCGCGGCCAGTTCCGCGTCGTTCATGATGGGCTGGAGACGCTGGGCGATCTTGTTCATGTTCCGGTAGGAGCCCTGGAGCCGGAAGGGCGGTTCGGTGCGAGCCTCGTCGGTCTGGGCAGCGGAGGCAATGTAGGCGGCGTTGACCGCGAGGAGCGTCCCGCGCGCGGCGACCAGGTGACGCAGAACGGCCAGGATTCGCTCCAGTTCCGCGGGCGCGTAAGAGTGGCTGAGCCGGTCGGCGCGTGCGGTCGCGTCGCCGACCGCGAGCCGGACCAGCAGGTCGAGGTCGGCGCGGTCACGGCCGGCCAGCGGAGCCAGAACAGGGATTGCCGTCAGCGCGTTCTCGATGAAGCTGAGGGCGAAGGCGTCCTCCTTGCCCGTCAGGACCTCGCCCAGGTTCCACACGTCGGCGCGGTTGGCGAGCATGTCCGGCACCCGGAAGCGGCTGCCGGATTCGGTGTAGGGGTTGCCCGCCATGCAGACCGCGAACCGCTTGCCCCGCAGGTCGTAGGTGCGCGGCACGCCGTCCCGCACCCCCTCCATGCGGCGGGTGGTGTCGCACAGCGGGATGAACTTCTGCAGCAGCTCGGGCGAGGTGTGCTGGATGTCGTCGAGGTACAGGAGGGTGTTACTGCCCGCCGCCAGGGCGAAGTTGATCTTCTCGACCTCCTGCCGGGCGGCGGCGTTCGGAGCTTCGGCGGGATCGAGGGAGGTGACGGCGTGGCCGAGCTCCGGGCCGCTGACCTTCACCAGCAGGAGGCCCAGGCGGTCGGCGACGTACTCCATGAGCGTCGTCTTGCCGTAGCCCGGCGGGGAGACGAGCAGGAGGAGTCCGCCGGTGTCGGTGTGCTTCGCCTCGTCCGCCGTGCCGAGCTGCTTGGCGAGGTTGTCGCCGATGAGCGGCAGGTACACCTCGTCGATGAGGCGGCCGCGGACGAACGACGCCATGGGTCGGGGGCGGTGGTCATGCAGGCGCAGACGGGTGCGTTCGGCGCTGACCAGGGCGGTACGCCGGCGCTGGTAGGCGCGGAAGGCCGGGTTCTCCAGCTCGCGGAATCTGTCGGTCCGGGCGAGGAACTCGTCGATCCGGACGGGCAGGCAGCGGCCGGTGATGCGCGGGTGCGTGCCGAGCAGGCCCTCGGCCGTGGCCGTGAGTGGGGCGTCCGCGTCGTAGCGGGTCAGTTCCGGGCACAGCTCGGCGGCCACCGTCTCGGCCAGATCTGCGGGGTCGCCGCCGGTGGAGGAGACGTACGAGAACAGCCAGGCCTCCGCGAGCTGGCGGCGTTCGGCGAGGTCGTCGAGTGCCGCCAGGTCCTCGTCGTAGGCCGAGGTGTCCACGGTGTGGCGGAACTTGTCGAGCAGGGTGCGGGCGGCCGCGCTGAGCGCGAAACCGTAGGGGCCGTCGGTCAGTTCCTCGAACAGGTACGAGGCGGCGGCGAGGGCGGTCCTTTCGTCCGGCGAGGACCAGTCTCCGATCGCGTCCGCCAGCTCGCCCTCCAGCTCGGCGATCGCGGGGGACGGACCGAAGGTGTCCCGTGCCCGGGCGAGGGACACCGCACGCCGTGTCCAGGTGGCGCGCGCCTCGGCCGTGGTGCCGTGTGCCCAGAACAGCTGGGCGGCGGCGCGGCCGGTGGGCTCGTGACGCAGCGGGCCCGCCTGCTCGTACAGCGGAAGCAGGGCGGTGAGGATCACGGTGGCGTCGTGGTCGTGGACGCCGCGCTCGTAGCCCTCGTCGTACGCCTCCTCCGCGGCCTTGCGCGCCAGGGTGGGCAGCTCCGCCTCCGCGAGGGTCGCGTACCCGTGCTCCTTCAGCAGGCGGGCGGCGAGGTGCTCGGCGCGGTAGACCTCCGGCGATTCCGACGGCAGGTGCCGGTCCCAGAAGGGGCGCGTCGTGGCGAAGTCGGGATCCGTGACGGGAGAGCGGTAGTCGGTGCCGGTGAGGGCGAAGGCGAGGCCGTCGCCTTGCGGCACCAGTGTGAGGTCGAGAGGCTGGGTGTTGACGGCGAAGCGGTGGCTGCCCAGGCGGATGGTGCGACCGTCGTCGGCGTAGAGGTCGACGCGGTCGCGCAGGGCGCGGGCCGCTTCCTGCCGGGCTGCCTTCAGGCGGCCGTCCAGTTCCTCTGCCCGTACGCCGTCGTCGAGGTCGCGCAGCTCGTCGGCGGTGCGGCGGACCTTGGCGACGATGGGATCGGAGGCGAAGAACGCCGCGACCGCGTCGGGGTCCGTGAGGGTCGCCGAGCGGCGGGCGATCGTCTCCAGGAGCCGGGCGGCGGACGTGGCCAGCTGTTCGGCCCGGCGGGCGCGGGTGTCGGCAAGCGTCTGCTTGCGGGAGGAGAAGACCTCGTGGACCTCGGCGCGCTTGTCCGCCAGTGCGCCGAGGAAGCCGTCGAACTCGGCGAAGCGGGACTCCAGGTCCTCCAGCCGCATCAGGATGCCCGTGAGCTGCTCGTCACACGCCTCAGGAGTGCCGGCGACCGTGAGCGCGGCGGTGACCGACTGGCCGAGCAGAGCGAATTCTGCGGCGAACTCGGCGTGACCCTCACGGTCGAGGAGGGTGCGGCGGCGGGCGTCGAGGGTGGCGCGAGCCCGGTTGAGGCCGCCCAGCACCCCGGCGACGCGCTCCAGCACGGACGTGCGGACCGTGGCGTCGGTCATGTCGATCCCTGCGACGACCTCGGTCACCGTGCGCAGCCCCTCGGCCAGCTCGTCGAGGCGGACCGTGACGGGCGCGGCCTCGGCGACGGTGGCGATCGACTCGGCGTCCGCCACGAGCTGTTCGACGCTCGCGTGGTGTCCGGCGAAGGCGTCCTCGCGGGCCAGGAAGGCGACGGCGCGCTGTCCGAACGTCGCGAGGTCCGCCGCCACGCCCGCGGCCAGCTCGTCGATGCGGGCGGTGTCGGAGTGGCGCAGCTCCTTGAGGGTCAGCAAGTGCCCTTGGACGTGGCGCAGTTCGGTCAGCCCCGTCACCCAGAAAGCCGCGTCGCGTGGGGTTTCACCCCGCAGTCGGCGCACCACCGTCGCGACGCGGGCCGCGGCTTCTTCGAGAGCGTCGGATGCCTGTCGGGTCAGGGCCAGGACGGTCTCGAACTCGGCCAGCACCTGTTCGGCGGTACCGCGCACGGCCGCCAGGGGGGTGAGCAGGTCGCCCAGTTCTTCGTCACCGAGCCAGTGGTGGCTGTCCATGGCGCGGACGCAGGCGGCCGACAGTTCCTCGTACACCTCGGTCGTGGGCGTGGTCTCGGCGACGGCGCGCGTGACGGACAGACAGTCGGAGATGCCGCGGACGAGGTCGGCGTTGCCGACGCGGTCCAGCGGCCCTGCGCCGGTGGGGGCGATGGCGGCGTAGGTGTCGGACACGTACGGGGAGCGCCACTGCTGAACGGGGTGGACGCGCACCGGGTCGTCCCCGCCGGCACGTAGCACCATCAGGGTGCCGTCGTCGAAGAGCGCTGAGCCGTGGCACGGCAGCGGAGCCGCGACCTCCTTGCGGATCAGGTTGAAGGACATCAGCAGCCTGCGGCCCTGCCCAGGGGCGTGGAACGCGTACAGCACGTCCTCGCCGTTGGGTGACCGCACCTCGTGCTCGAACTCCAGGCCGATCGTGTCCAGGTCGTACGTCTTGTGCCCGCCTCCGGCCAGGCAGTAGCCCCCGGGGAACACGATGCCCTGGTCGTCGGGCAGCCGGCGGCACGCCTGGCCGATGCCGTCGAGGCGGACCACGGACCTGGTGAGCGTGTTGAACACCAGGTAACGGTGGGTGTCCTCCTTGTAGGGGCGGATCCGCAGCAGGATGAGGGCGCCCACCCGTGCGTGGGCGATGTCCGCGTCGGCGAGTGATTGCAGCGGCTCGTCGACCGGCTCGTCGAAGATCGCCTCACCGGTCTCGGTGTCATCGTCCACCTTGACGGTGAGTGCGCCGCCGACGGTCGAGACGAAGATCTCGCCCTGGACGCGGACGTGCGGGTGGCGGCCGAGCGCGTGGTCCTCGCGGGTGGTGGCGGTCCAGGCGAAGTCGTGGGAGGGCGCCAAGGCGTGGTCGCGGTCCCCTCGCGCGTCCAGGAAGGACACCTGTCCGTCCGGGGTCGTCGCCCAGCGCAGGACGCGGATGTCCCCGGCCTTCTCTCCCGTCTGGAAGACGGCCAGCAGTCTGCCGTCCGTGCGGCGGAGCTGGAGGAGCCGGGCCTGCCGGTAGTAGCGGTGCAGGGCTGCGAACTCCCTTACGAACCCGGGATCGTCCAGGAGACCCGGTACGGCGTCCTGGGGGAGCCGGTTCAGGTCCCGGTCGTGCAGCGCGAAGACGTCGCCCACCGCTGTCTCCGCCCGGACGCCGAGCTGCGGAACGCAGCCGAAGAGCAAGGAGTCCCCGACGGCGACGACGTCCCGGGGCACGGACGGGCGCTCGCCGCGCAGCCGCTCGGTGCCGGTGAGTTCCAGCCGCACCGAGCCGAATTCCTGCGTACGGCGGGCGTTGAGCACCTCGGCACGGTGGGCGAGTTCGGCGGCCTGGGCCGCGAGCCGGTCGCGGAGCACCTCGTACGTGCCGGTGTCGACGGCGTCGTACGTCCCGGTCTGGAGCATCCCGGTCTGGTGGGTTCCCGTGTGGAGGCCGGTTGCCATGGTGTGTGGATCCCTTCAAAAAAAGGTGCGGGCGGGAGCTGCCCTCCCCTGTGGGGCAGCTCCCGCCCGCAGGTCGTCAGGCCCTCGCGCTGCCGTTGAGCGCGGCGAGCGGGGTGTCCGCGAGGCCCAGCTCCCCCGCCTTGTCCAGGAGCTGCTGCACGGGTCCGGCGGGAGCACCGTCCGACTTCATGAGCTTCATCAGGAGGGCGGAGACGGTCAGGTTCTGCACGTCGGCTGTCGAGACCGAGCCGAGGACGCGGCTCAGGTCGTCGGTGAAGGACGAGGTCCCGTCCAGCCACGGCTTGGCGAGCGCCTGTGCCGTCTGTGAGTTCTCGACGAAGGCGTCGACTCCCTTGCCGAGCGCGATCGAGGACATCAGCCGGTCGAAGAAGAGCGACTCACCGCCGACGATGTCGATGTCGGCGTTCTCCAGCCCGGTGGCGAGCACGGTGGCCTGGGCCTCGGCGATCTGCCGCTGGACGTCCAGCCCGGCGAGCCGGATCTCCTTCTCGGCCTGGAGGCGCAGGCGGTATTCCTCGTGGCCGCGGGACGCGTCGTCGAGGGCGGCCATCGCGGCGGCCTTCTCGGTGAGGCCGGCAGCTTCGGCCTTCAACTTCTCGCCGATCGCCATGGCTTCCGCGAGCGCCTTGGCCTGTGCGCCCTCGGCCTCGGCGCGCAGCCGGGCCTCCGTGGCCACGGCCTCGGCACGGCCTGCCTTCTCGGTGACCTCGGCTTCCTTGTCGCGGACCTGGACGGCCGCGAGTCCTTCGGCCGCCGCCTCGGCCTGCACGCCCTCGGCCAGTCGCAGCTTGGCCTTGGACTCCAGGTCGGCCGACTTCAACTGCGCTTCCGCGAGCGTGAGCTGCTCGGCGGCGCGGTGCGTCGCGGCCTGCTCGGCGGCCTCCGCGGCCTTGATGTCCTTGACCAGCTTCTCCTGCGCCTCGGCCTCGGCGGCGATGATCACCGTCTGGCGGTCGCGCTCCGCCGCCTCCACGGCACGCAGCTTCTTGATGGACTCCTCCTGCTCGGCGACCGTCCGGTCCACGGCGACGCGCTCACGGATGACCTCGGCGATCTCCCGCTTCTCCGCCTCGATCTCCTTCTCGGCGGCGATCCGTGTCAGCTGTGTCTCCCGTTCGCGCCCGATGACCTCGAGGAGGCGGTCCTTCTCGATGCGCTCGTTCTCGACGGCGATCACACGCTCACGGTTCTTGGCCGCGACGGCGACCTCGCGCGCCTGGTTCTCCCGCTGGACGCCCAACTGTTCCTCGGTGCGCAGGAACGCGCCCTGGGCGCGCAGCCGCTCCTCCTCCACCACCCGCGCCGTCTCCGCCTCTTCGCGGGCCCGCACGGTGTCGATCTCCCGCCTCTGCTTGATCTCCGCGTCGGCCTGCCGGCGCTCCAGTTCCAGGATCGCCTCCCGCGCGTCGACGTCCTGCCGGGTGATCTCCTTCTGCTCGTTGCGCTGGGCCTCGTTGGTGCGGACGTGCTCGATGGCCGTCAGTTCGGTGATCTTGCGGATGCCCTGGGCGTCGAGGACGTTCGCGGGGTCGAGCTGGGTCAGCGGCGTCTGCTCGAGGTAGTCGATCGCCGCGTCCTCCAGGTGATACCCGTTGAGGTCGACGCCGATCAACTCGATGATCTGGTAACGCAGTTCCTCGCGCTTGGTGTACAGGTCGGTGAAGTCCATCTGCTTGCCGACGGTCTTCAGCGCCTCGGAGAACTTCGCGTGGAACAGCTCCTGCAACGTGTCCCGGTCGCTGGCCCGCGCGGTGCCGACGGCCTGAGCGACCTTGATGACGTCCTCGACCGTCTTGTTGACCCGGACGAAGAACGAGATCCGGATGTCCGCGCGGATGTTGTCCCGGCAGATGAGCCCTTCACGTCCGGTGCGCGTGATCTCGATCGTCTTCACCGAGATGTCCATGACCTCGGCCTTGTGCAGCACCGGCAGCACGATCTGCCCGGTGAAAGTGACGTCCACCCTCCGGGTCTGGGAGACGATCAGCGCCTTGCCCTGCTCCACCTTGCGGAAGAGCCGGGAAAAGGCCAGCAACAGCACGAGGGCGACGAGCAGCAGGGCGGCGGCGAGCACGCCGATGGCAACCATGGCATAAGTCCTTGAGGCGTAAGGGAGTTGAAACGTGACGTGGGAGGCGGGACAGATCCCGCCGGAGGTGGGCGCTCGCGGCACGGTCACGTGCCGCGAGCGGCTCACCGGTGCATTCGCCGTCGATGCTTGCGATGGTCCGCGAGCGGACCGGGTTCCCCTGGGAAATGTCGGCGCAAAGGCCGTACGAACAGGCAGGTCAGCCGCCAGGCGGCGAGCAGTGAGCCTGCCGGCGCCAGCAGATGCAGAACACCGGTGGCGGTCCCTGATGGCGCATGGGCGGAGAGCACGGCGGAGAGCACGGCGGAGAGCAGGGCGGTCGCGGCGACGTTGAGGAGCCAGGCGAGCACCGCCAGCAGCGACAGCGCGACCGTCACCGGCACCCCGCCCATGCTCCAGGCATCGAGGTCGGCGTCAGCGTCGAAGCTGTCCATGGTCACGGCGCCGACGGCGACCAACAGCCAGAAGCACACGGCCACGACCAGGGCGGCGGTGAAAAGGATGCCGGTCAGACCCGTGGCGGCCTCGACGAACGTCCGCATCATCGGCCCCCTTCCCCCGCACGGCACACCCCGACGGCGCACTGCTCCCCTCCAGGTTCTGGGCCGGGCACCACCTGCCGGTGTCCGGCACCAGAACCTTCGCAGTGCTCCCCGCACGTCATGGTGCACGGCCGGGGCACGCACCCGCATTGCCGATTCCCGGCAATGTTCACTAGGGTCTGCATGCCGGTGGGCCGCCAAGAAATCGTCACCGGCGCGTCAAGATTCGGGGGACGACGTGACCGACCGCGAGCATCCCGTGCACTATCTGCACGGCTACGCCGAGATCCTGGCCGACGTCTCGGCCACCGGCCGGCGCCTCACGCGCGAGGAGATCGAGTCCCGGCGCGCCCTGGGTGAGCAGGCAGCGGAAGCCGGACACGGCTTGCGCACCCTCGTCAGCGAGCACCTGACCGCCGCGCGCTCCGCCTGGCCCCACTCACTCGGTTCCACCGACACCGCGCTCGGCGCCGTGCAGCAGGTGATAGACGCCTTCGCCGAGGGCTACGAACGCGCCCAGCACCACGCCGTACGTCAGGAGGAGGCCGCGCGCCGCGAGTTCATCGACGACCTCCTCTACGGCCGCAGTGACCTGGGCCGCCTCGCAGAACGCGCCGAACGCTTCGGACTGCGCCTCTCGCACGCACACGCGGTCGCCGTCGCCCAGGGCCCGGCCGCGTACGACGAGAGCGACCCGGTGCTGCGGCAGGTCGAACGGGCGCTCATCGGCCGGTTCGGCGACCGCGACGTCCTGATCACCACCAAGGACGGGCGCTTGCTGTGCGTCGCGCCCGGCCATCAGGACGACGTTCTCGCCTACTTCGCCAAGCAGGCCTACGCCGCCACGGAAGGAGGGCGCGTCGCCATCGGCCGCCCCCGGCCCGGCCCCGGTGGCGTCGTCCATTCCTATGAGGAAGCGCTCAACGCCCTCGAACTGGGGGAACGCCTGGGCCTCGAGGATCCGGTCCTGCGTGCCGCCGACCTCTTGGTCTACCCGGTCCTGACCCGGGATCGCCAGGCCATGGCCGACCTCGTCCTCGACACCCTCGGACCGCTCACCACAAGCCGCGGCGGCGCCCAGCCGCTCCTGGACACCCTCACCGCGTACTTCGACTGCGGCTGCGTCGCAGCCGAGGCCGCCCGCCGCCTGAGCCTGAGCGTGCGCGCCCTGACCTACCGCCTGGAACGCATCCACAAGCTCACCGGCGCCAACCCGGCCGACCCGGCCCACCGCTACATGCTCCAGACCGCGGTCATCGGGGCACGGCTGCTGGACTGGCCCGCCACCGCTCTGTGACCACCCGAACGCCGGATCCGCATTTTCGGGTAACGGTAACCTCAGCCCGTCGCAAGAGTACTGCCCTGCTCGCCCGGATTCCCGACGACGGGAAGTCGTCTGCGCGGCCATGACCCGCTGTACTCGGTCATCGAAACTGTTGCACTACCGCCGTACCGAAGTCCGGCAGCAGACCGCCGACGCTGCGGCAGCCATCGGTTTCCGGTACGCGATTTCGGGCCATGATGTCGTCGCCCATAGGACGGCAGTGCACAGCGTTCATGCGGCGAGCCGGCCGACGGAGAGAGCAGCGTTGTGTAGCCG
This sequence comes from Streptomyces sp. NPDC002580, assembly GCF_042889485.1. NCBI lineage: Bacteria > Bacillati > Actinomycetota > Actinomycetes > Kitasatosporales > Streptomycetaceae > Streptomyces > Streptomyces sp. NPDC002580. The sequence continues at coordinate 12,212 of NZ_JBIAQZ010000009.1, read as the reverse complement.
CGACTGTGTCCGGCCACGAGTCCCATCAGGTGACCAGGGGGCGAAAAGTCATATTTCTACTCACCGAGGTAATCCATGCCCCCGGTCGGCCTCGAATACCTCAGTGAACGGCCGAGTAAGACCCGATCGATGCGGCCCGAGTCAAAGCCCGACCACGGACAACTTACGGTCCGCGCTCAACGCGCCACGCGCCGTTCCTTCGCCCGGCCCGGTCCCGGCCGCGCGGGCGGCAATGCCTCGACCCGGCGGAGACCGGGGCGCTGAGGTCGTTTTCTCCCCGGAAGTACCCATGACGGGAAAGCAGGTTGCCACCATGTCCCCGAGCCCTCAGGTTGTCGAGCGCGTTGCACCTGGTACCCCCGCCGCAGGCGCCGTGGACGCGCTGGCGCAGGTGCTCGCCGACGTGCTGCACCTCGACGAGGTGGTGTCCGACAGTCACTTCTTCAACGACCTGGGTGCCGACTCCCTGGTCATGGCTCACTTCTGCGCTCGCGTCCGGAAGCAGGCAGACCTCGGGCGGGTGTCGATGAAAGACGTGTACGCGCACCCCTCCATCGGTGCCTTGGCGCTCGCGCTGGCTGAACCCGTTCCCGCCACTCTCCCGGAACCGCCGAGCCCCGTTCCGTCCACCCGCCCTATGGCACCTGTCTTGGGAAAGGCCAGATACGTGGTGTGCGGGACACTACAGCTCCTGGTTTTCATCTCTTACTCGGGCCTCATCGCGTTCGTCAGCGTCCGAGGCTACGAGTGGATCTCCCAAGCATCCGGGTTGCTCGATGCATACCTCCGCTCCGTACTCTTCGGTGTCGCGGTCTTCCTTGGACTGTCCGCTCTGCCCGTCGCGGTGAAGTGGGTCCTCATCGGACGCTGGCAGCCCCAGCAGATACGGATCTGGAGCCTGGCTTACTTCCGACTCTGGATCGTCAAGACACTTGTCCGTTCGGATCCGCTGGTCCTGTTCGTCGGGTCTCCGCTCTACACGCTCTATCTCAAGGCGCTGGGCGCGAACATCGGATCAGGCGTCGCGGTCTTCTCCCGCCACGTTCCGCTCTGTACCGACCTGCTCGCCATCGGGGATTCCGCGGTCATCCGCAAGGACTCTTTCTTCCCCTGCTACCGCGCCCGTGACGGCCTGATCGAGACCGGCACGGTGACCCTGGGGAAGGACACGGTCGTCGCCGAGGCATCGGTGCTCGACATCGAGACGTCGCTGGGTGACGGCGCCCGGCTGGCCCATGCGTCCGCTCTGCACAGCGGTCAGGCGGTGCCTGCCGGTGAACATTGGCACGGGTCACCCGCGCAGCGCGCCGAGGTGGAGTACGAGGTGGTGGGGCCGGCTGCCTGCGGTGCCCTGCGCAGGTCGGTCCACAGCGTCACCCAGTTGCTGAGCGCGCTCCTGGTGTATCTGCCGCTGTCGGTCGGCGGTATCGGCGTCCTGCTTGCCGAAGCGCCCCAGCTCTCGGCCGTTTTGGAGCCAGGACCCACGGTTCTCACGACCTGGGTCTTCTACCGCGATGCCCTGGCGGTCTCATTCGTCCTGCTCTTCGTGATCACGCCGCTGGGATTCCTCCTGCTCGCCACCGTTCCCCGGCTCCTGGCTCGCACGATCGAGCCGGACCGGACCTATCCGCTCTACGGCTTCCACTACGGAGTGCATCGCGCGATCACGCTCCTGACGAACCGACGGTTCCTGACAAGGCTGTTCGGGGACAGCTCCGGCATCGTGCCCTATCTCCGTCTGCTCGGTTACGACCTCTCGCGGGTGGAGCAGACCGGGTCGAACTTCGGGACCGAGGTCAAGCACGAGACGCCCTACCTGAGTTCGGTCGGGACGGGAACGATGGTCGCCGACGGGCTGTCGATCAACAACGCCGAGTTCTCCAGCACGTCCTTTCGGGTGTCCCGTGCCGCCATCGGGGCGCGCAACTTCCTGGGCAACAGGATCGCCTACCCCTCGCGGGGCAGGACGGGGGACAACTGTCTGCTGGCGACCAAGGTCATGGTCCCGGTCGACGGGAGGATCCGGGAGGACGTCGGTCTCCTGGGCTCGCCCAGCTTCGAGATTCCCCGCTCGGTCCGGCGCGACAGCAGCTTCGACCTCATGAACCGGGGCGAGACGCAGCGCAGTGGCCTCGTCGCCAAGAACCGGCACAATGCCGCGTCCATGATGCTGTACCTGCTGGTGCGGTGGTTGTACGCCTTCGTCATCACGATGGTCGTATCGGGAGCCGCAGAGCTCTACACCTCGATCGGCGCCGAGGCCATCGCGCTGGGCAACGTCCTCGTCGTGGTCGTCAGCGCCGTGTACTTCGTCCTCGTGGAACGTGCGATCACGACCTTCCACCCGCCGGGCCCCTTGTTCTGCTCGATCTACGACCGCCGCTTCTGGCGGCGTGAGCGCTTCTGGAAGGTGCCGTCGGAGACGTACCTCCAGGTCTTCAACGGGACCCCCTTCAAGAATGTGATCTGGCGCCTGCTGGGCGTCCGGATCGGCCGCAGGGTCTTCGACGACGGCTGCTACCTGACCGAGCGCACGATGGTCACCATCGGGGACGACGCCACCCTCAATGCGGGCAGTGTCGTCCAGTGCCACTCACAGGAGGACGGCGCCTTCAAGTCCGACCGTTCCACGGTCGGTTCCCGCTGCACTCTCGGGGTCGGTGCGTTCGTGCACTACGGCGTGACCATGGGTGACGGCGCCGTGCTCGCACCGGACTCCTTCCTGATGAAGGGCGAAACCGTCCCGCGGAACGCCTCGTGGGGCGGGAATCCGGCTCACGAGATCCGACCGGGCAGCGCCCCGGAAACGGAGGCGGCACGATGAACACCCCCGCACGGTCCGGCGCGGAGTACTGGCGCGATGTGCTCTTCGCGGGTGGTTCCACCTCGGTGCCCCGATGGGCACGGACCCCGACGCCCGGCACCGCGGTGGTCCAGGCGGACCTCCCTGAGCCTCTCGTAGCGGAGTTGGGCCGCTTGGCGACGTCGGCGGGTGTTTCCCCCACCTCGTTGATGCTGGCGGCCCACGCCAAGGTGCTCGCCGCCCTGTCCGGTGAATCCGCCGTCACGACGGGCTATGTCGCCCTCGCGCACACGGCTCCGCTGCTCTGCCGCCTGACGACCGGTACCGCCTCGTGGCGGAGCCTGCTCCTGCACGCACACGCCACCGAGTCGGAGTTGCTGGCCCATCAGGACTTTCCGGTGGAAGCTCTCCGACGAGAGCTGGGCCTGCCCACCGTCGTTCTTGAGACGGTGTTCGATCCGACCGGCGACGGTGAACCCGTACAGGACACCGTGCTCCATGTGGCCATCACACGGCACAGCGGCCGGTCCGTCATCCGGCTGCGGTACAGGACCGACGCCGTCGACGAGGCATGCGCCACCAGAATCGTCGGCTACCACCTCACCGCACTCAGGTTGATCACGGCCGATCCGGACGCGCCGCACGGACAGCAGAGCCTGTTGTCTCAGGAGGAACTCCACCACCAGCTCGACGGTCTCGCAGGACCCCGCCGTGACCTGCCCGACCTGCGCTGTCACGAAGTGTTCGAACAACGGGTGCGTACGCACCCGGATGCCGTCGCAGCCGTACAGGGCGACCGGCTGTGGACCTACCGGGAACTCAACAGCCGCGCCAATCGCATCGCACATGCCTTGCTGGATGCCGGGCTGGGCCGTCAGGACGTCGTCGCCGTGGTGACCGAGCGGAACCTGGAGTGGATCGCCGGCGTCCTCGGGGTCCTCAAGGCCGGCGGCGCCTACCTGCCCGTCGAGCCCCGCTTCCCGGCCCGACGCACCGCCGGCATGCTGACCCGCGCCGGATGCGGCCTGGTACTAGCCGAATCCGGCAGCACCGCCACTCTCGACGAGGCCGTGAAGTGCCTGCCGGGAACCCGGACACTGCTCATCGACCGACTCTGCGAGGAGAGCGGCGACGACGCCGACCCCGGCGTCGGCGTCGCGTCCGGCGATCTCGCATACGTCTTCTTCACCTCCGGCTCCACCGGCGAACCCAAGGGTGCGATGTGCGAGCATGCCGGGCTGCTCAACCATCTGTACGCGAAGATCGACGACCTGGGGATCGGTGAGGGCGACGTGGTCGCCCAGACAGCGCCCCAGTGCTTCGACATCTCCCTGTGGCAACTGCTGTCCGCGCTGCTGGTGGGCGGCCGTACTCTGCTGGTCGTCCAGGACGCCGTCCTGGACGTCCGGCGGTTCCTCGACACACTTGCCGCCGGCCGAGTCGGCGTGCTCCAGATGGTGCCCTCGTATCTCGACGTGGTGCTGTCCTTCCTGGAACGTCACCCGCGCGAACTACCCGATCTGCGCTGCGTGTCGGTCACCGGCGAAGCGGTCAGGAAGGATCTCGTCAAGCGCTGGTTCACGGCCCGGCCCGGCGTCCGGCTGGTCAATGCCTACGGGCTGACCGAGACGTCGGACGACACCAACCACGCAGTCATGGACCGCGTTCCGGACAGCGACCAGGTGCCGCTCGGCCGTCCGGTCAACAACGTGCGCGTCTACCTCGTCGACGAACACCTCGCCCCCGTGCCGCTGGGCGCCCCCGGCGCGATCGCCTTCTCGGGGATCTGCGTCGGCCGCGGATACATCAATGATCCCGAACGTACCCGGGCGTCCTTCCTTCCGGACCCCCACCGGCCGGGCGAGCGGCTCCACCTGGGCGGCGACTACGGACGCTGGCTGCCCGACGGTCAGTTGGAGTTCCTGGGCCGCCGGGACAACCAGGTCAAGGTCCGCGGCTTCCGGATCGAGATCGGCGAGATCGAAGAAGCGCTGCTGCGCGTACCTGGTGTGCACGACGCAGCGGTGACCGTTGCTGAGGAGGCAGGACGCGGCCGGCATCTGCTCGCCTTCTACAGTTCCGGACACCCGCTGAAGACCGTCACCCTCCAGGAGCGGCTGGGGCGCATCCTGCCCGCCTACATGGTTCCGTCCGCCTTCAGCCGGCAGGAGGCCCTGCCGCTCACCGCCAACGGGAAGATCGACCGAGCGCGACTGAGCGCACTTGCCACGGAGTCCGACCCGGGCCAAGAGCACGGGGACGACGTACCCCGCACTCCCACGGAGCGGCGTCTGGCCTCGGTCTGGGCCGAGGTGCTCGGTGTCCCGCGCGGCCATGTGGGCAGGCAGGACGACTTCTTCAACCGCGGCGGGACATCACTGTCGGCCGTCAGGGTGGCGATCTCCCTGGACCGGGAGGTCACGCTCAAAGACCTCATCCGTCACCCGGTACTCACCGACCTGGCCGCGCTGGTCGACCGCCGCACCGTGAGCCGATCGCAACCGTAAGGAGCGACATGTCTTCCATCGAATTGACCACCTCACCGCTCGCCCTGGAACGGGAGCCCGGCCGGCCCGCAATGCTGCGGGTCCAGGGCACCCGAGACCAGGCCGGCTGGGCGGCCAAAGCCCGCGAAGGCCTCGGTGCCGCGCTCGTCGAGCACGGCGCGGTCATGATCCGCGGGCTGGAGTTGGGCGCCACGGCAGACGTGGTGGCGGTCCTTGAACAGCTGGCCGTCGAGCCGATGAAGGAGAAGGAGACCTTCGCACAGCGAACGGCCTACGCCCCCGGTGTGCACTCCGCCTCCCCCTGGCCGCCCAACCAGCCGATGTGCATGCACCACGAGCTGAGTTACACACTCGATTTCCCCGGCCTGATGCTCTTCGCGTGCCTCGCCGAGCCCACCTCCGGCGGAGCCACCGGCCTCGCCGACGCCGCGGCTGTTCTCGACGCGCTGCCCAGAGGCCTGACCGACCGGTTCGAGCGAGAAGGATGGCTGCTCACCCGTAACTACAACGACGAGATCGGGGCCACGCTGACCGAGGCCTTCGGCACCGCCGACCGGGATGCCGTGGAGAGCTACTGCCGCGCCCACGCCATCACCTGCGCCTGGCAGCCGGACGGCAGCCTGCGCACCGCCCAGCGCCGCAGTGCCGTGGTGCGCCACCCGGTCAGCGGACGGCGCTGCTGGTTCAACCAGATCGCCTTCCTGAACGAGTGGACGCTCGCACCCGAAGTGCGGGAGTACCTGGTCGACGAGTACGGGGCCGACGCTCTGCCCTTCAACACGCGGTACGGCGACGGCGAGCCGCTCGACGAAGAGGTCGTCCGGCTCATCAACGAGGTCTACGAGGACCACACCGTACGCAGCCCGTGGCGGAGCGGTGACCTGCTCGCCGTCGACAACGTGCGCACCGCACACAGCCGGGAAGCCTACGAGGGACCCCGCGACGTGGTCGTCGCGATGGCCTCCCCGACACGGCTCGAAACCTCCTCTCCGACGCTCGAAGTGGGGCTGCGATGAACGCCGGACATGCCCGGTCGACGCTCGCCCACGGCTCCAGCGAGATCATCGTGCCGCCATTCGCGGTGATCCCCGGCAGCCAGGTCCAGCGCGCCCTCGACGGTCGTGAGAAAGAGATCGTGGAGCTGGTCGAGGCCACCTATCGGCTGCACGGAGCAGGCAGAACGGTGAACCCTCCCTCCTCGTTCCTCCGCTTCCCGGACCGCCCCACCGCCCGGATGATCGCCCTGCCCGCTTCGCTCGGTGGTGAGGCGCCGGTGGACGGAATGAAGTGGATCTCCAGCTTCCCGGAGAACGTGCGGTCCGGCATACCGCGAGCGTCTGCCGTTCTGATCCTCAACGACCCCAGCACCGGATACCCGTTCGCCTGCATGGAGAGCTCCATCATCAGCGCTACCCGCACGGCCGCATCCGCGGCATCGGCCGCCGACCGGCTCAGCCGTGACCGGCCGCGGCCCACACGCATCGGGTTCTTCGGAACGGGACTGATCGCCCGGTACGTTCACACGTTCCTCCAAGGCTCCGGCTGGTCGTTCGACGACATCGGGGTGTACGACCTCTCACTCGACAGCGCCGCCGGATTCCGCATGTACGCGGAGCAGTCCAGCAACGCCGCCCGCGTCACAGTGCACCAGGGGCCCGAGGAACTGGTCCGCACCAGCGATCTGGTGGTCTTCGCGACCGTGGCCGGAGAGCCGCATGTCAGCGATCCGGAGTGGTTCGACCACAACCCCGTGGTGCTGCACGTGTCGCTGCGGGATCTCGCCCCCCAGGTCCTGCTGGCGTCGACCAACATCGTGGACGACGTCGAGCACTGCCTCAGGGCTGCCACCTCACCCCATCTGACCGAACAGCTCACGGGAAACAGGGACTTCGTACACGGCACGCTGGACGACGTGATGGCGGGCCGGGTGGACGTGCCGGCAGACCGGCCCGCGGTGTTCTCACCGTTCGGCCTCGGCGTGCTCGATCTCGCGGTCGGAAGCTACGTCTACGACCAGGTGGCCCGCTCGGGCGAACTGCAAACCGTCGACGACTTCTTCCACGAACGACGCCGCTACGGATGACACAAGCAGGCCCGTCAGTACGGCACCAGAAACACCTCACCAGGGCCACTGCCAGCAAGCGCACCTAGCACCACATCGCAGAGGAGTTCGTCATGTCGGTCATATCCGTTCCTCAAGCCTTCAATGAAGAGGAGCTCTATGTCGACGTGGAGTCGATCTTCGGGCACTCGCTGCTTCTCAAGTGCGAGGGGTTCAATTTCGCAGGCTCGATCAAACTCAAGGCAGCCGCCGAGATGGTGGCCGCGGCCGAACGCGACGGAACCCTGACGGTCGATTCCATTCTCGTGGAGTCCTCGTCCGGCAACCTCGGCGTGGCACTGAGCATGATCGCGGCGAGCAAGGGATACCGCTTCGTCTGCGTGACGGACTCACGCTGCAACCTGACGACGCGACTGATGATGGAGGCGCTGGGCAGCGAGGTGCACGTCGTGGTCGGCCAAGAGGCCAACGGCGGCTTCCTCGGCGCTCGACTGGACCACGTGCGGCAGATGTGCGCCACCGACGACCGGTGCGTGTGGCTGAGCCAGTACACCAACCAGGCCAACTGGAAGGCGCACTACCGCACGACGGCCCCGGAGATCGCCCACTCGTTCCCCGAACTGGACGTCCTGTTCGTGGGTGCGGGGACCACCGGAACGTTGATGGGGTGCGCACGCTATTTCCGGTCCTGGCATCGCCCGGTGCGGATCGTCGCCGTGGACAGCGCGGGCTCCGTCGCGTTCGGGGGTGCCCCCGGCCGGCGGATGATCCCGGGGCTGGGCATGAGCATGCGTCCGCCGCTCCTGGACGAGTCCTACGTCGACGAGGTCGTGCGGGTCGAGGAGGCCGACACCATCCGCGCCTGCCGGCGCCTGGCCAGACAGGGCTTCCTCTTCGGCGGCTCCACCGGCACCGTGGTGAGCGGCGCGATCGGCTGGCTGACGGACCACGGGGCGAAAGCACTCACCTCGGTGGCCGTCGCCCCGGACCTCGGGGAGCGATACCTCGACACCATCTACCAGGACAACTGGGTGCAGGACCTGTACGGCACAGATATCGTCGACGACGCCCAGCTCGCTCTGGCGAACTCCGCGGCCTGCCGCCCCGAGCCGAGCCGATGAAGCGGACGGCAAGCACCCCCTCAGACGAAAGCCTTCTCCCCTGAGGGGGCGTTCGCCATCCGCAACGACGAGGCACAGTTCGGCTCGCGGGCGGGTGACCGACGCACCTTTTGCGTCCAACCCTCTTGCGCCTGCTTTCCCACAGCGCAGTCGGCGGGACTGTAAGGCGTTCGGGTCTGGCCCGTAGTCGGTGGTGGCGCCGCGTAGCCGTACTTGATCGTGATCTCGTGGTGGATAGCAACTTCCTTATGGAGAGGCTGTTTTCCGGGGGTGGGAGAGACGCGGTCGTGGCCGGTGCCGGTGGCCGGCGCGAGGGACCGACCCGTTCGAGGCGGTCGGTGTGTCACCATCGAGGCGTGAGCAGCACTCCGGCCTTGACGCACGATGCCCAGCTCTCGCAGTTGCGGCGGCTACGTCTGGCCAAGGACGCCATGGACCGCGATTGGGCCGAGCCCATAGACCTGGACGTGGTCGCCGCGCACGCTGGGTACTCGCGCTATCACTTCGTCCGCGTCTTCCGGGCCGCGTACGGGCAGACACCCGGGCAGTATCTGAGCCACCGCCGCATCGAGCGTGCGGAGGAGCTGCTGCGCACTGCCGACCTGTCGGTCACCGAGATCTGCACGCTGGTCGGCTTCACCAGCCTGGGAACGTTCTCCTCCAGCTTCAAGAAGCACACCGGCCTCACGCCGAGTGAGTACCGCGCCCGGCATGTCGGGCAGGGGTCGGCGCTGATCCCCGGGTGCTATGCGCTGCTCTGGCACGGGAGTTTCAAGGGACTGCTGAAGCGCAGCGCCGAAGAGCGCAATTCTGGAGAAGCCGGGTGAGGCAGCGGTAACTACGGTGGGCTGCAGGGCGTGGGCGAGCAGCGCTCCGTCGAGCACAGGGAGTCAGCCGTGATCAAGGGATTGTCCATCGCCAACGTCTGGGTCCTCGACCACGAGCGGGCCAAGGCGTTCTACACCGAGCAACTGGGGCTCGAGATTCGTACCGACATGACGATGGGCGAGGCGGGGATGCGCTGGCTCACCGTCGGCGCCAAGGACCAGCCGGATCTTGAGATCACACTGATGGTCCCAGGGCCACCTGCGCTCGATCCGGAGTCCGCCGAAGAGTTGAAGAAGCTGATCGCCAAGGGTGTGCTGGGGGCGGGTGTATTCGCCACCGACGACATCCATGCCGACTACCAGGCGATGAAGGCGCGCGGTGTGGAGTTTCTGCAGGCACCGCAGGAGCGGCCGTACGGGACTGAGGCCATCTTCCGCGATGATTCCGGCAACTGGTTCTCCTTCACACAGCGTCGTGAGCAGCTCGATCTCGACAAGGACTGGAGCTGCTGATACCTGAGTCGTAGACCGTGATCTTCACGTCTGCGATGCGGCTTGTCGCCGGTAATGACTGGCTCGTGATCGTGACTGGTGGCGGCGTCGCCAGGTGGACCGGCTGAGCCGGTGAGCGGGGCCGTGACCGGGGCGGACAGCGACAGTGATGAACAGGCGCTGGATCTCGTTACAGGTCAGCGGGAGCAGGTCATCCGGTCCCGGACGGCGGGTTTGTTCGTCGGCACGGACAACGGCGAGAAAGGCATGGGCGAGCATGGCGAGGGTGACCCATCGGACCCAGGAGGGGTAGCGGCGGACCTGGCGCTCATCGAGCCCGGCCAGCCCTTTCTCGCTTTGGAAGGTCTCCTCCACTCGCCATCGGGAACCTGCGACCTTGACCAGGGTCGCCAGGGATGCCGACGTGGTGCAGTGGCAGCGGTGGAAGGCGAGCACGCCGGTGGTGCGGTTGCGGCGGATCAACAGCTGGTGGTGACCCGGTGCCGCTTCGGCAAGGTCGATGACGGCCCAGCCGTAGAACCGATGCCCCTTCGCACCACGTCCGGCCGAGAGCTTCTGCCAGGCCCGCCTGGGCACCTTCTTCACCAGGGCATCAGCACGGAACGTGCCCGCGCCGGTCGGCACTTCAGCCGAGCAGGCCACCGCGAGGACGTAGCCGATGCCGCGTTCCTCCAGCGCCGCCCGCAGTTTCGGATTGCCGCCGTAGACCTCGTCCCCCGTGACCCGGCCGATGCGGTGTCCGGCGTTCAGGAACCGTTCGATCATCACCCGGGCCAGTTCCGGCTTGGTCGCGAAAATGGTGTCCTCGCCGAGCCCCGCTGCCCGGCAGCGATCTGGGTCGCACGTCCACGAACGCGGGATGTACACCGCCGCGTGCCCCCGGGCGCCTGTGTAAACGAGGTAGACCGCGACCTGGGAGTTCTCGATCCTCCCGGCCGTACTGGTGTACTGGCGCTGGACACCGACAGTGTGCGTCCCCTTCTTCACGTCCCCGGTCTCGTCGACGACCAGCACCGCGGCGTCGTCGCGGAGGTGCTCGACCACGTATTCGCGCATGTCGTCACGGACGGCGTCGGCGTCGGCGTCGGCGTCCCAGGCTGCCCGGCACAGCAGGTGTTGCATGCCGTGCGGGCTGGCCTCGCCAGCCCCCTCCGCGATCGTCCAGCAGTTCTTCCGCGGCAGGTCCGACAGCAACCCGAGCACCAGCCGCCCGGCCCGGCGCCGGGACTCAACCCGCTCAAACCGGCCCGCGATCCGCCCCAACAGGCCATCGAATACCTCGCGCCAACGCGCGGGATCTATGTTGTGACCTGCGGCCACCGTCTCTTCGTAAGTCCACACAACTCACGATGATCAACGGTGGCCGCACCTGTCTCCGCACCGGCCCAACCAGCAAGATCACGATCTACAGCTGGATTACCAGGCACGATCCAGGGTCCGCCTTCGAAGATCATCGGGTGGTGGATCATGGTGGGGTGATACGTCGTCATGAACTCACCGACCATGAGTGGGAGTTGCTCACTCCGCTGATACCGCGGGCCGCCACAGGGCGGCCGCGCGTGGCCGACCGGCAGGTCGTCAACGGGATGGTCCACAAGATCCGGACCGGGGTCTCCTGGCGTGACCTGCCGGAACGTCACGGGCCGTGGCAGAGGGTCTGCACCCGCTTTCGCCGCTACGCGTTGGACGGCGTGTTCGCCCAGGCACTCCAGCAGATCCAGGCCGGCGCGGACGCTGTCGGCGACATCGACTGGCTCGTCCAGATCGACTCCACCGTCGTCCGCGCCCACCAGCACTCGGCCGCCACCCTGACCCCCGCCTTCCTCCTCCGCCGCCTCTTCAAGCGGTACGGACTCCTGCCGTAGATCGGTACGGGCACGGTCAGGCGTCACCCGTGCCGCGGAACGAACCGGCAGAGGATGCCTCAACGATCAGCCGACACATTCATGCCGGGTCACATGAAGCGAAGGCTGGCGGTCTCGTGTGCGGGGTCGACGGCGGCTATGGGCCAGCCTCATGACCACTCGTCCCCGTGCTCACAGCAGCGCAGCACCCCGTACCGGGGATCTCGGGGGCACTTTCTGAGGCTTGTGTGCCTCCCAAACTCGAGCCCTGTCCAGGTCCCCGGGGGCACTCCTCGTACGCTTGAGAGCCCCGGAGGGGCAGGCCCTCGCAGAATTCACCCCCGAATTCGCCACGCCACAGCCCCAGTGACCTCCTCAGGGCTACGTACGCGATGTACCACCAGCAGACGAAGAATCTGCCGGGACGAACACGCGCCGCGCCCAGGCGCAGCACCTTGCCCATGCCCACGGCGGCTGAGCGCCCAGGCCGGGCTCGATCTCTCAGCCCGGTCACCTGCCACGCAACAACCCTGAG
>NZ_JBIAQZ010000008.1:436670-505251 GCF_042889485.1 Streptomyces sp. NPDC002580 | reverse complement strand
GTAGACGACGTCGAAGCCCATCTCCGCGATCGCGGGCAGGCGTTCGGCCGCGGTACGGAACGTGCCGTGGACCGGCGGGTCCGACCGCCCGCTCTCCGCCCGCCCGCTCTCCGCCCGCCCGCTCTCCGACCGGGGGAAGAACTCGTACCAGGCGCCGTACAACGCCCGCTCCCGCTCCACCAGCAACGGCAACGGGAGGGACCGGGTGAGCCGTTCGCGGAGCGGATGCTCCGCGAGGACGGCCTCCACCTCCGGGGCCAGGGCCGCCGCGAGCCGGTCGGCGGGGGCGCGGGAGTCGTCGCGCAGAGTGTCCGCGGCGGCCGTCACCGCGTCCCGGCCGGGGCCCTCGGGGACGCCGGCGGCGGCCCGTTCGTACAGTGCGGCGCCCTCTTCCAGGACGAGGCCGACATCGATCCCGGCCGGGATCTTGACCTCGGCGGAGCGCCGCCACCCGGTCACCGGATCGCTCCACGCCTCGACGAGGTAGGTCCAGCGGCCCGTCTCCGACGGCGTGACACGGGCGCCCCAGTGGTCGGTCCCGGGCGCCAGTTCGCGCATCGGCGTCCACGGGCCGGGGCGGCCGTCCGGACCGCGCAGCACGACGTTCGCGCCGACCGCGTCGTGACCGTCGCCGAACACGGTGGCGGTGACGGGGAAGGTCTCGCCGACGACCGCCTTCGCGGGCCGTCTTCCGCACTCCACGACCGGCCGCACGTCCATGACGGGGATTCGGCCGCTGTCCGTGTTCGCGTCCATGCGTTTCGCCTCCGCGGTTCCGGGCCGACTCGTCGTTGCCGCCGGAGGCCCTTCCTGTGCGGCCCTCGGGGCCGTGGTCCAGATCGGCACGGATCGACTCAGATCCGTGCCGGAACGTCCTGCAGATAGACCTCGGCGGCGTTCGCCGCCTCCCGCGCGCAGCGCTTCCCCATCAGGACGCACAGGGTGTATCCGGTGTTCTCGAAGTTCCCCCGCACCACGTGGTCGGTGGGAGCCGCGAGAAGACGGCGTTCCCATGCCCGGTAGCGCTCCAGGTGCCGGGCGACCTCGGCTTTGGCAGGCAGCAGCATCACGCTGGTCACCTTCCCGATCTCTCGACCGCGCACGGCTCGCCTGGCCGGCGAGTGAGGGCCTGTACGCGAAGGGGAGCCGGTCCGTCACGGAGCGACACCCTCACTCATGGTGCCTGTACCGCGACCGAGCGTCTTGTTGGCTCTTCAACCACATTGAAGGTGCTCTCGTGTTGCACGAATGGAGTAGCACTCCCACTCTGGGAGTCACTCAGGAGCGATCGGCGCTCACGCTTCGTACTCGGGGCCCGGTCCCGCAGGGGGCGAGGAGGAGCGAGAGCTTCGCCGGTGAGGAGCCAACGCGATGAAAGCCGCAGTTCCCTGCTACTACCACCTCGACGTGGAGCTCAGCCCGGAAAGGGTCGGACAGGTCGAACGGATACTGGCCGCACACCTTCGGTACTGGAACCTGGAGAACCTCGTCGAGTCCGTCTGCCACTGCGCGGAAGCCCTGCTGCGCACCATCGAGCAGCACTCGGCGGACAAGAACACGACCATCGAGATGTGGTGGAACGGTCAGCACCTCATCGCCGCCGTCTCGGACAACAGCCAGGACATCCGCCCGCACCGGGCGCCGCAGGGCTGCCTGGCCCGGATCGCGGCCCTGAGCGACGGCTGGGGCTGCTGCGCCACCGGAGTCGGCGGCAAGATCATCTGGTTCTCCTGGCGGGCCCGCGCCGCCGAACACGCCCCGCTGGACCCGCCGCTGCCCGCGCCGAGCCTGCGCGAGGCGCGCCGGACACCCCGGTACACGGTGCTGCCGGAGCCCGCGCTCGCCGCCGTCCGTGACGGAGCCGGGGCGGTGGCCGCACACGGGTGAACCCGGCGGGACGCGGGGCCGCGACCCTCGTGGCGCGGTCCCGCGGGAGCCCGGGAACGCACAGCGTTCCTCCCGCCGGGGGCGGTGCGGGACGGGAGAGGTTCACCCATTTCGCCGAGCGCGTCGATGCCGTTCTGATCGACGCGCTCGGCGACGTCCGGACGCTCCGACCGCCACGACCGCGCCGGCTCCGGCAGCGGGGACGTGCCGCTCCCGTCCGCTCGGGCCGCCCCGCCGGGCGGTGGGTTCGCCGAGACCGCACCCGCCCGGGCGCCGCGTGCCAGAATTGCGCCGTGGATCGGGGGATCCTCGAAAGAGATCGTGAGCTGGGCCGACTGGCTGTCGCGGCGCGCGAGGCGGCCGCCGGCGCCGGATCCGTGGCGCTCGTTTTCGGCGAGGCGGGCATCGGCAAGTCCAGCCTGGTCAAGGCCCTGCCCGCGGTGCTGCCCGACGCGGCGCGCGTGCTGCTCGGCGAGTGCGACGACCTCGTGACGCGACGCCCGCTCGGACCGTTCCGCGACCTCGTCGGCAGCGTCGGCGCGGAGCTGGCGCGGGCCCTCACCGAGGGCGGCGACCGCCATCGGGTGTACGACGCCCTGCGCGCCGAGCTGAGAACGGCGCCGCATCCCGTCGTACTCGTCGTCGAGGACGTGCACTGGGCCGACGAGGCGTCGCTGGACGCCCTGCGCTTCCTCGTCCGCCGGGTGGAGAGGCTCCCGGCACTGCTCGTGCTGACGTACCGTGACGACGAGTTGGACCGCGAACACCCGCTGCGCCACCTCCTCGGCCAGGTGTCCCGGGCCGGGCGCGTGCACCGGCTGCCGCTGAGCCGGCTCTCCGAGGCCGCCGTGCACCGGCTGAGCGCGGCCGGCCGGCTCGATCCCGCCCAGGTGTACGAAGTCACCTCGGGCAACCCGTTCTTCGTCGCCGAGGTGGTGGCGGCCGGTGGTACCGGGGGTGTGCCACCGACGGTCGTCGACGCCGTGCTGGCCCGGCTGCGGGGACTGGACGACGACACCCGGGACGCGCTGGAGCAGCTGGCGGTGGTGCCGTCCGCCGTCGAACGCCCTCTGGCCGAGACGCTGTTGCCCCAGGGGATGGGCGCGCTGGCCGCCGCCGAGCAGCGCGGCCTCCTGATCGTCACTCCCCAACGGGTCGGCTTCCGGCACGAGTTGATCCGCCGTGCGGTGGCCGACTCGCTGCCCGTCGCCCGGCGGATCGAGCTCAACCGGGAGGTGCTCGCCGCACTCGTCGCGACGCCGGGCTCCGACGCCGCCCGGATCGTCCACCACGCGGCCGAGGCGGGTGACACCGAGGCCGTCGCACGCTACGGCCCGGACGCCGCGCACGACGCGGTCCGCGCCGGCGCCCACCGTGAGGCGGCCGCGCACCTGCGTCTGGTGCTGGAGCGGAGCGACGGCCTCGGCCCGGCCGAACGGGCCGGACTCCTGGAGCGGTACGCGATCGAGAGCTACACCATCGCCGACTCCGCCGCCGCCCTGCGCGCCGAGCGCGAGGCGGTCGCCCTGCGCCGATCGCTCGGGGACGCCCGCGCCCTCGGCGCCGACCTGCGCTGGCTGTCCCGCATCCAGTGGTGGGCCGGGGACGCCGGGGAAGCGCGCGCGGCCGCGCGGGAGGCCATCACCGTCCTGGAGGAGGCGGGCGACGACCGGCTCCTCGCGCTCGCCCTCAGCAACACCTCCCAGCTGCACATGCTGTCCGACCGGCACACGCAGGCCGTCGCCTTCGGCGAGCGCGCCATCGAACTGGCCCGCCGGACCGAGGACGGGGAGATCCTCGCCCACGCCCTCAACAACGTGGGAACCGCCCGCTGGCGGGCCGGCGACCCGCTGGGCCGGGCCCAGTTGGAGGAGAGCCTGAAGGTGGCCCTCGGGGCGGGCCAGGTCGAACACGCCTGCCGGGCGTACGCCAACATCATCTGGACCCTCCTGGAGAACCTCGAGTACGCCGAGGCGGACCGCTTCCTCGCCCCGGCCATGGAATTGGCGGACCGCGCCGAACACCTGGGCTTCCTCAGCTACCTCCATGTCGAACTGGCCATGCGCCGGCTCGCCGCCGGCGCATGGGACGAGGCCGAGACGTACGCCGAACTCGGCGCGCACGACTTCGCGCCCGCCCGGTGTCCCGCGCTGACCGTGCTGGCCCGGGTACGGGTGCGCCGCGGCACCGGGGGAGCGGACGAACTGCTCGCGCGGGCCGGGGAGATCGCGGAGCGCAGCGCGGAACTCCAGCGCACCGCTCCGGTGGCGGCGGCCCGCGCGGAGTCGGCCTGGCTGCGCGGCGCGCACGACGCCGTCGTCGCGGCGGCGGCCCCCGTCTTCGAGGAGGCCTGCCGGCTGTCCGCGATCCCCTACCGCGCGGAACTCGGCTACTGGCTCACCAAGGCAGGGAGGCGCGTTCCCGAGGACCCGTCCGGACATCCGTACGTGCTCCAGGCCGCGGGCGACTGGCGGGAGGCGGCCCGGGCCTGGCAGGACGCGGGATGTCCGTACGAGCACGCCGCCGCGCTCGCCGAGAGCCCCGACCCCGACGACAAGCTCGCCGCCCTCGCCGAGCTGGACGCCCTCGGCGCGGCACCGCTCGCCAAGCTGGTCCGCGTCGAGCTGCGCGCCATGGGGCTGTGCCGGATCCCGCGCGGCCCGCTCCCGGTGACCCGGGAGAACCCCGCCGGCCTCACCGAACGGCAGGCCCAGGTCATGCGGCTGCTCGCGCGGGGGCTGACCAACGGCGAGATCGCCGAACTCCTGGTCGTCTCGGTCCGCACGGTCGACCACCACGTGTCCGCCGTCCTGGACAAGCTCGGTGTACGCACCCGACGCCAGGCCGTCGCCCGTGCCGGGCGGCTCGGCCTCCTGCCGCCCGGTGAGACCTAGGTCCTGTCGTCACCTTCCCGTCGTCGCCCGGAGGGCGGCCCTGCGGCGAGTGGGGGTGCCCCCTGCTCGCAGAGCTCGGGGGAGCGTGCAGGGTGTCGCGGGGCAGGCGGGATGGTGACGACAGGGCCTAGGCAGTCCCGGTGGCCGAGCTGGGTGGTGGCCACGGATGTAGGCTGGTTCTGAATCGGGCTAGAACGGGCACATCGGACCCATCGGCGGGGACCGGCCAAGCGCCCGGACACCGGCACCTGGAGCGGCCCCCAGATACGGGGATGCACATGTCCATCTCACCGGCACAAGCGGCACGCCAGGAACTGTCCGGGTTCAAAGGGCAGTTGATCGGCCCGGAGGACTCCGGGTACGACGAGGCCCGTGCCGTCTACAACGCGATGATCGACCGGCGCCCGGCCCTGGTGGCGCGGTGCGCCGACGCGGACGACGTGGCGCGGGTCGTCTCCTTCGCCCGTGACCACGCTCTTCCGCTCGCGGTGCGCGGCGGCGGCCACCACGGGGCGGGGCTGAGCACCTGCGACGACGGTGTGGTCCTCGACCTCTCCGGGCTCAAGGACATCGAGGTCGATCCGGCCGCCCGCACGGCCCGGGTCGGCGGCGGCAGCCTCCTGGGCGATGTCGACCGCGCCACCAACGAGCACGGCCTGGCGACACCGAGCGGCATCATCTCCACCACGGGGGTCGGCGGCATCACCCTCGGCGGCGGTCTCGGACACCTCACCCGCAAATACGGCCTCGCCATCGACAACCTGCTGGAGGCCGAGCTGGTTCTGGCGAGCGGCGAGCGCGTGCGGGCGAGCGCGGACGAGAACACGGACCTCTACTGGGCGATCCGCGGCGGCGGCGGCAACTTCGGCGTCGTCACCTCCTTCCTGTTCCGGCTGCACGAAGTGAGCACGGTGGTCGCCGGACCCACCTTCTGGCCCGTCGAACTCGGAGCCGAAGTCCTCACCGCCTACCGCGACTTCATCCCGCACGCGCCCCGCGAGCTGGGTGCCTTCTTCCTGTTCGGCTCGGTCCCGCCCGGGCCGCCGTTCCCGGAGGAGATCCATCTGAAGAAGGTCTGCGGTGTGGTGTGGTGCCGCGTGGGGGAGGACGCCGAGGCGGCGGCCGCGGACATGGCACCGCTGCTCGGGGCGCTTCCCGAGCCGCTGCTGCACGGCCCGGCGCCGATGCCGCTCCCCGCGATCCAGTCGGCGTTCGACGGCGTCTACCCGCCCGGCGACCAGTGGTACTGGCGAGCGGACTTCGTCGACGAGATTCCCGCCGAGGCCGTCGACCTGCACGCCAAGTTCGGTGCCGAACTGCCGACCTGGAAGTCGACGATGCACATGTACCCCATCGACGGCGCCGTCCACGACGTCGGCCCGACGGACACCGCCTGGAGCTATCGCGACGCCCGGTGGGCCTCCGTCTTCGCCGGCGTGGACTCCGACCCGGCCAACGCCGACCTCGTCAGGCGGTGGAGCGTGGACTACTCCGACGCGCTCCACCCGTACTCCGCGGGCGGCGCGTACGTCAACATGATGATGGACGAGGGCCAGGAGCACGTGCGGGCCAGCTACCGCGACAACTACGCCCGGCTGGCCAGGGTGAAGGCGGCGTACGACCCGGGCAACCTGTTCCGGCTCAACCAGAACATCGAGCCGGACGCGTCCGGCTGACGACGGTTCGGGCGGGTCCGCTCACGGTTTGCGGGCCACGCCGCCGTGGACGTCCGTGGGCTCGGGCGAGCTGCCGGGCTCCGGACGCCACAGCGGGCAGGACACGATGCCGGGCTCGACGAGTTCGAGACCGTCGTAGTACGCGCCGATCTGGTCGGGGCTGCGCAGCACGTACGGGATCGCGCCCGTGTCGTCGTAGCCCTGCTGGGCCTCCTTGAGCGCCGCGTCGGTGTCCGTGCTGTCGTAGTGCACGAAGTAGCTGCCCGGCGGCAGGGCCGCCTGGAGGCGCCGCACCACCGACTTGGCCTCCTCGTAGTCCTGGATGTGGCCGAGGATGCCCATCAGCATCAGGGCGACGGGCCGCGAGAGGTCGAGGACGCCGGACGCGGCTTCGACGATCTTCTCGGGCTCGTGCAGGTCCGCGTCGATGTAGTCGGTGACGCCCTCGGGGGTGCTCGTCAGCAGCGCCTGGGCGTGGCGCAGCACCAGCGGGTCGTTGTCCACGTAGACGATGCGGGACTCGGGGGCCACGCGCTGGGCGACCTGGTGGGTGTTGTCGTACGTGGGCAGGCCGGTGCCGATGTCGAGGAACTGGCGGATGCCGCGCTCGCCGGCCACGAAGGTGACGGTGCGGATCAGGTAGTCGCGCGAGGCGCGGGCCATGGTCTCGATGTTCGGGGCGGCTTCGCGGTACGCGTCACCGGCCGCCCGGTCCACCTCGTAGTTGTCCTTCCCGCCCATCCAGTAGTTCCAGATGCGAGCCGAGTGCGGCACCGTGGTGTCGATCTTGGACAACGCGTCCTGGCCGGGGGTGGGACGGACGTCTGCCATGCGAGTTCTCCTGCCGTGCGTCACGCGGTCGGTTCTCCAACCTATCGTCAACCTGCCTACATATAAGGCGAGTTGGTGAAGTGGGACGCGGGAGGCCGACCGGGTGCGGGTGCGGGTGCGGGTGCGGGTGCGAGGAGCGGGTGGCTCGGGTCCCCGGTGTCGAGGGTGACGACGGGGACGTGCTGGGCCAGGGTGCGCAGGACCCGCTCGTAGGCGCGGACCGCCTCGACGTCGTCCGTCCCGCCCGTCACGTGCACCAGCGCGCCGTCGCGTTCGGCCACCGCCTCCGCGAAGTCGAGCGCCTGGATCCAGGTCACCCGGGACCGCCCCCGGCGCAGCGGCCCGTAGACCAGCTCGTGGACGAGGCCGCCGTCGACGGCCAGCCGGCCCGGTGCGGACAGGAGTTCGCGGTACGGCTGGGTCGGATCCACGTGGTGCAGGTGCTCGTGGAAGCTGCGGATCACGAACCGCAGGCGGGCCAGTTCGGCGAGCAGACCGCCGCGGTCGAGACCGTCGGGACCCTCGACGACAAGGGTCCGGCACCGCGTGAGGGCCTGGTGGAGGATCATGACCGTACCCACTCCCTCCGGGACGACGGGTTCGCTCGGGGTGGGGGGGACAACCCGCACGGCGGGAGAGTGCGTGCGGGTTGTCCGGTCGTGGGGGCGTGGTCGCGCCCTGTGCGGAGTCGCGGCGCCGGCGCCGCTCAGGAGATCAGGAAGTCGGCCTGCCCGGACTTGGCGCCCTCGATGAACGCGGCCATCTCGGCGCGGGAGCAGATCAGCGCGGGACCCTCGGGGTCCCGCGACTGGCGCAGGGCGACGCTGCCGTCCGGAAGCCGCTTGGCCTCGACGCAACTTCCGCCGTTGGTCCCGCTCCAGGGCTTGTGCCAGCCCTCGGTTCCCAGATCGGCCGCGGACACCCCGCTGTGCACGGGTCCCATGGATCACAACTCCTTACGCAGTTCACCCAGGATGGCCCTGGTCCGGGCGACCGGCTCCGCCTGCACGGACATCCGGTCCAGTACTTCGAGATAGCTGACGACGTCGTCGGGCCGGTCGACGTAGACCGCGCCGACCAGGCTCTCCGTGTAGACGACGTCGGGGAGTTCGGAGAAGCCGAAGCGGAAGTGGTGGAACGGACCGAACGCGCCCGGGTGGGCGCCCACGCCGAAGCGCATGATCTGGATCCGGACCTTCGGCAGGTCCAGGACCTCGTCGAGCCGGTCGAACTGCGCCCGGATCACCTCGGGCCCGCCCACCGGCCGGCGCAGCACGGTCTCGTCGAGAATCGCCCAGACCGCCGGGGCCTGCGGCTTGGCGAGCAGGTCCTGACGCCTCATCCGCAGGGCGACGCGGCGGGCGATGTCCTCCTCCGGCTCGTTGGGGAAGCCGACACGCATCAGCGCGGTGGCGTAGTCGTGGGTCTGCAACAGGCCCGGAACATAGTGGGGTTCGTAGAGCCGGATGACGCTGGCCTCGCTCTCCAGGCTCACGTAGGCGCTGAACCACTCCGGCAGCACATCGCGGTACTTGTACCACCAGCCCTGCTGATTGGCCTCCCTGGCCAGGGCGAGAAAGTCGTCGACCTCCGCCGCCTGGACCCCGTAGGCGCGGAGCAACTCCCTGACGTACGGGATACGGAGACCGACCTCGGCCTTCTCGATCCTGCGGACCGTCAGAGGCGTGACCTCGATGGCGCGGGCCGCCTCCTCGAAGGACACTCCCGCCCGTTCCCGCAGCTGCCTGAGCCGCCTTCCGAGAACCATCCGCAGGACGGTCGGCGCGCTGCCGCCGGAGCGGTTCTCGCTCACGTGCCACCTCCCGGGAAGGGCCGTCACCGCGTGCAGTGTGCCACGCGGTCGATGACTGTGACAGAGCGTCGCGGATCGTTCTGAAATTATCAGAACGCAGGTTGCACAGGGAGTGCGTGAGCGACGATAGTGATCGAGTGACGTGTCGCACATTCGGCGACGATCACGCTCAACTGCACTCGGTCACACCAGAGTTGATATCTCGGCAGGGACGGTCCGGGGCGCAGCCGCACAGGGATGTGAGGCGATGGTGAGATGGCCACCGTGACCGACGGACCGGCGGGGAACACCGGCGGGACCCCCGTGGAGGGCAATCGGGTGCCGGCGGCCGCGCTCAAGGAAGCGGGCTGCTCCCGCGCCTCCCCGGCCCTGCGGGTCAACGAACTCGGACGTCGCCAGGGCGCGGATTCCCCCTACGGCAAGGCGTCGGTGACCCGCTGGCTCCATGGTCACCAACCACGCTGCGGCACACCGGAGTCGATCGCGACGGTGTTGTCCGAGCGGCTCGGCCGGGCGATGTCCCCGGCGGACCTCGGCTTCCACTCCGATCACCAGCGTCCGGTCGCGAGCGGGGCGCTCGGCTACGGCGAGGACGTGACGGCATCCAGGGCGCAGCGACGCGGGCCGTCGCCCTCCCCGGATCCCGGGGCCCGGGATCCGCGCCCCGAGACGCGGGCGGCGGAACCGGACGTGTGCGCGGCCGACGACGACACGGACCGTTCCCGGCCCGCCGAACCGGCGGGGACCTCCACGCCGGACGCCCGGGCACCCGTCTCCGCGGCGGATTCGGCACCGTCCGGGGTTCCAGGCCTTCCCGGCTTCCCGGAGGCCAACGCGTCCCCCACGTCCTTCGAGCCGGACGGGCCCCGGAGCACCCCTTCGGCTCCGCCGCGCGCGGCACACGTCCTGAGGACGACGATCGCGGCCCGTCCCTCGCGGGCGCCCGGTGTGCGGGCCAGGGTCGCCGGACACCTCGTCCGTCTGCGGCTGCCGTCAGGGCGCGTCGGCGACGCGGTTCTCGCGACCGGCGAGCTGTTCGTCAACGCGATCGAGCTCGGCAGCCCGGACCGCGGCGACACCGTCACCGTCGAGCGCGGCCGGGGCGAACTGCGCGTCTGCGTCGCGGACCGTTCGTCCGTCCTGCCCGCCAGACGAACGGCGGGCGGGGCCGAGGAGGCGGGAGGTGGACCGACGATCGTCGCCGTGCTGACGGACGACCGGGGCGTCGCCCCGGCCGACCCGGGCACCCGGGGGAAGAAGGCGGGGTTCTCGATGGCGCTCCGGGGGGAGTCGTGAAGGTCTCCCCGGGACACCTGGCCAGGGAGGCGGAGGCACGCCCCGGGGGACCGGGCGGCGCGTCGATGGTCCCGGGCCTCGCGACGGCCCTCGCGCGCGAGCTCGTACGCCGGGCCGACGAGGAGCGGGGCCTGATGCGCCGGGCGCGGGAGCGACCCGCCGGGCCCGCGCGGGACGCCCTCGCCGCCTGCCGCGCGGGGAACGCCGAAGCGCTCGGGGCGATCGTCCGGCGGCACGGCTGGCCGGCCGCCGACCGGGTCGGCGCACCCGCCTCCACCGCGGCTCTGATGATCCTCCTGCACGCGCCGGACCTCGGCCTCCAGCTCGGCTGCCGGGACCTGATCGCCCAGGCCGCGGCCGACGGACGCTGTCCAGCCCTGCACCACGCCTACATCGCCGACCACTGCGCCGTAGAACTGGGCCTGCCGCAGTACTACGGCACCCGCGTCGATCCCCTCACCCTGCGCCCCTATCCCGTCCGCCGTCCCGGGACGGTCGACGAGCGCCGCCGCGATGTCGGACTGGGCCCGCTCGACGAACAGCTGAGGCTCCTGCGCGACGGCACGTGAGACGTCCGGGAAACGTGATGTGCAGCACGCGTGGAAATGTCCTTTTCCGGCGCCCGGGAAAGGTTCTGGCTGGGCACGGCTTGATCGTCGATCAAGAAAGGGGAAATCGCTGGCCACGGCATGTGCGGCGCATTTGACACCTCGTCCAGGGCACAGATAGGAACAGCTCTCTGAAGTGGAGAGGTGAACTGTGCGCGAGCCGAACGTGGTCGGGGACTGGCAGGAGTACGACGAGCAGGCCGGCCTGCGTGTCCGCGTCCATGGTGTGGAGAAGGCGGAGCCCCCCAGAGGGCGCGACGACGCCGCCGACGAACTCACCTACTTCAGATTCCGGGTGACCGTCGAGAATCGCGGCATCGAGCACTGCGGCCTCCACCTCGAGGACGGCCAGATCGACATCCGTGTCGGCGCCGACGGCGAGAGCGCCTTCCTCGACTGGCGGAACTCACAGTTCATCGAGGGTTTCGATCTCTATCCCCTGCGCCGGGCCACCGCGGTCCTCTTCGCCGCAGGTCCCGACGCCGCCCTGCGCCGGATGGACATCCAGGTCCAGCTGAAGGTCGACGAGGAGTGGACCGAGCGCTATCTCTGGGCGGGCGGTGTCGAGAACGACAGGGCCGTCGAGGCCGGCGCGCGCCCCGACGCGGCCCGGGACAGTCTGGCCTGCCAGGTGACCAACTTCCTCAGGCGCGAGGCGGAGTCCTGACCGCCCCGACCTGAGCGTCGCCGGGCGCGCTGTCTCCGTACCGCCCCGGCGTCCGTCCGCGACATCGGCCGAGGAGGCGCGAAGCGGTCGAACCCGGCTTTTCCGTCTCGGCGGGCTAAGGTCGGCGGGTGAGTCGAACCGAAGCGCGCTCCGAGGGCGCGGGGCCGTTCACGACCCGGCTGACCTGGCGCCTCATGGACGGGCGCACCGCGGTCTGGGAATCGCGTCTGGCCCGCAAACGCGGGTTGCTGACCGTCCGCGTCCCGGGTGAACCGGCGGCCCGTTCACGGCGCGCGGACACCGTGTCGATCGGCCGGCTGCGCCGGCTGAACGCCATCGCCGCGGCCGCGTTCACGGTCGGCGGCCTGCTGTTCGCCCTCGGGGCCGGTGTCGCCCAGTTCGGTTCGCACGGCGAGACGGGAGCCTGGATCTACTTCACGGGCGGCCTGTTCTTCAACACCGGCGGCTACGCCTCACTGCTCCAGGCGGTCAACGCCCCCCGCCGCGACAGCGAGTCCGACGCGCTCGCCGGTCGGCGCTGGCGGTGGTGGAGCTACGAGCCCGGCCGGATCGACTGGCTGAGTACGTTCGTGCTGTTCGTGGGAACGCTCGTGTTCGGCGTCAACCTGCTGGACTCGCTGCTCGAGGGACTCTCGGTCCAGCAGGTGGACCGGCTGATCTGGGCGCCGGACCTGGTCGGGTGCGTTCTGTTCCTGGTCTCCGGCCATCTGGCGCTGGTCGAGGTCTGCCACGGCCGTCCGCGTGTCCTCGCCGGTGATCTCGGCTGGTGGATCGTCGCGGTCAACCAGCTCGGATCCGTGTGTTTCTTCGTCTCGGCGGTGGCGGCCTTCACGCGCCCCGAGACCGGAGGTCTCGTGAACGTCGGCATCGCCAACTGGGGCACGCTCGTGGGGGCGCTGTGCTTCGCCGTCGGCGGTGTGATCCAGTTCTCCGAACGCCCCTGAGGGGGCCGGCCGACGCGGGGCGGGCGGGAATTCGACGACAGGGCCTAGCGGTCGCCCGCCGGGTTGCCCTCGACCCACTGGATGAGCAGTTGCCGTACGTACGGATTGCCCTCCTGGGCGGCGTGCGCCAGCCGCTCCGCGCTCGCCCGCGCCGCCCGCCAGCCCGTCGGGGTGTCCTCGGCGTGGGCGTGGTCCGCGGCGGAGAGCGCGTCGGCCGCGAGCAGGCGCAGTTCCTCGGAGAGGTCGTCGGCCGCGGCGGACCGGTACGCCTCCAGGCGCAGGGCCGCCAGATCCTCTGGGGAGGGGGCCGGCCGGGTCGGCGGCTGGGCGTAGCCGCTCACCGCTATGACCACGCAGAAGGTGGCGACGTCCCGGCGGCTCTCCGACTGGCCCTTGGCGATGGCGGGGGCGAGCCAGACGGGCGCCCGCCAGTGCGAGACGGCCGTGGCGACGGTGAGGACGACGGTCAGCAGGGCGAAGGGGATCCAGCCACCGAGGAACCAGCTGATCGGACCGAGCACCAGGAAGCAGACGGCACTGCTCATCCATATGCGACGGCGGCCGGTTTTCAGATGTCGTGGATCCATGCGCCTCAGTGTCGCAGGGGCGTCGGACCCGTGAGGAGGCGGCGGGTGATTCGGGTGGGCCATGAGCTGTCCGATCCGTCCGGGCACACCGGAATGCCCGCCTCGGAGCGTACGGAAACACGACATGGGCAGCGAAAGCGGGCACCACCGGCCCGGACCTGCCCCGGTGTGCGTCTTTTGGCCATGCCGTGGCGGTCGTGTGCCGGGAGGAGCGTGCGGGCGGCGTGGGGCGGCCGGGCCGGGGTCCGCCGGACGGGCCCCGCCTCAGGGGGCGGGTCGCCGGGTCCCGGCGCCCGTCAGGTGCGGTGGCGGAGGGTCCGCGTTGTGGCGGCCGGGTGCGGGCCGGGGCCCCCGCCCGCCGGCCTCGGGCGGGCGGGAGCGCGTCGTCCCGGGTCCCGTGGGCGCGGCGGAAGCTGTGAATGGCCTGTGTCGAATGGCCGGAGATGGCCCTGTCGGCCTCGACCCCGCGTACGTACGCTTTTGCCACTCCCGTTCTTCACGGCTCCTTCACAAGCGGGAGTGGGCTGCGCGTGGGCATTTGTCATGCGCATGTCCAAATAGGCCGAGCTCGATCCACGCACTGGTCTGCGACGGTTCCCGTCCGTTCTCGGGAGCCGCACCCCCCAATTCACGGCGGCGCGCCGCAGGGCTGCCGCCGGAACGCCGACGCAACGGATTGGAACACCTCATGGCTGGTGGGCTGCTTCTGGGTGGCGCGATCGCCGCCCTGTTCGCCACAGCGCTTCCCCTGTCGGACCCGTCCTCCGGGTTCATCGACCCGCCCCCGGACAAGATCGTCATCAAGGTCGCCACGGTGAACGGCTCCGGCTGTCCCGCGGGCACCGCCGCGGTCGCCGTCTCCCCGGACAACACCGCCTTCACCGTGACCTACAGCAACTACCTCGCGCAGGTCGGCGGCAACTCCGACCCCACCGCGTTCCGCAAGAACTGTCAGCTCAACCTGCTCGTGCATGTCCCGCAGGGCTTCACGTACGCCATCGCCAGCGCGGACTACCGCGGCTTCGCCTCGCTCCAGCAGGGCGCCAGCAGCACGGAGAAGGCCTCGTACTACTTCCAGGGGTCCCCCAACACGGCTTCCCTGACCCACCCCTTCCGCGGCCCCTACGACGACAACTGGCAGGCCACGGACACGACGGACTGGGCCCAACTGGTCTGGGCCCCCTGCGGTGTCCAGCGCAACTTCAACATCAACACCGAACTCCGGGTCAGCGCGGGCACCTCGGCGCCCGGCAGTACGAGCTTCATGACCATGGACTCGACGGACGGTGACATCAGCACCGTCTACCACCTGGCCTGGAAGGAGTGCCCCGGCACCTGACCCGCCCGCTCCGTGAGCGGGTTCCCGGTCGGCTCCGCCGCATCGGAGCCGGCCGGGCCCGCGGTGCCGTCATTCCGCCGGGAGGTTTCAGGGCAGCAGCTTGTCGACCGCGGCGGAGCCCTCCTGCTGGAGCTTCCGCTCGGCCCAGGCGAGGTTCTGCGGACTGATGTCGCGGCCTGCCGCGAGTACCAGGTCCTCGGCCGTCACCGGGCCTTCGGTCCCGGTGTGCAGGAGCGTATCGGGGGTCACCCTGTCGTCGGAGGGCGTGGACGCGTCGGGCTGGCTCGTTGGCATGGTCTCTCCCTGTTCCACCGGATCTGTTCTCACGCTACGGGCATTCCGTACACCCCGCGCGCGACGCACTCGGGTGTCTTCGCGACCGGCGAACCCCCGTTCGGCTGTCCCTGGATGTCGACGCGCGCCGACTGAGGTGATGGTGGAGGAACTCGCATCCCCGCGAATGAACGGAGCCTGTAATGCGTATTCGTCTGATGGCCGCCGCCGGACTCGCCAGCGTGGCCCTGCTGGCCACCGCCGGGACCGCTGCCGCCGACGGCCCCAACCCGGTGGGCGTCGCGGTGGGCAGCCCCGGAGTCCTGTCCGGCAACGTCATTCAGATCCCCATCGACGTCGGCCTGAACGTCTGCGGCAACTCGATCAACGTGCTGGGTTTCCTGAACCCGACGATCGGAAACGTCTGCGTGAACGACTGAGGCCAGTGGTCCGCCGGGCAGGGGCTGTCCTGCCCGGCGGACGCGCGTCCGGGCCCGGTGGATCACCGGGCCCGTTCGTGTGAGCGGATCCGCCGCGCCGGGACCGGTCGGCGTCCGTCGGACGCCAGGACGATGCCCCGCGTCCATGGATTGGTCTGTGCATGATCGTCGTGGCGGGTGAGACTGCGCGCCGATAAGTCCCCCTGGAGGAGCAGGCCTCGGGGCCTGAGGAGCATCGGTGTCAGATCGTGCGCCGAGCCTCCGCCGGCCCTGGTGGGCCGCCGGGTCGAGCCCTTCGAGTGTGGACTCACGGATGTTCTCCCGCTCGGTCTGCGCCACCGCGGCGAAGAAGGCGAGCAGCGGCTTGCCGGGGCCGGTGGGGCGTGGACGCCGGGCTGGGGCAGCTGGACGATGCGCTCGTGGCCGGGTCCTGGTGTGCGGCAGGGGACGGGGGCGTGGGGGGCTTCTCGTCGTGACGGGTCGCCTCGGCGTCCGGCTGGGCCGTGCCCGCGCTCACATCATGGAGACGACGACTTTCCCAGCCTTCGCGCGTCCCTTTTCGACGTACTCCATGGCCTGGAGGGTTTCGTCGAACGGGAAGACGCGGTCGACGACGGGACGGACCTTTCCGGCGTCGATGAGGGGGGTGAGTTCGCGCAGCTGGTCGCCGCTGGCCTTCATGAACAGGAACGAGTACGTCACACCGTGGCGCCTGGCGTT
Source organism: Streptomyces sp. NPDC002580 (assembly GCF_042889485.1). Taxonomy (NCBI): domain Bacteria; kingdom Bacillati; phylum Actinomycetota; class Actinomycetes; order Kitasatosporales; family Streptomycetaceae; genus Streptomyces; species Streptomyces sp. NPDC002580. Next base: position 489,255 of record NZ_JBIAQZ010000008.1, on the reverse strand, counting down.
GCGCCGGATTCTGAAGCTGAGGGCGGTCACGGCCAGGCGGAGGAACGGGTTCGCGCCCAGTTCGCGGGCGAAGGCCGGGTCGGGCGGGCCCGCGACGCTGATGACCATGCCGCCGGGCTTGAGAACGCGCAGGGACTTGGCGAGGTTCTCGCCGCCGAGGCTGTCGAGGACGACGTCGTAGCCGTCGAGGACCTCTTCGAAGTCCTGGGTGCGGTAGTCGACAACGACGTCCGCACCCAGGTCCCTGGCCAAGTCGACCTTGGCGGTACTCACGGTGGTGGCCACCTGCGCGCCCAGCGCCTTCGCCAACTGGACGGCGATGGAGCCGAGGCCGCCGGCGCCCGCGTGGATGAGGACCTTCCGGCCCGGCTGTACGTGGGCCCGCTCGACCAGTGCCTGCCATGCGGTGAGGGCGACCAGGGGGAGGGAGGCGGCCTCGGCCATGGTGAGCGTGGCCGGTTTGGGGGCCAGGTCGTCCTGGCGGACGGCGATGAGTTCGGCGAAGGTACCGATGCGGTCCTTGTCGGGCCGGGCGTATACCTCGTCGCCCACCGAGAAGCGGGTGACGGACGGGCCGACCTGGACGACCGTTCCCGCCAGGTCGTTGCCCAGAACAAGCGGGAGACGGTAGGGCATGAAGGCCTTGAAGTCTCCGTCGCGGATCCTGAGGTCCAGCGGGTTGACGCCCGCCGCGTGGATCTTGACCAGGACGTCGTCGGCACCCACCTGGGGGTTGGGGGTTTCGGCGGCACGCATCCCGGCCTGGTCGCCGTACTTCTCGACCATGAAAGCCTTCATCGTCGTCTCCGTTCCGTTTCCCGTCCCTGGAAGGTCCGGGTCTCCGCTCGCCCCGGGCTTCTCCCCGTGCGAATCAGCTTGTGTCGTCTTTCTGGGTGCGGCGCGGGTGCGCCGCGTCCTCAGCCGCGTGCACCCGTCAGGCCACCGGCACGACTGGGGGCGGTGGCGTGGTCGGCGGTGCCTCCCTGGAGGCGGTCCAGGGAGGCGGCGATCCCCTCGTGGGGTACGCCGAGCGGCACCGCGCTCACCCCGGCCGGGCGGGTGTACTGCTCGTCGGTCGGCTGGATGTCGAGGGCGCCGGGGTGGCGGTCGAGCTGGGAGAGGTTGCGCGGGCCGATGATCGGGAAAATCGTGGCCACGGAACGGGCGGCGCGCTCGCGCACCCACGCCACCGCCACCTGGGCGGGCGTCACTCCGGTCTCCTCGGCGATCTCCAGGACGGTGTCGACGACGGCGGTCTTCTGGTCGGTGCTCTCGGTGTGGATGACCATGCCCAGGTCGCTCGGGCGCCCCCGGCGGAGCTGCGGTGTCTGCCGGTGAGCAGTCCGCCGCCGAGCGGGGACCACAGGGCTGCGCCGAGCCCGAGGCTCTCGGCCAGGGGCAGGAGTTCGCGACCGGCGGTGCGTTCGACGAGGCTGTACTCGTGCTGGATGCCCACGATCGGGGTCGTGCCGACTCCGAAGGCCGGGCGCCTCATTGCGGGGCCACCAAGAAGGTCCTGGGGTGAGCGTCAGTCTGCGTTCGGCTGGGGTGCCGCGGACAGGCTCTGCTTGACGTACCGGCTGACCTCGTCCGCGAGGATCTCGGGCAGGCCGGTCCCGATGCCCTGCAGGGCCTGGGCCGCGACGTCGGCGGCAGCGACCTTCTGATCGGCGGGCACGCCGGCGGCCATGTCGGTGTCCATGTAGCCGACGTGCAGCGCCGAGACGGTGATCCCGCGCGGTGCCAATTCCTCACGGGTCGCGTCGCTCAACGCCCAGGCGGCGGCCTTGGACGCGGCGTAGGAGCCGAGGCCGGCCGGGTGGAACCAGGACAGGGCGGACAGGACGTTGAGTACGGCGCCGCCGCCGTTGCCCTCGATCACGGGGGCGAAGGCGCGGGTCACGGCGAGCGGGCCGAAGAAGTTGGTCTCCATCTCCCGGCGTACCTCGGCCAGGTCGCCTCCGATCAGCGCCGCGCCGGTGGAGATGCCCGCGTTGTTGATCAGCAGTGTCGCGTCGGATGCCACGCGGGCGGCCTCCTGCACCGACGTCTCGTCCGTGACGTCCAGCCGCAGCGGGATGACGCCCGGCACGTCGACCGTCTCGGGGCGCCGGGCCGCCGCGTACACCTTCGCGCCACGATCGACGAGCTGGGCGGCCAGATGCCGTCCGAGCCCCCGGTTGGCGCCGGTTACCACCGCGACCGCGTCCTTCAGTTCCATGCCCACTCCCAGCGTTACGGCCGTCGGCGAGCGGCCGGCGGCACCAAATTAGATTACATGCATAATCTAAGCACCGGTCTAGGATAGATGCCAGTCGACATCCGATCGGGAGGTGGCCATGGGCCGCGCATCACAGGCGCAGGCGGAGGAGAACCGCCGGCGGGTCGTGGAAACCGCGTCTCGTCTGTTCCGGGAACATGGGACTCACGCCAGCGTCGCCGACATCATGAAGGCGGCCGGACTGACCCACGGCGGCTTCTACAAGCAGTTCCCCTCCAAAGAGGCACTCATCGACGAAGCCACCGCCCACGCCTTCGACGAACTCGGCCGGCACCACAAGGACGGACTCGAGCAGCACAGCGGACAGCGCGCCGCCGCCCAGGGGGCACTGATCGACGCCTACCTCTCCCCTGAGCACCGCGACAGCCCGGCGGACGGGTGCCCTGTCGCCGCGCTCGTCACCGACATGGCGCGCGAGGGCGAAGGCCAGGAAGCCCGCCGGATCTACACCGAAGGCGTGGGCGACTTCGCCGAGTGGCTCACCACTGAGGACCAGGACGGCATCACCCGGCTGTGCACCATGCTCGGCGCACTCGTCCTGGCCCGGGCCACCAACGGCTCCCCGCTCTCCGAGGAGATCCTCACCACCGCGCGCGCGGCACTGACGGCATCCGGCTGAGTCGCCGCCGCGTGGCCGACAGCGCAGCCGGCCTCCCCGGGCCGCCCCGCCCGACCGGCCGGCGCGGCAACGCACCCCACCGGATCCAGCCTTCCGGGCGACGTCGGAGGTGCCGGCTTTTTCGAGGCGGAGGGGATCGACTGAGACCGGCGCACCGGCACCCCGCGTGATCGTCGTGTCCCCGGGCTTCTGTGTGCTGACCGACAGCAAGACCTATCGCTTCGACAGGAGTTGAGCCCACACTCGTGTCGGGCCCGGCACGTGCCCGTCGGGCGGTCCCGGATCGCCGGGGGTCGTCCGTGCCCCGCGGGGGGACAGGTCTAAGGTCAGAGGCAGATTCAGAGTGATGGGGGGTGGCCGGCTGTGGTGCAGGACGAAGCCGTGATCGGCTGCACGGGGGAACTGCTCATCGGCACCCGGGGATCCGCCGGTCCCGGCGAGATCCTGGTGCGAGTGAGAGGCGGATCCGAGACCTTCCTCGCCTGGTCTCGGGAGCCCCTGCGGACAGGGGCGACCGTGCTGGTGATCGAGTCCCGGGGATGTCGTGAGGTCGACGTCATCGAGTGGGCCGATCCGTTGGACGCGCTCGACGGCGACGCCGTCGGCGCAGGTTGAGGAGGAGAAGTATGTTCGGTTATCGCGTGCCCGCTCCGGACGAGGCGATGTTGATCTCGGGCGGCAGGCGGGGGCTGGGGGGCGCGCCGTTCCGGGTGGTGACGGGGCACGGCAAGTTCGTGCTGCCGATCTTCCGCAAGACCCGCTTCCTGACGCTGTCGATGTGCGAGTCCGAGGTCACCGAGACCTGCGTCACCAAGCAGGGCATCTCGCTGCACGTCCGCGCCGTGATCGCGTTCAAGGTCGGCAACGACACCGAGAGCATCGTCAACGCGGGACAGCGGTTCCTGTCCGACCAGGACCAGATGTCGATCCTGACGGGCCGGATCTTCGCGGGCCACCTGCGCTCCATCATCGGCTCGATGACGGTCGAGGAGATCGTCACCGAGCGGCAGAAGCTCGCCGCCGAGGTCCTCGACACCTCCAAGCTGGAGATGGCGAAGATCGGCCTGATCGTCGACTCGCTCCAGATCCAGTCGATCGACGACGGCGACACCGGCTACATCGACGCGATGTCCGCGCCGCACAAGGCGGCCATCCAGCGGCAGGCGCAGATCGCCCAGGCGCAGGCCACGCAGGCCTCCGTCGAGGCGGAGCAGGTCGCGGCGCGCAACCAGGCCGAGTACGCCCGGCAGACCGCGATCGTGAAGGCGCAGTACTCGGCCGAGGTGGACCGGGCGCAGGCGGAGGCGGCTCAGGCCGGTCCGCTCGCCCAGGCCCACGCCCAGCAGGAGGTCCTCGCGGCGCAGACCGAACTCGCTGAGCGGGCAGCCCAGTTGCGCCAGCAGCAGCTGGTCGCCGAGATCGTCAGGCCGGCCGAGGCGGAGGCCGAGCGGATCAAGGTGCTCGCCATCGCGGACGCCGAGCGCATGAAGATCCAGGCCGAGGCGGCGGCGTCGCACGACCGGGTCGCGCTCGACCGGATGCTGATCGACCAGCTTCCGCTGATCGTCAAGGAGGCGGCGGGCGGTCTCGCGGGCGCGAACGTCAACGTCCTCAACGGCGCCGACGGCCTCGGCGAGATAGCGGCCGGCCTGGTCGCCCAGGGCCTGACGATCCTCGACTCGGTCCGCCAGAACCTGGGCGGACAGAACTCCGAGAACCGTGCTCCCAAGGCGAACGCCCCGCTCGAACTCCAGGGGTACAGCCGTACGCAGGACACGAGCGTCGACGGGGACGACACGGAGGACGGCTCGGCGCGGGCCAACTGAACCGGGACCACCGTCCGTCGCGTCCGCCGTCCCTCCGGGGCGGCGGACGCGGCCGTTCCCGCCCGAGATCGGAGCCCGTGGGCCCCCGTTCGTATCAATCGACTCCTGCGTCACCCAAGTCCCTTACACTCGGCGCAAGTTGATCGTTTGACGGCCGCCCCCAGGAGGAGCGCATGCCCCGGACACCCTCGCGACGTACCGCATTACAGGGACTCGCCGCCGCGGGCGCCGCGGTCGTCGGGTTCGATCCCTTCTCCCGGAGCTGGGCGGCCACCGCCACCGGCCGGCCGCTCGCGGGCCTCCCGGCGCTGGACGGGCGGGTGCACACCGACGACGCCTCGCTCACCGCGGACGCCGACGACTTCGGCCACATCGTCCACCGGCGTCCGGTCGCCGTACTGCGACCGGGTTCGGTCCGCGACATCGTCGCGATGGTCCGCTTCTGCGGCGAGCACGGCATCTCCGTCGCCCCGCGCGGCCAGGGCCACGCCACCCAGGGGCAGGCACAGGTCGACGGCGGTCTCGTCATCGAGACCACACCGCTCGCGTCCATCGGCCCGGTCGGACCGCGGAGCACGACGGTCACCGTCGGCGCGGGCGCCCGATGGAGCGAGGTCGCCAAGGCCACCCTGGCCCACGGCCTCACCCCGCCCACCTTCACCGACTACCTCGAACTCTCCGTCGGCGGCACCCTGTCGGTCGGTGGCATCGGCGGCCAGACCCACCAGCGGGGCGCCCAGGTCGACAACGTGACGGAACTCCAGGTCGTCACCGGCGCGGGCGACCTCGTCCGCTGCTCCCCGACCCGCCACCGCGACCTGTTCCACGCCGTGCTCGCCGGCCTCGGCCAGTGCGCGATCATCGTCGGCGCCACCCTGCGCCTGGTCCCCGCGCCCGGGACCGTACGCCACTACCTCCTGCCGTACGACGACCTGCGCACGTTCCTGGAGGACCAGCGACTGCTCGTCGAGGAGGGCCGTTTCGACTACGTCGAGGGCCAGGTGACCGCCGACACCGCGGGGGCCTTCAGCGGCTACGTCCTCGAAGCCGTCGCCTACGGGCCGCCCGCCGGGCCCGCCCCCGACGACACCGCGCTGCTGCGCGGGCTGCGGCACGACCCCGCGGGAGTGCAGGCGAGCGACCTCGGCTACTACGACTTCCTCGACCGGCTCGCGGCCGGGGTCGCCGCCCTCAAGGAAGCGGGCCTGTGGGCCTTCGCCCACCCCTGGCTGAACCTGCTGCTGCCGGGCCGTTCGGCGGCGGCGCTGGCCGAGTCCCTGCTGGCCGACCTCACCCCGGCCGACGTCGGACCCGGCGTCGTCCTCCTGTACCCGGTGCTGAGCGAGAACCTGCACGCCCCGCTGCTGCGGACTCCCGACGACCCGGTGTCCTACCTGCTGGCGGTCCTGCGCACCACCCCGCCCGACGACACCGCCACCGTCGACCGTCTCCTCGCCGCCAACCGCGCCGCCTACGACACCGTCCACGCGGCCGGCGGCACCCACTACCCGGTCGGCTCGGTCCCCTTCACCGCGGCGGACTGGCGCGAGCACTTCGGCCCGGCCTGGCGCCGGCTGGCCACGGCCCGGCACACCTACGACCCGCGAGGAATCCTGGTCCCGGGCCAAGGTGTTTTCTAGGTCCTGTCAGCACGTTCCCGTCGTCGTCGGAGAGCGGGGCAGGCGGGAACGTGACGACAGGGCCGAGGACCGGTTCGCGGCCCCCGCTCCTGTCGTGCGGCCCGGGCTCACCAGAGCCCGGGCTCGCTGCCCACGATCGGCGCCGACGGCTTCCCGTCCACCCCTTCGGGGACCTCGCCGGCCAGCATCACCCGGTGCATGACCCGGGGGTGGTCGACATGGACGGTGTCGCTCGGTGCGAGGTGGATGGTGGCCCGGTTGTCCCAGAAGGCCACGCTGCCCGGCTCCCACCGGAAGCGGACCGTGTACTCGGGCCGGGTCGCCTGCTCCAGCAGCAGGTCCAGGAGCGCCCGGCTCTCCGGCCGGGACACGCCGAGGATCTGCTCGACGTAGTAGCCGTTGACGAACAGCACCCGCTCGCCCGTCTCCGGATGCACCCGCACCAAGGGGTGGTCCGTGGCGATCTGGCGGTCCAGCAGGTGACGGACGTACGCGTCGTCGCCCGGCCGCGCCTGGTACCCGACCCCCAGCCGGTGCTCGGCGCGCAGTCCGTCGACGAAGGCCCGCACCGGAGCCGACAGGCCCGCGTAGGCGACCGCCAGGTTCGACCAGGTCGTGTCGCCTCCGTACGGGGGCACGGACTCCGCGCGCAGGACGGTCGCCGCCGGAGGATCGACCCTCGCCCCGTGGTCGCAGTGCCACCCGCGCGACAGCGAGTGGCGGCGCCGGCGCAGCCACTCCTCGTGGTCCATGCCGTAACGCCCGCCCAGTTCGAGCCGGTCGGCCGTGGTCTCGACCTCGGGGAAGTCCGCGGGTGAGGCGCCGCCGCGCCTCCGGAGCCGGACCGGTTCGCCGAACCGGCGCGCGAAGGCGACATGCGAGGCGTGATCGAGCCGCTGACCGCGGAAGAACACCACCTTCCAGCGCAGCACCGCCGCCCGGATCGCGGCGACGACCTCGTCGGACAGTTCCTCCGCCAGGTCGACGCCCGTGATCTCGGCACCGATGTGTCCGGCCGCCGGCTTCACTTCGAGACAGGGGACCTGCTCCGTCATGGGGGCTCCGTTGATCGTGCTGTCGGCTCGTCGGGTCCAGCATGACCGCCGCGCCCGGCACCCGACAGGACGCCTCGGGGCCGGGGGCCGGTGCCGGGCGCCGTGCGGAACCGGCGCCCGCGCGACCCGCCGCGGGACTCGCCCGAGGAGGGGTGTCCCCGAGGAGGGGTGTCGGCTCGCGCGCGAGGGCGTACGCCGCGCACGGGAGGCTCGGCGTACGCACGGGGTGTGTCCGGTGTCGCGCACTTCGCCCGCCGCACTCCCTGTTCCGGGGCACGGCCGGTGCCCAGAATGAGACGGTGTGAACGGGTCCCGCCCTCCATCCGCATAGGGGTGGGACCCGTTCGCCACGACACGGTTCCGGGTCACGGCGCCGTGGACGTCCTCAGTCCCGGTGCGCGCGCAGGGCGGCGAGCGCCCGGTCGGCGTGCGCGCTCATGCGCAGCTCGCTGCGGACCACCTCCAGGACGGTGCGGTCCTGTGCGATGACGAACGTGACCCGCTTCGTCGGTGCCAGCGAGAAGCCGCGCTTCACCCCGAACCGCTCCCGCACGGTGCCGTCGGGGTCGGAGAGCAGCGGGAAGCCGAGCGAGTGGCGCTCGGCGAACTCCAGCTGCCGGTCGACCGCGTCACCGCTGATCCCGACCGGCCGCGCGCCGGCGGCGGTGAACTCGGTGGCCAGATCACGGAAATGGCAGGCCTCGGCGGTGCAGCCACCGGTCAGGGCGGCGGGATAGAAGAACAGCACCACCGGTCCCTCGGCCAGCAGCTCGGACAGGGTCCTGACGGCCCCGGTCTCGTCCGGCAGCGTGAAGTCCTCGACCTCGTCGCCCACGTTCGGTACGGATGTCATGACCGTCCCTCCCCGGACCGCGCGATTCCGCGGGCCCACAGCACGAGCGGCACCTGGAGCGGGAGCCGCGCCAGCGCGGCCGCCTTGAGGGGCGTGGGCCGGTTCCGCCAGTCCACGGCCATCTGGACGTTGGCGGGGAAGACGCCGACGAAGAACGCGGCGGTGGCCTTGGCCGCGATCCGGCGCGTGCGGGGGAGCGCCACCCCGGCCGCGAGGGCGAGTTCGGCGACACCGCTCGCGTACGTCCAGGTCCGGGGTGTGCCGGGCAGAGCGCGCGGGATGGTGGCGTCGAACCGCCGTGGTGCGGCGAAGTGGGCGACGCCCGCGGTGGCCAAGAGGCCTGCGAGCAACAGGGGTGAGCGTTCGGACCGTGGCACGGTTCCTCCTCGGGGGGCCTGTCGCCGGATATTACTGGAGGGTAAGTGCCTGTGGGTCGGGTGGGACGGATCGTTCGTGGGCTGTCCGCCGATAGGCGCGCGAGCCCCCGCAGGACCGAACGCCCGTACCGGGAGAAGGACGGCGTCCCGCCGGACCGGGATCCGGGGGACGGTGGTCGTCGCGCGGACGACGGGACGCGGTGCGACGCCGGGGGCGGGCCCGGCCCCCGCCGGAGGTCCGGGGAGGGCCTCCCGCGGCAGGGGGCAGGCCGTCAGGCCGTCAGGGCGTGTCGGTACGCCCGCGAACCCACCGATGCGCCCGGGCCGGTCGACGGGTGCGGAACCGTCGGCGTCCTCGGGCCGGTCACGGTCGGGGCGCTCGGGACGGTCGACGTCCGCGGGCCCGCCGCGGCGGTCCGCGCCGTGGCCTCGACCGGGTACATGGTCTTCCCGGGGTCGACCAGGGGCGCGCCGAGCGCGATCCGGCCCGCCGCGTGCAGCGCGTCGCACTCGCCGGTGGGCAACGCCACGTAACAGCCGCCACGCCCGGTCGAGGCGTCCAGGGGAAGCCAATAGCCGTACCGCCGACGGCCGTTCGCGTGCACGATGAGGCGGACGGGGAACCGCCGCTGCGTGATCAGACGCAGCACCTCGGCGCCTTCGGGACCGAGCGGGGTGTTCGCGCGGGGCAGGGGCCGCAGCATGGTCACCGGCCTCCGATCGGTGCGCACGGCATGACACGGTCGTGCGAGGTCGGCGTCATGTGCATGCGGCCTTTCGAAGACGGACGGATCACGCGTCGCCGGAGCGACGACATTCGGACTGATCGACATTGTTCCGCAGTGCACTGACAATGTGGGCGGAAAATGTTCGACAGCGTCGCGGCTATGTACGCTCGTGACGGTTCCGGACGGACAACTGACCTTGGACGAAGGGGTCCGTGGCGGGGTCGTACGCCCCCGCGTGGTCGGCCAGGGTGTCGGTGATCCGTTCCCATTCCGCCGCCTCCGTCCACGCGTCGGGCGCCTGCTGCCCGGTGGCCGACGCACTGTCCTCGGCCGCCTTCCGCGCGTCGGCGAGGGCGGCCTTCGCCTCGTGATGGTTCATTCCGGTGGCGGCGCGGCGCACCCGGTCCCAGACCGCGTGCTCCCGCTCGGACGGTTCCTGCTCGGGGCTCAAGGCGTCACCTCGTGTCGCGCGACCGGACTGTTCCCTCACCCGGCCCGTGTGCCCACTTCGGGCCGACCGACACCTGCCCAGGGGGCACCGGTTCCGGCCCGTCACCAGGGAAGGAAGGCGTGGACGTCCTTGCCGTCCGGCCGCACGACCACGCTCACCTGGTCGCTGAGCGCGTGGACGAGATGCCAGCCGATGCCGCCCCCGCCCTTGGAGGGACGGAAGCGGCGCGGCGTGGGCGGGGTGGTGCTGGTGTCGCGCAGCGTGACGTGCACGCCGTCGAAGGTCGGACGCATCCGCAGTTCGAAGGGGCCGGGAGCGTACTGGATCGTGTTCGCGGCCAGCTCGGTGACCACCAGCAGGATGTCGTCCCAGTGCTCGGCCGCCGACGGCGGTGCCGTCCGCGCGAGGGCGCGCAGGTAGCCGTCGGCGGCCAGCCGCGCGTCGGTCACGTTGCGCAGTTGTCCGCCGAACGCGCTGACGAGGGTCCCGAATCCGTCGTAGGACGAATTCCTGTTCCGCCTCGGATCGATTTCCATCGTGCCCTTCGTTCGGATCTCGTCGGCGCCGTGCCCGTGTCGCGCCGCGACCGGACAGATCCTGGGACCGGGCCCCGCACGGGGCGAGGTCATGGCGGTCCCCGCCGCTCCGTCTACGCCGAGGTGTCCGGAGAGCGCAGACGGGAGCGCCGTCGTGCCAGGGCACGCCGTTCCGTCTCGCTCGTACCACCCCACACACCGATGCTCTGACCCGTGTCCAGGGCCCAGTCCAGACAGGCGTCGCGGACCGGGCAGCCGCCGCAGACGACCTTCGCCTCCTGGATCTGCAGGACGGCGGGTCCGGTGTTGCCGATGGGGAAGAACAGGTCGGGGTCCACGGTGCGGCAAGCCGCGGAATCGCGCCAGTTGTCCATGAGAGCCTCCTGCGATCGTGTCGAAACGCGTTCTTCGGGATTCGGTCCCCTCCCGGGTCACCCTTGATCTGCCGGATGAAACGGGCCGGGCATGCAAAGATCCCGTGGACGAGGGACCCGCCGCAGCGGTGAGGGCCCGGGTTGGCGGGAACGCGCCGCCGCCCGCCGGACCGCCGTCACCCGATCGGGGCGCCGGTCGGGTCGGGGTGGCAAGATGGAATCCCAGGTGGACGCAGGTCGCGTTTCGACGAACGAACGGGTGGCCCATGGCGCAGGTGTCCGGCGAGGTCTGGGAGAAGTTCGCCGTCGCCTTGGCGGACATGGCACGGGATCTGCTGGCACAGGACTCGGTGCAGGCGACCCTGGACCGGATCGTGGAACACGCGACGGTGCTGATCAACGGATGTGACGAGGGCGGCATCCTCACGGTCCGCCGGGGCGAGGTCAGCGCGCTGGCCGCGACCGGCGACGTCGTGCGCAGGGCGGACCGCATCCAGCAGGATCTGCAGGAGGGGCCCTGCTTCGACGCGGTGAAGGACCGGCGGCAGCTGTACGCCATCGAGGACCTGCGTCAGCCGCACGAGCGGTGGTCCCGCTTCGCCCCCGAGCTGAGGAAGCTGGGGATGGGCAGCATGATGGGTTTCCTGCTCTTCACCGACGACGACGAGCTCGGTGCCCTCAACCTGTACTCGCACCGCCCGAACATGTTCGACGAGATGGCCCAGCGCGCCGGGTGGATCCTCGCCTCGCACGCGGCCGTCGCCTTCTCGGCCGCCCGCACCCACCAGCAGCTCGGCCACGCCCTGGAGACCCGCCACGAGATCGGTGAGGCGATGGGCATCCTCATGGAACGCCACGGCCTCAGCGAGCAGAACGCCTTCGCCGTGCTGAAGAAGGCCTCCCAGGACCACAACATCAAACTGCGGGAGGTCGCCCGCAAGGTCTGCGAGACCGGCGAGCGGCCCACCTGACCCCGCCCCTCTGGAGGAGCGGGCGCGGCGTCGTGGGACGGGCGGGTGACGCCGGTGCCTGGGAACGCGGTGGTGGGGTGGTGACCCCCTCGGGACCTGACGGCCGGGGTCACCACCCCTCCGCTCGACCGTGCCGGCCTCGGGGTCGCCCGGCCCCTCCGACCGCCGCGGGAGCGATGTCGCCGGCACCCGTGGGTGTTCGCGACGTGTGCCCTCGTGCCCCCGATCCGCCGCGGCAGTCCCCCGGTCACAGAGGACACCGGCACCGTCCGGCCCGGTGACCGGACCGGGCACCTGTGACCGCGGTGTGAAGGCGGGGGATTCCGTGACATGGGCTCCGGAGGTCCGGGAAGAAAGGGGAGAAGCCCGCTCGACACGCCGGACGGACACGGAGTGCCGCTACACGGTGTACGGGCGGAAGCAACGCAAGGGAGTTGAAGGGATGACCACTGTAGAACCGTCCTGTGAACTCGGCCCCGTCCCGGGGGCCAGGCTGGAGAGAAGTCCTCAGGCCGCTGTCCAGGCCCGCCGGATGGCCAGGGCGTTTCTCGGCGGACTGCCCCGCCCGGTGCCCCGCGAGGCCTCCGAAGCCGTCACCCTCGTGGTCTCGGAGCTGGTGACCAACGTGGTGCGGCACGCGCACGGCCGGCTGTGCAGTCTGGATCTGCGGGACGTGGGCCACGGGGTGGGGATCTCCGTCACCGACGACGATCCCGAGCCGCCGCGTCCTCGCCGCCTGGACCTGACCGGACAGGGCGGCTTCGGCTGGCCGTTGGTACGGCGGCTGTCCTCCGAACTGACCGTGCTGCCCCGCCCCGACGGCAAGACCGTCCGGGCCGTCGTGAGCTTCTGACGATCCAGAGGTACGAGCGGGATCCGCGAGCAGGTCGGGACCGCTTGCCCCGTCCCGGAGCCCCGTCCTCCGGAGTCCCGTCCTCCCGTGCCCCGTCCGTGCGCCGAGACCGCCCGTCCTGACGGCGACGTTCCCCGACCGCGCCCGGAGCCGTGGCCCAGGGCCTCCGGGGAGCGCGGGCCGGCCCCTGGCCGGAGAGGTGTCAGGCGGACGCCTGCCCCGAGATCAGGGGAGCGGTCCGGTGGTCGGTGTGGCAGAGCAGCAGGCAGACGTCGTCGTCCCGCTGGGAGTCGCGGAGCATCGGTCTCAGGATCCGGTCGGCGGCGCCCTCCAGATCGTGGTCCAGATCCGCCGCGCGCTCACCGGACAGGGCTTCGGCCAGCCGCCGGATGCCCGGGTCGATGCCCTGGGTCCTTCGCTCCACCAGACCGTCCGTGTACAGCGCGAGCGTGGACCCGGGCGGCAGCCGCGCCGTGTGGTCGCGGATCTCCTGGTCCAGCGGAATGCCCAGCATGGCACCGGGTTTGGCGTCCAGGACGCGGACCTCGCCCTCCGGGGTGCGCAGCACCGGCGGCGGGTGCCCGGCGGCGGCCCAGGTGACGGTGGTCTCGTCCGGGTGGAAGCGGGCGATGACGGCGGTGGCGTACAGATCGGGCTGGAGGTGGTGGAGGAAGACGTGCAGGCGGGTCAGGAGCCGGCCCGGTGTGCCCCCGTCGACGGCGTACGCCCGCAGCGCGGTGCGCAGTTGGCTCATCATGACGGCAGCGTGCAGCCCGTGGCCGGTCACGTCGCCCATCACGGCGACCAGCCCCCCGTCGGGCTGCCGGAACGCGTCGTACCAGTCCCCGCCGATGTTCAGCCCGTGCGTGGCCGGGAGGTAGCGCGCCGCCAGACCGAGTCCCGGTGTCTTGGGCAGGTCCGTGAGCAGGGCGCGTTGCAGGGTCTCCGCGATGTCACGGTTGTGCTCGAACCGCTGGGCGTGGTCGATCGCGGTCCCGGCCCTGCGGGCGAGCTCGACGAGCATCACGACGTCGTCCGCGCTCCATCGCTCCGGCGGCGGCGTCAGCGTCACCACGCCCAGCGGCGTGTGCCGGGTCGGCAGCGGGACGCACAGCAGCGGCTCCCGCGGGTGCAGCGCGGACGGCGGGAGGTCGTCGACGCCGGGCAGGCCGCCCGGATGGTCGGCGGCGTACTGCGGGCGACCGGTACGGGCGGCGGCCACGGCCGCCGCCGGGCGGGCGGTGTGACCGCGCGCTCCGGCGTCGTCGGCGAAGAGCCACAGGTCGACGCTGCCGGCGTAGTCCGGCACGAGCAGGCGCGGCAGCCGGTCGAGGATCTCCTCGTGGTTGAGCGAGGCGGAGAGGGCCGCGCTGGCGTCGGCGAGGAAGGCCAGCCTGCGCCGGGCGCTCTCGGCCTCGGTGCGGGCCTCGCGCTCGGCACCGAACAGTTCGCGTTGGACGCGTCCCGCCGCGTCGAGTTCGGCGTGCAGCGCGAGCACGCCCTGATTGGTCTGATGCAGTTCCTCCCGGTGGAAGGCGACCAACTGCTCCTGTTCGGCGAGCAGGTCGAGGACCCGGGAGGTGTCCTCGTCGGCGCTCAGCAGCGCGTCGGCGAAGGCCGAACGGCCACGCGGCCCCCCGGGCGGGCCGCCACCGCCGTCCGGGCCCGGGGACGGAACGTCCGCGCTCGCCCGCCAACTCGGCCGGTGCCCCTCCCCGTTCGCCGCAGCGTCGATGGCGAGCGTGAGCCGGCCGGAGCACCGCGTGCCGGTGGGCGCGGCCGTCCGCAGGGTCAGCAGCCAGTCGCCCCCCTTGACCAGACACTGCCGCAGCTGCGCGCTCAACGCGGTGACCAGCCGGGTGCGTTCCACCGTCGGGACGCCGTGCGCCGCGGCGATCCGCGCGGCCGCGATGCGGGCACGGGCGGCGTCGTCGACCGTGCTGATCTGCCAGGTACGAGTCATGATGGGTGATCCTGCGGGGTGGGGGTGAGGACGGCCACGGTCGTGTCGTCCCGCACCGGGCGGGCGGCACTGCTGGAATCCCGCACGATCACGGCGGCCGTGACCGCGGGGTCCCAGGAGGTCATGGGCGCGACGGACGGGGGAGCCCAGCGGCTGGGCAGACCGTCGCTGTGGAGGACGAGCAGGCTGTCGGGGTTCCACGGGCGCCTGCACGGCGGCAGGCGCGCCGGACGGTGGGCGCCGACGATCCCGGGGTGGGACAGCAGCGGATGCCAGGTGTCGCCGGAACGCAGCCGGGCTCCGATGTTGCCGATCCCGGCGAAGTCGAGGTGCCGGGCCCCGAGGTCGAGCCGGGCCACCGCGACGGCGGCCCCCCGGGTGTCGCGCAGGGCCGTGTGCAGAGCTCCGAGGAGTTCCGGCGGCGGCAGGTGCGCGAGGCGGCGCAGTTCCTCCACGGCGGCCCCGGACGCCTTCGCGGCGGCCGGTCCGTGGCCGAGTCCGTCGGCCAGCAGCAGGGTGACGTGGTCGCCGGAACGGACACAGGCCCAGGCGTCGCCCGAATGGGCGGCCGCCGCGAGAGGGATGTTGACACCTCCGGCGCGCACCGGGGCGTCCGC
Source organism: Streptomyces sp. NPDC002580 (assembly GCF_042889485.1). Classification (NCBI taxonomy): domain Bacteria; kingdom Bacillati; phylum Actinomycetota; class Actinomycetes; order Kitasatosporales; family Streptomycetaceae; genus Streptomyces; species Streptomyces sp. NPDC002580. Next base: position 474,111 of record NZ_JBIAQZ010000008.1, on the reverse strand, counting down.
GCCGGGAAGGCGGTGTCCCTTCCGGTCCCCGCGGGCTGTGTGCACCCGGGCCAGGGCGACGGTGCCCCGGCCCGGGACGGTGTGCACCTCGAAGTGGTCGGCGATACGGCGGCAGGTGCCGAGCCCCGCGCCGAGCGAGGAGGTCGTGGAGAACCCGTCGCGCAGCGCGGTCGGCAGGTCGGCGATGCCGGGGCCGTGGTCGATCGCCGCTATCTGGAGGGCCGGGCCGCGTCCGGTGCCGGGCTCCGCGAGATCCGCGTCCACGGTGTCGATCAGTATCTGTCCGCCGCCCCCGTGCTTGAGGAGGTTGGTGGCCAGCTCCGTCGCGACGAGCGCGGCGAGGGCCCTGCGGTCGCGGCCGAGCCCGGTGTGGTCGGCGGCGTCCTCGGCCGCCACCCGGACGTCCCGGACCCGGGTGGAGTCGTGGACGGGGATGTCCCAGACGCGTGTCATCGGCTCTCCCCACGCGGATGCGGGGGACCGCCCGTCCAGCAGATCACGGTCACGGCCGTCCCCTCGCCGGGCCGGCTCTCGATGGAGAACTCGTGCACCAGGCGCCGGGCTCCGCCGAGCCCGAGACCCAGACCGCCGCCGGAGGTGTAGCCGTCCGTCAGCGCGCGCTCGATGTCGGGGATGCCGGGGCCCGGATCGGAGAAGGTCAGCCGAAGGCCCCGCGCGGCCCCGGCGGTGAGGACGGTGGACTCGACCTGCCCGCCGCCGCCGTGCACGAGGGTGTTGCGCGCCAGCTCACTGGCCGCGGTGAGCAGTTTGGTCTGGTCCACGAGTCCGAAACCGAGCTCGGCGGCCGCCTGGCGCACATGCTGGCGCACCCACGCGAGGTCCATGTCGGTGCGGATCTGCAGGCAGGCGGTGACACGGCCGGAAGTGTCCGTCACGGGCGCTCCCTGCGTTCGGGGTCCTGGCGAAGGTGCGCCGGCGCCGGGCCGAGCAGCCGCATGGCCTCCTCGGTGTCGAGCGCGGTGCGCAGTCCGGGCATGGTGAGGCCCAGTTCGACCAGGGTGATGGCGACGGCGGGGCGCATGCCCGCGACCACGGTCTGCGCAGCGAGCAGCTTCGAGTGCGCCGCGACCTCGGCGAACACGCGTCCCAGGAAGGAGTCGACGATCTCCACCCCGGAGATGTCGATGACCACGCCGTCGACGGAACTGGCCGCGATGGCCTCGCCGATGTCGCGCTGCAACCGTTCGGCCGCGGCGTCGTGCAGGTCTCCCTGGAGCGTCACCAGGAGGATGTTGCCGAGTTTGAGGACGGGCACACGGGTGCCGTCCGGGTAGCCGGCGATCGGGGCGCTCACCGCGCGCCGGGACCGGAACGGTCCTGGTCGACGATGGTGATGCCCTGGCGGTGCAGGGCGTACGCGAGGGCGTCGGCGAGGCTGGCGCGCGTGACGACCGATCCCAGGTCGATGCCCAGGTGGACGATGGTCTGCGCGATCGCGGGCCGGATCCCGGAGACGACGCACTCGGCGCCCATCAGACGCGCCGCGGCCACCGTCTTCATCAAGTGCTGGGCCACCAGGGAGTCGACGGCCGGCACCCCGGTGATGTCGAGGATGGCGAACCGCGCCTGCTGGCTGACGACGGCGTCCAGGAGGTTCTCCATCACCACCTGGCTGCGGGCGCTGTCGAGGGTGCCGATCAGGGGGACGGCGACCACACCGGTCCACAGTTTGATGACGGGCGTGGCGACCTCCAGCAGTTGGAGGCGCTGCCGGTCGATGAGTTCCTGTCCGGCGCTGAGCACCGTCTCCAGGACGACGAGGCGGAGCGTTCCCACCAGCGCGGTCAGCGTGACCGCGCAGGCCTCGGCGCGGTCCCGGGAGCCGTCGGCGAGATCGGCCCGCAGCAGGTCGGCGGCCGCCGGGTGCAGCGCCGCCACCTCGTCCGCGATCTGGGCCGAGGTGGCACCGGTGCGCGCTCGGGAGGCCGCCATGCGCCCCAACTGGTCGCGGACGGTGGCGAACCCGGCGGCGCCGAGGTCCTCGACCCGGCCGGCGGCCGCGACCGCGGCCAGCGCCTCGACGACCGCCCGGGCGGCCTCGACGGCCTCGTCCCTGGAGAGGGTGAAGACGGTACGGAACAGCGACTCGTCGGCCCAGCGGTGGGCGATCTGTTCGCGGCGCGCGCGCAGGAGGTCCCCGACCTCCCGAGCCGATGACTCCCGCTGTTCCGTTGCCTGGTGGTCCGCCACGTGATCTTCTCCTCGGTTCGTGCGCCGCGTCGACATCGGGGATCCGCCGTGCGGCGTGATCGATTGTCGTGCGACAACTGTAGTCATGGTCGGACCGCCTGCGGCGCCCGCCCTCGGCGCCCGGCGCCGGGGCGGGCCGGTCGGTCAACTGGCCGGTGGCCGGCGGTCCGTGTCGGGCGGGACACACCGCCGCGGCACCCGTTCCGTCGGTGAGGTGGAGCGGCGACAGCCGGTCGGCGTGGGCCACCTGGTCGACGTGATCGCCGAACTCCCGCTCGAATGCTTCTGGTTGGGGATCGAGCCCGGGCTCGCGCCGGAGCGGGACCGGCCCGGGAGGTGCGCTGGTACGCCGCCGCCCGGACCTTCTGCCCGGAAAGGTCCGTCGTCGCCCGGGAAGACTTCGAAGGACGCGGCCGCGAGGCGGGCGCACGGCCCATCGGGGGCCATGTCCCGCGACGGGCCGGAAACCGCCGTGCGCGAGGCCCGCTCCGCGGCCACACGGTTGTTCCCGAAGCCGGACACGTCGTTCCCCGACCAGTGGGATGCCGGGTCCACGGCACCGGGAAGCCGGACCCTCACGCGAGGGCGCCGGTGTCCGTCGTTGCGCCACCGCCGTCGCCCCGACGGGGGGACGGAGTCCGGGAAGACCGGGAGAGCCGGACGGTGACTTCCTCCGCCCCGCGTCGACTCACGGAGGCGCGCGTACGCCGGGCGGGCGCCGTGGCGGGGATCCTCGCGCGGGAGGGACTGGCGGCCTTCCGCGCGGCCACGGCGGCCCAGCTCGACGAGGGCGACGCGAGGGGTGTCCGCTCGGCCTGACGGACGCGCCGGCCCGGCACCCGAGCCGGTCGCCGCGGGGTCGCGCGGCGCGGCCGCCGGGCCTCGGCGGTCGGTGTCCTCGTCCGCGGCACCAGCCGCCTCGCCCCTGGTCCTCGTCCGTGGGCGCTCATGTCGCTCTTTCACCTCCACCGCAGGCACAGGGCAGCCACCGCTCTCATGGTTCGTGGGTCTCAACTCTCCTCGCAGATCCGACAAGGCCGGGATGCCGGCCGCTCTCGCGGGCTCAGTGCCGGGAGCTTCCTCCGTCGATGCGGGCGAGCGCGGCGTCGACGCCGTCCAGGGACGCGATCGTGAGACTGACGCCCGTGAGATCCAGGATCCGCCGGACGACCGGCGCGGGGGACACGAGACATACGCTCGTACCGGCCCGTCCGGCCTCGGCGTTGGCCTTGAGGAGGGCGTTGAGACCGGAGGAGTCCATGAAGGGGACGGCCGACAGATCGAGCAGGAGATGCCGGCACCCGCCGCGTATCTGGTCGGCCAGCCGGTCGCGCAGCTCGGGGGCCGTCTCGACGTCCAGTTCCCCCGCGACGCGGACCAGGACGATGCCCTCGCCGTACGGGGTCACGTCGATGGACAACACAGAAGCTGGTTCGGTCGGCACGGCTACCTCCAAGGGCACTGACCCGTCGGGATCCTTCCGGTGCTGGGGGACACCGGCGAGCAGGTCAACGGTTACCCCCCGAATCGAAGTGCACACCCCGCTCCTCGCCCGGCCCGGTGATCGATTGGTGGGGCCGGGCGGTCAGGCTTAACGTCGATGGAGTGAACATCCACGTTCACCGCCGACCCGAGATGCAGGGCCATCCCCCATGACGGCCGATCACACGACATCCTCCGAGTCTGCCGAATCCCCGAAGCGGGGACGAGGCAGCGGTATGGCGCTCCTCGTCATCGCCTCGTGTCAGCTGATGGTGGTCCTCGACATCACCATCGTGAACATCGCGCTTCCGCACATCCAGACCTCGCTCGGCTTCTCGACCGAGAACCTCTCCTGGGTGATCAACGCCTACACGCTGACCTTCGGCGGCCTGCTGCTGCTCGGCGGGCGTTCCGGAGACATCCTCGGCAGACGCCGGGTCTTCATGTTCGGCGTCCTGCTCTTCGTGTTCGCGTCCCTGCTCGGCGGACTCTCCCAGGAATCCTGGCAGTTGCTCGCGGCCCGCTCGCTGCAGGGCGTCGGCGGGGCCATCGCCTCACCCACCGCGCTGTCGCTGATCACCACCACCTTCAGCGAAGGGCCCGAACGCAACAGGGCGTTCGGCGTGTTCGCCGCGGTCTCCGCCGGCGGCAGCGCGATCGGGCTGCTCGCGGGCGGCATACTCGTCGAATGGCTCGACTGGCGCTGGGTGTTCTTCGTCAACATCCCCATCGGCCTGCTGATCGTGCTCGCCACCCCGCGCTACATCAAGGAGTCCGCGCGTCACCCGGGCCACTTCGACCTGCTGGGCGCGCTCACCTCCACCCTGGGCATGGTGCTGCTCGTCTACGGTTTCATCCGGGCCTCGGAGGAGGGCTGGAGCGACCCCGTCACCCTCGGGGCCTTCGGGGCGGCGCTGGTGTTCCTCATCGTGTTCATCGCGGTCGAACGCCGGTCGAGACAGCCCATCACCCCCCTGTGGATGTTCCGCGACCGCAACCGCTCGGGCGTCTACGCGATGATGCTGAGCCTGTCTGCGGCCATCTTCGGGATGTTCTTCTTCCTGACCCTCTTCGTGCAGAACATCCTCGGATTCAGCCCGCTCAAGGCCGGGATCGCCTTCCTGCCGATCAGCGTGATCATCGCCATCGGCGCGGGCGTCGCCTCGAACCTGTTGCCCAGATGGGGTCCCAAACCCTTCATGGCCGTGGGCGCGATCCTGGCGGCCCTGGGTCTCGGCTGGCTGACCCTGACCGACGTCGACAGTTCGTACCTCGGCAGCATCCTCGGACCCACACTGGTCTTCGGCTTCGGCATGGGCCTGCAGTTCGTGTCGCTGACGCTGATGGCGGTGTCGGGTGTCCAGCCGAAGGACGCGGGTGCCGCGTCCGGAGTCCTCAACGCGACCCAGCAGGTCGGTGGTTCCCTCGGCCTGTCCGTGCTGGTCACCGTCTTCGGCACGGCCAGCCGCAACGAGGCCACCGATCAGGTCAAGGACTTCATGTCGACCGCGACGCCCGCGCAGCGGCTGGAGTTCCGCAGGACGGGACAGCTTCCGGCGCCCTGGAGCGACCAGGTGCTGACGTCCGGGATCTCGGGCGCCTTCGTGGCCGCCGCCGTCTTCGCCGTCTTCGCCGCGCTGGTGGCCCTGTTCGTCATTCAGGTCCGGCCCTCCGACCTGGAGCGGCTCCAGGGAGGCGCCGCCTCCCTCACGCCCGCGGAGGGTTCCGTCGCCGCCCCGGCCGAGTCCTCGGGCGCGGCGGCGACGGGGGAGCCGGACGCCCGGGAGGGACCACGTCCTCCCGGCTGAGCGGCCCGGGAGCGCCAGGCCTCACCACCGGCGCGAACACGGCGTCACCTGTGCGCCCTGTCGAGGCGGTGTCAGCCGGGCTGCCACAACTCGATCCGGTTGCCCTCGGGATCGGTGACCCAGCCGAACCGGCCGACCCCCTCCATGTCCTGGGTCTCCTCGGCCACGTCCGCGCCGTGGGCGCGCAGTTGGGCGAGCATCGCGTCCAGGTCGCGGACACGGAAGTTGAGCATCGTCTGCTGGGTGCGGGAGCCGAAGTGATCGGTCCCGGACTCGAAGGTCGCGAACACCGTCATCCCGGGTTCCTGACGCCACAGGCCGTTCTCGTCGGCGTCCAGCCCCAGACGATCGCGGTACCAGGCGCCCAGGGCCACCGGGTCGGCGGCCCGCAGGAAGTATCCGCCGACTCCGAGCACTCGTTCCATGCGGCCATCCTGCCAGGGCTCCGATCGCCGCACACGCCGTCGCCCGGTTCCGCCCTCCCCGTCCTCGCCCCTCCGCCGCCCCGAGAACTCGGCTCAGGGCAGCGGCTGTTCCGCCCAGATCACCTTGCCCTCGGGCGTGTAACGGGTGCCCCAGCGGTCGGCGAGCTGGGCGATCAGGAACAGCCCGCGGCCACCCTCGTCCGTCGTCGCCGCGTACCGCAGATGCGGTGACGTACTGCTGCCGTCGAAGACCTCGCAGATCAGCGCGCGGTCCAGCACCACGCGGACCCCGATCGGCCCGATGCCGTAGCGGATCGCGTTGGTCACCAGCTCGCTGAGGATCAGTTCCGTGGTGAACGTCAGCTCGTCCAGCCCCCACCGCGCCAGTTGCCGGGCGACCGAGGCGCGGACCTCGCCGACGGCGGCCGGTTCGGCGGGGACCTCCCAGGTGACGATCCGGTCGGCGTCGATCGCGTGGGTCTGCGCGACGATCAGGGCGATGTCGTCGCTCGGCCGGGCCGGCAGCATGGCGGCGAGAACCGCCTGGCAGGTGTCCTCGGGGGAGCGGTCGGCCCCGGCGAGCGCGGTGCGCAGCAGTTCGAGCCCGACGTCGATGTCCCGCTCCCGGTCCTCCACCAGGCCGTCCGTGTAGAGAACCAGCCGGCTGCCCTCCGCCAGCTCCAGCTCGGCCGTCTCGAACGGCAAGCCGCCCAGACCCAGCGGCGGCCCGGCCGGGATGTCGGGGAACGTCACACTGCCGTCCGGACGGACCACGGCCGGTGGCGGGTGTCCGGCCCGGGCGACGGAACAGCGCCGGGTCGTCGGGTCGTAGACGGCGTACAGACAGGTGGCCCCCGTGACGGCGGCCCCGCTGTCCTCCGGCAGCTCGTCCTGGTCGATACGCCCGACGAGCTCGTCCAGGAGCCCGAGCAGTTCGTCGGGGGGCAGATCCAGCGCGGAGAAGTTGTGGACCGCCGTCCGCAGCCGTCCCATCGTCGCGGCGGCCAGCAGCCCGTGACCGACGACGTCGCCCACGACGACCGCGACCCGGGCACCGGGCAGCGGGAGCACGTCGAACCAGTCGCCGCCGACCCCCGCCTGCGCGGGCAGATAGCGGTAGGCGAGGTCGAGCGCGCTCTGATCGGGCAGGTTGCGCGGCAGCAGGCTGCGTTGCAGCGTCACCGCCATCGTGTGCTCGCGGGTGTAGCGACGGGCGTTGTCGATGGAGACGGCCGCGCGGGCGACCAGTTCCTCGGCGAGCGCCAGGTCGTCCGCGTCGAAGGGATCGGGCTGCTCCGAGCGCCAGAAGTTGACCACGCCCATGACCAGTGGTCCGACACGCAGCGGGACCGTGATCAGGGAGTGGATTCCGTAGTCGACGACCTGCGCGGTACGCCGGGGGTCCTGGGCCAGCCATCCCGGGGCCCCGCCGAGATCGGGCTCGACGACGGCCTCGCCGGTGCGCAGGCTGTGGGCCTGGGGAGTGGACGGCACGAAGCCGATGTGCTCGCCGACCGGATACAGCGGGGCGTCCCCCCGGATGCCGCCGTAGGCGGTACGGCGCAGGCCGGTGCCCGCGTCCGGCTCGCGCCCGTCGAGCACGGCGTCGGCCAGGTCGACCGTCACGAAGTCCGCGAACCGCGGGACGGCGACCTCCGCCAGCTCCTCGGCCGTCCGCGTGACGTCCAGACTCGTACCGATGCCCACACCGGCGTCGTAGAGGAGTTTGAGCCGCTCCCGGGCGATCTCCGCGCGGCCGGAGAGCGCGCGCAGCTCGGTCGAGTCACGGAGGGTGGCGACGCTGCCGGCCGGGCCGTCCCGCAGGTCGGTCGGCCGCTGGTTGACGGCCAGGAGCTGGTCCCCGACCAGGTGCACCTCGTCCGTGGCGACACGTCCCGAGGCCAGCAGTTCGGCGGTGCCCGGATCGAGGCCGAGTTCCTGGACACCGCGTCCCTCGGCGTCCGCGGGCAGGTCGAGCAGGCGGTTCGCCTCGTCGTTGGCCAGGAGCAGCCGCCCGTCCGCGCCGACGATGATCACTCCCTCCCGGACGGAGTGCAGCACCGCGTCGTGGTGTTCGTACATCCGGGTCATCTCGAACGGGCCGAGGCCGTGAGTCTGGCGCAGCAGCCGCCTGCTGACCAGCGCGGTGCTGATGGTGGCGAGGGCGAGCGCGACGCCCGCCGCGCCCAGCAGGAGCGGCAGCTGGCGGTCTGCGGCGCCGCCCACGTTCTCCGTGGTGATCCCGGCCGACACCATGCCGACGACCTCGCCGTCGGGTGCCTTGACGGGGACCGTGGCCTGCACGAGCTGTCCGATGGTCCCGTGGATCATCTCGGTGATCGAGTGCCCGGCCAGCACCGGCGCGGTCGTCCCCACGAACTTCTTGCCGATCCGGTCCGGCTTGGGGTGGGTGTAGCGGATCGAGTCGGTGTTCAGGACGACGATGAAGTCCACCTCGGACGCCTTGCGGGCGGCCTCGGCGCTCGGCTGGAGCAGGGCCGTCGGGTCGGGCGCGCTCAGCGCCGCGCGCGTGCCCGGCGCGTTGGCGAAGGTCTCCGCGACGGCGAGGGAGCGGTTGCGGGCCTCCTGACCGCTGTCGTGCCGCACCTGGAGCACCAGTGCGACCACCGCGGCGACGACCAGGAGCAGCACGATCGCGACTTGCAGGAAGAACACCTGTCCGGCGACGCTGCGCCCGCTGAGCGCGGAACGGAGCCCGTTGGACGGGCCGCGTCTGTGCTTGCCTTCGTGTGACCCACGCTGCTGGTGCGCCGTGCTGGGGCGGCGGGTCGACTGAGCCCGGGTTCGACCCAATAGTCCGACCATGTGCTATGTCTACACTGCCCGGCGCGTGGTGGCGAGGGGCGTCACGCTTGGTGAGCGGTCGGCCTCCCGCGCTCGGGACCCGGCGGGACCGGCCGGGACGCCCGCGCGGCACGGGTGGCGGTGCTGTCGCCGGGCGGCGGCGGCATCATGGGGGACGTACCTGTTCCTTCTGATGTGTCGCTTCGGCGTGGGAGGCCCTCATGGAGACCGTGGACCGCTACCGGCTGACGTTCACCCATCCAGGACCGGACGCACGCATGGTGACGGACGAGGTGGTCGTCGAACGGACGACGGCCAAGGGTCCGGGCGGCAACCCGGTGTACAGCGATCCCACCGGTATCCTCCGCGCCGAGATCAGTCCGGTGGGGGAGGTGCGCATGCTGGCCAGCGGCGCCTATCAGTCACCGATCAATCCGGCCGCCGAACCGATTCCCTGACCGGCGGGGTCGCCGTCCGGTCGGGAGGAGCGCGGGACGGCGTCCGACAGGTCCCGCGCGAAGCGCAGGCCCGGGCGGCCGCTCAGTTCGGTGGTGCCGGTGACGAGGAATCCCGTGCGGGTCAGGACGGTCCGGGACCCGGTGTTGTCGACGGTCGTGGCGGCCCGCAGCGTGGTGAGGCCGTACGCGCTCGCGGCCAGGGCGCAGACCTCCCGTACGGCCGTCGTGGCGAGCCCCCGCCCGGCGGCGCGCTCGGCGACGCGGTATCCCAGCTCCGCCGAATCCCCTGACACGTCGACCAGGTTGAAGCGCCCCAGGACGGTACCGGTGTCGTCCACCACGAGATGGAAGAGGTGCAGCCCCGCCGCCTGATCGGCCAGCAGTTCGCGATGCCGGGCGTCGAAATCGGCGAAGTAGGCGTCCCCGCGGTCCGGGATCGACGCGGCGAAGTAGGCGCGGTTCTCCCGCTCGAACGCGAGGAGCGCGGGCGCGTGGTCTGGACGGAGGGGTTCGAGTCGGGCCATTCGGCCATGCTAGGGAGCCGTGGCGGTCGGGTCATCCGGATTCCCGGGTCCGCCGGGAGAGAGGGCCGGAGCCTGCGGTATTCCCCTAGTTCCTCACGATATGAGGCACTTGGGTGCGCTCCGGCGCTCCGCGCGGCCCGGGCGGTCGGGCTTCTCCGTCCCGATGCCGGCCTCCAGCCCGATCGTCTCCACGCCGATCGTCTCCACGCCGATCGTCTCCACGCCGGTCGTCTCCCGGCCGAGCGCGCCCGGCGGCCCGTAGGCCCGCCCGGCCCGTGTCATCAGGCACTCAGGCACTCAGGCGCTCGGCGGGTGCGCGGGGCCCGGAACGGCGGGGCCGGGCTCGCCCTCCGGGTCGATGTGCGGCAGGATCCGGTCCAGCCACCGCGGTGTCCACCAGGCGTGGGCCCCGAGCAGGGTCATCACGGCCGGGACGAGCAGGAGCCGTACCACCGTCGCGTCGATCAGGACGCTCACCGCGAGACCGAGGCCCAGCATCTTGACCACGATGTTGTCGCTCACGATGAACGCGGCGAAGACGCTCACCATGATCAGGGCCGCGCAGGTGATCACCCGGGCGGTGATCTCCAGGGCGTGCGCCACACTCGCCTTCGCGTCCCCGGTGCGCAGCCAGAACTCGTGGACCCGCGACAGCAGGAAGATCTCGTAGTCCATGCTGAGGCCGAAGATGATCGCGAACATCATCATCGGCACGTAGCTCTCGATGGGCACCTTGCCCGACACCCCGAGCGCTGGCCCGCCCCAGCCCCACTGGAAGACGGCGACGACGACACCGTACGAGGCGGCGATGGAGAGCACGTTGAGGACCGCGGCCTTCAACGCGACGAGCAGTCCGCGGAAGACCATCAGGATGATGAGGAAGGCGAGCCCGACCACCACGGCGATGATGAGCGGCAGCCGGCTCGCGACGATGTTGCGGAAGTCGACCTGCGCGGCTGTCGTGCCCGTGACGTAGCCCTCGGCCTTGGTGCCGGACACGGCGCTCGGCAGGGTGTCGTCGACCAGACGGTTCGTCAGGTCGGTGGTGTCCTGGTTCTGCGGGGACACCTTGGAATAGACCGTCCCCACCAGCAGGTCCTGGTCCTGGGTTGCCGTCAGCTGCGTGACGGTGGCCGCGCCGGACACGTCGTCGAGCGTCTTCTGCGCCTGTGAGGCCAGCGAGGAACGCTGGTCGGAGGGCACGTCGGTCTGGTCGATGACCACCGTCAGCGGACCGTTGGAGCCCGGCCCGAACGAGTCCGACATGATGTCGAACGCCCGCCGGTCCGTGAAGGACTTGGGGTCGGCGCCGTCACCGATGTGCCCGAGCTGGATGGTGAGCACCGGGATGGCCAGCACGAGCACCGTGACCAGGCCACCGGCCAGGAACCACCAGGGACGCCGTTGCACGCGCATCGCGTAGCGGTGCCAGGTGCCGTGCGCGGGCGTCCCGGGCTCGGCGTCCGTCTCCGCCACCGGCTTGCGCACGTGGTAGCGGTCGATGCGCTTGCCGATGAGCCCGAGCATGGCGGGTACGAGGGTCAGCGCGCCGGCGACGGCCGAGACCACCGTCACGGCCGCCGCGACGCCGAGCAGGCTGATGAAGGAGACCCCGGAGACGGACAGCCCCGCCAGGGCGACGATCACGGTGCAGCCCGAGACGAGGACGGCCCGTCCGCTGGTGGTGGTGGCCCGGCCCGCGGCCCGCACCGGATCGGCGCCGTCCATGAGGTTCTGCCGATGACGGGTGATCAGGAACAGGGCGTAGTCGATCCCGACACCCAGTCCGATCATGGTGGCGAGCGTCGGAGACACCGTCGCGAAGGTGAACGCGGCGGCCAGCAGGCTCAGGCAGGCCAGCCCGCCCACCACACTGATCAGCGCGGTCACCAGCGGCAGGGCCGCCGCGATGACACTGCCGAACCCGACGAGCAGCACGATGATCGCCACCGCGAAGCCGATGGCCTCGCTGACCCGGTCGTCGGGCGCCGGTCTGGCCAGTTCGCCCAGCGGTCCGCCGTACTCGACGTCGACGCCGGCCGACCGCAGCGGCTGCACGGCGCTGTCCACGCCGTGCAGGTAGTCGTCGCCGAGGGTCGAGGGCTGCACGTCGAAGCGGACGGTGATGTAGGCGGTCTTCCCGTCGCTCGACAGCGGCCCGACGTTCTGCTGCCCGGACTGCCCCGAGGGCGGCTGGGAGCCGGGCGGTGGCAGCGGATTCTGCGCCGACAGGACGTGCGGCAGCTTCTGCAGGTCGCCGACGGTCTGGCCCATCTGGGAACTGAGCGAGGTCAGGGGCTTCTGCGTGTCGCGGAGCACGACCTGGCTGCTGTAGCCGCCGGCCGCCGGATCGTGCTCCTTGAGGACGTCCAGCCCCTTCGTCGACTGCACGCCGGGAAGAGTGAAATTGTCGGAGTACTCTCCGCCGAACGAGCGGCTCAGCACCTGCAGCACGGCGAGCACGACGAGCCAGGCCACGATCACGATCACGAAATGGCGGGCGCACCACTCGCCCAGCCGCCGCAGTACTCCGGGCTTGTCCCGCCTGTTCTCTGGCGTGGCTTGCGTCGCCGACATGTGCTGCTCCTGCTGGAAGACGAGACCTCCGACTCCGCCAGTAGACGACGCGACGATCATCACGGCACGACGGGAACCGTGGCCCGGCCAGGGGCGCGCCGGCCTGCGGGGAGCGACCCGGAGGCCGGGTCGCGGCGGCCGTGGACGGCCGGGCGGACCGGCCCGGAACGCCGTGGATCGCCGCACGGTGCCGGGAGCCGCGTGGATGGTTCGGCGGTTTCGTCCCCCCGTCCGGCCGGACATGTCGATTCGGCGGGTGTCCGTTCGTTCTGTGGGTGTGGGGCGCCGGTGCCGTGCCGGTGCGGAGCGAAGGCTGTGATGGGCATGTACGAGGTACGCACCCTGATCGAGGGGCACGGGCTGGTCGAGTCGCCGCGCTGGCACGAGGACCGCCTGTACTTCTCGGACTGGACGGCGGGGGAGGTTCTCGCCCTCGACCCGGCCACCGGTCACCGGGAGGTGGTCGCGCGCGTGGCGTCGCTGCCGCTGTGCACCGACTGGCACCCCGAGGGCGACCTGCTGATCGTCTCCTCCGGCGACGGACTGCTGCTCCGCCGGCAATCCGACGGCTCCCTGGCCACGTACGCGGAACTGGGCCGACCGGGCTGGAACGACATCGTCGTCGACGGCCGGGGAGACACCTACGTCAACCGGGCCGGCTTCGACCCGATGGCGGGGGAGGCGGCCAGGCCGGGCACCGTCTCCCTGGTGACCCCCGACGGGTCGGTGCGCCAGGTCGCCGACGACCTCGCGTTTCCCAACGGGATGGCCGTGACACCCGACGGCTCCACACTGATCGTCGCCGACTCCTACCGGCACGCGCTGGTCGCCTTCGACATCGGCCCCGACGGCGCCCTGTCGGGCCGCCGGGTCTGGGCCGATCTCGGCGAGGGCACCCCGGACGGCATCTGCCCCGACGCGGAGAACGCCGTCTGGTACGCCGACGTGCCGAACCGGTGCTGTGCGCGGGTCGCCGAGGGCGGCGCCGTGCTGGACCGGGTCGACCTCGACCGGGGCGGCTTCGCCTGCGCGCTGGGCGGCCCCGACCGGAGGACGTTGTTCGTCGTGGCGGCGGACTGGCGCGGCATGACGGAGTCCGAACCGGTGAGACCCGGGTCCGGACAGGTCCTCGCCACGAGGGTCACGGTGCCGGGAGCGGGTCGGCCCTGACCCCGGCGCCGCGGGGATGCCACCTGCACGGGGGCTACCCGAAGACGGCAGACCGCGGCCCGCCTCGCGGCCACCCATGCCCAAGTCGGCCCTCGCGCCCGGCGACTGCGCGCAGGTCCAACACCCGTACGGACGCCTGTCCGCGCGCACGTCGGCCCTTACGCCTGACGACTGAGCACACGTCCAACATTCGTACGGACGGCTGCCCACACCAGCGCCGGCCCTCGCGCCCGGCGACTGCGCGCCCGTCCAACACCCGTACGGACGGCTGCCCGTGCGCACGGGCCCGCGTGCCCGATCGGCGCCCGTTCGCGCCACTTCCGGCGACCGCCCACGGGTGCTCAGGGCGTGGAGGGTCCGGGGCTCGTCGTCGGCGCGGGGGTGCCGGCCACCGGCCGGTGCGGACGCGGCGGCACGACAGCGCTTTCCCGACGGGCGGGCGCCCGAGGGCAGTTCGGGGCGTCGCCGTACGCCGGGCAGGGCGTGGCGCCGGGTTTGGCGGTGAACTCCGTTGCGGAGGAGGTGAGTTCGGCAGGGATTGTGCGGAGGTTGTGCGGTGATGTCGGTGATCCCGCCCGGCGGGCGCGGCGCGCGGCAGGGTGTTTCGGCGCGCGGGCGTAGGGATAACCCTCGATTGCCGGTAAGCGCATGTCATGCCTAGGTCAACGATGCGATCCTTCCCCCACCTGTAGGCCAGGCCGCCCCACGGCCTGCCCACGGTCGCGTTCCCGCACGCCCCTGCTCAGCTCACCCCGGACAGCACATCCCGTCTGCCCGGTCTGTCGTCGGCCGCCGATCCGCGGCCGCAGCAGTAGGAGTACGAGTGAGACGTTTCCCCCGTCAGGCGACCGCGGCCGGAGCCCTGGTGGCCACCGCCGCATTCCTGGCCGTCGGCATTCAGACGGTCCCGGCAGCCGCCAAGCCCGCCCCCCACACAACCCCCCTGCGTACGGGGGGCCTCGAGGCCAAGCTCACCCCGGCCCAGCACGTGGCGCTGCTGAAGAAGGCATCGACGCAGACCACGGCGACCGCCGGCGCCCTCGGCCTCGGCTCGAAGGAGAAGCTGGTCGTCAAGGATGTCGTCAAGGACAACGACGGCACCCTGCACACCCGTTACGAGCGCACCTACGCCGGCCTCCCGGTGCTCGGCGGCGACCTCGTCGTCCACACGCCGCCGGCCTCGCAGGCCACCGGCACGGTGAGCACGACCTTCGCCAACAAGCACACCATCAAGGTCGCCAGTACGACCGCGTCCGTCACCAAGGCCGCCGCCGGGACGCAGGCGCTCAAGGCCGCCAAGGCGCTCAAGGCGCAGAAGCCCGCCACGGACAGCGCCCGCAAGGTGGTCTGGGCCGGCACCGGGACCCCGAGGCTCGCCTGGGAGACCGTGATCAGCGGCCTCCAGGACGACGGGACACCGAGCAAGCTGCACGTCGTCACCGACGCCACCACCGGCAAGGAGCTCACCCGGTACGAGGGCGTCCAGACCGGTACCGGCAACACCCAGTACAGCGGGACGGTGACGCTCAACACCACGCTCTCCGGCTCGACGTACCAGCTGACCGACTCCACCCGTGGCAGCCACAAGACGTACTCGCTGAACAACGGCACCTCCGGCACCGGCACCCTGATGACGGACGCCGACGACGTGTGGGGCACCGGAGCCGGCTCCAACACCCAGACCGCCGGAGCGGACGCCGCCTACGGCGCCCAGACGACCTGGGACTTCTACAAGAACACCTTCGGCCGCAGCGGCATCAAGAACAACGGTGTCGCGGCCTACTCCCGCGTCCACTACAGCACGGCGTACGTCAACGCCTTCTGGGACGACTCCTGCTTCTGCATGACGTACGGCGACGGCACCAGCAGCACCCACGCGCTGACCTCGCTCGACGTCGCGGGCCACGAGATGAGCCACGGTGTCACCTCCAACACCGCGGGTCTCAACTACTCGGGCGAGTCCGGCGGTCTGAACGAGGCGACCTCCGACATCTTCGGCACCGGCGTGGAGTTCTACGCCAACAACTCCTCCGACGTGGGCGACTACCTCATCGGCGAGAAGATCGACATCAACGGCGACGGCACCCCGCTGCGCTACATGGACAAGCCCAGCAAGGACGGCGGCTCCAAGGACTCCTGGTACTCCGGGGTCGGCAACCTGGACGTCCACTACTCCTCGGGCCCCGCGAACCACATGTTCTACCTGCTCTCCGAGGGCAGCGGCAGCAAGACCATCAACGGCGTCACGTACAACAGCTCGACCTCCGACGGTGTCGCCGTCGCGGGTATCGGCCGCGCCGCCGCGCTGCAGATCTGGTACAAGGCGCTGACGACGTACATGACGTCCACCACCAACTACGCGGGCGCCCGCACCGCCGCGCTGAACGCCGCGACCGCGCTCTACGGCGCGAGCTCGACGCAGTACGCGGGTGTGGCCAACGCCTTCGCCGGCATCGCCGTCGGTGGCCACGTCACCCCGCCGACCAGCGGCGTGACCGTCACCAACCCGGGGAGCCAGTCCTCCACCGTCGGTACGGCCGTGAGCCTCAAGATCACGGCCAGCAGCACCAACACCGGCACGCTGACCTACGCCGCGACCGGTCTGCCGACCGGTCTGTCGATCAGCTCGACGGGCACCGTCTCCGGTACCCCGACCACCGCGGGGACGTACAGCACGACCGTCACCGTGACGGACAGCACCGGTGCGACGGGCACCGCGGCCTTCACCTGGACGGTCAGCACCTCGGGCGGCGGCGGCACCTGCACCTCGGCGCAGCTGCTCGGCAACGCGGGCTTCGAGTCCGGCGCCACCACCTGGACCGCGACCAGCGGGGTCATCAACAACGACACCGACCAGGCGGCGCACGGCGGTTCGTACAAGGCGTGGCTGGACGGCTACGGTGCCACGCACACCGACACGCTCTCCCAGTCGGTGGCGATCCCGAGCGGCTGCAAGGCCACGCTGACGTTCTGGCTGCACATCGACACGGCCGAGACGACCACCAGCTCCGCGTACGACAAGCTGACGGTCACGGCCGGATCGACCACCCTGGCGACCTACTCGAACCTCAACAAGGCCACCGGCTACGCGCAGAAGACGTTCGACCTGTCCTCCTTCGCCGGTACGACCGTCGCGCTGAAGTTCAGCGGCGTCGAGGACTCCTCGCTCCAGACCAGCTTCGTCGTGGACGACACCGCCCTGACGACCAGCTGACCGGCCCCACCCGCACCACGTCGTGAAGCCGCGACGCGGGTCCTCCGTGAGGACGACCCGCGTCGCGGTGCCGTGTCCGGCGCGACCTGTCCAGGACTACTCGAAGCGGCTCGGATCACCCGCTCCGAGACGTACGATCTCGGGCTCGTCCCCGGAGAAGTCGATGACGGTCGTCGGCTCGGTGCCGCAGTCGCCGGAGTCGATCACGGCATCCACCACGTGGTCGAGACGGTCCTTGATCTCCCAGCCCTGGGTGAGCGGCTTGTCCTCCTCCGGCAGGAGCAGGGTGCTCGACAGCAGCGGCTCGCCGAGCTCGGCGAGGATCGCCTGCGCGACGCCATGATCGGGAATCCGCACCCCGACGGTCTTCTTCTTCGGGTGCAGCAGCCTGCGCGGAGCCTCCTTGGTCGCCGGCAGGATGAAGGTGTAGCTGCCGGGAGTCGCCGCCTTGACGGTGCGGAAGACGGCGTTGTCGATCCGTACGAAGTGCCCCAGCTGCGCGAAGTCCTCGCACATCAGCGTGAAATGGTGCCGCTCGTCCAACTGGCGGATCGAACGGATGCGGTCGATCCCCTCCCGGTTGCCGAGCGCGCAGCCGAGCGCGAAGCAGGAGTCCGTCGGATAGACGATCAGCCCGCCGCTCCGGACGATCTCCACCACCTGACTGATGATGCGGCGCTGCGGGTTCTCCGGGTGCACATCGAAGTACTTGGCCATGGACCGAGCTTAGGCGGTGGCACGAAGGACGCCCGCCGAGCCGCGGCCGCGCCCCCGGCCGAGCGGGTTCGGGCCCCGGACCCCCGTCCCCCGCCGGGCGGCGTCGACGCCGGTTCCGCGCCCGGAATTTTCCCCGGTCACGGCTATGGGAACCTCGGCGTCGTCTCGCTACCCTCCGCCGCATGATTTCCACGGTGGTCTGGGGTACCGGCAACGTCGGCCGCGCGGCCATCCGCGCCGTCGAGGCCCACCCGAAGCTGAAACTCGCGGCCGTGCTCGTCCACGACCCCGGCAAGGTGGGCCGGGACGCGGGCGAACTCGCCGGGCTCGATCACGCCCTCGGGGTCGCGGCCGTCGACGACGTCGACGCGGTCCTGGCCACCGCTCCCGGAGCCGTGGTCTACGCGGCCACCGGCGACATCCGGCCCGACGAGGCGCTCGCCGACATCGGTCGGGCGATCCGGGCCGGCGCGGTGGTCGTCACCCCCGCGCTCTATCCGCTCTACGACCAGCGCAACGCCCCACCGGAGTTCCGCGAACCCGTCCTCGCCGCCATCGCCGACGGGGGTGGCTCGCTGTTCGTCTCCGGTGTCGATCCCGGCTGGGGGAACGACGTCCTGCCGCTGCTGATCAGCGGACTGGGCACCACGATCGACGCCGTCCGCTGCCAGGAGATCTTCGACTACTCCACGTACGAACAGGAGGAGTCCGTCCGCTACCTGGTCGGCATGGGGCAGCCCATGGACTACGAGCCCCTGATGCTCGCCCCGTCGATCCCGACCATGGTGTGGGGCGGTCAGATACGGCTCATGGCACGGGCGCTCGGCGTCGAACTCGACGACATCCGCGAGACGTTGGAGCGCCGCCCGCTCACGGAGACGGTGAGCACCCGCACCATGGGCGAGTTCGCGGCGGGCACCCAGGGCGCCGTGCGCTTCGAGGTGCGGGGGATCGTCGGGGGAGAGCCCCGGATCGTCATCGAGCACGTCACCCGCGTCCACGCGTCCTGCGCACCCGACTGGCCGACGCCGCCCGACGGGGACGGCGCCCACCGCGTGATCATCGAGGGCCGCCCGCGCATCGAGGTCACCGTCGAGGCCACCGACGAGGGCGAGAACCGCTCCGCGGGCGGGAACGCCACCGCCGTCGGCCGGCTGGTCGGCGCCATCGACTGGCTGGTGGAAGCGGCACCCGGTCTCTACGACGCCCTCGACGTCCCGCTGCGCCCCGCAGTCGGCCGACTCGGAAGGAAGTGACCATGACCCTGCGCATCGACATTCCCGAGGGACAGGAACCGATCGGATACGTGTGGGGCGAGATGGTGCCCGGCATCGGCATGGCCGCCGCGAACTTCTCCCTGTCGGTGTACGAGCACACGACACTGGGCCTGCGCGAGTTCGAGGCCGCGCGCCTGCGCGTCGCGCAGATCAACGGGTGCCAGTTCTGCCTCGACTGGCGTACGGAGCGCGAGGGCCAGAAGGTCGAGGAGGAGTTCGCGGACGCGGTGGCCCAGTGGCGCACCACCGACGCCTTCGACGACCGGACACGGCTGGCCGCCGAGTACGCCGAGCGGTACGCCCTGGACCATCACGGTCTGGACGAGGAGTTCTGGACGCGGATGGCCGCGCGGTACAGCCAGCCGGAGATCGTGGAACTGAGCATGAGCATCGGGTCCTGGCTGGCTTTCGGCCGGCTCAACCATGTGCTGGGTCTGGACGCCGTGTGCGTGCTGCCGACCCACTGAACCGGTCCGGGCGCCGAACCGCTCACCGATCCGATCCGGGCCGCGTGGGCGGCCCGGACGGGTCTAGAGGTCCACGGCGATGATCTTCTCGATGTTCCGTTCGGCGAGGGCCGTGATGGTGACGAACGGATTGACGCTGGTGTTGCCGGGAATCAACGCGCCGTCGATGACGTAGAGGCCCGCGTAGCCCTGCAGCCGGCCGTAGTTGTCGGTGGCCTTGTTCAGCACGGCGCCACCGAGCGGGTGGTAGGTGAGGTGGTCGCCCCAGATCTTGTACACGCCGAAGAGGTCGGTCCGGTAGATGGTCCCCTCCTTCGCGTTGATCTTGTCGAAGATCGACTTGGCCATGTCGATCGCGGGCTGCTTCCAGGCGGTCTGCCAGTTGAGGTCGACGGTGCCGGTGGCCGCGTTCCAGGAGAACTGGGCCCGGTTCGGGTTCTTGGTGATGGACAGGTAGAACGACGCGTAGGTCTCGATGCCGGTCGGCAGCGGCGCCACCTCGGCGAACGCGCCGCCCGCGGCCCAGTTGTCGATGCCGCCGCAGGGAATGCTGGACTGGAGCGCGCCGGTCGGGTCCCACAGGTGGTTGGCCCGGCCGCACATGACGTTGCCGTTGTCGCCCCAGCCCTTGCCGATCTCGCCGTTCAGTCCGGGCAGCGCTCCCGTGGCCTTCAGCTTGACCAGGAGTTTGCTGGTGCCGACGCTCCCGGCCGCGAAGAACACCCGGTCCGCCGTCACCGTCTTGGAGGCGGTGGCGTCACCGCTGGTGTTGAGCTGGTCGATCAGGACGGTGTAGCCGCCACCGGCCGCCGGCGACACCGAAGTGACCTTGTGCAGCGGCGATATGGTGACCCTGCCGGTGGCCGCGGCCTGGGCGAGATAGGTCTTCTGGAGCGACTTCTTGCCGTAGTTGTTGCCGTAGAGGATCTCCCCGGCGAGGGCCGACTTGGTGACGGTGCCCGCGGCCTCCCGCTCCATGTAGTCCCAGTCGTACACGTCGGGCACGAAGACGAAGGGGAAGCCGGAACGCTGGGCGTGCTTACGGCCGACCCGCGCGTACTGGTAGCAGTCGGTGGTGTTGAACCACGCCGGGTCCACGACGCCGACACCGAGCCCGGTGTTGGCGCGCGGGTAGTAGGTCGCGTACATCTCGTCGGCGTTCACCGACGGGAGGATGGCGCCGAAGTTCTCCCGCTTGGGGGTGACCGCCATGCCCCCGTTGACCAGCGACCCGCCGCCGACCCCGCGGCCCTGGTACACGATGATCTGGCCCATCTCCTCGGCGTCGAGGATTCCCGTGTAGCGGGGGATGTCCTTGTCGATGGGGAAGCCGAGGAAGTTGCTGAGGGGCTGCTTGGTCTTGGTCCGCAGCCAGTACGAACGCTGGTCCGGGCTGGTCGTGTTGGCGAAGATCTTGCCGTCCGGGCCCGGGGTGTCCCAGGCCATGCCCATCTCGACCATCTGTACGTCGACACCCGCCTGGGCGAGCCGGAGGGCGGCGACCGAACCCCCGTATCCGGTGCCGATCACGAGGACGGGGACATGTGCTCCGGAAGGGATGGACGAGGCCGCCGTGGCGATCTGAGTCGGCGCCGCGACGGCGCGACCGGCAAGGGTCACTGCTCCAAGAATAGAACCTGTTCCAGCTATGAATCGTCGACGCGAGACACCCCTGGAGTCGTTGTTCTGCTGGGTGTTGTCACCCATGTGACACTCCTCACTCTCGATGAGTGGGAACAGGTTCTACTGTTACTGGCTTGTTAAGTCACTACATACCAGTTGGTAACTTGTGTCCGATCTTGGGGTGATCGGCGAGTGATGCTCCGCTTGCCCTTGACTTCACAAGACCCTCGCGCGACATTCCTGACGCCGCATCAGAACCGGTACGTCGGGGGCCTGTCGGCACCCGGAACACGGAACGACTCACCTTCCCCCCGCCCCACTGGAGCGCCCTGCCATGTCCCCGAGCCCGGACCCCGCGAGACGCAGCGACTCCCCTCCGGCATCCGGCCCGTCACGACGCCGGGTGCTCGGCGCGGCGACGGGCGCCTCCCTCGCGGTCGCCGCCGGTGCCGCCGGATCCGCCACGGCGGCCGACCTGCCCCTGCTGGGTACGTACGACGTCGTCGTGGTCGGCTCCGGCGCCGCCGGGATGACCGCGGCACTGACCGCCGCCAAACAGGGACTGAGCTGCGTCGTCCTGGAGAAGGCACCCACCTTCGGCGGCTCGGCGGCCCGCTCCGGTGCGGGCATCTGGATCCCGAACAACCCGGTGATCCTCGCCGCGGGCGTCCCCGACACCCCGGCGAAGGCCGCCAGCTACCTCGCGGCCGTGGTCGGCCCGGACGTCTCCGCCGACCGGCAGCGGGCCTTCCTCGGCAACGGACCGGCCATGATCTCCTTCGTCATGGCCAACAGCCCGTTGCGCTTCCGCTGGATGGACGGGTACAGCGACTACTACCCGGAACTCCCCGGCGGGCTCCCGAACGGCCGCTCCATGGAGCCCGACCAGCTCGACGGCAACATCCTCGGAGCCGAACTCGCCCACCTGAACCCGGCGTACATGACGGTCCCGGCCGGCATGGTCGTCTTCAGCGCCGACTACAAATGGCTCACCCTCGCGGCGGTGAGCGTGAAGGGAGCGGCCGTCGCCACCGAGTGCCTGGCGCGGGGCACCAGAGCGGCGCTGCTCGGCCAGAAGCCGCTGACCATGGGCCAGTCGCTCGCGGCCGGGCTGCGGGCGGGCCTGCTCGCGGCCAGGGTTCCCGTGTGGCTGGACACCCCGCTGTCCGACCTGCTGCTGGAGAGCGGCTCCGTCACCGACGCGGTGGTCACCCGGAACGGCGCTCCCGGCCTGGTCAGGGCCCGGCGTGCGGTCGTCGTCGGCTCCGGCGGCTTCGAGCACAACGCGGCCATGCGCGCCCAGTACCAGCGCGCGCCCATCGGGACGGCCTGGACGGTGGGCGCCAAGGAGAACACCGGCGACGGCATCCTCGCGGGCCGGCGCGCCGGAGCCGCGCTCGACCTGATGGACGACGCGTGGTGGGGACCGGCCATCCCGCTGCCCGACCAGCCCTACTTCTGCCTCGCCGAACGGACGCTGCCCGGCGGCCTGCTGGTCAACGCCGCCGGAGCGCGCTTCGTCAACGAGGCCGGCCCCTACAGCGACGTCGTGCACACCATGTACGACCGCGATCCGAGCGCTCCGGACATCCCGGCCTGGCTGGTCGTCGACCAGAACTACCGCAACCGCTACCTGTTCAAGGACATCGCTCCGACGTTCGCGTTCCCCGACTCCTGGTACACCTCGGGCGCCGCGTACAAGGCCTGGACCCTGGACGACCTCGCCGGCCGGATCGGCGTCCCCGCCGCCGCCCTGCGCACCACGGTCGGCCGCTTCAACAGCCTGGCCCTGAGCGGCACGGACACGGACTTCCACCGCGGGGCCAGTGCCTACGACCACTACTACACGGACCCCGCCGTCCTCCCCAACTCCTGCCTTGCCCCCCTGTGGCTGCCTCCGTTCCACGCCTTCAGGATCGTCCCGGGCGACCTGGGCACCAAGGGCGGCCTGCGCACCGACGCCCGGGCGCGCGTCCTGCGCGCGGACGGCACCGTGATTCCCGGCCTGTACGCGGCGGGCAACGCCAGCGCGGCCGTCATGGGCCACAGCTACGCGGGAGCGGGCTCGACGATCGGTCCCGCGATGACGTTCGGGTACATCGCGGCGCTGGACATCGCGGCGACCTGACGGGGGAGCGGACGCCGGGACCGTCCCTCAGCCGGCGGCCAGGTCGTCGTCGCCCCGGATCCGCGGCGCCAGCAGCAGGATGGAGACGTCGTCGCGGATCGAGGGGCAGTACCGGACGAGGTCCTGCCAGACGCGGTCGACGATCGCGTCCGAGTCCTCCTCGGCGAACCCGGTCAGCCGGTCCGGCAGGGGGTAGAAGACGCCGGCCGGGTCCCTGCTCTCGCTCACCCCGTCCGACGCGAGGAACAGCCGGTCGCCGGGTTCGAGATCCACGACCCGTACCCGCGGCGGGGACAGCTCGAAGAAGCCCGGGCCCAGCGGGGCTCCCGGTTCGATGTCGAGCTCGAGCGCCTTCGCACCGCGCAGCAGGAACGGGCAGGGGTGCCCGCAGGACACCATCCGCACGCTGTCGGTGTCGGGCGGGAACTCCAGGAGCAGCGCGGTGGCGAACATCTCGGCGTGCTCGACCGCGGCGGAGTCCACCACCAGCCGCCGGTCGAGACGGGCCGCGGCCGCCTCCAGGTCGCGCTGGTCCAGCACCGTCTCCCGGAACGCCCCGAGCAGCGAGGCGACCGTCCCCACGGCGGACAGACCGTGCCCCTGGACGTCACCCATCAGGGCCCGGACCCCGAAGGGCCCGTCACGCACGTCGAAGAAGTCGCCGCCGACCAGCGTCTCCCGCTGCGCGGGCCGGTACAGCCCGACGCAGCGCACCGGCCCGACCCGGTCGGGAAGCGGTGGCAGAACGGCGAGCTGGGCGGCTTCCGCCACCGAGCGCACGGTGACCAGGTGAGCGTCGCGGCGGCTGCGCACATGGGACACGAACACGCTCAGCACGGCGATGAAGACGATGGTGAGCAGGTCGGCCTGGCCCGGACGGTTGAGCTCCAGGGCGGGGACGGTCAGCAGGAGCACGACGATCCCGCCGAAGACGGCCGTCGCCAGGGGCCCGTAGGAGAGTACGGCCAGGGCGGGGATGGCACCCAGGAGGAAGCCGATGTCCAGTCTCTGACTGCTCAGGAGCTCGCCCACGCAGATCGCCACCAGCAGGACCGGCGGAAGCAGCCGCACCCAGGGCGGAGGGGGCGAACCGTGCAGCCATCCCTGGTCCGTGTCACCGGGCCGGCCGGCCGAGGCCTTCCTGGCCATGGCACTCCTCCTTCCGCCCCCACGCTCCTCCATTCCGTGCCGCCGCGCATTCCGGTCGGCCCGGCGGCACGGCCACCAGGGAGTCGAGGGGTGCTCCCCGGTCGGGTGCGGCGGGAGGGGTGGCGGGCGCCCCGGCGGGCGTGGCCGTGGGACGGAGCCCCGCCACCACGGGGATGGGACGGCGGGACTCCACAGGGCGTGTGCCCCGTGGGCCCCGGTTCATCCCACCCGGCTCCGGCCGGGACGCCGGGGACCCTTCGCGGCGGACACGGAGGGCCCCGCCCGCTCAGTCCTCCGCGGTCGCGGTCGTGTGCAGATGGTCCAGCGCGTCGAGCACGACGGTGTTCCGGTGCCAGGAGAGCCAGCGGCCCACCATCAGACCGGTGGTCTCCAGGGCCTGGAGCTGGGCGCGGGTGAACCCGGGCAACGGGCGCTCGTGGTGGGAGGAGGCCATGCCGATGGGCACGCCGGCCCGGTTGACCAGGGGCACGCTGTGGCAGGCGCGGCTGCCCGCTCGCAGGATGACCTGCCGGGAGTCCTCGTCGAAGACGTCGGCGGTCGCCACGTCCCGGACCGTGACCTGCCGGCGGTGTTCGGCGGCCTGGGCGCACGAGGTCGTGGGCGAGTCGACGAACGCGAAGAAGCCCGTGAACTCGCGGGCGAGACCCGAGTGGCGGACCATCCGCAGGCGCCCTCCCTCGGCGAGCTGGACATTGCCCATGCCGGCCCCCGTGATGTCCATGACCCGGTGCAGAGCGGCGCTCAGCACCTCGCCTTGGTGCGTGCGATCGGCCCCGGAGATCCGCAGCCCGGGCAGCGGGGGAGGGGGCGTCCGGACCCGATCGGTGGCGCGGGCCGGCCCGTCGGGGCTGTGCGGAGTCCGTACGACCGCGTCCGCCAGCGTGTGCAGTCTGATGTTGAACCGCTGCGAGGCCTCACGCAGCAGGGTGAAGGAGGACTCGGGCGCGGGAAGCCGGTAGCGCTCCATCAGGACGCCCTGGGCCAGCGAGATGGCGGGGCGGGCGTGCAGGCGTTCCTGCAGATCGGCGTTCTGCTCCCGCAGCCGGGCGATCTCCCCGCGTACCGCGGCGGAGTTCGCGTCCGGCTCGGGGGCGCCCCCGTCGGCGGTGGACGGGGGCTGTGGGTCCTGGCTCATGCTGTACGGCATCCTGTCTGACGTCGGGTCTCATCGGCAGCCCGAACGCCAGGGGAAGGCATGACGGGCCGCCGTCGCACCGCCGGTTCCGCGCCACCGCGCGGCCCCGCGGAGACAACGCGGCGCGTGCCTGCTTCCCAAGCACTTGCGGCGACACTATCGCGGGGGCGGAGGCCGCTTCGCAAGGGGTCCGGTCCCGTTCCCGCCCGCCCGCGCCGAGCACGTCCTCCGGTCGGTCGGCCCGAGGAGGCCCGGACCGGAGGACCGGGGGATGGTGGAGGGGTGACCGGGCTCGCCGTGCTCTTCGCGCTCCTCGGAGCCGCCAGCAACGCCATGGGCACGGCGTTCCAGCGCAAGGCCGCCTCCCGTCTGGCCGAGGGCGGCGGCCTGCGGCTCGTCCTCCGGCTGGCCCGGCAGCCCTCCTGGCTGATCGGCATCGCCGGAGTGATCGGGGCCGCGGTCTTCCAGGCCCTGGCCCTGGTGAACGGACCCCTGTCCCTGGTGCAGCCCCTGTTCGTCCTGGAACTGCCCTTCGCCCTGATGATCGCCATCCCGTTGCTGCACCGCCGGCTCCCGCGCGCGGGATGGCGGGCCGTCGCCGGCGTGGTGGCCGGCCTCGGACTTGTCCTCGGCGCGGCCGCTCCCTCGGGAGCGCGGTCGGACGCCGCCATGGAGCGCTGGGTCCCGGTACTGGCCCTGTGCCTGGGAGCCGTGGCGGTCGCGGTCCTTCTCGCCCGACCGGGCCGTCCGCCGCTGTTCCGCGCGGCCGTGCTGGGATCGGCGGCGGCCGTCAGCAACGCGCTGACCGCCGCGCTCCTGAAGTCGGCCATGGGCACGCTCACCGACGAGGGCTTCGTCGCCTTCCTCGGCGTGTGGCAGACGTACGGCTTCGCCGTTACCGGGGTAGGCGCCGTCCTGCTGCTGGAGAACGCCCTGCAGGCGGGCCCGCTGGCCGCCTCGCAGCCGGCGCTGACCATCGGCGACGCGACCGTGAGCCTGCTGCTGGGCGTCTTCCTCTTCGACGAGACGATCCGAACCGGCTGGTGGCTGCTCCCCGAGCTGATCGGGGCCGGACTGGTCCTGTGGGGCGTCCTGCGGCTGACCAGGGTCGTCCCGCACATCGCGGAGATCGCCCACTGACGTCCCCCGCGGCGCGTGACGCTCGGCCATACGAGGGGAATCCCGGCCGGAAGCCCGTGTGCGTTCGCCGTCGGGACCGGGGCGGCAGCATCCTGGAACTGCTCGAGGAAGCCATCCCCCCCTGGCGAACCCGAGCTGTACGGCCCCGCAGGCAGTCACCCCCCCCCGGCTGTCGGCGGGGCCGCATCCTTTTCTCCCGGGCGGACCCGATCGCGGTCCCGTCTCCCGGACCTGGATCCCGGCCTCGTTCCCGGACCCGGTTCGCTTCCGCTCAGTCGATCCGGACGCCGATGATGCACGTGTCGTCGTCGGTGTCGGACCTGCTGTACGTCAGCAGCCGGTCGAGCTGGTGGTCCAGGGTCCTGGACGTCGTCCGGGCCGCCTTGAGCAACTGGCGCAGCGACACCTCCACCGACCGGTCACGTCGTTCGATCAGACCGTCCGTATACATCAAAAGGGTGTCGTGGGCGGCCAGTTGGACCTCTTCCTCCTCGAACGTCGCCTCGGGGACGGCGCCGAGCAGGATGCCCTTGAGCAGCGGAAGCACGATCGCCTCCGTGTCGCGGACCAGCACCGGCGGAAGATGCCCGGCCCTGGCCCAGCGCAGGACGCGGCTGCGCGGATCGTAGACGCCGCAGACCACGGTCGCGGTGACCCCGCCCGTCAGATGGTGGGCCACGATGTTGAGCCACGACAGCAGCTGGCCGGGCCCGGCGCCCGTCACGGCCAGTCCGCGCAGCGCGTTGCGCAGCACCACCATGCTGGTCGCCGCCTCGATCCCGTGCCCGGCCACGTCCCCGACACACAGCAGCACCAGTCCGGACGGCAGGACGACGGCGTCGTACCAGTCGCCACCGACGAGCTGCTCGGTCTCGGCGGGCCGGTAGCGCACCGCCACGTCGAGGCCCGGAGCCCGCAACGGGGCCTGGGCCGGCGGCATGATCGCGTGCTGGAGCTGGAGGGTCAGCCGGTTGCGCTCGTGCGCCTGCTGCTCGGTGTGCGCCAGCTGGTCGCGGGTGACGGCCAGCGCCACCTCGGTCCAGTGCTGGGCCGAGATGTCCTGGTAGGCACCGCGGACGACGAACAACTGGTCGTCGGCGCCGAGCACCGGCTCGGCCACCATGCGGATGTGCCGGGTGACGCCGTCCGGACGCAGGAGCCGGAACGCGGCCGTGGCCGGCCGACGATGGTGCAGGACCGTGCGCAGGAAGCGGCCGATGGTGACGGCGTCGTCCGGATGGGCGTGCGCGGGCAGCTCCTCCAACGCCGTGGGAGGACCCGCGGGGGAGCGGCCGTACAGGTCGAAGAGCGTGTCGTTCCAGATGATCTCGCCGGTCAGCAGGTTCTCCTCGAAACCGCCGATCCGGCCCAGCCGTTGGGCGTGCTGGAGCAGGCTCGCCAGCCGCGCCGTCTCGTCCTCGATGCGCCATATGAGCAGCACCGCCCCGCCGTGCCGGCTGACGTTGATGTCGGCCACGGCGGACAGCGTCACCTGGTCGACCAGCGCCATGAGGTCCATGCGCCGAGCCCGGAACGGTTCCCCGGTGGCGTAGACCCGTTCGATGCTCTGGAACAGGTCGCTGGCCCCGGCGGCCATCGGGTAGGCCTCCAGCAGCAGTGAACCGTGGACGGTGCCCCGGGGCCGTCCGGCGGGGTCGAGGAAACGGCCGTTGACATGGCGGATGCGGAAGTCCGCGAGCCGCCCCTGGTCGTCGAGGTGCGGCACCAGGACCAGGGCGGGATCGTGCAATCCGTCGACCAGGTCGATCAGCTCGGAGACGTCCGTCGTTCCCCGCACGTCCTGGCCCTCGACCGGAAGCACGTGCGTCTCCAGCGTGTGCGAACACAGCTCCGCCAGCGCCTCGACCTGGCGGACGACCTGGGGCGGCTGAGGTTCCAGGTGGGAGGGCCAGGCGATTTCCAGGACGCCGTGGATACGGCCCCCGGAACCGGCCGGCACCGCGACCCTGCCGCCGTCCGGATGGTCGGCGTGCCCGATGGACGGCAGGCCCGTGTCCGCCAGCGAGCCCGCCCACTGCGCCGTACGTTCGGACAGCGCGCGGCGCGCCATCGTCGCCACGCCCGGCGGTACGTATCGCCAGCGCCTGGCCTCGGCCGCCGAGAACCCGGCGCTGCCCGCCAGCGAGAGCGAACCGTCGGCGTCCACGGCCCAGATGGCCACGGCGACCGCCCCGAGCGGGGCCAGCGCGTGCTGGAGCAGGGAGTCGGCGACGGCCTGGGTGTCGTCGGCCGCGAGCGCGCCGCTCTCGGCCGCGCGCAGCCGCACCGCGGGCGCCTCGTCCGCCCTCACGCGTTCCGTCGTCAGGGCGAGGAAGGCGCTGGTCACCTCCGAAAGCCGGTCGTGCGCCGCCTGGTTGATGATCTCGACCGCGAGTTCCAGCTGGGGCACCTTGGCCTGTTCGGCCAACTCCGTGAGCTGGCGGGCGGCCTGCGCCGGCCCGCAGCCCAGCCGCTCGACCAGGATGCCCTTGGCCAGCTCGATCAGCGCCCGTCCGTCCGCCTCCGCCTGGGCGGTCCGCACTTCCCGGCGCAGCCGTTCCACGGTGGCCGCCAGCCTGCCCACCGGAGACGTCGCCGGCACGCCGTTCTCGCCGTCCCGTCCGGTCCCGGCGTCAGCGAGGTCCGCGGAACCGGTGGCGACGTCCGCGTGGGCCGCTTCAGGAATGTTCACGGTGCGGCCGCTCCTCGGGACGGGACCCCACAGGGGCGGGGGAGGGGCGGTCCTGGCGGACGCCCCGTCGATCGGCCGCGACGGCGGGTGCCGTTCGCCATGTCACTCCCCCAGCCAGCGTCGTACGCAGGCGATCAGGTCGTTGGTGTCGACCGGCTTGGTGACGTAGTCGCTGGCACCGGACAGCAGGCTCTTCTCCCGGTCGCCCGGCATGGCCTTCGCCGTCACCGCGATGATGGGCAGATCGGCGTACCGCGGGATCTTGCGGATCTCGGCGGTCGCGGTGTACCCGTCCATCTCGGGCATCATTACGTCCATCAGGATCAGCGCGACCTCGGGCCGGCTCAGCAGGGTCTCGATGCCCTTCCTGCCGTTCTCCGCGTGCAGCACCTGAAATCCGTGCAGCTCCAGGATGCCGCTGAGCGCGAAGAGGTTGCGGGCGTCGTCGTCGACGACCAGGACCGTACGGCCCCGGAAGGTGTCGTCGATCGGCTGCGCGGGCCGGCTCTTCGCCTCCTCGGCGCGGACCAGCGGGACCACGTCGCCCGGCTGCTCCGCGGACAGGTGCAGCGCGATGCGCTCGCGCAACTCGTCCAGGCTGGAGAGGAATTCCAGCGAGCGGGCGCCGGAGCGGGACTGCAGCGCCTGTTCCTGCGCCAGGTCGACCCGGCTGCCGTTGTGGACGAGGACCGGAACGGTGACGAGGGCCGAGTCGCCCTCCACCGCCTCCAGGAACCGGGCCGTCTCCCCGTCCGGCATGCCGAGTTCGAGGACGACGCAGTGCCACGGCTCCGCTGCCAGCGCGCTCGCCGCCTCCTGCGCCCCCACCACGGTGATGACGTCGACGCTCTCGCGGGTGTCGCCCTCGTCACGGCTGCGGGCGACATCCTCGACCGCGCTCTCGGCCACCAGGGTCAGCAGGCCCCGGGGCCGCTCCTCGACGACCAGCAGCCGGCGCCGCCGCCGGTCGGGCGGACTGACGGAACCCGGCAGCGAGTGGCGTGGTGCGGAGCGGGCCGTGACGCCCTGTGCCGGGGCCGCTTCGGACACGCCGCCCCCGGCCAGCAGCTCCTCGAATTCGGGGCGTGCGACCGGCAGGAAGAGGGTGAACGTACTGCCCTGTCCCGGGATGCTGTCGACGATGACCGCTCCACCGAGCAGATGGGCGATCTCCCGGGTGATGGACAGCCCCAGCCCGGTCCCGCCGTACTTGCGGCTCGTGGTGCCGTCGGCCTGCTGGAAGGCGCCGAAGATCGTCTCCAGCTGCTGCTCGGGGATGCCGATCCCGGTGTCCTTGACCCGGAAGGCCACGACCGTGCCGCCACGCCGTACGCCCGCCGGGATCTCCTGGTCGGCGGCCGGTTCGATCCGCAGTTCGACCTGTCCCCGCTCGGTGAACTTGACCGCGTTCGACAGCAGGTTGCGCAGCACCTGCCGCAGCCGGGAGTCGTCGGTGAGCAGGTCGACCGGCGCCCCGGGTGCGGTGCTGACCGTGAAGTCCAGGCTCTTCTGCGAGGTCATCGGGCGGAACGTGGCCTCGACGTACTCGAGGAGCTGGCGCAGCGGGACACGCTCCGGCGTGACGTCCATCTTGCCGGCCTCGACCTTCGACAGGTCCAGGATGTCGTTGATCAGCTGGAGCAGGTCGGAACCCGCCGAGTGGATGATCCCGGCGTACTCGACCTGCTTCGGCGTGAGATTGCGCGAGGGGTTCTGCGCCAGCAGCTGGGCCAGGATGAGCAGGCTGTTGAGCGGGGTCCGCAGCTCGTGGCTCATGTTGGCGAGGAACTCGGACTTGTACTTGGACGCCAGCGACAACTGCTGGGCCCGTGCCTCGAGTTCCTGCCGGGCCTGCTCGATCTGGAGGTTCTTCGCCTCGATGTCGCGGTTCTGGGTCACGAGCAGCGAGGCCTTGTCCTCCAGCTCGGCGTTGGAGCGCTGGAGTTCGTCCTGCTGGACCTGCAACTCCTCGGACCGTGCCTGGAGTTCGGCGGTCAGTCGCTGCGACTCACCGAGCAGTTCGTCGGTCCGGGCGTTCGCCACGATTGTGCTGACGTTGACACCGATGGTCTCCATCAGCTGTTCCAGGAACGTCCGGTGCCCCTGCTTGAAGCGGGTGACCGAGGCGAGCTCGATGACGCCGAGCACCTGCTCCTCGACGACGATGGGGAACACGACCAGAGCGGTCGGCGCCGTCTGTCCGAGGCCCGAGGAGATGGTGACGTAGCCCGGCGGCACCTCGTCCACACTGATGGCGCGACGGCTGCGCGCGGCCTGCCCGACGAGGGAGCGGCCCAGCGGTATGCGCGTGGGACGCCCCTCGTCGTCGGGGTAGCCGTAGGAACCGACGAGCCTCAGCTCGGTCCCCTTCGCGGTCTCCTCGGCGAGGTAGAAGGCGCCGTACTGGGCGGCGACCAGCGGGGTGAGCTCGTCCATGATGAGGTCGGCCACGACGTCCAGGTCCCGGTAGCCCTGCATCAGACCGGAGACACGGGCCAGGTTCGTCTTGAGCCAGTCCTGCTCCTGGTTGGCGCGCGTGGTCTCCCGCAGCGACCCGACCATGGAGTTGATGTTGTCCTTCAGGTCGGCGACCTCACCGGAGGCCTCCACCGTGATGGACCGGGTCAGGTCGCCCTCGGCCACGGCGCTGGTGACCTCGGCGATGGCGCGGACCTGCCGGGTGAGGTTGCCGGCGAGTTCGTTCACGTTCTCGGTGAGCCGCTTCCACGTGCCCGAGACGCCCTCCACCTCGGCCTGGCCGCCGAGCCTGCCCTCGCTGCCGACCTCCCGTGCCACCCGGGTGACCTCCGCGGCGAAGGCGGAGAGCTGGTCGACCATGGTGTTGATGGTGGTCTTGAGCTCGAGGATCTCGCCCCGCGCGTCGACGTCGATCTTCTTGGACAGGTCGCCCTTGGCCACCGCCGTCGTCACGAGGGCGATGTTGCGCACCTGCCCGGTGAGGTTGTTGGCCATCGAGTTGACGTTGTCGGTGAGGTCCTTCCAGGTGCCGGCCACGTTCGGCACGTGCGCCTGGCCGCCGAGGCGTCCCTCGGTGCCGACCTCGCGGGCGACGCGGGTGACCTCGTCGGCGAACGCGGACAGCGTGTCGACCATCGTGTTGATGACGTCGGCCAGGGCGGCGACCTCGCCCTTCGCCTCGACCGTGATCTTCTGCGAGAGGTCGCCGCGGGCCACAGCGGTGGCCACCTGGGCGATGGAGCGGACCTGACCGGTCAGGTTCGACGCCATCACGTTGACGTTGTCGGTGAGGTCCTTCCAGGTGCCCGAGACCCCGCGCACCGTGGCCTGGCCGCCGAGGTTGCCCGCCGTGCCGACCTCGCGGGCGACGCGGGTGACCTCGTCGGCGAAGGCGGACAGCTGGTCGACCATCGTGTTGATGGTCTCCTTCAGCTCGAGGATCTCGCCGCGGGCGTCCACGGTGATCTTCTGGGAGAGATCGCCCTGGGCCACCGCCGTCGCCACCTGGGCGACGTTGCGGACCTGCGCGGTCAGGTTGCCCGCCATGAAGTTCACGGAGTCGGTCAGGTCACGCCAGGTGCCCTTGACGCCCTTGACGTCGGCCTGGCCGCCGAGGCGACCGTCGGTGCCGACCTCGCGGGCGACGCGGGTGACCTCGTCGGCGAAGGCGGACAGCTGGTCGACCATCGTGTTGATGGTGTTCTTCAGTTCGAGGATCTCGCCGCGGGCGTCCACGGTGATCTTCTGGGAGAGATCGCCCTGGGCGACCGCCGTGGTCACCTGGGCGACGTTGCGGACCTGTGCGGTCAGGTTGCCCGCCATGAGGTTGACCGAGTCGGTGAGATCGCGCCAGACACCGCCCACACCGGGGACCTGCGCCTGGCCGCCGAGGTTGCCCGCCGTGCCGACCTCGCGGGCGACGCGGGTGACCTCGTCGGCGAAGGCGGACAGCTGGTCGACCATCGTGTTGACGGTCTCCTTCAGCTGGAGGATCTCGCCGCGGGCGGGCACGTCGATCTTCTGGGAGAGGTCCCCCTTGGCGACCGCCGTGGCCACCTGGGCGATGTCGCGGACCTGGGTGGTGAGGTTGCCCGCCATGGCGTTGACGGAGTCGGTCAGGTCGGCCCACGTGCCGGAGACTCCCGGCACCTCCGCCTGGCCGCCGAGCGTGCCCTCCGTGCCCACCTCGCGCGCCACCCGCGTCACCTCGGAGGTGAACACCGACAGCTGGTCGACCATGCCGTTGAACACAGTGGCGATGTCGCCCAGCAGGCCACCGGCCTCGTCGGGGAGCCGGGTGCCGAAGTCACCGTCGCGCACGGCGGTGAGGCCGGCCAGCAGCTGGCGCAACTCCTGCTCGCCCGGCGTCCGTACGGACGTCTCGCTCGCGGTCCTGGTCATGCCCACCCTCGTTCCGCTCCCCTGGAGTCCCGTAGACGGACTCGGAACCACGCCGGGCCCACGGACAGCCCCACGGCTCTCCCTGGAATTCCCGCAGATCACAGGTCGTCCCGATAAGAAAATACGCCGCAGGCTAACCCAGAAGGCAGGCGCTGAACAAAGCCTGGTGACAAACGCTTCAGCGGCCGGAAAATATTGCCGGTGGCAGGAATAAGCGGGAGTGAAGGGGATACACAGAACCCTCTCGTTCCAGGACGGCCGCGGTACACACGAAAAGTCCCGCCGACCCGCTCGGACCGGAGTCCGGGGCGGGGCGACGGGACCGTCGTACCGATCGTGCCGTGGGGTGCGTCAGGCGACCGCGGGGTCGAGGAGCCCGGTGCGCAGACGCTTGAGGATCCGGCTGATCAGCCGGGAGACGTGCATCTGCGAGATCCCCAGCTCCTCGCCGATCTGCGCCTGCGTGCGCTCCTCGACGAAACGAAGATGGATGATCCGGCGCTGACGGTCGTCGAGTTCGGCGATCAGCGGAGCCAGCGAGTTGAAGTCCTCGACGAGTTCGAGCGCCGCGTCCTCCTCGCCGATGAAGTCCGCCAGGACCGCCTCGCCGTCCGAGCCGCCGTCGGCCGTGAGCGCGGCGTCCAAGGACGAGGAGTTGTAGCCGTTCGACGCCTTGCGGGCCTCGATGACCTCTTCCTCGGACAGGCTCATCAGCTCGGACAGTTCACGAGTGGTGGGCGTACGGCCGAGGCGGGTGCGCAGTTCCTCCGTCGCCTTGGCCAGCTCGACGCGGGCCTCCTGGAGCCGGCGCGGCACGTGGACGGCCCAGCTCGTGTCCCGGAAGAAGCGCTTGATCTCACCGACGATGTACGGAACCGCGAAGGAGGTGAACTCGACCTCGCGGGACAGCTCGAAGCGGTCGATGGCCTTGATCAGCCCGATGGTGCCGACCTGGACGATGTCCTCCATCTCCCCCTGGCTGCGGCTGCGGAAGCGCGCCGCCGCGTACCGGACGAGGGAGAGATTCATCTCGATG
Source organism: Streptomyces sp. NPDC002580 (assembly GCF_042889485.1). Classification (NCBI taxonomy): domain Bacteria; kingdom Bacillati; phylum Actinomycetota; class Actinomycetes; order Kitasatosporales; family Streptomycetaceae; genus Streptomyces; species Streptomyces sp. NPDC002580. The sequence continues at coordinate 439,672 of NZ_JBIAQZ010000008.1, read as the reverse complement.
AGCGTGTTGCGGGCGTACTGGTATTCGTGGGTGCCCTCCTCGAGCACGGCGAGCCGGTCGAAGAACTGACGGGACAACTCGCGCGCGTCCTTCGGGCTGATCTTCAGCGGCTCGTCGATCTGCGGAAGGAGCCCGCCCGCGATCGTCGCTGCCTGGTGCGCCGTGTCCGTTGCCTTCGCTGCCGTCACGGCTGCCATGCCGTCCACCCCAAATCGTCCGAAGGAATTGATGCCAGAAGCCGTCTGCCCCGCATCACACCGCTCATGCCACCCTGTTGCGGGAAAATCCGCGGAACGCGAGCGTCCCGCGATCCGCCCGGTACCGGATGCGGGTGTACTTCCGTCGGGATGCATCGGTCGGATGCGGGGCCTCGGCGTCGATTCTCCGACGGAGTACCGGGCGGCCGCCGGACGGTTCCCGTGGGGAACCCGGGGCAGGTGAGGACCGGGTGCCGTCGACGAGGTGGCGCCGTCGCGCCCGGGGGCCCGGCACCGGCGTCGTGACGGCCACGTAATATGAGGTTCGGGGTGAAGTCCGTGGGCATCGAGCAACGAGTGGACGGAGCGCGGGCGCTCCTTCTCCTGACGTGTCTCTCCTCGGTGTGCCGCCCGGCGCGGCCGATCGCCGGGCACCCCCACCGGAGCGTGGTGGTCGAGTCATGAGAGCGACGGCACCTCCCCGTGAACCCTTCGTCCACCCGGCGCTCCTGTATCACGGCGACCGCGAGTACGTGGAAGGGACGACCCGGTTCGTGTCGGACGGCGTAGCCGCCGGGGAGCCGGTGGCGGTGGCCGTTCCCGCCGAGCGACTCGAACTCATCAGAGGGGAGCTGGGACCCCTCGGTGCCGGCGTCCGCTGGATCGACATGACGCGGGCCGGCCGGAACCCCGGCCGGATCATCCCCTCCGTGCTCAGGGCGTTCGTCGACGCCCACCCCGGCACCCATGTGCGGATCATCGGCGAACCGATCTGGGACGGTCGCACGGCGGCCGAGTACCCGGCCTGCGTCCAGCACGAAGCCCTCATCAACGCGGCGTTCGCCGGACGCGACGCGACGATCCTCTGCCCCTACGACGCCCTCGCCCTCCCGGACGACGTGATCGCCGACGCCCGGGCCACGCACCCCGTCGTGATCAGGGACGGCCTGTGGAGCGGCAGCCCGGCCTACGACCCGGACGGCGTGCTGGCACGCTTCAACGAGGCGCTGCGCCATCCGCCGGGGGCGGCGACGGTCCGTTTCGACGCGGAACTCCTGCCCGCCGCCCGCGACTTCGCGATGGGCGAGGCCCGGGAGCGCGGTATGAGTCCGGCCCGCCTGCAGGACCTGAACCTGGTGGTGGCGGAGCTGACCACCAACAGTGTGGTGCACGGGGGCGGTTCGGGGACCTTGAGGATCTGGGCCGAGAGCGAGCAGATCGTGTGCGAGGTGCGGGACGGAGGACGGCTGAGCGATCCGCTCGCGGGCAGGCATCCCGTGCGTCCCGACCAGATCGGCGGACGCGGCCTGTTCCTCGTGCACTTCGTCTCGGATCTGGTCCGGGTGCACACCGGGGACCGCGGGACGACCGTACGCAGCTACCTCGCCCGGGCCTGACCGGTCCCACCCCGACGCGTCTCGCCGCCCTGGTGTCCCGCCGCCGACGCGCCCGTGTCGGACTCCCGCCCGCCCCGCGGCCTGGGCGACGCCGGTCCTAGCCCGCTTCGCCCGGCTGGGCCGATCGTGCCGCCTCGCGTTCCGTGCGGGCCCGCGCCTGCGACAGGGTTCCGCCTGAGCTCTCCAGATGCGCGCGGACGAACCACTGGAACTGTTCGAGCGAGCGCAGTTGTTCGATGAGGAGGTCCTCCGTCACCGGATCGAGCTTGCCGATCTCGGCCACGACCGCGCGGTGGTCCTCGACGATTCCCGTGTAGACGAGGTCGAGGGCGCCGAGGTGGGCGATGGCGTCGGCACGGCCGACGCTGTAGTCGTCCCAGCTCCGCTCGGCGACCAGCGCGCCGGGCGTGCCGTGCGGGACCCCGCCGAGGGCGGAGATCCGTTCGGCGGTGTCGTCGGCCATGTCGCGCACGCGGTCCACCTGCGGATCGAGCATTTCGTGAACGGCGATGAAGTGCGGGCCCACCACGTTCCAGTGGATGTGCTTCAGCGTGAGCGAGAGGTCGTTGAGAGCGTGCAGCCGCCCGCTCAGCGCTTCGATGATCCGGCCGCCGTCGTGAGTACTGACGCCGGGGACCGTGTAGTTCGGTGTGGTGGAAGTCGCCATGTTCCCTTCCTTCGCTCGTAAATCCCTCGCGGGTGTCAGCCGGTCGCGGAAGTGTTCAAGTGCCCTGGTTCCCTTGCGTCACACCTGGCCGCCAGGGGCCCGCGCGCGCCTCACCGAGTGACGGCATGGGCAGGAATCCGCCTCGGACACGACATTGGGCCAAATAGGTTGTCTGGGGCGGCTGTTACGAATGAACCGTCGCGAACCAGGGCACACGGACGGAAACTCGAGAGAGGAGCCCTCGCCGTGCTCGTGCCCGACCCGAAGGTTGTCCGGAGGCTGCTGACGCGTTACGCGGCCCTGAAGATCGCGTACGCCGAGCGGGAGACCGCGGAGACGGCCCGCGAACTGGAGGACGTCACGTACACGCTCTGTGTGATGACGGGAACGATCGGCGTGCGCGAGGCCGTGATGGCGGCCGACGCCATGCTCGTGACCGCGGGGAACCTCCGGGACGCGCAGCGCGGCGGACTGCTGGGGAACAGCGCGTCACCCGCCGCCGCACCGAACGCGATGCCCGTCGCGGCCTCGGCCCTGACGCCGCCGCCCACCGAGGTGCGGACGTTGGACAGACGCACCGTCGGCCTGGCGGGTCCACTCTTCTGACCGCCGGACGCGGGGCGGGTTGGGGGGGGGGGGGCCCCCCCCCGGGGGGGCCCCCCCCCCCCGGGGGGGGGGGCCGGGGGGGGGGGGGGGGGGGGGGCCCGCCGCCCCCCCCCAGACACACCCCCCAAAACAGAC
>NZ_JBIAQZ010000008.1:160974-436660 GCF_042889485.1 Streptomyces sp. NPDC002580 | reverse complement strand
CGGGGCGGGGGGGGGGGACCTCTCTTGTCCCCGCGGGCGGGGGGTGGGGGGGGGGGCCCCCCCGGGGGGGGGGGCCCCCCCCCCTTCATGCCCGCGGTGAAGGAACAGGAGGCGTTCTGGAGTCCCGCCTACTCCCCACGATGTCGCCAGTACCAGATCAGACCCGCGACGAAGGCGCACAGGAAGAAGAGGGGCAGGATCAGTCCGGGGACGCGGGCCGCCGTCATGACGGAGTTCCGGCGGGAGAACAGACCCATGGGGACGGGGTGTTGGCCATTTTCTTTTCGCTTTCGACGAGCTGCCGGCCATCGGGGCGGGCGACGGCGGAAGGTCCGCCGACGGCCGCGCCCAGGTGGCGAGAGCTCAATGATGGCCGGAAGATCCGTCGGCCGACCCGGCCGGGAGCGCCTGGATCTGTGTGCGAGAACACGGCGGGCCGGGGGCGACACCGTGGCACGGACCGGCACGGGCGCGGGGGTCAGCGACGTCCGCGCAGCCTGCCGAGCAGTCGTCGCGCCTGTGCGCGACGACGCGGGTCCGCCGCCGCGCGCCGTATCACCCCGGCGGCGCGCTGCCCCTGAGGGCTCCTGGCGAAGTACTTGAGGCGCTCGATCAGTCGTGGCATGAAAATCCTTCCGGAGCCGGGTCGAGGAAGTGGGTGACGAGACGGTCTTCCCGCGGGCCCGTCCACCCGCAGGCCCGTCTACCCCACGACCGCGAGGTCAGGCCCGGTACGCACGTCGGGGTCGGGGCCGGGGTCGGTGTGCGGTGTTCAGCGGGTGCTCGCGGAGCGGCCCGGGCAGGGCTCGCCCTCCGGATGACGGCGCCCGCCTATCCTTCGAACGGCTGAACTACCTTGTCGCCGTCCGCTCGTTCTCCTGCTGTGAGCATCGTCGAGGCGGAGATGAGGAATCGATGAGCCGACACCGCAAGAGCCGTAGGCACCGCAAGGTGAACATGACGCCGCGTCCGGTCGGACCGAGGAGATCACCGCGGTCCGCGCAGGAGCAGGCGAGCACCGGTGACACCCGGGTGCCACGGGCCGAGTCCCCGATCCCCGGGCAGAACGCGAACGGGGACGAGGTCGGACTGGTCTCCCGGAGGGTGAACGAGAGCGGTCTGAGCCGCCACGCCGTGCGCACCTGGCAGGGGCTGACGGAAGCCGGTTCGGGCGGAGCCGGGGTCGCCGAACTCATCGCGGCCGTCGGCTTCCAGCGGTCCACCGTGCTCGGGCACCTGAAGGGCCTGGCCGAGCTCGGACTGGCCGAGGACCGCGGGGACGTCTGGGTGGCGAACGGTCCGGTGGAGGACGCGTCGGCACGTCAGGGCGTACGGGTTCCGGCCGGGGTCGGTTCCTAGGGCCTGTGGTCACCTTCCCGTCGTCGCCCGGAGGGCGGCCCCGCGGCGTCGGGTGCGTGCTCTGGGGGTCCCCCCGGCCGAAGGCTGGGGGAGTGCCGGGCGGAGCCCCTCGTACCGGACGCGCTCGGGCTTTCGCCCGGTGCGGCGAGTGGGGTGCCCCCTGCTCGCAGAGCTCGGGGGAGCGTGCGTGGCGTCCCGGGGCAGGCGGGAAGGTGACGGCAGGGCTTGGCGCGGTGGCCGGCGAGGGGCGTCCGCCCGGGTGGGCGGCCCGGGCCGGTGCCCCTCGTGCGCGGGCGGACGCGGGGCGAGGACAGGGCGAAGGCGGTCTCGTCACGCGGGATGGTGTCGGGCCGCCTTCTCGGGGCATTCGGATCCCATCGTTTCGGCATTCCGCCATCCACAAGGGAGACCTCATGCTCGGCATCGCCGCCGCCGTACTGCTGTTCATCGCGTTCCTGATCAACGCCGCCGACATCTCGACGAACGATGTGTTCACCTCGACCAACGTCATGCTCATAGGCCTGGCCCTGCTCGCCCTGCATCTCTCCGGAGTCGGCGGGGGCTGGGCGACCCGGAGCCGTCGACGCTGACGACCGGGCCGGGGCCCGATCGCGCACTCGCCCGGCCGTGTCCGGGGGAGTGCGGTACCAACAGGTCCGCTTCTCGGGGCAGTTCCCCCGAGTGGGCGCCGGATGGCGGGGTATCTGCAGCCCTGACGCGGCACGGTGGCGGATCTCGCCCCGGGGACAACGCTTCCTGTCACCTCCCCGGCACGGGCGAGTTGCCGACGGGGAGAACAGGCAAGCTGACGGAGGATGACATGACGGTCCACGGAATCTGGTCGTACGCACCGGAGTTCGACCACCCCGAGGGGCACGACCTGGCCGGCTACAGCGTCGAGGCGACCGACGGGACCATAGGCCACGTCGACCGGCAGGCGGACCATTCCGGTATGCGGCACCTGGTCGTCGACACCGGCGTGTGGGTGTTCGGGAAAAGCGTCCTCGTCCCCGTGGGCGTCGTCGCCCGCATCGACCCGGAGTCGCAGAAGATCACCGTGGAGTGCACCCGCGAGGAGATCAAATCGGCGCCCGCGTTCAAGACCGACCGCGAGACCCTCGACCCCGCGTACCTGTCCACGGTCGGGAGCTACTACCAAGGCCTCCCGCCGAGAGGGCCCGCGTGAGCCGTCGGCGGACGCGGCCGTCCCCCTGACCGGAACGCGTCCGGCACCGCTGCCCGAACCCGGCAACGGAGCACGACCCGTGACACCGCTCGTGCCACGGCGGCCCCCACGATTCCGGCACGGTGCCCGTCGGCTCCGGCCCTTCGGGCCCCCGACCGGTACGACGGCGAGGCTGCGTACGGGGACGCGCCCGTTGAAGGAGAATCCCGGTCGGTACGGACCGACCGGGACCGAGGACGCCGTCGGACCGGTGGTGAGAGGCGAGGGATGAGCGGAACAGACGTCACCATGGCCGCGGACGTACGGGACGAGGCCGCTCCGTACGGAGCCGGAGGCCGGGCACGGACACGTGGTCGCCGGCGACGGGCGGGTCATGTCCGCTGAATCCGGGCCGAACGGCGCCGTGGACACGGTCCGCGTGGTGGGGCCGCGCCGGTACCGGCCACGGGCCCCCGGCCTCTGGTGGCCGGCCCTGCGCCGCACCCCTGTGTCGATGTGGAACGACGACGTGTCCGACTGGGCTGCCGCCCTGACGTACTACGCGATCCTGGCGGTGCTGCCGGCCCTGCTGGTCATGGTCATCGCGTTCGGCCTGATCGGTCCGGACACCGCGGAGCAGTTCATCGCGCACGTCACGGCCTACGCGCCGGCCCAGTCGGGGGCCGAACTGCACCAGGCGCTGGGGGAGATGCTGCGGCGACGGTCCGCCGCCTGGACCCTTCTGATCACCGGTGCGGCGAGCGCGCTGTGGTCGGCCTCGAGCTACCTCGCGGTGTTCCGCCGGGCCCTGCACCGCATGCACGACGTGACGGACCGCCGCTCGGCCTGGCGGACCGCGCCCCGCCTGGTGCTGACCGCCCTGGCGCTGCTCGGGCTGCTCGTCGTGAGCGCACTCGTCCTGTTGCTGACCGGCCCCGTGGCCGAGGCCGTCGGCGGTGTCCTCGGGGTGGACGGCACGGTGGGCGTGGCGTGGAACCTGCTGCGCTGGCCCCTGCTGATGTGCCTGGCGGCCCTGCTGGTCCTCATCGTGTTCCACACCGGTCCGCCGCCCGCCCGCCGACGCCGGCACAGCCTGCCCGGCGGCGTCCTGGCGGCGTTCCTCTGGCTGGCCGTCTCCGCCGGATTCGCCCTGTACGCCTCCGTCCTCGGCGCCTACAGCAGGCTCTACGGCTCTCTCGCCGGCCTCGTCGTCTTCCTCGTGTGGCTGTGGCTGTCCAACCTCGCGCTGCTGGCCGGCGCGCAGTTCACGGCCGAACTGAGCGCGGCCGCGACCGCGAGGAAACGCGCAACGGAATGACTGTCGAAGGTTTGTTCCGGCCGGAACCGTGCACACGGACAGAGGACATCACATCCTGTACGAACGGTGGAGGAACTGTGGGAATCATCGCTTGGATTCTGATCGGGTTGCTTGCCGGTGCCATCGCCAAGCTGCTCCTGCCGGGCAAGGACCCGGGCGGGCTCATCATCACCATGCTGATCGGTGTCGCGGGGGGTCTGCTCGGCGGGTGGCTGGGCAAGGTCGTCTTCGGCGTCGATTCGATCGACGGCTTCTTCGAACTGTCGACCTGGATCGCCGCCATCGCCGGCTCGCTGATCCTGCTGATCCTGTACCGGGTGCTGACGGGCAACCGCCGGTCGCACCGCCACGCCTGACGGGGCGGGTCCTTCCTCCGCACGTCACGCTTCACGGCCTGGGGCCGACACCGGAACCTCCGGTGTCGGCCCCAGGCCGTGAAGCGTTCATCGCGACACCGTCCGGGTGAACCCGGCGAACCTTTCGAGATCGCGCCCGCCGGGAGTGAACCGGCGCACCGGGCAGCGGGTCGGGAACCGGGGTCCCGCCGTCCCGGAACCCATCCGCCGTGCCCCGGCCCTGCCTGAACGGGCGCCCGGAACGCCGTGACCCGCCTTCCCGGCGGGACGGGTGCCCTGCCATGATCACCGGAGAGCGTGTGCCGCCCGACCGCGGGCCGCCGCGCTCGCCCGCCCCGTCCCGGCAGGCCGGGGAGCGGAACATGACACCACCCGTGAGGAGTCCGAGTGCCGTACGACGTCGGCGCGCTGCGCGCCCAGATCCCCGCCCTGCGGTCCGGATTCGCGTTGTTCGACGGCCCGGGCGGAACACAGACCCCGGCCCGGGTCGCCTCGGCGATCGCCGACGCGCTCACCGGACCGCTGTCGATCCGCGGGCGCCTGACACCGGGCGAGAAGAACGCGGAGGGATTCGTCCAGGGGTTCCGTCGGGCCATGGCGGACCTGGTGGGCGGCGACCCCTCCGGGGTCGTCTTCGGACGCAGTGCCACCCAGCTCACGTACGACTTCGCGGACGCGCTCGCGAAGGACTGGGCCCCGGGTGACGAGGTGGTCGTCAGCCGGCTCGACCACGACGCGAACATCCGCCCCTGGCTCCAGGCGGCGGAACGCGCCGGTGCCCTGGTGCGCTGGGCGGACTTCGATCCGGTGACGGGTGAGCTGCCGGCCGAGGCGGTGGGCGGCCTGCTGACCGAGCGCACCCGGCTGGTCGCGGTCACCGCCGCCTCGAACCTGATCGGGACGGTTCCCGACCTCCCCGAGATCTCCCGTCTGGTCAGGCAACACTCGCGGGCCCTGCTCCACGTGGACGGCGTGCACTACGCGGCCCACGCCTTCGTGGATGTCGCGCGGCTCGGTGCCGACCTGTTCGTGTGCTCGCCCTACAAGTTCCTCGGCCCGCACCACGGTGTCCTGACCGCTTCCCCGGAACTGCTGGAGCGGCTGCGCCCGGACAAGCTGCTGCCGTCCACCGACGTGGTCCCCGAGCGCTTCGAACGGGGAACGCTGCCCTACGAGTTGCTCGCGGGCACCACCGCCGCGATCGACGTCCTCGCGGAGCTCGCCACCGTCACGACGGGCGGGCGCAGGGACCGTCTGCGGTCCGCGTTCGCGGCGATCGAACAGCACGAGGGAGCACTGCGGGAGCGGCTGGAGGCCGGGCTGGCGGAGCTGCCCGGCGTCACCGTCCGCTCCCGGGCGGCCGAGCGCACGCCCACCCTGCTGCTGACGTTCGATCACCGGGAGGCGGCCGACGCGTATCCGTTCCTGGTGGACCGAGGGGTGCACGCGCCCGCCGGATCGTTCTACGCGCTGGAGGCGTCCCGGCACCTCGGTCTCGGTGACACCGGAGGCCTGCGCGTCGGTCTCTCGCCGTACAACGACGAGAGTGACGTCGACCGGCTGCTGGAGGGACTGGCCGCCTTCCTGCGGTCGTAGACGACGGGGAAGCGGGCGCGGACGGACGTCCGCGCCCACCCTCGCGTCGGCGTGCGCGCGTCACCCGACGGGCGGGGCGCCGGGCTGCTCCGGCGGCGCGGTGATCATGCGGAGCGCTTCGCCCAGATCGTGCGGACGGAGCAGGCCCGGTCCCGAGCGGCCGGCCCAGCCGGGGCCGCCCAGCAGGACCCGGCTCCGGGTTCGCGCCCCCCGTACTCCCCAGCGCGTCGAGGCGATGTGGCGGGCGAGCGGAAGGTTCGCGGTGGACCACGACTGCGACCACAGGACCACCGCCGAAGGGCCGACGCGCCGTACCGCCGTCTCGAGCGCTTCGGACGGAACGGCGCCACCCAGCGTCAGGACGGGCACCCCCCGTTCGGCCAGCACGGCGTGGAGTGCCTCGAGGGGCAGGGTGTGCATCTCGTCCGGCAGACAGGCCAGCAGCACGGGCGCCGCGCCGGCGTCGTGTCCGCGTCCCGCCGCGGACACGGAGACATGCCGCAGCGTGGCGGTCACGTGCCAGGACAGGAGGTGCTCGACCTCGACGTAACGGTCGCCCGAGGACTCCCACTTGCGGCCCACCGCCCGCAGGGCGGGCACCATGACGTCCTCCCACGCCCTGGGCAGGCCGTAGGTCCGCACCGCGGCCGTCAGGAGTTCCTGCACGGCCGGGGCGTCCAGGCGGACGGCGGCGTGCGCCAGCCCCCGGCAGTCCTGGCGCACATCACCCGGTGGTGGTCCGGTGCCGTCCGGACGCGACTCCGGCGTCAGCGGGTGCGGGGCCGTCGGCGTCCGCTCCGCCGTCCGGAGGCCGTGCCGGGTCCGGACGGCGAGGGGGGACGCCGCACCACCGGGGCCGCGGGCCGCGTCCTTCGCGACGCGGGCGGCCTCGGCGGGAGGCAGCCCGGCGGCGGTCAGCCGGCACATGTCCTGGACCATCGCGACGTCGTCGGGGGACCACCGGCGATGGTGGCCGTCCTCGCGCACCGCGGGCCCGAGCCCGTAGCGCCGGTCCCAGGAGCGCAGGGTCGTGGGCGACACCCCGAGCTTCCGTGCCAGGAAGCCGGTGGTCACCCCGACGTCGGCGGGCACCGCCTCGGGCCGGTCCGTCACCTCCACGGGGCGGCCCCCGGGGAGACGGTGGACGTGGGACCGTCGGCGAGGGCGACCGGGGCACGGGTGGCCGGGCCCGGCGTACGGCGGCGGCAGTTCATGACGGGTACTCGCCTCGATTCCGGAGCCGTCCGGGACCGTCCGGTCCGTCGGGCTCACTGCTGCTTCGGCACGAGCGCGCCCGGCGGATGCGGGTGGACGGGTCCGTCCTCACGACGCCGTCCCGCCACGTTCCTCCCGTGCCGCTTTCTTCCGTGCCGTCCTTCCCTGCGGCTTCCCCCGAGGTGCTGTCGCCGACCGGGTGCTCGGCGCCGGACCGCCGCCGGGGTGGCCTCCCGCGCGTCCTTCGGCGCTGACGTCACCCGTTCGGACGCCGTTCCCCGTGTCGCCGCCGACCGAGGCGTACGGGAAGCGGCTGCACTCGGGCGAGGGGATCTCGGCGCGGACCCGGGGAGGGGAGCGCGGGCGCGTTCCGGCGGACGGTCCCGGTCACGCGATCGGCGCGCCGGTTCGCGCGCGCGAGGGCGCCAGCGCCCAGCGCACGGCCGAGGTGAACGCGCGGCCGAGCGGACGTACACACACGCTGTCCACCAACTGCGGCCGGGGCAGACCCAGTTCGGCCGCGGCCCAGTCGGGCAGCAGGGACACGGCGTTCGCGGCGAGCACCCCGTACGGCAGGCGGGCGACGAACGGCACCGGCGGGTTCAGCAGGAGGAACCGCGCAGCCTCGCGGGCCTCCGGAGTCGACCGCGTCTCGCTGCGGTACGCGGTCAGCCGCTCCCTGAGCCCGGCACGGTCGGTCGGCGGGTCCGGCACGCCGAGCGCGGTGGCGACGCGGGCCGTGTCCGCCACGTACGCGTCGCAGTCGGCGTCGGACAGCGGACGCGCGCCGTACCGCTGATGGGCGTGCAGGAAACTGTCGATCTCCGCGACATGGACCCAGCCGAGGAGATGCGGATCCGCCGCGTGATACGCCGTTCCGTCCGACGTCACCCCGCGCACCCGCTCATGGACCGCCCGTACCCGCTCACAGGCCTCCTGGGCGCTCTCCGCCGTCCCGTACGTCGTCACCGCGAGGAAGGTGCTCGTGCGCTGGAGCCTTCCCCACGGGTCCCCGCGGAAGCCGGAGTGGGCCGACACGGCGGCCATGGCGAGGGGGTGGAGCGACTGGAGCAGGAGTGCGGAGAGCCCGCCGATGAACATCGACGCGTCCCCGTGCACCCTGCGGACGGGGCGGTCCGGGCCGAACCAGCGGGGCCCTGGCGTGCCGTGGATGCGCGCGCGGTTCTTCGGCCCGTCCGGGCCCGCGACCCGAGCGAACAACGCGCTGCCCAGTCGTTCCCGCACATCGAAACCGTCCGGTGCCGTCAGCCTCATGGTGGCGCCGGCCTCCCTCCGCGTCGGGTTCCGGGCGGGCCCGACCTGCCGGGAACCGGCGAGGTCTTTCGACCGGTCCTCGCCGCACCGGGTGCCACCCCCCGGTGGATTCGCCGTCGCGGGGCCCCGGGGACGCGGTTCTCGTCCGTCGGCTCCGAGACCGTGCGCGTCCGGGCGGAAGCTCCCTTCAGCATGGCCGAACCCTCGGGGGAAAGTCCACAGCTCACGAGGTCGCCGCCGGATCGCGGCCCCGCTCACAGGGCGATCCGGGTGCCCCAGTCCCTCTCCCGGGCGACGGCGTGGGCGACGTGGGCGGCCGCGACGTCCAGGGCGGCGTGCCCGGTGGACTTGAAGAGGGTGAGTTCGTCGTCGTCGCGCCGTCCGGGGTGGTCGCCGCTCAGAACCCGTCCGAGGAGCGTCACGGACCGCTCGGGCGGGAGGTCCTGCAACTCATGGGCGCCGGAGGGCGGTCGGGTCGTGGCGGCACCCGGCCATTCCGTGAAGAGGGTGGCGTCCCGGATGGTGTCGGCGTCCAGCTCCGGCCCGTGGGAGCCGCCCACCGAGCTGAGGTGGGTGCCGGGAGCGAGCCAGGCGCGACGGATCACCGGACGCTCGGCGCCGGTGCAGCAGAACACGGTGCCGGCCCCGCGCACCGCGTCCTCGACGCCGTGTGCGGCCCGGCCCGTTGGGTGGAGCGCGGCGGCGCTCTTGGCGCGCTCCGGATCGCGCCCCGCGACGAGGACGGGGGTCCCGGGATCCAGGACCGCGAGCAGCGCGATCTGGGCCCGCGCCTGGGCGCCGGTTCCGACGACGGCGACCGTGGCGGAGTCCGGACGCGCCAGCGCCCGGGCGCTCAGCGTGGCGGCCGCCGCGGTGCGCACCTCGGTGAGGGGCTCGGCGTCCATCAGGGCCAGCGGGCGCCCGTCCGCCGCGTCGAAGAGCGCGACGACGCCCCGGTGACTGCTGCGCCCGGCCTGCTTCGGGTCGGCGAACACCGAGACGAGCTTGGCGGCGAGCCCGAGACCGGGGACGTGGCCGGGCATGGCGCCGAGGAGGCCGCCGGGAGCGTGGGCCGCGATCCGCGGCGGCGCGGAGACCTCGTCACGGCCGATGGCCACCAGGGCCGTCGCGACGGCGTCCAGGAGACGGTGCGGATCGAGCGCGGCACGGGTCCGCGACCCGTCGAGGAAGAGGATCTCGCTCATGCCGGGCCTTCGGTGGAGGTGGACGGGGAGGGGGTGAGGGGCGTGGAGTCGGGCGCGGCCGGTTCCGGCGTCCCGGGCGCCGCCGGGCCGGAGAGGATCCGGGCCAGCTCGTCCGTCGCCTCGCGCAGCCGTTCCCGCAGGACGGGAAGCCGTGCCTCGTCGAACTCCGCGCCGAGACCGACCAGGGTGAGGGCGCAGACGGGCGTGCCCTCACGCGTGACGACGGCGCGGGCGAGCGAGGCGACCGGCTGTTCGTTGCGCCCGTACTCGACCGCGAATCCGGACCGCTCGGCGCGCTCGACGTCGGCCAGCAGCCCGTCGGGTCCGGTCAGCGGGTGCCCGCTCTCCTCCGCGGCGCGCAGGTAGGGGAGCCGGTCGGCCGGGGCGAGCGCGGCGACGAGGGCGAGCGGCCCGGCGAACCGGTGGACGGGCAGGGTCTCGCCGGTCAGACGGCTGATCATCGCCAGCCGGTCAGGGCGCACGGCGTCGATCACGCGGGAGCGGTCGGCCTCCGGCACCTGAAGGTTCACCATCATGCCGGTGCGCTCGGACAGCGCCTCGAGAACCGGCCGGGCGAGCGCCCCGAGGGAGTTCCTGGCCGCCGAGGACGACAGCCGCAGGACCGCAGTGCCGGGCAGGTAGCGGTCACCGGCCCGCAGGACCCAGCCGCGCCGGACCAGTTCGACGAGAACCCGGTAGGCGGTCGCACGGTGCAGTCCGACCTCCTCGGCCAGGTCGGTCAGGCGCGGCGGCCGGGGCGCGCGGGCGACGGCCTCGACCAGGTCCAGGGCCTTGTCCACGGCGGTACGCGGTGCTGCGGGCACTTCCGGACCCTCCTTGTGTCGTCGCGAGATGCGAGCGTACGGTAGCGCATGTTTCAAGAGACGATACGTCTGTTACGTACAGCGTAACAACAGCATCAGGCAGAGCTACGACTGAGGTGAAGATGACGGACGAGGCTTCGGGCGCACCGGCCCCGCACGCGCCGACGGTGAAGGGAACCGTCGCCGTGTACCGCGGCGCGACCCTGTTCGACGGGACCGGACGGCCGGCCCGGCGCTCCACGTCGGTCGTGACCGACGGACCGGTGATCCGCGCCGTCGGGGACGACGCCGTCATCGCCCGGGAGCTGCCCGAGGGCGCCCAGGTCTTCGATCTCGACGGCCGCTTCGTCGTCCCCGGTCTGATCGACGCCCACCAGCACATCGCCACGCCGCCCGACCGGCCCGTCGCCGAGGCGGTGCTGCGCCGGCTCCTCTACAGCGGGGTCACCGCCATCCGGGACATGGCCGACGACCTGCGCCAGGTGGGCGATCTGGCGCGGGCCACGCTCGTCGGCGAGATCCCCGGCCCCGACATCCGCTACGCCGCGCTGATGGCCGGCCCCGGCTTCTTCGACGATCCGCGCACCCATCAGGTGTCCCGGGGCGAGACCCCGGGCGCCGTGCCGTGGATGCAGGCGATCACCGAGGACACGGACCTGCGCCTGGCCGTCGCGATGGCGCGCGGAACCCACGCCGCCGCGATCAAGGTGTACGCGGACCTCGACCACACCACCGTCGCCGCGATCACCGCGGAGGCGCACCGCCAGGGCATCCCCGTCTGGGCGCACGCCACCGTCTTCCCGGCCACGCCCGGCCAGATCGTGGCGGCCGGCGCGGACAGCGTCTCGCACGTCACCCTGCTCGCCTTCGAGGGCACGGACGCACCCCTCACGACCTACAAGAACAAGCCGCCGGTCGCGTACGAGCGCTTCGACGCCGGGGACGACCCGCGGATCGAGGAACTCTTCGCCCTGATGCGGCGGCGGGGCACGGTTCTCGACGCGACCGCGAGCATGTGGGCGAGCGAGGCACTGGCGGGCGAGGGTCCCGAGGACGCGGCGCGGGCGGAGGCCAACACCGGACTCTCCGCGGCGCTCACCGCCCAGGCGCACCGGGCCGGCGTGGACATCGCGACCGGCACGGACTACGAGACCGACCCGGAGGCCCCCTTCCCCGCCCTGTTCGAGGAACTGTCCTTCCTCGTGCGCCGCTGCGGGATGTCCCCCGAACAGGCGCTGCGCTCGGCCACGCTGATCGGCGCCCGGAGCGCCGGTGCCGAGGACGTCATGGGAAGCGTCGAGGCGGGCAAGCTCGCCAACTTCGTCGTCCTGGAGGAGGACCCGCTGCGGGACATCGAGCGGCTGCGCAGCGTCACGCTCACCGTCAAGCGCGGCCGCCGCTTCGAGCGCCGGGACTACGACCTGACCGCCCCCGGCGCCGAACGGCCCGGACGCGTCCCGACCCCCGAGGCCGCGGAGGCCGCCCCGACCCGCCCCGCCGAGGAGACCCGATGACCGCCCTCCCCCTGATCGTCAACGCGCTCGGGCAGCTCGACAATCCGAACGCCCCGCAGTCGGCGGAGGCCGCGGCGCAGCTCAACCCCACCAGCGAGCAGATGACCATCGACGCCCGCACCCTGGCCGACGCCCACGCCTCGGGCCTGACCGCCGTCAACATCACGCTCGGCTACACGATGGGCGACCTGGATCCGTACGAGCACACGCTGCACGAGATCGAGGTCTGGGACGGGATCATCCGGGACAACGCGGCCGACCTCCTCAAGGTCCGCACGGTCGCCGACATCCACCGGGCCAGGCGGGAGGGCCGGATCGGGGTCGTCTACGGCTTCCAGAACGCCGTCGCCGTCGGTGACGACATCGGACGCGTCGGGACCTTCGCCGACCTGGGCGTGCGGGTCGTCCAGCTCACGTACAACCAGGCCAACCACATCGGCGACGGCTCGATGGCGCCCGCCAACGGGGGACTGACCGACTTCGGCCGGAGCGTCGTGGAGGCCCTCGACGAGCACCACCTCATGGTCGACCTCTCGCACAGCGGGGAGCGCACCTGCCTGGACGCCGCGAGGACGGCCCGGCGCCCGGTCTCGATCAACCACACGGGATGCCGGGCACTGGCCGACCTCCCCCGCAACAAGACGGACGAGGAACTGCGCCTGGTGGCCTCGCGCGGTGGCTTCGTGGGCATCTACTTCATGCCCTTCCTGAACCTGTCGGGGCACGCGACGGCCGCGGACGTCGTCGAGCACATCGTCCACGCGGTCAACGTGTGCGGCGAGGACCACGTCGGCATCGGCACCGACGGAACCGTGACGTCCATCGACGACCTGGACGCCTACCGCGCGCATCTCGCCGAGCACGTGGCCCTGCGGCGCGAGGCCGGAGTCGGGGCGGCGGGGGAGCGTGACGACACGTTTCCGTTCGTCCTCGACCTGCGCGGGGTGGACCAGTTCCGGGAACTGGTGCGTCTCCTGGAGCAGCGCGGATACTCCTCCGGCCGCATCGAGAAGATCCTCGGAACGAACTTCCTGGACTACGCGGGCCGGGTCTGGGCTCCGGAGGACTCCCGGTAACCGGCTCGCGCGCGGGACCGGTGGTGCGAACACCCGCCGGGCGACTCCCGGCAGGAGAACCGTCACGTTCGCTCCGGCTCGGTCGTTTCACGTTCCTTCCCCGTCATGCGCTGCGGTGGGGATCTCCCGTGAGGAGACTTCACGCATCGCGGCCCGGCGCGAAGCCCTCTGCCCATGACGGCCGTACGCTCCGGCGGCCGTGACCAGGGGAGGGAACGTGGAACAACCGGTCGACGGGTTCGCGGAGGCGCGGCCCGGCCAACTGACCTGTCTGGATCCGGGGTGCGCCCAGCGTCACCGGCATCAGCCGGGTCTGCGGTGCGTCGGGTGCGGACGCCGCACGAAACACCGTCCGAAGCCCGACCTCTACGCGCAGTTGGGCTATCCGGCCACGGCCGTCCCACCGCGGCCGTCGGCTCCGCCGACGTTCCCCCCGGGGACTCGTCCGGCGATGCCGTCCTCCGCGCCGCCGCTCGGGGGGCGCGAGATCCTGTCCCGCACCCTGTACGGCGGATTCTGGACCGTGGTGGCCGTCGTCAGCGGGTACGTCGCCCTGGCCCGCCTCTCCGACGGGGAGTTCGGGGCGTTCCTGCTGGGATCGGCCGTGGCAGCGGCCGCGGGCCTCTACGCCGGCTACATCTTCCGCGGCGGGCGATTCCGCTTCCTCGTCTACTAGGACCTGTCCATCGCGGGAGCTGTCCCGGGATACGGGGTCCCCATCCCTTCAGAACCGAGTGAGGCGTCCGCCACGAACGGACCCGGGCCCGTGCCCGGCAGGTATCGGGACGGGTCCCGGGACCGGTCCCGCGCGCCGGGCCGAGACGGGCAGGCCGCGTCGCGTCAGGCGGGGACGGGCAGGAGCGCGATCGGGACGCGCGCCGACAGCGCTCCTGCGGTCGCCCCGTCACTCGGGTCCGGAGCGGTCGGCTCCGGCGTCTCCCCGGCCGTCACGCTCGGTGTGGCGGACGGTGTCCCGGAGGCCTCACCCGCCGGGGCGGCGGGCGTGGTGTGCGAGGGCGTCGCCCCGGCCCGGCCGCTCGCCGAGGGAGCGGGCGCGGGGGACGAGGGCTCGTCGCGGTGCCGCGGCCGCTTCCCGTCCCCTGCTCCCGTGGCGCCGACGCTTCGACCGGCGGCGGGTTCGTCCGTCGGGAACTCCGCTCGTCCGTCGGGCAGCTCGCGCGGGTCCGTCGAGGCGGCCGCCCCCGTCGTGGGCGACGGGGAGGGGGTGCGCGGGGCCGGCCGGTCGGCACCCGGCGCGGGACCGACCGCCGAGGAGCCACCGTGCGCCTTGTGCGCCCGGTCCGGCAGGGACAGCCAGGGCGCGGCCGCGTCGCCTCCGCTGACCAGGGCCGTCAGAGCCGTGGCGAAACAGACGCACGAGACCGTCACGAGCCAGCCCATGCCCCGGACCCAGGAGCGCCGCCGCCCGCTCTCGTCCACGAACACGGCCCCTTCGCCCGACGCGACGACCTCGGTCCGGCTCCGTCCCGCGTCCGTCGACGCCTCCGTGGTTCCCGCCATGCCCTGCTCCCTCGATGTTCCTTGTCGCCGGTCGCGCCCGGGCGACCGCGCGCTGGTTCGTGTGGCGACTCCGCGCTGATCCACAGATACGAAGGAGATCGCTTGTCGACTCATTCCGACCGGTTGTGATGCATCTGACACGGGTTCGGACCGGTGAGGTGGCGTCGTCGCATCACGCGTCCATGCGGTGGAATCAGCTGTGGCGACAACTGAATCGATCGCTCTGTCTTGTTCAAACTGCGAATTCGTTCGTACGATGACCGAATCCGTTTACCGACCGAGGAGTCCGCGATGGACCGCACGCGCCTGCAGCAGCTCCTGGCCCGTGAGAGTGCCGAGGCCGAGGGCCGCAACCCGCGGTCCAGAGCCGCGTACGAGAGGGCCGACCACTTGTTCGGCAGGGTCCCGATGACCTGGATGAACAAGACCGCGGGGGCCTTCCCCCGCTATCTCGACACCGCCCGTGGTGCCCGGGTCACCGACATCGACGGGCACGAGTACATCGACTTCTGCCTGGGCGACACGGGTGCGATGGCGGGTCACTCGCCCGAGGTCGTGGCCGCGGCGGTGCGGACCCGCTTCGCCGAGAGCGGCGGCGCGACCGCGATGCTCCCCACCGAGGACGCGGAGTGGGTCGGAGCCGAACTGACCCGCCGCTTCGGGCTCGCGCGCTGGAGCTTCTCCCTCACCGCGACCGACGCCAACCGCTGGTCCATCCGGCTGGCGCGGGCGGTCACCGGACGCCCGAAGATCCTGGTGAACAGCTACAGCTACCACGGCAGCGTCGACGAGTCGCTGATCGTGGTCGGCCCGGACGGACACGGCACCGCCCGTCCCGGGAACGTCGGTGCCCCCTGCGACGTCACCCTCACCAGCCGCGTGGCCGAGTTCAACGACCTGGCGCAGCTGGAGCGCGAACTCGCGCACGGAGACGTCGCCGCCGTCCTCATGGAGCCCGCGCTCACCAACATCGGCATCGTGCTGCCCGAGCCGGGCTACCTGGAGGGCGTCCGCACCCTGACGCGTCAGTACGGAACCCTGCTCATCAACGACGAGACGCACACCTTCTCCGCCGGCCCCGGCGGCTGCACCGCCGCGTGGAGCCTGGAGCCGGACATGCTCACCATCGGCAAGGCGATCGGCGGAGGCATCCCGGCCGGGGCGTACGGGCTCTCGGCCGAACTCGCCGACCAGCTGCTCGGCCGCGCCGATCTGGACCTGGTCGACATGGGAGGCGTCGGCGGCACCCTCGCCGGGAACGCCCTCTCCACGGCGGCGACGCGCGCCACCCTGGAACACGTCCTCACCGACGCCGCCTTCGACGCGATGGCGAAGCTCTCCGAACGCTTCGAGACCGGGGTGCGGGCGGGCATCGACGCATGGGGGCTGCCGTGGTCGGTGAGCCGGCTCGGAGCCCGTACGGAATACCGGTTCGCCGATCCCGCCCCGCGCACCGGAACGGAATCGGCCGCGGCGGCCGACACCGAGCTGGAGGACTTCCTCCACCTGTACCTCGCGAACCGGGGCATCCTGCTGACCCCGTTCCACAACATGGCGCTCATGTGCCCGGCGACGACCGAGGCGGACGTGGACCGGCACACCGACGTCTTCGCCGCCGCCCTGGCCGAACTCGTCGGCTGAACGGCTGAACGGCACCGATAATCTGGGACCGCGTCAGCCGGAGAGGAACAGCGTGGACGAGATCGACCGGGCCATCCTGCGTGAACTGCAGATCGACGGCCGTATCGCCTATGCCGAACTCGGTCCCAGGGTCGGGCTGTCCGCGTCCGCGGCCCGCCAGCGCCTGCAGCGACTGCTCGACTCGCAGGCGGTCCAGGTGGTCGGAGTCACCGACCCGATGGGCATGGGCGGGCAGGCGATGGCGTTGCTCGGCATCGGCGTGGACGGCGATCCGCGGGTGGTCGCCGACGCGCTGGCCGAACGCGCCGAGGTCGTCTACTCGGTGCTGACCTCGGGCGGCTTCGACCTGTTCGCCGAGGTCGTCTGCCCCGGCCCGCGGGACCTGCTGGACTTCGTCAACGACGTCGTACGTCCGATCGAAGGCGTCCGGCAGGTGCAGTCGTTCCCCTACTTCGGGATCCACACGCACCGGTTCCTCTGGAACGTCGGCTGAGCGGAAGGCGCGGACCGAGCCGAACGCGGACCGAGCGGAACGTGGGCTGAGCGGAACGTGGGCTGAGCGGAACGTGGGCTGAGCGCGCCCCCTCGCCGTGCGGAGGGGCGCGCTCAGTGGCCCGGCGGGACCTCGGACCTCGGCCGAGGCCGAGGTCCCGGACGCCGGCCTCGGTCCCGCATCTGTTCCTGTTCCTTCAGAGGCTGCGGGCCGTGATGTCGCCGAGGGAGGTCGTGGCGCGGATCTCGAGTCCGGGGGTGCCGTCGTTCTTGAGGGAGTTGGTGACGCGGCCGAGGTCGGTTCCGGCGTCCAGGGTGGCCGAGACGCCGACCGCGGCGCCGACCGAGATGTCGCCGGCCTGGGTGCGGAGCACGACCGTGCCGCGCACGGCCTCGGAGATCCGGATGTCGCCCCTCGCGGTGCTGATCTCCGCGGGGCCGCCCAGCCGGCCGATCTCGACGTCGCCGTCGACCGCGGTGAGCTGGACGCCCGCCGCCTCGTCGATCTTGATCTGGCGGTACGCGCCGTCGAAGGCGACGTCACCGAGGCGGCCGACCGCCCGGAACTCGGTGCCGGCGGTCTTCGCCTCGACCCGGGAACCGGAGGGCAGTTTGACCGTCACCTCGACGGATCCGGACGGGCCGAGGAGCTGGTTCTTCGACGGGGCCTCGATCCGCAGGACGCCGTCGGCGAATTCGACCGTGGTCTGCTCCGCCGCCTTCACGTCGCGGCTCTTCGAGGCGTCCGCCGGCAGGATCTCGACCGTGGTGTCGGTCCGGTCGGCGGCGATGCACTGGAGGCGCCCGGCGGGGATGCGGACGACGGCGGTGATCGGGGCGGTGGTGTCGAACTTCTGCATCGTGCTCTCCTTGCGAGTCGTTGTTTCTGACAACGGAAAAGCTACGTTGCGTTCGAAGGTCTAGCAACAGGCTTGTTGCGCGAAATCCCTTTAATCGCAGGCCAGTTGCGTGCAAGTGTTGCAATGGCTCTGAGTGCAATGCAACGACGAAGGGCAGGTTTGTTGCAATGGACTGAACGTGAACGCTATGCTCGCGGCCCCACGGAACGCGAAGGAGACCGTGATGCCGGGAGGCAGGCTCACTCAGCAGGAGCGGCAGCGGATCGCGCTGGGGCTGGCCGACGGCCTCGCCTACGCGGAGATCGCCCGAGGCCTGGAACGCCCGACCTCGACGATCACGCGCGAGGTCATGCGGAACGGCGGCCCCGCCGGCTATCGGGCGGAGTCGGCCCATCGCGCCACGGAACGGCGCGCCCACCGGCGCGGGCCCGCCTCGCCCCAGGGCCCGGAACCGGTTCCCCAGCCGCACGGACGCGATCCCGAGGCAGTCCGGGAGTACGAGGAGCTGTTCACCGCCGTCATGATGCAGGCGGGTCTGCCCAGGATGATGTCGCGGGTGATGGTCTGCCTCCTCACCACCGATGCCGGCAGCCTGACGGCGTCCGAACTCGTCCAGCGCCTCCAGGTCAGCCCGGCGACCATCTCCAAGTCGATCGCCTTCCTGGAGAGTCAGACCCTCGTCCGCAGGGAACGCGACGAGCGCCGCCGCGAGCGCTACGTCGTCGACGACGACCTCTGGTACCAGACGATGCTCGCCAGCGTCCGTTCCCTCACCGAGCAGGTCGAGATCGCCCGGCAGGGCGTCGGCGTCCTCGGCCCCGGCACCCCGGCCGCCGTCCGTATGGAGAACATCGCCCGCTTCCTCGACTTCGTCAGCGAGAGCCTCGCCCGCGCCGCGGAGCAGGCCCGCGAGGTCCTCTCCACGAAGCCGGTGCCCACGGCCCCCGCGGTCGGTGACGAGTGACGCGCGACCACTCCTGAAGTGCGGCCCGAAGCCCCCGGGTTCCGGCGGTTCGCACGGCTCAAGCTCCGGGCGCCACGCTCTGCGACGCAGTGCCGCCGGACGCGGCGACCCGTACCCCCAACGGGCGGGCCAGACCGATCACTCCTTCGTCCAGCCGCTGCAAGTGCCGCAGGACCCGGCCCGTGACGCGGTCGTGGCGTGGCGAGTCCGGCGTCCGCGACTCCAGCATGGAGGCCAGGCTCGCACCGGTCTCCGCGACGCCGTCGCCGGCGTCCTCCTCGACCCGCGCGACGAGGACCTCGATGTTGTGGCTGATCCGGCGCCCCGCCAGCTTGAGCCGGGGATCCGCGCCGACCGTCCTGCTGTACGGCAGGAGTTCCGCCGTCGCGGCCAGCGACCGCGCGTGATAGGCACACGTCTCCAGCAGGGCCACGACATAGCGCGCGGTCCGCCGACGGGCCCGCCAGGGCGTGATCGGATGGGTCAGCGGTTTGGTCGACGACCTCAGTTCGTCCAGCGCGATGTCCAGATCCCGGGCCTTGTCCAGGAGGTCGAGGGCGATCCCGCCGCTCAGCTGCTCCACCGCGGCGCCGCTGACCTCCCCGAGCCGGACGAGCACGGTGGCGAGCAGCTCGTCCGTGCGGTGGTCGGTGGGCACCGGGAGGACCAGGGCGGCGGCGACCATCCCGCAGGCCGCGCCGAGGGCGGTCTCCTCGATCCGCAGGACGAGCACCGCCGTGCTGTAGGTGTTGAGCACGGTGTACAGCAGGCCCAGCATCGCCGTGACGAAGAAGGACATCAGGACATACGACAGCGGGGCGGTGAAGTACATGGCGAAGATGAACACCAGCACCAGCGCGAACGCGGTCCAGGTGTGGTCGCCGACCACACCCGCCAGGACGACACCCGCGATGACGCCGAGGACCGTGCCCAGCAGCCGGCGATAGCCCTTGACCAGGATCTCCCCGGTCGACGAGGTGTTCAGGAAGACGACCCAGCAGGTCAGCACGGCCCAGTACCACCGCTGCGGGGAGAGCAGCTCCCCGCCGACTATGGCCAGCGTCGACCCCACCGAGACCTGTACCGCCGCCCTGGTCGTGGGCCGTTCCAGCCCTCGGGGGTCCGACTGGTCGTTCTCCTCCTCCTCGGCGATGGCGACGTCCTCCGCGTCGAGTTCCTCGCGGGAGCGGGTCGTCTCGGGGGAGTCGTCGGACTCGTCCTCGGGCCCGTCGAGCGCCAGCCGCAGCCCGAGGACGGAGCGGGCCGCCTCCCCGATGCCACGGAAGACGTCCTGCACGGCCACCGGTGCGCGGGGCAGGTTCTCCTCGTCCCGGTAGCCGAGCAGCCGGTTGCGCAACTGCGCGACCCCCGTGCCCTGCTCGCCGGAACTCGGCCGGGCGACCAGCAGCCGCAGCGCGTCGAGGTCCCGGCGCAGCATCGTGATGATGTCGTCCCGCGCCCGGAGCTCGTCGCCGGGCGCGGGCAACGGCGCGTGCGGCAGGTGCAGGGCGAGCGTGTCGGCGCGCTCGGCGCTGCGCGCGGTGAGGATCAGGATGCTCAGCCGCTCGGCGGCGATCTCGGCATCGGCGATCCGTCGTTGGAGCAGCGACGCGGCCCTGCTGTCGCTGGTGCCCTCGTCCAGCCGGTTCTGGATCATCATCGCGCTCCCGTGCAGCCGCGCGGTGTGCAGCCGTACGTCGGCCAGGGGCTTCTCGACCCCGTCGGGGTCGGCGTCGAGCAGGTCGATCTGGGCGGACACCAACTGGGCGACCCGAGCCCGGAACGCCTTGCGCAGACGTCGGAGGACCCGCTCGGGCGTCTCGACGACCACACAGAAGCGCACCACCGCGCTGCAGGCGAAGGCGACCACCAGGATGGCGCACAGTCCGGGAAGGGCGGAGGGAGTGACTCCGACGAACAGGGACATGAAGTAGAGCTGGAACCCGATCAGCCCGAGCGCCGTGCCGCGGTCACCGTACCGGCGGCTGTAGACCGCGCCGAAGATGAGCGCGATGAAGCACAGGTCGCCCGCGACGAGGTTGTCGCTCAGCAGCGCGGCCAACGACATCGCCGTGATCGCCACGGGCAGGCCGATGGCCAGCGTGACGGCCTGGTCCCGGCGTTGCTTCTCCTTGACGGCGAACGTGGCGACCATCGCGGCCGTCGCGCCCGTCACCAGGTGGTCGACGGCGACTCCCAGCAGGCCGAGGACGGCGAGGGTGAGGGCGATGGCGCCCACGGTCCGCAGTCCGGCCATCAGGCGCAACAGGCCGGGGTCGGATGCCGCGAACCGGTCCAGGATCCCCTTCCGGTCAGGCGGTTTCACTGTCCTCACGCTGCCACGTTTCCCCGCTTCCGCATCATGATCAGGGGCTCCAGCATGCACGCGGGGGTGCCCGGATCCCCGCCGCCTCACCGTCCGCGGAGCGCGCTCCGCGCGATCGGGCGGACACGGGAACACGGTCGGGTCGCACCGCTGAAACGGTGACGGACGGCGGCCTGACCCGGCAGAGGTTCCCCGCCGCCCGGTTCCTGACAGGACGGCATCCGGCGGCTCCCGTCGGAGAAGGGCCGTGCCCGACATCTTGTGGGAGCGCTCCCAAGGCGTCAGGATGCCGCTCATGGACCCATTGCCGATCATTCGCGCCTACCGGCCCGCCGACCGGGCCGCCGTCGCCGACGTGTGTGTGAGCACCGCGGACGAGGGAGGCGATTCACGTGCCCGGTATCCCGACGAGGAGCTGATGCCGACGCTCTTCGCCGCGCCCTACTGCCATCTGGAACCCGGACTGGCCTTCGTCCTGGACGACGGGAGCGGCCGGGCGGTCGGCTATGTCGTCGGCACCGGGGACACCGCGGAGTTCGTCACGCGGTTCCGCGACACCTGGATCCCGCGCGTCGCGGGGCGCTATCCCGCGCCGACGGCACCGCCCCGCTCACCCAGTGAGGAGATGGTCGGACTGCTGCACCGCCCCGAGCGCATGCTCCTGCCCGAACTCGCTGACTTTCCCGCGCACTTGCACATCGATCTGCTGCCGGAATTTCAACGGCGCGGCCACGGGAGGGCGTTGATGAACACCTTCCTGACCGCCCTGCGCGACCGCGGGGTGCCGGCCGTCCACCTGGGCATGGTCACGGCCAACAAGGCCGCCCGGGCGTTCTACGACCGGCTCGGCTTCCACGAGCTCCCCGTCGAGGACCCCGGACCGCTCACCTATCTCGGCAGGTCGACGATGGCCGACGAACCGGCGCGCGCCGACCGTCCGGTGGCGACGGCGGCGCGGCGGACGGTTCCCGGAGCGGGAGGTTCCGTGCGTCCGTAGCCACTCGGGCGACAGGAATGGAGGGCGGCCCGTCCCGTGGCCTCGGCTTACGCCGGGTGCGTGGCATCCGGAGCGCGGCGGGTGCGCGACTCCGGTTGCTCCGGGCCCGGGAGCGGGGGTGCTCCAGACTTCAGGATTTCGGGTGTTCCGCGTTCCAGGACCGCGGGGTGCGCGATGCCCCGGGCCGTGGATCCCGCCGTACGCCCCGCGTGTTCCGGCGTACGGCGGGAAGCGGCGGTTCGAGCGGTCGGTGACCGCCGGAACCGCCGCGGGTACGACGGGGACCTCAGGGCGCGGCCGGGGCCGGCTCCTGGGCGGCCACGGGATCGGCCTTGTCGCCGCCGACGGCGGCGCGGGCCGCGGGGATCGCGGCCGTGACGGCGGCGGCCACCAGGGCGACGGCGCCGCCGATGATCAGGCCGGTGCGGAAGCCGTTCTCGGAGGTGAAGGTGTAACCGGCGGTGGTCGTCGTCATCTGGGCGAGGATGACACCGACCGCCGCCGCGCCGACCGAGGTGCCGAGGGAGCGCATCAGCGTGTTGAAGCCGTTGGCGGCCGCCGTCTCGGAGAGCGGGACCGAGCTCATGATCAGCGCCGGCATCGAACCGTAGGCGAGGCCGACGCCGCTGTTGATGACCATGCCGACCAGCATGAGACCCCAGGGCGTACCCATGAGGGCCAGTGACAGGCCGTAGCCGAGTGCGATGACGAGGACACCGCAGATCAGCGTGAACTTCGGTCCCTTGGCGTCGGTGAGCTTCCCGCCGAACGGGGAGACGATCATCATCATGATGCCGCCGGGTGCCATCCACAGACCGGCCGCGAGCATCGACTGGCCCAGGCCGTAGCCGGTGGCCTCCGGGAACTGGAGCAGCTGCGGGATGATCAGCATGCTGGCGTACATGCCGAACCCGACGAAGATCGAGGCGACGTTGGTCAGCAGGACCCGGGGACGGGCCGTCGTGCGCAGGTCGATCAGCGGGTCCTCGGCACGCATCTCCCAGGCGCCCCAGGCGAGCAGGACCACCACGGCGGAGGTGACCAGGCCGAGGGTCGCCGCGGAACCCCAGCCCCAGTCGGCGCCCTTGGAGACGCCGAGGAGCAGGCAGACCAGGCCGACGCCGAGCCCGAGCGCGCCGAGCGCGTCGAAACGCTGACCCTTGGCGCTGGCCGGCACGTCGGGGATGAGGAACCAGATCAGCGTTCCGATCGCCACGGCGAGCACGGCGGAGCCCCAGAAGAGGACACGCCAGCTCGTGTACTGGGCGACCGCCGCGGAGACGGGCAGGCCGAGACCGCCGCCGATGCCCATCGAGGCGCTGACGAGCGCGATGGAGGAGCTCAGCTTCTCCGCCGGCACCACGTCGCGCAGCAGGGCGATGCCGAGCGGCACCATGCCCATGCCCATGCCCTGCAGGCCCCGTCCGACGATCATCGGGGTGACGGACGAGGCGAGCGCGCACACGACGGAGCCCACGACGAGCGGGACGGCGCAGGCGAGCAGCATCCGCCGCTTGCCGATCAGGTCGCCCAGCCGGCCGGAGACCGGGACGCAGACGGCCGCGACCAGCAGGGTGACGGTGATCACCCAGGCGGAGTTGGCGGGCGTGGTGTGCAGGATCTGCGGCAGCTCGGCGATGAGCGGAGTGACCAGCGTCTGCATGATCGCCGCCACGGTGCCGGCGAGGGCGAGCGTGGCGACCACGCCGCCCGCTCGGGCGGAGGGCTGAGGGCCGTCCATGGGGAACTCCTGTGATGTGTACGGGGCAAGAGATGTGCATCGTACATGTCTTGTGTATTGCGCATGCGGTGTGGCTCATGCAAGGGGGTGTGGGACCATGGGGCCGGGCCGCACCGGTACGAGCGGCGCGGCCAGGACGACGACGGGAGGCGGCAGGCGGATGGTCAGGCCCACACACGAGGTCGAGTACGAGCAGATGCTGCTGAGCCGCCACGGGCTGATGAACCACAAGGGCCGTACCAAGGACGGCGTCCTGGAACGCAGCGCCTACATCCTGCTGAGTCGTATCCGGGTCCAGGGGCCGATGTCGATCGGCGAACTGAGCGACGCCTTCGGGCTCGACGCCTCCACCCTCAACCGGCAGACCGCGGCGGCGATGCGTGCCGGGCTCGTCGAGCGCATCCCCGACCCCGAGGGCGGCATGGCCCGCAAGTTCCGCATCACGGATGAGGGCGCGCGACTCCTCGACCAGGAACGACAGGGGCTGATCAGCTCCCTGGACCGCGTCATGGCCGACTGGCCCGAGGACGACATCGCGGCCTTCGCGTCCTACCTGCGGCGCTTCAACACCGACATCGAGCGCATCGGCGGCCGTCCCTGGCCGCGCCCGTGAGCCGCAGGGCCGTCCGCGGTCGGCGCGGAGCGCCCTGGCGGAAATCCCGATGACGCGGTGACCCGCCGTCTCCTACGCTCCCTGGGGTGAACACTTCAGGGGGACTGCTGAACGTCGTCGACGTCGAGGCGACCTGCTGGGACGGCCCGCCACCGCCCGGAGCGGTGAACGAGATCATCGAGATCGGTCTGACGGTCGTCGACCTCGATCGGGGCGTACGGGTCGGGAAACACCGCCTGTTGGTGCGGCCCGAGCGGTCGACCGTCAGTGCCTTCTGCACGG
The DNA here is from genome assembly GCF_042889485.1 of Streptomyces sp. NPDC002580. NCBI lineage: Bacteria > Bacillati > Actinomycetota > Actinomycetes > Kitasatosporales > Streptomycetaceae > Streptomyces > Streptomyces sp. NPDC002580. The sequence goes on along the minus strand of NZ_JBIAQZ010000008.1, from coordinate 412,320 downwards.
AGCTGACGGGACTGACCGCGGCGGACGTCGAGAAGGGGCTCGATTTCGCCGACGCCTGCCGCGAGTTGGCCGCCGTGCATCGCGCGGGGGAGCGGCCGTGGGCCAGTTGGGGCGACTACGACCGGCACCAGTTCACCCGTCAGTGCGCCGCCACGACGGCCACGTACCCCTTCGGTCGGCGGCACACCAACGCCAAGGCCGTCTTCACCGCCGCCCACGGACTGCGCCGACGGCCCGGCATGGCGCAGGCCCTGCGCATCGCGGAACTGCCCCTGGAGGGCAGGCATCATCGCGGCGAGGACGACGCGTGGAACATCGCCGCCCTCGTCCTCGGCCTCGCCGAACGGGGAGCATGGCCCGACGCCGACCCGTCGCGGCCCCGGAGTTCGTGAACCCGGTCCGCTGACGGGTTCTCGTGGTGCCGGAGCCGTCGCCGTCCGGCTGAGCGGAGTCGGATCGGCGGAGTGATCCCGGTTCACCCCGACGGGTTGTTTCGTCGCCGTGTCTCGGTGACCGGGGTGTGGACCGCGGTGACCAGGGGAGAACCTGGGCCGTACAGGCATGCCGACATCAAGGAGTTCCGTGTGTCCGATGTCGTCTTCACAGCGGATTTCACCTCGACCCGCCAATGGGTCGCGGGCCGTTCCTGGGCCTATCCCGACGGCGGTCCGGTCAACCCGGACGACAACAAACTCGACCACCTGGTGGCCGACCCCGCCTACTCCCGGACGGGTACGTTCCGGGCCACCCGGCGACCGGACGGCAACTGGAACGCGGGCCTTCTCACCACCGAGGGCAGCGCGGAGGGGTTCATGGTCCGCACGGGGGACGTGTTGGAGACCCGCGTCAGACTGCCCACGGAGACCGGCGCCTGGCCCGCCGTCTGGACGTGGCGGGACGGCGGTCAGGAGGTCGACGTCTTCGAGTACCACCCCGACAACCCCGACCTCCTGGAACTCTCCAACCATGTGCGCGACTCCCACCGTTACTACCGGGATGAGTCCGTTCGTCCGGGTGCCTGGATCGATCTGGTGGTGGAGTTCGGCGCCCACCGGGTCGTGTGGTGGGTGAACGGAACCCGCGCGTTCGCCGACCGCCGGGGGGTGGGCAGGTCCTGGCACGCCTTCCTCATCGTCAACCTGTCGGTCTGCGCGGGGCGTTATCACCCGGAGCCGCTCCCCGACGTCTCCGAGATGGATTTCGAGGTGGCCCGTCTGCGCGTCCGCAGACCCGAGCCGGACGAGTCGTTCCCGGTGATGGAGGACGTCGGCCTCATTGACTGAGACCGCCCGGCGCACCGCTCCCGGGAGGCGCTCGCCCGTCCGGTCCGCCTCGTCGAGCGGGAGCCTGGGGACAAGCCGGGCACGGTGCGGAGGAATGGGGCCGCTCCCCGTGCATCCGACGCGGCCCTCGGTGCGGAAGCAAGGCATCAGAAGCGACGGTGCGCTCGTGCACGTCGCGCCGACGGGTGCCGAGGGCCATGACGAATCCGCAACCGGGGCGGGACGCCCCCGAGGCCGCCTACGTCAGTCACGTCGGTGGCTGTCGTACCTGCCAACGGGAGTCGGGGCGCTGCCCGCAGGCCGAACGTCTGTGGCGCTTCTACCAGGAATGGCGCAACACCTACCGGGCTCGGCCGCCCGAGGAGAGCGAATGAGGCCACGGTCGCTCGGGCCCCGTCGGCTGCGTCGGTACGCGCCGGCCGCCACCGGACGGCGGCTCGTGATGCCAGGGTCACGGAGGGCTGTGGGAGGATCCCACCTCGGCCGAGTCGAGGCGTGCAGACGCGCCATGAGGGTGGAGAGGTGCCATGCGACGCTCCGCGCGGATGTCCGCCGCTGAGGTGTCCCGAACCGGTGTGTCCCGGACCGGACCGACCGGGGGTCCCGTGGCGCTGGTGCCGTGTCGCGCCGGCGGTCCGGGCGCGGGTCCGGCGCGCGCCGCCGTGCTGATCCTGCACGGCGGCATGGCCGACAGCGCGGACCCGTCACGTCCGTGGCATGCCGCGCGCGTGCGCATGCGGCCCTTCGTGCGCGCGGTGACCCGGGCCCTGCCCGGCGAGGACGTGTTCGTCGGGCAGGTGCGCTTCCGCCACAGGGGATGGAACGGCACGGACGCCGACCCCGTCACCGATGTCCGGCGGGCGCTCGGCGAACTGGCCGACCTGGTGGGAGAGGTTCCGGTCGTGCTGGTGGGTCATTCGATGGGGGGCCGCGCCGCCCTGAGCGCCGCGGCCGCTCCCCAGGTCCGGGCCGTGGTGGCACTGGCCCCCTGGTGTCCGGAAGGTGAGCCGGTGGCCCACCTCCGGGACAAGCGGGTCGTCGTGCTGCACGGCGACCGGGACCGGGTCACCGATCCCGCCGCCTCCTTCGCCCTCGTCCGAAGGGCCGGGGACGCCGGCTCCGCCGCGAGCGCCGTGCGGGTCGAGGGCGGTGACCACGCCATGCTCCGTCGCGCGCTCACCTGGCACCGGGCCACGGCCTCGACGGTCGCCGAACTGGTGAACCAACTCGACAGCGGCCTCGGACCGCTCCCCGCCGGAGGGCCGGGAAGCGAACCCGACGTTCTCTAGAACGCGGTCGGATCCAGCCGGTCGTCGGGGTCCGGGCCGGCCGAGAAGCCGCGGCGAGGGCCGCCCGTCAGCCGTGCGGCGGAGGCGGGAAGCGGTGCGCCCGTCGAGGGATCCCAGCTGAGGATCCACTCGAAGTCGCGTTGCAGCCGACGGGCTTCGCTTCGGACGAGCGTCGGTATGTCGCCGCGTTCGGAGATCAGTTGGGCATAGATCGGCGCATCGTGCACGTGGGGATCCTCGACTCGCTCTCGTGGTCTTCCGTGTCTCGAAGGTAGGGCCGGGAGCCGTTCCCAGTGGTCATCCCGCCGGCTCGGCCACAACCGGTCACGCTGTGACCATCGGGCGCCCTCGATGTCGAACGGGATGTCAGGGAAAGCCAGTTCCGCATGCACTTTCGACCGGTCCCGGGAAGGCCGGCCCGGGGCGACGGTCCCGGGGCGGGAGTCCCTGGTGGACCGTCCGGTGTCGGGCGGCGAAGACCGGCGCGACGTGCGGGTGTCGGGTCCGGGCGGAATCGCGAACGCCCTCAACGGAGTTGCCCGGCCGTCGTTTCGCGTACGGGGTGTGCCCTCACCGTCGCCGTATGAGACGGTGCGATGAAGGTCACGAAAATGTATCGGACATCTGGGACGTGGATCTTCACACAGGGTGCACAACATGGCTAAGTTGGCGACCAGGCCGCCCGATTCCCTCCGGCGAAGCCCGCCGGGCGGCGCGGCCTCCGCCGAGTCCTGTCTGTCCCTGTGGCAGCCGGAGCCGGGGACCCACCGAACTTGGGGTGAATCGGTCCGACTGCCTTACGGGGCAGGGACCGTAGGGCATACCTTCCGGAATCGTCCGCCCGAACCCGACAGCTAACCCGGTAGGCGGATGACGGAAGGAGTACCTCTCCCATGGCGCCGGAACGCACCCCGCCCACCCCGGGCACCAACCTGCCGAGCGTGCGGGACACCGACTCCGCGATGGCCTTGGCCCGCGAGTCGATGTCCGCCGAGGCGCCGGCCGGGCGCGAGGAGCCCAGCGGGGAGGAAGTCCGCCGACGGCTCTCGTCGCTCTACGACCATGCGGAGAACGCGACCGGCAACTTCAACGGGACCCGCGCTCTGGCGAACAGTGGCCGCAGGTCCGAACGCCGAGGTGGCGGCCAGGGGCGCGGGGACACCGATCCCGCGCAGGCCGACCTGATGAGGCAGTGGTTCGACGGAGCGCGCACCCGGCGAGGCCCCTCGCTGCCGGCCGTGCTGCCCGCCGACAGACAGCCGAGCCCCGGCCGGGACACGGCCCGCCCGGCGGCGGGCGGGAGCCGTCCGGCGGACGGCCCGACGACGTATCAGGTGGAGCGGGCCGCCCGCCCCGTGGCCGAGCTGACCGCGGCACCGGCGCGAGAGCTGACCGCGGGTCCGGCTCCCGAACCGACCGCACGCCCCGTCCTGGAACTCACCGCCGGTTCGGCGAACGGGATGACGGCCGGACGCGCCCCGGCCCCGGCACCCCCCGAGGCAGCGGTCCGCGCGGCGTCGCCCGCGGCGTCCGCCCCGGCCGCGGAGGCGCAGACGTCCCCGCTGAAGGTCAAGAAGGACAGTGCCCGGCGCAAGCTGGCCGTGGCACAGGAACTGATGTCGAGACACCAGGCACAGCAGAACCTGCCGGCCGTGCCGGCCCCGGCGATCGAGTACCAGCCGATGGCGGAGGGGCCCCGGCTCACCTCCTTCGAGACGGCGCCCCTGCCCCCTTGGGCCGCGCCCGCCCGCACGCCGTTCGCGCCGGGCCCGCAGCTCACGGCGTTCGAATCGGCGCCCCTGCCCACGGTGTTCCCGCCCGCCCCGTTCGAGCAGGCCCCCGTGCTCCCGTCGTTCGCACCGACCCCCGCGCCCCCGGCCTTCGAGTCGGCGCAGTCGCCGACCGCGTTCCCGCCGCCGGCGTTCGAGTCGGCGCCGCTGCCCACCGTGTTCCCGCCCGCCCCGGCGGCGTTCGAGTCGGCACCGCTGCCGACAGCGTTCCCTCCGGCGCCGGCACTCCCGTCGTTCGCGCCGGGTGCCGCACCCGTCGCGTTCGAGTCGGCGCCCCTGCCGACCGCGTTCCCGCCCGCCCCCGTGCTCCCGTCGTTCGCGCCCGCACCGGTCGAGGCGCCGCAGGTCGATGAGGCGTGGCGGCAGTCGTGGCCCGCCGGGAGCGGTGGCTCGTGGCCCGCGGCCGCGGCCCCCGCGCCCGCCGCCCCCGAGCCCGGGTTCGACATCGACCGCCTCACCCGTGCGGGTGCCGGTACCGGTGGCGGCATCGTCGGTGGTGCCGCTGTCGCCGCGCCACCGGTCGTCGCGCACGACAGTCGGGCCGCGCAGGCGGTCGCCTTCGCCCGTGCCCAGATCGGCATGCCGTGCGTGTGGGGCGCCTCGGGACCGGGCTCGTACGACCCGTCCGGGCTCACCCAGGCCGCCTGGAAGAGTGCCGGGGTGATGCTGCCCCGCGCGACCGGGGATCAGTCGCGGTTCGGCCCCGCCGTCGCCCTGTCCGATATCCAGCCGGGGGACCTGGTCTTCTTCCACGGCAACGTGAGCCACGTCGGTCTCTACATCGGTGACGGCGTGATGGTCCACGCCCCGAGCCCCGGTGCGCGGATCGCGGAGGAGTCGGTCCACTACGCCGGACAGGGGACGATCCACAGCGTCGTACGGCCCGCCTGAGACCCGGCCCGCCTGAGACCCGGCCCGCCCGAAAGCCGGTCCGGTCGGTTCGGTACGCCCGGCCCGGTCGGTCCGGGCGTACCGCGGCGGCGCTCCGTCAGAACTCGCTGTCGATCCCCGTGACGGCGGCCGGTCCCAGCGGGGCGTCGTCCTCGGACAGGCCGCTGTCGCGGAGCGCGCCGGAGACGAGCCGGACGGCTTCCGCCTCGGCGCTCCTGCGGTCCGCCGCCTCGACCTCGAGCCGGACGGAGAACGTGTTGTTCTCGCCGACGGTCAGCAGGCTCAGATCCTCGCTCTCGCCCAGATCCGTGTTCTGCGGGTCCTGAGGGCGAAGCCTGCGCTCCACGTCGGCACGGGAGGCGTCCGGGAGGCCGTGGACGAACGTCCCGGGGACGGTGATGACGTAGGTGGTCACAGGAACTCCTTGCGTGAGCGCCACCGCGGGCGTGAGGTGCGGTCGGCTGCGTGATCGCCCGTGTACCCCGCATTGTGCCGGGCACCCGGATCTTCTTCGCGTCGAGGCACGGCCCCAGCGCCCTCCGTGTCGGTGACCACGGTGCCCTCGCCGAGGAAGGGCGACCTCGGTCGCCCCCACCACCTTGCCGGAAGCCTGCTCGCGGTCGCTCGCTCCCACCGCCTCGCCCATGGACCACCGCCGCATGACGCCGTCCGGGTGATGCCATCAAGCGTCAGCCCGTCAGCCCGTCAGGGCGTCAGGGCGTGAGCCGGTGACCGCCTGAGCTCACGGACTGCCTGAGCCCGCGAGCCCGTCGCCATCGTTCGGCGCCGTCCGCGAGGAGTCCCCGCCGCCGGTTCACGCCGACACCGGACGGTTCCTTCCGCGACCCGCGCCGGAAACCGGCGACCGGACCCCGCCCGCGGATGTCTGCCCCGTCTCCCTCCCGCCGCGGCTCACAGCGGGAGGATCACCAGCGCCGTGTCGTCGGTGGCTCCGCCGGGCGGGAGCAGATCGGACAGGAGGGCGTCGGCGAGGGCGTCGGGCGCCGCCTCCCGGTGCTGGATCAGGGCGTCTGCCAGGCGCCCGAGACCGACGTCGATGTCTTCGCTGCGGCGTTCGATCAGACCGTCGGTGTACAGGACCAGGGTGTCACCCGCGGCGAATTCCGTGGTGGCCTCGGGGCGGGGAACGTGCTCCGGTCGGGCCCCGAGCGGCGGGTCGGTCGCCCGGTCCAGGAACTCCACCCTCCCGTCGCGGCGCAGGAGAGCGGGCGGGAGGTGCCCGGCGCTGCTGTAGACGATGGTGTGACCGTCCCAGTCGATGCGGGCCGTCACCGCCGTGGTGGATTCGGCCCCTTCGACGGAACGCGCGTACAGGCCCAGTACCTCAAGTGCCCGCGCCGGACCGCCGGCGCCCCGCGACGCTGCGCTGAGGGCGCTGCGCAACTGGCCCATGACGCAGGCGGCGGCCAGCCCGTGGCCCACGACGTCCCCCACGGCCACCGCCATCCGGTCGCCGGGCAGGGCCACCAGGTCGTACCAGTCGCCGCACACGTTCAGCGCACTCGTCGCCGGCCGGTACCGTACGGCGGCGTGGTGGGTCCCCACCTGGTGCGGTGAGGGCAGCAGCGCGTCCTGGAGGGCGACGGCCACCTCCCGTTCGCGGGCGTGGGCCCGCCGCAGGCGTTCGTTCACCTCCTGCAGCTCCCGGGCCCGGGTGTACAACTCGGCCTCCATGACGGGGGCCGCCCGGTCTCCGTCCGCGGGCTCGCCGCGGGCGCGGATGAGTTCGGTGACCTCCTCCACCCGATGGACCAGCAGCACCACGGTGCCGTCCGCGTCCAGGACGGGCGCGTTGATCGGGCTCCAGTACCGCTTCTGCCAGACCCCCGGCCTGTCCAAGGACTCGACGTCGTAGCGCTGAAGGGCCATCGCGTCGCGCTCCCCGGTCTCCACCACACGGCGCAGGGACGCCTCCAGGTTCCGCATCCCGTCGGAGGCGGGATCGTCCGGCCGGTCGGGGAACACGTCGAAGAGGTAGCGGCCGATCAGCTGGTCACGGGAGCGGCCCGAGTTGCTCACGTAGTCCTCGTTCGCGTCCACGAAGACCATCTGCGGGGTGAGGAGCGCGACCATGCCGGGCAGGGCGTGGAACACGCCGCCGTAGTCGATCTCCGCTCCCGCCACCTCTGCACCCGCCTCACGTCGTGGCCCTGGTCGTGCCCACGGTGGAAGCGGCGGAGCATCCGACCCTGCCCCACCCGCCCACGTCGTGGTCAGGGCCCGGGCAAGGGGCCCGCGTCCGGTGCAGTCTTCTCATCAGGCCACCGGACCACGGCGGGTGCAACCGCTGGGGAACGGAGCCGCCCCGACCCGCCAGGCGTCTCCGGTGTGAAGTGGCCTTCCGGTGCTCCCGAAGCGGCCTCGGACCGTTGCTCCATACGGTGTTGATGTGAATTCGAGAGACGTTTGAACACACCGGGATCCGCGTGCGTATAGGGCTGGGGGATTTCCATGTCGAGCCGACCACGACGCGTAGGAGCACCACCTTGGGACGCAACACGCGCAGACGCCCAACGGGCGCACGCCGCGCGACCTCTGCAGCTTTCGCACTGATACTGGGCGGAGGCGGACTCGTAGGCATCAATGTCTACGCATCGGCGACCGAGACCGGGGCGGGTGACCCGATGGGGGCGCGCCTGCTGTCCGCAGGCTCCGCCACCATCGACTGCCCTGACGTCGGCGACCAGTTGAAGACGGTCCCGGACGCCGCGAAGGGGGAGGTCGACAAGGAACTCGCTGACCTGGACCAGCAGATCGCCGAGGCGTACCGCCAACTCCAGGCGAAAGCCGACCAGATGCAGCAGAGCGGCGACAGCGGCGCCGACGCCGTCATGAATCCGCTGAAGGAGAAGCGGTCCGAGTCGATCGGCCGCATCGTGGCCGCCATCGACGCCGCCGGCGATCCGCCGAGCGGTCTCGACGGGTTCGCTGCCTGCACGCTGCGTCCTTCCGGCAACCAGCCCGGCACCGGGGCAGACAACGGCCAGAGCGCCGCGCCGCAGGACCAGAACGGCGCGTCGCAGAGCGCCGGCGCGCCCCAGGACCAGGGCGGCCAGCAGGGCGGCGCCGCTCCGGCGGGCAACGGCCCTGTGGTCGCCGACTACGCGGACATCAAGTCCGTCCAGCCCAACGTGCAGAACCCGCAGCCTCAAGGGGACGCCTCCCGGGGCCAGTTCGTCTCGAGCTGCGGCGTGAACGCGAACGGCCTGTTCAACTCGGACAACGTGATCGTGGCTCCCGGTGTCACCAACGGCGCCCACCACTTCCACGACTACATCGGCAACCAGTCCAACACCGCGTTCGCCAGTGACGACGACCTGGCCAAGGCCGACACCTCCTGCGAGGACAAGGGCGACAAGTCCACGTACTACTGGCCCGTGGTGCGGCTCCAGAACGGGAAGCAGGAGCGGGACGCGGGTGCCCCCGGCGGCGGGACCGAGGGCAACGCCGGTCAGATCGTCACGCCCAAGCAGGTCACGCTGACCTTCGTCGGCAGCCCGCGCAGCAAGGTCACGGCGATGCCCCGCCTGCTGCGCATCATCACCGGTGACGCCAAGGCCTTCGTCAACGGGCCCGCGAACGCCAACGCCTCCTGGAGCTGTACCGGGTTCGAGGACCGGCAGCTGAAGGACAAGTACCCGATCTGCCCGCAGGGCAGCGACGTGGTGCGCACCTTCAAGTTCCAGAGCTGCTGGGACGGCGCGAACATCGACAGCGCCAACCACCGTACCCACGTGGCCTTCGCGGACGCCCAGGGCAACTGCCCGGGCACCTTCAAGGCCATCCCGCAGCTGGTGCAGCGCATCGTCTACGACGTCGACGCGCCGAGTCTGCAGGACGGCGGCCGCACGTCGCCGCTGTTCGCGTTGGACTCCTTCCCCGAGAACCTGCACAAGCCGGTCACGGACCACGGCGACTTCATCAACGTCTTCGACGACGACCTCATGAAGGACATGGTCGACTGCATCAACGGCGGCAAGAAGTGCGGCGCGGGCGCCGGTGGCGGAGGCGGAGGCGGGCAGCAGGAGGACCCGCCGGCCACCGACGAGCCGTCGGAGAGCGCCGAGCCGAACCCGTCGGAGGCGGCTCCGAACCCCTCCGAGGCGGACCCGAACCCGTCCGAGGCGGCTCCGGATCCGTCCGAGGCGGACCCGGCCCCCTCCGAGAACCCCTCCGAGGAGCCGGCTCCGACCGCGGACGACCCGTCCGACGGCAAGGGCGGGCAGGACTCCGGTGACAAGGGCGACAAGGGCGACAAGGGCGACGACCAGACGGACGAGCCCTCGGAGGAAGCGCCGGGCACCGAGCCGGCCGGAGACGACACGGCTCCTGCCACGGTGGAGCCCAAGGCCGACGTGACCGAGTCACAGGGGACCGAGGACGACGGCCAGGGCGCCGAGGTGGGGACACCCGCGCAGACGGAGCCCCCGGCCACTTCGGGGATCGAACCGCAGGCGGTCGGTACCGGCAACCTCGCCGAGACCGGGGCGAACCTGTGGCCGGGCGTGATCGGCGGGATCTTCGTCCTCTCCGGCCTGTTCGTGCTCTACCGGATCCGGCGCGCCTACGGGTGACCCGGACGCGTGGTGCTGATGACTCCCGACGGACGAGCCCTGACGGGGGAATCCCGACGGACGAGCCCTGACGGGGGAATCCCGACGGACGAGCCCTGACGGGGGAATCCCGACGGAGGAGCCCTGACGGACGCATTCCGGAGGAGCAGTTTTGAGGGGGCTCGTGGCCTGTGCGAACAGGCCACGAGCCCCCTCGGCCGTTCTCGGGCGGCGATCTCGACCAGCGGTGTGCGCCGATTCACAGCATGCTGGTGGAAGACGCGATCATGTCGTCCACATTGGGGAAGGCGAAGCTCCATGGACGCATCAGAGCAGGCACCGGATGACCGGCCCCTCGACCTGTACCTCGAAATGCTCCGCCTGCGTATGGCTCCGGCGGACTACGCGCTCTTGCTGCGCATGGTCGAGCCCGTACTCGAAGCGATCAGGGAGGAGAGGGTGGGATCGATCGAACTGTGTCTGGACGGCGCGGAACCCGACAGTGTCCCGCAGGAAGTCCGTGACGAGGCGTCTCTCGTGGTCGCCGTGGCCGTCACGGGACGCCTGGACAACCGGATCGTCGAGCTGGAGACCGAGGAGATCGGTGTCGTCAGGGTCGTCACGGACTCGGGCACCGCGGACGATCCCGCGCGGTGCAGGGAGATCGCCGACTTCATCGGTGAGCGGCACCGTCAGGACGAGGAACTGCGCGGCATCGCCGAGGCGAGCGGTCTTCCCACCGATGTGTGACCGGGGCCCGTAGCGCTCCCCGCCCCGCCGCACAGTCGTGCCGCGCCATGACGCTCGCCCCGTAGGGGCGTCTCGCGTCCCGCCGCGGACCGCCCGCTCGGCGCACCGTCGACGCGAACCGTCGTCCGGCCCGCGCCGCCCGAACGCGCCCCGCGGTGTCCCGTACAGGACACCGCACAGGCGGAGAACCCGGCTCGGACGGCTGCCGAGGCGCCGATGACGCCCCCGGCCCCCGGGCGGCCGGCGATCATGGTCATGAGGCCGGGAAAGATGGCGTAGGGTTGAGTTCAACGACGCGGGGTGGAGCAGCTCGGTAGCTCGCTGGGCTCATAACCCAGAGGTCGCAGGTTCAAATCCTGTCCCCGCTACTCGAAGACGAAGAGGCCGACATCATCTGATGCCGGCCTCTTCGCCGTGCGGCGGACGCCTGTCGGGGCGGTCCGGCAGAATGCCCGCATGACGACGATCCCGACCGGCGCCGAGCGTGTCGCGGCCGCCGCCCGGTCCCGCAGCGGCAGGGGATTCGCGCTGATCGCCGTCGACGGCATGGGCGGCTCGGGCAAGTCGACCCTCGCCGCGGCCGTGGCGGCTCTCGGTGGCGCCGTGGTCGTGCACGGAGACGACTTCTACCGTCCGATGGACGCGGGCGAACGCGCCGGACTGACCCCCGCCCAGGGCTACGACCGCTACTTCGACTGGCAGCGGCTGCGCGACGAGGTGCTCACCCCGCTCACCACCGGTCGTGACGCGGCCTACCGACCCTACGACTGGCCGAGCGGGGCCCTCGCCACGGACCGCACCCACACCGTCGCGCGGAACGGCCTCGTTCTCGTCGAGGGTGTCTACACGGCACGGCCCGAACTCGCCGACCACTACGACCTGGTCGTCTACGTCGAGACTCCGCCGGACGAGTCCATGCGGCGGCTTCGTGCCCGCGGCGACGACCACGGTCCCATCGACTGGGAGGCCCGCTGGCGGCTGGCCGAGGAGCACTACCTGACCACGACCCGCCCCCGCGAGCGGGCCGACCTGGTGATCCCCGGCCACTGAGTCCGCCCGAGCGGCGCGCGGTGTCCCACCGGGGCGGGCGCCCCGGTCACCCCGGGCAACCGTGCCCCGGGGCCGGTCACGGTCGCGGCAGACGTACGGTGGTGCCGTCGAAGCGGATGAGCGGCGCCGCGTCCCGAACGCCGCCGCACGGGTCGGGACGGCCCGGGACGAGCGTGTGGTCGGCCATGGTCAAGGCGTGCTCGACCCGGCAGACGACGGAGCCGGCGGTGGCAGCCGGCGGGCCCGGGCTCTCAGCGGGGTCGCTCGGCCATCACGACCAGGCCCGGCCCCGTCAGCTCATCGGCGGGGAGCCGAAGTTCGGCCACCGGACGCAGTCCGGCCCGCTCGATGAGGTCCACCAGCTGATCCGGCTGCCATTGGTGGGTCGTCCAGCGAACCGGCACACCGCCGTAGGCCTCGGTGCGCAGCGCGTCCTCGTCGCCCACGTGCGTCGCGGTGATGAAGTGTCCGCCCGGCTTCAGGGCGCGCGCGAACATGGCGAGAACCTGCGGAAGGACGTCACGGGGCAGGTTGAACAGCGACCACCACCCGAGCACCCCGCCGAGGGACGCCTCCGCCAGGTCGAGTTCGGTGGCGGAGGCGACATCGAAGCGGCATTCCGGATGAAGCCGGCGCGCGTTCTCGATCATGCGGGGGGACAGATCGACCCCGGACACGTCCAGTCCGCGTTCGGCGAGGTAGGCGGTCACCGTGCCGGGTCCGCAGCCGACGTCGAGGACGGGACCGAGGTCGCCCACGGTGGCGGCGAACGCGTCGATCGAAGCCCGCAGCCAGGGGTGCCCCTTGTGGATGTCGCCGAACCCCGTCGTCACCACCATGTGGACGTAGTTGTCGGCCACGCGGTCGTAGGAGTCACGGACCACGTCGAGATCGGACGGACGGTCGATGGGGTGGGTGCGCATCGGCCAACCGTAGGACCACGCCACGGCCCGCCGGTGACTTCGCGCCATTCCGGCTGCCGCCGGTACACGCGGCGACGCGACCCGGCAGGCGGCCGGGTCGCCGTGCCCCCGGCGGGCAAGGTCCTGGTCGCCTCGGCGCGTCCCGGGCTTCCCCTGGGTCCGTTGCCCGCCTCCCGGCACCGGGAGGCGGCCGTCGTCCGGGAGGACGGGGTCGCCTTCGACCGGGAGGAACCGGTGACAGGGGTGTGCTGCGTGGCCGTGCCGCTGAAGGGGCCCGACGGTGTCACGGTGGCGGCGCCGTCGGCCGTCACCGACTCCGCGCACCGGCTGGACCGTCTCGCGGACATCGTCCGGCGTGCCGGACGGACCGTCGGCGCGGGGCTGCGGATCCGCTGACGGCGCGCGACCGGCCGACGGCCCCCGACAGCAAGGCGGGCACGCCCTTCGGCGACAAAAAAGCACCGCCTCCGGTATGACCGGAGGCGGTGCCTGTGGAGCGCCGGGCAGGCCTTGCACCTGCATTTCCCCGCAGGAAGCGGGGCGTCTTTCCTTGGACCACCAACGCCGGGCTCGACACCGGGTTTTCGGTGCGGGCTCAAGATCCAGCATATCAGCTGTCCGGGCCGCCGGGTGTCGCGCCGCGCCGGGCCGAAACCCGCACGGTCAAACGGAGGATTTGGCTGCTGTTTAGGCGGCGGTGGCGTGGATTGTCGGCCAATAACCGCGCGGGCCCTCGGCCTTCGCCGCCCGCCGCCGTCGGGGTCCCCGTGGCCGGAAGGCGCGGGTGCCGGTGCCGCGCCGTCGCGCACCGGCGGGCTCGGCGGTTGCCTCGTGCAACCGGCGCCGGGGGATCACCGCGCCGGGCGGCATGGACCGGTGATACGGGTGTGTGCGCAGGTGGCGTACACCGGAGGGGGTGTCTCGCGCGACACCCGGGCGCCGGGGAGGCTGCGCGGCCGGGAACGGGAACGGGGCCCGGGCGCCCTCACGGGCGACCGGTCGGGTGTCGGCCGGACCCGGTCCCGCCGGGACGGTCATGACCCGTCGTCCTCCGGCCAGAACCGGCTGCCCCGGCCCCCGGTTCCGTTCCGTAGGGCCCTTGTCGCTGTCGGTGGCCGGTGATTAGGCTCCGGCTCACTTTCGCACTTCGTACACATTTTCTGCACTTGCGGGCCGCCCGGACGGGCCGGTCCGTCGGTTCCTGGCGTGTCACGCGGCCTCCTCGACCAGGAGCGTCGCCGACCGGCACGGGAAGCACGGGGGAGGTGGAGATGGACGACGAGTGTGCCGTGCCGCGGCCGGCCACGGGCTCCGACGGCGAACGGGGGAGACGCGCCGCCCCCACCACCCGGCCACCCGCCGGCCCCGCCCGGCGCGACGCGCGGCTGCTGTGGCTGACCAACGCGGTCGACGGACTCGGCACACAGACCTCGGGCGTCGTGTTCCCCCTGCTGCTCCTGCACCTGGGACACGGCCCCGCGGTGGCAGGCGCGTTCGCCGCCGGCGCGGCGCTCACGGGCCTCGCCCTCGGGCCGCTCGTCGCCGTCCCCGCCGACCGGGGCCACCGGCGGCGCATCATGATCGCCTCCGCGGTGCTGGCCGCCGCGGCGATGGCGGGCCTCGCGGTCGCCGCGGCCCAGGGACGCCCCCCGTTACGGATCCTCGTGGCCCTCGCCCTCGCCGAGCGGCTGTGCGCGGTGACCTACGAGGCCGCCGCGCGCGGGGCCCTCGCCCATCTCGTCACCGGACCGGACGAGTTGCCGCGGCTCGCGGCCGGGATCCAGACGGGGGACCAGGTCGCCCTGGTCGCCGGCCCCGCCCTCGGCGGCGTGCTCTTCCAACTCGCCCGGCCCCTGCCCTTCGTGGCCGACACACTGTCGTACGCCGTCACGGCCCTGGGCGTCCGCGCGATCCGCACCCCCGTCGACGAACCGCGCGGGGAACGCGGCCCTGGTGGCCCCGGCCTCCTCGGGACACTGCGCGCGCTCCCCGGTGACGTCGGAGCCGGACTCGCCCTCGTCGGACGCTCCGCCGTGCTGCGGCTCGTCGTCACCTGGACCGCGGTGGCGAGCGGAGTGGTGACCCTGCTGTCCTTCACCGCCCTGTTCGTGCTCGGCGCGGACGGCGGCACGGCCTCCACCGGCCTGGTGCTGGCGGCCTCGGGAGCCGCGGGACTGCTCGGCTCGTTGTTGTCGGTGCGGGTCGTGAGACGGTTCGGCCCGCGCCGGGCCCTCGTCACGGCCACCTGGCTGCTGATCGTCCCGACCGCCGCGCTCACCGGTGCCGATGGCCCGTGGGCGTACGGAGCGGCCTTCGCCGCGCTGTGCGTCCTGGTGCCGGTCGTCACCGTCGTCCTGTCCAGCGCCGCCGTCGCCGCCGTCCCGCGCACGGCGCAGTCGCGGGCCGGCGCCGCCATCGGGTCCGCGGCCGCGCTCGCCGCGGCCGGCGCGCCGGCCGTCGCCGCGGCCCTGGTCACCGAAGTGGGGCCCCGGGCACCGGCGTCGCTGTGCGTCGTGGCGCTGGCCGCGCTCGCCGCGTACACCCACGTCGCCGCCCGCCGGACGTTCCCCCCGGCCCCGGCCGGGACGACCCACCGGCCCCGTCGCGCGACCGGACCCCTCGCGGCGAAGGAGCGGCGGCCATGACCGATCCGTACCAGGTCTTCCGCGGCTCCCTGCCGGACGTCTGCCCGAGCGACCCGGCGCGCATGGTGTTCGCCGGTGACGCCGAGGGGCGGTGCGAGGTGTTCACCTGGGACGCGGGCACCCGCACCGCCCGGCAGGTCACCGACCGCGCCGACGGGACGGCGCACTGCGCGATCGACACCGACGCCTACGTGTGGTGGTTCGAGGACGACGCCGAAGGCAGCGGCCGCTGGTGGTTCCGGGCGTTCGACGGCGGACCGCGGCTGCCCGGCCTGCCCGGCGCGCCCGCCGGACAGCCGCGCGGTCTGGCCATCGCGCCGGACGGAACGGTCGCCGCGGCCGTCGCCGACTCCGAGGCCACGACCCTGCTGGTCGGCCGCCGCGGGCGCGCCGCACGCACCCTGCTGCGCACGCCCGTCCCGTTCCGGCTCGCCGGCGTCAGCGCGGACGGCGGCCTGCTGGCCGTCGCGACAGCGCCGGGGGACGCCGCGGCCGTCACCGTCCTGACGCCGTGGGGCGACACGGTGGCCGTGCTCCCGGGACAAGGCACGGAACCCGCCCTTCCGGGAGACGGCGACCCGGCCCCGACCACCGCGGCGGACAGCGCCTCCGCCCGCTCCACGACCCCGCCGACACCGGCTCCGTCCGGAAGCGGACGCGCGCCCGCCGCACCCGGACCCGACGAGACCGCCCGCTCCGCCGGGCGGAGCGCGACGGGACGGCTGTGGTGCCTGGGATTCTCCCCCCGGCCGGGAGAGCCGGAGCTGCTGCTCGTGCGCGAGACCGGGCACCGCTACGTCCTGGCGACCTGGACGCCCACGGGCGGCGAACGAGCCCACGCGTGGTGCTCCTTCGACACCGAGATCACCGCCCGCTGGTACCCCGACGGCCGCGCGGTGCTGGTCCGGCAGGAACGGCACGGCCGCTCCCTGCTGCACCGCGTCGAACCCCGCACCCGGCGCCGCACCCTCCTGCGCACCCCGACGGGCAGTCTGCTCGACGCCGCGCCCCGTCCGGGCGGGGCCCTGCACTACGTGTGGACCGACACCGCGCATCCGCCCGTGGCACACGCCACCGACGCGACCCCGCTGCCACCGGCCGGCCCCGCCGCCGTCGTGCCCGGCCGGCACACCGACCTGTGGACGCCGGTCCCCGACGGCCGGGTCCACGCCCTGCTCAGCCTGCCGGAGCGGCACACGGCCGTACCGCCGCCGGCCGTCTTCCTCGTCCACGGGGGACCCGCCGACCACGACCGGGACGCCTACGACGCCACCGTGCACTCCCTCGTCGCCTCCGGCTACGCCGTGGTCCGCGTCAACTACCGCGGCTCCACCGGCTACGGGCCGACCTGGCGAGGGGCCTTCACGGACGGCGTCGGACACACCCAGGTGCGGGACCTCGCCGCCGTCCGCGCCCAACTCGTACGGCGCCGCCTGATCACCGGGGACGCCACCGCGCTGTGGGGCGTGTCGTGGGGCGCCTACCTGGTCCTGCTCGCGCTCGGTACCAGCCCCGGCCTCTGGCGGGCCGGCGTCGCCGTCAAGCCCGTCGCGGACTGGGTCGCCGCCCACCGCTCGACCACCCCCGCGCTCCGCGCCCTGGACGTACGGCTGTTCGGCGGCACCCCCGAGGAGATGCCCGAACGCTACGCGCGAAGCTCGCCCCTCACCTACGCCGCGGAGGTCGTCGCGCCGCTGCTCGTGGTGGGCGCCACGAAGGACACCAAGTGCCCGCCCGGACAGATCCGCGGCTACCTCGACGCCCTGGAACGGGCGGGGGTGACGCACGAGGCGATGTGGCTGGACACCGGCCACGACGGCTACGACGGCGCCGCCCATGTGTCCGTGCTGCGCCGGGCCCTGGGCTTCCTGCACACCCACCTGCCCGCCGGACACCGGACGGCGGGCCCACAGCGTCCCCCGGCACGGATCGGGGGATCCCGGTCCCACTGACGCACCAGTGGGACCGGGCCACGCACAGCACCGCCTACCGAAGGAGGAACCACCGTGCAGAAGGACATCATCCACAACGACCCGCTCGCGGGCGACGAGGAGAACCGCAAGCCGGGCATCGGCATCACCATCACCATCCCGTTCCGCAACGCCGAAGAGGGCGGGGACGACGAAGAGTGACCCACCGCCCGGCCGGCCCGTGGTCCGCCACGGGCCGGCCGGGCTCCCCTCCCGTGTCCCGCGCCCTCACAAGGAGTCGTCCGTGCGCGTGCTTCTGGTCAACATGCCCTGGTCGCCCATCGACCTGCCCTCACTGGCCCTCGGCATCCTCAAACGCAGCGTCGACGAGCGGGTGCCCGGCGCCACCTGCGAAGTGCTGCACGCCAACCTGGAGTTCACGGACTGGATCACCAGCCGCACCGAGTTCACGGCCGAGGACTACGAGTACTACGCGCTGTCGTCCTACTTCCTCGGCTGCGGCGACTGGGTCTTCTCCTCGGCGCTGTACGACGACCCCGGCTGGAAGGACGCCGAGTTCGCCGAGGTCATGCGGGGCAAACTGCGCAAGTCCCGGATGCGGATGACCCGTCGACTGCACGAGCAGGTACCCGAGTTCGTCGCCGACATCGCCCGCCGCGTGGTCGAGGCCGAGCCCGACGTGGTCGGCTTCACCTCCACCTTCCAGCAGAACACCGCGGCACTGGCCGCGGCCCGCCAGGTCAAGCGGCTCGCCCCGCACGTCATCACGGTCATGGGCGGCGCCAACTGCGACGCGGAGCAGGGCGCTTCGGTCCACCGCAACTTCCCCTTCGTCGACTACGTCGTGCGCGGCGAGGGCGAACGGGCCTTCCCCCAGCTGCTGGCCGCACTCCAGGACGAGAAACCCGAACCGGCCGCCGTCGCGGGACTGTGCCACCGCACCGCCGACGGGATCTCCGTCGCCAACCCGATGCCGAGCGGCCCGCTGCCGCCCGCCGCGATCCTTCCCCCGGACTACAGCGGCTACTTCGAACGCCTCGCGGCGTCCGTGGCGCGCAACTGGGTCGAGCCCAAACTCGTCGTCGAGGGAGCCCGCGGCTGCTGGTGGGGCGAGAAGCACCACTGCACGTTCTGCGGACTCAACGGCTCCTTCATGGAGTTCCGCAGCAAGAGCCCCGACGTCTTCTACGACGAGATCATGGACCTGGCGACCCGGCACCGCGTGCTGGACATGTACGTCGTCGACAACATCCTCGACATGCGCTATCTCAACACCGTCCTGCCCCGCATCATCGACAGCGGCCACGACCTGCGCATGCACATCGAGATCAAGGCCAACATGCGCCGCTCGCAGCTCCAGGTCCTCGCCGACGCCGGGCTCATCTACGTCCAGCCGGGCATCGAGAGTCTCAACAGCCGTGTGCTCGACCTGATGGACAAGGGCGTCAGCGGCTGCCAGAACGTCCGGATGCTCCGCGACGCCGCCGAGACGGGCCTGTCCGTGTCATGGAACTACCTGCACGGATTCCCCGGCGAGACGGCGGAGGACTACGAGCCCGTCATCCGCCAGCTTCCGGCCCTGGAACACCTCAACCCGCCCGTCGACCTGTCGGCGCGCATCGCCATCGAGCGTTTCAGCCCCTACTTCAAGCAGCCCGAACTGGGCTTCACCGGCCTGCGCCCCGAGGAGCACTACCGCTTCACCTACGACCTGCCCGAGGCCGAACTGTACGACCTCGCCTACGTCTTCGAGGCACCCGCGCGCGGGATCACCGAGGAGACCGTCGGCAGGCTCAACGACGGGATCGCGGCGTGGAAGAAGCGCCATGTGGACGCGCGCCTGACCCACACCGATCTCGGCGACCGGATCGTGCTGGTCAGCCGGCGGGAGCGGTTCGACTGGCGGACCCTGTGCCTCACCGACCCCTGCGAGATCGCCGCCTTCCGTCTCCTGGACCAGCCCCACACCGCCTCGGCCCTCCTGCGCAAACTGAACGACGGCACGCCCGGTGGTCCGGACCTCACCGACGCCGACGTCCGGTCCCTGCTGGACTCCTGGGTCGAGCGGGGCCTGGTGTTCACGGACGCCGGGAGCTACGTCCACCTCGCCCCGGCGGCCGTCAACCAGGACCTGCTCCGGCTGGACTACATGGCGCACACGCACCGGCGCCCCCGCTCCGAGGAGCCCGCCACCCCCAGCCCCGCGCAGCGCGACCGCCCGGCACCGGAGCCCTCGCCCGCCCTCTCCTGACGGTCCACGGCGGCCCCGCGCCGCCACCGACCGGAACCCGACGACCCCCATGACCCCGACGGAGACCGCACACGATGACAACGCAGACCGCATCGAACCCGGCCGTGCGGGCGTGGCGCGACCACGACGCCGAGGCCCGCCTGCTGCCCGGCATGTCGTTCGGGCGGGTCCCGATCCCGTTCGGGGCCGCCGACGCCGACCGCCTCTGGGAGATGGGCGCACGGCTCGTCGAACTGGAGGAGCCGGTCGATCTGGCCGCCGGGAGTACCGCCGGACAGCGCCGGGCCGTGGACCTGCTCTGCCTGATCCGCGACCTGACCGCACGGGCCGTCCAGGTCGACTGGGACCTGCGCCTGCCGGCCGAGGGCAGCGCCGAACACTGGAAGCTGCTCTCCCATCTGCACCCGCCCCGCCGCGTCACCGGTCTCACCGACGGCGACGAGGCCCTGCACGCCTGGCGGACCCGTCACTACCTGTGCAAGCTGGTGTGGCGTCAGGGCCCCGGTTTCGTACAGATCCGCGACCGGCGCTGGGGCGATCTGCGCCGCTTCACCGCCGACGAGCCGCACTACAGGGAGGCCATCGCCCTCCTGGACCGAGGGACGGAACGAACCGCCGTACCCGCCGACGTGCTCGCCGACTTCACCGCCGAACATCTGGTCCTGCGGGTGGGAGAGTTGGTGTGGTGGCTGCCGTACCGCGTCTCCCGGTGGCTGCAGGAGGCCATGGCCGTCTGAGCGGGGGGAGGGCGTGGCGCTTGCGGTGCCGGTGGGCGGCGCGGCAGGGTGCGGGTCGTGCCTACTCTGCTGATCGTGCATCACACGCCCTCGCCCAACTGCCAGGCCATGTTCGAGGCCGTCCTCTCCGGTGCCACGGCACCCGAGATCGAGGGTGTCCGGGTGGTGCGGCGGGCGGCGCTCGACGCGACCGCCTCGGACGTACTCGCCGCGGACGGCTACGTGCTCGGGACCCCGGCGAACCTCGGCTACCTGTCGGGCGCTCTCAAGCACTTCTTCGACCAGGTCTACTACCCGTGCCTGGACACGACGGCGGGGCGCCCCTTCGGCTCCTACGTGCACGGCGGCAACGACGTCACGGGGGCGGCACGGGCCCTCGAGTCGATCACGACGGGCCTCGGCTGGCGGCGGGCGGCCGAGGCCGTGGAGGTGACCGGAGAGCCGGGCAAGGCCGACCTCGAGGCGTGCTGGGAACTCGGCGCGACCCTCGCCGCAGGGCTGGTGGCCTGACCCCGTCGGAGCCGGGAGCGGCGCGGGACCGCACCGCTACGGTCCGGTGTCCGGGGCGAAGGTCCGGGCGAGGTGGGCCGTGAGTCCCGCGGCCGTCGGAGGACGGAGACGGGCGCCGACGTACCCGTCCGGGCGGATCAGGAAGGCCGTCGCCCCGTCGGAGAGTCCGTAGAGCCGGGCGAACTCGCCGCTCGTGTCCACGTACGACGGCGGGCCGGCGGCCTCCGGGGCGGTCCCGGCGGGCAGGATCACGCACGTGTCCACCCGTCCGCCCGAGAACTCGCGCGCCGCGTCGGCGAGTTGTTCCGCGAGGTCGCCGCCGCCGTACACCAGCAGCACATGTCCGCGATCCCGCAGGACGTCGTACAGGCGCAGCCGATGGGTGGCGATGTGCGTCGACAGGCCCGCGCAGTCCGGTGCCCGGTCGCCCGGCTGGGGCCCGGGCCCCTCGGACGCCGCGTCCACGAGCGGGCTGCCGCGGTAGCCGACGAGGAGCTGGGCCTCGCGCAGCATCAGGGTCCCCGGATCGGCCGGGTCCGCCGGCATGCCCTGGGTGGCGTGCCGGACCGTGCGTGCCACGACTTCCTCACCGACCGGCCGCCGCTCGGCGTCGTAACTCGCCGCCAGACCGGGGTGCGCGCCGCCCTCGAGGGCGAGGGCGAGCTTCCAGGCCAGGTTCCAGGCGTCCTGGATACCGGTGTTCATGCCCTGGGCCCCGGTCGGGGGGTGGATGTGCGCCGCGTCCCCGGCGACGAACACCCTGCCGTGACCGTACCGGTCGACGATCCGGTGGCTGATGCGGAACACCGAGGACCAGCGCAGCGCCGAGGCCTTCGTGGGGCGCGGGGACAGCCGGTCCAGCACCGCCTGGATGTCGGACAGCGCGGGCGCGTGCCCGCCCTCCAGACCGTGCGCGACCTCGTCGGCGGGCGCGTCCCCCCGCGCCGCCGCGGAGAGTTCGGGCGGCACCTTCATCGACATCCGGTACCGTCCCCGGCCCGGCAGCGGGATGCACACCAGCAGGTCGTCCACCTCGCCCGCGGCGTCCAGGTGCGTGGCGCGGACGCCGTACCCCCGCGGCAGGTCCCAGTCCACCTCCACGTCGCCGAGCATGTACTCCTCGGGGAACGCGCTGCCCTCGAAGGTGAGGCCCAACCGCTTGCGCACCACGCTGTGCGCGCCGTCGCACCCCACCAGGTACCGGGCCCGCACCTCCTCCTCGGCGCCGGATGCCGACCGCAGCGCGACCGTCACACCGTCCGCGTCCTGGTCGAACGAGACCAGTTCGGTGCCCCGTTCGATCGCGGTCCCGAACCGCGCGAGGAACGTGTCGAGGATGCGCTCCGTCTCGTACTGCGGCAGGGCGGCGAACCCGTACGGGACCTCGGGCGGCAGGAAGAGGTCGATCCGGGCCTGTTCGACACCGTTCACGTACGCCAGCTGTCCGAGCATCGGCACCGCCGCCTCCAGCGCGGCGCGCGCCAGCCCCATGCGGTCCCACACCTCCAGGGTGCGCGGCTGGATGCCCACCGCCTTGGCGTACGGCAGGCGGGCCGGAAGCCGGTCGACGATACGGCAGCGCACCCCGCGTCTGCGCAGTTCCGCGGCGGCGGTGAGGCCCACCGGGCCGCCGCCCGCGACCACCACGTCGGTTCCGAAGGTGCGTGCCACGGGCGCCTCCCTGCGTACGCCCCCCTGTACCGGGTCGATCTCCCTCCATCGTGGCGGCGGGGAGACCGGCCGCGCCACTCGATCACGACGGCGGGGCCTCCCGCGGAGCGTCGGGCGGAACGGATCACCGGATGCGAACGGGGCAGGCGGAAGCCACGATGGACCGTGAGGGGAGGGGCATCGGGCCTCGCCCTGGACAGCCACGGGAGGTGCGCGGTGGCAGGCGCCGAGCCGGGCGGCAGGACGGGCAGCATCTTCTTCGGGTTCGCGCCATGGATCATCTTCGACGTGGTGGCGAGCCCCAGCACCTGGGAGTACGCGGCGCTGGCGGCCCTGGTGGCATCGGTCGTGCTCAACGTCGGCGACATCCGCCGGGGCCGGCCGAAGATCCTGGAGGTGACGGGGATCGTCTTCTTCGCCGTCCTCAGCTTGCTGGCGCTCGTGGTGGACCGGCACGAGCTCATCTGGCTGGAGACGTACGCGCAGGTGGTGGCGAACGGGCTGATCGCGGTGGTGGCCCTCGGCTCCCTCGCCTTCGATCCGTTCACGGCGCAGTACGCGCGTGAGACGACGCCGCGCGCTTACTGGGAGTCGCCCGCGTTCCGGCACATCAACCGGGTCCTCACGGCGGTCTGGGGTGTCGTCTTCGTGGCGATCGCCGTACTCGGCCTGCTCGCCATCCACACCGACGGGTCCTCCGACTGGCTGAACTGGGTCCTCCCCGTGGCTCTGCTGGTCCTCGCCGTCCGGTTCACCGAGCGCTATCCGGACCGGTACACCGCACGCGGGGCCGACGGACGCGCCGCCGTCTGATCTCCTCCGGAGTTCGACCGGCCGATCGAGCCCCCGGCTCCCCGCCGTCCGGCGCGGAGCCCGCTCAGCGCCGGACCGGAGGGGGCGATCCGTCGGACCGCGGCCGGGGGTGGCCGTTCAGCGGCCGGTGCGGGAGGTGGACGTGGTGGGAGGCGGTGCGTTCGAGGATCAGGAAGGCGGCGTCGTCCCCGGGCTGGTCGCCGATGTGACGGACGAGGTCGTCGTGGATCCGGCGGAGCAGGGCGTCGGGTCCGGAGGGGGGAAACGAGGCGACCCGCTCGGCCAGCGGGTAGAACTCCCCCTCCGGCGAGCGGGCCTCGATCACACCGTCGGTGCAGAGGAGCAGGAAGTCGCCGGTCTCGAAGGCGAACGGGTCGGTGTGGTGGTCGGCGGCGGGCAGTTCGCACAGGCCCAGCGGAGGCACGGGGTGTCGTGCGTGCAGCACGGTGACCTCGTGGTCGCGCAGCAGCAGCGGCGGCGGATGGCCGCAGTTGATCATCTCGGCCGGGGTGCCGTCGTCGGGGATGTCGAGAACGAGCGCGGTGATGAAGTGCTCGCCCGGGTCGTACCGGGTGTCGGCCACCTCGTCCAGGTCCCGGCACACGCTCACCTCCAGGGCCGCCGTCAGTTCCGGCAGCGTGCCGTAGCGGTGGGCGCCCTCGCGGAAGGCGCCCAGCACCACCGAGGCCTCACCGATGGAGGCCAGTCCGTGACCTCGTACGTCCCCGATGATGACGCGGGTCGAGGAGTCGGCGGAGCGGGTGACCGCGAACAGGTCGCCGCCGATCTGGGTGTCGTCCTCGGCGGCCAGATACAGCCAGGCCACCCGCAGCGGACCGATCCGGCGGGGCGGCGGCCGCAGCAGGACCCGCTGCGCGGTCTCGGCCACCGACCGGGCGCGCACCAGCTCCCGCGCCCGGCGCTCCCGGACATGGCACACGAACACCACCAGGGCGGTGAGTACCACCAGCGCGATGAGCTGGGCGATGTGGTTGGTGGTGCCGATCCCGCCGTGCAGGACGGCGATGACCACCTGGGCCGCCACGGCCAGGATCCCGACCAGGGCTGTCAGCAACGGCCCGGAGAGCGAGGCGGTGAGGGTCGGCGCGATGACCAGCAGCGGCCCCAGGTGGACGTCCGTGGGGGACCGGACGTCCACCACGGTGATCACGACGATCAACGCCAGCGGGATCGCCACCAGACCGCGGCCCGGCGGTTGCTCCACGAGACGGTCCACTGAAACGCGCCGGTTGCCCACGTGCCCCATTTTGTACCTGTTTCTGCGGCTGTGGGGTCCGGGCGGCATCGGCCACGGTGTGTGCCACACGCGAACGCCGTGCGCTGGGTGAGCCCCACCGGAGCGGCCCCGGGCCGGTGTGCCGGCGTGCGACGCCGTGTCACCGGCGGGCGGGTGTCAGTTCCACAGCGGGTACGTGACCGTGTGCGCGTATCCCTCCGGCCGGTCGCCGGTGTAGACCAGCGTCATCTGCGAGTAGTGCCGCACCTGCGGCTTCTTCTTCCACGGCTGGGACTGGTCCAGCAGGACGACGACCGGATACGCGTGGAACTTCCCCGCCGCGCAGTACGGCTTGCAGTCGTTCACCAGGTTCACGCCCTCGGCCACCGCGGAGTTCTGGTTCCAGTGCGACCAATGGAGCGAGACGAGGCGGCTGTTGCCGTCGCCGCAGGCCAGGATGAAGTTCGCGGGCTTCACCTCGGGGTGCCAGAAGCAGTCGACGAGTACGGGCGTCGTCGGCCGCGGCTTCACGGTCGGCGAGGCCGGAGGAGCGGCGGAGGCGGTTCCCATGACGGCGGCGAGCGACGCGGCCGCGCAGAGGGTGATCGCTGTTCTCACTGAATTTCTGCGCATATCTGCTCCGTGCGGGACGCTCTGCGATGGGTGATCAGCGTTTCGCTTCTGCCTCGACGCTACGGCCCCGAAACGGGATGCACCACTCATACGGATTAACGACATCATTTCGTGAGAAGTGGCCCGGCGGGAACCGCACCGGACGCCGGCCGACCCGGTCACCGGACCCCGGCGGGCACCGCGCCACTAGAATTCTTCCGTGACGAACGGATCCGGGCCGCTGCGCGGGCGCCGTCCGGGAAGCCCGGACACCCGGGCCGCGATCCTGGACGTCGCACGGCGCCGCTTCCTCGAGGACGGCTACCACGCCGTGACCCTGCGGTCCGTAGCGGCCGAGGCCGAGGTCGACATCGCCCTGATCAGTTACTACTTCGGTTCGAAGAAGGGGCTGTTCGGGGCCGCTCTGGCGCTGGGCGCGAACCCGGCCGAGGTGCTCGCGCGCGTCGTCGAGGAGGGAGACCTCAGGACGCTTCCCGAACGGGTCGTCCGTCAGGTCGTCGACGTCTGGGACGATCCCGTGACGGGGCCGCCCCTGATCGCGATGCTGAAGAGCGCGATCGACGACGACTCGGTCGGTCAATTGGTCAGACAGGCGATCGGGCGCGAGATCGTGGACCGGATCGCGAGCCTCGTCCCGGGACGCTCCGCCCGGCAGCGCGCCGCCTCGTTCACCACCGTGATCGCCGGACTGATCGTCACGCGCCACTTGCTGCGCATGGAGCCGATCGCCTCCATGACGGCTGACGAGGTGGTCCGTTTCGTGAGCCCGCAGGTGCGGCAGGCGCTGCGCGGTCCCGGTCGCCCGGCGGCGAGCGCCGGCCCGGCACCGCCCGCCTGACCCTCCCCGCCCCAGGGCCCCGGCGGACACCGACACCGACACCGGCACCGGCGCCGACGAGGGGTCCCTCGCCGCCCGCCGCCCGCCGCTTGCGGTCGTACGGGGAAGTGGGGGGGGGGGCGGGGAGGCGGGCCGGGGACAGGGAACGAGGCGGTTCGTCCGCCGGGTCACGGCCGCGGACGACAACGCCGGAACCGGCGTCTCGCACGGGGCGGGACGCCGGTTCCGGTGCCTTCAGAGGTACGAGGCCTGCTTCTCGGCATCGACGGGACGCGGCACCTCGTGGTCGTCGTCCGACGTTTCCGGCAGCGGAGCGGAACGCAGCAGCAGGGCGACCGCGACGGCGGCGAGCAGGGCGGCCCCGGCGGCGCCCAGAAGTGCGAGGTGCATGCCGTCGACGAAGGCGGTCGTCGCCGTGTCGGACACCGGGCCGCCGATGGCGTGGGCGGCGGCGAGGGAGGAGCGCGCCGCGTCCGCCAGGTGGTCCGGCAGCCCCGGCAGGCTCAGGTGATCGCGGTAGGCGGCGCTGAGCAGGCTGCCGAGAACAGCGATCCCCAGCGCACCGCCGAGCTCGCGCGCCAGGTCGTTCATGGCGGAACCGATGTTCTGCAGCGAACGCGGCAGAGCGTCCGTGATGGACGTCGTGGCCGGTGTCATGGCGAGACCCATCCCCGCGCCCAGCGGCACGAGACCGGTGGCGATGAGCCAGTACGGGCTGGACGCGTCGAGCCGTGAGAGCACTCCCATCCCCGCCGCGACACCGGCCAGGCCGGCCACCCAGGGCCCCCGGAAGCCGAACCGGGCCGTCAGGGCGGGGGCGGCACGGGAGACCGGCACCATGGTCACGGCCATCGGCAGCATCGCGGTGGCCGCCATCAAGGCGCTGTCGCCACGCACCAGTTGCAGGTACTGCATCATCACGAAGATGAACCCGAAGAACACGAAGAACTGAAGCATGATCGACAGCGAGCCCGCGGAGAAGTGGCGGTTGCGGAACAGCCGGGGGTCCAACAGCGGGTGCTCCCGGCGCAGTTCGAACAGGACGAATCCGATCAGCACTGCCAGGCCGAGGGCGATCTCCGCGAGCGTCACCGGGTCGGCCCACCCGCGGGTCGGGGCCTCGATCACCGAGTGGACGAGCGCGACCAGGCCCACCACGGAGAGGACCGCGCCGCCGACATCGAGCCGCGGCTGCCGCGGTTCCGCGGACTCGGGCACGAAGAGCAGCGTGCCGACGAGGGCGACCAGGGCCAGCGTGACGTTCAGCAGGAACACCGAGCGCCACGACCACCCTTCCAGGAGCGCTCCGGTGGCGAACAGGCCCACCAGGGCGCTGGCCCCGGCGACGGCGGCCCAGACGCTGACGGCCTGCGCGCGCTGGGCCCGCGGGAAGGTACTGGTGATCGTCGACAGCGTGGCGGGCATGACCAGCGCCGCGCCCACGCCGAGGACACCGCGCAGGGCGATGAGTGTGGAGGGTTCGGTCGTCAGCGCGGCGGCGGCCGATCCGGCCCCGAACAGCGCCAGTCCCGCGAGCAGCGCCCGCCGGCGCCCGAAGCGGTCGCCGAGGGCGCCGGCGGGCAGCAGCAGCGACGCGAAGACGAGGCTGTAGGAGTCGATGATCCAGGACAGCTGCGTCTGCGTCGCGTGCGTCTCGCGGGCGAGATCGGGGAGCGCGACGTTGAGCGAGGCCATGGCGGCGACGACCGTGCCGAGGGCGAGGCAGGTGACCACCAGGATCAGCCGGTGACGTGCGGCCGGCGCGGAACCGGCGGCAGGGGCGCGCGTGGAGGGCATGGTGCTGTCCTTCGTCCGAGCGGTCCGGGGGGATCCCGGCGCCTGGCTCCAGAGTCGGGAGTCCGTCGGATGATTTCCATGCCGATGAATTAGCGGTACGCCCCGGCGGCCGGCCGTCAGGGGCCGTGCCCGGGCGCGGCCCCTCGCGGTCGAACGAGGTAAATGTGCTGTTCAAAGGACTGGATTGGCCGAGCCCGTGGCTGGTCGGAGGCGGCTCCGCTCGCCGGACCGGCCTCGGATCGGTGAGCCGGGCGGGCGCTTGTTGAATTAAGTCCGAGCGAAGCCGCTGCCGAAGGTTCGCGGTCCGGTTCGGCGGCCCGTCCGGCCGTCGGCGGCGTAACCGCTTGTGGCGCGCACCCGCGGATGCCGCCCGACAGCGACGCGACCGCCCTCCGGGAGGCGCCGGTCCGAACGGGTCGTCAGGATCCGTCGGGGAAGGCGACCTCTCGCGGCAGGAAGGCCAACCGGGCCCGCTTCTCAGGGAGTTGTACCTCGGGAAGGTCGACTCTGGGGAGCACGACCTCCGGGCCGGCGAGGAATCCCTGTCTGCGCAGTCGACTGATCGCCTTCTCGTTGCGGACGTCCGGATCCGTCACGACCCTGTTCCGGTCGAGGGTGCGCAGCACGTACGAGGCGAGGACCGCGGCCAGTGACGCCGTCCAGCCGGCCTGTCCCCCCTCCGGGCTGGCGGGGGCCAGCAGCAGATGGACCCCGATGTCCCCGGGGCGGACGTCGTAGCACTCGCTGATGCGGTCGGCCGCCGGTTCGTAGGTCTGCAACAGCGCGACCGGCGCGCCGTCCTTCCTCACCAGGTAGGCGTTGTGGGTGCTGAGCGAGTTCATGTGGGTGTAGATGTCGGCGACCTGTTCCCGGGTCAGACCGTTCATGCCCCAGAAGGCGGCGCGTTCCTGGTCGGCCCAGCCGTGCACGGTCTCCGCGTCGGCCGTCGCGTCGAGAGGCTGGATGCGGAACGTGCCCACGCCGTCGATGTGCTCCTCGTGGACGAACGGACGTACAGGGGTGCATATTTCAGACATTTGTCTCCTCGGGCCGACCGACCGCGCGCGACCGGAATCATTGATATTAGGTTAGGCTTGCCTAATAAGATCATGAGGTCATTTCGAAGGGAGAAGCCGGATGGGGCAACGACGTGGATGGGAGGGTGCGGTCCTCAAACTGCTGCGTGCCAGGGACTTCGTCCTCACGGTGACGGACGTGGAGGAGGTCACCCCGCTCTACCGGCGACTTCGGGTCAGTGACGGAGGCCTGCTCGCGGCGACCGGCATCCACCCGACGATGTGGGTCCGGCTCTGGTTCGCGGGCGCCGGGCGGCCTCACCAGCGGGCCTACACACTGGTCGCCCCGGATCCGGCCACAGGGACGTTCGCGCTGGAGTTCGCGCTGCACGAGGGGCGCGCGAGCGACTGGGCGCGGGCCGCGAAGCCCGGCGACACGGTCGAGGCGACCGTACAGGGAACGGACTTCCAGGAACCGGTGCCGGCGCCGTCCCGCCTGTACGCGATCGTCGACCCGGCGTCGCTTCCGGCGCTCAACTCCCTGCTCGGCTCGCTGGGTTCGGCACCCGCGACGATCTGGTTCGAGGGGGATCCGGAGGGGCTGCCGTGCGACGTCGATCCGTCCCGCCACGACCTGCGGATCGTCCCGCGCCGAGACGGGGGCGGGCACCTGGTGGAGCGGGTGCGGGCGGAGCTGCCGGAACTCCTGCGCGACGACCCCGACCCTTATGTCTGGACCACCTGCGACACCACGACCACGCGGACCCTGGCGTCGTACGTACGGAAAGAGCTGAACGTGCCGAAGCAGCGGGTCCACGCGCTGGGGTACTGGCGAGCGGTCGAGGCCGCGGCGCCGGTCGGCGGCGCCGTCGACGCGTAGGACCGGACGGTCGGGGAGGCGCGCGGGCCCGCGCGCGAGCGCCGCGTCACCTCGGACTCGTCGCATCGGACGCCGTGCGCCGCCTGGCGGCTCGCCACGTCGGACGTCGCGCGCCGGGTCGGACGCCGTCCGGCCGCTCGCCGCGTCCGACGCCGTGAGCTGATCCGGCGTCGGACGCGGGACTGTCCTCAGGCGTCGGCGGGGCGGGCCGGCAGATCCGTGACGTGCCGGTGGACGGAGTCCCAGGTCGCGGCCTGAAGTCGGCCGAAGGGTCCGTCGCGCAGGGTGCGGAGGTCCTGGTCGACGTCGCCCCGGGATACGACACTGTCGCTGAACACCTCACCGTCCTCGCGGACGGCCACCCGAAGGCACCGCTGTCCGTCGTCGGCTGAGTGCAGCGCGGCGGCGACGACCAGGGGCGGCGGCCCGCCCGCCTCACCCACGGCCTTCTGGTAACTGCTGGCGATCGGCGCGCGCCAGCGCAGACTCAACAGCAGGTGGCGCTTGGCCAGCACCTCGGCCAGATCGGTCTCGTGGACGCCCTCCGGGTCCAGGACCACCGCTTGCGCGTCCAGGACGAGTGCCGCGGGCAGCAGGCAACGCAGCGTGCTGCCGACGAGGTTGCCACCGACCGTGGCCGTCCGGCGCACGGCTCCGGTCCCCACCGTGGAGGCCGCCCGGCGCAGCGCCGCGGGCAGGCGGTCGTCCATGCGATGGAGCAGTACGGCCGCGCCGAGGGTCTCGTGTCCTATCTCGTTGGCCTCCGGGAGTTCGCGCAGCGACATGGCGTGGTCCGGGAATCCGTCCCGTTGCCAGGCGGCCCACACCAGTGTGGCGCCGCCTATCGGCACCGCACCCTCGATCAGGCACTCCTGTGCTTCGGACACGGACGTGGGGAGACGCAACAGCACGGCAGCCGACCTGCTTTCGTTTTGGCTTGGCGGCGGGATACGTGATGTCCCGGCCACATGGCCGTCGACAGGCGCATTTTCGCCGCACGGACGGGGGCGCGTACAGAGCTCACATATTCAATCGATGCGCCCCGTCGGTGCGTTGACCGACGGGGAGGCACTTGGCCGGGCCCGCGCCCGTTGTTCACGCCCCACTCGGCGGCAGCCGTTCCGTTCCTCCCGGTCCTGTGCGACGGCTTGCTGCGGATGCTTCAACTACCCTTGTGGAAGCCGGAACATGCCGCCCCCCCCGTCCTTCGTGCCGGACCACGGTGACCCGGCGCCCGAAGCAGCGGGTCATCCAGGAATCCGTCAGGGTCTCGCCGACGGGACCGAGCGCGAGGAAGCGGCCCGCGAGCAGCAGCAGGGTGTGGCCGACGGCCGGGGACGGTTCCTCCAGGTGGTGGGTGACCGCCACGGTGGCCAGGTCCAGGCGGCTCTCGGCAGGCCTCTGCACGCCCCACACGTTGAGTGCAGGGGCGTCTTGTTGTTCCGCGTGTCCGCTTCGTGGGCCGTGGCGCGGGCCTGTGCGCCGAGGACGGGACGGCCGGTTCCGGCCGGGGCGGGTGAGGGTCACTGCAGGATGTTGACGGCCCGCGCCACCACCAGCACCACGGTCACCAGTGAGACCGTGGACTGGAGCATCATCAGCATCTTGGCCCAGCGGGACAACGGCATCACGTCGGTCGGGCTGAACGCGGTGGAGTTGGTGAACGAGAGGTACAGGTAGTCCAGGAACGCCGGCTCCCAGTCCGGCGGCGCGGCCTCGGGGCTCTGCATCTGTACGAAGAGGAAGTCGGCGAACTGCCGGTGGCCCATCATCCGGTCGGCCGGGCCGCCTCGGTCCCACTCCCAGTACCACAGCGCGAACACGATGACGTTCGTCAGCCAGATGTTGCCGCCGGTCAGCAGCAGCGCCCCGGCGTTCGAGCCCTCGGTGCCGTTCACCAGGCCCCTGACGAGTTGGGCCGCCGCCCAGCCGTTGGCCAGGCTGATCACACAGATCAGAGCCAGTCCCAGCCACCGCAGCCGCTTGTTCCGGAGTTCCACCCGCCGGGGGTTCGCGGCGATCAGGCCCGTCAGCAGGACCACTTCCAGGACCGGCAGCGCCCAGGAGGGCGACAGGGTCAGCCGCTCCGGCAGTTTCGACTGGAGGGTGACCGCCACCAGGATCGAGGCGGTCACCGCCCAACGCGGCTCACCGTGTGTCACCCTCCGCCAGGCGGGGGCAACTTCGCGTTCGCCGGACTCCAGGAGGCGCTCGATCCTGGCGAGTCGGCCCTCGGTGTCGCTCGATCCGTCGTTCATGGAGACGATTGTCGCGCCCCGCGTGTCGATCGAGAGGCCGGCCGGCTGTTCGACTCAGGCCTTGTCCTGCATGCTCCGCCGCGCGGGACTGCCCTGCTCCGAGGCCTTGGGGTCCGTCTCGTCGGCCTTCGCGCGCACTCCTTGCTCGATGCGCTCACCGATCGCCTTGTCGATGTTCGACCAGTACGCGAACGCCCGTCGCAGCACGGGCTCGGTGACCCCGTTGAGCAGGTGGCCCACGACGTTGTCCACGAGCCGGTCCCGCGCCGCGTCGTCGAGGACCTCGCGCACCATGGTGCCTGCCTGGCCCCAGTCGTCGTCCTGCGGGTGCGAGACGTAGGCGGCCCGGGTGATGTCTCCGTCGGCGTGCCAGCTCGGCGGGTTGCCGTAGCGGTCGGTGTCGGCGGCCGGACCGCCCTTCGAGTTCGGGGCGTAGACCGGATCGGAGGTCTTGCGGTACGCCATCGCCCCGTCCTTGGAGTACGTGTGCACGGGCGCGACGGGGGCGTTGACGGGCAGTTGCTGGTAGTTGGACCCGATGCGGTGACGGTGTGCGTCGGCGTACGAGAACAGCCGCGCCAGCAGCATGCGGTCCGGGCTCGGGCCGATGCCCGGGACCAGGTTGTTCGGCTGGAAGGCCGCCTGCTCGATCTCGGCGTGGTTGTCGGTGGGGTTGCGGTCCAGGGTCATCCGCCCCACCTTGATCAGCGGGTAGTCGCCGTGCGGCCACACCTTGGTCAGGTCGAACGGGTTGAACCGGTAGTCCACCGCGTCCTCGTACGGCATGACCTGCACGTACAACGTCCAGCTCGGGTACTCGCCGTCGCGGATGTGCTCGAAGAGATCGCGTGTGTGGTAGTCGGTGTCGACCGCGGCCATCTGGTCGGCCTCGTGCTGGGTGAACGTCTGGATGCCCTGGTCGGTCTTGAAGTGGTACTTCACCCAGGAGCGCTCACCGCGCTCGTTGATCCACATGTAGGTGTGGGAGGTGTAGCCGTTCATGTGGCGCCAGCTGCGCGGGATGCCGCGGTCGCCCATGAGCCAGGTGACCTGGTGGGCCGACTCGGGGGAGAGGGTCCAGAAGTCCCACTGCATGTCGTGGTCGCGCAGGTTGTTGTCCGCGCGGCGCTTCTGGGACCGGATGAAGTGCTGGAACTTCATCGGGTCCTTCACGAAGAACACGGGGGTGTTGTTGCCCACCATGTCGTAGTTGCCCTCGCTGGTGTAGAACTTCACCGCGAAGCCGCGAGGGTCGCGCCAGGTGTCCGGGCTCCCGCGCTCACCGGCGACGGTGGAGAACCGGGCGACCAGCTCGGTCGTGACGCCGGGCTGGAAGACGGCGGCCTTGGTGTACGCGCTGACGTCCTCGGTCACCTCGAAGCGGCCGAAGGCGCCACTGCCCTTGGCGTGCGGCTGACGCTCGGGGATCCGCTCCCGGTTGAACTGGGCCATCTGCTCGATCAGGTAGGAGTCCTGGAGCAGGATCGGTCCGCCGGGCCCGACGGTGAGCGAGTGCTCGTCACTCTCCACCGGGGCGCCGGAGTCCGTGGTCGTCGGGTCGTGCGAGGTGTCGGTCATTCTCGTCTCCGCTTCGTGCTGGGGAAGTGCGGAAGGTCGTTCGGGGCGTCGAACCGGGGCCCCACGTCTCGGCCCGGTCGGCAACGAGGCCGGAGGGACCACCTGAGCGCGTCCGAGCCGACCGGCATCGCCCCGCTCTTCGGTCATCCGGCACTAGTAACCCGGCATCGTCAGGATCAAACACGGACGAGTGGGAAGAAAACGAACCAGGTCGAGCGCCGTCGGCCGGGCGGCCCGGGTGACCGCCGCGGGTTTGCTGCGGCGGCTCGACATGACCTGGTGGAACGCGACCGGTGCGACCGGAGCGCCGGTGGCCGTGGCCCCGAGGACGATCGTGACCATGCACAACGTCCGGTCCGGCTCGGAGAGTTGCCGGGTGGGCCGGCTGGAACACCACCGTCAGCAGGAAGCCGAACAGGATCCGCACACCGGTCTGGGCGACACGGATCTCTTGGAGCAGGCCGACCCACATGCGGTCTGCCCGCTCCTGCGGCGTCTCGTCCCGCCCCTCTCCCCGGTTGTCGCTCCGCACGACGTTCCCCTCTCCGAGCCCCGCCGCGGGGGCCATGCCCTGGTCCCGTCGGATCGTCCGCACGAGCGATCCGTCGAACGGGCCCCTGGCGGGCCGTCGAGGCCCGCCTCCGGCTCCCGGGGGTGTCGTGAGCCGGGCGCTGACAGCCGTCCGCGCCCGGATCTGACCGTCCGCGGACGGCTGTCAGCGCCCCAGCGCGTTCTTCAGCTGCTGTTTGTCCATGGACGAGCGGCCGTGGATGTCACGCTTCCTGGCCTCCTCGTACAGCTGGTCCCTGGTCGGTCCCTGCGCTCCGGTACGGGATCGCCGGCCGCCACGCTCCGATGCCGACAGCGGATCACGCAGGGACGCCTTGCTCGCGGTCTTCGACTCGCCGGCCCTGGCCCGCTCCTTGTTCACCGTGCGGGCCGCGATCTCCTCCGCGCGGCTCGTCGACTCCCCGCGGTCCTGTGCGCTCTTCTTGATGTGTTCGTACTGCCGCTCGCGTTTCCTGTTCGATCCTGCCGGCATGGCGGGCCCTTCCCGGTGTGTCCCTCTGGTGCGGATGCGAGTACCCCGACGGTGGGCGTGCTCACCGCCCCGCCCGGATTTCGCGCCCGACGGGCGGGGGAGACCACCAGGACACCACGCCACCGGGATCTCGCGCCCTGACAGGCGAGAGACCCCGCCCCATCCGGCCCGGGAGATGTCGGTCCTGGCCGGACCGGGTGGGGCCCCGGTCCTGTGGCGGCTCCGAGCCGCCCCCCTCATCCCTTCCCGCGTCGGAGCAGCAGCCATATGACGACCGCGGCACCCGCCGCGGCGGCCAGGAGGGGGCGGTTGTCCCGTGCCAGCCGCGCGCCGTGGGCCGCCTGCCGCCGCACGGGTTCGGGAGCCCTTTCCTCCCACACGCTCCCCGCCTGAGCGGCCTTGTCCCGAACCTGCGAGGTGGCCTGGGCCGCCTTGTCCTTGACCGCATCGGGCAGCTTGTCCTGGACCGAATGCGCGGCCCTGGCGGTTTTGTCCTTCAGCTCTCCCGCCTTCGACACGGCCTGCTCGGCCAGTTCGCCGGTCTTTTCCTTCACTTCGGTGCTCCTCCGCTCGGCGCCGGCCTTCACACCGGCCGCGTCGGCCGGTGCCTGCGCGGTTCCACCACGCTCGGCGCGGATCTGTTCGACCTGCTCACGCACTGCTTCGGGAGTGGTGGGGGTCCGCTCGCCATCGAACGGCTTGCTCATGGGTGGTCACTCCTTCCGGTCCGGGCCGCTTCGGCCTCTGACGTGCTCGCCATCGGTCGGGAAGCGAGTACCCGGAAAGCGGGACTTCAGGAGTCGGCGGCGCGAGAAGGGGAGCACGACCCGGTGAGGACGCCGGGAGTCCCCTCAGTCCCGGTCGGCGAAGACGCTGGTGTCCAGGTGGTCGAGGAGGTCGGCGGGATCCCGGTACACCGCGCGGGCACCGGCGGACTCCAGGTCGGCTCGCGGTATCCCGCCGGACAGCACGGCCACAGGGGTGACCCCGTCCCGTACGGCGGCTTCCATGTCCCAGACGGTGTCCCCGACGAACACCGCTCGTTCGCTCGGTACGCCGGCGACCTCCCTGGCCTGCCGGACGGGGCCGGGGGCGGGTTTGCCCTCGGCGACGTCGTCCGCGCCGGCCGCCCCGAGGATGACGTCGTCCGCGCCGATGGCACGGCGGAGCGCCGACAGCTCCGCATCGCCGGCCGAGCTGGCCAGGACGATCTCCCAGCCCCGCCGGGACAGCGCGCGCAACAGCTCGGCCGCCGACTCGAACGCCGACAGCCGGTCGAAATACGTGGCGTAGAGGGCGTGATGGGCCGCGACGAACCGCTCGTCGTCGGCGGGGTCACGGTCCTCGCCGAGCAGGTGCTCGATCAGGTCGCCGCCGGGGAGGCCCACGGCCCGCAGGATCTCCCGCGTGGGGACGCGGTGACCGCCCTGCCGGAAGGCCTCCCACCAGGTGACGACGTGCAGGTGGTTGGTGTCGACGAGCGTCCCGTCGACATCGAAGATGGCGGCGCGTTTCGTGGTCATGTGGATGTCCTCGCCCTCTCACCGTTCCCGAAGAGCGGGAAGCAGTCCGCGCTCGGCCCGTTCCAGGCAGGGCTCCTGGTGGTCGCCGCCGATCCGGACGCGAGCGACCTCGATCGCTCTCCTCCTCGTGGGCGGACATCACCGGGAGCGGGAGGCCCGGCCGGTCCGGCGCCCCGAGCGGCCGCCCGCCCCGTACGCCGGGCCGTCATCCGTCTCGGGAACGCTTGGCCCGCAGCTGCAGATCGACCTCCTTCTCCTGGTCACCCGACGCCGTGCCGCGCTCCTCGACGGCGAACGCGCCGTCCAGGGCCGCACGCAGCAGGTCCACGGCGGCGTAGCCGCCCTGCAGCGTCGCGGTGACCGAACCCTCCAGCGGTGCCGGACCGGTCGGGATCCGTTCCTCGGTCGGTTCGAACAGGGAGGTCCATACGAGAGGCCGGCCGGCCGGCTGTTCGTGCGGCACCTCGTCGGAGGGGCGGTCGAGCGGGAACGCCGTTCGCAGGACGTCGAAGACGCTGGCGGCGTCCTCCCGGGACCCTCCGGTGAGAGACACGGTGACCATCGGGTCACGCTCCTTTCGCTGGGTTACGACGGTGTGCTCGGGCCCGTCCGCGGAGGCGAGGTCCGCCGCGAACACCCCGAAAAGCGGATACGGGCGGCCGGGGTGTCAATCGGAGGGTTCGTCGGGCACGGGCTGTTCGGGATGCGGGCCGGCGGAGTGCGGGGCGCCGTCGCGGCCGGTGCCGGCTTCGTCGGTGTCGGGGATCTCGGGGTCGGGAACCCGCCGGTCGGTCCGCTCGTCGAGGGCCGCCTGCATCTCCGCTCCGACCACGTCCCAGGGATCCTCGTCCGAGGTGGCCTGCTGGTCGGGGAGGTCCCTCGGTATCGGCTGCGGAATCGGGTCCCCACCGTTCCCGGAGCCTTCCGGGCGGCGATCGGTCACGGCGCTCTCGCTTCCTCGCGTCCTCACGCGGGACGCGGCACCCTGCGCGAGTACCCCACCGGCCGACGGTCTCACCTCCGGCTTTCTCGTGCCCCGCGCTCCTCGGCATGCCTGGCGTGCCCGTTCCGCTCAGGGGTGCGGGAGTTGGGCCCGGACGAGCGCGTAGAGATGGGACCTGATCTGCGCGTTCGACCTGGAGATCGCCCGCAGGCGCCTTCGGGCCGCACGGGGCGGTACAGGTCGACCGGGGTCGCGGTCCGCCGCCGCGGCCTCGGGCGGGGGAGTGCCGAGGCGCACCTGGTCGCGCAGGCCGGCGAGCTCAAGGAGGCGGGCCGCCCGTGGATCGGGTACGACGACACGCAGGACGACGCCGTGCGCGTCGGCGGCCCGACGCAGGTGGAGCAGCAGGCGCAGGGTCGCGGCGGTGACGGTGGGGGCGCGCAGGACCAGGACGACGGAGCGCGCCGAGCGGTGCGGCATGAGCCGGATCAGCTCTTCCTCGATCGCGGGTTCGTCGCGGTCGCTGACGACGTCACCCAGTTCGATGACCTGGTCCTCTCCGCGCAGACGGTACGTCGGGGCAGTCACAGTTCACTCCGGTGAGCGGGATGTGGAATCGGCCGCTTCCTGACCGCGAACCTCGGAGTTCCCACCTGTTCCAGGCGCAAACCCGGCGCCGTGGCCGGGAGGGGGTCCGTCCCGGAGATGCCGCGGCGGCCGGGCGGTGGTCTTGGCGTGGCGGACGCGGGGCCCCTATGGCCGGGCGGTGCCGCCCGGCGGTTCTCCCGGACGTTCCACGTCGTCCACTTCGACCAGGTCGTCCTTGCGGAGAGGCGAGGAGACCGGCAATGCGGAGACGTCGGAGCGGGGCGCCGTGAAGCGGGCGGTGTGCGGTTCGTCCGTGTCGTCGCGGGGGCGGTCCGTGAGCAGATCCCGGGTGCCGGTCAGCGCCAGCAGTCTCTCCACGGCGGGGCTGGTGGCCCGGACGACGAGGGTCTTGCCGTCCGCCAGGGCGCGACGGCGCATGCGCAGTACGACGTTGAGACTGGAGCAGTCACAGAAGCCGACCGCGCTCAGATCGAGGTCGACGCCGCTGACGGAACCCTCCAGCGCCGCGCTGAGCGCCAGGTGGAAGGCGCGCTCGCTGCTGAAGTCGATGTCACCGGTCGGCGCCGCCGTAGTCCGGTCGCCGACCACGTGGGTGGCCGTCCTCAGCGGTGAACGGCGGGCGGAGAGGGCCGAACCCGCGTTGTCGGGGGAAGCGCTCTTGTCCGGCATGGTGGCCTCACTCGGGGAGCTGCCAGTTCCGGTTCCAGCTTCACCCGCGACCCGATGGACGTCAAGAGGTACATGAAATGCGGTTCATGCTTTTCGTTGCCTGAATTCTGCGTCGCATGCGGTGGGGCGGGGTGGGGGGGCGATCGCACGCGGGACGGGCGGCGCGAGGATCACGGCCGCCACTCGGTTCCGTGAACGTGCGGGCATGCGGGCATGCGGGGGTGGCCCCGAGGGGCCGGACCGCTCGGCGGGACGTCCTCGCCGTGCCGCTACGCCCGCTGGGGCGTGTTGTGTCGGGCGAGCAGGCGGAGCAGCTCCGCGACGGTCGGCCCGTTGTCCGCGGGATGCCTCAGGAAAGTGCCCGGTTCGATGCGGTAGGCGTTGGACCGGCCCTGCCGCGTGTGCGTGAGGTACCCGCCCTCCTCCAGATCCGCGATGATCTTCTGCACGGCTCGCTCGGTGAGCATGCATCGCGCGGCGATGTCCCGGATGCGCATGTTCTGGTCGTCGGCGATCGCGACCAGCACACGGGCATGGTTGGTGAGGAAGGTCCATCCGGTGTGTGTCTCGGAAACTTCACCCATCCCCCCAGCATACGGTCCAGGATTCACGCTTTCAAAGAGGCGAAAAAAAATTCATGTATCCCTTGATGCCTGTGCGGGGCGGGGGTGAACCTGGTGACCGCAGCCGGTGTGAACCTCGACCTGAGCGCTGTCCCCTTCAGCGACTGCTCCGGTCTCGACGTCCTGCTGCGGGCACGCCACCACGCCGAGGCCCAGGGCAAGACGCTCGCGCTCCAGGCCACCAGCCCGTCGGCCGAGACGCTGCTGATGCCGACGGACACCCGGCACCTCTTCGGCGACGCCCGGGCGCCGGGCGGCCGGCCGCGCGACCACGCCCGGCCCGGCGCTCCATGCCGCGCCCTCGACGGAACCGGGAACACCGCTCCGACGCCGGACACCGAACTCGAACAGCTCCGTCGGGCCATGGCGACGCGGCGACCATCGATCTCGCGCGCGGTGTCCTGATGGCGACCTTCCGGGCCAGTCGGCCGCGGCGGTCGAGGCCGAGGGGACGGTTTCCCACCGCCCCCGTCGCCACCCCGTGACGAGGATCGGCTGACGACGGGCGGGCAGCCGTCCCGCTGAAGGCTGCCACCCGGCCGGCGGGCCACGGCGGTGACCTGTTCGCCCGTTGGCGCGATGACGACCCTCTTTGTAGCAATCGTGTCCGGTGCCTTCCCCGGAAAGACCGGCGGAGGAAACTGAGTGGTGAGAGAGGCCGCGTCGCACCGTCCGGGCGGCGGACGACGGTCGTTCGTCGGTGTGGCGGCCGCCGCCGGGCCGGGCGGGCAGCGGCGGCCGCTCGAGGACGGCACAGGCTCCCCTCGTGTGTGCCGTCCTCGCCGAGGGGCCGTCCTCACCGGCCTTTCCAGGGGTGCGCGGGATCACCCCGGGCTCCAACCGGCCGGTGAGGACGGTGGGCGGGGCGGAGCCGGCGCGTGTCGGTGATCCGGCCCCGGCCCACCATGGGCGGCGCCCGAACCGGTGCCGGGAAAAGGCGCGAGATCCCGAGCGCCGGCGCGGACACGGAGCTTGGTCCCAACTCCCCTGCACCGAGAAGGCTAGAACGCGGAGCCGGGTGAGGGTAAGGACGGTATACGGCCACTTTGGGCTCCAGCGCTCACACGCGTCCGACCACCTCCGCCTCCCTGTCCGCCGCCACGGAGCGGCCGGTGTGGTCAGCCGATCTCCGGGACGGGCGCCGGCCGGGAGCTGTCCGGGGACGGAAGGGGCTGCTCGGCCCAGATGGTCTTCCCCCGGGCGGAGTAGTGGGTGCCCCAGCGACGGGCGAGCTGGGCGACGAGGAACAGGCCGCGGCCACCCTCGTCGGTCTCGTAGGCGTACCGCAGGTGCGGGGAGGTGCTGCTGCCGTCGCTGACCTCGCAGATCAGCGCGCGGTCCCGGATCAGGCGCAGGCCGATCGGCCCCGCTCCGTAACGGATGGCGTTCGTGACGAGCTCGCTGACGATCAGCTCGGTCGTGAAGTCGAGCGTGTCCAGGCCCCAGGTGGCGAGCTGGCCCAGACTCACCGAGCGGGCCGTCGCGACGACCGCCGGGTCCTCGGAGAAGGTCCATGACGCGACGTCGTCCGTGGCCAGCACCCGGGTCCGGGCCAGCAGCAGGACGAAACCCTCGTCGCCGTCGGGCCGGTGCGCACGGACCACCGCGTCGCAGGTGCCCTCCAGCGTGCGCTGGGGATCACCGCCCAGGACGCGGCACAGGGCGCTCGTGGCGGCGGCCCGGTCGGCACCGCCCGACGGCAGCAGGCTGGGCGTGAACAGCGCGAGCGTGCTGCCCTCCCGCAGTTCCACCTCGACGGTCCGGTAGGGCGGGTGACCGGTGCCCAGGGCAGGACCCTCGGGGACGTCGAGCGTCTCGACCCCACCCTGCGGGGTGACGGCGACCGGCGCGGGATGGCCGGCCCGGGCGAGGGTCCAGCGGCGCGAGACGGGGTCGT
Organism: Streptomyces sp. NPDC002580; assembly: GCF_042889485.1. Lineage (NCBI taxonomy): Bacteria > Bacillati > Actinomycetota > Actinomycetes > Kitasatosporales > Streptomycetaceae > Streptomyces > Streptomyces sp. NPDC002580. Next base: position 371,669 of record NZ_JBIAQZ010000008.1, on the reverse strand, counting down.
AGATCGAGTACAGGCAGGTGGCGCCCTGCATCTGGGCGTGGGCCGGGGCTCCCCGGGCGTCGGCGGTGCTCTCGTCGCTGTGTCCGGTCACCAGGTCGTGCAACTGGCCGAGCAGTTCGTCGGGGGCCAGGCCCTGGGCGGCGAGAGTGTTGATGGCCATGCGGAGCTGCCCCATCGCGGCGGCGGCGTCGATGCCCTGGCCCGCCATCCGGCCCACGACCAGGGCGACCCGCGCGCCGGACAGGGGGATGACGTCGAACCAGTCCCCGGGACTGCGCGCGGACTCGTGGCGCCAGGCCACCTCCACGGCGTTCTGCGGCGGGACGGACCGCGGGAGCAGGGTGCGTTGCAGAGCCAGGGCGGCGCCGCGCTCGCGGGTGTACTGACGCGCGTTGTCGATGCACAAGGCCGCCCGGGCGCCCAGTTCGGTGGCGAGCAGCAGGTCGTCCTCGTCGTAGGGGTCCGGCTCGGTAGCCCGGTAGAAGCTGGCCAGGCCCAGGACCACGCCGCGGGCGGCGAGGGGGACGACCATCAGGGAGTGGGCCGCGTCCGCGCGGATGCGCGCGGTGCGACGGTCGCTCGCGGACAGTTGGTCGCCGTGCAGACGAGGGACCAGGACGGGCCGCAGTTCGGTCAGGGCGGCGGTGTGCGAAGGGAGCATGTACTCGACCAGGTCCCCGGCGGCGTAAGCCGGCCGCGCGCGCAGTTCCCCGGTGCTGCGGAAGGCCGCGCGACGAAGCCGGGTGGCCCCGCCGACCGGTCCTGGCGCGGACGCCTCGCCGTGGAGCACGTCGTCGAGCACGTCGACCGTGACGATGTCGGCGATGGCCGGGACCGCGGCGTCGACCAGCTCCCGCGCCGTGGTGACGACGTCGAGCGTGGTGCCGATCCGGGTGCCGGCCTCCGCCAGGAGGCTCAGGCGCTCCTCGGCCCGCTGCCGCTCGGTGATGTCCTGGGAGGCGACGAAGACCCCGATGCTCTGCCCCGCGGAGTCCTTCAGGGGCAACAAGGTCACCGAGTAGACGTGGTCGTGGGCGGGGTCGGTGGGAGGACGGCCGCGGTGCACGAAGCCCAGCGGCCGGCCGGTCTCGACCACCTGGTGGATCTGCCGCTCGACCCGGTCGTCGACCAGCCCCGGCGCCACGTCGCGGACGTGCCGGCCGATGGCCTCCGCGCCCACCACTCCGCGGACCCCCGGACCGGCGAGGTTCAGGCGCAGCAACCGCAGATCGCCGTCGACGGCTTGGACGGCGAGCGGGGAATCGGTCAGCAGCGCCCGGAGCAGTGCGGCGTCGATCTCGTCCTGAGCCGCGTCCGACGCGGTGGTCAGCTCCACCGACCAGTGCAGGGCTCCGCCGGGTCCGGACAGCGGACCGACCGTCGCGCGGACGGGCACCCGGTGGCCGTCCCGATGCCGTGCCGCGACCTGTCCGGGGGGCCCGGAGAGGCCGGACGGGGGCTGGTCGAGGAATACGGTGACGTGCCGGCCCAGAGCCTCCCGCGCGTCGTAGCCGAGGAGCTGCTCGGCCTCAGGGCTCCACCGCGCGACGGTGCCCCGCTCGTCCAGGACGAGCCGGGCGTCGCGCGGCCGGGCGCTCAGTGAGCGGGCGTCACCAGGGGGAGCGACCATGTGCCGTTCAGCACCTCCCGCTGCGGCCGGTCCATGGGCGGCGTCCGGTCGGACGGCATGTTCTGAGCCGGTCGCCGGTCGGACTCCTCCCGGGCCGAACCCGCGTGCCGCCCGTACGGGGCGATCGCGCCGCCGGGTTCGAGGCGGTCCCGGCGTCCTGACCGATCGGGTCCCGGACCGCGGCCTGGGGGACACAGCCGTGTCGCACCCCGGCGGCGGATGGCGCGGCCAGGCGTTTGAGCTGCGGATTCGCTGCGGCGCCCCGATACGCCCGCACCGCACGCCCATGAGACCCCGGCAGGTATTTCCAGCCGGACGTCAGGGCCGGTGTCCCTCTCATGAGTTCCATCTGACCCTCTGCGAACACACCCCGCATCCCGGGAGGACCTCGCCTGTCCGGCGGGACCGAGCCGGGATCCGGCCTCGCGGCACGGAATGTCGCCGGAATGCGGGAGGAACCGCGGCACATCGCGGGGAGGGGACGGCCGGCCGCGCGCTCACTCGGCGCCGCAGGAAATCGCGGAGATGAGGGCCGGATCGCTGCGCCCGGGAGGCGTTCCTCGAGGGGCACGGGTCCGCGCCGTCCGCGCTGAGGGCCCTCGGGTCAGGGAGGACGTCGGGCCAGCCACGTCCCGTCGCGCATGACGACGCGCCCGCGGAGTTCCGGCTCGCGGTGACCGACCCGGTGCTCGGGCCGGCGGCTTCGGTTCTCGCGGCGGCCGGCTTCCGCGCTCGGGCGACCTGCTCCGGTGCTCGGAGCGGTCGGTGGACCTGCTCGCTCCCACTTGTCCCGGCCGCTGTGGGCACCTTCGGCAGCCGCGGCCTTCGACGGGTCCTGCCGCTTCCGCCCTGCCGTGCCGCTTCCGCACCGGTCGTTATCCCCGCGTCGGGCGAACCCTCCCTCACCCGTGGGCCCTTGGTGATGTCCGAGGCGCGATCGCCATCAGCGCCGAACCCCTCATCGGGCCTCCGACCCCAGCCCGGCCTCACGCGCAGCCCGCCGCCCGGCCGGCGGTCCCACCGTCCGTATGCGCACCGGCGGTTGAGGCCGGACGTCCGTCGGCACGCGCCCGGCAGGATTTCATAGCGTCCCATTGACGATAAGTGGGTCCTCGTGTGAGGCTGACGCAGCCGTCACGCCGGAGGTCGTGGCATGAGCGTCTTGCTGTGTCCAGCGCTTTCCCGGCTACGTCGATCCGGACGACCGACCACTCCGTCCCCGGATCACACCACCCGCCCGGCCCGGTTCCCGAGGGCCGTCGCACCACCTGGAGTCCTCATGGCCCGCGTTCCCGTACCCGACCCCGAGCTGGACGCGCGGGCCGCCGACCGCGCCGCCGGAGTGCTGCTCGGCGCGGCCGTGGGCGACGCGCTGGGCGTGCCGTACGAGTTCAAGGCGACACTGAGCGAGGATCAGCAGCCGAGGATGATCGGCGGCGGCCTGGGGCCGTACGAGCCCGGCGAGTACTCCGACGACACCCAGATGCAGGTCTGCATCGCCCAGGTCGCCGCCACCGGGGCGGACCTGCGCAGCCCCGAGGCGCTGGACGCGATCGCCGCCAACTTCCAGGGTTGGCTGGGCGAAGGCGCCAGCGACGTCGGAAACCAGACCAGCCTGATTCTGAGCGTCGCCGCCCGCGCACCCGGGTCGGCGGGCACGGCGATGCGGGAGGCCGCCCGCGAGTACACCGCCGGTAACGCGCGCAGCGCGGGGAACGGCTCGCTGATGCGCACCGGGATCGTGGCCCTGGCCCATCTCGGCGACGCCGCCGTGATGGCCGAGGCCGCCGTCGCCGTCAGCGCGCTCACCCACCCCGACCCGGACTGCGCCGACGCCTGCGTGCTGTGGTGTTCCGGCATCCGTACCGCGGTGCTGGACGGGACCTTCGACGGCGTACGCGCCGGCCTGGACCTCCTGCCCGCCGAACGCCGGGCTCTGTGGGCCGAGCGGCTGGACGAGGCGGAGGCCCGCCCGCCGCACCACTTCGCCAACAACGGCTGGGTCGTCCACGCGCTCCAGGCCGCCTGGTCGGCGATCACCCGCACCGCCGTACCGGAGTTGAACCCCGCCGAGGGCAGCTTCCCCGCGCAGCACCTGCGGTCGGCCCTGGAGGCGGCGGTACGCGCGGGCACGGACACCGACACCGTCGCCGCGATCGCCGGCGCCCTGCTCGGCGCACGCTGGGGCTGTTCCGGTGTCCCGCTGGAATGGCAGCGCGCCGTCAACGGCTGGCCGGGCCTGGACGGGACCGATCTGGTCCGGCTGGCACTGCTCACCTCCCGCGGCGGCAGCGACGACGCCGCCGGCTGGCCCTCGACGCCGCGACTGGTCTCCTCCCACCCCGGCTTCGCCCTGCCGCACCCGCACGACCCCGCAGTGGTGCTGGGCAACCTGACCACGGCCCAGGGAACCGAGCCGGTCGAGGTCGACGCCGTGGTGTCGCTGTGCCGCATGGGCACGGGACCGGTCCTGGCCGGCAGCGACGTCGAGCACGTCCGCGTCTGGCTGGTGGACAGCCAGGGAGCCAACGCCAACCTCCACTACGTGGTGGACCAGGCCGCCCGTGAAGTGCTGCGGCTGCGTCAGGAGGGCAAGCGGGTCCTGCTCCACTGCTACGCCGGGCAGAGCCGCACCCCGGCCGTCGCCGCCGCCTACAGCCACCTGGCCACGGGCATCGACCCCAAGATCGCCCTGAAGGACCTGCGCGAGACCCTGGTGAACGGCTGGCACCTGGAGGCGCACCCCGAACTGCGCGACGCGGTCCATGAGTTGGCCGCCCCGGCGGCGCCCGAGGCGAAGACGGCCGGAATCGCTTCGCGGAGCACCGAGACGCACGACGCCACGGGGAGCGCCCGGACGACGGACGGCAGGACCGGTCCCCGCGACGACGCCTCCGCCGAACAGGAGGCGCGTTTCGCGGGGAAACAGGGCGGGGACCGGGAACCCCGGGAGTTCCTCAAGGAGAGGCACGCAATGTCGCGGGTGCGCGGGCTGCTGCTCGGACTGGCCGTCGGCGACACGCTCGGCCGCGCCAAGGGCGAGCTGCCGGCCGACGGTCCGTTGCGGGCCGGGGTCAGCACCCAACTGGCCTGCTTCACCGCCGAAGGCGCCGTTCGCGCGTGGGTCCGCGGCGACCACAGGAGCCTTTCCTACGCCCCGGTGACAGCGGTCTGGCACGCCTACTGCCGGTGGGCCACCCTTCAAGGACTCCCGGCCCAACGCTGGGGATCGGGCGATCAGATGTGGCCCGACGGATGGCTCGCCCAGGTGCCCGCCCTGGCCGAACGACGCGGCTCGGCACCGGCGACCGTGGCCGCGCTCGCCAAGGGCGTGCGCGGCCCCGTGGAGAGGCCGACGACCAGTCGCGGCTGCCACGCTCTCACCCGTACGCTTCCGGTCGCCGTGCTGGGCTCCGCCCACGGCTTCGAGCCGGCAGCCGACACGGCCCGCGCGATCGCGGCCCTCACCCACGGCGACCCCGCCGCGCACACCGCGACTGCCCAGGCGGTGGTGCTGGCTCAGCACTGCCTGACCGGCCCGACCGAGGTGGACGCTTCGCCCGGCGGCCGGACGCGGGTGCGGCAGGCGCTACGGGAGGGCCTCAGCGCCCTTCGGACCATGGACGCCGGTCCCGCCTCCGGTGAACTCGACCGGCTCACCGCCGTATTGGAGGAATCCGCCGCGCACCCGGCCGACGCCGAGCGGCTCGCGAAGCTCGCACCGGACGCCACCGCGCCCTCGGCCCTGCTCGGTGGCGTGTACGTCGCCGCCTCCTTCCCCGAGCGGGACCGGACGGCGGCCGCGTTGAGCTTCGCCGCCGGGGCGCCGGACGGCGACTCGGTCGCCTGCGTCGCCGGCGCGCTGCTCGGAGCGGCCCACGGCGCCGAGGCCCTGCCCGTCGACGTGGTCAGCCGCCACGAACTGGCCTGGGTCCTCGACACCCTGGCCCGCGACCTCGTCGCCCAGCTCACGGACGCGCCCAGCGGCAGCGAGTACGAAGGAGGCTGGGACCCGAACTGGAGGGACCGCTACCCCGGTTGGTGATCCCTCACCGAACACCCCGCGACCGCGTGACCCGCGCCGGGCGGCTGACGGCGGGTGGGCCGGGGAGACCGCCTCCACCCGACCGCGTGCCCCCGTGCCGAGCGACCGTGGAGGCGGGTGACCGGAGGCGGCTGAGCTGGTGGAGGAGCAGGAGGGCTGGGGGGCGGAGAGCTGGAAGGCCGGAGGGGCGGAGGTGCCGCCGCACCGCTCCCGACGCGCGTCCGTTCGGGTCGGCGCGGGTGCGGCGGCACTCTCGACTCACATGTTGATCATGTGGCCGGCCAGTCCGTGGACGGCTTCCTTGACTGCCTCGCCGAGGGTGGGGTGCCCGTGCACATTGCGCGCGACCTCGTGGACCGTCAGGTCCCACTGCTGAGCGAGCGTCAACTCCGGCAGCAACTCGGTTACTTCGGGCCCGATCAAGTGGGCCCCGAGCAGCTCGCCGTGGCGCGCGTCGCTGAGGAGCTTCACGAAACCGGCGGTCTCGCCCAGGCCGTGGGCCTTGCCGTTGGCGGTGAACGGGAACTTCGCCACCTGGACGTCGAAGCCCCTCTCACGGGCCTGGGCCTCGGTCCAGCCGAAACTGGCGATCTGCGGCTGGCAGTACGTCGCCCGCGGGATCATGACGTAGTCGAGTTCCATCGTCTCCGCGTCGGCGATCGTCTCGGCCGCCACGATGCCCATCGACTCGGCCGCGTGGGCCAGCATCAGCTTCGCCGTCACGTCACCGATGGCGTAGAGGTGCGGCACGCTCGTACGGCAGCGGGCGTCGATGTCGATCGCCCCGCGGTCCGTGAGCTTCACACCGGTGTTCTCCAGGCCGTATCCCCGCACCCGCGGCTGGAAGCCGATCGCCTGCAGGACCTTGCCGGCCTCCAGCGTCTGCCGCTGGCCGCCGGTGGTCACCATGACCTTGACCCTGTCCCCGGAGTCGTCGATCGCCTCGACACGGGTGGACGTCAGGACGTTGATGCCGAGCCGCTTGTAACGGCGGGCCAGCTCCGCGGAGACCTCCTCGTCCTCCAGCGGGACGATCCGGTCGAGGAACTCGACGAGGGTGACGTCGACGCCGTAGTTGTGGAGCACGTAGGCGAACTCGACGCCGATGGCCCCCGCGCCCGCGATGACGATGCTCTCCGGCAGCGTGTCCGAGAGGATCTGCTCCTCGTACGTCACCACGCGCTCGCTCAGTGAGGTTCCGGGGAGCAGTCTGGTCGTGGCGCCGGCGGCGATGACGCAGTGGTCGAAGGTGACCGTCTCCGTCCCGCCGTCCGACAGGGCGACCCGCAGCGTGTGGTCGTCGTCGAAGGTGCCGCGCCCCGTGTACTGGGTGATCTTGTTCTTCTTCATCAGGTAGTGGACGCCCTTGACCCGTCCGTCCGCCACCTTGCGACTGCGGGTGAAGGCCGCGCCGTAGTCGAAGCTCACCTCGCCGTCCACCCGGATGCCGAAGGTCTTCGCCTCCTGGGTGAAGATGTGGGCCAACTCCGCGTTGCGCAGCAGTGCCTTCGACGGGATGCACCCCACGTTCAGGCACACACCGCCCCAGTACTTCTCCTCGACGATCGCCGTGCTGAGTCCGAGTTGGGCGGCTCTGATAGCCGCGACATATCCTCCGGGGCCGGCGCCCAGGACCACCACGTCAAAGTGTGCGCTCATGGCAGCCACCCTAGAGCGCCACCCCATCGGATCACCGATGCCGCAGGTCCCGCGGGCCGTGGCACGCCGTGGCAAGCCGGGACCGGGGCCAGGGCCCGCGCCCGAAAGAGTCCGGGCCGGCCCCCACTGGGGGCCGGCCCGGACTTCAAGCGTCAGACGTCGGACATCGGGTGTCAGGCGTCGGACATCGGGTGTCAGACGAGGTCGAACCGGTCGAGGTTCATGACCGTGTCCCAGGCGGCGATGAAGTCGTTCACGAACTTCGCCTGGGCGTCGTCGCTCGCGTAGACCTCCGCGAGCGCGCGCAGCTCGGAGTTCGAGCCGAAGACGAGGTCGGCACGCGTGCCGGTCCACTTGACCTCGCCGGTGGCGTCGTCGCGGCCCTCGAAGGTGGTCGCGTCCTCCGACGTCGCCTTCCACGTCGTGCCCAGGTCGAGCAGGTTGACGAAGAAGTCGTTGGTCAGCCTGCCCGGGGTCCCGGTGAGGACACCGTGCGAGGAGCCCTGGTGGGTCGCGCCCAGGACGCGCAGTCCGCCGACGAGGACCGTCAGCTCCGGCGCGCTCAGGGTCAGCAGGTTCGCCCGGTCGAGCAGCAGGTACTCGGCCGGCAGGCGGTTGCCCTTGCCGAGGTAGTTGCGGAAGCCGTCCGCCCTCGGCTCCAGAGCGGCGAACGACTCGGCGTCCGTCTGCTCCTCCGTCGCGTCGACGCGACCCGGGGTGAAGGGCACCTCGACGTCGTGACCGGCGTCCTTGGCGGCCTTCTCGACGGCGGCGCTGCCGCCGAGGACGATCAGGTCGGCCAGGGAGACGTTCTTGCCACCGGCGTTGAAGTCGCGCTGGATGCCCTCGAGCGTGCGCAGCACCGACGCCAGCTGGTCGGGGTCGTTGGCCTCCCAGCTGCGCTGCGGCTCCAGACGGATGCGCGCGCCGTTCGCGCCGCCGCGCTTGTCGCTGCCGCGGAACGTCGAGGCAGACGCCCACGCGGTGGAGACCAGCTGCGCGACGGTCAGGTCCGAGTCGAGGATCTTCGCCTTGAGGGCGGAGACGTCCTCGGCGCCGATGACCTCGCCCTCCGCCTCGGGCAGCGGGTCCTGCCACAGCAGGGTCTCCGCGGGGACCTCCGGGCCGAGGTAGAGGGACTTCGGGCCCATGTCGCGGTGGGTCAGCTTGTACCAGGCGCGAGCGAAGGCGTCCGCGAACTCGGCGGGGTTCTCGTGGAAGCGGCGGGAGATCGGCCCGTAGATCGGGTCGAAGCGCAGCGACAGGTCCGTCGTGAGCATCGCCGGAGCGATCTTCTTCGAGGAGTCGTGGGCGTGCGGGACGGTGCCCTCGCCCGCGCCGTCCTTCGGCTTCCACTGGTTGGCGCCGGCGGGGCTCTGGGTCAGCTCCCACTCGTAACCGAAGAGGATGTCGAAGAAGCTGTTGTCCCACTGGGTGGGCGTGTTGGTCCAGGTGACCTCCAGGCCCGACGTGATGGCGTCGCCGCCCTTGCCCGTGCCGTACGTGCTCTTCCAGCCGAGGCCCTGCGCCTCGATCGGGGCGGCCTCGGGGTCGTCGCCGACGCTCTCGGCCGGGCCAGCGCCGTGGGTCTTGCCGAAGGTGTGACCGCCCGCGATCAGGGCGACCGTCTCCTCGTCGTTCATCGCCATCCGGCGGAACGTCTCACGGATGTCGCGGGCCGCGGCGATCGGGTCCGGGTTGCCGTTGGGGCCCTCGGGGTTGACGTAGATGAGGCCCATCTGCACCGCGCCGAGCGGGTTCTCCAGCTCACGGTCGCCGGTGTAGCGCTCGTCGTCGAGCCAGGTGGTCTCGGGGCCCCAGTACACGTCCTCCTCGGACTCCCAGACGTCCTCGCGGCCGCCGGCGAAGCCGAAGGTGTCGAAGCCCATCTGCTCCAGGGCGACGTTGCCGGTGAGGATCATGAGGTCGGCCCAGGACAGGCTCTGGCCGTACTTCTTCTTGACCGGCCACAGCAGACGGCGGGCCTTGTCCAGGTTGCCGTTGTCCGGCCAGCTGTTGAGGGGGGCGAAGCGCTGCTGCCCGGCACCGGCGCCGCCGCGGCCGTCGCTGATGCGGTAGGTGCCCGCGCTGTGCCACGCCATGCGGATCATGAGGGGGCCGTAGTTGCCGAAGTCGGCGGGCCACCAGTCCTGCGAGGTGGTGAGGACCTCGGCGATGTCCGCCTTCACGGCCGGGAGGTCGAGGGACTCGAAGGCCGCGGCGTAGTCGAAGTCCTCGCCGAGCGGGTTCGCGACGGCGGGGTTCTTGGCGAGGATCTTCAGGTTGAGCCGCTCCGGCCACCACTGGCGGTTTCCGCCGCCCTGGGTCGGGTGCGGGGCACGCTGGTGCGCGACGGGGCAGCCACCTCCGGTTTCCGTCTTCGGGTCGGTGACGATCGCGTCATGGTTCTCGGACATGGGAATCCTTCCGGGCGGGGTGGATCTCGGTGCTCAGAGACTGTGGGTGGGGGAAGCTCCGGGGCGGGGGCCCCGGTGGCCGGCCCCGGAGCCGTCGACGGAGTCGACGGGGAGGCCAGGGGGAGCGGGCGGGAGAGGGCAGGGGCGCCTCCCTCCGCACACGCGAGGGCGTGGTGGACCGCTCGCACCGGGCCGGCCGGGCCGGACCGACGCGGGGTGCGAGTCTCGCCGCGGTGGGCGGACGGAGGGCCGTATGAGACGTGAGGAGAGACGCGACGCCGGGTCGGCGTGCTCCGGAACCGGAAGCGTTCGCCTCGTCGCCGAGGCGGTTCCGGACACCGGGAACGACCCCAGCAGCGTGTCACGGGCGGCCGTCACTCGCAGGCCGGCGCCGTGCGGTTCCACGGCGGGTCCCGACATGATCTGTGTCTCCTGCCCGTACTGAAGTCATTCTGTCCCTTGGCCAGCGCCAAAACCGATCCTACAATGGACAGAGTCCAAGTCAAGAAGGGCGCCAAGCCCATATCCGATCGGACCCGGATGCGCACCGATAAGCTGCGGGCTCCCGCCGAACCTGAAATGGTGAACCGATATGAGTGACCTGCTGGAGCGACTGCGAGGGCGCGGCTGGCGCATGACCTCCCAGCGGCGTGTCGTTGCGGAGGTCCTCGACGGCGATCATGTGCACCTGACGGCCGACGAGGTGCACGCGCGCGCGGTCGAGCGGCTGCCCGAGATCTCCCGGGCGACCGTGTACAACGCCCTCGGGGAGCTGGTCTCCCTCGGTGAGGTCCTGGAGGTCTCCACCGACGGCCGGGCCAAGCGCTACGACCCCAACGCGCACCACCCCCACCAGCACCTGGTGTGTTCCAGCTGCGGGACCGTGCGTGACGTCCACCCGAACGGCGACCCGCTGACCGACCTGCCGGCGACGGAACGATTCGGTTTCACGGTGGCCGCCGTCGAGGTCACCTACCGGGGCCTGTGCCCTTCGTGCGCCTGATCCGTGCCCCGCGTCCGGGACGGGACCGTTCCCTCCCGGACGGGTGCGCGGCCGGTTCCCGTGTGATCCGCGCGGTGCCGGACCGGCACGGTCGGGTCGCGCCCGGCCGTGCCTAGACTCCCGCCGTGAACGCCACCGCACCAGCCATACGCATCCGGCCGGGAGGCCCGGCCGACGCACCGGCCATTCTGGACATGCTCGACGCCGCCGTGGTCTGGATGAACGACCGCGGCAACACCGAACAGTGGGGCACGACGCCGTACTCGCGGACGTCGGGCGGGGCGGAACGGGTCCGTCGGTACACGACCGAGAACGCCCCCTTCATCGCGGAGGCGGGCGGAACACCCGTGGGAGCCCTGGTCCTGGACTCCGGGCCCAACCCGCTCATGCCGATCGGGCCCGCCGGAGAACCCGAGCGGTACGTCCGGCTCCTGGTGTCCGACCGGCGGCATGCCGGGCGGGGCATCGGGGCGGAGCTGCTCGCCCGCGCCGCCGAGGAGACCCGGCGCGCCGGGGTCGCCCTGCTGCGCGTCGACTGCTGGGCGGGCGGCGGGGGCGAACTGGTCGCGTACTACGAACGCAACGGGTTCACCCCGACCGAGCGGTTCCTGTCCGGGACCTGGCCGGGACAGGTGCTGGCCCGACGTCTCGGCCCACGGCCCTGACAGGGCTCCCCGCGATGACCGCCGGGGGCGTTCCCCGGGGATCGGGACCGCCGGCTCAGCCGAGGTGGTCGGCGATCAGCACGGCGAACTCCTCCGGCGCGGCGAGCCGGATCCCGAGGGTCTCGGCCTTGGCACGCTTGGACCCGGCGCCCTCCCCGGCGACGACCAGGGTCGTCTTCTTCGACACGCTGGAGGAGGAGCGTCCGCCGGCGCGCTCGATGAGTTCGTTCATCTGGTTGCGGCTGAGCTTCTCCAGCTCCCCGGTCATCGCCCCGGTGACCACGACCGTCATCCCGGCCAGCGGCCCGGCGGACGCCGTGTCGGCCTCCGTGCCCGGGTCGGTCTCGTCGGCCGGGGCGGGCGGGGTCGCGCCGGGCTCGGTCATGTTGACCCCGGCGGCGACGAGTCTGTCGATGAGCGGGGCGAGTTCGGCCAGTTCGGCCACGATCGACGGAGCCTTCTCCGTGCCGATGCCCTCGACCCGCTGCATCGTTTCGGCATCCGCCGCGCGCACGTTCTCCATGGTGGCGAAGTACCGGGCGATGCGCCGGGACATGGAACGGCCGGTGCCGCGGACACCGAGCGCGCACAGCACCCGTGACAGGGGCTGGCCCTTGGCCGCCGTGATCGCGGCGAGGAGGTTGTCGGTGCTGGTCTCGCCCATGCGCTCCAGACCGAGGAGCTGATCGCGCGTCAGGGAGAACAGGTCGGCGAGATCGGCGGCCAGACCGGCCTCGACGAGCTGGACGACCCGCGTGTGGCCGAGCCCCTCGATGTCGAGCTGGTCGCGGCCGGCGGCGTACGACAGCGCGGCCACCAGATGGCAGTTGCGGCCCTGTTCGCAGCGCCAGCGCTGCTCGCTGGTGTCGATGCCGGAGCCGCAGTTGGGGCACGTCTCGGGGAACGCGATCGGCCGCTCCTCGCCGGTGCGCAGATGGGCGACGGGCGCCTCGATGCGGGGGATGACGTCACCGGCGCGATGGACCATCACATGGTCGCCCAGCCGCAGATCGCGACGCGTGATGTCCGCCGGGTTGTGCAGGGTGGCGTACGTGATGGTCGAGCCGTCGATCTCGACCGGCTCCAGTACGGCTCGCGGGGCGATGATCCCCGTACGGCCGACGTTCCACTCGACCTCCAGCAGCCGGGTGATCTTCTCGACGGCGGGGAGCTTGTACGCGATCGCCCAGCGCGGCGCGCGAGAGCCCGACCCCGCGGCCCGCTGGTCGGCGGCCAGGTCGGCCTTGACGACGATCCCGTCGATCCCGAACGGCAACTCGGCCCGCAGCGCGCCGATCTCCTGGACGCGGGCCAGTACCTGCTCCGCGGTCGCCGCCGTGACGCCGGGAACCGCGGTGGTGGCGGGTGTGTTCACGCCCAGCTCCGCGGCACGCGCCATGAGGGCGCTGTGCGCGAGCTCGCCCAGCTCCGCGGCCGTCTCGTCCTCGGCGCCGGGCAGGGGGAGCAGGCCGTAGCCGAAGAAGGTCATCGGGACGGTGTAGGCGCGGTCCTTGGCGCGCAGGGTGCCCGCCGCGGCGTTGCGCGGGTTCGCGAACGGTTGCCCGCCGTGCGCGGTGCGCACCTCGTTGGCGTGCTCGAACTGGGCCGTCGTCATGAGGACTTCGCCGCGCACCTCCAAGGTGAGCGGTTCGGTGAGTTCGGCGGGAAGGCCCTCGACGGTGCCGATCGCGTGCGAGACGTCCTCACCGGCGGTTCCGTCGCCGCGGGTGATCAGCCGGGTGAGGCGTCCCTGGCTGTAGCGCGCGGCGACGGCGAGTCCGTCGAGCTTCGGCTCGACGCTGAAGTGCTCCACCTCGTGACCGACGCGCCGGGCCAGCGAGAGGGTCCAGGCGGTGAACTCCTCGGGGGAGAACACGTTGTCCAGGCTCAGCATGGCCACCGTGTGCGGCACGTCGCCCTCCACGGCGCCGCCGGCGACCTTCCCCGTCGGCGAGTCGGGCAGTACCTGATCGGGGTGCTCGGCCTCCCACGCGGCGATCCCGCGCACGAGCCTGTCGTAGGCGTCGTCGTCCAGCACGGACGTGCCGCCCTCGTAGTAGGCGGCCGAAGCCTTCAACGCGTCCTCGACCGCCTGCGCGTAGGCGACGGCGTCCACGATCACTGCGACTGGTGTTGTCATGCCCCTCATCCTGCCTGCCACCACTGACAACGCCCTCCCGCCGCGTCGCGGAACAGCCCCCGCGGAGGTCGCGTCGGGGGTGTCGGCAAGGGAGGCTCGGGTCGGCCGGAGATGTCCCGTCGGCCGCCGGGTCCGGGCTCCCCGGCCATGTGGTGCGCGCGCAGGAGCGGGGCCCGCAGGACCGGGGCCGGGCCGAGGGTGTGGGGTCAGTGTCCCCGGACGGCGGAGGAGGCGCGCGCCGGGCGGGTGACGACGAGGCCCGGTTCACGTGGATCGGGAGCCAGGCCCGTGTCACGGTCGGCCTGGCGGAGTTCGGCCAGCAACTCGGTCTGTCCGGCGAGCAGTTCGGTGAGGATGCGGCGGGCGGCCCGCAGCAGCTCGGCGACGTCGCCGCCGGCCAGCGCGTAACTCACGGTCGAGCCCTCGCGGATGGACACCACGATGCCCGAGCGGCGCAGCACGGCCAGTTGCTGCGAGAGGTTGGAGGGTTCGATCTCGATCTCGCTCAGCAGGTCGCGCACCGAGACGGGGCCGCTCTGCAGCAGTTCCAGGACCCGGATGCGGACCGGGTGTCCGAGCATGCGGAAGAACTCGGCCTTGGCCTGGTAGAGGGGGACCTGTCTGGTCAATCGTTCGCTCCCTGCCGCCTGGGACGGGCTGTTGCGCCGGCTGGTGCGGTGGCTGTCCGCCCGCCGTCGCGCTCGGTGTCGGGGCCTGAGTACCTGCCGCCGCCAACGGTGCCCTGGGGACAGATCCTTGCGGCTCCGCCTCCGCACGCCCACGGGATTGACCCGATCTGGATGTACCGAATTGAAGAAGTCTTCAAGTCGTGGGCATGCGGAGGTACGGAGAAGGCGGTTTGTCAGACCTCGAGTTCGGATTCGATGCGTGCGAGCTGGTGGCGGGCCATGGCCAGGTTGGAGGTCGCCTTGTTGAGTACGAGGTACAGGAACATCCCGTTGCCGTTCCGGCCGGTGATCGGCCGGATCAGGTGGTACTGGGCCGAGAGCGTGATCAGGACGTCCTCGATCTTGCTCTTGAGCCCGAGGTGCTCCATCGTGCGTACCTTGGCCCGGATCACGTCGGTGTTGCCCGCCGCGGCGACATTGAGGTCGAGGTCCTTGCCGCCCCCCAGGGTGCCGAGTGCCATGCCGCTCGTGTAGTCGACGAGGGCGACGCCCAGCGCGCCCTCGATGGACGTCATCGTCTCCTTGAGGGAGATCTCCACATTTGCCATACCGATGTCTCCTCCTGGTCACCGCGCGAGCCGAGGGTTTCCGGCGCGGTCGGTGACCAGGACCCTACGGACCGTCCGGGGCGGGCAGCCGAGTTGTTCCGGGACTGGCGGAAGGAGTATCGAAAGGCTTGCCGGTCGGTGCTGAACTGACCGATGTTGCTCGCCGAATGATCGCGAACCGTGCTCGGGGCGATGGCTGGGACAGCCGGAGTGGGACGGCTGGAGCGGGGGCGAATCAGTCGGCCGAGGCGGACGCCGAACCCGCCCGGTCCCGCGCGAAGTCCGCGAACCAGGCCAGCATCTCCGGGTGGGTGACGGAACCCTCGCTGCTGACCTCGGAGCTGCGGGCACCCTGGAGGATGCGTTTGACCGGCACTTCGAGCTTCTTGCCGGTGAGCGTGCGGGGGACGGCGGCGATCGGCACGATCAGGTCGGGCACGTGGCGCGGGGACAGCCGGCCGCGGATGGCCGTGGTGATCCGCCGGCGCAGGCCGTCGTCGAGCGGGGTGCCCTCGGCGGGTACGACGAACAGCGGCATGAAGTACGCGCCGTCCTCCTGTTCCACGCCGATGACGAGGCTGTCGGCGACCTCGGGGAGCTGGTCGACGACGGCGTAGATGTCGGCGGAGCCCATGCGGACGCCCGAGCGGTTCAGCGTGGAGTCGGAGCGGCCCGCGACGACGACCGACAGGTCGGGGTCGATCGTGACCCAGTCGCCGTGCCGCCAGACACCGGGGTACGTCTCGAAGTAACTGGCCCGGTAGCGGGCGCCGTCGGGGTCGCCGACGAAGCGGAGCGGCATGGACGGCAGCGGCGCGGTCACCACCAGCTCACCCTGTTCACCCGTCAGCGGCCGCCCCCGGGGGTCCCAGGAGGCCAGGGCGACGCCGAGCGCGGGAGCCTGGATCCGGCCCACGCGGACGGGCAGCAGCGGGGTGCTGCCCGCGAGGACCGAACACACGTCCGTGCCGCCGCAGATGGACTGGAGCCGTACACCGGGGGTCAGCCGGTCGTGGACCCAGCGCCAGGTACTGGGCGGCAGGGTCGACCCGGTCTGCAGGACGGTGCGCAGCCGGTCGAGCCGGAACGTCTCCGCGGGACGGACGTCCGCCTTCTCCACGGCGGTGAGATAGGCGGCACCGAGGCCGATCACGGTCGCGCCGGTCCGTTCGGCGATCTGCCAGGCGCCGTCGACGCCGGGATGGGTCGGACTGCCGTCGTACAGGACGACCGTGCTGCCGTGGAGCAGTCCGCCGACGAGGAAGTTCCAGACCATCCAGCTGGTCGACGTGAGGAAGAGGTAGCGGTCGTCGGGCCGCAGGTCGACGCCCAGGCCCAGGGCCTTGAGCAGTTCGACCACGATGCCGCCGTGCCCCTGGACGATCCCCTTCGGAATCCCCGTGGTTCCCGACGACCACAGGATCCACAGCGGATGGTCGAACGGAACGTCGGCGAACTCCAGCGGTCCCCCGGCAGCCGGCAGCGCGGACCAGGCGTGCTGCTCCACGTCGGCCCGATCCGACCACGGTCCGGCCGGGACCGGGAAGAGGCTGTCGACGGCGAGGAGGTGGCGGACGGTGGGCAGGCCGGCCGCGAGCTCGGCGACGTCCGGGCGTTTGTCGTAGGTCTTGCCGCCGTAGCGGTACCCGTCCGCGGCCACCAGGACCGTCGGCCCCGCCTGGCGGAGCCGGGCGAGCACGCTGGGCGTGCCGAAGTCGGGGGAGCAGACCGTCCACACGGCGCCGACGGCGGCCGTGGCCAGCAGCGCCACCACGGTCTGGCGGAGGTTCGGGAGGTAACCGGCCACACGGTCGCCGGGCTCCACGCCCATCCGGCGCAGGGCGGCCGCGACGTCGGCGACCTGCCGGCGCAGCTCGTCCCAGGACGTCTCCTCGGGAGTGCCGCCCTCGGTCAGGCTCACGAGCGCGGGGCGGGTGTCCGTGGCCCGGGCGAAGCAGCGTTCGGCGAAGTTCAGCCGGGCGCCGGGGAACCAGACGGCTCCCGGCATCGACGCCTCGGCCAGTACCTCCTCGTACGCGGTGACCGCGTCCAGCCCGTAGAACTCCCACACCGCCGACCAGAAGCCCGCCAGGTCGGTGGAACTCCACTCCCACAGTTCGGCGTAGTCGGAGAAGCGGAGCCCCCGTACCTCGCTCACCCAGTCCATGAAGCTCGCGACGTTGGAGTCCTCCAACTCGGGGCGACCGGGAGACCACAGCAGGTCGGTGTCGGTGTTCATCGTTGCCCTCCTGGGCTGGACGCGGCGTTCAGCCGGCTTCTACTTCGCGGAGCAGGTCCTCCGCGCGGGGCCACGGGCCGTGTCCGGACGCGGGGTTGAGATGGCCGACCTCGCCGAGTTCCACGAGGCGGCCGCCCCAGTCGCGGGCCAGTCCGGCGACCCGCTCGACCGTGCCGAGGGGGTCGTTCGAGCTGGCCGCGACGACGCTGGGGAACGGCAGGGGTGTCCGGGGCACCGGCGTCCAGCCGTTCTCGGCGAGTGCCTCGGGGGTCGGATAACCCTCGGGCAACGGGGTCTCGAAGTCCGGCGGGGTCGCGAGCAGCGCGCCGCGCACCTGCGCCGTGCTTCCCTGGGCCCAGTGGACCGTGGTCATCACACCGGCGCTGTGCGCGACGAGGACGACGGGACCCTCGACCTCCGAGACCACCTTGTCGAGAGCCGCCACCCGCGCCGCACGACTCAGGGGGTCCTGGGTGAGCGGCGGGACGGTGCGGACGGTGCGTCCGGCCTCGGTCAGCCGGTCCGCCAGCAGGGTCTGCCAGTGGTCGGCGACGTGATCGCGCAGTCCCGGGACGATCACGATCACCGGGTCGGTTCCGGGACTCACGCGGTCACCACCGCGTCCTGCGGTTCCACCGCGGGGGCGGGGGCGCTCGTCAGACGGAGCAGATCACGGTCGTAGAAGTGGCGGCCGATGAAGAAGACGACGGTGGCGGCGACCGCGGTGAGCGGGACGACCTGCAGGGCGCCGCGCAGGCCCATGCTGTCCGCGAGCGCGCCGGTCACGGCCGGCCCGGGAGCCAGACCGATCAGGCTGTTGGCGAGGGTGAGGGTGGCGAACGCCGTCGCGGAGATCGACGACGGGGTCAGATTGGCGACCATGGCGGTCGCGGGACCGGCGGTACCGGCCGAGAGCAGCGCTCCGAACGCCAGTGCCGTCAGCTGGAGCGGGCCGGTCGGCAGCCGGAAGGCGGCCAGGAGCAGGACGAGCGAGCCGATGCTGCAGGCGATGGCGACCGTCCATTTGCGGATGGGGTAGGCCCGGCAGATGCGGTCCGAGACGATGCCGCCGACGATCATGCCGATGCCGATGACCAGGATGAAGATGCCGGCGGTGGCTCCCGCTCTGGCTTTCGGCATGTCGTAGTAGCGGTTGAAGAAGCTGGGCAGCCAGGCCATGAGGGAACCGGCGATGAAGAGCTGGAGACCGCTGCCCACGTAGGCGCTGATCACCGAGACCGAGGAGAACAGCCGGGGCAGCAGCATCCGCAGCCGGCCGCGGACATCCGGATCCGGATCCGGGTCCGCGTCGGGGGAACCGCCGTCCGGCGTCAGCCTCTTCTCCGTGACGACCAGGCCGTAGATCACGGCCAGGACCAGACCGAAGATGCCCATCACGCCGAACGCCCAGCGCCAGCCGAAGCTGTCGGCCACGGCGCCGCCGATCGACACGCCCATGACCGATCCGAAGGCGCCGCCCGCGATGAAGGCACCGGAGAGGGTGGCGCGCAGACCGATCGGGAAGATGCTCAGGACGACGGCGATGCCGACGCTCCCGTACGCGGCCTCGCCTATGCCGACGAAGAGGCGTCCGACGAACATCTGGTCGTAGTTCGCGGAGACGGCGCAGCCGAGGGTCGCCACGCTCCACATCGTCGCGGCGAGCAGCAGGCTCTTGACCCGGCCCCAGCGGTCGGCCATCAGCGACATGGGGAAGGTGAGCAGGCCGACCATGAGGGCGACGACGCCGCTGAGGGTGCCGAGCCTGGCGTCCGTGAGGAGCCACTCGCTCTTGAGGTCCGGGAAGACGGCGTTGAGGACCTGCCGGGACATGTAGTCGGACAGCAGTAGGCCGAAACTGAGGGCGAAGACCACCCAGGCGTAACGTCGGGACACGGGCCATCCGGACGAGGCGGTCTTGTCCGTCTCGGAGATGGGTCCAGCAGTGGTGTGCAACTCCATCGTCATCACCTCACGCGCTGTTGGGGAAAGGGATCTAGAAGGGTCTGTCGCCGATGATCCCGGCCCGCTCCATCCGGCGGACGGCGGGCCAGTAGTCCTGCACGGCGTAGTGCTGGGTGGAGCGGTTGTCCCAGATGGCGACACTGTTCGGGGTCCAGCGCCAGCGCACCTGGTACTCGGGGACGGCGGCCTGGCCGATCAGGTAGTTGAGCAGGAGACCCGCGCCGGGGGCGAAGTCCTGCCCGAACCGTACGTTCTCCGGTGTGTGGTAATTGACGAAGTGGGTGGTGAACGCGTTGACGAAGAGGATCTCCTCGCCGGTCTCGGGGTGGACGCGCACCACCGGGTGCTCGGCGTCCGGGAACTGCGCCTTGAGCGCGTGCCGCTTCTCCTGCGGCATGACGGCGCCGAACGTGGCCTCGATGCTGTGCCGGGCCCGCAGACCACGGATCTTGGTACGGATGTCCTCGGGCAGCCGGCGGTAGGCCTCGGCCATGTTGACCCAGATCGTGTCCCCGCCGACGGGCGGCCCCTCGATACAGCGCAGCACCGCGCCCATGGACGGGTTCTCGCGCCAAGTGCCGTCGGTGTGAAGGGCGTTCTCGTAGTGCTCCGCCGGACTGTCCAGGTCCTTGTAGATCCGCACCAGTCCCGGGTGTTCGGGGTCGCTGCCGGCGACTGGGTGGTCCTCCAGCGCGCCGAACCGCTCGGCGAAGGCGACGTGTTCGGCGCGCGTGATGTCCTGGTCCCGCAGGAACAGCACCTTGTACTGGAGCAGCAGGGCCCTGATCTCGTCGAACAGGTCGTCGTCGCGGGACGCGTCGCCGAGGTTCACGCCGGAGAGTTCCGCACCGATGTTGCAGGTCAGCGGTTCGACCCTGATCGAGCCGCGGGTGTGGGCGTGGACCGCCGGGCCCTCGGGCGGAGCGAGCGTGTGTTCCATGGTGCTTCCTCCTGGAGTCAGTGGAGTTGGCCGCGGGAGTTGTCGGTTCAGAGGACGAGGACGGACGAGCCGGTGGTCTTTCCCGTCTCCAGCTCGCGGTGTGCCTGGGCGGCGTCCCGCAGGGCGAAGCGCTGGTTGACCTCGATGGAGATGCGGCCGGAGGTGACGTGGTCGAAGAGTTCGCCCGCGAGTTCCGCCCGCTCGGCGGGGTCCGCGATGTAGTCGGCGAGTGCGGGCCGGGTGACGAACAGGGAGCCCTGGACGGCGAGTTGCATGGCGTCGATGGGCGGGACGGGACCCGAGGCGGTGCCGAAGCAGACCAGCAGACCGCGGCGCCGCAGGGACGCGAGCGAGTCGGCGTAGGTGGTCTTGCCGATGCTGTCGAAGGCGACCGGGACCCCGGCGCCGTCGGTGAGTTCACGGACCCGCTCGGCGACGTTCTCGTGCCGGTAGTGGATGACGTGGTCGCAGCCGTGCGCGCGGGCCAGCTCGGCCTTCTCCTCGGTGGAGACGGTGCCGATGACGTTCAGACCGAGCAGCTTGGCCCACTGGCTGACGATGAGGCCCACCCCGCCCGCCGCCGCGGTCAGCAGGATGGTGTCACCCGCCTTGAGGGGGTGGATCCTGCGGAGCAGGTAGGCGGAGGTCAGACCGCGCATGGTCATCGCGGCGGCGGTCTCGAAGGAGATGCCGTCGGGCAGCCGGATCAGGGAGTCGACGGGCATGACCCGCTCGGTGCTGTAGGCGCCGAGCGGACTGCCCGTGTACGTGACCCGGTCGCCCTCGGCGACCTGGGTGACGCCCTCGCCCACCGCCTCCACCACGCCGGCGCCCTCGACGCCGAGCCCGGCGGGCAGCGGCGCCGGGTAGAGCCCGGTGCGGAAGTAGGTGTCGGCGAAGTTGAGTCCGACGGCGTGGTGGCGGACGCGGACCTCACCGGGGCCGGGGTCGCCGACGACGACCTCCTCCCAGCTCAGGACCTCGGGGCCGCCGGTCTCCTTGAATCGAATGGCGTGAGCCACGGGAGCGCTCCGTTGTTGGTGTCGGGTGACGGGGACGGGGGCGGGGAAGGGGCCGCCGGAGCCGGGGGGTCTGGCTCCGGCGGCCGCGTGGCGTGACGGGCGGACGGCCCCGAGGCGGCCCCGGCCGCGATCGGCCGAGGCGCGGCCTGGGGGAAGGGCCGTCGTTCGAGCGGGTGACGGGGTGTGACCGGCGTGCGGGCCGCGGCCCGTCGCCGGACGGTCGTCCTCGCCGCGGCCCGGCGGGCCCGGACGGGGATCCGGGCCGCGGCCGGGCCCGCCGGCGTGGTGGTGCGCGGTCCGGTCAGGCGTCGCGCAGCATGAAGCCGCGTCGGCCGGGAACGCGGTTCGGGACCATGCCGAGGCGGGCCAGCGTCTCGTCGGCGCCCGAGTAGGTCTCGCCGAGCTTGTAGATCTTCCGGGCCTCCGCGCCGGTCGCGATGTCACGGCCGAGCGCCTCGGAGATCTGCACCATCTGCTCGACCTGCTCGACGCTGGACATGCGCTCGCCCTTGCGCCGCCACAGGTTGTCCTCGTTGCCCACCCGGACGTGCACGCCGAGCGCGATGCCGATCGCGTTCATGGGCGCCACGGCGCGCATGGAGGCTTCGATCGTCAGGACGGCGCCGTCCGGGGCGCGACGGACGAACTCGATGAGGTCGGCCGGGTGACGGCCGGCGAAACCGCCGCCGATCGCCACGTAGTTGAGGATCAGCGGTCCGGTGTGGATGCCGGCGCGGATCAGCCGCTCGACGGTCTCGAGCTGGGCCAGGGTGGCGAGCTGGAAGTGCGGCTGGATGCCGCTCGCGGCCAGGCGCTTGAGGTGCTCCAGGTAGAAGTCCGGACCGGCCTCCAGGTACATGTCCCGGTACGCCTTGTAGTAGTCCGGCTTGGCGATCGAGGTGCCTTCCAGATCGTCGTCGGTCATGATCTCGACGATGTTCATCTGGCTGGTGTTGATCGCGATGGTGACCTGGTCGGGCTTCGGGTCCAGGTCGGCGAGCATGTGGCGGCTGTCGAAGTCGAGCCACTTGGCGTCCGAGCCCTCGCCCTCCGGGGCGAAGGAGATCGATCCGCCGATCTGCAGGACCATGTCCGGCACGGCCTCGCGCAGCCGTCCGATGAGCTCGTTGAACATGGACAGCCGCTTGGAGCCCTTGCCGTCGAGCTCGCGCACGTGGATGTGCAGCACGGTGGCGCCGGCGTTGTAGCAGTCGACGGCCGCCTGTACGTGCTCGTCCATCGTCAGGGGAAGGTCGTCGGCGTCCCCGGGAAGCCATTCGGGCCCGTAGGGAGCGGCCTGGATGACCAACTTCTCCTGGTTCTCGGGGAACAGTGAGTCGTCGTGGAAGTGCACGGTCCGTCTCCTTCGTCGGATCGGTGATCACTCGCCGGGGACATCGCCGCGTGCTGCGCGCGGCTGGGATGTCCGGCGGGATCGATGCGGGTCACCGGTGGCAGCGGGCGCGAACCGGCCCGCTGTGGTCGGCCGTTCAGGAAGGAGCGCGGGGGGTGGCACGGCTCCCTTCCGGCGGCCGACCGCGTCTTCTGTGCGGTGGTGCCAAGGTAGGGCCGGTCACAGGGGTGTGCTTGCCGCCACGGGACAGATGATTTGTCATTTGGGGACATCTGTTGCCAGGTGCTTCGAGAGGGCGCGCCGGCGGACCTACCCGTCCCGCCCGTCCCGGCAGGGGAGTTGACTAAGAGGGCCGGCTGCCGCGCCACTCCCGCGGACTGCAGCCGAACTGCTCGCGGAACCAGCGGGAGAAACCGCTCAGGGAGGAGAAGCCCAGCAGATCGGAGATCTCCGTGAGCGAGCGCCGAGGGTTGGCGACGAACTGCTCCGCGAGGTGGCGGCGGGTGGCGTTCAGGAGGGACGAGAACGTCTCGTCCGTGGCGGCCAGTTGGCGGTGGACGGTGCGCCGGTCCACGCCCAGGCTGCGCGCCACCTGCTCGACCGAGCAGCGTCCCGTCGGGAGCAGGACCTCGATCAGTTCGCGCACCCGGTCGGCGGCGGTGGTGTCCTTGGGCACGGCGATCGCGTCGAAGTACTGGCGGGCGTACTCGCGCAGCAGCGGGTCGGCCATGGCGTTGGGCGCGTCCAGGTCGTCGGCGTAGAAGACGATGCCGTCGATCTCGCGGCCGAACTCCACGCTGGGTCCGAACGCGTGCACGTGTGCCGAGACGTCGGTCGGCGCGGAGTGCCGGAACCACACGGAGAGCGGCTGCCAGTCGGTGTGCAGGAAGGCGCCGAGGATGCGGTGGAAGGCGGCCACGGCCAGCTCCGTCGCCTGCCGGGACTCCATCACCTCGCCCAGCCGCAGATCCACCTTCAGCGTGGCCAGCCCGTCCCCCTCGGACAGCCGGGCGTGCAGGATCTCGTTGTACATGTACTGGTGGCGGATCAGCAGTTCCAGCGCGCTGCGCACGTCGGGCTCCTCGCGGACCACCAGGCTGATGGGCCCGAGGTTGGAGAAGCGGCGGAACTCGGCCAGCCGTACCCCGAAGTCCTCGTGGCCGGACTCGGCGGCCGACAGTTCGAGCACCTGGACAGCGGCCGTGCCGGAGATCCACCGGTCCTGGACGGTGAGAGCGGCGGTGTCCAGACCCACCCGCTTCAGGAGCGCCTGCGGGTCGATGCCGAGGGATCGGCACAGTTCGACGTAGCCGCTCAGGGCGGCTGTGCGGACCAGGGGTCTCATGAGCACACTCCAGGAATGTCCCGAAAAGCCAAATCTCCTGTCCCGTCACGACAAGCGCGGCGGTGGTCGAGGAACCTAGCATGACGCCGTTCACCGGCCGGGCCCGCTCAGGGAGAGCCCTCGCCGGCAGGTGGACGCGCGACGGATCGGAGGCGAACATGACCGGAACGACGGACGCGGACCAGGCGCTGCCCACGCCCCGCCCGGACCCCTCGGTGTGGAAGGGCCCGGACCTCGCACACTCCGAGGAATGGCGACCGCGCCTCTCGGCCGCGGGACTCGCCGAGATCGACTCGGCCCTGCGCGAGGCGCGCAGACGGGACCGCACCCTGCTGAGGCTGACGGCCGCCGACTTCCCGCTCCCCACACTCGCCGGCGAGCTGGCCCGCGTCGCCGACGACCTCGCACGGGGGCGCGGTTTCGCGGTCGTCCGGGGAATCCCCGTGGAACGCCTCGGCGAGACGGCGGCGAGCACCGTCTTCTGGGGCCTCGTCCGGCACCTGGGGCACCCCGTCCCCCAGAACGCGGACGGACTCGTCCTCGGCCATGTCCGGGACACCGGACACGGCCGAGGCGGCCCCGCCGCACGCGGCCACGGCACGCGGGAGGCGCTGCCCTTCCACACCGCGGGCGCCGATCTCCTCGCCCTGCTGCCGCTGCGGACGCCCCGCTCGGGCGGCCACGTCTCCCTGGTCAGCTCGGCGGCGGTCCTCGAAGCGGTACGGGACCTGCGCCCCGACCTGGCCGAGCGCCTGTACCGCCCGTACTGCTTCGACCGCCGTGACGAACAGGCTCCCGAGGAGGCGCCCTGCACGACCGCCCCGCTGGTTTCCCGCCACGACGGCTCCGCGGACGCGCTGACCCTGCGCTACGACCGGTACTGTCTGGAATCGGCCCAGCGCTTCCCCCAGGTGCCCCGCCTGGAGCCGGCGGACCGTGAACTCTTCGACCTCATCGACCAGGTGTCGGCCTCCCCGGAACACCGGCTCGACCTCGACCTCCGGGCCGGTGACCTGCTCCTGGTCAACACGCACCGGGTGATGCACGCCCGATCGGCGTTCGAGGACCATGAATCGCCGGAACGCAGAAGCCATGCGCTGTGCCTCTGGCTGGCCTTCCCCCAGGGGCCCGGCGGCCAGGCCACCCGGCACCGGGTCACCCTTCGTGATGTGATCCGACCCCGTGACACCGCCTCGCCCAGCGGAACGAACTCTAGGAGATCCCCGGCATGACCGACCTCGTCACCCTCCTGGCCGCCTCGGCCGCCGCCCACGGCGACCGCGTGGCCGTCCGCCACGACGACAGCACGCTGACCTACGCCGAACTGGACGACGCGAGCGCCCGGCTCGCCACACTCCTGCTGGACCGCGGTCTCGCGCCGGGCGACCGGGTCGCGATGACCATGCCCAACGTCCCCCTGTTCCCGGTCGTCTACTACGGCATCCTGCGGGCCGGCGGTGTCGTCGTCCCCATGAACCCGCTGCTCAAGGCCCGCGAGGTCGCCTTCACCCTGCGCGACTGCGGAGCGCGCGTCGCCCTGGTGTCCCCGCTGTTCGCCGACGAGGTGACGAAGGCCGCCGCCGAGACGGGGACCGAGGCCCTGGTGACCGAGCCGGAGGCCTTCGGCGCCCTGCTGCGCGGCCACGAACCGCTGCGCGAGGCCGTAGAGCGGACCGAGGACGATCCCGCCCTGATCCTCTACACCTCGGGAACCACCGGAACGCCCAAGGGAGCCCAGCTCACCCACCGGAACCTGGCCACCAACACCCTCACCACGTCCGAGACGCTGCTCCAGGTCGGACCCGACGACGTGCTCTTCGGCGGCCTCCCCCTCTTCCACGCCTTCGGCCAGACCTGCGCGCTCAACACGGCCGTCGCCGCCGGCGCCACGCTGACCCTGCTGCCCCGGTTCGACCCGAAGCGAGCCCTGGAGATCATGGCCCGGGACGGGGTCACCGTGTTCCTGGGCGTGCCGACGATGTACGCGGCGCTCCTCCACGCCGAACTCCCCGACGGGCTCGACCTCGGCCGGCTGCGCCTGGCCGTCTCCGGCGGTTCCGCGCTTCCGGTCGAGGTGCTGCACGGTTTCGAGCGGCGCTTCGACGCTCCCGTGCTGGAGGGGTACGGACTGTCCGAGACGTCACCGGTCGCCGCGTTCAACCACCCGGACCGCCCGCGCAAGGCCGGGTCGATCGGCGTTCCCATCCGCGGCGTCGAGATGCGGCTCGTCGCCGAGGACGGCGGTGAGGTCGCGTCCGGCGAGGTCGGCGAGATCGCCATCCGCGGCGAGAACATCATGACCGGCTACTGGAACCGCCCGGACGCCACCGCGGACGCGATCCGCGACGGCTGGTTCCACAGCGGCGATCTCGCCCGCGTCGACGACGACGGCTTCTACTTCATCGTCGACCGCAAGAAGGACATGATCATCCGCGGTGGCTACAACGTCTACCCGCGGGAGATCGAGGAGGTGCTGTACGAGCACCCCGCCGTCGCCGAGGCGGCCGTCGTCGGTGTGCCGCACCCGCTGCACGGTGAGGAGGTGGCCGCGGTGGTCACGCTCCGGCCCGGCGCGAAGGCCACGGCCGAGGAGATCATCACCCACACCAAGGAACGGGTCGCGGCGTACAAGTACCCGCGCGTCGTCACGATCGCGACCGAACTGCCCAAGGGGCCCACGGGCAAGATCCTCAAGCGCGAGATCGTCGTCAGCGGCCCGTGAGGCGCTGAGGGCGGGGGACGGTCTCCTCGCGGCGGCAGCGAGGAGACCGGCCCGTCCGCGCCCGATCGCGCGGGGCCGGCTACGTACGACCCCGGCCGATGGACCGGAACGCGGAAGAACCCCGGTGCCTGAACGCGGGCGAGCCCCTGCGCCGGAACGTGGGTCGTTCCCCGTGCTCGCGCGGCGCCGTCTGCCGGACGTACGGGACCGTGAACGGACGGAAGGCGAGGGCGGCGGCCGACCCGGCTCCCGGCGGGACCCGTCCCGTCGGCGGAGCCCCCGGGACCACGGCCTCGCCCCCGCGACCGCGGAGGTGAGGCACCGCCCCGTCACGGATCCGGCCTCCAGGACGGTGGCTGGACCGCCCTGCCGCCGTCGGCGCTCCGGCGGCGGGGCCCGGCGAGGATCAGGCTCTCGACGGCCTCGTACCGTCCCCGCTCCCGGGTCGCCGCGCGGCGACCCGACAGCACACTGCCGAGCCAGCCGAAGGCGAAGCCGAGCGGGATCGACACCAGCCCCGTGGTGGTGAACGGGAACCAGTTGAAGTCGGCGGTGGGGAAGGCGGACGTCGGCGAGCCGGACACCAGCCTGGTGCCCGGCATCAGGATCAGGACGCCGAGGGTGCCGCCGATGAGCGTGCTCATCAGACCGGCGCGCGTGTAGCGGCGCCAGAAGAGGCTGTAGACCAGGGCGGGGGCGATCGCCGAGGCGCCCACGCAGAAGGACAGCGTGGCGAGGGGTTGCAGACTGCGGTGCTGGACGAGGACCGCGAGAGCGATCACGGGGGCACCGACGACCAGGGCCGAGCCACGCGCGAAGGCCGTCTCCCGCTGCGGTGACATGTCGGCCTTCCCGCCCGCGAAGATGTCGTGGGCCAGCGAGTTGGCGCAGGCGAGTGTCATCCCGGCGACCGAGGCGAGCAGCGTGAGGAAGATCGCGGTGGTGACCGTGGTGAGCACGAGGGTCTCCGCCCGGGACACCGCCGGCCCGAACGCGGCCCGCGAGCCCAGCAGATAGGCCGTGTGCCCGCGCGGGTCCGCGGCGGCGACGCCGGCCCGGCCGACCATCGCCGTCGCGCCGATGGCCACGACCCCCGCCACCAGCATGAACAACGCCACCGAGGACACCGCCCAGGACATCGAACGCCGTACCTGGCGGGCGCTGTTCGCGGTGAACATGCGCATCGTCACATGCGGCAGACAGGCGCCGCCCAGCACGATGGCGAACTGCGTGCTGATCATGTCGAGCCGCGGGTGCGGGCCGCCGGCGAACTGGAGCCCGCCGTGCAGGAATTCGTCCGGAGCGCCACTGCGCTTCGCGGCCGTGGTGAACAGGTCCGCGGGATTCCAGTGGAACCGGCTCAGCACGAGCACGGCGACGACCGTTCCGGAGCCGAGGAGCACCACCATCTTCAGGATCTGGATCAACGCGGTGCCGCGCATGCCCCCGATCGCCGCGTAGGTGATCATCAGGCCGCCGACCCCCATGATGCAGCCGGTCTTCGTCGCGTTGTCGGAGAAACCGAGGATGAACGCCAACAGCTGCCCCGTACTGGCGAGTTGGACGAGCATCATCGGGACGAGCGCGGCGATCGTGACACCGCACGCGGTGATCCGTACGCCGCGTCCGGGCATCCGGCGGGCCAGCACGTCACCCATCGTGAACTTGCCCGTGTTCCGCAGGGGTTCGGCCAGCAGGAACATCAGCACCAGCAGGGACAGCAGGGTGCTCAGCGCCAGGACGACACCGTCGAAGCCGCAGAGGGCGATTACACCGCCGATGGTCAGGACGGTCGCCGCGGAGATGTAGTCGCCCGCGATGGCCAGTCCGTTGCGCAGCGGGGAGAGCGAGCGGTAGCCGGTGTAGAACTCGGCGAGGTCGTCGCTGTCGGGGCCGGTCACCACGCACAGCAGCAGCGTGATCGTGACCGCTACGGAGAAGGCCACGAGGGACCAGGACTCCGTGGAGCCGCCGAAGGCGTTCACCTGTCCCGCTCGGCGCTCGTCCAGGGGGTGCTGCGGTTCACGCGGCGGGCGAGGGGGTCGACGTAGCGGCGGGCGGTGCGCTCGTAGAGCAGTACGGCGAGCCAGGTGGCCGGGATCTGGGAGAGGGCGATCACCAGCCCCGTCGGCAGACCTCCGGAGACGGGACGGGCCATCAGGCCGGGGCAGCCGGCCGAGAGTCCGAGGAAGACGGTGAAACAGCCGAGCACCGTGAACGTGGTCACGCGCCGCTGCCGCCGGTAGGCGCGGCGCAGGATGCGCAGATCGCGATGGTGCCCGGTCCAGGTGCGGGGTGACGCCCCGCCGCGTAACGGTTCCCCGGCGGGCTCGGGGGCCTGAGGCACGGGGTCGCCGTACTGTCCTCGGGTCGGTCGCTCGGGATGCGGGACGGAGCTGTCGTACGACATGCCGGTCTCCTGGTGGGGGTGCGGCCCGGCGTACATGGACCGTGGGACGGTGGGGGAGCGGCTCGGGTCCTCGCACGCTATTCGGCCCTTCGGCCCATGCGAAGCGGTTTCCCTCAAGTGCCTGGTCGGAGTGCGTCCAAGCCGCTGACCTCGCCTGTTGTCGGTGAAACCGCTGTGGTGGCGGGGCCCGGAGTGAGGGATGGGGCGCGCTGGGCGGAGACCTTCCGCGCACGGGACGCGTCGTCCCTCCGGCCCCGCCGGAGGGCGCCCGGGGTACGGGGGACGAGCGGTGGGGCCGTCGTCGAGCCGGTCCGGCGCGGTGCGCCCGGCGCGGATCCCGCGGAAGCCGGCGGTCACGCCCGTCCGCGGTCAGGAGGAGTCACTCAGTTCGTGCAGCGGCGTCCCGTGCGCCCAGCGCGTGAGGCACGAACCGTCGATCAGACGGACGCCGCCCTGCCGACGTGCCCACTGGACGTCACGCCGGCTGAACGCCCCGCGGTGCACCACGAGACGAAGCGGGGGGCCCGTTCGGTCCGGACGGGCCGTGCGGGAGGGCGCGTCCTCGTCGGGCAGCGGTTCCGCCACGGGCCGGAAGGCGACCTCCAGACGCCGCCCGTGACCGTCCCGCGCGCGCACCCGTACCCGGACGCGGTCCTCGGTCCTCGGCGGAGCGAGGACGCGCCACCCGTCCCGGCGCAGCATCCGCGACACGGCGAGGGCCAGCCCTTGCGTGTCGAGCTCGGAGAGTTCCTCGGGTGTGTAGAAGCCGCGGCGGCGCCGGGCGAACGGCCGGTGACGGAGCATCGCCGCGGGGGCGCCGACGGCCAGCAGGACCAGCGCGCCCAGAGGCACTGCCATGCCGGCCGCGCGGTAGCCGACGGCGAGTCCGGCGACGACCGCGCACAGGGTGGCGACGACCACGGCCAGGGCGGGCAGCACGTCACGAAGCGCGGGCCCGTACGTTCCCTCCGCGCGCAGCCTGCGGATCGTCCGCCGCCGTTGCGCGCGTCCGGACAAGTCCGTTACGGACGGCCGCCCCCTCCGTACCACTCGGGTCCCCCAACCCTCGCGCGGTTTCGATCTGCGCTAGGGGCTACCCCTCGGAGGCGGGCCGGTCCCGCCGAAGCGGTATCCGGCCACGAATCCGGCTGAACTCTTTCCTGCCCGGGCGACAGGCGGGTCACGATCGCTTCCGGGGGCCGCTGGGTCCCGCGTGACGGGTCGCGCGGCGCGCACCCGACGGGGGCGGCGGGTGGTGCGCCGCCGCCCCCGTCGGCACGCGTCCCCGGGACGGACCCGGGCCGTCGGACCGGTCAGACGGTGCCGCAGTCGGAGATGACGAGCTTCTTGGAGGTGGTGCCGGAGCGGCTGCCGAGCGCCTCGATCGCCTTCACGACGTCCATGCCCGACACGACCTCGCCGAAGACGACGTGCTTGTTGTCCAGCCAGTCGGTGACGATGGTGGTGATGAAGAACTGCGAGCCGTTGGTGTTCGGGCCCGCGTTGGCCATGGACAGCAGTCCCGGCTTGGTGTGCTTCAGCGTGAAGTTCTCGTCGGCGAACTTCTCGCCGTAGATGCTCTTGCCGCCCGTGCCGTTCTGCCGCGTGAAGTCGCCACCCTGGAGCATGAAGTCCGGGATGACCCGATGGAACGGCGAACCCTTGTACCCGAAACCGTTCGTGCCGGTGGCGAGCTCACGGAAGTTCCGCGCGGTCTTCGGGACGACGTCGTCATAGAGTTTGAACTCGATGCGGCCCAGCGGCTCGCCGTCGGCGGTGACCTCGAAGAAGACGTTCTCGCTCATTGCTCTGCTCCTCATGGATGCGAATGTCGCCCCCGAGCATAGAGAGGCTGAGGGGTCGGACGCGTGACCGGGGGTGATCATTCGCCGTGTGGCCGTGGTCACGGAGCGCTGAACCGCCGGCGAACCGCGTTCCGGACATCACCGAGATTTCCACCAGGGCGGAACCGGTCGACCCGGCGGCCGGATCCGCGCCCCAGCGGGCCGGGAACCGCGCGTCCGTCCGCCCCGAACGGTCCACGCCTTCGGCGGGCCGCCGAACGGGGGACTTCGGGAAGGGCGCCTCGATTCACGGTTCCGGCAGGCCGGTTCGCGACCGGATCTGAGGACACCGGCAGGTCCGGCCCCTCACGCGCCACGCGTCAGGAGCCGGACCACGGGCCCTCGGCCGCGCGGGGGCGACCGGGGCCCGTCGACGTGCCTATTCGACCTTCGCCCAGTCGAGTGTGCGTTCCACCGCCTTCTTCCAGTCCGCGTACCCCTGTTGACGCCGGTCCTCGGACCACTGGGGTTCCCAGCGCCTGGACTCCTGCCAGTGGGTGCGCAGTTCGTCGGTGTTCCGCCAGAAGCCGGTGGCCAGACCCGCCGCGTAGGCCGCGCCGAGCGCGGTGGTCTCGGCGACGACGGGGCGGCTGACCGGTACGCCGAGGACGTCCGCCTGGATCTGCATGCACAGCTCGTTGGCGGTCACGCCGCCGTCGACCTTGAGCACGTCGAGATGGACACCGGAGTCCTGCTCCATGGCCTCGACGACGTCGCGGCTCTGGTAGCAGATGGCCTCCAGCGTCGCCCTGGCCAGATGGGCGTTGCTGTTGTACCGGGCGAGTCCGACGATCGCGCCGCGCGCGTCGGAGCGCCAGTACGGCGCGAAGAGGCCCGAGAACGCCGGGACGAAGTACATCCCGCCGTTGTCCTCGACGGTGCGGGCCAGCGTCTCGCTCTCGGCCGCGTCGGTGATGACCTTCATCTGGTCGCGCAGCCACTGCACGGCGGATCCGGTGACCGCGATGGAGCCTTCCAGGGCGTACACGGCGCGGCTCCCGCCGAACCGGTAGGCCACGGTGGTCAGCAGGCCGTGCCGCGAACGGACCAGCTCCGTACCGGTGTTGAGGACCAGGAAGTTGCCGGTTCCGTAGGTGTTCTTGGCCTCCCCGGGCGCGTAGCAGACCTGTCCGACGGTGGCCGCCTGCTGGTCGCCGAGCACCCCGGTGACGGGGATGGGGGCGCGCAGCGGCCGGGACGTGCGGGTCGTACCGAACGCCTCGGGGTGCGACGAGGGGTTGATGGCGGGCAGCATGGCCCGCGGCACACCGAAGAAGCCCAGCAGTTCGTCGTCCCAGTCGAGGGTCTCCAGGTCCATCAGCATGGTGCGGCTCGCGTTGGTCACGTCGGTGGCGTGGACGCCGCCGTCGGGACCACCGGTGAGGTTCCACAGGACCCAGGCGTCCGTGTTGCCGAAGAGGGCGTGTCCCTGTTCCGCCGCCTCGCGGACGCCGTCGACGTTCTCCAGGATCCATTGGATCTTTCCCCCGGAGAAGTACGTCGCCGGTGGCAGGCCCGCCTTGCGCCGGATGACGTCCCCCCGGCCGGACCGCTCGAGGGCCGCGGCGATGGAGTCGGTCCGGGTGTCCTGCCAGACGATGGCGTTGTAGTACGGACGGCCGTTGCGCGGGTCCCACACGACCGTGGTCTCCCGCTGGTTGGTGATGCCGATCGCCGCCAGGTCCTCCGCGGACAGGTTCTTGTGCCGCAGGGCGTTCTGGATCGCCGAGTTGGTGCGTTCCCAGATCTCCACCGGGTCGTGCTCGACCCAGCCGGACCGCGGCAGGATCTGGGCGTGTTCCAGTTGGTGCTTCGCCACTTCGTTGCCGGCGTGGTCGAAGACCATGAATCGGGTGCTGGTGGTCCCCTGGTCCACCGCGCCCACGAAGTCAGCCATGGGATGCCGCCTCTGTCGGGGGTGTCAGGCCTCGGAGGCCGGGACGCGTCCGGGGGGCTCGGGCCCGGCGGTCGGCAGGAACCGGCCGATGAAGAGCTTGTACATGCCGGCGCCGAGCACGCCACCGATCAGCGGACCGATGATCGGGACCCAGAAGTAGAGGTTTCCGTACTGATCTCGCCAGGCTCCTCCGTATCCGGTGAGGAAGCTGGCCAGCCGTGGGCCGAAGTCACGCGCCGGGTTGATCGCGTAGCCCGCGAGTGTGCCCCAGGCCATCCCGATGCCCACGACGAGCAGGCCGATGACGAACGGGCCCATGTTCGCGCCGGGCGGGGTGTTGAGCATGTCCGTGACGGCCATGATGACCAGGAGCAGGATTGCGGTGCCGATGATCTGGTCGCGGAACGCGCCCCACTCGTGGACGGGCAGGTTCGGGTTGCCGTTGGCGGGCAGCGTGGAGAACACGCCCTGGGTCTTGATCGTGTGGCCGGGGTCGGCCTTGGCGAGCGCGTCCGTGTAGTTCCAGCGCACGACGAGCGCCGCCACGAAGGCGCCGACGGTCTGGGCCACCACGTAGGGCGCCACCTTGCGCCAGGGGAATCCCCTGAACATGGCCAGTGCGACCGTCACCGCGGGGTTGAGGTGGGCGCCGCTCAGCCGTGCCGCGACGTAGACACCCATGGTCACGCCGATGCCCCAGGCCCACGCGATGCTGTCGTGGTTTCCCAGGCCGCCCGGTGGCGTCGTGAGTGCTCCACCGGCGACCACCTGTGCCACCACGCCGCATCCGAAGAGGATGAGAATCATCGTGCCGAGGAACTCGCCGGACAGCTCGCCGATCAGCCCCGACCTTCCGAACCGTTCGCTCATGGAAGCCCCCTTCCCGCCGGTCCGGGACCGGCCGCCCGCCGACGCCCGGGCCCCGCTTTCCCATCAGCATAGGATGATCAAGAGCTAATTGCACCAAAAGGGGCAGAATATATCATTCAGTCTCAGGTGGGGGTTCGGGGCGGTGGGGTGGCGGAGCGGCATGTCCGCGAAGTCGGCGGAACGGACGCGGAAGGTGTCATGCCGGAACCGTGACGATGCCGAGCGGCTCGCTGGTGGGCCGGCGTGATCCACCGGCGGGCTCCGTGGTGATCCCCACGGCGCTGACGTCGTCCAGGGAGCCGCGGAGCACCTGGGCGTGCGCGCCGCCGGAACCCGGGAGCAGGCCCGCCGGGCGCAGCTCTCCGTTGTCGGCGGCGTACCAGAGTTCGTAGACCCGGCCGTCGTCGAGGCGCGGAAGGTCCGACGCGACGACGGCCGCCCGGCCCGTGGACCGGGAGGCGATCACGCTCATGTCGGCCCCGTCCGGCAGTTTCCGCGTGCTGATCGTGGCGTCCGGGGCGGTGAGGATGTCGGTGAGGGCGGAGGTCCGCGTCTGCCGGCGCACGACCTCGGCGCGTGCGTCGTCCGCCTGGGTGTGCTGCCACACGGCGACGCCGCCGAGCGCGGCCGCGAGGGCGAGGCACGCGGCCAGCGCGAGGCGCGCCGCCCGCCGCCGGACCGGAGCGCGACCGGGACGACGCTCCTGAGGCGTGCGTGCGATCCGGTCGAGGACACGGCCGCGCAGCTCGGCCGAGGGGGCCGCGTCCTCGGCCGAGGCGAGCCGAAGGGTGACCGCGGAGAGCTGGGCCACCTCCTCCCGGCACGCGGCGCAACCCGCGAGGTGGTTCTCGAAGGACGCCTCCTCCGCCGCCGGCAGGGCGTGCAGCACGTACGCGCCGACGAGTTGGTGCGGGTCCTCGGCGGCGGTCATGACCTGGCCTCCAGGCAGGCGCGCAGGCCGCGCAGCCCGGAGCGCATCCGGGACTTCACGGTTCCCGCCGGAGTGGCCAGGCAGGCGGCGACCTCCAGATACGTCATGCCCTGGTAGTACGCGAGGACCAGCGGCACGCGCTGATGCCGTTCCAGCGCGGCGAGGCAGCGCCGGACGCGATGGTGGTCCTCGTGCCGCTCCACGGTCTCCGCCACCTCGTCGAAGGGCGGATCCTCCGCGAGCAGCGCGCTGCGGCGCTCCCGCGTCGTGCTCGCCCGTACCTGCCGGACCCGGTCGACGGCCCGGCGGTGCGCGAGGGTGAGCACCCACGCCCGGGCGCCGCCGAGTTCGGCGCGGTAGCGGTCTGCGGTCCGCCAGAGCTCCACCATGACGTCCTGCGTCACCTCCTCCGCCTGCGCCTCGTCCCGCAGCACGCGGCAGATCAGGCCCTTGACCGGGCGCGCGAGGGTGTCGTAGACGTCGGCGAACGCGTCGTGGTCGCCCTGTGCGGCACGTTCGAGCCGGGCGTCCAGCCACTCCTCCGCGGAGTGCCGTGGCGCCGCGTGCCCGTCCTGACCGGTCGTGGACATCACTCGGGGAATCCGTCCGTCGCCTGCTTCTCGTCTGGCTCGACCTTCCGTCCCGGGAGCCTCCTTCGCAGCTCGACAGGGCCGTTCGCCGACGCGCGCGCACCCGGCCGGGTCGATGTCGCCCCGAGCCGCGCGGAGGCGGACGTCGTCACCGGGTATACGTAGCCGTTCCGCCCCGCGGATGAGCGAGGAGCGCCCCGAAGTCGCCGTTTCCCGGACGCGGGACGCGGCGGGCAGGGGGTGGCCGGGGTTCGCACCGCCCGAAAACTCGTACCAGAAACTTATGTTGGTCTATCCTCATACGTACCTTTGGCTGCTCCGAATACCTTATGTTCCGCACAGTGCGAGCCTCGGAACGTACCGACCGTTTCGGCGCGAACTCCCGTGACACCGGCTCCCGTTGTGCACGTCACGAAGAATCCGAGGGAGGTGAGTCCGATGACCACACGCATCAGCGCCCGGCGCCTGCTGGCCGGTGCGGCCGCGACGGGCCTGCTGGCCGGCGGGGCCGCACTGGGAATGTCCGGTACCGCCGCGGCGGCCCCGGCGCCGGCGTCCGCGCCTTCAGTGGTGACCGGTGACCACCATGGTCACCACGACCGCTGCGAGTGGAAGAAGGGCCACTGGGAGAAGAAGTGGGTGCCCGGGCACTGGGAGAAGAAGTGGGTCCACCACGACACCTGGCGCCACGGCCACCACAGCCACGAGTGGAAGGTCAAGTGGGTCTACGTTCCCGCTCACTGGGACCACGTGTGGGTCAAGGCTCACTGGGACTGCCATCACCACCACTGAGTGATCCGGCGGGGGAGTGAGGACCGGGCGTGTCCGTTCCGCTCCCGGTCCGCACCCCGCCGATCCGCCGCTGTGGGCGATGTCTCCGCGCGGCGTTACGAGCGGTGCCGCCGGGGGTTGCGTCGGCTTGTCCCGGTTCGGCGGGAGGGACTCCGGCCCGGCGTGCGACCGTGCGGGGACGGGGCGTGCGCCGGACCGGTACCACCGGCCGCGGCGTGGACACCGTCGCCGTTCCGGGCGGTCGCGGACGGGGGTCACGCCGGGAACGGGGTGGAACCGCGTCGATCCGGCTGGTTAGGCTCACCGGATGAGTACACGCACCTTCCGCATCACCGTTCGCGGAGTCTTCGACGGACTCGGCGCCGACCAGCGCGCGGAACTCCTGGCCCGCGCCCCGGAACACGACGTCCTGAAGGCGTCCTTCACCCCCGAGGGGCACCTGAGCTACGACCTGGCCGCCCGGCCCGCCTTCACCTTCCGGTTCCTGGACTCGGGAGAGGCCGAGGAGGACATCCTGGAAGCGGTCGAACGGGCCGAGACCGCCGCGACCGCCTGGCTGACCGAGCGCGGCTACGGTTTCAGACGGCTCAGGGCCCAGGGCGAGGACCTCTCGCAGGCGCCCCTCGGTAAACGACAGCGCCGGGAGATCGCCCGGAACACCCCCTGATCCCTCGTACCTCGTGGGCGGTTCACGCTCCGGATATGCTTGAGCAGTCAAGGAGATGTCAATGAGTACAGGGCTGGACACGGCACTGCGGCTGGTACGGGCACAGGCCACCCTGGTGAAGCGGTTCGACGCGAGTCTCGGCGGACTGCACGGGGTGAGCCTGGCCGATTTCACGCTGCTGCTGCGGTTGTCCCAGGCCCCGGGTGACCGGATGCGCCGGGTGGACCTGGCCGAGGCGCTGGGGCTGACCGCCTCCGGTGTCACCCGGGGGCTCGTCCCCCTCGAGCGCATCGGGCTGGTCAGGCGGGACGCGGACGCCCGTGACGCCAGGGTGGCCTACGCGGCACTGACCGGGACCGGGCGGGAACGGCTGGCGGAGATGCTGGTCACCGCCGAGCACGTCGCCGAGGAGGTCTTCGCCGAGCCGACGTGGACGAAGGAGGAGACCGCTCAGCTCGCCGGCCTCCTCGGCCGCCTCGGCGGCCCCGGCCTCGGCCGGCGGGAGGCGACGCGCTCCTGATCCCGTCACCGGGGCCCGGACCCGTGACCCGGACCTGGGACCTGGACCCGTGATCCGGACCTGGGACCCGGCCCGTGATCCGGACCTGGGACCCGGACCTGGGACCCGGAGTCAGGCGAGGTCTCGGTTCTCCGGCGTTTCGGCCCGGAGAGTCCGGAACCCCTCGTGGTCGGTCCGGCGTCCCTCGCGGTCGGTACGGCACGGGTCGTCCCCCTGGACGGCCCGTACCGGCGGTCGCCGGGAGGCGGAGGGGGCGTGACGCCTTGCCTGTTCGCGGGCCCCGGCGCACGCTGGTGGCATGGGAGCTCGTGAGGGCCCGACGCTCATCACCTCGGTCCAGCGGGCCTTCCGCCTGCTGGAGGCGGTGAGCGCGCACGAGAACGGCGCGCCCGCGAAGCAGCTGGCCCGGGAGACCGGGCTGCCCCTGGCCACCGCCTATCACCTGCTGCGGACCCTGGCCCACGACGGATACATCCGCAAACTCGACGACGGCGGCTTCGTCCTGGGCGACAAGGCGCACACCTTGCACACACGGGGCCGCGGACAGGCCCTGCTCAGCCGCGTCCGCCCCACCCTCGCCGCTCTGCGTGACGAACTCGCGACCGCCGCCTACCTCACGTTCTACGAGGACGGCGAGATCAGGGTCGCCGAGATCGTCGACGGCCCCCGGACCCCCCGGGTCGACCTCTGGGTCGGGTTCGAGGACGCGGGGCACGCCACCGCGCTGGGCAAGTCCGTACTGCGCGAACTCGACGAGGAGTCCCGCAACGACTACCTCGCCCGGCACACCCTCGCGGACCTGACACCGCGAACCATCACCAGCCGCCCGGAACTGCTGCGGCGCCTGGCCTCGTCGCCCCTGGCCCCGGCCGTGACGGACCTGGAGGAGTACGCCCTCGGCACCGTCTGCGTCGCCGTACCCGTCTACAGCGGGGACACGCTCGGCTCGCTCGGCGTCTCGCTCCCCGCCGAACGGCTGCCCCGCCTGGAGGACGTGCTGGCCCGGCTGATCCCGACCGCGAACCGGGTGACGAGGAGCCTGTCGCTCACTATCTGAAATTCCCGTGCTTGTGGCATCCGCCGCGACCGTCTTTCCTGAATCAATCGGACATTCCAGTGATGAACCCAGGTGAGGACTGCGGACGAACATGAGTCAGGCCCGAGAGCGCGGTAGCGAGCACTGGCGGAAGCAGACGTTCCGGAACCGGAGCGAAAGCTCCGCGGTGGCGGGCCGCAAGCGCGCCGCCACCCACCTCGCCTTCGGCACGCCCGCACTGCCCTTACTGCTCGTCGGCGCCGTCGTGCTCGTCGACCTGGCCGGTGGGGCGGGAGTGATCTGGCTGCCGCTGCTCGCCGCCGGACCCGCTCTGGCCGCCACCACCAGCGGTCCGCGGGGAGTCCTCTGCGTCGGGCTCCTGGCCGCGGTACTGAGCGCGCTGCTCGGAACCCGGGACGGGGTCCCGGGCGGCGAGCTCGCGGCCGTCCTGTCCGCCCTCGTGGCCGTCACCCTGGCGAGCGCCCTGGCCAGCGCCCTGCGCTGGCGCCGGGAACGGGTCCTCGCGGCCGTCCGCTCCGTCGCGGAAGCCGCCCAGCACGCGCTGCTCGCACCCATACCGTCGAGTGTCGGACCGTTCCAGGTGGCCGTCCGCTACAGCGCCGCGGCGGCGGAGGCCCGGATCGGCGGGGACCTCTACGCGCTGGTGCCCACGCCCTACGGGGTCCGAATGATCATCGGCGATGTCCGCGGCAAGGGGCTGCCCGCCGTGGGAACGGCCGCGCTCGTGCTCGGCGTCTTCCGCGAGGCCGCCTACGACGAGCCCGATCTCCTCGCCGTCGTCGCCAGGATCGAGCGGAGCCTGGCGCGCAACCTGGGATACGACGACTTCGTCACCGCCGTGGTGGCCGGATACCCGGAGCCGGGCCGCCTGGAAGTGGTCAACTGCGGACACGCGCCGCCGCTGCACGTACGCGCCTCCGGCGTCGTCTCCTCGGTCGAGCCCGTCGACCCCGCACCGCCGCTCGGGCTGCGGGCCCTCACCGGGGAGACCCCGAGCCTCCAGGTGCTGCCGCTGGCCGACGGCGATCAGCTGCTGCTCTACACCGACGGGGTCACCGAGGCCCGCGACCACGGCCGTGAGTTCTACGCCCTGGCGGAAGGGCTGGCCCGGCACGTGTCCGACGAGCCCGCGTCGACCCTGGCCGCGCTGGAGGCCGAGCTCCAGACGCATGTGGGCGGCCGGCTGCACGACGACGCGGCGCTGCTCCTGCTCCGCAAGCCGGCCGAGGCCGGCCGGGCACCGGAGGCCGTCGTGGGCCGTGGCTCCGCCACGGTCCCCGCCCCGCTGCGACCGCCCGCCGCGGGCGCGGGTGTGGGCTGCGGCCGGAACGCCGAGTAGCGCCCGGGAGGCGTCACCCCGGGTGTTCGCCTCCCTCGTCGTACGAGCGGCGAACACCATGAGTGCCGAAGGGTCGTCCCGAGCGGTTCGGTGCCGGGCGAAGGGGAGCAGCGGTTCAGTGCCGGGCGAACTGGAGCCGGGTCGCCTGCACGGTGTCGGGGCGCACCGCGGCCTCGCCGACGGTCAGCCGCTCGCCGTAGATGTCCGTGATCCTCACCGTGCCCCCGCAGCCGACGCCGTTCTCGGCGAGGAAGTAGTTGTACTCGGTCCGGGGCAGCTGCCGCCATCCGCCGGAGCTCGTGCGGAGTTCGAGCCGGGCCACCGGATTCCGGTGGCCGAGCACCTGGAGCGCGCACCAATATCGGCTGGACCCGGTCTTGTACCGGACCGAGAGCGTGCCGGGCCCGGCCGGGCTCAGCAGTTTCCAGGTGACCGGGATACGGCCGGCCGAAGGATCGGCGAGTTCGGCGAAGGCCGCCGCGCTGAGGTCGAGCTGTCCGGGCGCGCAGGGCAGCGGGCACTCGTTGGTGATCCGGACCGTGACGCTCGCGCCGCCGGCCGCGCGGACGAGCACGTACGCGCCGCACGCCTTGGACGTCTCGTAGTCGGTGTGGTTCATCGCCGCGGTCATACGGTCGTCGGTCGGACCGAAGGAGCAGGCGCCGTCGCCGGTCCCCGTGTCGTAGGTGGTGGCCACTCCCCGATAACCGACGCCGGGACGGATCCTCCCGGCCGCCGACGCCGCCGAGGACGTGCCCCGGGTGGTGGCCGGGGCGGACGGCCGGGCCGGTGCACCGGTCGCGTCGGCCGTCGCGGCCGGGGACGCCGTGCCGCCCGGCGACCGTGCCGCCGTCGGGGAGCCCGAACCGGCAGGAGCCTTCCGCGCGGGCGTCGGGGTCCCCCGGGAACCGGCGACGGTGGCGCCCGCGGAGTGCCCCGCGTCCGCCTCGTGGCCGGAGCGGAGCGACAGCGTCAGACAGACGAGGGCTCCCACCGTGATCAGCGCGACCGCGGTGCCCGTCGCCACGGTGAACCGGTGCCTGCGGCGCCGTGCGGCCTGCCTCGTTGCCTTCATGTGCGTCCGTCCGGAGATCGAGCCGATGGTGTACTCGTCAGTCGCCGCGGAGAGTCGAAAGGTTGCCGTCCGATTCCGCCCGGCGCGTGGCCGTGGGAGTCGCTCCCGGTCGTGCCGCGGCCGTCCCCGACCGCCCGCGGCCCCCCACCGGGCACGTCATCCCCTTCCCGCGAGGTCCCCGCCGAGGCGGTCACATGGGCCGGCCGCGACGGGCGCGCTCTCGGCCCCAGGCCCGGCCGGGCGCTTCGACGCGCCGATAGGTCAGCAGGGACAGCGGCAGCAGCACCGCGAAGAAGGCGGCTTCGAGCACGGGATTGTCCCGCCGCCACCGGCCGATCACGCTGTCGCTCACCGCCAGCAGCACCGGATGCACCAGATAGACCGAGTAACTGATCGTTCCCAGCCCGGTCAGCATCCGGGGGAACGTCCGGCGACGCGACGCCAGCGCGGCACCGAAGGTGAGTACGGCGAGCAGGAAGGCCGTGATCCAGCCGCGCCGCGCGAAGTGGTCCCCGTCGCCGTACCCGTACGCACTCCCCACGGCACACCCCACCACCACGACGGCGGTGCGGGCCGCGGCGGACCAGGTGATCCGACCGTTCTCGGCCCGCTGGACGGCGGAACCGAGGAACATCACGGCGAGGATCACCAGGCCTTCCCACAGGGGGACCGTGCCGTTGGAGGGGACGAGGACCAAGGCCAGCACACCGCCCGCCACGCCCCCGGACACGCGCAGCGCGGACGACCCGGAACTCGCGCAGCAGACGGCGATCACCAGCAGGCTCGTCACGAGTGCTACCAGGGTCCCGACGCCGATCGCCGCGGACAGCGCGGAGGCCGGCGGGACGACCCCGGCCGTCACGCTCGCGGCGGCCAGCACGCCCAGCACGACGGCGACGGTCGCCGACCGCCGGTGCAGACGGACCGTGAAGAGGCCGACGACCAACAGGTAGAAGGCCATCTCGTACGACAGTGTCCACAGGACGAGGAGGACACTGGGAGTCCCCAGCAGTTCCTGGAGCAACGTGACATGGGCGGCCGCCACGGTGGCCGGACTCCGACCGGCGAAGCGGGCGTGCGTGCTCGCGACGCCCACCAGATCGAGGATGAGGACGGACCCGACCACGACCGTCCACAGCGGGTACACGCGGAAGATCCTGCCGATCCAGAACGTCCGGACGCAGCCCCGGCGTTCGAGGGACATCGGGATGACGTAGCCACTCACCAGGAAGAACATCAGGACGCCGTAACGGCCGATGTCCACCGCGGGCGTCAACTGCCCCCGCAGTTCCGCCATGAAGGCGTACGACGAGTGGTCGAACGCGACGAGCAGCGCGGCCAGGCCACGCAGTGCGTCGAGCCAGCCCGAGCGCCCGGGACCGGCGGGCCGGTCGGAGGCGGGTGGCAGCGAGGCGGCGGAGGAGGGGCCCTTCAGCGGCGGAGGGAAGGGCAGTGCGGGCTCCATGAGGTTCCCTACCTGGACGGGGATTCTTGAGGTGCGGGCTCGTCGCGAGGGACGTGCGGCGGGCGTCCGGCCGTCAGCTCGCGTGCGGAGGGCATGGTGAGGTCAGGCCGAAGGCATGAGGAGGGAGGGGCCGGTTCCGGTGACCGTCCGAGCCTCGCTGTCCCATCGAAGTGCGGCGCCGGAGCGGCGCGGCGCGGGACACGCTTCGATGAGGCGGCTTTCGCCGGGATTGTCTACACGCTGATCAGCGGTTGTGCGTAGCGGGCGGGGAGCCACCACCGTCGGCGGGGCGAAGCCGACCGCGCCGACCGGCTGCCGTGTGGTGGGCCGCAGTGCGCCGGGTGGCCCCCGCCGGGCGGTGGACCGCTGCGCGTGACGCGCACCCGGTGGCTTCCACCCGTCGCCGTGGGGTCCGCCCCGGGCTCCTCGTGCTTCGGGCTTCCGCGGTGTTCGGGCGGCCCGGGCCGCCCGGGCGGTGCGGCCGGGTCGCGCGGGCGGTGCGGCCGGGTCGCGCGGGCGGTCGCTGGCCGTGGGGCACCGGGGTGGGTCTCACCGGGACGAAGGGTCCTGGTCCTTGACGGTGAGGGTGACACTGCCGTCACCGTGGCGTTCCACCGCGTACGCCGCCGGGGCGGCCGGTGAACCGGGCGCGACCAGCGTCGCGAGGGCGGCCACCGCGCAGCCCGCCATGGCGACGGCGACCCGGCGCCCGGTGCACAGCCGACGTACCCGGGCGGGTTTCACACCTTCGCCGGCTCCGGCACCGTCCGGCACCGTTCCTGACTCGCGCAGCTCGATCTCGCGCGTCAGCTCGGCCAGCAGTCGGTCCTCGAAGGTCGGCCTCCCGGGCGACCCGGCGGCGTTTTGAGGAGACGACGTTGCGCGCGATGCCGTACGGCCAGGCCGTCTCGCTGCCGAGGCGCGGCCGGTAGGTGCGGGCCGAGTCGAGGACAGCCAGGAAGTTCTCGGCCGTCAGGTCGGCGGCGGTGTGCGGGTCGTCGACCCGCCGGGCCACGAAACGTGTCACGGCGTCGACATGTCGCCGGTAGAACGCTTCGAAGAGCCGCGGGTCCCGTACCGCGGCGGCGGGCCCGCCCCGTATCCGTTCCGCGCCGTCCGCGGGCGTCTCCCCTTCCTGTCGCGGTCTCCTCGGCTCTCCCGGGGAGGTTCCTGGAGCGCTCCGAAAGCCGCTTCACCTGTTCTTGGGCGGCGGCGCGAAAAGCGTCAGAGGGTGAACCCGGGTCGAGCCATGGCGGGCGCTCCGTGGTCGGGGTGGTTGGGCCTGCGTTGTCGGCGTGCATGCGACACAGTGGTGGCATGGGCCATCTGTGGATGACGTGGTCGCTCGAAGGAGTCGGATCGGCCGGTCAGAACGTCGCGGACGTCGAAGCGGCCTGCCATGCCCTGATCGGGTCCGTCGAGCGGTCGCGACGCGCCTTCGACGAGCCGGAGCCGTGGGAGGCACTTCGTCGATCGGCGCTGATCATCCAGGACCAGATGCTCGGCACGGGGCGCGAGGTCCTCGACCAGGGCAGGGAATGGACCTCGACCCTGAAGGGCGTGAGCATCGTCCTGATCCCCCGCGACTGACGGGGCCGGACGCCGGTCGGGTACCGCGGTGGCACCGCAGGCCGATCGCTGAGGAGTTCGCTCACGCCTGGGGCGGGCGGGGAGCGCGGTCGTCGCCCGGACCGGCGACCGGTGGAACGGTGCGCTCGGCCCGGGCCGCGTTCAGCCGCCGCGGGGCCCCCGGTCGGCGGCCCGTGAC
The DNA here is from genome assembly GCF_042889485.1 of Streptomyces sp. NPDC002580. Taxonomy (NCBI): domain Bacteria; kingdom Bacillati; phylum Actinomycetota; class Actinomycetes; order Kitasatosporales; family Streptomycetaceae; genus Streptomyces; species Streptomyces sp. NPDC002580. The sequence continues at coordinate 328,061 of NZ_JBIAQZ010000008.1, read as the reverse complement.
CCGGGGACGCCGGCCGTGCTCGGGGTGCTCCTCACCGCGGCCCGGTGGAACGCCCGCCCCGGAAGGCGGGGTGGTCGCCGAGGCGGCGTACGTAGTCCTGGAGTCCGGGGAACGAGCGGAGGCTGTCGGCGAGGGCCGGTCGGGTGAGGGCCACCCAGACGTCCACGTCCGCCGCCGTCAGCGTGTCGCCCAACACGTAGGGCCGTACGGCGAGTCGGCAGTCGAGCAGCTCCAGGGCCGCCGAGAGGGCCGAGGGCGACGCGGACGCCGTGACATCACGGTCCAGCAGGTCGCGGAGGGCCCGGATGTCCGAGGCCAGGGCCGGCGGGCGCAGGGTGGAGGGGCACTCCGCGCCGTGGCCGGAGAGGAGCCCCGCGAGGTCGCGGAGGATGTCGGGGGTGTGGTTGCTGACGATCCGTCCGCTCCACCGGTCGCACAACGCGGGCGCCGTCAGCGGTCCGTGGTAGTGGTGCTCGGTGGCCTCGTAGGCGCGGCGCAACGAGGCGAACGCGTCGGGCGTCTCGCCGGGATGCGTCAGGAACGTCGTGGCGACGGAGTCCTCGAGGCCGAGCAGGCCGAGGGTGATCTCGATGCGCAGGGACTGCGGACAACTCACCGTCAGGTAGAGCTCGTAGCGGTGCGGCGCCGGATAGAAACCGCCGGCCAGACCGACGCCGATGCGGGACTGGTGGGGGAGGACGGAGGGCGTGGCCGCTTCGAGGCGGAGCCCGGCGGGGAACGGAACCTGGTCGCAGGGACCTGCGTCGGTGGTGCTGGACGTACGCGAAGCTGTCTCGGGCATGACTCTCCCTTGGGGAACGAGGAAGCCACCGCTGCCTCGTGGGCATGAGCGATGAGCGGCCGAATGCGGAGCGACTGCGCTGGACGCGCCGGTCCGGATCGAACGGACCGGCCACGGATCAGTAAGCGCTGGAGACACGCAACAGATCGATGTGCAAGCGCCTCGTCAAGTCGTTCCTGGGCATTCTCACCGGTCCCACCTGAGGGGCTCGCGAGACGCGAGACCACGCTTGTCCCGCCGCACCGGCGGGACCCGGTCGTCACCCGGGGCACCCCGTCGCGGCGGAAGGGTTGCCTGTCAGCGGGCCGGGGCCGATGACCACAGGCGCGGGACGAACCCGCGCCGTGGGCGCTGACAATCGTGACCGTCCACGCCAGTCTCGGGCTGCCCTGAGGTGGCGTCAAGAAGGCCGCGTGCACGGTCTCACCTGGTGGTCACCCACAAGGACATCCCTTTGGGGACGGATCGCGGGCCTGCCGTGAACCGCCCTGCCGCATAAGGCACTTGACGCGGAGGAGGGAAGCGCCCCCGCGGCCAAGCCGCTGCTCCCAGGTTCCGCCGTGCGGCCGATGACAGGCTCCGTTTCGAGCCGGTGAGGGCCGCTGCCGTCCCGGCATGCCCCTCTGCGTCCCGTCCTCGTTCCCCGGTGCCCGTGCGCCGCCTCGTGCCGGACACCGCCGTCGACGAGTCCGGCCGGGGCCTCTCGGCCTCGGCCGGACGGGCCTCGTCGGCCGGGAGTGTCACCTCCGCGGATCGGGCCTCAGCAGCGCGAACGCCGCGCCGAAGGGGTCCGCGACCCAGGAGATCCTGCCGACCTCCGGGACGTCCGCGGCGGGCATCAGCACGGACCCGCCGTGGGACCGCGCGGCCGCGACCGTCGCGTCCACGTCCTCCGTGTGGAAGTACGGCACCCAGCGGGGCCGCTCGGCCCCGTCTCCCGCGCCGTCGCCCGTCGGCGCGACGCCGCCGAAGGACGCGTCCTGCTGGTCGCCGTCCTTCGTGCTCAGCACCCGGTACGTCATGCCGGGCACCGTCATGTCCTGGCTGCGCCAGCCGAAGAGGCCTTCGTAGAAGCCGATGGCCGCGGCGGGGTCGGGGACGTGCAGTTCCGCCCAGACCAGGGTGTTCGGGGCCGAGGCGATGCCCAGCCCGGCTGTCCTGCCGGGCTGCCAGAGGGCGAACTCGGCTCCCTGCGGGTCGGTGGCCTGGGCGAGCCGACCCTCGCCCATGACGTCCATGGGCTTCATCCGGACGACACCGCCACCGGCCCTGACGGCCGAGACGGTGGCCTCGATGTCATCGGCCTTGAAGTGGATCATCCAGGCGGAACTCGCTCCCTCCTCGGTGAGCGGCCCGAGGGCGGCGACGGTCTTCCCGTCGACCTGGAAGAACCCGTACCCGCCCGCCTCGGGCCCCGCTGAGGCGAACCGCCAGCCGAAGACGGCGCCGTAGAACGCGGAGGCCGCCTCGGTGTCGGGGCTGCCGAGGTCGAGCCAGTTGGGCGATCCGGTACTGAAGTCCGTACTGAGCATGGGAGTCCTCCAAGGCGTGGTCGCGTCGGTCCGGGGCCACGATGCCGACCCTGTCCGGAGCGGGCCACCCGTGACCGTCGACGGGCCTCGGGCTTCCCCTGTTCGGAGGAATCCGCGGCACCGGTCCGGGCGACGGTCAGGCGTCGCCCGTTCTCGACGACCGACATCGACGGTGCGCACGGTATGGCGTCGGCCGGCTCATCCGGTCGACGCGAGTGCGGTCGTACGGCCTCCGAGCGCGGCGGAGAAGTGGTCCGTCACCTGTTCCAGCGCCTGGGCGGCGGCCGGCGCGATCACCGGGGCGCCGTCGTCGCCGAGGGCCACGTCCTTGTCGAGCGTGAACCAGCCCGGCACGATGTGTGACGCGCCCATGGAACTCAGCACCGGACGCAACGCGTAGTCGATGGCGAGCACATGGGCCGTACTGCCGCCGGTCGCGAGGGGCAGCACCGTCTTGCCGGCCAGCGCGTACTGCGGGAGCAGGTCGAGGAGGGACTTCAGCAGGCCGGAGTAGGCGGCCTTGTACACCGGTGTGCCTATCACGACGCCGTCCGCTCCCTCGAACAGGGCCGTGGCCTCGACGATCGCCGGATGCCGGAAGTCGGCTCCGAGCAGCGCGTGGGCGGGCAGCGTACGCACCTCCAGGGGGGTCACCTCGTGGCCCTGGCGGCGTAGCCGGTCGTCGAGGTGACGCAGGAGTCGGGTGGTGCGGGACGTGGGAGAGGGACTTCCGGAGACGGACACGATCGTGGCCATGGGTGACCTTCCGGGTCGGGACGCGGATGCGTGGAGAAGGAAGCGGAGGTACGACGAACGGAGGAGGAGGGAGAGGGGAGCAAGGGGGAGAGGGACGTGCGGTCACGGAGGTGCGGCGGCGGGGCGGGGCGTCCGGTGGGGCCGGGAGGCGGGGCGGTCGCGTGGTGGTGCGTCGGCCGGTCCGGCGGCGCCGCCGGGCGTGCGGCGGCGGTCTGGGGGCCGGGCCGTCACCAGGCGCTCGACCGTACGCTGATCAGCGGCCGCAGGTCGGCTCGCAGCGTTTCGAGGAAGGTGACGACCTCGGCCGCCACCGAGCGGTGCTGGAGATCGTTGAGGACGTCGTGGTGGGCGCCGCGGACCACCGAAAGGCGGGCTTGGGGAAGCGACTTGGCCACGCGGGCCAGTGCCTCGTGGTCGGCGAGCGGGTCGGATTCGCCGGCGAGCAGCAGGGTCGGGAGCGGGACCTCGCCGGCGTAGGCCGCGTCGAGCACGTGCTCCGGGACCGGCTCGCCGAGCGACCCGCGCCGCACGTGCGGGTCCTGGGCGAGGACGCCCCGGTGGGCGGGGCAGGAGGTGCGGACGTCGAGCTCGTGGTCCCAGGTGTCGGCCGAGGCGCCGGACCCGGTGGACGGGCCGGGAAGGCCGGCGAGCACGAGGGCGTCGGGCCGCCAGGCCGCCGGAGCCCCCGCCCGGCCGAACAGCGCGGCGAGGGCGGCGGCCCCCGAGTCCGCCCCGACGAGGACGACCGGCCGTGCCGCCCCGTCCTCGGGCGCCGTGCCCTCGGCCGCTGCGGCGAGCCGGGCGGCGAGAGCGGTCAGGGAGGCGGCCGGGTCATCGGCGGCGGGATCGGGGGCGTCGATCACCCGGACGCGGTAGGCGTCGGCGGCGAGCCGCCGGCCGAACCGCGTGTAGGTCGCCGGGGTCTCGCCACGCCCGGGAACCACGAGGATCGTGCCGCGGACGAGGAGCCCTTCGGGCCCGTGGTGGTCGCTGTACCGGGTCATCTCATACTCCTGTGGCTACGGGCTCGACGGGGACCGAACCGGCCGGGGACGCGGGCTTCCAGCCCAGGGCGGGTGCCACCTCGGTCGCGATGAGTTCGAGGGCGCGCACGGCGGCGTCGTGGTCGGGGACGGCCGGGTTGAACTGGGTGATCAGGTCGGTCGCGACGGGCAGGACCCGCTCCCGCCGCAGGGCTTCGACCACCTCGTCGGGATGGCCGTAGAAGGCGTGGAAGCGGCGCAGCGCCTCGTCCTCGCCGAGGCCCCTGGGGAACGCGCCGCTCTCCGCCATGCGCAGCGCCGCCCGGTGCACGTCGCCGCCGATCGCGCGCAGGGCCGTGCGCCGGTCCTTGGCCGGGAACACGAAGCGGGACAGGCCGACGCGCGGGCGGTGCGGCTGGTCCCAGGCCGCGAGGAAGGCGTCGGCCCAGGGGCGCTGCACCTCGTCGGTGGGGGCGTCGAAGCCGTAGGCAGCCCGGTTCAGCAGCAGGTTGGAGCCACGGCTCGCGGCGTACGCGGCTCCCTCGGCGCTGAACACGCCCTGCCAGACGCGCCGGGTGAAGTCACCCGGCCGGGGCTGCACGCGGAAGCCGGGCGTGCCCACCTCGTCCCGCGCCAGGGCCCGCCGCAGCACGTCGAGGTTCTCGCTGGTCAGTTCCCGCTTGCGGGCGACGTCCTTGGCGAACGCGGCGTACTCGAGACCGCTCCCTCCGCTGCCCACGCCGACCTCGACGCGACCGCCGCTGAGGGCGTCGACGGTGGCGACGTCCTCGGCGAGGCGGACCGGGTCCTCCAGGGGAAGGACCGTGACGGCGGTGCCGAGCCGGATCCGGGTCGTGCGCGCCGCCGCGTGGGCGAGGAAGGTCCAGGGCGAGGACAGTCCGCCGCCTTCGAGGGAGACGTGGTGCTGGGCGACCCAGCCGACGTCGAAGCCGAGTTCGTCGGCCACGGTGAAGAGTTCCTGGGCGTTGCGGTAGGTGCGGGCGGTGTCCTGGTCGTGTCCCTGGACATGGGTGAGGAAGCCGAGTCTGAAGCGTGGCGGCTCGCTCGTCATGGGTGGGCCTTTCGGTGTCGGGCCGCCGCGCGACCCGGCCGGGGTGGGCCGGGCCGGGGCGTGCGGCGAGGGGCGCGCCGGGTCCGGGCGGGAGCCTCAGCCGTTCACGAGCCCGTCCTCGCGGCTGTGGCGGTTGGCCGGGACGGGCAGGCCGAGGTTGCCGCGCAGGGTGTCGGCCGCGTACTCGGTGCGGAACAGCCCGCGCTTCTGGAGGAGCGGGACGACGCCGTCGACGAAGAGGTTCAGCTCGTCCTCGGTGCGGAAGGCGAGGTTGATGCCGTCGAAGGTGCCGGCGTCGAACCACTTCTCGATGGTGTCGGCGACGGTCTCGGGCGCGCCGACGAACGGGGAGCTGCGGAACTGGTTGACGGAGGCGGCGACCTGGCGGAGCGTCAGGTTCTCCGTCCGGGCCCGCTCGATGAGGTGGGCCGCGCCGGTGCGGCCGCCCTTCTCCGCGAGGTGGGCGACGTCGGGGAACGGCGCGTCCAGGTCGTGTCCGCTGAAGTCGTAGGCGCCGAAGGACCGGCCGAGCAGGGCGAGGTTGGCGGCGAAGTCGTTGTCCTCCTCGAAGATCTCCCGTTCGCGGCGCCGGGCGGCCTCGTCCGTGGCGGCGACGACAGGGCCCCCGTGGATGAAGATCTTGATGTGCTCGGGGTCACGGCCGTAGGAAGCGGTCCGCTTCTTGATGTCGGCGTAGTACTCCCGCGCCTGCTCGAGCGTGCCGCCCGGCGCGTAGATGCCCTCGGCGACCCGCGCGGCGAGGTCGCGGCCCTCCTCGGACACCCCGGCCTGGAAGATCACCGGCTGGCCCTGCGGGGACCGGGAGATGTTCAGCGGTCCCGCGACGTCGAAGTGCTCACCCCGGTGGTCGAGCGCGTGCAGCTTCGCCGGGTCGAGGAAGACGCCCCGGTCCACGTCGGCGGGGAAGGCGTCGTCCTCGTAGGAGTCCCACAGTCCCCGGGCGACCTGGACGAACTCCAGGGCACGGCCGTATCGCGTGGCGTAGTCGAGGTGTTCGTCGAGTCCGAAGTTCCGGGACGTGCCGGTGTCGAAGCTGGTGACGACGTTCCAGCCGGCCCGGCCGCCGCTGATGTGGTCGAGGGAGGCGAACCGGCGTGCCAGGTTGAACGGCGAGTTGTAGGTCGAACTCGCCGTGCCGACCAGGCCGATGTGCCGGGTGTGGGTGGCGACCGCGGACAACAGGGTCAGCGGTTCCAGGCGGTTGAGGTAGTGCGCCGGATAGGTGGCGTTGATGAACTGACTGTCGACGATGAACAGGGCGTCGAAGAGGGCGTGTTCGGCCGCCTTCGCCAAGCGGATGTAGTAGTCGATGTCGATGCTGGCGTTCTTCGCCACGCGCGGGTCCTTCCACAGACCGTGCTGGCCGGGACCGCCGACGCCGTAGGGGTGCAGGGCGAGATGGATCGTGCGGGACATGGTTCTGTTCCTGTCTGTCGTGGCTTCGGGGATGCGTTCGGGCGGGCGGTGGGGTGTGTGCTCAGGCGTGGAGGAGGGCGCGCAGGGCCTCGCGCTCGGCGCGGTCGGCCGACGCGGAGTGCAGGGTGGGCGCCGAACGGACGAGCAGGCGTGTGTAGGGGTGCCGCGGCCGGGTGATGACGTCCCGGGCGGCACCGGCCTCGACCAGTTCGCCCTGGTACAGCACGGCGATCCGGTCGGCGATCCCGGCGACGGAACCGAGGTCGTGGGAGATGAAGACAAGGGCGACGCCGTCGTCGCGGAGCTCCTTGAGGATCCGCAGGATCTGGACGCGATTGGCGGAGTCGAGGGCGCTCACCGGCTCGTCGAGGATGACGAGACGCGGTTCGGTGACCAACGCCCTTGCCACGGAGACGCGTTGGCGCTGGCCGCCGGAGAGTTCGCCGGGCAGCCGGTCGAGCAGGTCCTCGGAGAGGCGCACCCGGGCGAGGAACGCGCGGACCCGGCGTGCCGCGTCGTCGCGGGCGACACCCCTGACGAGCAGCGGCTCGGCCAGGGAGGCCTCGACGGTGAGGTCCGGGTCGAGGCTGCGCAGCGGGTCCTGGAAGACGTACTGGATCACGCCGCGGCGGCGCAGCGTCCGCCACTGGCGGGCGCCGTAGGCGCTGACGTCCTCGCCGTCGACGACGACGGACCCGGCCGAGGCGCGCACCAGGCCGAGAACTGCCCGCGCCAGGGTGGACTTGCCCGAGCCCGTCTCGCCGATGACGCCGACGGTCTCGCCCGGCGCGAGGCTCAGGGAGACGCTGTGCAGGGCGCGCCGGCGTCGTCGGCGCGGTCCGTAGTGGACGTCGAGGTCCCTGATCTCCAGGACGGGGCTCGCGGACCTCCCGGCGATGTCGGGCGCCCGGTCCTGATCGACGGTCACGGGGCTGTCGGGCGCACCCTCGTGGCGCACGTCATCGGTGGTCACGGCGTCCTCGGTCGTCAGGTCATCGGTGGCTGCGTGATCGGGTGTCACGGTGTCGTCGTTCACGCGTCCTCCTCGGGCGTGAGGAACCTGTCCAGGCCGTACTGCTCGTGTTCGGCGATGAGCAGGCGGGTGTACTCGTGCCGCGGACGGTGGAGCACGTCATCGGTCGGGCCCTGTTCGACGACCTCGCCCTGCCGCATGACGAGCACCTCGTCGCACAACTGGGCGACGACGGCCAGGTCGTGGGAGACCACGACGAGGGCGAGCCCGGTCCGCTCGCGAAGGTCGGCCAGCAGGTCGAGGATCTCGGCCTGGACGGTGACGTCGAGCGCGGTGGTGGCCTCGTCGGCGATGAGGATCCGCGGGCCCGCGGCGATCGCCGCGGCGATCAGCACCCGCTGGAGCATGCCGCCGGACAGCTCGTGGGGGTACTGGCCGTGGACCAGTTCCGGGTCCCGCAGATGGACCGCGCGCAGCAGTTCGATCGCCCGGCGGTGTGCCGCGCGCCGCTTCAGCCCCTGCTTGACCCGGACGACCTCGGCGATCTGGACGCCGACGCGGATCGAGGGATTGAGATAGGACGCCGGATCCTGGAAGACCGCGCTGATGGTGCTGCCCCGCAGGGCCGTCCACTCCGCGGGCGACAGGCCGGCGATGTCGACGCCGTCGATCTCGACCGAACCGCCGTCGATCTCGAAGTGGGCGGGCAGGATCCCGAGCGTGGCCCGGCAGGTGAGGGTCTTCCCGCTGCCGGACTCGCCGACGATGCCGACGGTCCGGCCGGGGGTGAGCGAGAAGCTCACGCCGTGCACGATCTCCCGGCCGCCGGCCCGGTCGCTGATCCGTACGTCGCGCACGGCCAGCACCGGTGCCTGCGGACCGGCCGGGTGGCCGGTGCCGGTCCCGGTGATCTCCCTGGTTCCGGTGATCTCTGGGGGCTCGGTGATCTCCCCGGTCTCGGTGAGGAGTCGGTCGGACAGGGTGGTCATCACACACCTCCTGCGGGAGCGGGGGCGGCCTCGCCGCGACGGTTGGCACGGGCCTTGCGGTCGTTGGCCAGTGCCCGGCCCGCTTCGCCGGAGACGTCGCGGATCGCGTCGGCGAGGAGGTTGCAGGCCCAGACGGTGACCATGATCAGCAGGGCGGGGGCGAGCGGGGCCCACGGGCGGTGGCTGAGGTAGCCCAGGTCCGAGGCGAGCAGGCCGCCCCAGGTGGGCGCGGGAGGCTGGACCCCGATCCCGAGGAAGGTCAGGCTCGACACGATGACGAAGCCGACGCCGATGGTCTGGGCGAGCGCGACCGCGATCGGCGGGAGCACCTTGGTCCAGACGTGACGGCGTACGATCCGGCCGACGGAGGCACCGGAGACGATCGCCGCCTCCACGTACGGCGAGCGGGCCACGGCCAGGGTGGCGGCGCGGGCCACGCGGTAGAACAGCGGCGACACGAGCACGCCGGTGACCAGCATCGCCTGGCCGAGACCGTTGCCGAGCAGGGCGATCACGGCGACGGCGAACAGCAGGAACGGAAGGGCGACCAGGGTGTCGGTGAGCCGGAGGGTGACCCATTCGAAGACCCGGCCCAGGTAGACCGACAGGATGCCGGGTACGGCTCCGACGGCCAGGGCCGTGAGCGCCACCTCCAGCGAGCCGAGGACGCTGACGCGGGAGCCGTCGAGGAGGCGGCTGAGCACGTCACGGCCCAGGTGGTCGGTGCCCAGCCAGTGGGCTCCGGAGGAGGCGGCCAGCGTGTGGTCGCTGGTGGCCAGGGGATCCTGCGGGGCGAGCAGCGGACCGAGCAGGGCGAGCAGGGCGATCGCGACGAGGACGGCCACGGCGATCCGGCCGGAGGTGAGGGAGAGTACGCGGCGGACCATGGTCACACCCCCCGCTGAGCGGCCGGCGTCACGCGCGCCAGCACCAGGTTGACGATCAGGTTGAAGGCGACGACCAGGACGATCGACACCACCAGGACGCCCTGCACCGCCGGTACGTCACCGGCCTGCGCCGAGTCGTTGGCGAACCGCCCGAACCCTTGGAGCCCGAAGATCCACTCGGTGACGACGGAGGCGCCGACCAGGGCGGGGAACTTCAGGCCGAGGGTGGCGAGCGCGGGCCCGAGGCCGTTGCGCAGCACATGGCCGAAGAAGATCCTGCGCGGACTCAGTCCGCGGACCACCGCGCCCGTCACGTAGTTCTCGCCGTAGGCCGCGACCAGACTCGTGCGCAGTTGCCGGGCGACGTCGGCGACGACGTCGAAGCTCAGCGCGACGGCCGGAAGGGTGATGTGGGCGAGCCAGGGCCCGATCCCCTGCGCCGCCGGGACGTATCCGGCGGACGGGAAGAGATGGAGTCCCACCCCGAACACCGCGACCAGCACGATCCCGACGACGAAGGCCGGCATGACCGAGACCACCGTCACGAAGCCGGTGATCGCGCGGTCGATCCAGGTGGTGCGGCGCAGTGCCGCGACCGTGCCGAGGGCGAACCCCACGACCACGCCGATGAGCAGCGCGAAGGTCGCCACCGACAGGCTCACGCCCAGGCCGAGGCCGATCAGCGTGGAGATGTCGGCGCCGTTGGTCCAGCTCGTGCCGAGCCGGCCGTGCAGGACGCCGCCGAACCAGTCCCCGTACTGGACGAGGAAGGGCCGGTCGAGGCCCCAGTGGGCCTCGACGCGGGCGATCGCCTCGGGAGTGGCTTCCTCGCCCAGCTGGATGCGCGCCGGACTGAGCCCGCTCAGCGACCGCAGAGCGAACGTCACGAACGTCGCGACCAGGAACACGGGCACGAAGATCGCCACCGTGCGGGCGAGGGTGGTCAGGACGCGGCCCAGCGCGTTCCGTGTCCGGGCCGCGGCGGCCGGGAGACGGACGTCGGGTGCGGCCGGTGCCTCCGTCGTCGTCATGGGTTGCCCCCTCTCTGTGATGGACGGGGTGTCAGTTGCCGCCGGCGATGGTCACGCCGGTCCAGTCGAGGTGGGCGGGGTTCTTCGGCAGGGCGGACACGGACCTGCTCTTGGCGATGAGGTTGGGCGAGGCGTACGTGAAGACGAGCGCCCTGCTCTTCAGCCCGGCCCGGGTCGCCGCCCGGAGGACCTCGGTGTAGTCGGGCGAGTCCAGCGGGGTCCGGCGGACCTTGGCGATGGCCGCCTCGAAACCGGCCGGCGCGTAGGGCGAACTGAGGTTGAGCGGGCCGTCCGGGCCGAAGTGCGCGGTGAGGGTCTGCGCCGCGGAGTCACGCCCCGTCGTCCCGTACAGCGAGAACTTCAGGTCCTTGGCGAAGAACGGCGTGGCCCAGTTCTTGTCGATCTTGATGGTGACGGTGATGCCGACCTTCGCCAACTGCGCCTGGACGATCTCGGCTTGGGGGTCCTCGGCCGGGATGACCAGATCGAGCTTGATGTCGCCCGCCTTGTGACCGGCCTCCCGCAGCAGCTTCTTGGCCTTCGCCGGGTCGTAGGCGTAGGCGTTCTCCGACTCGGGGTCGTAGGCCACGTACCCCTTGGGGAACGGCTGGTCGGTCACCGAGCCGTAGCCGAAGGTCAGTTTGTCGACGAACTCCTGACGGTCGACCGCGTGGCGGACCGCGTCGACGACCCTGTCGTCGTCGAAGGGCGCCTTGTTAGTGTTGAGGCTGATGTTGGCCGCGTTGAAGCCGGGCTGCACGAAGACGTCGAGTCCGGCCTTCTTGGCCGCGTCGGCCTGACTGGGCGCGATGTCGGCGAAGTTGTAGACACCGGTCTGGAGGCCGGACACGACGGTGGAGGCGTCCGGGGCGGAGGTCAGTTCGACGTTGTCGATGTGGATGTTCTCGGCGTCCCAGTAGTCCGGGTTCTTCTTCAGGACGGCCTTGGTGCCCGGGACGAGCTGGGTGACGGTGAACGGGCCCGCGCCGACCGGGTTCTGGTCCAGCTCGCCGGGGGAGGCGGCCGCCTTGGGGCTGGCGATCTGCAGGACGCGCTCGCCGAGCAACTGGGGGATCTGGTAGTCGACCTGGCTGAGGTGGATCACCGCGTCGAGGCCCTTCGCCTCCACCGACTCGATCGACGTCAGGTCGCCGAAGAGCGCCGAGTTCTTCTGCTTCTTGGCCCGTTCGATCGCGGCCTTCACCGCGGCGCCGTCGACTGGCGCGCCGTCGCTGAACTTCAGGTGGGGGCGCAGGTGGAAGGTGATCACATCACCCTTGTTGTTGTACTCCCAGCTCTTGGCGAGATCCGGAACCGCCTTCCCCTTCTCATCGGTCCGGGTCAACGAGGCGTACACGAGGGCGAGTTCACGGAACTGGGCGCCGCTGCCGCTCACCACCGGGTCCCAGTGCGTGGGGAAGTAGGAAGAGGTCCACTTCAGCGCGGCGCCGCCGGAGGCCGACGAGGCCTCACCGCCGCAGGCGCCGAGGGCGGGGACGAGCACGGAGACGAGGGCGGTCCCGAGGGCGGCGGCGCGCAGCCGGCCGGGCCGTGCGGCGGATCGGAGGGCGGCGGGGACGCGGGGCGTGACACGTGCGGACATCTGCTTCTGCTTTCGGGAAGGCTCCGCCCCGCGCCGGGGCGGCGGGAGGGGGAGCGAGGGCGGCACACCCCGCCGGCCGGCGTCGCACGGCCCGGGAACGGGCATGCCTGAGCGCGCTTCGGCGCACACGGGGGCATGCCGCGTTCAGGGCATGTGGCGTCGGCGGATCGTCGCGGGGACGGCCGGAAGACGGAGGGAGCGGTGAGGAGGGAACGCTGAGGGGCGGACGTCACGGAACGCCGAGGGGGCGTGTGCGGCGAAGCGCCGGGGGAGCGGCGCGCTGTGACGGGTCCGGGCGGCGAGACGGCGGGAGGCCGGTGCCGGCGGGGACGGCGTCAGGCGCCGGGGGGCCGCGGTTGGCGGGCGGTCAGCGACAGAGAGCGCTGCAGGTGCGCCGCAGGTCCACGTAGCGGCACACCACGCCGGGGTGCGTCGTGAGCATGCTGCACATCCTGGGGCCGCGTCTCGGCGGCTGTCAATGGACACCAATTGGTGTCTCATTGGTCGGGACGGACCTGACCACCGGTCAGCTGCCCTTCGGGGAAAGGCGGGAGAGCCGACCGCCGGCCGCGCCCTGACCGCTGGTCAGAAACCCGTCAGGGCGCGGCGGTCGCGTCGCGGCCCCCGGCCGGGTGTTCCGCGGCCTCGTCCGGGTGCAGCCACACGGGGCCGTTGCCCGTCCCGACCCGGACGGCCCCGGCGGGGGGCCAGGGGCCGTCGGTCAGCACGGCGCGCTCCGGGTCGGTCAGGCTGCGGTACCGGGCGAGCGCCTCCGAGGGGGCCGCCCGCACGGCGTCCGCCGCCAGTGAGGGTCTCACCGCGTCGAACGCCGCCACGTACTCCTCGTACGGCCGCCAGCCGGGCACGACACGGCACCCGGTGGGAGCGCGGACCAGCAGGGTCGGCAGCGCGTAGCGGTACCCGCCGTCGGCGGTCTCCTTGAGGGTTCCGGGATGAGGTGAGGCGCCGCCCGCCGACAGCACCTCGCGGACCGGCCGGCGTGCCTCGGCGCGGTCGGCGCGCACCGCCTCCAGCACGGCCGCCGAAGCCGCGTCGGCGCGGAGCCGGTCGAGGTCCAGGCCGGGCACGCCCCGTACCGCCGACTCCGCGAGCGCGGCGGTGTCCGCCGGCTCTCCGAGGACGAAGACGCTCTCCCGCAGTCGTCGCAGCACCCGATCGGCCACCACGTCGCCCTGCCGCTCGGCGGCCTTGGCGACCAGGGACGCGGGCCACGAACTCGCCGCGACCCGGCTCAGCCGCGGTGCCCGTGGCGCCCGCGTGTGGGCGCTGATGTCCTCGACGTACCGCGCGTACCAGGCGGTCTCCGCCGCCGGGTCCGGCGGCGGGTCGTCGTCGTGGTCGAAGAGCACGCAGTACGCGCGGCGCCAGTGGACCCGGCCCGCCAGTCCGGCGCGGAGCCGGCGGAACACCGGCTCCGAGCCCCAGGCCCACGGACACAGCGGATCGGTGTACTCCACCACCTCCACCTCCACCTCCACCTCCACCGCGTCCGGGGCCGGCGGTGTCGGCGGGGCCGTCACGCGGCTCCCTTCCGGGCCCGCGGTCCGTCCGCCTCGGCGGGCAGCAGGGTGGACAGCGTGGTGCCGCCCAGAACCGCCGCCGCCTCCGCCTCGATACGGCGCCACAGTCCAGGCAGTCCGGAGGCGGGGCCCGGATAGTCGAGCCCGGCCAGCGGCTCACTCCGCAGGGTGATCAGTTCGCCGTCCATGGCGCGCAGGACGTCGAGCAGGGAGATCTCTTCGGCGGGCCGGCCGAGCCAGTAGCCGCCCTCGCAGCCGCGCTGGCTGCGCACCAGGCCGGCTCTGCGCAGTTCGCCCACCACGGACTTGAGGAACCGGAACGGGATCTGCTGCGAGGAGGCGATGGCCTCGCAGGTGAGCGGGCGGGCCGGTTCGCGGGCGAGTTCCAGCAGGGCCCGCGTGGCGTAGTCCGCCTTCGCGGAGATATGCATGCGCACATGATGCCCGACACGGTGTCCGCCAAGACGGTTTCCACGGGTTCCCCACGAACATTGCGGGAACATTGCCGCAGGTGAAGGGCAATGGACACCTCTTGACATCCTTTTCCGGGCCGCTCTAGCGTCCCTGTCATGAGCGAGTCGTTGACCACCCCCGGCGAAGGTTTCCACCCCCATCTCCAGGACGCCGCAGGGCAGTCGGCATCACCCCTGCGCACCCGCCTGCACCACGTCCGTGCCGACGCCCTCGACGGCGGGACGGCGCAGACCGGCGGCATGCGCAGGTTCGCCGCCGTCAGCGGGGCCACCGTCGGCTCCGAGAAGCTGTGGATGGGCCAGACCCACGTCGCCCCCTCCACCTCCTCCTCCGACCACCACCACGGGGCGTCCGAGACCGCCATCTACGTGGTGAGCGGACATCCCGAGTTCGTCTTCCTCGACGACTCGGGGGCCGAGCCCGAGGAAGTACGCCTGCGCACCTCCCCCGGTGACTACATCTTCGTGCCCCCGTTCGTGCCGCACCGCGAGGAGAACCCGGACCCCGCCGAAGAGGCCGTCGTCGTCATCGCCCGCAGCACACAGGAGGCGATCGTGGTCAACCTGCCGCAGCTGTACGTGCTCCGGCCCGGGGACGGAGCCTGAAGGAACCGGCCGCCGGGTCGACGCGCACCCCGGTCGACGTGTTCTCCAGCACGCGTTCCCCTCGCCCCGATGGGCCGCCCGTCATGACCCGGAGTCGAGCGCCCCGCGCTTCCCGCACCCGCGCGGGAGCCGCGACGGCCGGTGGGTACCGTAGCGAGAAGACCGCCGTGACCGGCGAACGCACCGGACCCCGGAAGGAACCGACGAGACATGCGCGTCATCGTGGCCCGCGCCCTGACGGAGGCGTTCGGATGAACGGCACCGGGGCACACGGCGCCGAGGAACCCGTCCTGCTGCGCACCGAAGGACGCGCCGCCCACATCATCCTCAACCGGCCGAGGGCGCTGAACGCGCTGAACCACGCGATGGTGCGCCGGATCGACCGGGCGCTCGCCGCCTGGGAACACGACCCGGCCGTCGAGACCGTGGTCATCACCGGCGCCGGCGAGCGCGGGCTGTGCGCGGGCGGCGACATCCGCGTCGTCCACGACGACGCGCGCGACGGGGACGGCACCGCCTCCGCCGCCTTCTGGCGCGACGAGTACCACCTCAACGCCCGCATCGCCCGCTATCCCAAGCCGTACGTGGCCGTCATGGACGGCATCGTCATGGGCGGCGGCGTCGGTGTCTCCGCGCACGGCGGCGTCCGGGTCGTCACCGAGCGGTCGAGGATCGCCATGCCCGAGACCGGGATCGGCTTCGTCCCCGATGTCGGCGGCACCCACCTGCTCGCCCTCGCCCCGGGCGAGCTGGGCACCCACCTCGCCCTCACGGGCGCCTCGATCGGCGCGGCCGACGCCCTGCTGTGCGGCCTCGCCGACCACTACCTGCCCTCCGCGTCGCTCCGGGAGTTCGTCGCCGACCTGGCCGACAGACCCGTACGGGAGGCTCTCGCCCGCCACGCGCGGGCGGCGCCCCCGGCCGAACTGGCCGACCGGCGGGAGTGGATCGACGCCTGCTACTCCGCCGACACGGTGGAGGAGATCCTGCGACGCCTGTTCGCGGTCGGTGACCCGGCGGCCAAGGAGACCGCCGAGATCCTCCTCGGCAACTCGCCCACCGCGCTGAAGGTCACGCTGGCCGCCCTGCGCCGCGCCCGGCGGCTCGGCCGGCTGGAGCCCGTCCTGGACCAGGAGTTCCGGGTCTCCTGCGCGGCCCTGTCCGCCCCCGACCTCGTGGAGGGCGTCCGGGCCCAGATCATCGACAAGGACCGCGACCCGCACTGGTCCCCGGCCACCCTCGCCGAGGTCACCGACGCCGACGTCGAACGCTTCTTCGTCTCCTTGGGAGAGGGCGAACTCGGGCTCGCGTGACCGGCACCGCGCTGACGCGGGCGGCCGGGCGGGACGCTCGCGCCCACGGCCCCGGCCGCCCCGCGGCGGCCGGGGGCCCCTCGGAGTTCGTTCCGAACTGCCTTCAGCTGTAAGTGAGTTGTGAGGGACGCGTACCGAACTCGGCAGGCCCGACAGCCGGGTCGCCCGCCGGGGCGCGGGTGACCCACCCCGTCCCAGGAGACCCGTCACCTGGGACGAGAGGAAGATCACGGCGGACGGCGCGGTCTTGGCGGTGAACTCGCCAGGCGGTACGGTCGGTCCGATATTGATGACGTCAAGACGGAAGCCGGTGGAAATCCGGCACGGTCGCGCCACTGTGAACGGGACGCCCAGCCATGCTGGGCGCCGCGTGAGTCAGACCCGTAGGCGTCATCCTGTGCACCACCGAGATGGGACGCGAACTCCCGAGGAGGTCCTGCCATGGCGCAGACCGTCGCTCCGCCGACCGCCACCACCCCCGCCCTTCCGGCCAAGCTGCCGATCGGCGCGATCGCCCCCTGGGCGGTCTTCTTCGGCATCCTGATGCTGGTCCTGCTGTACTTCGTCGGCGCCGAACAGGGCGCCACCTCCGTCGTCTCGGGCGAGGACGTCCACGAATGGGTGCACGACGCCCGCCACCTGCTCGGTTTCCCCTGCCACTGACGCGAGGGACAGCACTCACCCATGAACTCCGCAACGGTAAGAAACCTGCTCGTGCGAGGCATGCTCGCCGGTCTCGCGGCCGGTGTACTCGCCCTGGTCGTCGCCTACTTCCTCGGTGAACCGAGCGTGGACAGCGCGATCGCCTTCGAGGAGGCCCAGGCCTCCGGGCACGAGCACGAGGTCGAACTCGTCTCCCGCAGTCTCCAGTCCACCGCCGGACTCGCGACCGGTGTCCTGCTCTACGGCATCGCCTTCGGCGGCATCGCCGCGCTCGCCTACTGCTTCGCGCTCGGCCGCGTGGGCCGCCTCGGCCCCCGCGCGACCGCGCTGCTGCTGTCGGGGACCGCACTGATCGCCGTCTACGTCGTGCCGTTCCTGAAGTACCCGGCCAACCCGCCGGCCGTCGGTGACCACGAGACCATCGGCAAGCGGACCACCCTGTACTTCCTGATGATGGTCCTCGGTGTGCTCCTGGCGATCGGCGCCACCGTCCTCGGCAAGCGCCTCGCGCCGACGGTGGGCACCTGGTACGCGACGGTCGCCGCCGTGGCGGCCTTCGTGGTCGTGATCGGCCTGGCCTACGAGTTCCTGCCCGCGATCAACGAGGTGCCAGGTGACTTCCCGGCCACCGTGCTGTGGCGGTTCCGGCTCTCCGCCCTGGCCATCCAGACGGTCCTGTGGGGCGGATTCGGCCTCGTCTTCGGCGAGTTGGCCGAACGCGTGCTGAACCCCAGGCCCGCCGCGGTCGCGGCCGGACGATCGGTCCCGGCCGCGCGCTGATCCTTCGGGACGTGCGTTTTCGGACGTGCCTCCGGTACGGAGAAGGGCTCCTCGGAATCCTCCGAGGGGCCCTTCCGCGTTTCGGTGCCCAGGCGGCCGGGTCGTGGCGGATACCGCGAGGCCTTGGGGCGACGGGCGCGGGACCGGTGGGTCATCCGCCCCCGCGTGGCTCAGGGCGCTTCGCGGCCGAACGCCTTCAGAATGCGTTCCGCGGCGAGCGTCGCCGTCAACCCGCCCTCCCGCACCTGCCGTTCGAGGTCGGGGGCGAGCGCCCGTACCGCCTGGTCGGAGTGCAGCCGGCCGAGGAGTTCGTCGCGGACCATCGTCCAGGTCCAGTCGACCTGCTGGTCACGGCGTTTGTCGGCGAGGCGGCCGGTCGAGTCGAGCAGGGTGCGGTGCTGTTCCAGACGCTCCCAGACGGTGTCCAGACCCGACGACTCCCGGGCGCTGCAACTCAGCACGGGCGGCGTCCACACCGCGTCCTTGCCGTGCATCAGCCGCAGGGCGCCCGCCAGTTCACGCGCCGCCGACTGCGCGTCGCGCTCGTGCGGGCCGTCCGCCTTGTTGACGGCGATCACGTCGGCCAGCTCCAGGACACCCTTCTTGATGCCCTGCAACTGGTCTCCGGTGCGGGCCAGCGTCAACAGCAGGAACGAGTCCACCATGTTGGCGACGGCCGTCTCGGACTGGCCGACCCCGACCGTCTCCACCAGCACCACGTCGTAGCCGGCCGCCTCCATCACCACGATCGACTCGCGGGTCGCCTTCGCCACCCCGCCGAGCGTGCCGGCGGTGGGGGAGGGGCGGATGAACGCGGCCGGATCGACGGCCAGTCGCTCCATCCGGGTCTTGTCGCCGAGGATCGAACCGCCCGTCCGGCTGGACGACGGATCGACGGCGAGCACCGCGACCCGGAACCCGAGCTGGGTCAGCATGGTGCCGAAGGCGTCGATGAACGTCGACTTGCCCACCCCCGGCACCCCGCTGATGCCGATCCGCCGCGCCTTGCCGCTGTGCGGGAGCAGCTCGGTCAGCAACTCCTGCGCCAGCGCCCGGTGCTGGGGCCGGGTGGACTCGACGAGCGTGATGGCACGGGCGACCAGCGCCCGCTTCCCGTCGAGCACACCCTTGACATAGGTGTCGAGTTCGATCACAGGTCGTGCCCGAGACCGGCAGAGAGCCGCTCGACGAGGTCGTACGCCGCGTCCGGGATCACCGTCCCGGGTGGGAACACGGCGGCCGCGCCCATCTCCAGCAGCGTCGGCACGTCCTGCGGCGGGATCACCCCGCCGACCACGACCATGATGTCCTCGCGGCCCTCCGCCGCCAGCTCCTCGCGCAGCGCGGGGACGAGGGTGAGGTGCCCGGCGGCCAGCGAGGAGACGCCCACGATGTGCACGTCCGCCTCCACGGCCTGGCGGGCGACCTCGCCCGGCGTCTGGAACAGCGGGCCGACGTCGACGTCGAAGCCGAGGTCGGCGAACGCGGTCGCGATCACCTTCTGGCCGCGGTCGTGACCGTCCTGGCCCATCTTCGCGACCAGGATGCGCGGGCGACGGCCCTCGGCCTCCTCGAACGCGTCCACCAGGGTGCGGGTGCGGTCCACGGACGGCGACTCCCCTGCCTCGTTGCGGTACACGCCGGAGATCGTACGGATCTGGCCCGCGTGGCGCCCGTACACCTTCTCCAGGGCGTCGGAGATCTCCCCGACGGTGGCCATCGCGCGGGCCGCGCGGACCGCCAGTTCCAGCAGGTTGCCCTCACCGGCGGCCGCCCGCGTCAGGTCCTCCAGCGCGTCCTGGACGGCCCGGTCGTCGCGCTCGGCCCGCAGCCGCCGCAGCTTCTCGATCTGCTGGGTGCGCACGGAGGAGTTGTCGACCTTGAGGACGTCGATCTTCTCGTCGGTCTCCACGCGGTACTTGTTGACGCCGATGACCGGCTGGCGGCCGGAGTCGATGCGGGCCTGGGTACGGGCCGCCGCCTCCTCGATCCGGAGCTTCGGGATGCCGGCGTCGATGGCCTGCGCCATGCCGCCCGCGGCCTCGACCTCCTCGATGTGCTGCCAGGCCCGGCGGGCGAGGTCGTACGTCAGCTTCTCGACGTAGGCGCTGCCGCCCCACGGGTCGATGACCCGGGTCGTACCGGACTCCTGCTGGATCAGCAGCTGCGTGTTGCGGGCGATCCGCGCGGAGAAGTCGGTGGGCAGGGCGAGGGCCTCGTCCAGGGCGTTGGTGTGCAGCGACTGGGTGTGGCCCTGGGTGGCGGCCATGGCCTCCACGCACGTACGCGTCACGTTGTTGAACACGTCCTGGGCGGTCAGCGACCAGCCGGACGTCTGCGAATGGGTGCGCAGGGAGAGCGACTTGGCGTTCTGCGGGTCGAACTGCTTTACCATCTTCGCCCACAGCAGGCGCGCCGCCCGCAGCTTGGCGACCTCCATGAAGAAGTTCATGCCGATCGCCCAGAAGAACGAGAGCCGCGGCGCGAACGCGTCCACGTCCAGGCCCGCCTCCCGGCCCGCCCGGATGTACTCGACACCGTCCGCGAGCGTGTACGCCAGCTCCAGGTCGGCCGTCGCGCCCGCCTCCTGGATGTGGTACCCGGAGATGGAGATGGAGTTGTAGCGCGGCATCCGCTGCGAGGTGTACGCGAAGATGTCGGAGATGATCCGCATCGACGGCTTCGGCGGATAGATGTAGGTGTTGCGGACCATGAACTCCTTCAGAATGTCGTTCTGAATGGTTCCGGCCAGCTTCTCCGGCGGTACGCCCTGTTCCTCGGCCGCCACGATGTACAGCGCGAGGACGGGCAGCACGGCGCCGTTCATCGTCATCGACACGGTCATCTTGTCCAGCGGGATGCCGTCGAAGAGCTGACGCATGTCGTAGATGGAGTCGATGGCCACGCCCGCCATGCCGACGTCGCCCGTCACCCGCGGGTGGTCGCTGTCGTAACCCCGGTGCGTGGGCAGGTCGAAGGCGATCGACAGGCCCTTCTGGCCCGCCGCGAGGTTGCGGCGGTAGAAGGCGTTGGACTCCTCGGCCGTGGAGAAACCCGCGTACTGGCGGATCGTCCAGGGCTGGTTGACGTACATCGTCGGGTACGGACCGCGCAGATACGGCGCCACGCCCGGGTACGTCTCGAGGAAGTCCAGGCCCTCCACGTCACGGCCGGTGTACAGCGGCTTGACCGCGATGCCCTCCGGGGTCTCCCAGAACGTCTCGCCGCCGGTGGCCTTCGCCGCGGCGGCGCTCCACTCGTCGGCGCTGCCTTCGGCGGTGGGCGTCCCCAGTTCGATTCCGGAGAAGTCGGGGATTCCCATCAGGACACTCCCATGCGGTCGAGGGTGGCGGAGAGGACCGCGACGGCGTCGCAGCCCGCAAAGACGTAGGCGTCCACCCCGGGGTACTCCCCGGGACGGCCGGCCAGGAAGACGTGCCGGGCACCGGCCGCGGCGAGGGCCTCGGCCGTGCTCGCCGCCTGCTCCTCGTACAGCGCGTCACTGGAGCACAGACAGGCCTCGGTGGCGCCGCTGTCCTCGAAGGTGCCGTCCGTGACGGGTTCGATGCCGCCGGCCTGGAACAGGTTCGCGACGAAGGTCGACCGGGCGGTGTGCGCGGCGGCGGGGCCGATCGTGGCCAGGTAGACACGGGGCCGGGCCCCGGTGGCGGCGAGATGCGCGTCGGAGCGGGCCCGCAGCGCCTCGTACGCCTCGTCACGCCGTACCCGCGGCAGGCCGCCGGACGGCGCGGCGGGAGCGGGCACGCGCTCGACCGGGCGCTCGGCGAGATGCGGGAACTCGCTCACGCCGGTGATCGGTTCGCGCCGCTTCGCGAGCTTCACGGAGCGCGCCGCCCAGGTCTTCGCCAGGTCCTCGCCGAGGCGGCCCGAGCGCAGCGCGGCCGCCTGGCCACCGGTCCGCTCGATCTCCTGGAAGAACTCCCAGCCCGCGTGGGCGAGTTCGTCGGTCAGCTTCTCCACGTACCAGGAGCCGCCCGCCGGGTCGATCACCCGGGACAGGTGCGACTCCTCGATGAGGATCGTGGAGGTGTTGCGGGCGATGCGCCGCGCGAAGGCGTCCGGCAGGCCGAGCGCGTCGTCGAACGGGAGGACGGTGACCGCGTCGGCGCCGCCGACCCCGGCCGCCAGTGTGGCGACGGTCGTGCGCAGCATGTTCACCCACGGGTCGCGGCGCGACATCATCACCGGCGAGGTCACCGCGTGCTGGACCTGCCCACCCGCGTTCGGTGCCCCGCTCGCCTCGGCGACCCGCGCCCACAGCCTGCGCGCCGCCCGGAACTTGGCGATCGTCAGGAACTGGTCGGCGGTCGCCGCGTAGCGGAACTCGATCTGGGCGAGGGCCTGTTCGACGGAGAGCCCGGCCTCGGTCAGCTCCCGCAGATAGGCGACCCCGGTCGCCAGGGAGGCGCCGAGCTCCTGGGCGGCCGAGCCGCCGGCCTCGTGGTACGGCAGCGCGTCCACGGTCAGCGCCCGCAGCCCCGGGTACTCCTCGGCACAGCGCAGGGCGAGCGGGAGCACCGTGGCGAAGTCCATCGCGGTTCCCGTACGGGCCTCGTGGCCGAGCGGGTCGGCGCCGAGGCTGCCGCGCGCGGCACTCGGCGCGACGCCCCGGTCCTCGTACAGCCGCAGCAGTTCCCGGGCCGCCGACTCGACGTCACGTCCCGCGTCGAGGACGACGGGCGCCAGGTCGAGGAGGACGCCCTCGAGGACCCCTTCGAGCGAGGAGAGGGGAATGCCGCCCTCGCCGACGACGAGCCACAGCGAGGTGACGCCGTTCTCGAGGTCCCCGAGCACCAGGGAGTTGTCGGCGGCCGTGTGCCGTTGGCGTACGTCCCAGCCGCCGGCGGTGTTGCCCTCGGGCCGGCCGGCCCGGACGAAGGGGGCGAATCCGGGGAAGCCGGGATCGGCGGCCGTGTCGTGCGCGGTGTACAGGGGCCTGGTGGCGAGCCCGTCCTCCAGTGAGGTGGACAGCGCGGCCTCGGCTGTCGCGCTCGAGACCTCCTTGCCCGATTTGCGCAGCACGCCTTCTACCAGGAGCTGCCACTGGTCATGGGTCGCGGAAGGGAACTCGGCGGCCAGCGCGAGCCCGTCGTTGGGCAGGACTGTCATGCTCGGATGCTAGGTCAGAGTTCTGCAGCGACAGCAGAGGCGAAGCCTGTGACCTTGACCTCTCGGCTCCGGTGATCCAGATCTCAGCCGTCCGGCCCGACGCCGTACGGGGTCCGCCGCCCGGGGCGCGAGCCGGTCCGAGGGTACGGGTGCCCGTGCCCCGGACCGGTCCGGCCGACCGGTCCGAGGGTGTCATGCCGCCGGAGCGGGCACCTTCGTCGCGGGGTCCCCGTCGACCGCCGCGGCCAGCTGGGGGACCAGCCGGTCGAGCATGTAGGGCAGGCTGAGCACCGTCACGAAGGAGACCGAGTTGCCGTAGTCGGCGGTCTCCTCGATGTAGACCTCACGCTGCTGCCGGGCCACCTTCAGGTCGCCGTACAGGGCATCCTTGTGCAGTTGGGCCTCGTCCTTGGCCGGGTCCCCGGCGATCCACACGATCGCGTCGGTGTCCAGCAGGTCGGTGCGCTCCTTGCTGATGTTGGCGCCGAACTCGTCGCCGATGACCTTGTCCAGATCGGCCGGCAGGGCGAAGCCGAGGTCGGTGAGGACGCGCGAGCGGGGGTCCTGGCTGCCGAAGACGAAGATGCCCTCGTACGGGGTGGCCATGACGGCCTCGGCTTCGGCGAACGCCGGGTTCTTCGCCGAGGCCGCCTTGAAGTCGGCCTCGACGCCGCTCACCACCGACGTGGCCTTCGCCTCCTGGCCGAGCGCCTTGCCGATGATCTCGGTCTGCTTCTGCCACGGGACACCGAAGTCGTTGTACTCCTTCGGCTGGGCGACGACCGGGGCGAACTTGGACAGGGTCGTGTACTGGGCCTTGGTGAGGCCGCCGTAGACCGCGAGGATCAGATCGGGGCGCAGCGCCGCGATCTTCTCGGTCTGCGGGCCGGTGCCGGTGTCCTTCAGCACGGTCGGGACCGCGGCACCCCCCAGCTTGTCCGCGGCCCAGGGGCCGACGGCACCCTTGTATCCGCCGAGCCACTCGGTGGTGCCGACGGGCACCTTGCCCAGGGCGAGCACCGAGTCCTGGTCGGTCAGGCCGACCGTGACGATGCGCTGCGGCTCGGACTTGACGGTGGTGCTGCCGTATTTGTGCGCGATGGTGACGGGGAAGGCCTTGTCCGTCGAGGCGGCGGGCTTGTCGGTACCGGCCTCCGACTTGTCCGACGAGCCGCAGGCCGCGACGGTGACGAGGAGCATGAGGACGCAGGCGAGCGCCGCAGCGGGCCGGGTGCCTTTCGAGGAGCCGAGCATCAGTGGTCCTTCACGGTCGGAGCGGTGGTGGTGTACGGGGGTGATCGGGGGTCGCGCGGGTGCCGGACCAGGCCTGCCAGAGCGACGCGTAGGTCCCGTCCGCGGCGCACAGCTCGTCGTGCCCGCCGCTCTCGACGATCCGGCCGTCCTCCATGACGACGATCCGGTCCGCGGCGGCGGCCTGGGTGAGGCGGTGGGCGACGACGAGCGCCGTGCGGCCCTCGACCGCCCGGGCGGCGGCCTGCTCCAGGAGCCGGGCGCCGGTGCTGCCGGCCTCGGCCGTGGCCTCGTCGAGCACGGCGACCGGCGGATCGGCCAGCACCAGCCGGGCCAGCGCGAGTTGCTGGACCTGGGCGGGGTTCAGCCGGTGGCCGTCGTCGCCGACGACCGTGCCGAGGCCCTCGGGGAGCGCCTCGACCCAGTCGAGCGCGTCGACCGTGGCCAGGGCGGCGCGCAGTTCCGCGTCGGTCGCGGCGGCCCGTGCCAGCCGCAGGTCCTCGGCGAGCGGCCCGGCGAAGACGTGCGTCTCCTGCGTGACCAGGGCGACCGGCACATCGCCGTCGGATCCGCCGGACCCGTCGGTCAGCCGGATCGAGCCGGACGTCGGGCGGTGCACGCCGGCGATGAGCTTGGCGAGCGTCGTCTTCCCCGCGCCGCTCGGGCCCACCAGGGCGACCCGTTCTCCCGGGCGCAGGGTGAGGTGGACGTCCCGCAGGACGGGCCGTCCGGGCTCGTAGGCGTGGTGGACTCCGGTCACCGTGACCGTGCCCGGTCCGGCGCCCGCGGCGAGCGGTGTCGGTGCCGGGGTCGCCTCCTCGGTCCCGGAGCCGGGGCCGTCGGCAACACCGACCAGCCGGTTGAGCGCGGCGGTGGCCGTCTGGGCGTCGTCGAGGAGCACCAGTGCGGAGTTGACCGGCGTGAACAGGCTGTGGAAGTAGAGGGCCGCGGCCGTCGCGGTGCCGATGGACACCGATCCGGCGCGTACCAGGAGGAACCCGGTGACCAGGACGGCGGCGAGACCCGCGTACTCCGCGACGTGCAGCCGGTTGTAGAACCGCAGCACCAGTTCGACGCCGCGCATGATCAGGCCGGCCGCCGACGAGGAGCGTTCGGTGACCCGCTCGGTGTGTGGTTCCTCCAGCCGGTACGCGCGCACGGTGCCGGCGCCGGCGATGGTGTCCAGCAACTGCTGGTGCTGGACACCGGTGGCGATCCGCTCGCGGGCGTACAGCGGCACGGCGTT
Organism: Streptomyces sp. NPDC002580; assembly: GCF_042889485.1. Classification (NCBI taxonomy): domain Bacteria; kingdom Bacillati; phylum Actinomycetota; class Actinomycetes; order Kitasatosporales; family Streptomycetaceae; genus Streptomyces; species Streptomyces sp. NPDC002580. The sequence goes on along the minus strand of NZ_JBIAQZ010000008.1, from coordinate 302,993 downwards.
GCGCGTGTACCAGCGGGCGGTGTGCGCCTGGACGGGCACGGCGACGAGGGCGGCCAGGAGGAATCGCCAGTCCAGCGCGGTCATCGCCGCGAGGGTGAGCACGATGGCCAGCGCGGAGCGGACCAGTTCCGGCAGGGCGGAGCGGACGGCCTCGCCGACCCTGGCGACGTCGCGGGTGACGCGGGCCGTGAGGTCTCCGGTGCCCGCCTTCTCGACCTGTTCCAGGGGGAGCCGCAGGGCCCGGTCCACGAACCGCTCGCGCAGTCGGGCGAGGACGCTCTCGCCCAGTTCGGAGACGAGGGACAGGCCGAGCGCGGTGGTGCCGCCCTGGACCAGGGCCACGACCACCAGGAGGACGACGGGGAGGGTCAGGTCGCCCGGCGGCCCGTGGTCGGCGACCACGTCCACCATGTACCCGAGCAGCGGCTGGACGAGCAGTCCCACCGCGGTGGCGGCGATCATCGTCGCGAGGGCGGCGACCGCGGTGCGCCGGTAGGGCCGGAGCAGTTCGCGCAGGGCGGCCCGCGTGCGGACCGGGGTCGCGGTGGGCAGGAGTTCGCGGGTGGTCACCGTGTCCTCGTTCCGGTCCGCCGGGGTGTCGTTCATGCCAGGACCGCCGAGCGGTAGATCTCCTCGCGGCCCACCAGTTCGGCGTGCGGGCCGGTGTCCGTGACCTGGCCGCCGTGGAGGAGGACGACCCGGTCGGTGACCGAGAGCAGCGCGGGGCTGGTCGTCACGAGGACCGTGGTGCGGCCCTTGCGGATCTCGCGGATCCCGGCGGCGATACGGGCCTCGGTCACCGTGTCGACCGCGGTGGTCGGATCGTGGAGCACCAGGACGGGCCGGTCGGCGGCGAGCGCGCGGGCGAGGGCGACCCGTTGGCGCTGGCCGCCGGAGAGCGAGCGGCCCCGCTCGCCGACGGCGGTGTGTTCGCCGTCGGGCAGGGTCTCGGACACCTGGGTCACACCGGCCGCCGTCATCGCGGGTTCCGGCTCGGTGGACTCGGGGGCGGCGGCCGTGACGTTGCCGCGGACGGTGCCCTCGAAGAGGTCCGCGTCGTGCTCGGCCACCAGCACCACCGCCCTGATCCCGGCCGGGTCCAGATCGCGCAGGGACACCCCGTCCAGCTCCACCGATCCCGCGTCGGGGTCGGTCTGCCGGCCCAGACAGATCAGCAGATCGGTGGCGTGCGCCGGGTCGGTAACGACCACCCCGAGCAGTTCGCCGGGGGCGATGTCCAGGTCGAGCCCGCGCAGCCCGCCGTGGGTGAGACCGTTCAGCCGTACGGCGCCGCGCACCGGCTGCGGAAGCGAAGCGCCGCCCGCGGTGACGGCGGGCGCGGTGGCCAGCACCTCCGCGATCCGGGCGGCCGAGGCGCGGCCCTGGGCGAGCTCGGCGTTGACCCAGGCGAGCACCTCCAGCGGGCCGACCAGGAAGAGGGCGAGACCGACCGCCGACACCAACTGGCCCAGGCTGATGGTCCCCTGGGCGGCGAGCCGGCCGCCGACCAGCGCGACGGCTGCGATCAGACAACCGGTCAGCGCCAGGACCATGCCGCTCTGGAAGGCCTGCGCGCGGGCGGCGCGCAGGGTGGCGCGCAGCGAGTCGCGGCTGGTGGCGCGGTAGCGGTCGATCGCCGTCGACTCGCCGCCGATGCCCTTGAGGATCCGCAGTCCGGTCACCAGGTCCGCCGCGATCGCCGAGGCGTGGGCGGCCCGTTCCTGCTCGGCCTCGCTGCGGGTCTCCAGCGGCTTGCTCAGCAGGTGTCCCAGCCACAGGAGGACGGGAGTGCCCAGCAGGACGACCAGACCGAGGGTGACCGAGGTGCGCAGCAGCACGACCGCGCAGGTGGTGATGCCCACCAGGGCCGCGAAGCCGAGGGGGAGTGCCAGGTTGACGGCGCCCACCCGCTTGGCGTCCTCGGTCGCGATGCTGGCCAGCGCGCCGGGGAGCCTGTCCCGCTCCGTGCCTCCCCGGGGGTCGAGGACCCGCCGTACGAGGGTGACGCGCAGGCCGTGTTCGGCCCGGACGGCGGCCAGTTCACCGGACCAGGCGCCGATCCGGAAGCTCAGGGCCAGTCCCACGTAGACCGCGGCCAGTACCGCGAGCCACAGCACGAGGGCACCCGTGTCCGACTTGGTGACGGCGCGGTCTATGACGACGCCGATGAGGGCGGGGACCAGGGCTTCGCCGATCTGGTGCCCGGAGCCGAGGAGCGCGCTGAGCGCCACGCGCCCGCGCTGTCCCGTGACCGATTCCCTCAGGACGCCACGTCCCGACGGATGTGCAGCACTCATCCGACCCCTCCGGGAAAGGACGACGAAAACTTAGGTGAGGCTACCTTAAGTTCGAGCCCCGCACGCCGTGCGGACACGAACGGTTCCGCCCTCGCGCGGGACAGGACGCCACAAGGCGTCGTGTCGTCCTGTCCGATGCGAACTGCCGTTCATCTAACGGGAGTTCACGCGGGTGCGGCGGTCCGCGCGGCCATGTCGCCCGCGCGCCGGGTGAGCAGGGAGTCGAGGATCTCGCCGGACCGTACGGCGGTGGTGGACAGCAGGGTGGAGGTGAGGCCGTGCGTGTGCTCGGTCGCTCCCTGGACGTAGACGCCGGCCGTCACCTCGGGCGAGAACTCCACCCGGTGGTCACGGCCGACGAGCACCGCGTCCTTGTCGTCCCGCAGGCAGAGCTTCGAGGCCCGGCCCAGCAGCGTGTCGAGGTCCCTGGGGCGGTAGCCGGTCGCGTGGACGAGGAGGTCGGAGGAGATGATCTCCCGTTCCCCGGTGGGGAGATACTCGACCGTGACGTCCAGCCGGTCGTCGAGCGCCGACACGTCCCGGATGCGGGAGACGTTGCGCAGCCGGAGACGCTCCTTGCCCAGCACCTTCTCGCGGTACATGGTCGCGTACAGCGCCTCGATCAGGTCCATGTCGACCACCGAGTAGTTGGTGCCGCGGTGGTAGTCGACCAGGGACTGTTTCACCTCCGGGGAGGACCGGAAGTAGACGTCCACCGCCTCCGGGTCGAAGATCCGGTTGGCGAAGGGGCTGTCGTCGGCCGGGGTGTAGCCGTACTTGGCGAAGACCGCGCAGATCTCCGCCTCGGGGAAGGACCGGTGCAGGTAGTCGACCGCCTCCGCCCCGCTCTGACCCGCGCCGAGGACCAGGATGCGGCCGACCGGGGCACCCGCCCCGGTCAACTCGGCCACCCGCGGCACGAGTTCGCTGTTGTGCCAGACCCGGTCCGACAGGGCGGTGTCCGGAGGCAGGTGGGGTTCCAGGCCGACGGCCACCGAGATGTTGCGGGCCCGCCGGGTGGTCGTGCGTTCCGGGTGGCCGGGAACCCGGCTGGTCACGTCGAACCAGCGGACCTCCCCGTCCTCCCGGGTCACCGGCTCGACCGAGACGACCTCGGAGTCGTAGCCCACGAGGTGCGAGAGCCGGGCCGCGGCCCACTCGAAGTACGCGTGGAACTCGATCCGCAGGGGGAAGAGCGTCTTCGCGTTGAGGAAGTCCACCAGCCTGCCGCGCTCCCGCAGGAAGCAGAGGAAGGTGAAGTCGCTGGTCGGGTTGCGCATCGTGACCAGGTCCTTGAGGAACGAGACCTGCATCGTCGCGTCGTCGATCAGCATGCCGCGGTGCCAGCCGAAGGAGGGCTGTCGCTCCAGGAACTCCGCGCGGATCCGGTCCTCGGCCGAGGCTCGGGCGTTGTGCTCCTCGATGGCGATGGCCAGTGCGAGATTTGACGGCCCGAAACCGATCCCGAGCACGTCATGAATGGCGTCAGGTTCGTCGTGCAGTGCGTTCACCGCAACTTCCCTTCCCTTGGGCGCCCCTGATGGTAAATAAGGTTAGCCTTACCTTGCAATGGTGCTCGAAGAGAGGATCGACTATGCGGGTCGTCATGTTCGGCTACCAGACCTGGGGCCATCGCACGCTCCAGGCGCTCCTGGAGTCCGACCACGAGGTGGTCCTGGCGGTCACCCACCCCAAGAGCGATCACGCCTACGAGAAGATCTGGGACGACTCCGTGGCCGACCTCGCCGAGAAGCACGGCGTCCCGGTGCTGCTGCGCAACCGGCCCGACGACCCCGAACTCCTGGCCGCGCTGCGGGACTCGGCCCCCGACATCATCGTCGCCAACAACTGGCGCACTGTTCTGCCGCCCGAGGTCTTCGACCTCCCCGCGCACGGCACGCTCAACATCCACGACTCCCTGCTGCCGGCCTACGCGGGCTTCTCGCCCCTCATCTGGGCGCTGATCAACGGGGAGCGCGAAGTCGGCGTGACCGCGCACCGGATGAACGCCGAACTCGACGCGGGCGACATCCTGTTGCAGCGGGCGGTCCCGGTCGGCGCGACCGACACGGTCACCGACCTCTTCCACCGCACCGTCGACCTGATCACGCCCGTGGTGACCGAGTCCCTCGACCTGATCGCGTCCGGTCGGGCCCGCTGGACACCGCAGGACCGCAGCCGGGCCAGTTTCTTCCACAAGCGGTCCCCGGAGGACAGCCGGATCGACTGGACCTGGCCTGCCGAGGACCTTCAGCGTCTCGTCCGCGCCCAGTCCGACCCGTACCCCAACGCCTTCACGCACCACCGAGGTGAACGGCTCCGTATCGTCGAGGCCGGGGTGTCGCGGGGCTGCTACGGCGGTACCCCGGGGCGGATCTTCATCCGCGAGGGCGACGGGATCGTCGTCGTCGCCGGGGCGCAGGCCAGGAACGGCCGGCTGCCCGGGCTGCTGGTCCGGCGGGTGCGCACCGAGGACGGCGCCGAACACGCGGCCACCGACTACTTCCGGACCATGGGCGGCTACCTCACCGCCCGTCCGTGAGCGGCCTGCCGGGGCTCGCCGACCGGGCCGTGTCACCGGAGCGACTGCGTGGCCGTACGGTCGTCGTCAAGTACGGCGGACACGCCATGACCGACGAGCCGCTCCGGCGGGCCTTCGCGAGAGACGTCCTCGCCCTGCGGCAGGGCGGGGTCGACGTGGTCGTGGTGCACGGGGGCGGCCCGCAGATCGGCGCCCATCTGGACCGGCTCGGCCTCGAGTCCGCCTTCCTGAACGGACTTCGGGTCACCACGCCCGAGACCATGGACGTCGTGCGCATGGTGCTCTCCGGCAAGGTCCAGAAGGAACTCGTCGGACTGCTCAACGAGGACGGCGCCTTGGCCGTCGGGCTCAGCGGCGAGGACGCGCGCACGCTCACCGCCGTCAAACGCTTCGCCGAAGTGGCCGGTGAGCGTGTGGACATCGGGCTGGTCGGCGACGTCGTCCGGGTGAACACGGCGGTCCTGGGCATCCTGCTGGAGCATCGTCACATTCCGGTGGTCTCCTCCGTGGGCCGGGGCGAGGACGGCCAGGTCTACAACGTCAACGCGGACACCGCCGCCGGGGCGGTGGCCGCCGCGCTCGGCGCGTACGCGCTGGTCGTCCTCACCGACGTGCCCGGACTGTACGCCGACTGGCCGGCCGGTGACCGGGTGGTCGACCGGATCGCCGCGCGGGACCTGGAGTCGCTGCTGCCCCGGCTCGGCGGCGGGATGGTGCCCAAGACGGAAGCGTGCCTGCGGGCCGTCCGCGCCGGAGTGGAGGAGGCCCGGATCCTCGACGGCCGCGTGCCGCACGCCCTCCTCGCCGGCCTGTCGGGGGACGGCGGAACCGGCACGACCGTCCTGCCGGACACCAGGGCGTAGCCGCCCCGCGGCGGACCGGCACGGCCACGGTCGCACGAGGTGCCCCGTGCGACCGCGCGCCTGTGGGGGAGGGATGGTCGCGGCGCTCTCAGTCGGCGGCCCGTGCCGCGGTCTCCAGCGAGGGCGCTCCGTGGTGTCGGCCCATCGGAATCACCAGCGGGGTGCCGCTGACCGGGTCCGTGGTGATCCGGCAGTTCAGGTCGAAGACGTCCTCGACGGTCTTGACGGTGATGACCTCGGCCGGGGTGCCCTCGGCCGCGATCCGTCCGGACTTCATGGCGACGACGTGGTCGGCGTACCGGCATGCCTGGTTCAGGTCGTGGAGCACCATCACGACGGTCCGGTGCTCCCGTCGGTTGAGATCGGTGATCAGGTCGAGCACGTCGATCTGGTGGGCCAGGTCCAGATAGGTGGTCGGTTCGTCGAGCAGCAGGACCTCGGTGCCCTGGGCGACCGCCATGGCGATCCAGGCGCGCTGGCGCTGGCCGCCGGAGAGTTCGTCGACGGGCCGGTCCGCGAGGTCGGTCATGCCGGTGGCGGCCAGCGCCTGCCGTACGGCCTGCTCGTCCGCCCGCGACCACTGCCGCCACCAGGTCTGGTGCGGTGAGCGGCCGCGGTTGACCAGGTCGACGACGGTGAGTCCCTCGGGTGCGACGGGAGACTGCGGCAGGATGCCGAGGCGCTGGGCGAGTTCCCTGGAGGGCATGGAGTGCAGTGCGCGGCCGTCCAGCCGGACCGTGCCCGCGCGGGGTGCCATCAGCCGTGCCAGGGCGCGGAGCAGGGTGGACTTGCCGCAGGCGTTGGCGCCGACGATCGCGGTGATCCGGCCCGGCGGGACGACGAGGTCGAGGCCGTCCACCACCAGTCGGCTGTCGTAGGCCAGCCGAAGGCCGCTCGCCCGCAGATCCGGCCCCGCGCCCGGACCGGGACGGTCGGCCGGGAGCGAGTGGGCCGGAAGCGGGTCGGCCACAAGCGAGTCGGCCGGAAAGGAGCCGGTCGGAGGGGAATCAGGTGGGCCGGAACCAGCCGGGTCGGAACCGGCCGGCAGGGATGTCGTCGACAAGGGCTCAGCCGACATGCAATCAACCTCCTGAACCCGCGCGGTTGGCGCGGACGAGCAGCCAGAGCAGGATCGGCGCGCCGAGGACGCCGGTGACGATGCCGACCGGGAGTTCCGTGTCGGAGAGGAGCGTGCGGGCGATGAGGTCGCTGCCCAGGACCACCAGGGCCCCGGTGAGCGCCGAGGCGACGGTGGGCGGCCAGGCGGTGCGGGCCAGGCGCTGGGCGATCTGTGGGGCGGCGAGCGCGACGAAGGCGACGGGTCCGGCGGCCGCCGTGGCGAAGGCGATCAGCCCGACTCCGGTGAGCAGGACGGAGAGCCGGACGAGCTGGACCCGGGTGCCGAGGCCGGTGGCGACGTCGTCGCCGAGCTGGAGGGTGCGCAGCAGCCGGCCGAGCAGGAGTGCCGCCGGTGCCAGGAACGCCAGCGCGACGGCGAGGGGACGGGTCTCGTCCCAGGTGCGGCCGTTGAGGTTGCCGACCAGCCAGCCGAGGGCGGCCTGTGCCTCGAACCGTCCGCCCTTGGCCATCAGGTAGTCGGTGGCGCTCGCGCACATCCAGGAGATCCCGATCCCGACCAGGATGATCCGGTAGCCGGTGGTGCCGTGCCGCCACGCGAGAAGGTGGACGAGCAGGGCCGTGGCCAGCGCGCCGAGCAGTCCCAGGGTCTGGGTTCCCAGGCCCCCGTCCCACCCGAGCACGATGCCCGCCACCACCGCGGTGCCCGCCCCTTGGGTGAGGCCGATCATGTCGGGGCTGGCCAGGGGATTGCGGGTCATGGTCTGGAACAGCGCGCCGGAGGCGCCGAACGCGAGGCCGGCCAGCAGGCCGACGAGGGCGCGCGGCAGCCGCAGGTCCTGGACCACCAGGACGGTACCGGGGTCGCCGGAGGCGCCCAGGGCGCGTACGACGTCCGCGAAGGCGATCGGATAGTCGCCGATCGTCAGGCCCCAGCAGAACAGCAGGAAGGTGCCGGCACCCAGCACGGAGCACAGGGCGACCAGCCGGGGCCGCAGGATTCCCGAGACCGGCGGGACGGCCAGACGGTAGGCGCGGAAGGAGGACGGGAGCGGTGGCGGGGCCGAACCGCCCCGGTCGGCAGGCGGGTTCGTGGTGGGCAGGACGGAGACGGGTTCGGGCACGTTACACCTCGGCCAGGCGTTGGCGGCGGACCAGGGCGATGAAGAAGGGTCCCCCGATGAAGGCGACGACGACACCCGCCTGGACCTCGGTGGGCCGGGCCACGACCCGTCCGACGATGTCGGCGGCCAGCAGCAGGCAGGGGGCGAGCACGCCCGACAGCGGAAGCAGCCACCGCTGGTCCGGGCCGATCCCCGCCGCGCGGGCGAGGACCCGGGCGATGTGCGGGACGACCAGGCCGATGAAGACGACGGGGCCGATGACCGAGACGGCCGCACCGGTCAGCAGGGTGATCGCGGTGACCCCCTGGAGCCGGACCAGCCCGAGCCGGCGTCCGAGCGAGGCCGCCACGTCGTCGCCCAGGGCCAGGCTGTTGAGGGCCGGGGCGCAGGCCAGTGCCAGCACCGCGCCCACCGCGAGGAAGGGCAGGATCCGCAGGACGGTGGCACCGTCCTGGTCGGCCATGGAGCCCGCGGACCAGAAGCGGTAGCGGTCGAGCGCGTCCGGGTCGGTGAGCGCGATGGCACTGGTCAGGGAGGACAGCATCGAGGTCACGGCGACGCCGGCGAGCGCCAGTTTCACCGGGGTCAGGCCGGAACGGCCCAGCCTGCCGAGGAAGTAGACGAGCACGCTCGCCGCGAAGGCGCCGGCGAAGGCGAACCAGACGTATCCGTAGAACGATCCGAGCCCGAAGGCGCCGACGGCCACGACGATGGCGAAGGAGGCCCCGGCGCTGACCCCGAGCACACCGGGGTCGGCGAGCGGATTGCGGGTGAGGGCCTGCATGAGGGCACCGGCCAGTCCCAGGGCCGCTCCGGCGGTGAGCCCCAGCGTGGTGCGGGGGACGCGTGCCGTCCAGACGATGTTGTCGACGAGCCGGCTCGGCGGATGCCCGAACAGCGCCCGGACCACCGCGTCCAGGGGAATTCCGGCCGCGCCGACGGCTACGGACAGCAGGCAGAGCCCGGCCAGGACGGCGCTGAGCGACGCCACGAGAAAGAGTGGGCGGATGTGCTTGCCCCCGGTCATCTTGCGGTCTCCAACGGCCAACTCCCTTGGGTAAGGCAGGCCTTAATCGTAGTGGGCGACTGGGGGACGCCGCCGAGAACAGGGCCTTTTGGTTAGGTAATCCTTACCTTAGTATGGCCGCGGTCCTCCGGCTGAGCCGGTTCCGCGCATTCGGGAGGCACGGTCACCTGTGTCCGGTATCGAAGATCGTGTGTCGGGTATCGACGACGGTGTGGCGGCGTACTGGCGTCGGCGGCTCGATCCGCTCCCCCAAGAGGCCGCTCTGCCCGTCGACTTCCCCTACCCGGCGCAACCCGGCGACGCGTGGCGGACCCTGGGCCACGCGCTGCCCCGCACGGCCGACGAGACGACCCTGCTGGCCGCGTACGTGGCCCTGCTGTACCGCTACGGGGGCGCGCCGGACGTCACCGTCGGACACGAAGGGCTGCCGGTCAGGGTCGCCCTGGACGGCGGCACCCCGTTCGCCGAGCTGGTGCGCCGGGTGGCCTCGGCACGTATGGAGGCGCGCGCCCACCGGCTCGAACTCGACCGGCTCGTGGAGCTGTTGCGCCCGGAACCCACCCGCGGCGGCGGACTCCTGTTCAACACGGAGTTCCGTACGGCGTCCTCCTCCCCGTCCCTGCCCGCGGCCGGGGACGGGGAAGCGGCGCGGAGCGACACGCGCGCACCGCTGGACCTGGCGCTCGAAATCGCCGCGGACGGTGCGCGATGGACGTACCGTCAGGACCTCTTCGAGGACGCGACTGCGCGGCGCGTCGCCGGCCACTACGCGACCCTGCTGGCCGATGCCCTCGCCCGGCCGCGAACCGCCGTCGGCGAACTGGAACTGCTCGGCGCCGAGGAACGCCACCGGGTCCTCGAGGAGTGGAACGACACCGCTCACGACGTCGTCTCCCGGACCTGGCCGGAGATGTTCGCGGAGCAGGTGCGCCTGCGCCCGGACGCTGTCGCGCTGGTCTTCGAGGACGTCCGGCTGACCTACGCCGAACTCGACGGGCGCGCCAACCGGTTGGCCCACGCCCTGATCGCGCGCGGCGCCGGACCCGAACGCGTCGTGGCCCTCGCCGTCCCCCGCTCCGCCGACCTGATCGTCGCCGAGGTCGCGGTGCTCAAGGCGGGCGCCGCCTATCTCCCCGTCGACACCGACTACCCGGCCGACCGCATCTCCTACATGCTGGCCGACGCCGGCCCCGCCTGTCTGGTGACGACCGCCGAGTCGGCGGCGGACCTCCCGCCGCGCGAGGGCATGGACCTCGTGATCCTCGACGAGCCCGGCACGGTCAGGGAGTTGGCGGCGCGCCCCGCCCATGATCCGGGAACGCCCGACCGTGGTCCGCTGGCTGTCACGGGCGCCGCCTACGTGATCTACACCTCCGGTTCCACCGGCCGCCCCAAGGGGGTCGTGCTCTCGCACGCCGGTGTCGCGGGGCTGGTCGCCACCCAGCGCGAGCGGTTCGGGATCGGACCGCACAGCCGCGTGCTCCAGTTCGCCTCGCCGAGCTTCGACGTGGCCTTCTGGGACCTGTGCCTCGGCCTGCTCTCCGGCGGCCGGCTCGTCGTCGTCCCCACGGAACTGCGCGTGCCCGGCGCTCCGCTCGCCGACTACGCCCACGCGCACGGCATCACCTTCATGATCCTCCCGCCGGCCCTGCTCGCCGCCATGCCCGAGGACGTCGAACTCCCGCCCGCCACCCTGCTCGCCGGAACCGAACGGGTCTCGCCCGAACTCGTCGCCCGCTACGCACGCGGCCGGATGATGTTCAACGCGTACGGTCCGACCGAGGCCACCACCAACTCCACCCTCGGCCTGTGCGACCCCGACACCCCCGCCGGGACCATCGTGCCCATCGGCGTCCCCGACCCGGGCACCCGCGCCTACGTCCTCGACGCCCGGCTGGAACCCGTTCCGGCAGGTGTCCCGGGCGAGCTGTACCTCGGCGGCGCCGGACTCGCCCGCGGCTACCTGGGGCGGCCCGACCTGACGGCCGAGCGGTTCGTCGCCGACCCGTTCGGGGACCCCGGCGAGCGGCTCTACCGCACCGGCGACCTCGTCCGCCGGAAGGCCGACGGGCGCCTCGAATTCCTCGGCCGCGCCGACTCCCAGGTCAAGATCCGCGGCTTCCGCATAGAACCCGGCGAGATCGAGTCCGTCCTGCGCGGGCACCCCGCCGTCGATCAGGCCGCGGTCGTGATCCGCGAGGACCGGCCCGGCGACCGCCGGCTGGCCGCCTACATCGTGCCCTCCCTGGAGACCGGGGCGGACCGGAACGGCGGCGAGCGGCTCCAGGAGTGGAAGGACCTCCACGAACTCCTGTACTCCGCCGCGGGCACCGAAGGCCACGCCGACGACTCCGGGACCGTCGAGGGCACTTCCACGGGTTTCCGGGAGAACTTCGCGGGCTGGAACAGCATGTACGACGGACTGCCCATCCCCGTCCAGGAGATGAGGGAGTGGCGCGACGCGACCATCGCCCGCATCGGGGAACTGGAGCCGCGCCGGGTCCTGGAGATCGGCGTCGGAAGCGGCCTGATCCTCTCCCGCCTCGCGCCCGGCTGCGAGGAGTACCGGGGCACCGACCTCTCCGAGGAGGCGGTGCGCGCCCTACGGGCCCAGGTGGAGGCGACGGATGGACTCGCCGACCGCGTCACCCTCGACGCCCGCCCCGCCCACGACACCGCCGGGCTGCCCCGGAACCACTTCGACACCATCGTGCTCAACTCCGTCGCCCAGTACTTCCCCGGCGCCGACTACCTCGCCGAAGTACTCCGTGCCGCAGGGGAGTTGCTGGCTCCGGGCGGCAACCTGTTCGTCGGCGACGTGCGCAACGCCCGGCTGCTGAGCTGTCTGCGCGCCGCCGTCGAGACCCGGCGGGCGACCGACCCGAGGGACAAGCAGGCCCTGCGGACCGCCGTCGAGCGGTCGGTGGCCTGGGAGGGCGAACTGCTCCTCGACCCCGACTTCTTCGCGGCGCTGGACGGCTTCGACGCCGACATCCGCGTCAAGCGCGGCAGCCACCACAACGAACTGACCCGCTACCGGTACGACGTGGTCCTGCGCAAGCGGGCCGACACCACCGGGGCGGTCCTGGCAGGGGAGACGCCGCACGCCGTCGCGTGGTCCGGGCTGGGCGGCCTCGACGCCGTCGACGCGCTGCTCGCGGGCGGCCGGGCACCGCTCCGGATCACGGGCGTACCCAACGCCCGCCTGACGGAGGACCTGGCGGCACTGGCCGCACTGGACGACAGCAGCCGCACCCCGGCCCCCGCCGAGGCCCCCGACCCGGAGGCGTTCCACACCCTCGCGGCCCGGCACGGCCACCGGGCCGCCGTCACCTGGAACGGCTCCGCCGCCGACGGGGGCCTCGACGTGCTCCTCGCCCCCGTCGGCACACCGCTCGCCGGACCCTACGAGACCGACGGCGTCGTCCCCCGAGCCAACCGTCCGGCTCCCTTCCGGGACGTCAACTCCCTGATGAAGAGCCTGCGTTCATACGTCGCCGGGCAGCTTCCCGAGTACATGGTCCCCGCGGCCCTGGTCCCCCTGGACCGTCTGCCGGTCACCCCCAGCGGCAAACTGGACACCGCCGCCCTGCCCGTCCCCGACCACGGCGCCCTCAGCTCCGGCCGCCGGCCGCGCGACGCCCGCGAGGAACTCCTCTGCGCCGCCTACGCGGAGGTCCTCGGCCTGGACTCGGCCACCATCGACGACGACTTCTTCGCGCTCGGCGGCGACAGCATCACCGCCATCCAGCTCCTGGTGCGGGCCCGTGGAGCGGGCCTGCGGCTCAGCTCCCGCGACGTGTTCCGGCACCGCACGGTCGCCGCGCTCGCCGAAGCCGCCGTCGAACGGATCGACCGCGCCGCCGACGGTCACGACGCTCCGCTGGTCACCTCGACCGCCACCGAACGTGCCGCGCTCCAGGGTGAACACCCCCTCACGGTCCAGGAACTGCTGCCGCTGAGCCCGCTCCAGGAGGGCTTCTACTTCCACTCCGTCATGGACGGCGGAGCCCACGACGCCTATGTCGTGCAGCAGGCCCTGGAACTGTCCGGGCCGGTCGACGCGCCGACACTGCGCCGCGCCGCCCAGCGCGTCCTGGACCGGCACGCCCCGCTGCGCTCCTGCTTCCGCCCGCTCACCGACGGCCGCCCGGTGCAGATCGTGGCCGCCGGGGTGGAACTGCCCTGGCGCGAGGTGGACCTCTCCGCCCAGGGCAGCGAGGTCGGGGCGCAGCTCGCCGACGCCGTGGCCGCCGACGAACGCGCCCGCCGCTTCGACCTCGCCCGGCCCCCGTTGATGCGCTGCACGCTCCTGCGGCTCGCCGACGGCCGCAGCCGACTCCTGCTGACCTTTCATCACATCGTTGCTGACGGCTGGTCGTTGCCCGTGCTGCACCGGGAGCTGATGGCTTCCTACGGGGACACCCCGGCACCCCTGCCCGAGGTCGCGCCCTACCGCTCGTACCTGCGCGCCCTCGCCGGAGCCGACCGGGACGCGGCCCGTGCGGCCTGGCGCGGCGCCCTCGCCGGGATCGAGGAACCCACCCGGCTGGTCGAGGCGCCCGCCGACGGACGGCCGGTCGAACCCGCGCAGGTGCGCGTCGAACTCCCCGAGCACGTCACCGCGCGACTGGGCGCCCGTGCCCGCGAGGCAGGCGTCACGCTCGGCACGGTCGTCCAGGCGGCCTGGGGACTCCTGATCGGGCGGCTGACCGCCCGGCAGGACGTCGTGTTCGGCACCACGGTCTCCGGCCGGGACACCGAGGCCGAGGGCATCGAGTCGATGGTCGGCCTCTTCATCAACACCCTGCCCACCAGGTTCCGCTGGGAGCCCGCGGACACCCTCGCCGGGCTCCTCGGCCGGCTCCAGGACGAGCAGGCCGCACTGCTGGACCACCAGCACCTCGGCCTCGCCGAGATCCAGCGGCTGGCCGGGCACACGGGCGGCGGCGAACTCTTCGACACCCTCGTCGTCTTCGAGAACTACCCGGCCGCGACCGGCCTCGCCGACCCCTCGGGCACGGTCCGCCTCACCGGCCACGAGTTCCACGACACCGTCCACTATCCGCTCGCGCTCATCGTCAAGCCGGGCCGACGGCTCGACCTGCGGCTCAAGCACCACGCCCGGCGGCTCGACACCGACGCGGTACGGCGGATCGCGGACCGGCTGACCCGCATCCTGCTCGCGCTGGCCACCGACCCCGGGCAGCGCGCCGCCGGCCTCGAACTGCTCTCGGCGAGCGAGGAGGAGACCGCGCATCCGACGGGAGCGTCCGTCCGGGTGCCGGACACCACACTGACCGCCGCCTTCGAGGCCCAGGCCGCCCGCACCCCGCGAGCCGTCGCGGTGGTCCACGAGGGAGGCACCCTCAGCTACGGCGAACTCGACGCCCGGGCGGCCGGGCTGGCGCACCGGCTGAACGCCCGAGGCGCGGGCCCCGGCGCCGTCGTCGCCGTCGCCGTACCGCGCTCGGCCGACCTCATGGTCGCCCTGCTCGGCGTGCTGAAGTCCGGTGCCGCCTACCTTCCGGTCGACGTGGACTACCCGGCGGACCGGGTGGCCCACATGCTCGCCGACTCCGGGGCGGCGACGGTCGTCACCACCATCGGCACGGACCCCCGTCTGCCGTCGGTGCCGGGCCTCACGGCACTGTTCCTGGACGCCCCCGCCGAATCCGGGTCCGATGCCGATTCCCCGTCCGTGGGCGCGCCGGTCCCGGCCCGCCCGGACGACCCGGCCTACCTGATCTACACCTCGGGCTCCACCGGCCTCCCCAAGGGCGTCGTCGTCACCCACCGGGCCATCGTCAACCGGCTCGCCTGGATGCAGGGCCAGTACGGTCTGACCGCCGACGACCGGGTGCTGCAGAAGACACCGGCCAGCTTCGACGTCAGCGTCTGGGAGTTCTTCTGGGCGCTGTGCGAGGGCGCCTCCGTCGTCCTCGCCCGCCCCGACGGCCACCGCGACCCGGCCTATCTCGCCGAACTGATCCGCGAACAGGGCGTCACCACACTGCACTTCGTGCCGTCGATGCTGGAAGCCTTCCTGCAGTCCGAGGACATCACCGCCGACCCCGCCTGGGCGCTCTCCCTGCGCCGGGTGTTCAGCAGCGGCGAGGCCCTGCCCGGCGCGGCCGCAGCGCACTGGGACGAGCTGACCGGCGTGCCGCTGCACAACCTCTACGGCCCCACCGAGGCCGCGGTCGACGTCACCCACCACCCCTACGACGGCACGCCCGCCACGACCGTGCCCATCGGCCGCCCGGTCTGGAACACCGGTCTGCGCATGCTCGACTCCTGCCTGCGCCCGGTCCCCGAAGGCGTCCCGGGCGAGCTGTACCTGACAGGTGTCCAGCTGGCCCGCGGCTACCACGCCCGGCCCTCCCTCACCGCCGAGCGGTTCGTGGCCGACCCCTATGGAGGCCCCGGCGAGCGCATGTACCGCACCGGAGACCTGGTCCGCCGCCGAGAGGACGGCGTCATCGAGTACCTGGGACGCACCGACCGACAGGTCAAGATCCGCGGCAACCGGATCGAACTCGGCGAGATCGAGGCCGCCTCGGTCCGCCTGGCCGCCGTCGCCCAGGCCGCCGTCACCGTCGTGGGCACCGCGCTGACCGTCTACGTCGTCCCCGACCGCGGCGCCGCGCCCGAACCCGCCGAACTCCTCGCCGCGCTCGCCGAGTCGCTGCCGGCGCCGATGGTGCCCGGCGCCTGCGTCGTCCTGGAGACCCTGCCGCTGACCCCGAGCGGCAAGCTCGACCGCGCCGCGCTGCCCGCCCCCGCGACCGTACGCGCAAAGGCCCGCGCCCCCCGAGACGAGCGCGAACGGACTCTCGCCGAGATCTTCGCGGCGGTCCTCAAGCTCGACGAGGTCGGCGTCGACGACGACTTCTTCCTCCTCGGCGGCGACAGCATCTCCTCGATCGGAGTCTCCAGCCGCGCCCGCCGGGCCGGTCTGGAGATCGACCCCCGGGACGTTTTCACCCACCGCACACCGGCCGCCCTCGCCGCCGCGGCCGTCAGCGCCGAGCCGACCCGCGCCCTGTCCTCCGCCTTCGCCCTCACTGCCGAGGAGACCGAACGCGTCCACCGGCTCAGCCCCCATCCGGTGGAGGACATCTGGCCGCTCGCCCCGCTCCAGGAAGGGCTGTTCTTCCACTCGACGTACGACGACAGCGCCCTGGACGTCTACACGGTCCACGAGTCCTTCGACTTCGCCACCCCGCTCGACGCGGAGCGGCTGCGCCGGGCCGCCCGGGTACTGCTGGAACGCAACCCGAGCCTGCGCGCCGGATTCACCAGCGAGGGACTGCGCCAGCCGGTGCAGTTCATCGTCGAGGACCCCGGGATCCCGCTCGAGGAAGTCGACCTGTCTGTCCTCCCCGACGCCGAACAGGACGTCCGGCTGCGGGAGTTGATGGAGACCGAACGCGGCCGCCGCTTCGAACTGACCCGCCCGCTCCTCTTCCGCATGCTGATCGTCCGGCTCGGCGCCGAGCGCGGCGACCGGCTGGTCGTCGGCCGTCATCTGCTGCTGTGGGACGGCTGGTCCGCCTGGACCTTCCTCGACCAGCTCTTCGCCCTGTACGAGAACGGAGGCGACGCGACCGCTCTGCCCGCGCCCGGTTCGTACCGCGACTACCTGACCTGGCTGGAGATCCAGGACACCGAGGTCGCCACCGGCGCCTGGCGCACCGCGCTCGCCGGTCTGGAGGAGCCCACGCTCCTAGCCGCCGCCGACCGGGGCCTGGAGCCGGACATCCCGGAACGTCTGGACGTGACCCTCCCGGCGGAGCTGAGCGAGCGGCTCAGGGACTCGGCGCGACGGCACGGCCTCACCCTCAACTCGGTGCTCACCGCCGCCTGGGGACTGGTGCTGGCCAGCGCCACGGGCCGTACCGACGTCGTCTTCGGCACCACCGTCGCGGGGCGGCCGAGCGAGGTGCCGGACATCGAGCACGTCATCGGCATGTTCCTCAACACCGTCCCCGCCCGCATCGCCTACGACCCCGCCGAGCCGGTGCTCGACCTGCTGCGCCGGGTCCAGGACGAACGGCTGGCCGTGATGCCGTACGAGTACCTGGGCCTCGGCGTCCTCCAGGCCGAGACCGGCCACCGGCGGCTCTTCGACACCCTCTTCGTGCTGCGCAACAGCGACACCGAGGAACGGCTCGCCGAACTGGCGGACCGGCACGGCGCCACGGCCGTCGCCAACGTCGACGCCACCCACTACCCGGTCAACCTCGTCGTCACCCCGGGACACCGCATCCAGGTCATGCTGGCCCACCGGCCCGACGTCGTCGACCGCCCGCGGGCCGCGGCCCTCCTCGACCGCTTCACCCTGCTGCTGGAACGGCTCGGCGACGACCTGAGCGCTCCCGTGGGCGGCCTGGACCCGCTGCTGCCCGCCGAGCACGCGGCCCTGGAGCGCGAACGGGCCGCGAGCCGTGTCCCCGACCCCGAGGACACCGTCGCCGACCTGCTCGCCGTCCAGGCGGCGGCCACCCCCAGCACCACGGCCCTCGTCTTCGGCGACACCACCCTCACCTACGCCGAACTCGACACACGCGTCAACCGGACCGCCCGGCTCCTGCTGGCCCGGGGCGCCGCGCCCGAACGGGTCGTCGCCCTCGGCCTGCCCCGCTCCCTGGACATGGTCGTCGCCCTGTTCGCCGTCCTGCGCACGGGTGCCGCGTATCTGCCGCTGGAACTGGACCACCCGGACGACCGGCTCAGGGCGATGCTCGACGACGCTCGCCCGGTCCTGCTGGTCTCCACCGCCGCGGTCTCGGCGCGGCTGACGGACGCCGCCCCGGACACCCTCCGTGTCCTCCTCGACGACCCGGCTGTGGTCGCCGAACTGGCCTCGCTCCCGGGCGACCTGCCCCGGCGGGAATTCAGCCTGGAACACCCGGCGTACGTCATCTACACCTCCGGTTCGACCGGCCGGCCCAAGGGCGTCGTCACCCCGTACCGCGGTCTGACGAACATGCAGCTCAACCACCAGAAGGAGATCTTCGCCCCGGCCATCGCCTCGGCCGGCGGCCGACGGCTGCGCATCGCGCACACCGTGTCCTTCGCCTTCGACATGTCATGGGAGGAACTGCTCTGGCTGGTCGAGGGCCATGAGGTGCACATCTGCGACGAGGAGCTGCGGCGCGACGCCGAGGCACTGGTCGCCTACTGCGAGACGCACCGGGTGGACGTCGTGAACGTGACCCCGACCTACGCCCACCTCCTCATGGAACAGGGCCTGTTGGAAGGACACCGCCCGCCGCTCGTCCTGCTGGGCGGCGAGGCGGTCTCCGAGACGGTGTGGAACCGGCTCCGGGATACCGGGGGAACCTACGGCTACAACCTCTACGGCCCCACCGAGTACACCATCAACACCCTCGGCGGCGGCACCCTCGACAGCTCCACCCCGACCGTCGGCCGCCCGATCCGCGGCACCCGCGCACACATCCTGGACCCCTGGCTGCGACCGGTGCCCGAAGGCGTCCCCGGCGAGCTGTACATCGCGGGGATCGGCCTGGCCCGAGGCTACCTCGACCGGCCCGGTCTGACCGCGGAGCGCTTCGTCGCCGACCCGTTCGGCGAACCCGGCGAGCGCATGTACCGCACCGGCGACCTCGTGCGCCGAAACCCCGACGGCAACCTGGACTTTCTCGGCCGCACCGACGACCAGGTCAAGGTGCGCGGCCACCGCGTCGAGCTGGGCGAGATCGAGACCGCCCTCGTCCAGCACCCCCGCGTCGCGCAGGCCGCCGTCATCGCCCGCGACGACCCCTCGGCGCCCGGCACCCAGCGCCTCGTCGGCTATGTCGTTCCCGCCGAACGCTCCGGTGCGGAAAGGGAGTCGGCGGAGCGGGAACATGTCGGCGAATGGCAGGACGTCTACTCCGACGAGTACGAGCGGATCAGCACCGCCGTCCTCACCGAGGACTACGCGGGCTGGGACAGCAGCTACGACGGACAGCCCATCCCCTTCGAGGAGATGAGCGAATGGCGGGAGCGGACCGTCGACCGCATCCGGGAACTGCGCCCCCGCCGAGTCCTGGAGATCGGCGTCGGTTCCGGCCTGCTCCTGTCGCGCCTGGCCCCGGAGACGGAGGCCTACTGGGCGACCGACTTCGCCGCCCCCGTGATCCGCAAGCTCGGCGAAGACCTGCTCCGGGTACCGGAGTCGGCCGCCAAGGTCGAACTGCGCTGCCGGCCCGCCCATGACACCGAGGGCCTGCCCGAGGACTACTTCGACACCGTCGTCATCAACTCCGTCATCCAGTACTTCCCCGGCCTCGACTACCTCACCGAGGTCATCGAGGGCGCCATGCGCCTGCTGAGGCCGGGAGGCGCGCTGTTCGTCGGTGACGTGCGCAACCCGCGGCTCGCCCGCACCTTCCACACCGCGATCCAGCTCACCCGCGCGGCGCGGGACGCCGACCCGGAGGCCGTACGCAAGGCCGCCGAGCGCGGTCTGCTGCTGGAGAAGGAACTCCTGGTCGACCCCGACTACTTCACCACCCTCGGACACGGTGTCGACCTGCGCACCAAGCGCGGCCACCACCACAACGAGCTGACCCGGCACCGTTACGACGCCGTCCTCTACCGCGAGGGCGCCGACGCGGTCGATCTCACCGAGGTCCCGGCCGCGGCCTGGCCGTCCGTCGACCTCGGCGCGTGGCTGCGCGCGGAGCGACCGGAGCGGATCCGTGTCACGGGGGTTCCCGACGCCCGCACCGCCGGTGAACTCGCCGCGCAGCGGGCGCTGGAAGAGGGCGGAGCCGTCGGCCCCGAGGGGTCCGGCGGGGGAGTGGACCCGGAGGAGCTGCACGCGCTCGGGGCCTCGCTCGGCTACCGCGTTCTCACCACGTGGTCCGGTGAACTCGGCTACTACGAAGCCGTGTTCATCCTCGAGAACCGAGAGAACCGAGAGGGTGAAAAGGGCCGAGAGGGCAGAGACGAACGGGAGGACCAGGACGACCGGGAGGACGGGCGTGCCCGGGTGACCGTGGGGCTCTACCGGCCCGGTGGCGGTGAACCCCCGTACGCCAACTCCCCGACGGCCGCGCGCGACAGGGACAACCTGATCCGGCGGGTGCGGGAGGACCTGAAGACGCGGCTGCCCGACTACATGGTGCCCGCGGCCTTCGTCACCCTCGGCCGTCTCCCCATGAACGACAACGGCAAGCTGGACGTCCGAGCACTGCCCGAGGCCGAACCGGCCGTCGCGCTCGGCACCGGCCGGGGCCCGCGCACCCCGCGGGAAGAGGTCCTCTGCCGGCTCTTCGCCGAAGTCCTCGGACTGCCCGGAGCCGGCGCCGAGGACAGCTTCTTCGACCTGGGCGGACACTCCCTTCTCGCCACCCGGTTGATCAGCCGGGCCCGCACCGAACTGGGCGCCGAGCTGGCGATCCGCGACCTCTTCGAGGCTCCCACGCCCGAACTCCTCGCGGCCCGCGCGGACGGCGGACGCCTGGCGCGGCCCGCCGTCGCTCCCGTCGCCGACCGGCCCGGACGCGTCCCGCTCTCCGCCGCCCAGCGCCGGCTGTGGCTGGTCGAGCGGATCACCGGCGGCGAAGCCGCCTACAACTTCCCGCTCGTCTTCCGGCTGCGCGGCGGCCTCGACCCGGTCGCCCTGCGGCGGGCGCTGCACGACGTCGTCGAGCGGCACGAGTCGCTCCGCACGGTCTTCGGGGAGCACGACGGCGAACCGCATCAGCGCGTCCTTCCCGCGTCCGAGGCGGAGGTCCCGTTCACGGTGCGGGACTGCGCGGAGGCCGAACTGACCACGCTGATCGAGGCGGCGCAGCGCCGGCCCTTCGACCTGGCGCGTGAACTGCCGCTGCGGGCAACGGTGTTCCGGCCCACGGCGGAGAGCCCGAGCGCACGCGAGCACGCGGGCGACGGCGCGGGCAGGCGCCCGGGCGACGCGACGGGCACGGGATCCGCGACCGGGAACGGCCCCTACGACGACTGCGTGGTCGCCCTAGTGCTGCACCACATCGTCACCGACGAGTGGTCCGACCGGCCCTTCCTGGCCGACCTGAACGCCGCCTACAGCGCCCGGACCGCCGGCGCCGAACCGGACCTCACGCCGCTGCCCGTGCAGTACACCGACTACACGCTCTGGCAGGCGGACCTCCTGGAACAGGTCGGCGAGCGGCAACTGGCCTACTGGGCCGACACCCTGCGCGGGCTGCCCGAGGAACTGACCCTGCCCCTGGACCGGCCCCGCCCCGCCGAGCCCACCGGACGCGGCGCCACCTTGCGCCGCGAGCTGCCCGAGGACGTGGGCGCTGCGCTGCGCGACCTGTCCGGGACGACCGGCACCAGCATGTTCATGCTGTTCCAGGCCGCCGCCGCCGCACTCCTGCACCGCCTCGGGGCGGGTGACGACATCCCGCTCGGCGCGCCCATCGCGGGCCGCACCGACAGCGCGCTCGACGAGCTGGTCGGCTTCTTCGTCAACACGCTGGTCCTGCGCACCGATCTGTCCGGATCCGAACTGACCTTCCGTCAACTGCTGTCCCGGGTAAGGGAGTCCGACCTGGCGGCGTTCGAGAACCAGGACCTGCCCTTCGACCGGGTCGTGGAGGCGCTCAACCCGCCGCGCGTGGCCGGCCGCAATCCCCTGTTCCAGGTCATGCTGGGCTACCACTACCGCCCCGACGGCGACCAGGACCTGCTCGGCCTGCCCACCGAGTGGTCCGACCTGGACACCGGCACGGCCAAGTTCGACCTCGACCTCACCTTCGTCGACGAGGGCGCCGGCGGCCGGGTCACCCTGCTCCTGGAGTACGCCACCGACCTGGTGGACCCGGACACCGCCGCGCTTCTCGCCGAACGGCTCGTCCTGCTGCTGCGCCGGGCCGCCACCGCCCCGGACCTGCCCCTCGCCGCGATCGACCTGCTCACGGACGCCGAACGGGAAGCCGCCGCGGGGGCCTGGAACGACACCGCCCGGCCGGTGGAGACACGGAGCGTGCCCGAGCTGTTCGCCGCCACGGCGACGGCCCACCCCGCGCGGACCGCCCTGGTGACGGCCGCCGGAAGCCTGACCTTCGCCGAACTGTCCGCCCGTGTCGACGCCGTCGCCGCCCTGGTGCTCGAACACGGCGCGGGCGAAGGCACGGTGGTGGCCCTGGCCCTGCCCCGGCACGAGATGGTGCCCGCCGTCCTCGGCGTACTCCGCGCGGGAGCCGCCTATCTGCCCCTCGACCCGGAACACCCGGCCCACCGGCTGGAGCACATGCTCACCGACGCGGCCCCGGTCTGCCTGCTCACCACGGCCGAACTGGCCGACCGGCTGCCCGAGCCGGACCACGTGGAGCGGCTGCTGCTGGACGGCCCCCTGCCGTCCGGTGACCACACGCCGCCCCGGCCGTACCACCCGGAGTCCGCCGCCTGCACGATCTACACCTCCGGTTCCACCGGCACCCCCAAGGGCGTGATCGGCACCCACCGCGGTCTGTCCAACCTGTTCGCCTCCCATCTGCGCGATCTGATCGCACCGGCCGTCGAGGACACCGGCCGGGACGTCCTGCGGGCGGTCCACGCGGCCTCCTTCAGCTTCGACGGGTCCTGGGAACCCCTGCTGTGGCTGCTCGCCGGACACGAACTGCACGTCGTCGACGAGGCCACCCTGCTCGACCCGGCCGCCCTGCTCGCCACCCTGGACGACCGCGCCATCGACTTCGTCGACCTCACCCCGACCTATCTGGGCGAACTGCTCCACCACGGCTTCCTCGCCCCCGGCAGCCGGATCCCCGCCGTGATCGCGGTGGGCGGCGAGGCCACCCCCGCCGCGCTGTGGCAACGGCTGAACGACCTGCCCGGCACCGCCGTCCACGACCTGTACGGGCCCACCGAGTGCGCCGTCGACGCGTACGGCTGGCACGGAGGCCGTACCGGACGCGCCGCCTGGGCCGCACCGCTCGACAACATCCGCGCCCATGTCCTCGACGACCGGCTGAGGCCCACTCCCGCGGGCGTCCCCGGCGAGCTGTACCTCGCGGGGGCGGGCCTGGCCCGCGGCTACCTGGGCCGCCCGGCCCTCACCGCCGAACGTTTCACCGCCGACCCGCACGGCGCCCCCGGCGCCCGCATGTACCGCACCGGCGACCTCGCCCGGCGCCGCGCCGACGGCACCCTGGAGTTCCTCGGCCGCGCCGACGAGCAGGTCAAGCTGCGCGGCTTCCGCATCGAACCCGGCGAGATCGAATCCGCCGTCACCGCCCATCCGGACGTCGCGGCGGCCGCCGTCGTCGTCCGCGAGGACACTCCCGGCACGCGGCGCCTCGTCGCGTACGCCGTTCCCGCCGCGTCCGCGACGATCGACCCGGCGGCACTGCGCGCCCACCTGTCCGCCGTCCTGCCCGCACCCATGCTGCCCGCCGCGTTCGTTCCGCTCGGCGCGCTGCCCCGCACGACCAGCGGCAAGCTGGACCGTGCCGCGCTGCCCGCCCCGGACCTCACGGCGACGGCCGGCGGGCGGCTGCCCCGCACCCCCCGCGAAGAGGTGCTGTGCGAGCAGTTCGCCGCCGTGCTGGGCGTGGACCGCGTCGGCGTCGACGACGACTTCTTCGCGCTCGGCGGTCACTCGCTGCTGGCGATGCGCCTGGTCAGCCGGGTCCGTGCCGCCCTGGACACCGAGGCGTCCCTGCGTACGGTCTTCGACGCGCCGACGCCGGCCCGGCTCGCCGCCCGGCTGGACGAGACGCGAACGGCCGCCCGGCCCGCGCCGACCGCCGCCCGGACCCGCCCCGAACGGCTGCCCCTCTCCTCCGCCCAGCGCCGGCTGTGGCTGCTCCACCAGGTCGACGGACCGAGCACCGCCTACACCGTCCCGTCCGCCTGGCGCCTCACCGGCACCCTGGACCGCGCCGCCCTCGAAGCGGCGGTGTGCGACCTCGTCGCCCGGCACGCCACCCTGCGCACGGTCTTCCCCACCGACGCCGACGGCCTGCCGTACCAGCACGTCCTCGAACCGGAGCGGGCCCGGCCCACCATCGCCACCGAGCCGGCCGACCGCCTCGCCGAAGTCGCCGCCCACGGCTTCGACCTCGCGACCGAACCCCCCTTGCGCGTCACCCTGTTCGAGACGGCTCCGGACGAGCACATCCTGCTGCTCCTGCTCCACCACATCGCCACCGACGAATGGTCGGACCGGCCGCTGCTCGCCGACCTGGGCACCGCCTACGCGGCCCGCACGGCCGGCCGTGCCCCCGACTGGGCGCCGCTGCCCGCCACCTACGCCGACTACACCCTCTGGCAGGACGACCTCCTGGCGGCGAGCGGCGACGAACTGCTCGCCCACTGGACCGAGCGGCTGCGCGGCCTCCCCGAGGAACTCATCCTGCCCACCGACCGGCCGCGCCCCCGCGAGTCCGGCCACGAGGGCGGCACCGTCGGGTTCACCGTCCCCCCGCGGCTGGAACGGGCGCTGCGCGAACTGGCCCGCGGTGAGGGCGCGAGCATGTTCATGGTCGCCCAGGCCGCCGTGGCCGCGCTCCTCCACCGGCTAGGCGCCGGGGACGACATCCCCCTCGGGGCACCCGTCTCCGGGCGCGGCGACGAGGGACTGGAGCACCTGGTCGGGTTCTTCGTCAACTCGCTGGTGCTGCGCACCGACCTGTCCGGCGCCCCCGGCTTCACCGAACTCCTGCACCGGGTACGGGAGACCGACCTCGCGGCCTACGACCACCAGGACCTGCCCTTCGAGCGGCTGGTCGAGGCCCTCAACCCGGAACGCTCCCTCGCCCGCCACCCCCTCTTCCAGGTCATGGTCGTCCATCTGAACGAGCCGGGCGGTACCCCGGACCTCCCGGGCCTGACCGCGCGACGCGAACCGCTCGGACAGCGGAGCGCCAAGTTCGACCTGAGCTTCGACTTCATCGAACAGGGCGAAGGGGCGGGCATCCAGGGCTGGATCGAGTACAGCGCCGACCTGTTCGACCACGCCACGGCCGAACGGCTCGCCCGACGGCTGGTCCGGTTGCTGGAGCAGGTGGCCGCCGACCCGGCCCGCCCCGTGCGGGACCTCGACGTCATGGACGGGCCCGAGCGCCTGCTCGTCGTCGAACGGTGGAACGCCACCGCACACGAGACGCGCCCGACCACCCTCCCGGAGCTGTTCCGTGCCCAAGTGGCCAGGACACCCGACGCCCCCGCGGTGGTCCTCGGCGAAGTGCGCCTGACCTACGCGGAGTTGGACGCCCGGGTCGAGCACACCGCACGCGTGCTGGCTGGTCTCGGCGCCGGACCGGACCGCACGGTGGCCCTCGCGCTGCCGCGCTCGGCCGACCTCGTCGTCGCCCTGCTCGCGGTGCAGCGCGCCGGAGCCGCCTATCTGCCGCTCGACGCGGACCACCCGCCGGAGCGGCTCGCGCTCATGCTGGACGACGCCCGCCCCGTGTGCGTCGTCGACGGGGCGCTGCCGGACGGGCCCGAGGGGGAACTCCCGCTCTCCTACGACCCGTTGAGCCCGGCCTACGTCATCTACACGTCCGGCTCGACCGGGCGACCCAAGGGCGTGGTGGTACCGCACCAGGGCATCGTCAACCGTCTGCTGTGGATGCAGGACGCGTACGGGCTGACGGGTGCGGACCGTGTCCTGCAGAAGACTCCCGCCGGCTTCGACGTGTCGGTGTGGGAGTTCCTCTGGCCACTGATCACCGGGGCGACCCTGGTCCTCGCCCGACCGGACGGACACAAGGACCCGACGTACCTGGCCGCGCTGATCCAGGAACAGGGCGTCACCACCGTGCACTTCGTCCCCTCCATGCTCCGCGCCTTCTTGGACGAGCCCTCGGCCGCGCGATGCACCGCACTGCGCCGGGTGATGTGCAGCGGTGAGGCCCTGCCCGCCGATCTCGCCGACCGCTTCCACTCGCTCCTCCCGGCCGACCTGCACAACCTGTACGGCCCGACCGAGGCGTCCGTCGACGTCACCGCGCTCCAGGTGCCGTCCGGCGCCGCCACCGTCCCGATCGGCCGACCGGTGTGGAACACCCGCGTGTACGTCCTGGACGGGGCCCTGCGACCGGTCCCGCCCGGCGTCGCCGGGGAGTTGTACCTCGCGGGCGTCCAGCTCGCCCGGGGATACCTCGACCGCCCGGGGCTGACCGCCGAACGCTTCGTCGCCGATCCGTACGGCGAGCCCGGCACGCGCATGTACCGCACCGGCGACCTCGCCCGCTGGACCCCGGCCGGCGTGGTCGAATATCTCGGCCGCACCGACGACCAGGTCAAGATCCGCGGCTTCCGCATCGAACCCGGCGAGATCGAGGCCGTGCTCTCCCGGCACGAGGCGGTGGCCCACGCCGCCGTCGTCGCCCGCGGACAACGGCTCGTCGCGTACGTCGTCCCGGCCCCCGGCCGGACACCGGCGACCCCGGACCTGCGCGCCCACCTCGCCGCCGTCCTGCCCGAACACATGGTCCCGGCCGCCTTCGTCCCCCTCGACGCGCTGCCGCTCACCCCGAACGGCAAGCTCGACCGAAGGGCCCTGCCCGCACCCGACTTCACCACCGAGACCTCCGACACCCTGCCGCGCACCGCGCGGGAGGAGGTGCTGTGCGGCCTGTTCGCGGCCGTCCTCGGCCTCGAACGGGTCGGCGTCGACGACGACTTCTTCACGCTCGGCGGCGACAGCATCGTCGCGATGCAACTCGTCGCCCGCGCGCGGGCGGCACGACTGGCGATCAGCCCCCGCGACGTGTTCCGGCACAAGACGGCGGCGGGCCTGGCCGCCGTCGCCGCCGACCTGGACGGTGCCGCGGGCACCTTGTCCGACACGGAACTGTTCGCGGCCCTCACCGAGGACGAACGCGCCGAACTCTCCGGGCTCGGCGCCGCCGAGGTCCTGCCGCTGTCGCCCCTCCAGGCGGGCCTGCTGTTCCACGCCTCGTTCGACTCCGGCGCCGACGGCCCCGACGTCTACACCGTCCAGGTGTCCTACGACCTCGACGGCCCGCTGGACACCGGGCGGCTGCGCCGTGCCGGTCAGGCACTGCTCGACCGGCACGGCAACCTCCGCGCCGGCTTCCGCTACCTCGCCTCCGGCCGTCCCGTCGCGGTGGTCCCACGCACGGCGGTACTGCCCTGGCGGCAGCTCGACCTCTCGGAACAGGAGGAGGCCGCGCGCGAGGAACGGTGGAGCCGCTGCCTGGCCCAGGAGCGGCGCCGGTTCGACCCCGCCGAGCCCCCGCTGCTGCGCCTGATGCTGGTCAAGGTCGGACCAGCGGCCCATCGGCTGGTCCTGTCCCACCAGCACCTGCTGCTGGACGGCTGGTCGGTTCCGCGGCTGATGCGCGAGCTGTCCGAGCTGTACGCGGGCATTGAACTCCCCGCCCCGGCGCCGTACCGCGACTACCTGTCCTGGCTCGGCCGCCAAGACGCCGCGGCCTCCACCGCGGCCTGGGCGGCGGCGCTGGACGGCCTGGAAGAGCCCACCCACCTCGTGCCCGCCGACCCCGGCCGGACCCCGGCGGTACCCGAGACGCTCACCACATCACTGACCCCGGCGCTGACCGAGGCGCTGACGGAACTCGCCCGCTCGCGCGGTCTGACCGTCAACACCCTGGTCCAGGGCGCCTGGAGCATCCTGCTGTCCCGGCTCACCGGACGCGCCGACGTCGTCTTCGGCGCCACCGTGTCCGGACGGCCGCCGGAGCTGGACGGCGTGGAGTCGATGATCGGCCTGTTCATCAACACCGTGCCCGTGCGGGTCCGGGTCGACGACCGGGAACCGGTGTCCGCGTTCCTGGACCGCCTCCAGGACGAGTGGTCGCGGCTGATCGTCCATCAGCACGTCGGCCTGTCCGACATTCAACGGAGCGCAGGACTGGGAGAGTTGTTCGACTCGCTCATCGTCTTCGAGTCCTATCCCGATGCCGGAGGTCCCGGTCTCGGGTCCGACGACGGGTTGCGCACCGAGGTGCGCGACCACCAGGACTCGACCCACTACCCGTTCACCTGGGCCGTCGAGCCCGCCGAGCGGCTGACCCTCACCGCCGAGTACCGCACCGACCTGTTCGAGCGGGCCATGGTCGAGCGGATCTCCGCCGCGATGGTCCGCCTCTTCGAGGCGATGACCGCCGACGCCACACAGCCGCTCGGCCGGATCGACCTGCTCACCCCCGAGGATCGTCACACCGTCCTGGAGACCTGGAACGACACGGTGCTGCCCGCCGCCCCGGGCGCGCCGGCGACCGTACCGGAACTCTTCGAGGCACAGGCCGCCACCGCCCCGGACGCGGTCGCGGTGGTCTCGGGCACCGTCACCTGGAGCTTCGCCGAACTGAACGAGCGCGCCAACCGGATCGCCGGACTGCTCGCAG
This sequence comes from Streptomyces sp. NPDC002580, assembly GCF_042889485.1. Classification (NCBI taxonomy): domain Bacteria; kingdom Bacillati; phylum Actinomycetota; class Actinomycetes; order Kitasatosporales; family Streptomycetaceae; genus Streptomyces; species Streptomyces sp. NPDC002580. The sequence continues at coordinate 274,720 of NZ_JBIAQZ010000008.1, read as the reverse complement.
AACACGGAGCGGGCCCCGAGGAGATCGTCGCCCTGTCACTGCCTCGCACGGCGGACTTCATCGCGGCGATCCTCGCGGTGATGAAGTCCGGCGCGGCCTATCTGCCCATCGACGCGGACCTGCCCGCGGAACGCGTCCTCGCCATGCTCGACGACGCCCGGCCCCGGCTCGTCCTCACCACCACCGCGCTGGCCGCCCACCTGCCCGACAGCGACGTACCGCGGCTGGTCCTCGACGGGGACGGCACCGCCGTACGCCTGGCCGGTCAGCCCGCCGACAACCGGGCCGGCGGCCCGCACCCGGACCACCCGGCCTACGTCATCTACACCTCCGGCTCCACCGGGCGGCCCAAGGGCGTGGTGGTCCCCCAGCGGGGCGTGGTCAACCTCTTCCACAGTCACCGGCGCACGCTCCACGACCTCGCCAAGTCCCTCACCGGCCGCCGTAGGCTGCGGGTCGGCCACGCCTGGTCGTTCTCCTTCGACGCCTCCTGGCAGCCGCAGTTGTGGCTGCTCGACGGACACGCCCTGCACGTCCTGGACGACGAGACCCGGCGCGACCCGGAGCTGACGGCCGAGGCGATCCGGTCCCAGGGCCTGGACTTCATCGAGGTCACGCCCTCCTTCCTGGCGCAGATGGCCGACACGGGTCTGATCACGGACGGCGCCTGCCCGCTCGCGGTGGTCGGCGTCGGCGGCGAGGCCGTGCCCGACGCCCTGTGGAGCCAACTGGGAGCCCTGGAGTCCACCGTCGCGTTCAACCTCTACGGACCCACCGAGGCCACCGTCGACACGCTCGCGGCACGTGTGGGCGAGAGCGACCGGCCCCTGGTCGGCCGCCCGGTCGGCAACACCCGCGCCTATGTGCTGGACGCCGCCCTGCGGCCCGTACCGCCCGGCGTGACAGGCGAGTTGTACCTCGCGGGAGCGGGACTGGCCCGCGGCTACCTGGGCCGGCCCGACCTGAGTGCCGAACGGTTCGTCGCCGACCCCTACGGTGCACCGGGTACCCGGATGTACCGCACCGGCGACCTGGCCCGCTGGAGCGACGACGGCCGGCTCGACTACCTCGGACGCGCCGACGACCAGGTCAAGATCCGTGGATTCCGCATCGAACTCACGGAGATCGAGGCTGTGCTGGACCGGCACGAAGAGGTCGGGCAGGTCGTGGTCGTGGCCCGTGAGGACCGCCCGAGGGTCAGGCAACTCGTCGCCTACGTCGTTCCCGCCGAGGGCGCCCCGGTCCCGGAACCGGCGGGCCTGCGCGCGCACGTGGCCGCCGTCCTGCCGGACTACATGGTCCCGGCCGCCGTGCTCGTCCTGGACGAACTGCCCCTGCTCTCCAACGGCAAGCTCGACCGCAAGGCGCTGCCCGTCCCGGAGTTCACCCGCACGGTCGGCGGACGGCCGCCCGCGAACGACGTCGAACGGGCCCTGTGCGCCCGGTTCGCCGAGGTACTGGGGCTTCCCGGGATCGGCGCCGACGACGACTTCTTCGCCCTCGGCGGCGACAGCATCGTCGCCATGCAACTGGTCAGCAGGGCCCGCGCCGCGGGACTGCGCGTCACCCCGCGCCAGGTCTTCCAGCACCGGACGGTCGCCGCCCTGGCCGCCGTCGCCGTGGAGCTGGGCCCGGACGCCGGACGCCCGGCCCGCGACGACGGATCGGGCACCGTGCCGCTGACCCCGATCATGCACGCGCTGCGGGAACAGGGCGGTCCGATCGCGCGCTACCACCAGGTCGCGTTCGTCCAGACACCCGCAGCCCTGGACCTGGCCGCGTTGCACCTGGTCCTCCAGGCACTCACGGACCGGCACGACCTGCTCCGGGCACGACTGGAACGGACCGGGACCGCGGGCGCCGAAAAGTGGTCGCTCCAGGTGCCCGAGCCCGGCGGCCAGGACGTCGCGTCCTGGCTGGCGCGGGTCGAGGTGGCCGGCGCCGACGAGCCCACCCTGCGCGCGGCCGTCACCGAGCACGCCCGCGCCGCACAGGACCGGCTCGACCCGGACGCCGGACGCATGGTGCAAGGCGTCTGGTTCGACGCCGGCCCCGACACCCCCGGACGGCTGCTCCTGCTCATCCATCACCTGGTCGTCGACGGCGTGTCCTGGCGCGTCCTGCTGCCGGACCTGGCCGCCGCCTGGCAGGACGTCACGGCCGGCCGCACCCCGGACCTGGCCCCCGTCGACCTGTCGTTCCGCCGCTGGTCGCGGCTGCTCGCCGAACGGGCCGCCGATCCGGCCCGCGAGGACGAACTGCCGCTGTGGACCTCGATCCTGGCCGACGCCCCCGAACTGCCCCTGACCCGGGCGCTCGACCCGCGGCTCGACGTCACCGAGACCTCGCGGAGCCTGTCCCTCACCCTGCCCGCGGACATCACGGAACCGCTGCTCGGCCGGGTGCCGAGCGTCCTCGGCGGGACCCTCAACGACGTGCTCCTCACCGGCCTCGCGGTGGCCGTCGCCGACTGGCGCGGGCGGCGGAGCACGACCGGGGACACCGGTGGCGAGGACTCCGGCGGCGCCGTGCTGGTCGACCTGGAGGGCCACGGCCGCGAGGAGGAACTCGCGGGCGACGCCGACCTGTCCCGCACCGTCGGCTGGTTCACCAGCGTCGTCCCCGTCCGGCTCGACCCCGGCACCCTCGACCTGACCGACGCCCTCGCGGGCGGTACCGCGCTCGACCGGGCCCTGGCACGGATCAGGGACCACCTGGCGGCCCTCCCCACGGCTGGCGTCGGCCACGGTCTGCTGCGCCATCTCAATCCGGTCACCGGTCCCGGCCTGGCCCGACTCGCCCGCCCGCAGATCGAGTTCAACTACATGGGCCGGTTCGGCGTCCCCGAGGCCACCGACTGGTCGTACGCCCCCGAGGACGACGCGGCGGACCTGGACGGCGATCCGCGGATGCCCCTGTCCCACGCCCTCACCGTCAACGCCCTGACCGAGGACCTGCCCACCGGTCCCGAACTCTCCGCCCACTGGACCTTCGCCCCGGGCGTGCTTCCCGAGGAGTCGGTCCGCGACCTGGCGCAGACCTGGTTCCGCGCGCTCCGCGCCCTGGTGACCCGGGCCGCGGCCCCGGACGCCGGCCGCAACCCCCGGGGGCCGGTATCCCCCTGACCCCCCACCGTGCCGAACCCCCGACCCGTCCGCTCCCGACCCCGCCTCCCGCACCCTGAAGTTCCCGACCCCCGACAGATCGTGAGGAAGACCCGATGACCAACCCGTTCGAGAACCCCGAAGGCCTCTACCGCGTACTCGTCAACGACGAGGGCCAGTACAGCCTGTGGCCCGACTTCGTCGACGTCCCGGCCGGCTGGACCGTCGTCCACGGCCCGGGCCCGCGCCGCGAGTGCCTGGACCACATCGAGACCAACTGGACGGACATGCGCCCCAAGAGCCTCGTGGAGTCCATGAAGCGGACGGGCTGACCCGGGCGATGCTCTGTACTCGACTGACGAACGCACGCTTCGTCACGATGGACCCCGCCCGTCCCGTGGCCCACGACCTCGGGATCTGGCGGGGCCGGATCGTGGGCCTGGACGAGGCGGTGACCTCGCTGCCGGCCCGCAGGGTGGTGGACCTCCAGGGCGCCACCGTGCTGCCCGGGTTCATCGACAGCCATGTCCACATGGCCTGGACCGGCTTCAAGGCCGGGACGCCGAGCATCGCCTCCTGCGACAGCGTGGAGCAGGTGCTCGACGCCGTGGCCGGAGCCGTGGCCCGAGTTCCCGAGGGCGGCTGGGCGCACCTCGCGGGGTACGACCAACGAGCCCTGGGGCGCCATCTGACCGCCGCGGAACTGGACAAGGCCGGCGACGGGCGCAAGGTGTTCCTGATGCACGACTCCGGACACGGCTGTGTGGTCAACACCGCCGTCCTGGACCTGCTGCCCGCCGAACTCCCGCACGAGGACGGCTTCCTCGCCGAGGCCGCGATGGGTGCCGCACGGGCCCTGTGCCTGCCCCGCTCCCAGGAGGACCTCGCGGACGCGATCGGGCGTGCCGCCCGGGGCTGCCTGGCCGAGGGAGTGACGGCCTGCGCCGAAGCCGGCATCGGAGGCGCCCTGTTCGGCCACAGCCCGGTCGAGCTGGGCGCCTACCAACTCGCCCGCGACACCGGCAGACTGCCCCTGAGGGTGCAGTTGATGGTGGCCGCGGACCGGTTGCACCCGGTCGCCGCCCACCCGGCCGACGGCATTCCACGTGCCCTGGACCTCGGCCTGCGCACCGGGTTCGGTGACGCGTGGCTGTCGGTCGGAGCCCTCAAGGTCTACACCGACGGCGGCATGATGGCGCGCACCGCCGCACTGGGCAGACCCTACGAAGGGCTCGACCACGCCGGTCAGTTGCAGGACGATCCCGAAGTGCTCGCGGAGGCGATCGTCGACGGGCACCTGGCCGGCTGGCAGCTCGCCGTCCACGCTATCGGGGACCGGGCGGTCGATGTCGCCCTCGACGCGCTGGAACGGGCCCAGCGCGTCCGGCCGCGCCCCGACGCGCGGCACCGCGTCGAACACGCCGGTCTCGTCCGGCCCGACCAACTGGCCCGGTTCGCACGGCTCGGCGTGCTCGCGGTCGTCCAGCCGAACTTCCTGCGCTCCTTCGGCGACGACTACGCCGCGATCATGGGCCTGGAGCGGGCCCCCTGGCTGTACCGGGGGAAAGGCTTCCTGGACCACGGCGTCACCCTGGTGGGCAGCTCGGACCGGCCCGTCACGGACGGATCCCCTTTGCGGGCCGTCCAGTTCATGGTCGAGCGGGCCTCCGGATCGGGCAACACGATCGGCCCCGACGAGGGCATCACCGTGGAGGAGGCGCTGCACGCCTACACGGTCGCCGGAGCCCACGCCTGCCACTGGGAGGACACCCTGGGCAGCCTGACCCCGGGGAAGCACGCCGACCTGGTCGTACTCGGCGACGATCCGCGAGACGTCGAGACCTCGGCCATCGGTGACATCGAGGTGGTCGCGACCTTCGTCGACGGCCGGGAGACCGAGGAGGCGACGCCGTGAACGCACGGACGGAGGGCACCGATCCCTACGCGGACCTGGCGGAGCCGTCACCGGACCCGCTGCGATGGGTGATCTGGAACACCACGCCGGAGGCCATGGTGTTCGACAGGGACGTCAACTGCCCCTGGCTGATCGACGACGAGGCGACCCTGCGCGAGGTCCTTGGCCGGATGCGCGCGGCGGGCGTACCCGAGAGCGACGGCTATCCGGGCCGCCGCTGCTCCTGAGGCGGACACGCCCTCCGGTCCTGCGCCGCGCCGCCGTGCAGCAACTCGCGCAGCAACTGGTCGGTGGCGCACACGACGCCGGTGCGGGCGACCCAGCGCAGTGCCATGGCGTGGTCCTCGGCGCTGAGGTCGGCGACCGCGTCGGCGACGACGAAGGGCTGGATGTCGTTCACGAAGGCGTCGGCCGCGGTCAGCAGGATGCCGAGATGGGCCCGTACTCCGCAGAGGATCAGCTGGTCGCGCCCGGTGGAACGCAGCAGCCGGCCGAGATGGCTGCGCAGGAACGCGTTGTGACGGGTGTTGATCAGGACGTCCTCACCCGTTCGGGGGGCGAGCTGTCCGACGATGCCGGCGGCGTCGGGCCCGGGCCCCCTGTCGGCGGGGCCCCAGATCCCGTTCGCCACCCCGGGCATGTCTGGTTCCCGCGGGGCGGGTTCGGCGCTGAACACGACCGGTGTGCCGAGTGTTCCGGCGAGTTCGCGCAGCGTGGAGATGTTGTCGATGAGTTCCACGACGGGAGAGCACTCCGCCGGGAAGGCGTCGACGAAGTGGTTCTGCACGTCGTGGATCAGCAGCGCCGCGCGGGACGGGTCGATCGCCGAGGGCGGCGGGGACACGGGGACCGCGGAGATGGCGGGCATCGGATACGAGGTGACGGCCGGCAGACCCATGGGAAGGTCTCCTCCCTGATCGAATGCGGGCCGGGCCAGGGGAGCGGACGCGCGTGGGCCTGAGGGACGACGTCCGACAACCCTGGGGGGTTGTCGGCGGGCCTCGCCGTCGGATCCGTGATCAGACCCAACACCGTTATGGAAAAGGCTAGTTGAGGCCGGGTCGAGTGGGTGGCCGGATGGACGCCGGACGGTACGCGGGGCGCGGCGCGGGACCGGCCACATCCTGTCTCCTTCGCCGATCGACAGTGCTGGCGGCCTCTGCCAGGGTGAGGTGATGCGGACACCCAGACAGGCGGCCAGAGTCGTGGTCCTCGACCCGACCGGAGCCGTCTTCATGTTCCGGTACGACAACGAGGAGGTCGGCGTCCACTGGGCCCTGCCGGGCGGCGGGATGGACCCGGGCGAGACGCCGCTCGAAGCGGTCGGGCGCGAGTTGCGCGAGGAGACCGGCTGGACGGACATCGAACTCGACGGCACGCTGCTCTGCCTGTGGGAACACGACTTCACCCGGGCCGGGGTGCCGGTCCGCCAGCACGAGCACATCTTCCTCGCGTACGGGCCCCGCCGGGACCTGACCGGTGAACTCGGCGCGGCCCATGCGGCGGACGGGATTCTCCGGGGGAGATGGTGGTCGCCCGACGACCTGGCGGACGCCGTGGAGCAGCTGTGGCCGCCGCAGCTCCCCGAACTGCTGGCCGCCGTCCGACGGGACGGGCCACCGGCGGCACCCGTCGACCTCGGCCTCGTCCCGGTCCGGCTCGCCGGCGAATCGCCCTGACCGCGAGCGACGAGGGACGAGGTGACCCTGGCGCGGGACGGCCCGCGTGCGTCCGTCGGCCGGAGCCCCGACGCCGGTCCGGCGCCGGCGTCACCGGCGGTCGCGCGGACCGTCAGTACACGTCACGCACGTACCGCTTCTCCGCGGCCAGTTGCTTGACGTACGCGGCGGCCCCCTCCGCGCTGAGGCCGCCGTGGGTGGTGGCGATGTCCCGCAGCGACCGGTCGACGTCCTTGGCCATGCGGGAGGCGTCCCCGCACACATAGAAGTGCGCTCCCTCCTGGAGCCAGGACCACAGCTGGGGGCCGTGCTCGCGCATCCGGTCCTGGACGTACACCTTGGCGCGCTGGTCGCGCGAGAAGGCGGTGTCCAGACGGCTGAGGGTGCCGTCGGCGAGGAACGCGGTCAGCTCGTCCTCGTAGTAGAAGTCGGTCGCCCGGTGCTGCTCGCCGAAGAACAGCCAGTTGGGCGCGCGATGGCCAAGGGCGCGGCGCTCGTGCAGGAAGCCGATGAAGGGCGCGATCCCGGTGCCGGGACCCACCATCACCATCGGCGTGGCCGGGTCGGCCGGCGGCCGGAACCGCGGGGCGGACCGGACGAAGACCGGCACCGGCGTCCCGGGGGCCGCGTCGGCGAGGAAGGGCGAGCAGACGCCCTGACGCGGCCGCCCGGCCGGGTTCTCGTACCGGACGACGGAGACCGTGAGCGAGACGAGATGGGGGTCGACGCGCGGGCTCGACGAGATGGAGTACAGGCGAGGCTGGAGCGGCTTGAGCACGTCGGCCCACTCCTGGGCGCTCACCCGCACGGGGTGTTCGGCGATCACGTCGACCGCCTGGCGGCCCCAGGACCACTTGGCCAGCTCGTCCTTGTTGTCGGGGCGCAGCAGCTTCTTCAGCGCACGGTCATGGGTGCGGTCGGCGACGAAGCGCAACAGGTCCGGGGTGACGCGGGTGATGTCCAGGCACTGGTGCAGGGCTTCGTGGAGCGGGACCCGCCCGGTGCCGTCCAGGTCCACCTCGGACAGGGCGTCGAGCCCGGTGGTGGCCAGCCACTCCGTGACCAGGTCCGGGGAGTTGACCGGCCGGACACCGAGGGCGTCCCCCGCCTCGTAGACGAGGGGCGTGGCACTGTCCCGGGTGTCGAAGGTGAAGCGGCGGACCTCCTTGCCCGCGCCGGGCAGGCTGAGCAACCGGTTGCCGGTGAGCCGGGTCGTGACGGGGGCGGGCTTGCCCGCCCGGGAAGGGGACACCGACGGCGGAGCGGGCGTCGGCGTCGGCGCGAACGCTGGCGCGGAGGGCGCCGCCGCCTGCGTGGTGTCGGTCAGCGAGGCGAGGACCTGGTCGAGCCAGGCCGTGGCCGAGGGCGTGTAGTCGGGTTCACAGTCCGTGCGCGGGGCCAGCCGTACGGCGCCCAGCTCGTCCAGACGCAGGTCGAGGCGGCGACCGTGGCCGCAGAAGTCGTCGTAGGAGGAGTCGCCGAACGCCAGGACCGCGTAGCGCACTCCCTCCAGCCGAGGCGTGTCGGCCGCGGCCAGGGCCTCCCAGAAGCCGGTGCCGTTGTCGGGGGCGTCACCGTCACCGAACGTGCTGGTGATCAGGAGGATGTCGGCCCCGTCGGGCAGTTCGCCCGGGTGGGCGTCGTCCATGTCGACGAGGGTGGTCCGGTGCCCGGTCGACGTGAGGCGGTCGGCGGCGGCCGCGGCGAACTCCTCGGCGTTGCCGGTCTGCGAGGCCCACAGGACGACGACCTCCCGGACGGAGGCGGCCGGCGCCGCGGCCGGGAGGGCCACCGCCGGGACGGCTCGGGAGTACATGCCCGCCAGGACGCCGTTCACCCACAAGGCGTGCGCGGGGCTGAACGGCGCGCCCGGCGGCAGCACCGGCACACCGGGAGCACCCGATTCGATCCCGGCGAGGAAGCCGACCAGGTACTGACGCTCGTGCTCCGCCAGCACCGGCGGTGGAGCGGGCTCGTACCCGAAGGCGCCCGCGGCCGCGGGCGGCGCGGTCGGCGGGTGCGGCACGGAGGGGGCAGGCGCCGTGGTGCCGGGGAGGGCCTCGGGGGCGGCCGGAGTCAGTGCCGCGACGGAGACCGGGGTCGCCACCTTCGTCAGTGACACCGCGCAGACCTTGAACTCGGGCTGGAACGAGAGGGGGTCGACCGCGTCGTTGGTGACGGCGTTGACACTGAGGTACTCGCCGAACAGGTCGTTCCAGTGGAAGGGCGCGAAGCAGCAGCCCGGCCGTACCCGGTCGGACACCACGGCGGGCAGCACGGCTCGCCCGCGCCGCGACGCGACCTCCACCGAGTCGCCGCCCGTGACACCGAGCGCGGCGGCGTCGTCCGGGTGCAGCTCCACGAACGGCCCGGGGTCGAGCCTGTTGAGCTTGGCGACCCTGCCGGTCTTGGTGAGGGTGTGCCACTGATGCTGCAGACGCCCGGTGTTGAGGACGTACGGGTAGTCGTCGTCCGGCATCTCGGCCGCGGGGAGGTGCGGACGGGCGTGGAAGACCGCCCGGCCGCTCGCCGTGGGGAAGACGGGACCGCCGCCGTCCTCGGCCACATAGCGGATCGGGTTGCGGTCGGGCCCGTCCTCGTCGGCGGCGGGCCACTGCACCGGGGTGGACCGCAGCCGTTCGTAGGTCACGCCCCGCAGGTCGTAGCCGGTCTTCGGGTTGTGGGCGCGCTTGATCTCCTCGAAGACGTCTTCCGCGCTGTCGTACGAGAAACCCCGTTCGTAGCCCATCGCGCGGGCGACGGCGGCGATGATCCGCCAGTCCGCCATCGCCTCCCCGGGCGGCTCCACCGCGGGCCGGGCGAGGGTGAGGTTGCGCTCGCTGTTGACGAGGACGCCCTCCGTCTCCGTCCACAGGGCGCCCGGCAGGACGACATCGGCGTACGCGTTCGTCTCGGTGTCCGCGAACACGTCCTGGGCGACGACGAACTCGGCCCGCTCCAGACCCTCGATGACGGTTCTCCGGTTGGCCACGGAGGCGACGGGATTGGTGCAGATGATCCAGCACGCCTTGATGTCCCCGTCCGCCATCTTCCGGAACATCTCGATCGTGCCCTGGCCGACGCCGTCCTCGCGGACCGTGCCCGGGGGCAGGTCCCACAGTTCCTCGACGAAGGCGCGTTCGTCGTCGACGAGCACCGACCGCTGGCCGGGCAGCCCCGGGCCCATGTAGCCCATCTCCCGGCCGCCCATGGCATTGGGCTGGCCGGTCAGCGAGAACGGACCGCTGCCGGTCCGGCAGATCGCACCCGTCGCCAGATGCAGGTTGACCAGCGCGTTGGTGTTCCAGGTGCCGTGCGTCGACTGGTTCAGGCCCATCGTCCAGCAGCTCATCCACTCCCCGGCCTCGCCGATGAGCCTGGCCGCCTCGCGGATGTCGTCCTCCGGGACACCGGTGATGTCGGCGACCGAGGCCGGCGGGTAGTCGGCGAGGAACTCCGGCATCGCCTCCCACCCCTCGGTGCGCGCGGCGATGAACCCGGCGTCGGTGTGCCCGTTCTCGTGCAACAGGTGCAACAGGCCGTTGAGCAGCGCCAGGTCCGTCCCGGGGCGGACCGGCAGGAACAGGTCCGCCTTGTCGGCGGTCGCGCTGCGCCGCGGGTCGACGACGATCAGCTTGGCGCCGCCCGACTTGACCCGGTCCATCATCCTGAGGAAGAGGACGGGGTGGCAGTCGGCCATGTTCGAGCCGATCACGAGGAAGACGTCGGCGTGCTCGAAGTCCTGGTACGAACCGGGCGGGCCGTCCGCGCCCAGCGACAGTTTGTATCCGGTGCCCGCGCTGGCCATGCACAGGCGGGAGTTCGACTCGATCTGGTTGGTCCGCACGAAGCCCTTGGCCAGTTTGTTCGCCAGGTACTGGGCCTCCAGGCTCATCTGCCCGGAGACGTAGAAGGCGAAGGCGTCCGGGCCGTGCTCGTCGATCACCGCTCGCAGCCGCCGGGCCGTCTCGGCGATCGCGGCGTCCACCGGGGCGGGTTCGGCCTGCGCCCCGCGTTCGGCGCGCACGAGGGCGGAGACCAGCCGCCCGGGGGCGGCGAGCATGTCCGCCGTGGTCGCGCCCTTGGTGCACAGGCGACCGAAGTTGGCGGGGTGCGCCTTGTCGCCGGACGCCTTGAGGACCGTACGCCGCCCGTCGGGGCCCATCTTGATGTCGAGGACCATCCCGCAGCCGACACCGCAGTACGAGCAGACCGTCCGCACCTGCTGGGTGGTCGTGGTCACGAGCGGGCCTCCGGATGATCGGTTCCTTGCTCCACCGACGCTACGAAGATCCCATTACGCGGCTGTCACACCGTGTGATCACACGGGGTTACGCGCTCCACACACCTGCGCTCGGCTGCTTGTGAGGAGGGGCGGGGCCCGGGAGGACCGGGTCGCCGCGTGCCGGGCCCGGACGGTTCCCGCCCCGGGCCGGCCGTCGTGCGACGGCCGGTCCGGCGCGGTCCGGTCCGGCGAGGCAGGTCCGCTCCGGTCCGGTCCGGGAGACCCGGGCCGGACCATTCCGGACCGTCAGTAGCCAAAACTCGTCGTGTACGCGCACTCGGTGTAGACGTAGCCCGACCGCAGTTTGGCGGTGTCCGAGGCCGGGGACGTCCCGGTTCCGGTCCCGGTCCGGGACTTGTGCACGAAGTACGTGGTGCCGACGGGCAGCCGGATCGTCTTCTGCGGGTAGCTCTTGCCGCTGCTGCACGGCTTGAAGAGGCTCGACGACGTCGTGCCGAGCGGGTACGAGGTGCAGCTCCCGCAGGCCTTGAGCGTGAAGCTGCCGGTGACCGGTCCCGTGAACAGGACCCTGATGTCGTCGGGGCTGTCGTTCTTGACCGTGACGGAGATGCTGCCGCCCGACGCCGTGGTCGGCAGTCGCTTGCCCGCCGCGGGCACCGTCTGCGCCACCTCCGCGGCGATGGCGATCTTCTGGGCGCGCGCCCGGTTCCGGTGGTGCGGGTTGTTCTTGGCGAAGGCGTTCATGCTGGTGACGGCGTCACTGAACTTCTTGTCCCGGTACTGGTCCACACCGCAGGCGTACGTGCCCGAACTCGCGCTCTTCGAGGCCCGGTCGGCGTCCTTGCCGAAGGTGTCGGCCAGGCCGGCCTTGTCGCCGGGCAGCCCGCGCACCTGGTCGCCGAGGCCCTCGAGCCGCTCGACGGCCGTACAGGGGTCGTCCCCACCGACGGACGTGACCGCCTTGTCGACCGCCGTCTTCACCGCGGGGCCCGTCCTCCCGGCCTGAGCGGACCTGGGGAACAGGGTGAGGAGCTCGCCGAACCCGGTGGTCCAGTCCCCGCTCCCGCTCCCGCCGCCGAGGCGGTCCGCCGCACACTCGTAGAGCGAGGTGGCCAGCCGGTCGTCGGGCCACTCGGTCAGGGACCCCAGCTGTTTCTCGTCCATCGTGCGCGGAACCGTTCGGAGGTACTTCAACGGCGCCACGGCGGCGCAGTAGTCCTTCTTCGTGTAGGGGGTGGCGACGGTGGCGTAGTAGGTCTTGAGCCGGTCGGGAACCTGGCGGGCGGCGCGTGAACCGGGGTGGTCGTCGCCCAGGGCCCCGTACACGCGCAGGGCGCGGCGATAGTCGGACTTCGCGGTGTCGAAGGACTGGTCGCCGGCCTTCTCCACCAGTTCGTCGGCCTGTTCGAGCCGGTCCAGGAGCATCTGCTCGGTGGCCTCGTCGCGCGCTCCGTCGTACAGGGCGACGCCTCCGGCGGGCACGGCCAGCAGGACGACGCCGAGCACGGCCGCGATCAGCGCGCTCGGCAGCAGGGCCAGCGGGGTTCGCAGGCCCACGGCGGCGCCGTGCGCGGCCGCGAGCACCAGGAAGATCAGGTAGAGCACGAGCGCCGCGCCCGGAACCCCGTCCGGATCGGCGGGCAGGGCCACCAGGAGCAGGAACGCCGTGGCGGCCCAGCACACCGCCGTCAGCCCCCAGCGCCGCACGACGGCGTAACCGAGTCCGAGACCCGAGAGGTTCAGCAGGGCCACCGCGACGGCCCGCCAGGGTTCGGCGGGAGCCGGTGGCGGAGAGGGCGGTGGTCCGGGCGGCATCGGTGGCACGACGAAGCCGCCATGAGCGTCATGGTGGTCCCAGGACATGACGGTTCCCCCCGTCAATCACGCCTGAAGTTCTGTGGCTTGTCAGAGTACGGTCAGTCGGCGATCGGCGACAGTGCCCTTTCCGAAGCGCTTGCGCCCCGCCTGTCACGCCGGGTGACTGACACCCCTGGCGCCTCGGCTGACGGCTCGGCCCGGGCGCCGGACCGGCCGAGGCCGTCGGGCCGGGCCCGCTCATCGCGCTCTGTGTCTCCTGGGAGCGTCCCGGCTGGTACGTCGTCTGGGTGCTGTTCGCGCTCACCGGGATGGCGGCGCCCCTCGCCGTCCGCCGGGCGGAAGGCCGGCGGCCCGGCCGAGATCCTCGCCCCGGCCTTGCCGCACCGTCCCAAGTCCCTTGCCCCGGGGCCTTGTGGGCCTCGGTGGGCCAGCCGTTCCGCCCCGGTGGGACGTCCTGCCCGACAAGCCCCTCGCGGGCGTCCCCCGCCTGTCCCGCGACGACGTCCGCGCTCACACCCCCGGCCCTCCCGGTTCGCGCCAACGGCCGGACGGCGGGCTTGTTGAACGATCACGCGGCGGGAGACACTTCTCCGGCAACGCAGAGAGCGGTGCGTCACCGGCTCGCCGGTCGGCCGCCGTCCGCCCCCGGCAGAGAGCAGCCCCGATGTTCGGCCTCAGTGAACTCGTCGTGATCCTCCTCGTCGTCATCGTGATCGTCGGGATCAGGAAGCTGCCGGAGCTCTCGCGTTCCGCGGGCAAGGCCGCCCGGATCTTCAAGGGTGAGGCCGAGGCGCTCAAGCGCGAGGAGTGACGAGTTCGCCGCCCGGCTGTCCGGTGGTGACCCCGGCCGAAATCGGGCCGACCGTCGGGGACGGCACTCGGCGGCAGGGAACGGATCGGCCGGGAGGACCTCTCGGGGCCTGATCATCGAGGCCGGGGAGCGGTATGGCCGCCTCCTTGATCCCGTTTGATGCCGTCTTGCCGGGCGGCCCCGGACGGCGAGCCGTTCGCAGCCCGCCCGTCGACCGCGTCCCGCGGCCGAGCGCCCGTGTCGGCGGGACACATGAGTGTCGGCGCAACCGCTCCACCTCAGGGCCCTTGCTCTCTGGTGAGTGGCGCTCTCGCCGTGTAACGTCGCTGGCAGATGTCGTGGTTCGCAGTACCTGCCCGCGCCGTGGTGCGGGCGTTTTGCTGTGCAGTGCCCGAGGACCAGGACGACTACCTCCGGGTCCGCGCGGTGCGGATCCGTCATCGAGTGAGAGGCACTGGCATGGCCAGCGGAACTGTCAAGTGGTTCAACGCCGAAAAGGGTTTCGGCTTCATCGCGCAGGACGGGGGCGGCCCGGACGTCTTCGCGCACTACTCCAACATCAACGCCAGTGGCTTCCGTGAGCTCCAGGAGGGCCAGGCGGTGACCTTCGACATCACCCAGGGTCAGAAGGGCCCGCAGGCGGAGAACATCACCCCTGCCTGACGCCTGAACCACGCAGGCACGGTGCCTCACGCGCGACGCGCTCGAGGCACCGTGCACCGCGGCTGATTCACCCGGGCTTCGCCGGTCCCCCGACAGGGCGGCGAGCCATGAACGACACCACGGCGGCGTGCCGACCGCCCGTGGGGCAGGATTCCCCCGCCCCTCCGGTGTCACCGGCGCCGAGCGCCGACCGGCCCAAGTGCCGTCCCCTCGGGTCCCTTTCCCGCACGCATCCGACCCTCGCGGGGGATCGCCGCGAGCGGGCGGACCCTTCCGATACGCGGCCGACGGCGACCGTCCGGACCGAGACGCCCTCGTCCGCCGCGAGGATCACCGAGCACCACCCTTCGATCGCGCGGCCCGTGGCGGTGTGGACACCCGCCGGTGCGCTCCCCGAAACCGCCGAAGCGATCGTCGATCCGCTTCCTGGGCGGTGCCGTTCCGGTCCCGACGGACGCCCCTCTCCACGACCGGTCCGGCGTGAGCCGCGCGGACCGGCACCGCGTCGACCCGGGCCGCCTCGCGGCCGGTTGGGATCCGCCGGCACCGGGCCCGCACCACTGCCGGTCCTCGCGCGGTCCGCCCGGCGGCTGTTCGCCCGCGGGGCCTCCCCGGGCCCCCGGCCCGCGAGGCCCGAAGCCCGACCCTCGGAGTCCGGCCACGAAGCCCCCTTCCGAGGCCGAGTGCCGGGGTCCGGGGAGGTGGCGCGTGTCCCGCCCTCCGCGTCGACCGATCGGCAGTCGAGGCCGTTCGGGACATTTGCTCGTCGAACACCCGTTGCAGATGCAGGGTGTGTCCTCTCGGCGGGGAAGTGCGTCGCGACGGGGTTCCGTGGAGCGGCAACTCCGGTCGCGTGCCTGCCGTGTCGTCGGATCGGACCGGAGGGGTGTTACCCACTTTCGAGTGACGGGCCTGTGAGGTCTGACGATCCGCGAGATGCCCGCTTATGGCCTGGAAGCTTCAGGAGTAAGGGAGTTGGCGATGACAACCACGTACTCTTCGGCTTTCAGTACTTAAAGGCCTGCTACAAGTGCCTGTAACCGACATGTTCGCAATTGGTAACAGGGGTCGGGTATGGCTCGTACCGAGCCGGGAGGAGGAGGAACTTATGAGTCCTCGGCCACCGGGCCGGGACTCGCACAGGGTCGCACCGTGCAGTTCCCCGAGGGGGGTGCTGTTTTGGGGTGTGCCGGCTCTCGAACCTTGAGGAGCATTCATGTCCGTTTCCACGTCTGTCACGGTCCGCCGTCTGGTGGCCACGGCCCTTGCGGCCGGCACGTTGATCGGATCGGCCGCGGTCTCCGCCACCGCCGCCGAGCCGCGCCACGAGCGCACGCGTGTCGACATCAGCAGGGTCCAGAGCGACGCGCCGGGCTTTGACGACCGCTCCCGCCGTTCCCTGAACGCGGAGTGGGTGGAAATCACCAACACGGCACGCCGGAGCGTGAACCTGGACGGGTGGACGCTGTCCGACGAGGACGGCAACCGCTACACCTTCCGTCACTTCCGTCTCGACGGCCGTTCCACGGTCCGTGTCCACACCGGCTACGGCCGTGACACCCACCGGGACCTCTTCCAGGACCGCCGCAACGAGGTGTGGGACAACCGCTCCGACACCGCCACCCTGCAGAACGACCACGGTCGCTTCGTCGACAGCGTCTCCTGGGGCCGCCACCACGGTCACGACCGTGGTGACAACCGTGGTCACGACCGTGGTGACAACCGTGGTCACGACCGTGGTCACGGTCGCGGCTGAACAACCCTCGCCCGCACGCCCGTTCATCGCGCGTGCCGACGGTGACAGAGGTTGGAGGAGGCTGGTGACCGGCTGACGGAAGGGCCCTGCCAGGCCCCCGGACACCGGCCCCCGACGTCCTCGTCGGGGAAGACCCGCACCACTTGGTGCGGGTCTTCTGCGTGAGGGGCCCCCGGGCTGCTCCCTCCGAAGGACCTCAGGCCGAGAACCGCCCGCCCGGCCCCCGGCGGGTCCGAATGCACACGTCCCGGGGTCGCCCAGGTGGTGACCGCGAGACAACCGCCGCTGGCCACCGGCTCGACAGGCGCCACCGCCTCAACGAGGGCCGACCCCGAGGCCGTCGAGCAGCAGCGCCACGTCCACCGCCGCCACCGCGACGGCCGTCGCGAACGCCACCCGCTCCCAGCGCCGCCCCAGCACCGTCCCCGTGACCGCGAACAGGCCGACCAGCGTGAGCGCGACGGCCTCGCGTCCACCGGGCCGCCCCGCGGGCCCCAGCGCCAGAAGCGCCGACGCGATCACCAGCGGCACCGGAAGCAACCGCCGGGCACGATCGGCTCCCAGCCGCTGCGGCCACCCCTGTACGCCCGTCGCCAGATCCCCACGGATGTCCGGCAGGACATCGCCCAGATGCGCTCCCACACCCAGGAGCGCGCCGGCGGCGACCACCCACCAGGCCGGCCACGGATGCCCCGGCAGCCCGAGGGTCACGAACGCCGGGAGCGCGGCGAACGCCAGCGCGTACGGGACCCAGGACCAACGGGTGGCCTTGAGCCGCAGGTTGTACGCCCACGCCGCGGCGACCGCGGCCAGGTGAACGGCGCCGGCCGTCGGACCGCAGCCGAGCGAGAGCGGCACGCACAGGGCGAGCGCCGTGTACGCGGCGGCCCAGAGCCGCGGTACTTCGATCGCACCGTCGGCGACGGGTTTGCCCCGGCGACCCGTGGCGATGTCCCGACGCGCGTCGAACGCGTCGTTGCACCAGCCCACCGACAGCTGACCCGTCGCGACGGCGGCGGTGGCCAGGACGCACCCGCCGGCCCCCCGGCCGGCGCCGACGGCCAGCGCGGCCGTGAGCGCGGTGACGGCCACGGCGGGTCCCGGGTGACAGGCCCGGCCCAGAGCGACCGCCCGGCCGGTCCGACGCCCTGCCGCGGGACCGGGCGTCACGTGCTCGGGAGTACCCATCCGGCGATGGTAGGAGGCCCGGCCCACCGGGTCGGCTCGCGCCACGGACGAACCGCCGGACGGGCGATCCCTGGTGGCGGAGCGACGGTACGGGGAAGGCCTGTGGAGCAGCCCACCCCAGTCGGTTCCGGACGGGAGCTCTATGACGCGGATCGCCGCCGTGCACGGTGCCCTCGCGCCGCACCGCCACACCCAGGGCGAGATCACGGACATGGTGGCCCGGACCTGTCTGCCCGAGGGCGCGGACCGCCGGCTGCTGGACCGGCTGCACCGGGGCGCACGGGTCGACACCCGCCACATGACCCTGCCCCTCGACCAGTACGAGGCACTGGACGGGTTCGGCGCCGCGAACGACGTCTTCATCAGGGCCGCCACGGAGATGGGGACCAAGGCCGTCCGGGAAGCGCTGCGCGTCGCAGATCTGACCGCGGCCGACGTGGACCTGCTGATCTTCACCTCCGTCACGGGCATCGCCACGCCCTCCATCGACGCCCGGCTGGCCGGCCGCCTCGGACTGCGACCGGACGTCCGGAGGCTGCCGCTGTTCGGCCTGGGCTGTGCCGGGGGCGCCGCGGGCCTCGCCCGGATGCACGACTATCTGCTGGGCCGGCCCGACCAGGTCGCGGTGCTGCTGTCGGCCGAGCTGTGCTCGCTGACCTTCCAGCGCGACGACGCCTCGCCGGCCAACCTGGTCGCCACCGCGCTGTTCGGCGACGGCGCCGCCGCGGTGGTGGCCTGCGGCGCGAACCGTCCGGGCGGGGCCGCCGGTCCCACGATCGTGGACACGCGCAGCCGGCTGTATCCGGACACCGGTCGTGTCATGGGCTGGGAGATCAAGGACTCGGGCTTCCAGGTCGTCCTGGATCCGGAGATCCCCGATCTGGTGCGCCGTCACCTCGCCGACGACGTCGAGGGGTTCCTCGGCGACCACGGTCTGAAACCGAAGGACGTGACCGCCTGGGTGTGCCACCCCGGCGGCCCCAAGGTCCTGGAGGCCGTCAGCGAGGCCCTCGACCTGCCCGCCGGAGCCCTCGACGTGACCTGGCGTCATCTGGCCGAGGTGGGCAACCTCTCGTCGTCGTCCGTGCTCCATGTGCTGCGCGACACCCTGGCCACCGGCCGTCCGCCCGCCGGTACACCGGGTCTGCTCCTGGCGATGGGTCCGGGCTTCGCCTGCGAGCTGGTACTGCTGCGCTGGTAGGCCGACCGCGCACGGCGACCGGCGCACGAACGGAACGGTGGGACACGGACACATGATCTGGTACGGACTGCTGGTGGCCGCCGTCGCCGCCGAACGGGTCGGCGAGCTGATCGTCGCCCGCCGCAACGAGCGGTGGAGCCTCGCCCGCGGCGCGATCGAGACGGGCCGGGGCCACTACCCGGCCATGGTCGCGCTGCACGTCGGTCTGCTCGTCGGCTGTCCCCTGGAGGTGTGGCTGGCCGACCGGCCCTTCGTCCCCGCCCTCGCCTGGCCGATGGTGGCCGTGCTGGCGGGCGCGCAGGCACTGCGCTGGTGGTGCATCGTCACGCTGGGACCCCGCTGGAACACCCGGGTGATCGTCGTGCCGGGCCTGCCCCTGGTGGCCGGCGGCCCCTACCGGGTGCTGCGGCACCCGAACTACGTGGCGGTCGTCGCGGAGGGCGTGGCGCTGCCGCTCGTCCACACCGCCTGGGTCACGGCGATCGTCTTCACCCTGGCCGACGCCGCCGTGCTCACCGTGCGCGTCCGGTGCGAGAACCGGGCACTGACCGCCGTGAGCACGCCGCTCACCTCCGTTTCGGCATGATCGACGTCCTGGTGGCCGGTGGCGGACCGGCGGGGCTGGCCGCCGCCGTCCACAGCGCGCTGGCGGGCCTGGAGGCCGTGGTCGTCGAACCACGGGCCTCACCCGTGGACAAGGCCTGCGGCGAAGGCGTCATGCCCAGCGGTGTCGCCGCGTTGCGGAGACTGGGTGTCGAGGCCGACGGAAGGGAACTGCGCGGCATCCGCTACGTGGACCACGCGACCTCCGCCGAAGCGCTCTTCCACACAGACCGGGGGCTGGGCATCCGCCGCACGGAGCTGCACCGCGCCCTGCACGAGCGCGCCCTCGGCGTCGGCGTGCGGATCGTGCAGGGCAAGGTGGGGGAGGTGCGCCAGTCCCCGGACAGCGTCACCGCCGCCGGTCTCACGGCGCGTTGGCTGATCGCCGCCGACGGTCTGCACTCGGGTGTCCGCCGTGGCCTGGGGCTGGAGCTGCCGGGCGGCGCGCACCGGCGCTACGGACTGCGCCGGCACTACCGCGTGGAGCCGTGGACGGACTTCGTGGAGGTCCACTGGACGGGGCACGGCGAGGCCTATGTGACACCGGTCGCCGGCGACCTGGTGGGCGTCGCGGTCCTCAGCCGTGCGCGCCGCGGATACGACGAGCACCTGGGCGAGTTCCCCGCCCTCGGCGCGGTGCTGCGCGGGACCGCCGCGACCGAGGTGCGGGGTGCCGGGCCGCTGTCGCAGCGGGCGCGCCGCCGGGTCGCCGGGCGGGTCCTGCTCGTCGGCGACGCGGCGGGCTACGTGGACGCGCTCACGGGGGAGGGCATCGCCCTCGGGCTGGCGACCGCCGAGGCCGCGGTCCGCTGCATCGCCGCGCACCGCGTGCCCGCGTACGAACGGGCCTGGGCGTCGCTGACACGGCGTCACCGGTTGCTGACCGGGGCGCTGCTGGCCGCGAGCCGCCGTCCTCGCACCGCCCGCCTGATCGTGCCGGCCGCGTCCCGGATGCCGCCGGTGTTCGCAGCGGTCGTCCACGCTCTGCAGTAGGCCACGGAATCGTTCGCATCGTTCGTGTACGACCGGATCGCGCCGTCCGCCCGGCCAGGGTGGCAGACGGCGCGGCAGAGGAAGGGAGGAAGCACGGTGAGGTTGGTTCTGCAGGAGTTCCTGTCGCTGGACGGCGTGTCCCAGGGCCCCGGATCTCCCGAGGAGGACGTCAGTGACGGGTTCACCCGGGGAGGCTGGATGGTGCCGCACCTCGACGACGCGTTCATGCGGATCGCCAGGGACTGGATCGGCGCGGCGGACGGGTTCCTGTTCGGGCGCCGTACCTACGTCAACTTCGCGCGTGACTGGCCGCAGATGAACGACCCGGACGACCCGGTGGGCTCCAGGCTCAACGGCCTGCCGAAGTACGTGGCCTCCAACACGCTGACCGAGGCCGGCTGGGAGCCGACCACGATCCTCTCCGGCGACGTGCCGGGCCGGGTCGCCGAGCTGAAGCGGCGACCCGGACGGGAGTTGCAGATCCACGGGAGTGCCCGCCTCGGCGCGTCACTCCTGGCGGCCGGTCTCGTCGACGAGGTACGGCTGATGATCGCGCCGGTGGTCGTGGGCGGTGGCAGACGGCTGTTCCCCGACGACGGCGTTCCGGTCGGGCTGCGTCTGCTGAGCAGCGAGACGACACCGAACGGGGTCACGGCCCAGCGGTACGAGCCGACCGGGCGGCCCCGGTTCGGGACCTACGAGGCCGACGCCGGGTGAGACGGCCCCGGCGGCGGCCCCACCCGTGAGGCCGCCCGATCGCTGCGCCGTCGCATGCCGGGGGCGACGTGGGATCAGCGGTTGCGGATGGCGCTGGTGGTGAAGAATCCGGTGGCCGCGGCGGCGACGAGGGCGCAGACGGACAACAGCATGGTTCGACGCATGGGACGTCCTTTCCAGGTGATCGTTGGCAAGCGATCTGCACAACGCCCGTCAGGCCTTCGGGGGCTCGCCGCCGTCTCATACGCCACCCGCATGGACGCGCCCGGCCCCGGGTGCCGACGGAGCCGAGCCCCCGGCGTTCCGCTCGCACCAGGGGCCTGCCGAAGGACCCGAGCATCCACATCACCCGGACCCCGAGCGTCGTATGGACCACCAGGGCGGGGGCCGGGCCGCGTGGCCAGGGGCCCCGGAGCGGCCGTCTCCCGCCACAAGTCACCGTCCCGGCCGTGGTGTTGGACCGTGACCGTGTCACCGGCCGGCGACACGGTGGCCGGGTCCGGCCCGTCCGGCTCAGCGGACGCGGGCCACTCCCGCGTAGATGCCGCTGCCTTCCGGCGTCGGTGCCGAGGACGACGTGAACCACTCCGTCGCCGTCACCAGGCCGGGCCCGACGAGATCGAGGCCGTCGAAGAAGCGCTCCACCTCCGCCCGCGTGCGGAAGCCGAGTTGGATGCCTCCCTTGGCGTACTCGGCGGTGACCTGTGCCGCGAGTTCCGGATACAGGTCGGACGCGGCGTGCGACAGCACCAGGTAACTGCCCGCAGGCAGCGTGTCGATCAGGTCGCGGACGATGCCGTGGGCGTCCTGCTCGTCGGGGATGAAATGCATCAGGGCTATCAGCGACAGCGCGATCGGACGGGAGAAGTCCAGGATGTGCCGGGCGTGTTGGACGATGTCCTTCGGCCGCCGGACATCCGCCTGGATGTAGTCGGTGACTCCCTCGGACCCGCTGACCAGCAGCGCCTCGGCGTGCCGCAGCACGATCGGGTCGTTGTCGGTGTAGACGACCTTCGCCGTCGGCGTGATGTCCTGGACGATCTGGTGGAGGTTGGGCTTGGTGGGGATCCCCGTTCCTATGTCCAGGAACTGGTCGATGCCCTGCTCGGCGAGCCAGGCGGACGCCCGGTGCATGAAGGCGCGATTCTGCCGGGCCGCGTCCTTGGCCTCGGGCGGCAGCTGCTCTCCCACCGCTTCGTCGACCGGGTAGTTGTCCTTGCCGCCCAGGAGCCAGTCGTAGACCCGCGCGGGATGCGCCCTGCTGGTGTCGAGCGGTGGAAACGACTGCGGATCGATCGTCATCGGGATACCTCCGTGGATACCCCGGCCTGCAGGCCGGGGAGGAATCGGACTCCTGCGGAGCAGGGTGGGGAATGCCGGTTCGCCTTCAAGGCGGACCGACGGCCACCCCGACAGGCGTGCCGGGTTTCACCATCCGGCCTGCTAGCTTGTGAGGCGTGACCACTCGCGTGAAGCGGACATTCAAGTTCCGCTTCTTTCCGACGGATGCACAGGCGGCTGAGCTGTCGCGCACCTTCGGATGCGTGCGGAAGGTCTACAACATGGCGCTCGCAGCCCGTACGCAGGCGTGGGCGCGGCAGGAGCGGGTCAACTACAACCAGACGTCGGCGATGTTGACGGCCTGGAAGAAGTCGGAGGAACTGGCTTACCTTGCCGAGGTGTCCAGCGTTCCGCTCCAGCAGGCTCTGTGGCACTTGCAGGTGGCGTTCACGAACTTCTTCGGCAAGCGGGCGAAGTACCCCCGTTTCAAGTCGCGGAAGAAGTCCCGCAGGAGCGCGGAGTACACGACCAGCGGGTTCCGCTTCCGTGACGGGAAGCTGACCCTGGCCAAGATGTCCGAGCCGCTGGACATCGTGTGGTCCCGGCCGCTGCCCGAGAGTGTGGAGCCGTCGACCGTGACCGTGTCGCAGGATCCGGCCGGCCGCTGGTTCGTCTCCCTCCTCGTCGAGGACCCGACCGTGAAGCCGCTGCCCGCCCTCGGCACGGCGGTCGGCGTCGATGTCGGCCTGACGCACCTGCTGACCCTGTCCACCGGGGAGAAGATCGCCAACCCGCGGCACGAGCGCTGTGACCGTGTCCGCCTTGCGCTCGCCCAACGGCGTCTGGCGAAGAAGGCCAAGGGCGACGGAGCCAACCGGGCCAAGGCCCGTCGAAAAGTCGCCAAGGTCCATGCCCGGATTGTCGACCGCCGTCGCGACTGCCTGCACAAGCTGACCACCCGACTCGTGCGTGAGAACCAAACGCTCGTGATCGAGGACCTGAGTGTCCGCAACATGGTCAGAAACCGGAGCCTCTCCCGCGCCGTCAGCGATGCGGCATGGGCCGACTTCCGGATGATGCTGGAGTACAAAGCTGCCTGGTACGGGCGGGAAGTGATCGCTGTCGACCGGTGGTTCCCCTCCTCCAGACTGTGCTCCCGCTGCGGCACCCTCCAAGGGAAGATGCCGCTCGACATCCGTGAGTGGACGTGCGCCTGCGGCATGGTCCACGACCGTGACGTGAACGCCGCGAAGAATTTGCTGGCCGTCGGACTGGCGGTGTCTGCCTGTGGAGCCGGTGCAAGACCTCAACGGGAGTACTCCCGGACGGGGCAGTCGGCGACGAAGCAGGAAACCCCACGGCGCGAGCCGTAGGAATCTCCCTCCTTCAGGAGGGGAGTAGTCAAGGTTGCTCCCATCGCACCACGGAAACGCGCCAGGCCAAGTGTTCGATCATCCTACTCGGACGGGTCATGTGGTCTGCGTGGTACGGGAGTTGGATCGAACGGTGGAGTCCTGGGCGGCCGCGGCCCGCGCGGCGGGGTCCGGCGTCCGGTCGGCGTGCCGGTCGGGACGGACCGACTCGGTGGCCACGACGACCACTTGGTCCTCCGGACCCCACGCGCGGCGCTCCTTCTTGTGCGGGTTGAGCCGGACACCGTGGTCCGGCGGGGACGACCACCGGTCGCGACTGCGGTAGCCGATCGCGCACTCGCCGCGGTCGCGTGCCGCCGCCACCACGGTCGCGAAGGTCGCCGTCCGGCCCACCCGCACGTAGTGTCCGGCCGGCCGCAGGCAGATGCCGCTGCCCTCCGCGGAGAACAGCTCGTCGAACACGGGGGCCAGCCGCGGATCGTGCGCGATCTGCGCCATCAGCAGCCCGGTCAGTTCACCGCTGACCACGACGTCCGAGCCCGGCGTGAGCGGGGCCAGGGCCCGGTTGCGGTCGTCGGTCAGCTCCGTGACCACCCGCACGTCGTACCCGGCGCGCTGCTCGAGGAGGCGGAGGCCCAGCAGCGTGACCAGGGTCCAGTCGTCGGGGCGGTCGGGTCCGGTGCCGGGATCGGGGCCGAGGACCACGACCGTGTCGTAGGAGGCGAGGTCGAGTCCGAGGAGGGACTCGGGCCGTGACAGGGCCGCCGAGCGGAAACGCACCCGCAGCCCGTCGGCCCGCACGGCGGCGGGGTCCGCTTGCCGGGCGGGACCGGGCACCGTCCTCTCGACCCCGGACACCTCCCCGGACACGTCCGCTTCGGTGAGAGCACCTTCGGTGAGGACGTCCAGCACCGAACCGGGGCGGGCGGTGTCGCGTAAGTGGCCGAGGACCAGCGGTGCCCGCCGGTTCCAGCCGAGCAGGAGCAGCCGGGCGGTGTCCCCGCCCGGTGCCGGCCCGGTGACCCGGGCCGAGGGATCGACGAGGTGCCGGCAGTCCTCGGTCTGCGTGGAGGTGTCGTCGCGGGTGACGACGATCAGACGACTGCCCGGCTCGACGACGGTCCGGGGGCAGGGGTTGAGCACCGGGCGCCCCTCGGGGGTGAGCAGCCCGACCACGGAGGAGGTGGCATGACCCAGCAGGGTCGCGCCGAAGGGCCGTCCGTGGAACGCGGTCGCGTCGCCGAGATGGAACTCGTCCCCGGCGAAGTCGAGGAGGTCGCGCAGCACGAGGGAGAGACCGGGGCGCCCGGCGCACTGTGCGATCAGCCGGGCCGTCACCGCGTCGGACTCCAGCACCGTGCCGTGCGGCCCGGCGGCCAGCCGGGCCGGCGCCCGGAACCGGGCGTCCCGGACCGCGGCGAGCACGGGCGGTCCCCCGGCCCCCTCCCCGAGCACCGTCCGCAGCGCCAGGAGCACCCGCAGCACCTCGGCGTCGCCCGTGGCCCCGCCCGACGGCAGCACCAGCACCGTGCGCGCGGTCCCCGGACTGACCAGTGCCAGAACGGCGGGGTCGCTCGCGGGACCGCTGCGGCAGACGACGCGCCCACGCCCCGTCGCCCCGAGGTGGGCCGCCAGGGCCCGCTCCATCTCCGTATTGTCCCGGTCGGCGAGCAGGACCACCGCCCGCGACCGCTGCGCCGCGACCAACTCGGCGACCACCGTGAACACCTGGTCCGACCAGCCGAGCACCACGGTGTGCCCCCGCTCCAGCACGGTCGACCGTCCACGGCTCAGCTCGGCGAGGCGTTCCCCGAGGCCGGTCGTGATGACACCGACCAGTGTCGAGACGCACAGCAGGGCCACCAGGCCGAGCAGCGCCGACAGCGCCATGCGCGTCGGCGTACCCGTCACCTCGCCCAGCCGAAGCGTCCGGGCACTCGTCCGCCACACCGCCGCCAGCCGCCCCGGAAGGGCCCGTGGCGAGCCGGGATCCGTCCACACCAGCAGCGCGCTCACCGGCACGACGACAGCCAGGCAGGCGACGACCAGCCAGCCCATCAGCGTGCCCGTACTGCGCGCCAGCGTCCGGTCGAACCGGTACCGCACCCGCTCCCGCAAGGAGACCGGACGCCGTCCCTCCCGCTCCACTCCCACCCCCACACGGAACCCGGCACAGCCGGACCCGGCCGTCGCCCTCACCTGCCCGCGCACCGCCGGGCCGCGCTTGCACAGTGCGGGTTCCGCCACCGGGACACGCGGTTTTCGCGAGGCGATTCATTCTTTCGGGCTGCCCGGAAGGCCGCCGGTCACCGCCCCGGACCTGGAGCGGACGCCGGGAGACTCGGTTTGCGGGCCCCCGCGAGCACACGCAGGCTGAAGGGGACACCCGTGGCAGGGGATGGTGCTCGTGAGCGGATCCGCAGGCCGACGGGCCGGGCTCTTCTCGCGCCGGGACCGTGCCGTCATCGCGGCCGCCTCGATCGCGGTGCTGCTGGTGGAGATGGACTGGTTCGCGCTGAACCTGACGCTCCCGGTCATCGCCCGTGACTTCGGAACCCCGGCGACGGACCTGCAGTGGCTGGTCAGCGGCTACATGTTGACGCTGGGCGCCCTGATGGTCGTCGGCGGCCGGGCGGCCGACATCCACGGCCGCAGGCGCGTCATCGTGTGGGGGCTGACCGGCTTCGCCGTGATGTCGGTGGTGTGCGGTGCCGCGCAGAACACGGTGTGGCTGACCGCCGGACGAGTGGTCCAGGGGATGACCGGGGCACTGATCCTGCCCATCGCGGTGGCGGTGGTGACCTCGCACTTCCGCGACGATCGGCAGGGCCGGGCCGTGGGGACGGTTCTGGCCTTCAGCGCGGTCGGAACCGCGCTGGGGCCCTTCGTCGGCGGGGTGTTCGCCGAGCGCGTCAGCTGGCGCGCGGTGTTCTTCCTGAACGTGCCCTTCTGCGTGGTCGCGGTCGTCCTGATGCTGCGATGCGTGACGGAGTCGCGGGACGAGAACGCGGCGCGGGGCATGGACCTGCCCGGCGCACTCGCCCTGGCCGGAAGCCTGACGGCGATCATGCTCGCAGTGGACCAGGGGGCGGGCTGGGGCTGGGGCTCGGCGGCCACCGTCCTGTGCTTCGCCGCGGGCGGGCTCCTGATGTGCCTGTTCGTGGCCATCGAGCGGCGTACGGCGGAACCTCTGATCGATCTCTCCCTGCTGCGCAACCGGCCGTTCGTGACGGTCACGGCGGCCGGCACGGTGTCCAACATCGTGTACTGCCTGGTGGCGGTGTTCTCGGCGCTGTACCTGGAGCAGGCGCGCGGGCTGTCGCCGTTCGAGTCGGGGCTGGTCTTCCTGGCGCTGTCGGCGGGCGGGGGCGCGGCGAGTCTCTGCTCGGGGCACCTGGCCCGCCGTTGGCGGGCGGAGGCGCTGATGGCGGTGGGGCTGGTGCTGAGCGGGGCCGGTCTGTTCGTGCTGACCTGGGTGGATTCGCTGCCGCTCTACACGGCCGTCTTCGCTGTCGTCGGATCGGGCCTGGGCCTCGGCTGGGCGCTCACCAACATGGCGACCCAGTCGTACGTCTCCACCGGGCGGCTGGCGGCGGCGTCGGGCCTCGTCCTGACGTCGCTCGTGCTCTGGGGCGCGGTGGCCGTGTCGGTGGCCGCGACCGTCCTGGAGGTGCTGAGCGGCACCGTCGCCGGGGCGGCCTCCGACGGTTCGGCGATCGAGGGGGTGCTGCGCGTCGCGGCCGTGCTGGCGGTCGCCGGTGCCGGTCTGCTCGTGCCGCGCATCCGCGCCCGTGCCGGGACGGCCCCCGGGGAGAGCGCCACGAAGGAGCCGGAGGCATCCCCCGGAATCCGCTGACGGGCCCGCCCGGAGTCTCTGCTCGCGCGCCGTCGTTCGCCCCGCTGGAGCCGCTGGAGCCGCTGGAGCCGCTGGAGCCGCTGGAGCCGCTGGAGCCGCTGGAGCCGCCGGAGCCGCTGGACCCAGAACCGCGCCCGGACCCGGACCCGGAGCCCGGTCCTGTCCCGGATTGGCTCAGCCGCCTCAGTCGGCCCAGCCGTCCGAGGCGGCGGAGACGGCGTCTTCGAGGGCGGCCGGCCCGCCCGGCGGACGAGAAGCAGCACGCCGGGACGTCCACCCGCCCCACCGGTCTCGTCAACCGGCGTTCCGTGTACGTGACTTCGGACAGCCGGTGACCTCGCCCCTCCCGTCACTCCGCGTGTCCGGTGACGTGGCGTGTCCGGTTTTGAACCGTGCTTTACGCGCGGGTTGCAACCGCGGACGGGTACCCGGAGTCCAACAGTGTAGTGAGGCAGGGACGATTGCGAGCCGGGGTAGATGTGAAGCGACGTAGCGGTATATCGATGGCACTCGTCATGGTCGCGGTGCTGGCGGGCACCAGCGCCTGCGGCGGTGGGGGGACACCGAAGGCTGGTTCCGACGACGGGAAGGGCGCCTCGCGGAAGGCGACGGCGACCGCGAAGCCGTCGCCGCCGAAGCCCTCGGGACCGCCCATGCTGCTGGAGACGATCACGCCGCAGACCGGAGCCACGGTCGGTGTCGCGATGCCGATCTCGGTGATCTTCACCAACCCGGTGGCGCAGAAGGCCCGGGCCGGCATCGAGAAGCACATGAAGGTGACGTCCTCCCAGCCGATGACGGGAGCGTGGCACTGGTTCGGGGACCGGCGCGCCGACTGGCGGCCCAAGTCGTACTGGGCCAAGGGGACGAAGGTGAAGATCGCCGCGGACCTGGAGGGCGTCGCCAACGGCAACGGCCGCTACGGCACGCGTTCCTACGTGCACGACTTCACCGTCGGCGACGACGTCCGGGCGGACGTCTCGGTCACCGGGCACACCCTGAAGGTCACGAAGAACGGCGCGCCCGTACGGACCCTGTCGATCAACGCGGGGAGTGCCCAGTACCCCACCTGGAACGGCGTCATGGCGGTGATCGACAAGCAGGAGGAGGTCCACATGACCTCGTGCAGCGTCGGCATCAGCTGCAACAAGGGTGACGCCGACTACTACGACCTGACCCTCCCCTGGGACGTCCACCTCACCCAGTCGGGCACCTACGTCCACTACTCGACGGGTGACCCGAACCCCGGCAGCGGCAGTGCCCGGGGCTCGCACGGCTGCGTCCACCTGTCGCTGTCCGACGCTAAGTGGTTCTACGGCCAGGTCAAGCAGGGGGACCCGGTGACGGTGACGGGCTCCCCGCGGGCGAAGGCCTCGGCCGACAACGGCTACGCCGCGTTCAACCTGTCCTGGGAGCAGTGGCTTTCGGGCAGCGCCGGCGGAGCGGTCACCGCCGGGTGACGTGATCCGACGTGCCGGGTCCGGTCCGTCAGAACAGCATGGCCAGATCGCCCGGCCGCACCCGGGCCGTGACGGGGAGGTCGGCCTCGACCTCCCCGTCGGCGCCGTACGGCACGGGCCGGTCCGCCTCGATGCGGATCTCCCGGCCCCGCAGGATGACGACTTCGGGCCGCTCCGTGTGGGCGCCCGTCCTGAGCTCGTTCATCAGGGTGAAGAACAGCCGGCGCGGGGCCTCCCGGATCATGACCACGTCCAGCAGACCGTCGTCCACGAGGGCCGAAGGGGCGATGATGCGCCCCGAGCCGTAGTAGGCGGAGTTGGCGGCCACGACGGTGTAGCCGCGGTGACGGTGTTCGGTTCCGTCGACGGTGACGCGGTAGGACGCAGGACGCCAGCCGGTGACCGCGCGCAGCCCGCCGGCGTAGTACGAGGCGGCTCCGCGGAGCACGCGCGCGTTGTTGGCGTGCCGGTTGGCGAGCGCGTCGACCCCCGCGTACACACTGCCCAGGACCACGGACCGGGGGTGCCTCGCCGATTCCACCTCGATGGTGTCGACGCGGCGCGGCTCGTGCCGGAGCAGGACGCGGGCCAGGTCCACGGCGGCGGTGGGCAGTCGCAGGGCCCGCGCGAAGTCGTTGCCCCGGCCCGCCGGCACCAGGCCCAGGACGGTGTCCGTCCCGCTCAGAGCGCCGCCGATGCCCCCGGCGATCCCGTCACCGCCGACGGCGAGGACGATCCTTCCCCGCTCGCCGGCGCTCAGCGCGAGTTCCCGGGCATGGGCGAGGCTGCGGCTGTACTCGGTGTCCAGCTCGGCTCCGGACTCCCGCAGCAGGCGGGCGACCTGGAGCAGCGCCGCCGCCCCGGTGGAGCCACCCGCGGTGGGATTGACGACGGCGGTGAACTGTCGCATCGATGTGCCTCCGGGCGGTGACGGGTGGGGCGGGCGGGTGAGTGGCGGAACGTGTGCAGGGCAGGGGCGGCGCCGATGGCGCCCGGGCCGGGGCCCGATGACGGACCGGCGGGTCCACGGCCGGCGGCGCGGCCGGGCGGCGGGAGTCAGTCCACGGGCAGCAGGATCCCGGGATTGAGCAGGCCGTCCGGGTCCAGTCGCTGCTTGACGGCGCGCAGGGCCTCGATGCCCAGCTGTCCGGCCTCCCGGACGTACCAGTCGCGGTGGTCGGTGCCCACTCCGTGGTGGTGGCTGATCGTTCCGCCCGCGTTCAGGACGGCCTCGTTGGCGGCCCGTTTGGCCGGTGCCCAGTGGGCCACGGCGTCCTCCCCCTGGGCGGAGACCACGGTGAAGTAGAGCGAGGCACCGTTCTCGTAGACGTGCGAGATGTGGCACATGACCAGGGGCGGGGTGCCCGCCGCGGTGAGCGTGTCGGTCAGCGCGGCGCGCACGGCGGCGTAGAGCTCGGGAACGCGCGACCAGAACGCCGCGGTCTCCAGGGTCTCGGCGAAGGCACCGGCGTCGAGCAGGGAGTCCCGCAGGTAGGGCGCCGAGTAGCGGCCGTGCGCCCAGCGTTCGCCGGGCTCGGCCCCCAGGAAGGTGCCTCCCGCGGCGCGCAGGACGGCGGCGGCCTGTTCGCGGCGGAGGGCCGTGTCCTCCTCGGTCCCCTCGTACCCGGCGATCGCCGTGCATCCGGCGCTCACCGTCGCCTCGGTGGACCCGATGGCATCGGGCTGGGCGAGTCCGACGAAGGTCTCGGTCTCGTCGGAGAGCCGCAGCACCGTGGGGCGCGGCCCGTCCTGGGCGAGCCGGCGCAGGGCGGTGGCGCCCTCCTCGAAGGTGGCGAACCGCCATCCTTCGTAGACCCGGGTCCGAGGCTGCGGCCTGATCCGCACGGTGACGGCGGTGATGACTCCGAAGGCGCCCTCGGAGCCGAGGACGAGCTGCCGCAGATCGGGCCCGGCCGCCGAGCGGGGCGCCCGGCCCGCCTCCAGGGTGCCTTCGGGAGTGGCGACGGTGAGGCCGAGGACCATCTCGTCGAAGCGGCCGTATCCGGCGGAGGCCTGTCCGCTGGAACGGGCCGCGGCGAATCCGCCGATGGTGGCCCACTCGTAGGACTGGGGGAAGTGGCCGAGGGTGAACCCGTACTCGGCCAGCAGCGCCTCCGCGTCGGGGGCGCGCAGGCCGGGCTGGAGCGTGGCCGTGCGGGAGACGGTGTCGATGTCGATCAGGCCGTTCATGCGGCGCAGGTCGAGGGCGACGAACGCGCTCCGCTCGGGGGCGAGGCCACCGACGACGGAGGTGCCGCCACCGAACGGGACGACGGCGAGGCCGTGCACGGCGCACGCGCGCAGCACGGCCAGCACCTCGTCGTGGGTGGCGGGCAGGACGACGGCGCCGGGGGCGTCCCGGGCGTCGCCCGCGCGGATCCGCAGCAGGTCGGGGGTGGACTTCCCACGGGTGTGCCGGATCCGGCTCTCCGCGTCGGTGCGTACGTGGGCCTCCCCGCCCACGGCGTCCGCCAGCGCCCGCAGGGCGTCCGCCGGCGGGGGCTCGGGGAGGGAGATCTCCTCGAGGGCGTACGTGTCGGTGTCCCGCGGCTTGACGCCGAGCAGGTCCCGCAGCAGCCCGGTCACCGAGTCGGGCAGCGGTGCCGCCTTGGCGGGGTCGCCCCAGCCACTCCACAGCATGTCCATGAACGTTGTCCTCATCGGTCGGTTCGTGACGCCGTCTCCCGCACGGCCGCACAGGGCGTTACACTGTGACACATGACGCCTATTCGTCACAACCACTCGGACAGCGATCCCGTCCTCGACGCCGTACGCGACTGCGTGCTGGCGGTAGGGGTCCGGCGCACCACCCTGACCGACGTGGCCCGCCGCGCCGGCGTCTCGCGCATGACGCTCTACCGGCGCTGGCCCGATGTGCGCTCGCTGGTCGGCGACCTGATGACCCGTGAGTGGATCGACGTGGCCACCGGCTCCATGCCCCGACGGCAGCCGGGCCGGGAGGCGCGCGCCCTGATCGTGGACGGGCTGGTCGACGGGGTCGAGGCCTTCCGCGCCCACCCGCTCTTCCGCAAGATCGTCGACGTCGATCCCGAACTCCTGCTGCCCTACGTGCTGGACCGCCGCGGAGCCAGCCAGGAAGCCCTTCTGGATCTCCTCGCCGAGGCGCTGAAGGAGGGCCACGCCGACGGGTCGGTGCGGCAGGCCCCGACGAGGCGACAGGCCCGCGCCGTCCTGCTCGTGGTGCAGTCCTTCACCCTGTCGCTGCGGACCATGACCGACGAGGACGACCCCGAACTGACCGCCGCCGCCTTCCTCGGCGAGCTGCGCACCCTTCTGGAGAGGACCCTCGCGCCATGAGCCCCAGCAGCACTCCCTCCCGTCCGGCCGCCCCGGTTCCCGGGTCGTCGCTCTCCGCCGCCCGCCGACGCCGCGAACTGACCGAGGCCGTGGGCGGCGACGTGGTGGACGTCCTGGTCGTCGGACTCGGCGCCACCGGGGCCGGGGTCGCCCTGGACGCCGCCGCGCGCGGACTGAGCGTCGTCGCCGTCGACGCCCACGACCTCGCCTTCGGCACGTCCCGCTGGAGTTCCAAACTCATCCACGGAGGACTGCGCTACCTGGCCTCCGGGCAGCTCGACGTCGCCCACGAGAGCGCGGTCGAACGCGGGGTCCTCATGGGGCGCACCGCCCCTCACCTGGTGCGCGCCCAGCCCTTCGTGCTGCCCCTGACCCCGTTGGTGTCGCGTGGTCAGGCCTCCCTGGCCTGGGCCGGCTTCCGGGCCGGGGACACCCTGCGACTGGCGGCCCGCACCTCCCGCGCCACCCTGCCCGCACCGCGCCGGCTGTCCGCGGTCGAGGCCCGTCACCTGGCTCCCTCCGTACGCCCCGGCGGGCTGCGCGGCGGCCTGCTGTCCTGGGACGGCAGGGTGACCGACGACGCCCGCCTCGTCACCGCGCTCGCCCGGACCGCCGCCGCCCGCGGCGCGAAGATCCTCACCCGGGTCAGGGCCCTGGAACTCGGCGGGACCGGCGCCCGCGTCCGCGACGAACTCACCGGGGAGCGCGGCGAGATCAGGGCCCGCGCGGTGATCAACGCGTCCGGCGTGTGGGCGGGCGGCCTGGTCGACGGCATCGGCATCCGTCCGTCGCGCGGCACCCATCTGGTCCTGCGCGCCGACCTGTTCGGGCACCTGCCCACCGGACTGCACATCCCGATCCCGGGCGAGACCAACCGGTTCGTCCTCGTCCTGCCGCAGGACGACGGCCGGGTGTACGTGGGCCTGACCGACGAGCCGGTCGACGGAGGGATACCGGACGTGCCGGAGGTGCCCGAGTCGGACATCGGCTTCCTGCTGGACGTCCTCGGCTCGGCCCTGGACACCCCCGTGCGGCGCGACGACGTCGTCGGCGCCTTCGCGGGCCTGCGCCCCCTCCTGGACACCGTGCCCGCGGGGTCGTCGCAGACCGCCCGCACCTCCGACATCTCGCGCCGGCACGCCGTACTCACCTCCGGCGAAGGGGTGATCACCGTGGTCGGAGGCAAGCTCACCACCTATCGGCGCATGGCCCAGGACGCCGTGGACGCGGCGGTCGAGGTCCGCGGCCTCGATGCCGGTGCCTCGACCACCGCCTCCCTGCCCCTGGTCGGAGCGGCGGCTCCGCACCGGCTCGCCTCCCTCGCGGCCCCGGACCACCTGATCCGCCGCTACGGCGCCGAGGCTCCCGCCGTCCACGCCCTCGAGGCCCGCGACCCCCGGGGCGACGAACCCGTGGTGCCCGGACACCCCGTCACGCGGGCCGCCCTGCTGTGGGCCGTGCTGCACGAGGGCGCCCTGGACGAGGCCGACCTCCTGGACCGGCGCACCCGTATCGGCCTCGTGCCCGAGGACCGGGCCGCGGCCCTGACAGCCGCCCGCGAAGCGCTCGAGGCGGGAGCCGCCCAACCCGCCTGACGCCTCGTCACGAATGGCCCCCTGCGCGGACGGTGGGGCCGGTGCGCCGCAGCACTCTTGTGCCGGCACTCGTTCGTGCCGCCACGGTCTCGGTGCCGTTGCCGTTGCCGTGCCGTGCCGTGCCGTGCCGTGCCGTGCCGTGCCGTGCCGTGCGGTGCCGTGCCGTCGCGCCGCAGCCGTGCCGCCCGTCCTGACGTCCGGGCGGGTGCGGTTGATGCCTCAACTCCCTTTATTCCAAGGTCTGTTGTAGGGCGGACCTCATGAGCTACCGTCGGTAACACCTGGCGGTGACCCATCGGTAACACCGTGGCGCCCCGGCATCCCGCGCACCCATCTCCCGTACCTCCGGCACCTCTTGACGAAAGGCAGCCATGGAGAACTCCAGAGGCAACTCCGCATCAGGCCACGGGAACGACGCGGAGGCGGGAGGGGGCATCACTCGCCGGCGCGCCCTCACGGTCACCGGCGGAGTGCTCGCCGGAGCCGCCCTCGCCGCCCACGCCTTCCCCGCCTTCGGCGCCGAGTCGCAGGACGCCGACGCCATCGTGGTCGGCCACGGGCTCGCCGGACTCGTCGCGACCGCCGAACTCGCCGCGGCCGGACGGAAGGTGCTCCTCCTCGACCAGGAGCCGGAGACCGGCCTGGGCGGTCAGGCGTTCTGGTCCTTCGGCGGACTGTTCTTCGTGGACTCCGACGAGCAGCGGCTGATGGGAGTCAAGGACTCCCGTGACCTCGCCTGGCAGGACTGGCTCGGCAGCGCGGGCTTCGACCGGGGCGTCGGCGATCCGGCCGGACAGGACCACTGGGCGTACAAGTGGGCCGAGGCGTATGTGGACTTCGCCTCCGGTG
This sequence comes from Streptomyces sp. NPDC002580, assembly GCF_042889485.1. Taxonomy (NCBI): domain Bacteria; kingdom Bacillati; phylum Actinomycetota; class Actinomycetes; order Kitasatosporales; family Streptomycetaceae; genus Streptomyces; species Streptomyces sp. NPDC002580. The sequence goes on along the minus strand of NZ_JBIAQZ010000008.1, from coordinate 240,294 downwards.
AGAAGCGGTCGTGGCTGTCCGGCCTGGGCGTGCAGTGGTTCCCGGTCGTCGGCTGGGCCGAGCGGGGCGGTGGGCTCGCGGACGGGCACGGCAACTCGGTGCCCCGCTTCCACGTCACCTGGGGCACCGGTCCCGCGGTGGTCGAGCCGTTCGAGAAGAAGGTGCGCGCCGCGGTGGCGGCCGGCAGGGTCACCTTCAGGTTCCGGCACCGGGTCGACGGGCTCGTCACCACCGGCGGTGTCGTCACGGGCGTACGGGGAGCGGTCCTGGAACCCAGCGGCGCGGCCCGCGGGAAGCCCAGTTCCCGTACCGTCGTCGGGGACTTCGAACTGCGCGCCCCGGTCGTCGTCGTCACCTCCGGGGGCATCGGCGCCAACCACGACCTCGTACGGCAGAACTGGCCGGCCCGCCTCGGCACCCCGCCCAAGTTCATGGCCACCGGAGTGCCCGCGCACGTGGACGGCCGCATGCTGGCCATCACCGAGAAGGCGGGCGGCCGGATCGTGAACCCGGACCGGATGTGGCACTACACCGAGGGGCTGCGCAACTACGACCCGATCTGGCCCGGCCACGGCATCCGCATCCTGCCCGGTCCGTCGTCGATGTGGTTCGACGCGCGGGGCCGTCGCTTCGGCAGTCCCGACATCCCCGGCTACGACACCCTCCACACCCTCAAGTCGATCACCGACTCCGGCTACGACTACTCCTGGTTCGTCACCACGCAGAAGATCCTCGCCAAGGAGTTCGCGCTCTCCGGATCGGAGCAGAACCCCGACCTCACCAACAAGGACGTCTGGAAACTGCTCTCGCGGATCTGGCAGAGTCCGGAGCCCATCGAGAAGTTCAAGAAGAACGGCGCGGACTTCGTCGTCGCCACCACCCTCGCCGACCTCGTCACCGGGATGAACAAGCTCACCGGCGACAACCTCATCGACCGTGCCGATCTCCAGCGGCAGATCGAGGCGCGGGACCGCGAGATGGACAACCCGTACACGAAGGACGTCCAGGTCATGGGCATCCGCAACGCGCTCGCCTACGTCGGCGATTCGCTCAGCCGCACGGCCCCCGCCCACAAGATCCTGGATTCCGGTGCCGGGCCGCTCATCGCCGTACGGCTCAACGTCCTCACGCGCAAGACCCTCGGCGGCCTCCAGACCGACCTCTCGGGCCGGGTCCTGAACGCCTCCGGCAGCCCGGTCCCCGGCCTGTACGCGGCCGGCGAGGTCGCCGGCTTCGGAGGCGGCGGCGTGCACGGCTACCGCTCCCTGGAAGGCACCTTCCTCGGCGGCTGCCTGTTCTCCGGCCGGCAGGCGGGACGCGCGGCGGCGGCCGCCACCGCGACCTGACGGCCGACGGCCGGGGAGGAGCCGCGTGGCCGGCTCCTCCCCGGTGCCGAGGGTGGGCTCGCGCCCGGCTCAGTCCGAGGTGACACCCCAGTAGCCGATGAGCGCCGGCTCGCCATCGGCGTACAGGACCGTGCATCTGCCCTGCGAACGCCAGGGGAAGTCCAGCCGCTCGGAGTCCAGGGCCTCGTCCCATTCGGCGTAGGTGGGGTGTCCGTCGGGGGCCCAGGCCCGGATCTCCTCGTCCGTCAGAGGGCGCATGTACGGGCCGTCGCCGGAGTACGTGGCCTCGACCAGCTCGGGCTGGTCCAGGACGGTGCCGGTACCGCCGGTGAAGATGTACTCGTGCCACTCCGGGTCCCGCCACAGCTCTTCCACCGTCCGGCCGGGGAAGCCGTGGTCCTCCTCGGCCAGTTGTTCCTCCTGGGCCCGGCGGAACGCGGCCGCCAGATCCTTTTCGTACGGGCCCGTGTGTGTCCAGGCGTTGCCACCCATGCCGATCCGTTCCCCTCAGCTCATCGAGTCTGTCGGCGGGCAGCCTAGAAGAGGGCACTGACAGGGGGCCCGGTGCGCCCGCTGGTCCCGCCGCACCGTCCATTGGCGGCACGACCGGCGTGTGTCGGCCCTGACACCCCGGTCGGGGACCGGGTGGTGCCGAGACTGACTTCATGAGCGAAGAGTCCCCACCACATCCGCCACCGCCGCCCTCGGACGGGCAACGCGAACGACGCGAACGTCAGGAGACCGTCGTGATGGCGACCCTCACGGTTCTGGCCGGAGCGGTCGACGCGGTCAGCTTCCTGACCATGGGGCACGTCTTCACCGCGCTGGCCACGGGCAACGTGCTCTTCCTGTCCTTCGCCGTCGCCGGTGAGGGACAGGTGCCGGTGGCCCGGCCCGCGATCGCCCTGATCGCCTTCGTCCTCGGGGCCGCGACCGGAGCCCTGGCCACCAAGGGGCTCGTCGCACGACACCGGCACTGGTTCGCGGCCGCGCTGACCGTGGAGGGCCTGCTGCTGGCACTCGCGGGCGCGACAGCGCTGTGGCGGCACGGCTCCGGCTCCCTCACCGAGCACCCGGACAACCTGGTCATCGCCATGGTCGGCTTCGCCATGGGGCTGCGCGCGGACACCGCCCTGCGCGCGGCCGTCCCGGGCATGCCGACCCTGCTGGTCCAGGTCTCGCTGGTCCGCCTCATCCACGGACTCTCCGGGGCCGTTCCCGTGACCCCGGAGCGGCGGACGATCCGGGTCCGGCTCGTCGCGACCGTCGTCGGCATCTTCGCGGGTGGGGCTCTCGGGACCCTCATCACGCCGTGGGGCACGGGCCGCGCCCTGCTCGCCGTCGCGGCCGCGGTCCTGCTCATCGCCGTACTGAACGTGCTTCTGGCGCGGTATCACCGGCTCGCGCCGGAACTCATCGGCTGAACGCCCTCCGGGACAACCCCGCCCCGCGACGGTGCGACGCACACGACGCGGGGCGGGGCGGGCTGTCGCCGGTTCCGCGACCGGAACCTAGCCGCGCCAGGGACCCGTCACCGCGAACGTCGTTCCGGGCGTGTAGCAGTTCACGTACATCGTCTCGCCGTCCGGGGAGAACGTGACGCCCGCGAACTCGCCCCACTCCGGGGCTTCGGGGCTGCCGATGTTCTGGGCGCCGCGGGCCAGGGCGTAGACCTCTCCGCGCCGTGTCACGCCGAAGACGTGCTGGGCGCCGTTGCCGTCCTCGCAGACCATGAGACCGCCGCCGGGGGCGAGGCAGATGTTGTCCGGGGATTCGCCGGGCAGCTGGACGTCGGTGTCGGGGCCGAAGGCGATCACGAGGGTGAGCCGGCGTGCCGACGGGTCGTACCGCCAGATCTGGCCGTAGTGGTCGGCCGAGGATCCGTCGGCGCCCCGGGCGAAGGAGCAGACGAAGTACACGCAGGCGCCGCCCCAGTAGCAGCCCTCCAGCTTCTGCGCGTGCGTGATGCCCTTGGGTCCGAAGTCCTGGAGACGGACGGGTGTCGTGGTGGCCAGTGGATCCGGCACGTCCACCCATTCGACGCCGTGGAACGCCGTGCCGATCTCCTGGACGGAGGAGAGGTCCGGGACACCGGGGACGCGCATGGCCTGGAGCCGGCCTCCGGCGCGCAGTGAACCCGTCCCGCCTCGCGGCCTGTCGGGCAGGAAGCGGTAGAAGAGGCCGAAGGGCGCGAGAAACGCGTCCTCGGTCTCGTAGACCACGCCCCGTTCCGGGTCGACGGCGATCGCCTCGTGCTGGAAGCGCCCCATGGCCGTGAGAGGTACGGCACCGGTCCGACGCGGGTCCGCCGGATCGATCTCGAAGACGAAGCCGTGGTCCTTGGTGTAGCCGTTGGTCCCGGCCTTGTCCTCGGTCTCCTCGCACGTCAGCCACGTTCCCCAAGGCGTGGGCCCACCGGCGCAGTTGACCGCGGTGCCGGCGACGGCGACGCGCTCCGACAGGACGTTCCCCCGCCGGTCCAGTGTCAGGGCCGTACACCCGCCCTTGCCCGCCGGGTCGTAGGTGAGGCCTTCGACGGTGGGGACGGGGATCTTCGCGGTGACGCGGTTCTCGTGATTGCGGACCAGGTGGACGAGGCGCCTGCCGTCCCGGGACCGCCCGGCGAAGGCGGCCATCCCGTCGTGGTTGCTGGGCACCGGACCCTCGCCGGAGCGGAGCGGGTCGCCCTCGCGGGACAGGACGCGGTAGCGGAAGCCTTCCGGGAGGTCGAGCAGACCGTCCGGGTCGGGGAGCAGCGGGCCGTAGCCGCGGTGGCCGAGGGTCTGCGCGGCGGCGGTTCCCGCGAACAGTTCCGAGAGATTTCCCGCGAAGGCGAGGGAACCGCCCAACGCCGCCGTGCGAGCGATCATCTGTCGTCTTGTCGTGGAGGGGGTGTTCTCGGGCATGGGGCGACCTTCCTGTTGGCGGACAGGACTGTGACCCAGCTGTGTGTATCACGCGGGGGAGGTCGCCGGAACCACTCCCGTCATCGGGGTCACTCGTGCCTCCGGACTCGCGTGGCCGTGGGCACGGTTACCGAAGGGGCGCGACGACGGCATCGTCTGTGCAGGTCACGGCCCTGCATCGGGAGGGGGAGCGGTGCGTGGCCGAAGACCGGCGGCGGCTATTCTCCGCCTATGTCCCCAACCGCCGGGCCGCGTCCGCTGCGTGACGACCCGCGCACCGCCGACGTGGCCGCCCGCGAGGTCGTCCCCCTTCCCCTGGGCAAGGCACACGCCCTGCTCCGGGCGCTCGGCCCCCGGGAACGGGTGCTCGCGCTCTACCACCAAGGGCTCGGGTACGCGGCGCTCACCGAGGACGCGCTGATTCTCCTGAACGGGGAGGCGCCCGCGCGGGTCGCGCGGCCGCTGGTGATCCTGCGCCCCGCGTACGGGGCCGCCTCCCGCGTGGACGTGTCCGCGAACGGGCGGCGGATCACCGTGTGGGGGTCGGTGATCGACGTGTCCGGCAAGCTCCTGCGGGGGACCGGAACGGCGGTGCCGGTGTCCTCCGGCGACGATCCGAGCCTGGGGGAACTCCTCGGGGAGACGGCAGAACTCCTGTCCGCCGGCTCCTCCCCCCGACCCCGCCGTGCGGCCCGGTTGTCGGCATGGGCCCGCAGACGCCCCGTTCTCGCCTCCTTCGTCGCGGTGGCGACGGCCGCCGCCGTCTGGGGGGCGGGGCACGAGACGCCCGCCCGGGCGGGGGCCGTCTCCGTCAGCGTGTCGGACTTCAGGGGAAAGACGCTCGGCACGGCCGTCGCGCACGCCCGACGCCAGTCCTGGCGGACGGTGACGACGACCGATGCCTCCTCGGCCCACCGGCCGGTGAGGGCCTCGGAGTCCGGGTGGAGAGTCTGCTTCCAGACACCGTCCCGTGGTGCGACGGCCCGCCCGGCCACCGGCACGCTGACGCTCTACGCGGTCCCGGAGAAGGAGACGTGCCCGGCGAGGGCACTCGACCCGCGGCGGGCCGTCGTGCCGGACGTCGTCGGGAAGAGGTTCGACGAGGCCGCACAGGTCCTCGCGGGCGTGGGCATCGACTACCCGGCCCGCCGGCACGCCCACACGGGTCGGTACCTGGACGGCTCGTCGCACGACGTGGACGACTGGCGGGTGTGCCGGCAGGACCCGGAGCCCGGCCGCGAGGACGCGCTGCCCATCCCGACCGGCCTGTGGCTGATCGGCCCCGGAGACCCCTGTGCCAAGCCCAGCCCGAAGCCGAAGCCGAAGCCGAAGCCGAAACCGAAGTCCAGGTCCGAGTCGAAGCCGGGTACCGGTGGCACCAGCGGTTCCGGCACGTCGGGCGGCACTTCAGGCGGTGGTGCTTCCTCCGGTGGTTCATCCGGGACTTCGGGCGGTACCACCGGCGGCACCGGAGGGCAGTCCGGCATCGGATTCGGACAGTACTGCTCGCCCGTCGGCGCCGTCACGACCACCGCCGACGGGCGGCCCGCGAAGTGCTTCATGGGCAGGGACGGCAATGCCCGGTGGGGGTACAACTCCGGCTGATCCGGGCGGGGCCGGCCCGGATCCGGATCCGTCGTTGCCGGTGACCGGCAGTCCCGCGGGGGTTCTGTGTTCCGGGGCGTGACCTGCCGATGATCACCGGGGTCTGACTGACTGATGCCCGAACGCCGGGAACTTGGGAGTGGTTGTGCGGACGGTGGACACGCGGGCGCCGGAGCGGATACGACGGCGGGAGTGGCGGCGAGCGGCGGCCATGGCCCTGCTCGGCACAGCCCTGCTGGCGGTGGCCGGGGGACTGGGCGCCGCCGTTCCCGGACGGATCGCCACGGAACGGGCGTTCCTGGACGCCCGGCCGTGCGGAAGCGCGGCGGCGGCCGCGGGCCGGGACCCGTCCGACTGCCTGCGCACGATCCATGGCACGGTCCTGTCGGCCGAGAAGGCCAAGAGCGGCAAGGCGACGGTCTTCCGGGTGCGGCTCAGGCAGCCTGTTCCGGCTCCCGCCGATCAGCCCATGGACCTCGACGAGTACGGCGACCTGTCGGAACTCATCGAGCCCGGCGAGGAGGTGGACGTCACCACCTGGCGGAACGTCGACGTGTCCGTCGGCCAGGACGGGGTCCGCGAGACGCTCGACGGGTTGCCGGACGAGATGCCCAGCGTGTTCGTCGGGTTCGCCCTGGTCGCCGTCTGGTCGGCGGTCCTGTCCTTCGTAGCGGCGTTCGGCGGCGTCCGGCGGGCGCGGCGGCTCGCCGTGGGGAAACCCGTCGTGGCGCGGATCTCGTTCGGCAAGGTGCAACTCTTCGGTGTGGCGGTCCTGCCGGTCCTCAGCGCGATGTGCGCGGGCCGGCTCTGGGACACCTGGACGTCCGCCGTCATGACGGTGGTCCTCTGCGCGGCGACGGCGATACCCGTCACCGTTCTCGCCCTGCGCTGGGACCGGGACCCCTCCCCGGCATCGCCGTCGGACGGGCGACTCGACGCCGAGCCCAGCCGCTCCGGCTGACGTGGCGTGCGGCGGCCTTTGTGGCACCGGCCGACGGCCGACCTGAGGCTTCGCCCGCTGTTCCGGCCTTCGGCACGCGGTGTCGTCCGGCAGCGGCCGCCCGCCGTCACCGCCCCCGATGCCGGGTGCGTCGCTTCAACGCCTGGCTCGCGGTGGGGAGTTCCTCGTGCACCAGCCGTCCCAGCATCGCGCCGCCGAAGACGACGACGCCCACACCGACCAACCAGGACTGGACGACCAGCACGGTGCCGAAGGGGCCGTAGGTGACCGCGCTGGACGCGATCAGGGGGGAGAAGACGAGACGCGAGAACCCCCGGAGCCCGAGCAGCCCGAGCGCCGTCAGGACCGCGCCGGGCAACAGGGCGCCCAAGGCGATGCCTCCCCCGAGCAGCATCCACTGGGACCACCAGAAGAACAGGACGGCGCTCAGCGTCGCTGTCAGTGTTCCGGCCGCAGAGTGACGCCACAGTGTGGTCGTCGCGGTCACGTAGAGAGTTCCGACGAGGACGGCGAGCCACACCACCTGGCGCCATCTCGCGTACCAGCGGGCCGGAGCCAGGTCCCAGATCTTCTCGTAGCCGGTCTGTACCGCCGCGCCGAAGCTGAGGCCGAAGACGGCGAGCGCCGCGAGACCGAAGGCGGTCGTGGTCTGCAGTACCTGGCCGGGCCGCGCGAACAGTTGCGCGACCTGCAGCCGGGCGGCCCTGGACACACCGAGCCCGTCCCCCAGCCATTCGGCGAAGCCCCGCCCGTGCGCCGGATCGGCGGCGGAGACGACGACCAGGAGGGGGACCAGGGTGAGGAATCCGAGCGCCGCGAAGCCCAGCGACCGCTGGCCCAGCTCGATCTCCCTGCTCCGTCGCCAGCCCCGGCCGGCGGGCGAGTCGCGCAGGACGCGGACCAGCCGTGCGGACACGGGCCCGCGTTCGTGGGGGCCGTGGTCGGGATCGAGTTCGGGGTCGGGGTCGGGCGGAGCCTTCTTGGGCATGCAGGTCGCTTATCACGGATGGAGCCCTCGCCGACAGCCCGCAGGGGGTGTCGTAGCGGCACGCCTCCGGTGGATCTCGACGGCGGACGGCCCGGGCGCACCCGGCCGGACGGGGAGCGTCCGGCCGGGTGCGGGGTTCCCTGAGGTGGCGTCAGCCGAGGGCGAACTTCTGGGCGGCCGATCCGTTGCAGTCCCAGATCCGCAGGCGGGTGCCGTTGGCGGTGGCGCCGTCGGGGGCGTCGAGGCAGCGGCCGGACTGCGGGTTGAGCAGTGAGCCGTCGGCCTGCTGCTGCCAGACCTGACCGCCGGCCGCGTTGCAGTCCCAGAGCTCCACCTGGGTGCCGTTGGCGGTGCCGTCGCCGTTGATGTCGAGGCAGCGGCCCAGGGTGTGCAGCCGGCCGTCCGAGCTGTGGAACCAGTGCTGGTCGACCGCGTACGACTGGCAGGACCACAGCTGTACGGCGGTGGCGTTGGACCCGTTGTCGTCCCCGGCGACGTCGGCGCAGGTGCCGCCCGGACCGATGACGGGCGCGCCCGCGGCGACGGTGAACTTCTGGGCGGCCGATCCGTTGCAGTCCCAGATCCGCAGGCGGGTGCCGTTCGCGGTGGCGCCGTCGGGAGAGTCGAGGCAGCGGCCCGACTGGGGGTTGAACAGCGAGCCGTCGGCGCGCTGCACCCACTTCTGGCCTCCGACCCCGTTGCAGTCCCACAGCTCGACCTGGGTGCCGTTGGCGGTGCCGTTGCCGATGACGTCCAGGCAGCGGCCGATGGTGACGAGGGAGCCGTTGGCGTTGTGGGTCCAGTGCTGGTCCTCGGCGTAGGACTGGCAGTTCCACAGCTGTACGGCGGTGCCGTTCACCCCGGTGTCGTCCGCGGCGACGTCGGCGCACTGGTTGCCGGGGCCGGTGATCGTGCCCTGCGGGCCGTTCGGGACGTTGGTCTGGCCGGAGTAGCCGACCGAGACGATGTTCGTCTGCACGGCGTTCTCGGCCGCGTCGGTCGGATAGCCGGAGACCATGACGCCCTCGAAGAAGGTCCCCATGTTCCAGTTGCTGTTGTCGCCGCCGGTGCCCAGGATGATGCCGCCCTCCTGCCGCATCGGCCGGTAGCCGCCCCGAGAGGGCAGGGCCCCGTCCCACCAGGTCGTCAGGCCGCCCGACTGGGAGTTGCCTCCCTTGAGCGCGTAGGTGGTCTGCCCGTTGTTCTTGAGGACGGCCGTCACGTACGTGCTGCTGTTGCCCTTGTTCGCGGTGTTGGAGCCGTTGTCGCCCTGGAACATGCCGTTCTCCAGGTCGGCCTCGACCCAGGGGCCGGAGCCGCTGCAGGGGGCGAAGTAGCAGGTGGTGGCGATGGACACGGCGTCCATGTGGCCGTTGCCCGTGTCGGCGGGCGTGGCTTCGGCGTTGCCGTAGTCGAAGCAGCAGGCGGAGCCGACGTGGGTACCGCTGGCGACCATGTAGGCGCCTTCCGGCTGTCCGTTCACGGCGGTGCCCGACGCGGCACCGTGCGAGCGGTAGCCGACGCCGGGGGAGATCCAGATCCCGTACACCTTGTGGCCGCCCGCGACGACCGACAGCTCACCGGCGTCCGCGCCTCGGTCGGCACCCATTCCGGCCGTGCCCGCCGGACCCGGGAACAGGTCGTTGTGGCGGGACGTCTGGTCGTACACGACGGAGATGCTGCACGTGCTGTTCGCGCAGAAGGTGTCCTGCCGGCCGGCGTTGGCGTAGCCGCCGGCCGACAGCGGCCCGATGCCGGTGGTCGCGCCGTCGGACGCGCGGGTCACCTGGTAGAGCGGGCCGTTGTACGCCGAGAAGAGCGCGCGGGTGGAGCTGTGGGCGGCGACGCACGGGGTGCCTGCGGCGGCGTAGATGTCGCAGGGTCCCGATCCCGCCGCCTGGGCGACGCCGGGCAGACCGACCAGGAAGGTCACCAGGAGACCGAGGGCGGCGGCGACGCAGAGCAGGGCGTGCCGCGGTCGGCGTGGTCGGGGTACCGGCCCGGCCGCCGGGGAGGGGAAGAGACGCGAGGAGGCAGATCTTCTTCTGCGCATGTGTGCTCCCAGGGTGGAGGGTGGAGCTACAACTCGCCCTCAGGACAGCCGAGTTCAGGCTGCCTGGCGACTGTGACGGAAGTTACGCGCGCTGGTCGATTGCGTCAATATTTGTTGCTTTTCTTTTTTGTCTACCCTTCTCGATGTCCGAACGTGTGGCTTTGGGTGGCCCGCGGCAGGCGTGGGGGCCCGTCCCGCCGATGCCTCCTCCGCGCCCGGGGTGCCTGCGCGGACCCGGGCGTACGCGGTGGTGCCGACGGTTGTCGCCGACCACCACCGGCGCGGCTCCCGGCGGCCGGTCCTCCCGTCGTGGCCGGATCCTCCGTCGCCCCCGCTCTCCGCGGTGGTCGTGAACCCCGATGAGGCCGTCGGAAATTGAAAAGGCGACGACGACCGAAAAGTGCCCCCTCCGCTCGGCCCGAGTGTTTTTGAACTGCCCCCTGTGAAACTCTCGGTCGAGGCCGAGTAACACCCATGGAGGGGAAACACGTTGTCGCCCACCACGGGATCCGAACGGCGGTCCCCGAACGTCCTCACGCCGTCCAGTGACGAATCCCTGACCGCCGAATGGGCCGGTGGAAAGGGGAAGAACCTGCACGCCCTGACCCTTTCCGGATTTCAAGTACCACGCTGGTCGATCATCGGGCTGGACGTATTCGCGGAATTCCGGCGCGGCGGCGGGCTCGACGAGCCCCTGGCCCGCCTGCTCTCCCGCGGCGGGCCAGGGGCCCGGCGGGCCGCCGCCGAGATCGCCCGGCTGATCGAGACCGCGCCGATGGACGACCGCGTCGTGGACGCCATCGGGCTGGCCTACGGGCTGGCCGGCGGCGGCGCGGTGGCCGTCCGGTCGTCCGGCGCGCAGGAGGACGGCGCACGGCACTCGTTCGCCGGCCAGTTCGACAGCTACCTCAACATCCGCGGACTCGACGAGGTCATCGCCCACGTCCGGCGCTGCTGGGCCTCGGGATTCTCCGAGCGCTCCCTGAACTACCGCGCCCAGCGCCGGCTGCCGCCCAACCCCGGTGGCGTCGCCGTCGTCGTCCAGCGCATGGTGGCCGCCGAGCGCAGCGGCGTGCTCTTCACCGCCGACCCGATGACCGGCCGCGCCGACCGCCATGTCGTGAGCGCCGTCCACGGACTGGGGGAGGGGCTGGTCTCCGGCGCGGTCGACGCCGACACCGTCGTCCTCGACGCCGCCACCGGGGAGCCCCTGACCACGGTGATCGGCGACAAACGGGAGCGCTACGACGCCGGACCGGGATCCGGCTGCCAGGTGTCACCGGTCGCCGACGCGGACCGCGCCGCACTGTCCCTGACCGCCGCCGACCTCTCCCGGCTGCACGAGACCGGGGTCCGCGTCACCGCCCACTACGGAGCCCCCCAGGACATCGAGTGGGCCATCGCCGGGGACACCCTCTGGATCCTGCAGAGCCGCCCGGTCACCACCCTCGCCGCGGTCACCGCCCACCCCCGGGCCACCGGCCCCGCGCCGGGCGGTCTCGGCGGAGAGCCGCGGCTCTGGGACAACTCCAACATCATCGAGAGCTTCAGCGGAGTGGTCTCCCCGCTCACCTACAGCTTCGCCGCCGACACCTACGCGAAGGTGTACGACAGCTACGCCCGCGCCCTGGGCGTCCGGGGCGAGCGACTGCGCGAGGTCCGCGAGTGGACTCCGTACCTGCTCGGCTATGTCCACGGGCGGGTCTACTACAACCTGTTCCACTGGTACCGCATGGTGCGCCTCGCTCCTCTGTACCCGCTCAACCGGCGCGTGCTGGAGAAATCCCTCGGCGTCACCGAGAGCATTTCCGACGAGCTCGCCGACACGCTCCATCCGTTCGCACCCCGGTCCGGGCCGCGCAGTCGGCTCTCCCGCCTGCGGCGCACGGTGATCTTCGCCTGGAGATTCCTCACCGTGCGGAAATCCATGGAAATGTTTCACCGAGATTTCTATCGGGCGTACGAGGTATTCAACAAGGTCGACTACGACGCACTGCCCGGCGACGAGACCTGCCGTCGATTTCGGCGGCTGCAACGGGAACTCATCGAGAAATGGGGTCCCCTGCAGACCCTGGACGCGACGATCCTGCTCTCCGTCGGACTCCTCGCCCTGCTCACCCGCCGATGGCTCCCGGAGGCGCCCGAGTGGTTCACCTGGGCCGCCGCGGCCCCGCGCGGCGCGGTGGAGTCCGCCGAACCGGTGTGGGCCCTGCGCGAGTTGGCCGCACAGGCCCGCGCCGACACCGGGATCCGCCACCTGCTGGAACACACCCCCGACTCCGAGACCCACGCGGCACTGCGCGACGCCGGCCACACCCGGTTCCTCGCCGCCGTCGACGCGTACACCGCCGCATACGGCTACCGCAGCCCCGACGAACTCAAGCTGGAGGTCCCCGACCTGCACGAGAACCCGGCAGGCGTGTTCACCCTGCTGCGCGCCGCACTCCCGGACACCACGGAGAAGAGCGAGCCCGACCGCGGCGGAGAGGCCGACGCCCACCTCGACGAGCACCTGCGCGGACCGCGCCGATTCGTGTACGAGCGGGTGCGGAACAAGGCCCGGACAGCACTCGCCGACCGGGAACGGCTGAGGTTCTGCCGCACCCGCGCCTTCGGAGCGGCCAAACGCATGCTGCGCGGCATCGGCCGCGACCTGGCGCGCGCCGGGGCCGTCGACGCCTGGGACGACGTGTTCATGTTGCGCCTGGAGGAGGTCCTCGGCGCCTACGAGGGCACGATCGCCCACACCGAAGTGCGGGACCTGGTCGCGCTGCGCCGCCGACGACTGGCCGCCGACGCCGAACTGCACGCCCCCTCCCGCTTCACCACGCGCGGCGCCCCGTACTGGTCCGGCAACCTGGAACGGGCCGGCTGGAGCAGCGGTCCGGCCGCCCCCAGCGGTGCCCGCGAACTGCGCGGCGTCCCCTGCTGCCCCGGCGTCGCCGAGGGCCTTGCCACGGTCACCGACACCCCGCGCGACATCGGCGGCGGCATCCTGCTCGCCTACCGCACCGACCCGGGCTGGGTGACCGCGCTGCCCACGGCCGCCGCGCTCGTCATCGAGCGCGGCAGCCCGCTCACCCATGTAGCCGTCGTGGCGAGGGAGTTGGGAATCCCGACGGTGGTCCAGGTCAAGGGCGCCACCACCGAGATCCGCACCGGCGCCAGGCTGCGCGTCGACGGGGCCGCCGGGACGGTCACCGTACTCGCCGACCCGCCCGGCGACAGCCCGCCCGCCGCTCCGGACCGCCCCCGAACGGAGACACCCCAGTGATCCTCACCGAGGACCGGCTCCAGGACCTGCTCGACAAGTCCCTCGCCGAACTGCCCCACGGTCCCGACTGGGCCGTGACCCTGGAGGGCTCCATCGCGGAGGGATTCGGCAACCCTTCCTCCGACATCGACTTCCTGCTCGTCGGCCGCTCCGAGGCCGACCTGCCGACCATGCCCTCCCTCCTGTTCGTGGACGGCCGGCGGGTGGAGATCCGCACCCGCTCGGTGCGTCAACTCGCCGAACAGTTGAGGGCGGTGGAGGCGGGCGCCGCCCGGCCCGGCCGGCTCTCCGAGGATCTCCTCAACCGCTGCCAGCGGATCCTGCACAGCCACCCGCTGCGCGGCCACCCCCTGATAGCCGAGGTGAAGGCCGCGCTGCCCGCCGAGCGGTTCCGCCGGATCACCGCCGACTGGTGGGCGCACCGGGCCCGTCAGTCCCTGCGGCACGCGACGGCCCTGCTGTGCCTCGGGGAGAGCGCCGAGGCCGCCGACTGGACCCGCGCGGGACTCGTGCAGAGCGTCAAGTCCTGGGCGGCAGACCTGGGGGAGACCTACCTCGAACCCAAGTGGCTGTCCATGCAACTGGACCGGACCGGCCGGACGGACGTACGCGACCGCTACTGGGAACTGGAAGCGGCCATGCCCGGCGCCGACGACACCGCGGCCGTCCAGGACCACCTGACCGCCTGCCTCGACTTCGCCGAGGAGCTCGGACTCAGCCGCCTGCCCCGGAAACCGGAGCGGCTCACCGTCGAACGCAGGGCCGCGGTCACCACCTGGCAGATCGGGGAGCGGGTCCATGTGATCCGCGGCCGGCGCGACGTGTTCGCCCTGGGCGACGACGCCGGAGCGGTCTGGCGCTCCCTCGTCCTCGGGCGGTCGCTGTCCCGGGTACTGGCCGACGCCGCCGACACCGGCGTCACCGACTCCGGCCGGCTGCTCGCCGCCTTCCTGCGCTACGGGCTGGTCCGCCTCGCCTGGAAGGGCGGCGGCACCGTCGCTCCCGCGCTGCCGCTCGCCGCCCCGCCCGGCCCCGTCACCCCGCCGCCCTCCGCCGCGCGGCCGCTGCTGTCGGTGCGCGGCGCGACCGTCGGCGGGCCCCGCGCCGTCGATCTGATGCCCCTGCCCGCCGACCGGTTCGCCGCCGCCGCCATGGCCCTGGTGTGGTCCAACGTGGTCGTGGAGAACGCCGTCGAGGATCTGACCGGCGCCCTGCGCCGCGGCCAGTGGCGGGTCGCCGAACTCACCGCCCGCCGCGCCGTGCACGCCGCCCTGCGCGGACTGGCCAGCGCCCACGGCGTCCACCCGCTGCCGGCCGACTCGGACCTCGTACGCCGCACCGACCTGCTGCCGCCCGGCCCCAGGGCGATCGGGGCGCGCGCCGGGGAACTGCTGCTGCGCGGCGTGGACTCGGCGGACGACGGGGACGCCCTCCTCGCGGAGCTGCGCTCCTACATCTCCCTGGTACGCGGCGCCCAGGGATCCGACTCCTTCCCGCTCTCCTTCGACTCCGCGGACTCCTGGCGGGCGACCCTGCGCCTCGGCCACGACTGGCTGCGCCTCGGCGCCCACCTCGGTGCGGAGCTGCCCATCGAGGAAGCCCGCGACCTGCTGGCGGGGAACGGAGCCCAGCCGCACCAGGCCCTGTGACGGCCCCCGATCCGGCCCCGGACAACACCGACCCGACCTACCGCGCGGAGGATCCCCTCATGTCCGATCCGATGACGGTCCTGGTGACCGGCGCCAGCGGTCACGTGGGCACCGAGGTGACCGCCCGGCTCACTGCCGTGGGCCACACCGTGCTCGCGCTGACCCACCGCAACGGCGACCTCGTCCGCAACAACGGCAGAAGGCTGACCCCCGGTCCCGGCACCCTGACCCGGATCACCGGCGACATCACCCGCCCCGGCCTCGGCCTGAGCGACGACGACCGACGGGTCGCGGCGGCCGCCGACAGGATCGTGCACTGCGCCGCCGTCACCGACTTCGGACTGCCGGACAACCGGTACGACCGCGTCAACGTCGACGGCACCCGGCACCTCCTCGACCTCGCCGTGTCCGGCCGCACCCCGCTCGTCCACGTCAGCACCGCCTACGTGTGCGGGGAACGCGACGGCATCGCCCGCGAGGACGAACTCGACGTCGGCCAACGCCCCGGCAACGGCTACGAGAAGAGCAAACTGGCCGCCGAGACCCTGGTCCGCAAGGCCGCGGCGGACGGCCTGCCCGTGACCGTGGTGCGCCCGACCGTCGTCACCGGCGACTCCCGCACCGGCCGCGTCCGTGACCTCAAGACCATCTACCCCGTGCTCCGGGTCCTGACCAGGGGCCTGCTGCGCACCGTGCCCGGCCACCACGACGCCGTCCTCGACCTCGTTCCGGTGGACCGCGTCGCCGACCTGGTGACCGGGGCCGCCACCCGTTTCCAGGACGTCGCGGGCCACACCCTGCACGCCGTCGGCCACGAGCTGACCCTGCGGGACATCTCCGACGTCCTCGCCGAGTACCCGTCCCTCCGGGTACCCCGGTTCGTCCCCCCGTCCGCCTTCGCCGCCGCGGACCTGCCCGACCATGAACGCCCCTACTACGACCGCGTCGTCTCCCTGTACGCCACCTACTTCCGGCGCCGGATCCGCTTCGACGACACCCGGGCCGCGCTCCTCGGCCGCAGGCCGGCCCCCACGGGCGCCCGGCCCTACCTGCGCCGCCTCCTCGGCCACTGCCTCGCGACCGGCTACCTCGGCCCGGCCCCGCGCACCCGGCCGGCCGCCGCCCGACCCGACGGGAGCACCCACCGATGACCCTCGCCCACCTCGCGGAGCCCACGCACGGCATCCCCGTCTCCCCGCTGCTCACCCTTAACCCCGACAAGCGGGCGCTGTACGGCGCCGACACCTACTACCAGGAGAGCCACGGACAACTCGCCGCCCTCACCGACGACATCACCGGTTTCGCCCACCGGCACGCGGCGCTGCTGCTGAAACCGGACGCCGTAGTCGCCCGGAGACTCGGCGCGGCCGTGGACTGGCTGAGCGACCGGGGTTACCGGATCGTCGGAGCGGCCGTCACCCGGCTGACCCGCACCATGATCCGCTCCCTGTGGTACTTCCAGTGGAACCTCGCCACCCCGTACCGCAGGCGCCTGGCCGCGCTCTTCCTGGAGGACGCCGACGCCCTGGTCCTGCTGGTCCGCCCCGACCACGACCCGGACATCCCCGCCTCGGTCGAACTCACCCGGCTCAAGGGCCCCACCGACCCAGGCGCCCGGCGGCCCGGCCAGCTCCGCCACCTCCTCGGCAACTACAGCTACCTGCTGAACCTGGCCCACACACCCGACGAACCGGCCGACGTCCTAAGGGAGTTGGCCGTCCACTTCGACGCCTCCGCACGCGAGCGCCTGTTCCGCTCGGCCCTCGCCGACGAGGACCGCACCGCGGACGCCCTGGAGCTGACCGGCCGGCTGTACGCCCGCACCGAGCAGCGGGACCTCGCCCTCGACCCCGCCGTCGCCCGACTGCGCGACGCCGTCTCCCGGCACCGGGGCGCCGACCCCACGGCCACCCCGCGCACGCTCCTGGAGACCGCGTGGGACCGGGGCATCGACCTCGACCCCTGGGACACCGTCATCGTCGGCTCCCAGGTGCTCCCCATGCGAGAACCCGGCCGCGCACCCGTCCTCGACGGGGCCGACGCGAGCGCCTGGCGCCGTCACCTGGAAACCGTCCGCGCCACCCCGAGCTGAGGAGCGGCCCATGCAGTTCACCCGGACACTCCCCAAGGAACTGGTGCACCGCTCCGCGGTCGCGGAGGTCTTCCTGACCGACACCGAACGCCACGACGAGGACGAGCTGCTGCTGGCCGCGCGGCTTCCCCGCCGCCACGCCTTCTACGACGACAGCCTGACCCCCCGTACCCACCATGACCCCCTCATGCTGCTGGAGGCCTGCCGGCAGGGCATCTTCGTGGTGGCCCACCGCTACCTCGACGTCCCCCTGGGCCACAAGTTCCTGCTGCGAGCGGTCGAGTTCGAGGTGCCGGACCCCGCCGCGCCCACCCGCGACGACCGACCCACCGAAGCGCTCATCACCACCCGCGTCGAGCGCCGCTTCCGCGGCCGGACCGGACTGACGGGCCTGCGGCTGCGGTTCACCCTGACCGTCGGCGCGCACGTGGCCCTGCTGGCCCACATCACCTACTCCTGGATGCCCCCGCGGGACTGGACGAAGCTGCGGTCGGTGCAACGCGGCACGCTCGGCCTGCCCGAGGTGCCCGTCGCGCTGCGCGGACCCCGCGTCGAGCCCGCCCTCGTCGGCCGGCGCACCCCCGTCAACACGGTCATCTCACCGCCGCGCACCGCGAACGACGGCGCCCGCACGGCACGCCTGATCGCCGAGACGACGCACCCGACCCTCTACGACCACTGGGTGGACCATGTGCCCGGCATGCTGGAACTGGAGGCATTCCGTCAACTGGCCCTGCGCGCGGCGGCCGAGGCCGGCACCGTCCGCGCCTCCACCGCCCTGCCGGTCGCCCTGGCCGCGCGGTTCCGCCACTTCGCCGAGATGGACCTGCCTCTGGAGTGCCGGACCGCTCCGGTCGTGCCCGGAGCCGACATCGAGTGCACCCTGCGCCAGCCCGGCAGGCTGGCGGCCGAAGCCCGGATCAGACTGGCCGACCCGGACCCGGCTGGCGGGGGACGGGCCCTCCCGGCGTCCGCCCACGATGCCGCATGAGCCCGGCCCCCCGGCACGCGTCCGGCCGACGGCCCCCGGCGACGGCCGCCGTCACCGTCTCGCGGGTACCCGCGAGGCTGGGCCGCTTCGTGCTGACCAGATTCACGCCACACCTCTACGCCACCTACGGACTGCTCTGGGTCCTCGCGCTCGAGGGTTCGGCGTCGGCCGCGTCCGGCACGGTCTGGCGCCCCTCCGGCGCCACCTGGGCGCGCGTCGTCACCGTCGTCCTGGCGCTGCTGTTCCTGCGGATGCTGGACGAACGCAAGGACCTCGCCCACGACCGCGTCCACCACCCCGACCGGCCGCTCGTCACCGGGGCGATCATCGCGGGTGAACTGAGCGGCGCGATGACGCTGATCACCGTGGTGGTGACGGGCCTGAACGCCGCCCTGTCCACCGCCGCGGTCCTGCTGATCCTCGCCACCCTCGCGTACGGGCTGTTCCTCGCCGTACTGGAACGGCGCTCATCCGCGGTACGCGACCGGCAGTTGCTCAACCTGGCGGTCACCTACCCGGTGCAGGTGCTGCTCGGCTGCTATGTGTACGGATCCCTCGTCGCGGCCGGGACGGTGGCCGCCGACCGGCGCGGTGCCGTCCTGCTCGGCCTGTGCGCCTGTGTCTTCCTGCACTTCGAGTTCGCCCGCAAGACGGCCTGGGAGACGCCCCCCGGAGCCCGCCTGTACTCGACGGACCTCGGACCGCGACGCAGCGCCGCGGTCACCGCGGGCCTCGCGGCCGGGGCCGTCGGCTGCCAGATCCTGCTGTTCGCCCCGCGGGGCCCGTCGGGACTGCTGCCCTGTGCCGCCCTGCTCCTCCCCGCCTGGGGCACCCGGCGGTTCCTGGCCGCGGGGCGTGGCCCGTTCCCGACGGCGGCGGCGACCGCCTTCGTCGTGACCACCCACCTCGGACTGGCCGTCCGGGCCGTGCTGCCGTCATGACCGACGAACAGCGGCTTTCCTGCGAGGAGTTGCTGACCACCACGCGGTGTGTACGGCGTGGCCTGGACCTGGACCGCGCGGTGGACCCGGAACTGGTGAAGGACTGCCTGCGCGTCGCCCTGCAGGCACCGAGCGGAAACAACCGGCAGAACTGGCGCTGGATCCTGCTCACCGATCCGAAGATCCGCGCGGACGTCGCCGAGGTGTACCGGGCCGCGTTCCACGACCGCCACGCCGCGCGACCGGAGCGGCCGACGGCGCCGTCCGGGGCGGCACGCACCGTGATCACCGACGCCCGGGCGCTGGCCGACCGGCTGCACCGGGTGCCCGTCCTGGTGATCCCCTGTCTCGAAGTGCCCGACGGGGAACTGCCGACGGGCAACCAGGCAGGCCTGTGGGGGTCGTTGCTGCCCGCGGCCTGGAACTACGCGCTGGCCGCCCGCAGTCGGGGTCTGGTCACCGCCTGGACCTCGGTCCACCTGGACCGCGAGCGGGAGGTCGCCGACCTCCTGGGTCTGCCGCCCACGGTGCGCCAGGGCGCGCTGCTCCCGACGGCCCACCCGCTGCGCCCGACGTTCCGGCCGGGACCACGACTGCCGCTGGAGCGGGTCCTGCACCACGACGGCTGGCAGGGCGCCTGACCTGCCTGCGGCCGCGCTCCCCGGCGGTGACGCGGCTCACCGGCACTCGGCCGCACGAACTCGCCCGCCGAGGGATAGCGGCGGGAGACTCATCGCGTCGTGATGGGTGCCAAGAAGGGGAGGGCCGAGGATGGCGTCGAATCACGACGAGTTCCGGGAGTTCGTAGCGATGCGCTCCACCGCGCTGCTGCGGCTCGCGGTGCTGCTCACCGGCGGGGACCAGCACGCCGCGGAGGACCTGCTGCAGATCGCGCTGATGAAGGCCTACGGGCGCTGGGGGCAGATCGAACAGCCCGAGGCGTACGTCCGCCGGATCCTGTACCGCCAGCAGGTCAACCGGTGGCGGCTGCGCAGACACCGCGCCGAGACGACCGTGCCCGTACTGCCCGAACCCGACAGGGACGCGGGCGCCGAGCCGGACTCCGAGCTGCGGATCGCGCTGTGGGCGGCGCTCGGGCACCTGACGAAGCGGCAACGGGCCGTGGTCGTCCTGCGCTACTTCGAGGACCTGCCGGAGGGCGAGGTCGCGACGCTGCTGGGCTGCCCGGTCGGCACGGTGCGCAGTACGGCGTACAGGTCGCTCGCCAAGCTACGGGCGCTTGTGCCCGAGCTCGCACCAGAAGGTCCCCCGGAACAGGTGCGGCCGCTCAACTACGCGTCGAAGGGAGTCCAGGCATGAAGACGGAACAGGTGGAGGAGAAGGTCCGGGCGACGCTGCGCGCGGTCGCCCTGGACGGGGTACGGGCGCCCGCGGACCTGGCCGAGAAGGTGGTGCGGCGGCACGGCCGGCGCCGCTTCTCGCAGGCGGCGGGGGTGACCGTGGCCGTCGCCGCGATCTCCGCCGGGGCGGTGTTCGGCTTCGGGGGCGGTGGAGCGGGCGACCACGACCGGCCCGCGCGGCCCGCGGTGTCGCCGCAGGGCTGGAAGCCGTGGCAGAGCGACGTCCCGGGCGGCAGCGACTACGGCTGTGTGGTGGACGGGTCCGCGCTGTACTGCGGCGGATCCAAGTACGACGCCGCGAAGTTCGACGCCAACACCGGCGAGCGGCTGTGGACTGTGAAGGTCAATCGCGAGGGCGACGGACTCCGTGGCCCGATCGCGGTGCGCGACGGTGTGGTCTTCGCCTACCGCAACCACACCGCGAAGAACCTGCCGAGCGGCGACTACATGGGCGGCACCGACCTGATGGCGGTGGACGCCGGCACCGGCGCCGTGCTGTGGAAGGTCAGGATGCCGCAGGACGACCGAACGCCCCAGGCCGCCATGCTCATCAAGGGCGCGGTGCTGGCGAACACCCCCTCGCTCCGCACGATGTCGGCCCTGGATCCGCGGACCGGCAAGGTGATGTGGAGTCACACCTGGGCCAAGGGAACCATCTGTCAACGGGCGGTGCTGGAAGGGGTGCCGCATCTGGCATGCATGCGGGACGCCGAGAAGCCGGACCACACGGATGTCCTGCGCCTCGATCCCGCCACGGGACATGCCGAGAAGGTCACGACACTTCCCGGCGGGCAGCAGCTCATCGGGACCTCGGGGAACCGGATGGTCCTGGCCGCGGCGAGGGAACCGGGCTCCAAGGACCTGAAGCTGACCGTCATCGACGGGTCCGGGGAGCAGACCTCACGTTCCTGTCGGTCGGAGCGGAAGCCGGCGAAACTGGATGTCGTCGGTGATCACCTGATCTCCGTGTCGTGGAAGGGTGAGGCCTCGGCCTGTTCGCTGACCACGGGGAAGAGGCTGTGGACCGCCCCAGCGGGCTTCGAGCTGTCCGAGAAGGACATGGCGGTGGGCAACATGGCGCCTGCCGTGGTGTCGGCGACGCGGGGGGTCGTGTACCTCTTCGGCCCGGGCGGAGATCTGTCCGGCCTCGATCTGCGCACGGGTGAGCAGGTCTGGCACCGTCACATCGAGACCGGTGAACCGAGTTCGGGGAACATCTTCGAGGGTTCGCCCCAGGTCCTGCTCTACGAGGACGTGCTGGTCGCCCGGAGCGGCAGCAAGATCGTCACCCTTCTGCCGGGCAACGACGACTGACCGGAAGGGGCGCCGGCCGGGGCGGCGTCTCCGCCCCGGCCGACGCCCGACCTGCTGTGGAGAGGGGGGTGTCGTAGCCGGAGCGGTAGGAGTACCGGGTCGGGGCTTGTCCGGCCCCGGTCAGGAGCTCAACCGCCCGCGGGCTGTCCTCGGACACCCCTGAGGGCGCGTTCGTAGCGGCGACGGCAGAAGCGTTGTGCGACCAGGAGCAGTGGGAACAGGAGCCGCCGGATTCCCCTGGGAGCGGGCGCGGTCAGGGAACGCAGGGTCAGGGTGACCCGGCCGTCGGGGGCCCTGCGCACGATGAAGGCCTCCTCGCCGGACACGGGGTGACCCGGCAGCGTCCCGTAGGCGAAGCCCCGCGTGTCGGGTGTGTCGACGACGGCGACGACGCGGACCGGCTCGTGAACGGCCAGAGGCCCCCACGCCGCCGTGATCCTGTAGTACGCGCCTTCGCCGACGCGAGCGCCGGCGCCCCGCAAGGGCGTGACCTCGAAACCGCTGCGGCGCTTCACACCCCAGCGCAGGAGCGCGTCGGACACGGCGTCCCAGTCCAGGTCGCCCCGCCCGACGACGACGGTCCGCTCATGGCGCCGGTGGCCCGGAATCCCTCCGGACCACACGGCGTCACCGGGGCGCGTGGCGCCGCTCGGAGCGTAGGTGAGGGTGTCGGCCGACGGTACGGGGCCGGGAGGCGCGGGTCGGTCCGACGGCACGGGAACTCCTGACGCGCGAGAGACGCGGCCGGCCGTGAGCGCGCCGCGGGCCGCGTCGTGACCCGGCACACGGACGTCTCTCAGGTGACGACCGCCGATGGACCAAGGATGTCATCCTGGGCCCCGGCGTACCGCGGACGGGAAGCCTGGGGCCCGCTGCCGGTCAGCCGACCGTCGGGCTGGGCGTCGGGGACGTCGTGTTCACCTTCAGGTCGGGCCGCGCGGTCAGCACGACGACCGGGGCGCCCGGCGGCGGCGGGGGCGGCGTGAGCTGGTCCTTCGGGAGGCTCGGCGCGGCGTTCTGCTGGGCCAGTACCTGGCCGAAGTTGATGGTGCCGGTCTTCTCCATCATGGTGATGTGGTCGAGGACCGTGTCGTTGGCGAGGTTCGCGAGCTTCCGCACGAGCGAGTTCTCGGTGGTGGCACGGACCTTGGCGATGGGCGGGAAGATCTGGCCGTGCGTCACGCGCATGATGTTGGCGGCCGTCGTGTCGAACTGCTTGCCGGACTGGGCGACGGCGGTCGCCACGAACTGCTGCTGTTGCGGCGAGGCCTGGTTGGGCAGCGTGATGTTCAGCTCGACGGCGATCTGGCGGCACATCTCGTCGAGCCGGGCGTGGCCCACGATCAGATGCTTACCGGCTTCGCGCATCTCCGGCGTCGAGCCCTTCTTCAGCGCGATCTCGCCCAAGGGGTACTCCCAGAGCCCGGCCGCCCGGACCTTGACGACGAAGTCGCGGTCCATCTCGGTGAGCGGGCCGTAGCGCGTGTTCGCGATGACGCGGGTGGGCGAGCTGGACGTGTTCTGGACGCCCAGCATCGTGGGATAGGCGATCGCGCTGAGGGTCAGAATCAACGCGCCGCCCACGAAGATCGTTCCTGCCAAGTTGCGTGAGACGGGCATGATGCCTCCTGACGTGACCATCCGATACGGCAAGAGGTACGGACGAGACGGGCCGATTGATCATTTGAGCCGGGTGAAACTTGCGTTCTGCCATGTGTTCTGCGTCACAGTCGGATGGGTGCGGTGCGGGGAGAGCGCCCCGGCGCGGGCCGTGGCCGTGCGATCGGGCGAGGTCACGCGCGACTCCCGGCGCGGCGACTCGCCCCCGGCGGCGACGGACGCGTGTTCGCTGTCACTCGACGGCGGAGCGACGCCACGCCCGGAGGGGGTCGGTGCCGCGGCGGACCGGTGGGACGCCTGGCGCAACCGCCGGGAGTCGGTGAGGGGCCTGGCGAAATCGCCCGGAGACGGTGCGGGGCCCGGCGGAACCGTCGGGAGGCGGGGCGAAGGGGTCCGAGGAAGGCGCCGGAACTGGTCTCCATCAATCGATTGATCGGTACCCGCCGGCGGCGTATCCTCCCCGCCATGTCCGACTCGCCACCCGCCGCACCGGCCCCCGCCCCACCGCCCGCCGACGCCAGTCGAGAACGCATCGTCGCGGCGGCCACCGCCCTCTTCGCCGACCACGGCTACGACGGGACCAGCACCCGTCGGATCGCCGCCGACGCGGGACTGAACATGGCCACCGTCGCGTACCACGTCGGCGGGAAACCGGACCTCTACCGGGAGGTCATGCTCCGCGCCCACCTCGCCGAGCAGCGCGTGCTGACCGACGCGCTGGTCGCCTTCCGGGCACTCGCGCCCACCGATCCGGTCGCCGCCGTCACCGGCCTGGTCGACCGCTACCTCGACTTCTGCCTCGACCAGCCGCACATCCCGGCCCTGTGGATGCGCCGCTGGCTCTCGGACGCCGCGGAGTTCGCGGACCTGGAGGCCACCTACGCGCGACCGCTGATCGAGTCCGTCCGCGACACGGTCCGCGAGGGCGTCCTGGCCGCGCTGCCCGCCGGTTCGGCCGGACCCGCCGACGTCGAGATGACCGTCTGGACGGTGCTGTGGAGCACCCACGGGTTCTGCCGCTCCGGCATCCGGGCCGAGGTCCCGCGCTTCCGCGCCCACCTGCGCGCCCTCGCCGTCCGTGAACTCGGGCTCGGCGCCCTGGAACCGCGCGACCAGGAGCACGCGTGACGACCGCCGTCCTCCCCACGACCCCAGCCGAGGGAATCACCCGCCGCCGCCTCTTCGTCTACGGCCTCGGCTCCGTCGGCACCGGCGTCTTCTCCACCGTCCCCGGCCTGTTGCTGCTGTACTTCATGACGGACGCGCTGGGCGTCCCCGCGGGCGTCGCCGGACTCGTGGTCACGCTGCCCAAGGCCTGGGACGCCGTGTTCAACCCCCTGGTCGGCGCGGCCAGCGACCGGGAGGCCGTCCGCACCGGACGGCGCACACGCCTGCTCGTCGCGGGCGCCCTCGCGCTGCCCGCCGCGTTCGCGGCGATGTTCCTGTCACCGATGACCGGTGGCGGAGCGGCCGTCTGGGTGACCGTCACCTTCGTCCTGGCCGCGAGCGCCTTCTCGCTGTTCCAGGTGCCCTACGTCGCCCTGCCCGCCGAGATGTCCTCCGTCCCGGCCGTCCGCACCCGGATCATGGTCTGGCGGATCGTCTTCCTGACCCTGGGCATCCTCGTCGCGGGCGGCGCCGCCCCCCTCGTGGTCGACGTCGCCGGCGGCGGCCGGACGGGCTACGGGGCGATGGGACTCACCGTGGGCCTCGTCATCGTGGCGGTCCTGCTGGTGCCCGCCCTCGGCACCCGCTGGGTGCGCTCACGTCCCGGAACCGAACCACTCGGCCTGGTCGCGGCCTTCCGCACCGCACGAGGCAACCGCGCCTTCTTCGCGCTGCTGGCCTCCTTCGTCCTGCAGGCCGCCGCCGTCGCGATCATGCTCGCCGCCGCACCGTACGTCGCCACCTACCGACTCGGTGGTTACGGGCTGACCTCGTTGCTCTTCGTCTGTCTGGTCGCACCGAGCGCCGTCGCCGTCCCGCTCTGGGCCAAGGCCGCCGGACGCTGGGGGCGCCTGCGCTGCCTCACGGTCGCCACCTGCGGCTACGCCCTCGGTGCGGCGGCCCTGTTCCCGGCCGCGGGCAGCGGCAACGGCACCGCCGCGGTCGCCGCGACGCTCGCCCTCTGCGGTCTGCTCGGCGTCTGCTACGCGGCGCTGCAGGTCCTGCCCCTGGCCCTGCTGCCCGACACGGTGCACGCCGACACCGCGAGAACCGGCCATGTGCAGTCCGGCGCGTTCACCGGACTGTGGACGGCCGGTGAGACCGTCGGCCTCGCGGCCGGGCCCGGCGCCTACTCCGTCGCCCTGGCCGCCACCGGATTCGTCTCCTCGACCCTGGACCATCCGGTCGCCCAGAGCGCCACCGCGCGCACCGGCATCCTTCTGGGCTTCAGCCTCGTCCCCGCCCTGCTCATGCTGCTCTCCCTGCCCGCCCTGCGTGCCTACGGCCGCCGCCGCGACCGGCAAGAAACGGAAACCTCCCGATGACGACTCCTCAGCAGGACACCGCCCTCGCTCCGACGGCCCACCCCGGCCTGCCCGAGACCGGCCGCCCCGGTGCCGAACTCCTCGCCGAACTCGCCGTGCTCACCGCCGCCGACCTGCCGACCCGGGGCGGCCACACCACGGCCTACGTCTACGACAGCGGCCGTCCCGAGGTGCGCGAAGCCGCCGAACAGGCCTACCTGACCATGATGGAGGTCAACGGCCTCGACCCGACGGCCTTCCCCAGCATCGTCACCCTGGAACGCCAGGTCGTCGGCGCGACCGCCGCACGTCTCGGCGGCGACGACGCCACCCCGGGCATCTTCACCAGCGGCGGAACCGAGTCGATCATCCTGGCCGTCAAGGCGGCCCGGGACGCCCGCCCGGACGTCCTCGCCCCCGAGATCGTCGTCCCGGTCACCGCCCACGCCGCCTTCCACAAGGCCGGCAGCTACCTGCGGGTCACCGTGCGCAGCGCACCCGTCGACCCCGCCACCTACCGGGCCGACCCCGCGGCGATGGCGGCGCTCTGCAACGAGAACACCGTGCTCGTCGTCGCCTCCGCCCCCTCCTACGCCCACGGCGTCATCGACCCGGTCGCCGAGATCGCCGCCGACGCCGCCGCCCGCGGCATCCCCTGCCACGTCGACGCCTGCGTCGGCGGCTGGCTGCTGCCCTGGCTCGCCGAGGCGGGCGCCCCCGTCCCCGCCTTCGACCTCTCCGTCCCCGGTGTCACCTCGCTCTCGTGCGACCTGCACAAGTTCGGCTACGCCCCCAAGGGCGCCTCCGTCCTGCTGTTCCGCGACGAGGCCCTGCGCCTGGGCGCCTACTACGCCTGCGCCACCTGGCCCGGCTACAGCGTCGTCAACTCCACCATCCAGAGCAGTAAGGGAGCCGGCCCCCTCGCCGGGGCGTGGGCCACGCTCCAGGCACTCGGCGCCGACGGCTACCGCGAACTCGGCCGCGCCGCGCTGTCCGCCACCCGCACCCTGATCAGCGGCGTCGAGGCCATCGACGGCCTCACGGTCCTCGGCACCCCCGAGGCGACCCTCGTCGCCATCGGCGCCGACCCGGACGCCGACGTCCCCCTGGACCTCTTCGCCCTCGCCGACGAGACGCGTGCCCGGGGCTTCTTCCTCCAGCCCCAGCTCAGCCTCGACGGACTCCCGGCCAACCTGCACCTGACCCTCACCGGCGTCAGCGAGACCGGAGTCGAGAGCCTTCTCGCCGTCCTGCGCGAATGCGTGGAGGTCGTCCGTCCGCTCGGCCCCCCGACGCCCCCGGCCGACATCGTCGACCTGCTCGGGCAGGTGGACCTGACCGAACTCGACAACGCGTCCTTCGCGGCGCTGCTCCCCGCCGCGGGTGTCGACCTGACCGGCGACGACGCGGCCCGGATGGCCCCGGTCAACCGCCTCCTGGACGCCCTCCCGGCGACCACCCGCGAGGTCGTCGTCACCCGCTTCCTGTCCGCGCTCTACAGCCCGTACCTGGGCGGGTGAGGAAGATCCGTCCCGTGGGGTGACGGCGCTCGCGACGAGCCGCGATCACGACGAGCCCGTGGCCGGGTCCCGTCGGGCGCCGCCCGGACCACCGGCGCCCCGTCCTGCTTCGTCCCGTCCCGCCACGTCGGCGCTCGGCGGCCGTGAACCCCGGGTGGCCCACCCGGGGTTCACCGGGCGGTGCGCTGCCTCCGGCCGCCGCGGTGGAAGCGCATTCCGGCGTAGGCGAGATCGGCGAGAAGGACGACGACGCCGATGACCAGCAGATAGAACAGTCCGTGGGCGGCGAACCCGATGATGCCCAGGACGAGGGCGACGAGGATCAGGAACAGAAAGAGGCTCATCGGTTCTCCTGAGGTTTCGGGGGCTTCGGCGTTTCCGGGTTTCCCGGGCGCCGGTGGTTCCGGGGGCCCGGCGGATCAGGGCCGGGCGAGCCGACGCTCGCCCTTGACGCCGGGCACGTAGTCCAGTTCGTAGTGGGCGAAGACTCCCGGCTCGTCCTCGGCGGGCAGCACGTCGTCCGTGCCGATGGAGGGAGCCCTCTTCACCAGGCTCCTGTCGTGCGCGACCCTGAGGTACCCCGGCCCGACGGTCGCGCCGTCCAGGGGCACGAACACCAGACGACGGCGCGTGGGCAGGCCCACGGTCACCGTGGCGAACGACGGACTGTCGGTCGCGGTGTCGACGTAGACGGACTCCAGGTGGCCGATCTTGCGGCCCCCTGGATCCACCACGTCGTGACCACGCCATTCGCGGATGTCACCGGCCTCGAACATCTTGAACCTCCCCCGGGGGAGTACCCCCGATAGCGGGTCTGATGCCCCGGTCCTCTGCGATGCCCGGCCGGGAACCGGCGGCCGGCGTGCCGAGACGCCGCGCGCGCATCGCTCCGCCCCAAATCGCTGGGTGCCCTGCCCCGGGGTCTGCCAGGATCGTCGAACACCGACGGCGTTCCCGGGCCCCGTCCCGCGGGCGAGGTGTCCGCGGCCGGCGCCCGCGCCGCCGGCCGGTGACCCCGTGCCGGAACGCCGCACGCGAAGGAAAGGACGGTCGGCCCCGGTGCAGGACCAGGAGCAGGGGCAGGAGCAAGAACGGGAGCGGGAGCGGACGCCGGCGAAGCAGGCGCTGAGCCGTTCGTTCGTCACCGCCGACGGGGTCCGTTTCGACGTCGACGAGATGTCGGTCGAGCACCACCCGGGCCGCGCCGTGACGC
The DNA here is from genome assembly GCF_042889485.1 of Streptomyces sp. NPDC002580. Taxonomy (NCBI): domain Bacteria; kingdom Bacillati; phylum Actinomycetota; class Actinomycetes; order Kitasatosporales; family Streptomycetaceae; genus Streptomyces; species Streptomyces sp. NPDC002580. Next base: position 211,989 of record NZ_JBIAQZ010000008.1, on the reverse strand, counting down.
TGACCTACCGGCTGACGGTGCGCCGCCGAGACCACCCGGACGAGCGCTGGGTGGTCAGGCTGCCCTGGGAGGACAAGTCCTGGCTGGACGTGTTCACCTCACCCGCGCCCCCTCCCGACCGGCTGCTACACCTCGTCCACCTCGTCCGCGCCCATCTGGAGGAGTGGTGGGACACCAAGGCACACAACCGGAGGTCGGCGAAACTGGGACACCGACCGGACTGACGCTCCCGCCCCGCTCTCCGTGTTCGCCCGGTGCGCGGACGGGCCGCCCCGCGCACCGGGACAGGGCCCCGGCCTCGTCCAGCGAGCGGGCGCCCGGACACCTGAGGCGTCCACGGGCCCGCACCCGGCGTGCACCATCATGAGGACGTGATCACCATTCATCTGAAGTACGAGATCGACGCCGACAAGCTCGAGGACTTCGAGGAGTACGGCCGCCGCTGGGTCGGGATCGTGAACCGGTTCGGCGGAACCCACCACGGCTACTTCCTGCCGAGCGAGGGCGACAGCGACATCGCGTACGCCCTCTTCTCGTTTCCCGGGCTCGCCGCCTACGAGCAGTACCGAACGGACAGCACGACCGACCCGGAGTGCCAGGAGGCCTTCGCGCTGGCGCGTGACACCCGCTGCATCAAGCGGTACGAGCGCCGCTTCCTGAGGCCGCTCGACGTCGAGTCCTAGGCCGCCGGTCCCGGGGGCGGGGGAGAGGACCGGGCGGCGGCGCACGATGCGCGGTGGGCCCGCGGACCGGGGCGACTTCGGCACCCGAGCCGTGCCACTGTGGAAGTGAGCCGGAAGGACATCGGCGAGCGCCCTCGGGTGTCCCGCGGCCCCGGGCAGCTCACGGAGCCGGGGGAGAAGCGCCCCCACCTCGCCGAAGTCACCATGTGGGCGAGGCGAAGGAGGTCCGGTGATGGGCATGTTCCCCACCGAGCGAGCCGTCCGGACCACCCCGGAGGGTCTCCTGTGGGAGCCGAGCGAACGCCGGGTGCGCGGCCGCGCGGGCGAGGTCACCGTCGTGGACAGCAGGCATCCCGTCCTCGTGTGGGAGCCCGGCGTGCCGGTGCCGCTGTACGCCTTCCCGCGCGCGGACGTCCGCGAGGACCTGCTCCGCCCCGCCGCGCATCCCGCGACGGGCACGCACACCGGATCGCGGGTCTTCTACGACCTGGAGCTCGACGGCGAGTCACGGGAGAACGCGGCCTGGACGTTCCCCGCGGCCGACCTGGCCGGCCACATCGCCTTCGAGTGGTTCCGCCGGGTCGGCCGAGGCCTGGACCACTGGTACGAGGAGGAGGAAGAGATCTTCATCCACCCCCGGGACCCCCACAAACGCGTGGACGCCATCGCCGGGAGCCGCCACGTCCGGGTGGAGATCGACGGCACCGCCGTCGCCGACACCCACCGGCCGGTCCTGCTCTTCGAGACCGGCCTGCCGACGCGGTTCTACATCCCGCCCGAGGACGTCCGCCTGGAACTGTTCGCACCCACCGACCACGGCACCGGATGCCCCTACAAGGGCACGGCCCGGTACTGGTCGTGGCGCGGCGAGGCCGCCGTGCCGCCGAACGTCGTCTGGAGCTACCCCGACCCCCTGCCCGCGGTGGGCGCGATCAAGAACCTGCTGGCCTTCTACAACGAGGCGGTCGACATCACCGTGGACGGCGAGGTCCTGGAGCGACCCGTCACCCCGTTCACCAGGACGCTCTCGGACCCGGCGGAGCGCCGTCGCCCCTCGTAGGCCGCCTGCCTTCCCGGGGCGGACGACATGCGTCCGCGGCGACCGCGACGGCATAATCCGGGCGTGACCCTCACCGCGCGACAGCTCGCCCTGGCCACCCTGGACCGTCAACTCCTGCTCGAACGCGGGGACCTTGACGTGGCGGAGGCCGTCCGCCGACTCTGCGCCCTGCAGGCGCAGTCACCGGCCTCGCCGTACCTGGCCCTGTGGAACCGTGTACGGGACTTCGTGCCGGAGGATCTCGACGCCGCGTTCCAGGAGCGCCGGGTCGTGAAGGCGACCCTGATGCGGATCACGCTCCACGCCGTCCACGCCGATGACTACGCCCCGTTCCACGCTGTCATGATGCCCACGCTGCGGGCCTCGCGGCTGTACGACCGCCGCTTCACCTCGACCGAGCTGACCGACGCCGACGCGGACGGGCTGCTCCCCGAGCTTCCCGGGCTCCTGGAACGACCGCGCACCGGCGCCGAGATGGAGGAGGAACTCGCCGGACGATGGGGAGAGCACGCGCGTCGCGTGTGGTGGGCGCTGCGGACCTACGCGCCGCTCCAGCACGTACCGATGGGCCGGCCGTGGTCGTTCACCCAGCCGAACACCTACGTGGCCTCGCCCGCTGACACCGGGTCCCTGCCGTGGGACGCGGCGGTCGGCGCGCGGCGACTCCTGCTCTCCTACCTGCGGGCGTTCGGACCCGCCTCGGCCCAGGACTTCGCCCGGTTCACGTTGCTGGGGCGCCAGGTGATCACCCAGGCCCTGCGCGAACTCGGCGACGAGGTGGTGCGGGTGGCCGGACCGGGGCGCGCCGTCCTCTTCGACCTGGCGGACGCCACCGTGCCCGCCGAGGACACCCCCACCCCGCCGAGGCTGCTGCCGATGTGGGACAGCACGCTGCTGGCCCATGTCGTCCCCGGACGGCTCATGCCCCCGGAGCACCGGCCGTGGGTGGTCCGGCGCAACGGAGACGTACTGCCCACGCTGCTCGTGGACGGGGAGGTCTCCGGGGTGTGGCGCACGGTCGACGGCGGACTGGAGATGACCGCCTTCCGCGAACTCGGCAAGGCCGCCTGGCTGGGGGTGACCGAGGAGGCGGAGCGACTGGCGGCGCTGCTGGCCGACCGTGACCCGGCCGTCTACCGGCGCTATCGACACTGGTGGGACAAGGGGATTCCCGGCGTCGAGACCAGGACGGTCAAGGTGTGACCGCACGCCGGGACGGTGCGGCGCACCTCGTGGATGCCGCCGGCGGTGCCGTCCCTCGTCCAACAGGGTCCCGTTGAGACCCTGTTGGGGCCGGTTCGCGTTGCCGGGGTTCCGCCCGGCGGGAGACGGCGCCGCGACCCGGCCGGGAGGGACGGTGATCGGGGCACGGGCGGCGACGCGTCAGGGCGACAGGTGTCCCAGGACGGACCGGACCGCCTGTTCCACCGCGTGCCTCGCCCGCTCGGCACCACCGGCCGTCTCGAAGCCGTGGCGGCCGAGCGGAACGTCGATCACCTCGACCCCGGCCTCGCTCTCCGCCGCCGCTGCCAGGAACTCCTCGACCGTCACCGCGATCTCGGCCCGCTCCAGTTCCACCCGGGTCAGCACGATCGGCAGCCGGCCCGCGGTACGCACCGCGACCGCCGGGCGGAACCGGGAGCCGACGAGGTGCCAGTTGGGCATGGGGGCGAGGACCGGATAGCTCGCGGCCACACACCTCAGCCACGGCGGGGGCGCCGCGAGCCAGTCCGCCGACAGCAGCCCGCCGGCGGAGAAGAACCACAGGGCCACGCGGTTCTCGTCGACGCGCGGATCGGCCCGTACGAGGTCGACGGCGGCGGCGATGTCCTCGGCGGCCCGCCCGTAGTCGGCGAGATCGTGCAGCCGATGGTCCACTGTCACGCCGACGGCTCCCAGGCCCGCCACGTACCGGCCGTACCCGACGAAGGCCGGCCAGTCCCTCGGCGTCGGCCGCGTGTCGGGGTGCACCGGGCCGCCGTGGACGAACACCACCGCCGGACGAGGCGACGTGTCGTCCGGGAGTTCGCCGGTGACATCGTCGGGGAAGTGGAGATCGACCCGGCCCACCCGCTCCCGACGTCGCTCCGGCACCTCCATCAGGAAGGGGCGCAGGTGCGCCGGTGGTTCGCTCGGGGTCGCGGCCAGCCGCCGCCCTTCCCCCGCCGCGGCCCTGAGCAGCACGTCGGTCACCTCGGCGGGGCGGGAGAGCATCGGCCAGTGCCCGGTGTCGAGTTCGAAGAAGCTCACCCGGGGGTCGGTGAGCCGCTGGAAGCGCGGGTCCCCCAACCCCACCAGGCCCTCGACCATGGCGATGCTCGAACCGTTGGCGACGCAGAGGACACCCGTCGACGGCAACTCGTAGACGGCTCCCGACAGCTGGAGCGGCTGAGTCAGCGTGCCCGCCGGCTGCGGGACGGACTCGTCCGTCAGGCGATCCAGAAGGGCCGGTGCGAGTCCCTCGACGCTTCCCCAGCGCTGCCACTCCTCGGGCCGCGGCGGCGGGACGCGCCAGTCGTCCCCGGCCGCGTCGGAGAGCTTCGCCAGCCGCTCGCGCAGGGCCTCGTCGGGCACGAGGGCGAGTGCCCGGTCGCCGTGCCGCGGCATGCCCGCGTCCAGGTGGACGATCCGGGCGATCCGCTCCGGGCGCCGGTCGGCCGCGCCGAGCACCGGGTGGATGCCGTAGCAGTGACCGACCAGCACCATATCCGTGGCGTCCAGTCGGTCGATCAACCGCAGCAGGTCCTGGACATGCGTCTCCAGGTCCGTGTCCGGTCCCGCCGCGCCGTCCCGGTCGGCCATGCCGGTGAGCGTCACCGGGTACGCCTCGGCCCCCGACTCCCGCAGCCGATCGGCCACTTCACGCCAGATCCAGCCGCCGGTGTGGGCACCCGCCACCAAGATGAAAGCCGTCATCACGTCTCCTCGCACACGGTGTTCCGCGGGGCCGGTCGCCCCGGCGTCCCGCGCTCGCCGGTACCGTAGGAACTCCCCCTGAGGGAGGTTCAAGCCGTGCCGCCTGAGAGCATGTGGACGATCGGCGAACTCGCGGAGCGTGCGGGCGCCACCGTCAAGACCGTCCGTTTCTACTCGGACCGTGGGCTGCTGCCCGAAGGCGCCCGGAGTACCGGCGGGCACCGCCGCTACGGGCCCGAGGCGCTCGACCGGCTCCACCTGATCCGCTCCCTGCGCACGCTGGACCTGCCGGTTCCCGAAGTGGGCCGGGTCCTCGACGAGCAGGACACGCTGGAGGACGTCGTGGCCAGGCGGCTGCGGCACATCGGCTCACAACTGGCGGTCCTGCGTTGGCAGGAGGCCGCCCTCCGGCTCGTCCAGGAGTGCTCCCCCGAGGAACGCGCCGAGCGGCTGCGGCTCGTCGGAGCCGTTGCCGTCCCGCCCAGCACGGCTCCGCTGGCACGCTTCTGGCGGCGCTGGCTCCCGCCGCGCCTCCCCGCCCGGCTGGTCTCCGCCATCGTGGACCAGGCGGTTCCGCAGCTTCCCGAGGGCCCGACTCCGGCCCAGGTGCTCGCCTTCACCCGGCTGTACGCCTTCGTCACCGCGCCCTGCCCCGGTACCGGGCAGGGGCAGCCCGCGGCGCACCTGCCCGACGGGGGCCGTCCGGCCGTGCTCTACGACGGTCTCGGTGAGGCGCACGCGCTGGCCGCGCGGCAGGTGCGGGAGGAACGGACACCGCACGCGGGCGAAGCGCTCGACTGCTTCGTCTCCGCCTACGCCCGATCACGCGGGACGAAGGACACACCCGCCTTCCGCCGGCGGCTCGGCACGCTGCTGGCCGCGGACCCCCGGATCGACCACTACTGGAACCTGACCGCCGAACTCTCCGACCCGTCCGAACCGACCCCCGGCGCCACCCACGACTGGCTCTGCGCCGCGCTGGACGACGAGATCGCCGACCTGGCCGGCTGAAGCAGCGCACCGCCGCCCCGGGCGCTCGCCTCGGGAACGACGGCGCGTGCGCCTTGCGGTCCGCCGACGGCTCAGAACGTCCAGCGCGTATGGGTGTAGACGCCGTCGTCGCGACCGAAGCCGTAGGCGGTGACCGGGGCCACCGCGAACACCGTCGCGTCCCCCTTCCGGAAGGCGTCGCCGATGCCGTGGAAGGTGCCCTCCGGCGAGGTGATGTGCGCCCCGTACTGCGCCTCGTACGCCCCGATCACCGCCTCCAGCGCCGTCGGGTCGGAGACCGGGACCGCCTCGCCCTCGATCACGAGGTCGAGCCCCTCGTCGAGCGAGTTCCGCCCGGTGATCAGCGCGCAGTGCCCGTCATGAGCGAGGTTCCTGGCCTTCTGCTCCTGCGGGCCGGTGGAGAAGTACAGCACTCCCTCGTGCCAGGCGGCGATCACGGGTGTGACGTGCGGACGTCCGTCCGGCCGCACCGTGGACAGCCAGAAGATCTCGGCCTCCGTCAACCGCCGCCGAGCCTCGTCCCAGTCGGTGGCGGTGACGTCCGCGGCACCGGGGCGGGGATGGAGCGCGGAGCTGTAACGGGCGTCGAGGTGGGTCGTGGGCCGCTGGGCGGGTTCGTGCGTCGGCATGGCGGATCTCCTGTCTTCTCCTCTTTCGAATAACGACCGGTGAACCGTGCCGAAATCATCGCCGGGGGAGGAAGCGCGCCCGTCCCCCTGAACGGCGGTGTGCGGCCCGCCCTTCTCCCTCACTTCTCCACCCGGTGACGGCGGCCGAGGACGACCTGCGGGCGCTCGATCGCCTTCGCCGGGCCGTTCGCCTCGGCGCCGAATCCGTTCCCTCCCTGTCGGTGAAGCGCCGGGCCGACGGTTCGGCGGACATCGAGCACGTGGCGGGCTCCGGCGACTGCCGGGGCACGCTCGACCGGACGGTGGCCGTTCTCACGCTCCCTCCTGACGAGGACGTCGCGATCCTGGTCGACGCCCTCGCCCCCGGCGGCACCGCCCGCGATCACGGCAGCACCCGTGACGGCGGGTCGGTGGTGCCGCCGTCAGGGCGACCGGGTCAGGGAGCGACCCTCGCGCTCAACCCGTAGTCCAGCTCGGAGCCGTCCACGAGCAGCGCCTCGACCGTTCGCGTACGGAGGTCGACGTCGGCGACGATCCCGTCCCCGGCGAAGCGGGGACAGCCCGTCTCCCCTGTCTCACCCGTCGCCTCGACGACGGCCGAGCGCACGGCCGAGTCCTCCACGGAGACCGGGTCCGCGTTCAAGATGTGCTCGGGGACCAGCAGGATCGTCAGACGCTGAGGTTCGGTAGTCATGGCCGGTATTCAAGTGCTTCCGCCGCCGACCGCCGCGTAGGCGCACGGCGGTCGACCGAGGACATCGCGCCCGCAGCGCCCCCGGACCCGCTGTTCGTTCCGCCGGTCCGGTCCCTTGAAGGCGGACGGACGGTCACCGGCCGTCCCCGGGCCGGCGGCCGAAACCTCGTACCGGACTGCCGGGCCCGGGGTGCGGCATGATGCCCGGGTGGAACTGGAGCCGTACCGAGGTGAGTTGCTGGCGTTCTGCTATCGGATGCTGGGTTCCTTCCACGAGGCCGAGGACCTGGTCCAGGAGACTCTGCTGCGTGCCTGGAAGGCCCGTGACCGGTACGACCCGACGCGCGCGTCGGTGCGTACCTGGCTGTACCGGATCGCGACCAACGCGTGCCTGACCGCGCTGGAGGGGCGCGCCCGGCGCCCGCTGCCGTCGGGGCTGGGCGCGCCGAGCGACGACCCGGGGGCACCGCTCGCACCGGCGCTCGACGTTCCCTGGCTGGAGCCGTTCCCGGACGCCCGGTCCGACGTGGACGCGCGGTCCGACCTGCGGCTCGCGTGGGTGGCCGCCGTACAGCTCCTGCCGGCCCGGCAGCGCGCCGTACTCGTGCTGCGCGAGGTGCTGGAGTTCTCGGCCGCGGAGGTCGCCGGCCAGCTGGGCATCACGGTCGCGGCGGTCAACAGCGCCCTGCAACGCGCCCGCGCCACCATCGCGGGCGCGGGCACCGGTGACCCCGGCGAGATCCGCGAGCCGGGCGACGCCGAAGCGGTCGCGGCGATCCAGCGGTACACGCGGGCCTTTGAGGCGGCCGACGTGCCCTCCCTGGTACGGCTGCTGGCCGACGACGTGGTCCTCGAGATGCCGCCGCTCGCGCTGTGGTACCGGGGCAGCCGGGCGTACGGCCTGTTCATCGACCGCGTGTTCCGGACGCGTGGACCGGGCTGGCGGACGCGGGAGCTCACCGCCAATGGGCAGCCCGCGCTCGCCGCGTACGCGCCGGAGCCCGGCGGCGGTCACCGGCTGCACTCCCTGCAGGTCTTCGACGTCGTCGGCGGCCGCGTCGCGCACAACGTGACGTTCGCCGACCCACGCGTCCTCGGCGCCTTCGGCCTGCCGTCCGGGATCTCCGCCGACGAGTTCGACCGGGAGCGATGAGTCGGGACGGTGCCGCCGGTATGTACCGGTGACCACCGAACCGAAGGGAATCCCATCATGAGCGTCATCGTGATCGAGTTCATCACCGTGGACGGGGTCGTGGCCGACCCCGACGGGTCCGGGGGCACGGAACAGGGCGGCTGGGCGTTCCGCTACGGTCCGGAGGCGGTGGCCGGGGACAAGTTCCGCCTCGGGAGCGCCCTGGACGACGGGGTCCTGCTGCTCGGGCGGACGACCTGGCAGCTGTTCTCGCGGCTGTGGCCGGGCCGCGACGACCCGTTCGCCCTGCGGATGAACGCCGTACCGAAACTGGTGGTCTCCCGCACGCTGACCGACACCTCGGCCTGGGCCGACTCGCGGGCCCTGGAGGGCGACCTGCTCGACGCCGTGGGGCGCGAGCGGCGCGATGTGGTCGTCACCGGCAGTCTGAGCGTCGTGGGGCAGCTCATGGCCGAGGACCTGATCGACGAGTACCGGCTGATGACCTTCCCCACCGTCCTCGGAACCGGCCGCCGCCTGTTCCCGGCCGACGCCCCTCACACGGAGCTGCGGTGCGAGTCGGTGGAACAGGTCGGCGCCGCCGTCCTCACCCGCTACCGCAGGGCCGCTCGATGACGGCCGCCCACATCGGCGCCGCCCGCCGGCAGACGCCGAGCCACGCCCGGTCCGGGTGAGGTGAACGGCTCCGCACCCATCGGTCCGGCGGAGGTGCCCACGATGCTCGTCGCGGGCACCTCCGCCGGCCGTGACCGAGCCCTTCGAAGGCGCGCCGCGTCGGGCGCACCCGGGAGTGGATCCCGAAGCCCTCCGGCGGGCCGGCATGACCGCGCGGCGCCACGCCCGCGGCCGCCGGTGACGCACCACCGTCCGCCGAGCGGGTGGGTGACGCGTGCTCAAGAGGGCCGTCGGCCCCGCCGGCCGACGCACGGTGCGTGGCGGCGGCGCCCAGCGCAGCTCGGGCGGGAGGTGACGGACATCCGACGCCGCCCGGCACGGCCGCCGCCCCCGACGCCGCCCGGTGGTGCCGGGACCGCAGCCGTGCCGGCGGGGGCGGGTCGGCCGAGCGGGCGACGGTGGCGGGACGAGGCGCACCAGGGGGAAGGCATCGATCATGCCGCCCACCTGGTCGCTGCCGGAAGACACGACAGCGCCTCCGGTCCGGAGCACCGCCGGTCGTACGACCGGCGGTGCTCCGGACCGGAGCGGCGGCATCCGTTTCCCGTGGACGGTCGGTGACGCGCCGACTGTCGAGAACAGATGGGTGAACCGTGAGGCGCATGTCAGCGGAATCACGACCGTGCGAGAGGCCGTCGGCCGGCGGCCGCAGGAGAGGACGGGCCCGGCGGCTGGCGGCCGTGACCGGGTGCCTCGTCCTGTGGGCGATGCCTTCCGCGGTGGCGGGAGCCGTCCAGAAGGACGTCCGGCCACCGGCCCGGCCCCCGCTGTTCGTGTCCGACTACGGCAACAACCGGGTGGTGAGACTGCCGGCCGACGGAGGAGGACAGACGACCGTTCCGCTCGACGGCGTGGTGCGCCCCACCGGCATGGCCTGGAACGCCGCCCGCGACCTGTACGTGTCCGACACCGGCAACAACAGGGTCGTGAAGCTGCCCGGGAACGGCGGGGACCAGGTCACCGTGCCCGCCGACGGTCTGTCACGGCCGCTGGGCCTCGCCGTCGGTACCGGCGGCGACCTCTACATCGCCGACAGCTTCAACGACCGCGTCGTGAAGGTGCCCGCCGACGGGAGCGGCCAGACGACCGTCCCCACCACAGGGCTCCTCCACCCGTGGGGCCTGGCGCTGGAAGGCGACGGGGACCTGTACATCTCCGACTTCGTCAACGACCGCGTCGTGAAGGTCGCCGCGGACGGGAGCGGGCAGACCACCGTGCCCACCGTCGGCCTGTCCCAGCCGACCGGGCTGGCGCTGAACCGCGCGGGGGACCTCTACATCTCGGACAGCGGCAACAACCGTGTGGTCAAGGTGTCCGCCCGCGGCGGTACGCAGAGCACCGTGCCGATCACCGGCCTCAGCGATCCGCTCGGCCTCGCCCTCGACGCCCGCGGCGGCCTCTATGTCGCCGACGCCTTCAACAACCGGGTCGTACGGGTCCGGGAGACGGGCGGCGGACAGACCACCGTTCCGGCTTCCGGCCTCAACACGCCGACGGGTGTCGCGTTCCCGGTGACGGGCGGGCGCCCCGGAGGGAAGTGAGCACCGGCGGGGCGGGATGGCAGCGCGGCCCAGGGCGGGCGGTGCCCGGCGGGGCCGCCCGCCGGGCACCGGCACCCTCCGGAAGCCGCTCGCGCGGGACGCACCACCGGTTCACGCTCCGTCCGGTACGGAGACGCCGACCGGCTGGGGAGGCGTGATCCCGCGGAGCGGCTCGGGGACGGATCCACCGCGCAGGCCCGGCTCCTTCACACCGACCCAGACGACCGCGACGAGACACAGGAGCCCACCGCTGACCAGGGCGGTCGCTCCGGAGGTCCAGCCGGCGACCACGCCACCCCGCACGCTCCCGAGGTGCGGGCCCGCGTGGCCGACGATCTGCTCGGCCGCCGTCACCCGGCCCAGCAGGGCGTCCGGCGTGTGGGTCTGAACAATCGTGGCTCGCGAGATCACCGACACGGCGTCGGCGGCCCCGGCGACCACCAGGAACCCGAGCCCGGCCCACGGATCACGCACCAGTCCGAAAGTAGCGAGCGCCGCACCCCAGATCGCCGCGCCGCAGAGCATCACCGGCCCGGGGCGCCCGAGCCGGGTGACCGTGCCGGACAGCGCGGACGCGGTGACGCCGCCGACGGCGAGCGCGGACAGGAACAGACCGAGGGTGCGTGGACCGCCGCCGAAACGTTCGGCGTTGACGAGCGGGAAGAGACCGGTCGGCATCGAGAGCACGGTGGCGGCCAGATCGGTGATCAGGGCGCCGCGGACCACCCGGTGTCCGGCCAGGAAGCGGAGACCGTCGAACACGCCGTGCAACCCGGCCCGGGACGGCTCGCCCGAGGGCGGCAGGGCGGGCAGCCCGAAGGCGCCGTAGAAGGCGAGCCCGAAGGACAGGGCGTCGACGAGATAGCAGGTGCCGACGCCGGCCCAGCCGAGCAGGAGTCCGCCGAGCGCCGGACCGGCGAGCATCATCGCCTGACCGGTGACCTGCTGGAGCGCCAGCCCGGCCGCCACCTGGTCCTTCGGCAGCAGCCGCGTCACGAACACGCCCGCCGCGGGACCGCCGACCGCCGAACAACAGGACTGCGCGGCGACCAGCGCGAGCACTCCCAGCACCGGAAGGTGCCCGGTGAAGCCCTGCACAGCCAGCAGCAGCGAGAAGGCCGCCTGGCCGACGGTGGCCAGCAGGAAGATGCGCCGCCGGTCCCCGCGGTCCACCCATGCGCCGGCGAACAGCCCGAACACCACCATCGGCAGCGCCTGCGCCAGCCCCACCGCGCCGGTCCAGACCGCGCTGTGCGTCAGGTCCCAGACCTGGTACATGACCGTGACCATGGTCATGAAGCTGCCCAGCACGGACACGGTCCGGCCGATCAGCAGACGCCGGAAGACGGGGGACGTCCGCAGCGGCCGGACGTCGATCAGGGTTCGGGTGAGACGCGTGGAGGAACGGCGGGACGCTCGGGGGTGATTCACGCCGCGGAGGCTAACCGCCGCCCGGGCGGCGGGGCGACTTCTTTGTCCGCGGCCGTCGCCGCCCACCCGGACGGCCTGCCGAGGCCGAGGGCGGCGCGATCCCCGCGGGCCGGAACCACCGGGTCCGCGCGCGACCCGTCGCGTCGGGCCACGACGGACGGACACACGGCGTCAGCTCATGCGGTTGCGGGCCCGCCGCACCTCGCGGCGACGGCCCAGGCGTCGGCGACCTCCCTCCTCGCCCGGCCCGCCTCCGCCCCCGTCGTTCCGTCGCGGGGAGGCGGTCCGACGCGGCTGGATACCCTGCCGGGATGTCACCGTTGTCGCTCTCCCCGCTCCGATTCACCGCCGATGAGACCGCGGCGGTGGTCGGCCTCTACGCGAGCAATCCGGAGTACTGCCGTGCCGCGGGCGAGTACGAACCCGAGGATGTCCCGGCCGACCGGGTCGAGGCGGATCTGCGGGAGGAAGCCGGTACCGAGGGCTGCGAGGTGCTGCTCGCCCGCGACGGACAGGACCGGATCGTCGGCCTGCTGTGCCTGCTGGACCGGCACCCCACCGACGGGCATCCGTGGATCGGGCTGCTGCTCGTGCACGGGAGCCTCCACCGCCGGGGCGTCGGCCGACAACTGGCGGGCATGGTCGAGGAACGGTTCCGCCACGAGGGCAGGGAGGGTCTCCGGCTGGCCGTCCTGGAGAACACCCCGGCCTCCCTGGCCTTCTGGACGTCCCTGGGCTGGCGGGAGATCGACCGCCGTTCCGACCGGCGGCTCGGCCGCCCCTGCGTCGTCCTGCACAAGCCACTGGTCTGACGGCCGCCGGGCCGGCCGCCGTACTCAGGGCCGCAGGCCCGCCCGCCGGAGGCTGACCCTGGACAGTTCGGCGATGACCCGCTGGTCCCCGCGCCGCCAGGCATCCGCGAGGCCACCGGCCGGCACGGAGATCGCGGCGAGATCGCGCTGCGGTCCGGTGAGCGCGCGCAGGGCGAGCAGGTCGGCGCCGCCGGGCGCGTCCAGGAGGCGGCGCGTGGTGGCGCTGCGCCGGATCCAGCGCAGGCGCGGCGGAAGCCACAACACCAGGACGAAGGCCACCGGGAGGACGATCAGGGCGAGTGCCGTCAGGGTGGCCAGGTGGTGCACCATGTCCTCCAGGGACCGCCCGGCGTCCGAGAGATCCGTCGCGGCGTCGGCGGCGGACTGGAGCGGCTTCTTCAGGGAGTCCCCGACGAGCGGCACTTTCGAGGCCGCGTCACCGGCGTCGTCGAGACCGTCGGCGAGGCTGCCACCGGCACTCTGGGCCTTCTTGCCCGGTTCGGCCAGTACCAGGATCGCGTCGTGGACGACCAGGGCGAACTTCACCACGGCCGCGATCACGGCCACGACGATCAGATCGGCGACCAGTTGACGGCTGCGACGCGCGGGGGTCTGGGCGTAGAGGCGCATGGGCGTGCTCCTGTTCCGGCGATGCCATGGAAGCGGCCCGGTTCCAGCCCAGTGCGGTGTGGCGGTCGTACAGGCGAGGTTCGGCCGGTCGCTTGCGTACGGGGACTCGAGACGGATTTCGCGGTACGGGTGTCCACGGCCCGGGAGCCGAAGCGGTCGAGAGCGGTGTCGTGCCGGATGCCGACGGGTCGGCGGGCCTGGGGGGAGGGTGGCTGGGATCGGGCCCCCCGGGCAATAGTGACATTTCGACAAGGAGTCTTCGGGTCGTCGGGAAGGCGGTCTTCGTGGATCGGGTCGCGCTCGTGCTGAGCCGTCTGCCCATGGAGGCGACCGCGAAAACGGGCGCACGGGTCGACGCGCGCTCGGAGTCCGCCGTCGGTCCGTCAAGGTCGGGCTAGGCCGGGCGATTCGACGGAGGCGGCGATCGGCACGGTCGGTCGGGTCCGCGAGACGCGCGGCGCGGGGGGTGGTCACCGTCCGGACGGGAACCAGGGTGTCCGCGGCGGGGCGGCGAAGCCCGGGCGCGGGTTCTGAGGCCGCCGCACGACGAGGGGAGGCACGCGCGTCCCACCGCCCGGGCCGGCACCGTCCGGCGGTCAGAGTGCGGCGAACAGGTCGTCGAGCGGGGCGGGCACGCGGTCGGGGTCGAGGGCCTCGACGAGGACGCGCCCGTAGCGGATCTTTCGCCCCTTCTTCGTGCCGAGGAAACGCCGCAGCTGCTGCTGGGAGGTGCGGTCCTGCTGTGCGGGCTGGCGCAGAAAGGTCCGCAGGGCGCGCAGGTCGCCCTCCTCCTCGACGAGCTCCTCCACCCGGGTCACGCCCAGCGCGCGGATGAGTTCGTCCTCCAGATCCGCGGAGCACACGAAGAACGCCGGCCGTGCCGCGTCCGTCGGTTCCAAGGCGCGGGCGTAGTAGCGGCCCTCCCGCTCGTCGCACAGCCCTGTGAGGTGCAGGCCCAGGCCGGTCGGCCCGAGCAGGCGGGCGAAGTGCCCGACGCTCATCGCACCGCCCATCGGCAGGACGCACACGCCTTCGGCCCCCAGGTCCCGGCCGCGGCGGTCGGCCAGCGCGTCCACGGCGGCGGCGTCACTCGGCCCCTCGAGGAGGACGGCGGTCCGGACGGACAGCCGCGCGGCGAGTTCGCGCGCCGGGTCGCCGGGGCCACCGGCGGCCCACGCGGTGACCGCTTCCCGGAACGCGCTCATGTCAGCCACGAGACGAGTCTCCGTCTTTCCCGGCCGTCACGGTAGGGATTTTCCGTCCCTGGAGCCGGAGCCGGAGCCGGAGCCGGAGTCCGAGTTCGAGTTCGAGCCGGAGCCTGCCGCGCAGTCTGGTCGGCGTGCGTGAAGCCGGCCGGTCCGGTCGGCCGTCGAACGGACCGGCCGGGTCCCCCGCCTCAGATGCCGCGGTTCTCGGCGAGGACGTGGGCCCGCTCCATCATGCGAGTGGGTTCACGGCCGTTCGCCCAGGCGTCGTTGAAGGACGGCACCGATTCCACGTGCGGACCGAACCGCCCGCGGATCGCTTCCATCAGCACCCCCGTCGCCTGGGCCTCCAGGTGACGGTCGCCGCCGGACTCCCCACGGATCGCGCCGAGCGAACAGACCCGCCCTTCCTCGTCGGTCATCGCCCCCGCGCACCAGCCGCTCTCCCGCAGACGCAGGGCGGCGCGGCGCAGGAGGTCCGCGATCGGCGTGGCGTGCGGGCCCGGGGTGGACACCGGTGCCGGTAGACCTTGCGGGGCTGTGATGCGGGACCAGTCGACGGGCGTGGTCTCGATGTGGGCGGTGTTGACCTCGTAGGCGACGGCGGCGAGTGCGAGCCGCGCGTCCATGTCCTCCTTGACCGCGGCCATACGGGCCTCCAGTCCCTGGACGGGAGGCCGCGCCGCCTTCGTCTCGGCGGGCGGGGCGCCGCTCGGGGCTCGGGCGGGGGCCTGTTCGCGTGGGGCGCGCGTGGGGGGCTGCATGAGAGATGGATTCCTGGGCGGCGCCGCGCCCAGCGCCGCCGAACGGGCGGTACTGGGCGCGGCGGCGGCAGGCCGGGCAGCGGTCGGGCGGCGGTACGGCCGGGCCCGGGGCGGACCGGAACTCCTTCGGGTTCCCCGCCGGTTCGGTCGATCAGGACCGGGTGGCCTCCGGTTGCCAGGTGGCCTGCACCAGGGCCCGTTCGACGCCCCCCAGATAGACGGCGGCGGCGAGCCACGCCCGCGCGTAGCGGTCCGGGTCGGCCTCGTCGGTGCGGCCGAAGACATCACGGGTGCGCCGGTCGGCCTCGGCGGTGAGGCCGGCCGCCAGTTCCGCGGCGGTGTGGAAGCCGCCGCGTCGCAACGCCGGCCCGTCCCCGCTCCGGTCACCGTCGCGCGCGGGTTCGGCGACAGCCCTGCGGCCACCCGACACGGCGATCTCGACGAGCCGCCGCAGCCTCCACAGCGGGGCCTCCGCCAGCGGGTCCGGCGGGACGGCACCGAGATCGTCCACGGCGGGAAGCGCGGACACGACATCGGGGGAGGGGAGGTGGGCGTTCTCCAGGCGGTCGTAGCCCAGGTCGGCGTGGCCCTGCCAGTCCGCGGGAAGCCGCAGGGTCGCCTCGCTGTCCGGCAGCGGGGCGACCGCGAGCGGCCGGAGCGTGGCGGCGCGGTCGGGATCCAGGCGGCCGATCACCCGGAGCCGCAGCCCCGGCCGGGACGCGAGCCGCCGGAAGTTGGCCGTGTGGGCGAGGCCGGGGTGCCCGTGGGCCGGGGCCAGCCGGATCAGGAGGCCCCGCGCGCCCGGCCGCCCGTGCGGCAGTTCCCGGGCGATCAGATGTTCGCCGGCCGCCCCCAGGAGGACCAGGTCGCAGCCGATCAACTCGCGCGCCGCCCGCTCGGCCCGCTCCGGATCGCCGCTCCGAGCCACGTCGAGCCGCTCGGCGACGGCCTCGGCCGGTGGGCGGGCGAACAGGGCGGCGAGCGGGCCCGAGGACCACGACAGACCGGGGACCGGAATCGCCCGTACGCCCTTGCCGGAGCCGAGCCGGCCGTCGGGGGAGACCGTCGCACCGGTGATCAGCAGCCCGCCCCGGGCGAGTCGGGAGTGATCGAGGCTGCCCGAACCGAGGGCGACGCTCGCCGTGGCCGCGCCCTGGGCGCGGGCCGCGCCGCCGGGCAGGACGTCGGCGACCGAGAACCAGCGTCCGTCGTCGGAGACGAGATGGGTGACGACACCGCCGTAGCCGGTGGCCGTGATCACCGGTTCCCGGCACACCCCGTGGACCCGCAGACCGCCGCCCGGCCGGTAGCCGCGGCGGGCGGTGCCGAGCAGCGCCGGATCCGGGTCGGCCGCGGCGAGCAGACCGGTGGTGAGCAGCAGTTCCCGCACCTGCGCGACGAGATCGGCCAGCCGGTGGCCGTCGTGGCGGTCGCGTGCGCCGCGCAGCCCGCGTACGACCCGCAGCGCGGCCGCCTCGGCGCGGTGCAGCCCGGCGAGCCGGGCCGTGTGCGCGGCCCGCAGCAACTCGGACTGGGGGACCGCGCCCGCGGCGGGCACCCCGGCGGCGAGCACGGCGGCCGCGGCCGCCCACAGCTGCGACGCGGCGGCCACCTGGGCCTTGGTGGGCGGAACCGGTTGCGCGGGCTCCGCCACGGACTCCGCGGGCCGTGCGACGGTCTCGCCCGCGCGGGGTGTTCCCGGCCGGGTGGCGGCCGACGCCTCGGTTCCCTCGGCCGTCGTGGCGGGGACGTCCTCCCCGGGCACGCCGGCGTCCGCGTCGGCCAGTGGGCAGGCGCCGAGGACGGCCGCCCGGTGCAGGCACCGGGGGGCGAGCAGACAGCTGCAGACGACCTGACCCGGGTCCGTGACGGTGCCGGTGGCACCGGGGGCGAGAGTGACCTCGGCGTCCTCCCCGCACCGCACGCGCCGGACGGTGCCGTCGGCGACGACCGGCAGCGCGGCGTACGAGTCGATCGAGGCGTCCAGCTTCTTGCGCAGCCGGGAGGTGAGGCTCTCCACGGCGGAGGCCACCACGTCGGGTGCCACCGGGGGCAGTTCGGTGTTCATCGGGTCTCTCCGCGGAGGCGGTCGCCCACCCAGCGGGCGAGGGCGAGGGGACTGAGCGCGGCGACGGGCATCCCGGCCGCGACGAGCTGCTGGGCGACCGGCACCGAATAGCGCGGGGTGCCGGTGTCGTCCAGGGCGGCGCATCCCATCAGATGCACCCCGGAACTCGCCAGGGCCCGCACCTCGCCGAGGAGTCCGCCCAGCGGGTAGCCCTCCTCGAAGTCGCTCACCACCGCCACGAGGGTCCGGCTGGGCACGGTGACCAGGGAACGGGCGTGCGCCAGTCCGGCCGCGATGTGGGTGCCGCCGCCGACCCGTACCTCCAGGAGCAGCGACAGCGGGTCGTCGACCCGGTCCGTCAGGTCGATCACATGGGTGGAGAACGCGAGGAAATGAGTGGACAGCGTGGGAACGCCGCCCAGGACGGCGGCGGTCAGGGCCGACCAGATGACCGACGCCTCCATCGACCCTGACACGTCGACCACGAGGATCAGGCGCCAGTCGGCCTCCTTGCGCGAGCGGCTGCTGAACACCGGCCGCTCCGGTACGACGACGGTCCGCCCGTCGGCTGTCCGGCGGGTGTGGGCGAGGTTGGCCCGCAGCGTGCGCGGCAGGTCGAGCCGTCCGCCGGGACGCCGGGTCGGGCGAGGGGTGGCGAGTCCGGTCAGGGCCGGGCGCATGCGGGTGGCGAGTTCCTCGGCCAGTTCGTCGACGAGACGGCGAACGAGCGGGCGGAGCTTGGCCAGTTGCTGTTCGGGCATTCCCCCGGCGAGGGACAGCACCGAGGTCAGGAGGTCCACCGACGGGCGGACCGCCGCGGGGTCGAGTTCGGCCAGTACGTCGCTGCGGCCCTGGTCGGCGGCGCGTGCCAGGACTTCCTCGCGAACGTCCGCGCCGAACAACGTGTCCAGTTCCGCGGCCCATTCGCGGGCGGTGGGGAAGGACGGTTCCCGGCCGCCGCCCCGCCCCTGGGCTCCGCCTTCCCGGTCGAGGTCGCCGGAGCCCTCGCCGCGGCCGGTGCCGTACAGCTCGTCGAGCGCGTGCGCGTACCGGCGCGCGCTCTGCGGGAGCTTCCCCGTCTCCCGGCCGAGGAGCAGCCGCCAGCGGTCGGTGGGGGTGACGCGGAGGGTGGTGGACCGGGTCGTGGAGGAGGCCACCGGTGCGGAACGCGGGACGGCGCGCGGGGCCGGCCCGGGGTGATCCGGGACCGGTACGGGGTGATCGGAGACCGCCGGTACGAGGCGATCGGGGTCGGCGGTGCCCTGGTGGGCCCAGGAGTCCACGGACGTCGGTCCCGATTGGAGCGGAGGGGTCGGCAGACGCAGCGCGCGCAGGGCCGCGAGGCCCGCCGCGTCCGCAGCCGTCCACAGGGCGACGAGCTGGGGTGAGGCGGTGAGGGACAGGTCGAGGCGGTCGCCGAGCCGCTCGGTGACGGTGCGCAGCAGACGGTCGCGGCCCGCCGGGCTGAGCGTGTCGAACCCTCCGCGCAGGGCGGGCAGCCGGTCGAGGAAACCCTGGTCGGTGAGCGTGTCGATCCGGTCGAGGAACGGGTCCAGCGCGGTCGGCGCCGACTGGAGCAACGCGGCCGCACCGCTGAGCAGCCCGCCGAGCCGACGGCTCAGGGCATGCCGCTCCTCCGGACCGGTGGCCGTGTCGATCCAGCCGGCGCACCGCGCGCCGAGGGTGCCCGCGTCGTCGAGATCCAGCAGGACCCGGGCGGCCAGGGCCGCGCCCTGGACGCGGGGCGAACCCTCGCGGGCCAGGGTGCCGAGGGCGTCGTCCATCCGCAGCCCGAGGCGGTGTCCACCGGCCCGCGAGGCCAGCTCGATGAGCGCGGCCGTGTCCTCGGGCCGGTCGCTGCCCGCCAGACCGGGCAGGGTCCGGATCGCCGAGTCCAGCAGGTCGGTGGCCAGTCGGGCGGCAGCCTGTCGGCCGTCCGGTGTGGTGCCGGGCAGATGGCCCCGGCACAGTGCCTCCAACAGGTCCAGCGCGGTGAGCAGTTCGGGGAGCGTGGCCGAGGCGGGGAGCACCGCGGCGGCATCGGCCAGACGCTCGGCCACCAGCGCGGGCAGGTCGCAGCGCGCCGCCGCGTCGAGCGCCGCCAGGACGTGGGCGCAGGTGGGCCCGCCGTCCGCGGCCTCCCCGCGGAAACCCTCCCGCAGGGTGCCCTCGGCGGCCAGGGCCGCTGTCACCCCCCGTATCCCGGCCAGGTCCAGCCGGACGGGGACGGCGGGGGTCCACGAGATCCGCCACCGGGTCGTCAGGGCGGCCGCGTCGCCCGTGCCGGCGACCGCCACGGCCTCGCCGTAGCCCACCCCGCACACGGCGAGACGCTGGAGCAGGATCTCGCGGCGGCGGTCGAGGGCGGAGCGGAGCGGGTCGAGACGTACCTCGCGTGCCGCCGGATCGTCCGGTCCGGGCAGCCGCAACGCGGCGACCTCCGCCTCCACGCACGGGCCGAGACCCGAGCGCGGGGTGCCCGGCGCGATCCGGCCCCGGCCGGTACCGACCAGCACCACTTCGAGCGCTCGCGCGAGGGCTCGGCCGCGGCCCAACGGCTCACCCTGGCCCATGACGGTCGTCAGGGCTTCGATCACCTCGCCCCGGCCCGGAGCGGCGAGCCCACGCACACCGGCGAGGTCGCACGCCATGCGCAGGGTCTCGGCGGCCTCACCCGTTCCGGCGGTGTGGCCCGCCGCCCGGAGCGCGCGGCACACGTCGGTGACCGCTCGCGCGGCGGCGGCCCGCACCCGCTCGGGATCACCCTCGGCCTCGAACACGGCCTGCTGCCACCGGGGGTCCCTGATGCCGGCCGGGTAACCGGAACGGGAGTCCAGCAGATCGAAGGCGTACGGGACGAGCGAGGTGACGACGCCCGGGTGCTCACCGACGACGCCGCGATCGACGGAGGGCGACACCGGTTCGGTGACCCCCGTACCGACTGCCTTTGAACCGGCCCCCGGACCGGCTCCGGTCGACGCCACCGCCTTGGCGGGAACGGGTCCTTGTCCCTGCCCCTGACCCGGATCGGGCGGCAGGGCGACAGCGGTCAGCGCGGGGGCGTGGAAGGCGCCGACGACGGCGGCGACCCTGCGCCCGTCACGCGTGGCGCGCGCGATCGTCTCGCGCATGTGGGACTCACGGGCCGTGTCCACCGCCGGTACCCCGCCCGCCGCCGCGGCGTCCCCGCGCAGGGCCCATCCGACGGCGAGGGCGGCCCGGCGGACCGCCTCGGGAGGGGAACCGGGAGCCAGGACCTCCACACAGCGATCCCACAGATCGTCGTCGTCCCGCCCGGTCCCGGCCGCGGCGAGCGCGTCCCCGAACGAGACGGGCGCCGAAGCGGAGGCACGGTCGGTGACGGTGGTCCGCAGGGCACCCGGCGACGGGGGTGCGTCGGCGTTCCACCGGGGATCGGACATCGGCAGATCGCAGCACACGACCTCCGCTCCCCGGTCACGCGCCCAGCGGATCGCGGCCAGCTCCGGGGAGAAGTCGGCGAACGGATAGAAGCCGAGGCGTCCGTTCTCACCCGCCCCGGCGAGCGCCACCGGTGCGATCGTGCCCGGCGCGGCCAGATGCGGGAGCCACGGCTGGAAGTCGGCGGGCAGCTCCACGCACACCACCTCCGCTCCCGAGGCGTCGAGCAGGGCGGGCACCGCGGCGGCGAGGGCGGGACTGTGATGCCGTACACCCAGCAGATAGGGCGTCACGGAGCCGGCCAGGGCGGCGACCGCCGCCCGGGGGTCCTGGGTGTGCGTCACCGGAGGTTCTCCCGCAGGTCCCAGAGCCGGCGCCACACGGCGGACCCGTCCTCGGCGCGACGGCGCACCGGTCCGTCCCAGTAGCCGAGCAGCCGCGCGTGGTCGGCCGGGTCGTCCTTGCGGACCACTCCCAGGAGATGACCGGGTACCAGATCGAGGGAGTCGGCGCCGGGCAGATAGGCGGCGGCCACCCCGAGGGAGACGGCGACCTGCACGGCCTCGGCCGTCGACATCACCGTGCCGGGCCGTTCCACGTCCCAGCCCTCCGCCGACCGTCCGGCCCGCAGGTCGCGGAAGACGGTGACCAGGACGTCCAGCACCGCGTCGTCGACGCCGAACGCGGCGCCCGCCCGCTCGACGGCCGCCACGGCCTGGCGGCGTACGAGCGCGGTCTCGGCTTCGACGTCGGCGATCGGGTGCACGGTCTCGAAGTTGAAGCGGCGCTTGAGCGCGGCGGACATCTCCGAGACGCCGCGGTCGCGGAGGTTGGCGGTGGCGATGACGGTGAACCCCGGGGCTGCCGCGACCTGCGCGGCGTCCGTGCCCGCCAGTTCGGGCACGCTCGTACGCCGGTCGGACAGGATCGACACCAGGGCGTCCTGCACCTCGGGCAGGCAGCGGGTCAGTTCCTCGACGCGGGCCACCCGGCCGGAGCGCATGGCGGCCAGCACCGGGGAGTCCACCAGGGCCTGGGAGGTGGGTCCCTGGGCGAGCAGCAGGGCGTAGTTCCACCCGTAGCGCATGGCGTCCTCGGTGGTGCCCGCGGTGCCCTGCACGGTCAGCGCGCTGGTGCCGCACACGGCGGCGGACAACAGCTCGGAGAGCATCGACTTGGCCGTGCCCGGTTCACCGACCAGCAGGAGGCCGCGCTCCCCGGCGAGGGTGACCACGCACCGCTCCACCAGGGCACGTTCGCCGACGAACTTGGGCGTGATCACCAGACGGCTCGGCAGCGTCGGGTGGCGCTCGGGCAGTTCGAGGGGCACGCCGAGGCTGCCGCAGACGAAGGTGATCACGGAACGGGGGGTCAGCCGCCAGCCGGGCGGACGGGGGCCCGTGTCGTGAGCGGCGAGGAAGGCGAGTTCGGTGGCGTGGCGCTCCTCGGCGGGCAGGGTCTGCCGCGCGGGAACGGCCGTCGCCGTGTCGGTCGGGGTCATGCGTGTCCTTGTCCGGTAGGTCGGTCTGTCGTCGTGACGGGGGAGTCGCCGGGGCGCGGCCGGTACGGCCGGCGCCCCGGACCGGTCCTCAGCGGCGGCGTCCCCGGCGCGTCGCCCTGAGCTCCTCGAAGCGGGGCCCGTCGCCCTGCCGAACCAGCTGCCAGGCCCTGCGGTACAGCTCCGCGGGCGGCTCGGTCGGCACGATCACGCCGAGAAGGGCCTCCTCGCCGTTCAGCAGGTCGCCGAACAGCGGGAGTTTCCACCGCTCCAGCGGAACGCGGGGGGCCTTCGGGTCGACCCAGCCACCGGGCAGGAAGAGCGAACGTCCGGCCCGGGTGCGGGTGGCCTCCACCACCAGGCCGGTGCCGGCCAGTTCGGCACGGGCCGCCTTGAGCCGAGCCGGCTTCCACCCCGTCCACCGGGCCGTCATGCGGTCGGTGGGGTCGGGCATGGCGAGCAGCATCAGATACACCGTCGCGGCGTCCTCACCGATGCCGTGCTCCTTCGCCACCTCGGTGACCAGGTCGGGCACGGAGCGGCCGGGATCCTGCGGCCACCAGGTGCCGTCCTTGCCCCGCTCGCCCTCCCGCGGTTCCCCCGGGTCGGCGAGGAGCGCCGCGAAGCGGGGGGAGCGGGCCAGGCGCAGAGACACCTCGGCCAGGTAGGGGCGTTGGCCGTCGACGCGCAGCGCGGGCAGGTACGGGTCCTGACCCGCCTCGTCGAGCAGCGCCACCCGGATTCCGGGGGCCGGCTGGTCGTCCACGGTCGCGAGGACGACGGCCCCGTACCGCTCGAACCCGGTGCCGACCTCGGTCGGCGCGCCCGCGGTCTTCCGGAAGTCCGAGAGGCTGACGTACTGATCGAGGTCGAGCACCAGCCCGGGGTGCGCCAGCCGGTCGTGCACGGCCGCGAGCGCGGCGGGCAGCGCGGCGCGCACCGGGTCACCCGCGGGGAGACGGTGGGCGAGCCAGGAGGAGAGGCCGATGGCGCCGATCAGGGTCCGCGCGGTGAATCCGTTCGTGTCCGTGCCGACGGGCTTGACCCGGTCGCCGTCGACCGCCCATTCCAGGTTCCGCGTGAGCCGCGGCTCACCGGCCGGGTCCAGCAGGGCGGGCAGCGCCTCGCGGGCGTGCCACTGACTGTGCTTGAGCGCCCGCACCGCGTCGTTGAGCAACTCCTCCGGTACCGCGGGCCGTCGGCCCATTCCGCTGATCCAGACCTCGGCGGCCGCCGCCCAGTCCGGTCCCTCGGTCCACAGGAGGGCGGGCTCGGCGGGCAGCAGGGCGGCCACGACCGCGGAACGCAGCGTGGGGTCGACGCCACGCAGCTCGTCCTTGGCGACGGCCGCGGGGGCCGCCTTCACACCGATGGCATCGCGTGCCGCCGTGGTCAGGAACGTCCGTTCGTACATGTCGATCCGCGGCAGACCGGCCACGATCAGCCGTGCCGTCGTCTCGGTGACGCCGGTGAGCCGGGCGAACTCCTCGGCCGCCCGCGGGAACCAGGGCGCCGGACCGCGTGCGGCCAGTTCCCTCAGGAACACCCCGAGCCGGTCCGCGTCCGCGTCCTTGCCCAGCGGGGCCGACGAGCGGAGCGTGAAGGGCTCCGGCGTCGCGAAGGCTCCGGCGGGGTCGTGGAAGTAGCCCGTGAGGACGCAGCCGTCCTCGTCCGTGGAACTGCTTCTCAGGAAGGTGATGAAGGATCCGTCGCCCAGGGGAAGCAGGCCGTTCCGGACGCCCTCGCGCAGGTCGCCCGGCAGGGTGCCCAGCCGGCCGGGCGCCAGGTGCAGGTCCACCTTGCGCCAGGGGGATGACTCGGCGGTCTGGTCCAGGCCCAGCGCGTCGAACTCGGTGAGCAGCGCGCGCAACGCCTCCCGGTGGTCCTCGGAGGTGGTGACGGCCGCCGCCCGGAAGGCCAGGGCGCCGATCCGGTCGACCAGGGTCTCCAGGCCGGGTCGGCCGACCGGAAGCCGTCGCTCGTCGGGGTGGAGGGGCGCCGCCGGTTCCCGCACCGCGGCGGGTCCGGAGTCTTGCGCCGCCCGCTTCATCTCGCGCAGGGCGCGGAAGACGCTGTCGGCCTCCCTGCCTCGGTTCCACCAGTAGTCGGCGGGTCCGCCGAGACCGTTGGTCGTGTCGAGGAGCACGGCGTCCGGCGGTCCGGCCGGGCCCTCGTCCTGCGAACCGTCGAGAGCGCGGGTGAGCCGACGCGCCGCGGCGTCCAGGACGGCCTGCTGACCGGCCGCGTGACGCACCACCCCGGCGATCCCCGCGAGGAGCGCCGCGTGGGTGACCGGGAGGAGGGAACGGATCGTGCCGGGCAGCGCTTCCTCGTCCTCGTGAGCCGCGGCGGCCAGCAGCGCCGCCGCCGTGTCGCGCTCGATGTGCCGCAGGGACTCGGAGCCTTCCGGGTCGCGGGCCGTCAAGCACTCCCAGTACTGCACGGGCGGCAGCAGCGGCGAGCCCTCGCCGAAGACACCGGGGGCCCGGTCGGTCTTGGCCACCGAGGTGATGACGCCGTCCGTGTCCACGATGGACAGCTGCCAGCTGTCGCGGACCACGGCGCGGGCCTCGTCGGAGCCGGGGAAGACCACGAGCGTGGCGGGCCTGCCGACGCCCGTGGGCAGGGTGACGGTGTGCCCGGCGAGATCCTGGGCGCGCACGGAGCCGTCCGGCAGTGTCACCACCCGCAGACCGACCAGGCCGTCCACGGGCGCGGAGCCCGGCGTGGCTTCGGTCGTCGGCGAGGGCCGCAGCCGACCGTCTGCGAAACCGCTGCCCTCGGGGGCGTCGCGCAGCGCGTCGGCCAGGAAGGCGGGCCTGCTCATGCGGCCCCGCTCGCCCGTCACGGGGTCGTACTCGTACCAGCCCCGCGCCGTGCCGTCCGCGCCCTCCGCGGTCCACACCCAGTACGAGCGGCCGTCGCAGAGCACCTGCCGCTCCTGCGGCACGGTGGTGTCCCCGGCGTGCAGGACGCCGCCGCCGGTGGTCCGGCCGCCGCCCGGCAGGGGCAGCGTGATGGGCATGCTGCCCTGGTACCAGTCCATCTGGGTGCCCCGGGTGTTCCGGTCGCCCTCCAGCGACACGGGGTGGTCGGCGCGGGTGTGCCAGTAGCCGCGCAGGCCTTCGCCGCGGTCGTTCCAGTAGACGAGGAGTTCGCCGTCGACGTGGTGGAAGCCGGGATCGCCCCAGCTGCTGTTCGCGGGGACCCGCAGGTCGTGGGTGAGGACGGTGCCCTCGTCGCCGATCACCCGGGCCTGGGCGGCGCCGGCCACGATGAGGTGGGGCCACGCGTCGGCGACGATCAGGTCCTCGATGTTCTTCTGGGGGACGAGGGCCGCGGCGGCCTCCTCCCAGGCGGGCCAGCCGAGTTCGTCGAAGAGTCCGGCCCGCAGTGTGCGAGCGAGCACCGGCGCGAGATCGGTGGCGACGGCCGCCCGCACCTCGTCCTCGGCGAGCGCCAGGGCTTCGGCGGGCAGCCACTTCAGCCGTCCCAGCGCGTCCGGGAGCTGAGGCAGGCCGACCGCGGTGAACCGCTGTACGACGGTACGCACCCAGTCCGCGAGCAGGGGGCCGCCGCCCGGTGACACGGCCAGGAGCCTCATCGCCCGCCGCGCGTGCTCGTCGTTGACGAACCGGTCGGCGCCTCGCCGGAAGGCCTCGTGGAAGCGGGTGTCGGCACGCAGCGAGAGCAGGTCCCGGCCGCCCTCGTCCACGCCCCACTGCGTCAGCAGCAGTGCCGCGTCCTTCTGCGGGGACGCCACCGGAACGTCCAGGGACAGCAGCAGGTCGATCAGGTCGATGTCGTGGATCACCCTCAACGCGCCACCGGAAGCGGCGAGTTCGGGCCGGAGCCGGTCCGCGACGCGCTCCACCAGCGGATACAGCTCGGCCATACGACTGGAGTCACGCCACGACCGTGCCCGCTCCCGGTAGGTCAGGAACCGTTCCAGCCAGCCCGCCGCGCCGTCCCGCGGGCGCTGGTCCTCGGGCAGGGAGACGTCCCACAGTCCCGCCGTGGCACCGGAGGCCTCCAGCAGCCCCAGCCACATGGACGGCATCTCGTTGTCGTGGTTGGTGGGGATCAGGTCGAGCAGGGTGCCCCGGACACGCGGCTCGCGCACGGCCAGCGCCACGAGTGCCGCACGGTGGCCCTTCCACCAGCCGGCGGCCGAGCGGAGGGTGGCCGGCAGGTCGAGGAGTTCGGACAGGTACTCCTGCTCGGTGAGGCTCGCGTCCCGGCCCGCGGCCCGGGCCAGCTTGCGCAGGTCGTTCGCCATCTGCGCCGAAGGCGGCAGCCCGCCCGCGGTACGGCGTACACACAGGCGGGTGAAGCGCCGCAGCGCCTCCTCGGCCGGAACCCGCGCCGCCAGTTCCCTGGCGTAGGCCGACAGCACCTTCACGGGGAGCGCGCCGGCCAGCGCGAACTCCAGGAACACGGCGTCCAGTCGCTCCTCCTGGACCGTCAGTCCGTGTTCCGCCTCGGCCTTGCGGGCGCGGGTGAACAACTGGGCCGCGTACGTGGCGTTCTCCTCGGCGAGGAACACGCGTCCGGCCTGTTCGTAGAACGTCGGCAGGAAGTGCGGCACCGATGCCGCCAGCCGGTCACCGAGTTCCACGAAGGCGTCCAGGGCGTTCTTCGGACGGGACTTGGCCTGCCGGGAGGCCCGCTCCAGGTCCGGTACGACGCCCAGCGCGTGGTGGCCGTCCTCGGGGTGGTGCACCAGCACCCACTCGGGAAAGCCGAGCGACTGACGCGGTCCGAATCCGACCACGTGGGGTTCGGCGTCCTGCTCCAGGCCGAGGAATCCGGCGGCGAGGTCCTCCGCCGCCCCCAGTTCGCCCGCGACCAGTCGCACCACCACCCGGTCGTCGAGACCAGGGTGACGGTACGTCCGTGCCGTCAGCGGCACTCCGAGGTCCCCCACTCCGTCCGCGTCCGGCGGCAGCACCCCGCCCGCCGCCAGCACTTCCTCGTTCGACACCCGCGTCCCCCCGCTCATGCGTTCTTTCCCTCCTCGATGACACGGCCGGCGTACAGCGCCGCAGCCATCCGCATCCCCTCGGACCAGGCCACCGGCCCCACCTCGCGCAACGGCAGGGCGCGACCGTCGGCGTCCTGCCAGGTGAGGGCGCCGGTCTCTACCGCGTCCTCCCAGTAGGGCTCCCCGATCCACACGCAGGCCTCGACGGTGGCGCCGCCGTCGCGCACCCGGGTGGTCGCGTACCCGCCGGAGACGCGGTAGCCGAGCGAGCCGGCCCGTGCGGCGAGCGCGAAGCGGGAGCGGAACGAGCCACCCGTGAAGTCCCGCACCTCGCGGGCCGCGGCGTCCAGGTCCTCGGGCCGACGCCACATCGCGCGGTGGATCTGCTCGACGCGCTGGACGATGCCCAGTTCGGACGCGAACTCCCGCACGTCGTCCAGGTCCGGCAGCAGCACCGGGTGCGGCAGCGTCACCGTGCGCGGGGCCATCCGTACCGTCTCGCCGTCCAGGTTCACCAGCCGCAGTTCCCCGGATTCGGTGGCGCCGCGCAGGAAGCCGACCTCGTCCGGGTCGTCGCCGACGACGGCCAGGTCGCGCAGCGCGGACTGCCAGGCCTCGTCGGGCCACACCCTGGCCAACAGGCCGGTGGGCACGGGCAGCGACGACACCATCCAGGTGTCCACCTGCGCGACACATGCCGCGGCGTGCCGGTCCAGCCACTCGGCGAACCGGCGCAGCCGGTCCACCTCCGGGTGGTCCTTGAGCGCGCGCGGCAGCGACTTCAACTGCCGTCCCGCCGCGCGGCCCGAGGTGGCGCGCACCGCCACCCGCCCCTCCACAAGAGCGACTTCATACCCGTCACCCGCCGACAGCCAACCCACGCGCCACAGCCTTCCGCGTCGAAGAACCAGGATGAGAGCACAGCTCGGCCAGGGGAGTCCGTCCCGAACCGAGTGCGACTATGAGCGGAACGCTAGCCCCGGCCACTGACAACCGGTGCGGCGTACTGTGGACGCGCTCGGTCCGGCAGGGCGCGGGGGGTCGGTAAGGTCGGCGCGTGACCGATGACTTCGACGCCGTCCTCACCCGGTTCGACACATGGCTGAGGTCCAACGCGCCGGCGGACCACGCCAGCCTGAATCCCCCCGCCGCGCGGCACGACATCGACGCCGTCGCCCACCTCCGCTTCCCCCTCCACCCCGACCTCGTCACCTGGCTGGAGCGTCATGACGGGGTCACCGCCACGCAGGGGCACGCCGGTCCCGGCGTCGTCCTGCCCGGCGGGCTCATGCTGGTCACCGCCCGGGGAATGCGCGAGGGGCAGCGGGACATGGAGCAGGCGATCGCCGACTGGGTCGACGAGAACGAGTCGGAGCGGCCCGACCTCCGGGACATCTACGAAGGCGTGTACGGGTATCTGTTCCACGCGCGCTGGGTTCCGATCGCCACGGACGTCACCGGCGGGCACCTGATTGTCGACCACCGCGACGGGGAGCGGTTCGGGAACGTCCTCTACGGCTTGCACAAGGGGGACACGTCCGGTCCGGTGAAGGTGTGGGACAGCCTCCCGCACATGTTCCAGGACCTTCTCGTGGCCCTTGAGGAGGGATCGGAGATCCGCCTGGCCGAGTACACGGATCCGGTGGCACCCCGTGTGTCGGGCACCGGGGACGACGCGTACGTGACGTGGGCGTGAGGGCGTGGGCGAGGGTCCGAGGCGTGAAGTCCCGGCCCCGCCCACCGAGGACCGGGCGGGCGGCAGCCGACGCGCGGGTGGGAGGGCGGACCGGGCCGCCGCCTCGCGCTCGTGGCACCGACGCCGGTTCCCCGTGCCGACGGCGGCGCGCGGGCGATCCGCGTCGACACGGGACCGTTCGGCCGTTTGAGCGCTCCGGGGGAGGCCCTCCGTGTGAAGATCCTCCAGGGCGGCGGGACCGAGCCGGACACGTTCCCGCGGCGCGTCCCGACCCGGCCGGTGACGATCGACCCGGCCGAGCGTCTGGCGGCGGGGCCCGCCATGGTCGTACGACAACTGGGGAGCAGGGCATCGGATGAGCGCACGTTTCGAGGAGCTGGACTGGCGGCCGACGCCCATGGGCGAGATCAGCCTGCGCCGGCGGCGGGACCCGTCGTCGGGCGAGGACGTGTACGAGGTGAAGCTCGGCGACGAGTACCTGATGTCCAGTCTCTTCACCGAGGGAGAGGTCGAGTTGGCTCGGCTCGGCCTCGCCGAGCTGCCTCCGGAGAGCGGGCTCGACGTCGTCGTGGGAGGCCTCGGCCTCGGCTACACGGCCCGGACGGCGCTGGACGATCCCCGCGTGCGTTCGCTGATCGTCGTCGACGCCCTGTCCGAAGTGATCGACTGGCACAGGCGCGGGCTCGTACCCCTGGGGGCGGGGCTGGCCTCGGACCCCCGATGCCGCCTGGTGCGCGGGGACTTCTTCGCGATGACCGCCGCGAGCGCGGCGGCGGGCGGATCGCCCGCCGCGGACGGCACGCCGACGCCGGCTCCCGCGTTCGAGGGGGACAGGGGCGACGCCGCACCCCGCGGTCTGGACCCCGAGAGCCCCGGCCGTCGTTTCCACGCGATCCTGCTGGACGTCGACCATTCGCCGCGGCACGTGCTGCATCCCAGCCATGCCGGGCTGTACACCGCGAACGGACTGCGGGCCCTCGCCGAACTCCTCTGTCCAGGCGGCGTGTTCGCGCTCTGGTCGAACGACCCGCCCGACAACGAGTTCAGCTCGGTGCTCGCGGAGGTCTTCACGGGAACCTCCGCGCGGGTCGTCGAGTTCGAGAATCCGCTGCAAGGCGGCACCGCCACCAACACCGTCTACCTCGCCCGCAGGCGCGACGTCTGAAGGACGCCGGAGCCGGTTCCCGTCTCGATCGCGCCGCCACCGCCCGGCCGAGACGAGGACCGCGACGAGGGGCCCCGACCTGGCGAGCCCTGCGGGCAGGTCGTCGGTGCCGCTCAGTATGCCCACCACGCCGCTCAGCGTCGCCAGCGTGATCACCCACAGGAACGCCCGCGTCCGGGACGGACTCAGCCGGTACTCCGCCGCGCGGGCACCTCCCGTCCCCGCCCCCGACCGGCGGCGAAGAGGGCGGCCCGCCGCTAGTCGGGCAGCTCGAGGGACAGGTGCGCGGACAGGGAGCGCAGGAAGTCCTCGGCGTCGAAGATCTCGCCGGCGGAGGCGACACCGACCGTTCTGGTCCGTCCCGCGAGGACGCGGTCGACGGCTTCCACCGCGAGCGGTGCGGAGACGGCGTAGATGTCCCGGCCCCGGGCCACGGCTCGCCGTTCGACGCCTTCGGAGCGTACGACGGCGTCGACGAGGAAGGTCTGCGCGGACCGCCCGTGCTCGTCGACCGCGGTGGGGGCCGGTGTGTCCGGGGCCGACAGCTCCCCGGCCGCCTCGACGGTCATGTAGTTGCGCACCTCGGGGATCGCCAGGTGGCTGGGCACGGTGACCACATCGGCCATCGAGAACTCCCCGAGCACGGCCCGCGGGCCCATCGGGTCGGGGAAGGGCCACCGCAGGGTCGGCGCGGGGTCCCTGGTGTACTCCAGCCTCCCTCCGGTGAACCGGACGCGTCGGCCGTCCCGCCGCTCCCTGGAGACCGCGCCCGCCGCGCGGGTCCCGGCGGTGGGATGCCAGCCGCTCAGCCCGTACGCGATGTGCGCCTCGTCGGCGGACTTCCAGTCACCCATCGCCGCGGTGGTCAGCAGGTCACCGAGGCCGCCGTAGAAGGCCATCGCGGGGACGATCACCGCGCCCTCGGCCCGGGCGCGGTCCGCGAAGCGCGCGAACGTGTCCGTGTTGGCCTCGATCTCGGCCGCCACGTCCACATACGGGATCCGGGCGCGCAGCGCCGCCTCGATCACGGGAGCGGCGGTCGTGGCGAACGGTCCGGCGCAGTTGATCACGGCCGCGGCTCCGGCCAACGCGTCGTCGAGCGAACCCGGATCGCGGACCGACGCGGGACGGACCTCCGATCCCGGGTGGGCGGCGGCCAGCGCCTTCAGCTTCTCGGCGTCCCGGCCGGACAGGACCGGGACGAACCCGCGCTCCCGCAGCCGCGACACCACGAACCGTCCGGTGTGCCCGTACGCGCCGAACACCGTCACCGTCTGTCCCGATCCCATGAGTTGCCTCCGAGCTGAAGTGAACCGCCTTGATCCGTCCCGCACATCCTGTCGAGGACTCCCGGGCCCGTACGAGTGTCCGGAACGCCATGCCTCGTACAATTCCGGACATGGACACTGTCGCGCTGGCCGTCACCGACGGGATGCTGCACTTCGAACTGGCCCTGGCCTGCGAGGTCTTCGGCGGCTCCGCCCCGGCCGGAACGCCGGGCTCCTGGTACGACCTCATGATCTGCGGTCCGGCCGCCGTGGGCGTCGGCCCGTTCCGGCTGGAGCCCGACCGCGGCCTCGATCAACTCCCGTACGCCGAAACGGTGATCGTCCCGGGCTGGGCCGACGTGGACGAGGACCCGCCCGCCGACCTGGTCGACGCGGTGCGCGCGGCTCACGAGGCAGGCGCACGCGTGGCCTCCCTGTGCACCGGCGCGTTCGTCCTGGCCGCCGCGGGCCTGCTGGACGGGAGGCGGGCGACCACGCACTGGGCGCACACCCAGGTCCTGGCCGCCCGTTACCCCCGGGTGCGCATGGACCCGGACGTCCTCTACGTGGACGAGGGCAGCGTGCTCACCTCCGCGGGCAAGGCGGCCGCCATGGACCTGTGCCTGCACCTCGTCCGGCTGGACCGCGGTTCGGCGGTCGCCAACACCCTCGCCCGCCGCCTGGTGGTGCCGCCGCACCGGGACGGCGGCCAGGCCCAGTTCGTCACGACCCCGGTTCCCGCCCCCGACAACCACCCGCTCGCCGAACTGCTCCCCTGGGCGATGGAACGGTTGGACCACCCCCTGACCGTGGAGGACCTGGCCCGCCGGGCGCGCATGAGCTCGCGCAACCTGGGCCGCCACTTCAGGTCGGTCACGGGCACAACCCCGTTGCAGTGGCTGCTCACCCAACGGATACGCCACGCGCAGGAGTTGCTGGAGACCACCGACGCCGGGGTCGACACCATCGCGGCGGCCACCGGCATGGGCACGGCAACGACGCTGCGCCGGCACTTCAACCGCACGGTCGGGGTGCCCCCGGACGCCTACCGCCGCACCTTCCGCTCGCGGTCCGGCCCCGGCCCGAACGGCGGGGACCACCGGGGTCGACAGGCCTGACGGGGGAGTGGTCCGGGCCGTGACGCGTACGCCGACGCGGTGATCCGGGTGTGCGCGCAGGAGGGCCGGCGAACGGTCTCGGCCGGCCTCTGCCTGCAGGGCCGGCGCCGTACCGCGAGGATGACGCTGGTGATCGCCGGGCCCGCGATCGTCTCGACGGAAGCCTGGAGGGGGTGTTCCTCCCTCCGCGACCGTCTTGGCGCGCGGGAGTCCTGGACAGCTGGATTCGACCATGCTGTCATGTGCATTGCATTCTTTCCAACGTTGTAGAAGGCCTCGGGGTTCACGGTCCCGTGAGGTGGCGCCGTGGTGCCGGACGAGGGAACCGGCGCCGCACGATCGCCGATGGCAACGTTGTCGCACGCCGAGCCGCCCCCTGGAAGGCAGGTCACCCGCATGTCACTGAGCAGACGAAAGCTCCTCGGACTGGGCCCGATCACGCTGGGGGCCGCGGCCCTTGGAGCCGGGTTACCGGGAATCGCCGCCGCGGCTCCCCGCCCCCTGGCCGACACACGGCTGCCCGACGCCTTTCGGAAACTGCCGCCCGGCAGCGTGACAGCGCGCGGCTGGCTCGCCGGACAACTGAGACTGCAGCTCGACGGCCTGTGCGGCAGGTACGAGTCCTTCTCGCACTTCCTCGACTTCTCCACCTCCGGCTGGGTGCGTCCCGAGCACGACGCCTGGGAGGAGTTGCCCTATTGGCTGCGCGGCTACATCCCCCTGGCGATCGCCACGGGCGACGCGCACGCCCTGGCCCGGTCCCGCGCCTGGGTGGACGCGATCCTCGCGACGCAGGCCACCGACGGCTTCTTCGGGCCGCGCGCCCTGCGCACCGCACTCGACGGCGGTCCCGACTTCTGGCCCTTCCTGCCGTTGCTGCAGGCCCTGCGCACACACGAGGAGTACACGCGCGACCAGCGGGTGGTCCCCTTCCTCAGCCGCTTCCTCCGCTTCATGAACGCCCAGGGTCCGGGCGCCTTCAACAAGAGCTGGGTGTCCTACCGCTGGGGCGACGGCCTCGATGTCGTCGTGTGGCTCTACCGGCGAACCGGCGAGCCGTTCCTGCTGGATCTCGCCGCCAAGATGCACACCGAAGGCGCCGACTGGACCGGTGCGACCCCGAGCCGGCACAACGTCAACATCGCCCAGGGCTTCAGAGAGCCCGCTCAGTACGCCCGGTTGACGGGCTCCGACGACCTCACCCGAGCCACCTATCGCGCCTACGAGTCCGTCATGGACACCTACGGGAGGTTCCCCGGCGGCGGCATGGCCGGGGACGAGAACTTCCGGCCGGGCTTCACGGACCCGCGCCAGGGCTTCGAGACCTGCGGCATCGTCGAGTTCATGGCCAGCCACGAACTCCTCACCCGGATCACCGGGGACCCGGTGTGGGCCGACCGTTGCGAGGACCTGGCCTTCAACATGCTCCCGGCCTCACTCGACCCCGACGGCAAGTCCGTCCACTACGTCACCGGCGCCAACAGCGTCGATCTCGACAACCACCCCAAGACCCAGGGGCAGTTCCAGAACGGCTTCGCCATGCAGGCCTTCCAGGCGGGCGTCGACCAGTACCGGTGCTGCCCCCACAACTACGGCATGGGCTGGCCGTACTTCACCGAGGAGCTCTGGCTCTCCGACGCCGACGGCGGGCTGGCCGCCGCGATGTACGCCCCGAGCAGGGTCCGCGCCACGGTCGCGGGCGGGACGACGGTGACCGTCACCGAGGACACCGGCTATCCCTTCACGGACACGGTCACCCTCACGATCTCGACGCCCCGACCTGTGCGCTTCCCCCTGCGACTGCGGGTGCCCGGCTGGTGCCAGGGCCCCCAACTGCGCGTCAACGGTGCCTCGGTGGCCGCCGCGGACGGTCCCTCCTGGGCGCGGGTGGAACGCACCTGGCGCGACGGCGACGTCGTCCGCCTGCGGCTGCCCCAGCAGGCCCGGCTGCGCCACTGGCCCGACGGGCCCGGCGCGGTCGGTGTCGAGCGAGGCCCGCTGGCCTACTCCCTGAAGATCGGCGAACGCTACGACCGCTACGCGGGAGACGAGAACTTCCCCGCGTACGAGGTCCACGCCACCACCGCCTGGAACTACGGCCTCGTCCCGGAGACCCCGCTGACCCCCACACAGACCAGCCCCGTCGTGCCGGATCAGCCCTTCACCCCCGACACCACCCCCCTGCGCATCACGGCGCGGGCCCGGCGGATCCAGGAATGGATCGCGGACGACGAACACGTCGTCGCGCCGCTCCAGGACTCGCCCGCCCGCAGCGATGCCCCGATGGAGACGGTCACCCTCATCCCCATGGGAGCGGCGCGACTTCGCATCACGTCCTTCCCCACGGCGGCGCCCGACGGCAGGCACTGGACGCCGGAGCCGCCCTTCCGCAGAATTGCGAACAGGAACAGCGGCAAGGTCCTCGCCGTCGACGGCATGTCCACCGAGAACAGCGCGCGCGTCGTCCAGTTCGACAACACGGGGACGGGCGACCACGCCTGGCAACTCGTCGACAAGGGCGACGGCTGGTTCCTGATCCGCAACGGCCAGAGCGGCAAGGTGCTCGGCGTCGATCGCATGTCCCTCGACAACAGCGCGATCGTCGTGCAGTTCGAGGACAACGGGACGGCCGACCACCTGTGGACCCTGGTGGACAACGGCGACGGCTGGTACCGGGTCCGCAACAAGAACAGCGGCAAGGTCCTCGGCGTGGACCGCATGTCCATGGAGAACAGCGCGCAGGTGGTCCAGTTCGACGACAACGGCACGGCCGACCACCTGTGGCGGTTCCTGTGACGCACTGAGCTGCTCCGGCGTGCCACCGGACCATGATTCCGGCCGATTCCCGCCCGCTTCCGCCGACTTCGGGTGCCCCGTGCCCGTGGTCCCAGCAGGCAGGCACTCGCCGCCGTTCGTCACGGCCCGGCGCTCCCGCCCGCGGACATCCGCCGAATTCCGGGCCGGCGCCAGAGGCGTCCGGCGGGCGTCGCCGACGGTCCGGCGCGTGGTGCGAGGGCCGGGCCGACCGATCTCGGTCGGCCGCGGCCGACTCCAGGCCGTGGCCCGTGTGCCGAGGACGGTCACCTTCAGGAGGGGCGCCGCCCGCTCGTAGCGGACGATTCGCTGCCGGTGTCGGCAAGTCGCCACGCCGGCGTCGGTGGTGTCCTCGGCGGCGGACGAGGACCCGCGGTGCGGCCGGTGTGAAGGCGGCGCCCTCCGGTGCCGCCCGGCGCGCCGCACTCTTCCGGGGCATCGGGCGCGCGGACACCGTGACCGGGCGGCAGGGTGATGGTGCCGGGGTCGTGGAGGGCCGATCGGCGGCGCCGTCCGGACCCGGAGCGGCCCGCGGTTCCCGTCCCGGACGAAGGCGGCTCTCGGGGGCATCCGTACATCCACCCAGCGGGAGGACTCGTGCACGACAAGCCACTCCTCAAGAGCGCCGGTGAACTGCTGCGCCGACGGCACGGCTCGTCGAGCCGTGCCCCGCGGACGGCGCCGGAGGGATTCGCCCTGGACAGCGCGACGGTCGGCGCGTTCGTCGCCGGGACGCTCGGCCCCGAGGACGAGGCGACGCTCGCCGGCCAGGTGGCCGGGCTCCTGCCGCACCACTGGGGCCTGCCCACGAAGTCGGTCGAGGCGCCGACCCCGCTCGTCGGCCACCTCGTCGGCCGGACGGAGCTGATGGCCCGGCTGGACCGGCACCCGGGGCGGCCCCGGCTGACCGCGCGGATCTACGTACTCCTGGGCCGTCTCGACCAGTACAACGAGGACCCCGAGGTACTCGCCTGTGTGCGGCACGCCCGGGCTCAGGACCCGTACTCGGTCGGGCTGCGCGGCCACCTGACGCCGGAGACCAACGACGAGACGCTGGACGGCCTCGCCTTCCGGATCGAGGAACTCCTGGGCGACAGCCGTGAACAGGACGCCACCGCGCTCGCCCTGGCCACCGCCGACTGGCTGCGCGGCGCCGCACGGAACGCCGAGACCACGGACGACCACCTCCGCGAGACGGGCGAGCTCATGGGTCACCTGCGCGAGGGCATCGGCGCGGCCGCCACGGGTTCCCGTGGTTCGGCAGCGCGGGCCACGCCTTCTGGGTGCTGATCATCATGGACATCTGGCGCTCCATGGGCTTCTACGCCGTCCTCCTCTTCGCCGGCCTGGTCGACATCCCTGAGGAGGTGCTGGAGTCCGCACGCCTGGACGGCGCCTTTGGCCTGCGCCTCGTCCGCCCCATCGTCCTGCCGATGTCCTTCCCGGTCCTCATGTCGTCGCTGATCTTCAGCATCAACGGCACGCTCAAGGCCTTCGACTCCATCGTGGCCCTCACCAACGGCGGCCCCGGAGAGCACCACCTGGACACCGGCGACCTCGCCCGCGCCGCGGCCTGACAGCCGCCCGTCAGGCGCGGTTCGCCGCCGGGTCCGGATCCGGCGCGGGAACACGCGCCGGCGCGCGGCGGGGGAGCGCCAGCGGAGTCGCCAGCAGGATCGCGCCGGCCAGGCCGAGGGCCGTACGCGGGCCGAGCAGGGCGCCGAGCACGCCCCAGGCCGCCGTCAGGAGCGCGGTCGACGCCTTGGTCGTCACCGCCCAGGCGGACAGCGTGCGGACGACCCGGTCGGCCGGGGTGCGCTCGAGACGGAAGGTGGCGTGCACGGGATTGAAGACCCCGCAGCAGAAGATGAGCCCGAGCTCGACGCCCATCACCAGCAGCAGTCCGCCGGTGCCCGGGCCGAGGAAGGCCAGGCCGACGAGCCAGATCGCGCGCAGTGTCCCGGACACGACCAGGACCCGGTGCTGCCCGAACCGGGCGACGAGAGGCCGGGCCAGCCGTGACCCGAGCAGACCGCCGATCGAGGGCACGGCGAAGGCCAGGCCGTACTGCCACGGGGTGAACCCCAGCCGGCCGAGCATCAGGACGGCCAGCAGCGGCTGGGCGGCCATCACCAGGCCGTTGAACAGGGCGGTGTTGAGGAACAGCGGACGCAGCGTCGCGTCGGCGAGGATGAACCGCCAGCCGTCGAGCAGCTCCCCGGCCCGCAGGGGCGCGGACCTCCGGTCCGCGGGCCGCGGCTCGTGCCCGCCCATCGCGTGGATGCCCAGAGCCGAGAGCAGATAGCTGACCGCGTCGGCCACCACCGTCACGACCGGACCGAGGAGCCCGATCGCGGCTCCGCCCAGCGGCGGTCCGACGATCGTGGTCGTCCAGGCGGTCGACTCGAACCGGGCGTTGGCGACGAGCAGGTCCTCGGCCGCCAGGAGCGTCTTCAGATACGCCCCGGAGGCGGCGCGGAACGTGATGTCCGCCGCCGCGACGACCACCGAGACCAGCAGGAGCTGGAGGAAGGTGAGCACGCCGAACGCGAAAGCGGCGGGGACGGTCAGCAGCGCGGCGAACCGCACCAGGTCCATCGCGATCAGCACCGGCCGCTTGCGGCGGAACTCCACCCACGGGCCGAGGGGCACCGCCGCGGCCGCGCCCACCGCGGCCCCCACCGAGGAGAGCGCGGCGACCTCGACCGGTCCGGCGCGCAGCACTTGGATGGCGATCAGCGGGAACGCCCCGAAGGCGAGCCACGTGCCGAGCGCACTGGTTCCGTACGCCCCCCAGAGCCACCCGAACCGCCGCCCCAGCCGATGCCCGCGTCGAGGGCCGGGCAGATGTCCCGGCCGGTGCCCGTCGCCCATTTCCGAGCCCCTCTCCACTCACCCGTACAACCGATCCGCGACCGGTAGCATCAAAGCGGGGACCACAGTCATGGATCAAACAACCGCGGAGCCACCCAGGCACAACCATCGGTTGTGCCTTTAGGGTGGCGGCATGGACCTCGACGCCGTCCGGACCTTCGTCGCCGCCGCCGAGGCGGGGCAGTTCCAGGAGGCCGCCGCCGAGCTGGCGATCACCCAGCAGGCCGCCTCCAAACGCATCGCCGCGCTGGAGCGCAACCTGGGCGTGCGCCTGTTCACCCGCACCGCGCGGGGCGCCGAACTCACCATCGACGGGCAGGCGTTCCTGCCGCACGCCCGAGAGCTGCTGCGCGTCGCCGAGCGCGCCGTCACGTCCGTGCACGCCGGCCGCCGGCCGCTGCGCGTCGACGTGATCGCCTCGCGCGGGGCGGCATCGGGCCTGATGCGCGGATTCCACCGCGCCCACCCCGAGATCGAGCTCGACGTGGTGTGGCTGTTCGACATCGAGACGGCCGTCGCCGCCGTCCGCTCGGGTGAGATCGACGCCTCCTTCCGCGCCGTCGCCGTACCCGGCCGGCCGCTTCCCGAGGACATCGAGTCCGTCCGCGTCGTCGACGAGTCCCTCCAGCTGCTCACCGGTCCCGCCCACGCGCTGGCCGGCGCCCGGTCGGTGACCCTCGCCCAGCTCGTCGGGCACCGGATCTGGATGCCCGGCATCGTCCCCGGTACCGAGTGGGCCGTCTACTACGCCGACCTCGTCGCCGAGTTCGGCCTCACCATCGAGGCGACCGGCCCCAACTTCGGTTCCGACGCCCTCCTCGACACGGTCGCCGACACCCCGGCCCTGGCCACCTTCATGGGCGAGCGGACCCGGCTGGTCTGGCCCGCCGGCCACGACCTGCGCCGCATCCCGGTGACCGACCCGATGCCCGTCTACCCGCACTCGCTCCTCTGGCGCCGCGACAACCCGCACCCGGCGCTGGCCACGCTCCGCGCCCACCTCACCGCCACGGCGCCGGGCCACAGCGCGGTCGGGACCTGGACACCGGACTGGGTGCTTCCACGCTGAACACCGGAGCGCCTCCGACGACTTGCACCACGGCGTGGGGTCGCCGTGCCGCGAGCGCGGTGGTCACGACGTCCGGCGGGGCCACGGCCACCCAGGCGCGCCCGGCCCGACGCGATGACAAGAACCCGTACGCCGAGACCCCGTTCACCAACACCCCGTACCGCCAACAACCCCTACCGCCAGTCCTTACCGCTCGCCATCCGGCCAGGCTGGAACCGACTCGTCACACGGAGGCGCCAACGCATGAACTCATCATCAACTGAACCTGCACAGAAGCGAATTGACGGGTCGTCCGTCCGGATCGGAGCTCTGGTTCCGCTGTCCCCGCCCGGCTGGGTCGAGGCGGGCCGGCACCTGCTCGCCGGACTGGAGCTGGGCGTCGGCGAAGTCAACGAAGCCGGCGGGATCGTCGGACGGCCGCTCGAACTCGTGGTCCGAGACACCGCGGCCGATCCCCGCAGGGCCGTGGCGGCCGTGGACGAGCTGGCCGGCCTGGGCGTGGCCGCGTTGGCGGGGGAGTACCACAGCGTCGTCGCCCGCGCGGCCGCCGCCAGGGCCGACGCGCTCGGCCTGCCGTTCCTCTGCTCGTCGGCGGTGCTCGACGCACTCACCGGACAACCCACGGAATGGGTCGCCCGCCTCGCCCCGGCACAGTCCCACGGCTGGCGCGTCTACGCGGAGTTCCTCCTCGGGGCGGGCCACAGCCGCGTCGCCGTGGCAACCCAGGAGAGTGCCTACTGGGCAGCCGGGACCCGCGTCCTGCGGGACCGTCTGACGCCCCGCGGCGGCACCGTCATCGAACTCGACACGCACGAGCTCGCTCCCGCGGCCCTGTGCGACGAACTCGCCGACCGTCGCGCGACAGCCCTCCTCCTGCTGGTCGGCCACCCGGAGCCGGCGGTGTCGATCGTCAAGGCCGTCCGGGGTGACCGGCGCCTCGCCGAGGTCGTCATCGGTGCTCCGGCCGGGCAGCCGGAGTTCGCCGCATGGCGGAGTTCGCTGGGCGCCGACGGCGCGGCGATTCCGTTCCTGCGCTATCTGCCCGAGCGCCCGAGCCCGCTCGGCACCCGCGTCGGCACGGCGCTCCACGAGCGGCTGGCCGAAGCGCCGTCCTTCGTCGCCTTCGAGGGCTACGACACGATCGCGGTCCTCGCCGACGTGCTGCGCGCGCACGGCACCGACCGGGCGCGCACCGCCGAGGCCTGGGCGCGGGTGGACGTCGAGGGCACCCGCGGCCGGATCCGCTTCTCCCGTACGCCGGGCATCGACGTCCGGCAGTGGGCCTGGCCGCCGGTCCAGGTCGTCGACCGGGACCCGGCCGACCCCGATCGCTTCCGGATCCTTCACACCGGCTGAACTCGGCCGTCCAGCCCAGGAGTCGACGCACCCACGGTGATCACGCGGTGACCGCTCCGGCCCTCACCCGGCTCCGGCGCGGGACCGCGGATCAGGACCGACAATCCCGATCCTCATCATGCCCGGCCTCCTCGAGATGACCTGTCCGTCAGGTCCGGGACGACACCAGGAAACCGCTGGGGCGCCATCTGGTAAGTGGCCGCCGACCACGGCTTCATCGCCGACTGCCGAGCCCGCCTCGCCTTCGATCTGCTCGCCAACACCTGGAACGCCGTCGTGGTGTGGGCGCTGCGCGCGGGGCCCTCGCGGCCCGGCGAACTGCGCGAGCGGATCGGTGGGATCAGCCCCAAGGTCCTCACCGGGACGCTGCGCCGGCTCCGGTTCAACGGTCTGGTGGAGCGCCGCGCGTACGCCGGGTCGCCGCCGCGCGTGGAGTACACCCTCACCGGGCTGGGGCTGACCCTGCTGGAGCCCGTCGAGGCGTTCGGCGTCCGGGTCTTCGAGCACGGCGAGGACGTGATGGCCGCCCGGGAGCGGGCGGAGGCGGCGGAGCACGCGCCCGGGTGATGTCCGGGGGCGCGCGGCACCCCCGCCACGCCCGCCCCCGGACCGGCGTTGTGGCGGCCCCCCGATCACCCTGGAGTGCTCCGGGCGGTGGAGCACGCCTGCGGGAGACCGCCCTGGATCACTCGTCACTCACTACCGGCGCGCAGGGCGAGCTCTCGTAGCACCTGGGCGGAGGAGACCTCGGGATCGTCGCGATCGTGTTCCGCCGCGAGTTGGTGGAAGGCGGCGGCGAACGCCCCGAACGCGGTGAAGATCGGACCGCTCATCGCCCTGGCGATGGCGTTCGCCACCTCCTGCGGGGCGGCGTCGTCGTCGATGTCGACGCTCCTCGGGAAGATGTCCTTCACCAGTTCGTTGAGGAGGGCATCGCTCTCGCTGTCCGGTTCGGGGGCGTCCTCGCCCACGTACTCGCGCGTCTTGGTGAGGATCGCGACGACGCGAGCCATCACCTCTTCGTCGGTCATGGGCAGAGCCTAGATCTTGGGAGCGCGGTCCGGAGTGCCGGAGCACCTCGCCCGCCTCAGGAGCCGCGCCGTTCGAGGCATCCGCGCGTTCTCGTCATGGCCGCCGATGGGCCGCTCACCGAGGCGTCCTTCGTCCCGGCGGCCGGGGGTGCTGCCTGAGCGACGACCCGTGCCGACGAGCCACGACCGGGCCCGGACCGGCCGGAGTCGAGTGAGGGGGACGCCGGTCGCGTCGCGACGTATGGACACCGTCCAGCGCATGTGTTGTCATGCCACAGACATCATTTTGCAACGATAGAAAGCGCGCGGGAGGCGCCTGCCACGCCTCCGTACTCCATCATGCCGCCGACTTGACCCGACCGCCCAGGACTCCGGACGAACGGCTTGTGACAACGCTGTCAGCGATCCTCTCGGGCGACCGTGGCGACCGGCGGGCCTCATGACGGGCCGACAGGGCCCGCTTCAGGACGGAGCTGTCTGCGTGAGAAGAAGAACCGCGTGGCGTACGACGCGTCTCCTGCGACGGCTGGGCACGGTCGTCGGCCTCACCGGCTGCGTGGCGGCCATGACCGTGGCCGGTCCAGGCCCGGCGTCGGCGGCTCCGGCCGGTCCGCACGGTCCGGCCGCGGATCATCGCGTGCGCGCCGTGACTTCGGGCGACGCACGGTTCCAGGTGCTGTCGCCGACCTTGATCCGCACCGAGTACGCGCCCGACGGGAAGTTCACCGACCAGGCGACGTTCAACGCGATCGGCCGGGGCGCGTTCGCACCGGCTCCGTACACGACGAGCACGTCGAACGGCTGGCTGAC
The DNA here is from genome assembly GCF_042889485.1 of Streptomyces sp. NPDC002580. Lineage (NCBI taxonomy): Bacteria > Bacillati > Actinomycetota > Actinomycetes > Kitasatosporales > Streptomycetaceae > Streptomyces > Streptomyces sp. NPDC002580. The sequence continues at coordinate 169,614 of NZ_JBIAQZ010000008.1, read as the reverse complement.
CATCACGACCGACGCGATGACCCTGCGGTACCAGGTGGGTTCCGGCCCGTTCGACACACGGAACCTGTCCGTGCGCCTGAAGGCCGGTGCGGCACAGGTCACCGCGACGCCGTGGCAGCAGGTGACGTGCGCGCTCGGCGCGCTGTGCGAGGCCGAGACACTGTCCTTCGACGGGCTCGGCGTCGCGTCGGACCACACGGGCCACACCGGCTCCGGCTTCCTGGCCGGGTTCCAGGGGACGGGCAGCTCGATGACGGCCACCGTCGACGTCGCCACGGCCGGGACCTACCAGTTCGACACCCGGTACGCCAACTCCCGTGCGGGCGACGGCCAGAACACCACACGCACCCTCACCCTGACGGTGGACGGCGGCGCGAGCCGGACGCTGAGCCTGCCCGTCACCGGCGGCTGGGACTCCTGGAGCCTGCTCGGCAGTTCGCTCCAGCTCGGTGCGGGCCGTCACACGATCACCCTGACCAGGACGGCCACGGACTCCGGCAACGTCAACATCGACAGCGTCGCCCTCGTGGCCCCGGGCGCCGGTTTCCCTCCGGCCTCGGCGACCGCGATCAAGGACTGTGGTTTCGGCGTGAGTTGTGAGGCCGAGGCCGGTCGCGCCGCGGGCTCCGCCGTCGTTGCCACCGATCACGGCGCGTACTCCGGCGACGGGTTCCTCGCGGAACTGAACCAGGGCGCCGGCGTGTCGGCCCACGTGGTCGGTGTGCCGGCGGACGGGACCTACGCCCTCCAGGTCCGCTACGCCAACGCCCTGGGCGGCGACGGCCTGAACCAGACCCGTACCGCAGTGGTGTCGTCCGGAGGGGCGTCCCAGAACCTGTCGCTGCCCGTCACCGGAGACTGGGACACCTGGCGGACCGCCTCGGTGCCCGTGACCCTGAAGGCGGGCGACAACGACATCACCATCGGCTGCCCGGCCACGGCGAGTTGCCACATCAACCTCGATACCGTCTCCGTCACCGCGGCCGGCGCCGCGGCGCCCGAGCCGCACCTGGCGCTGGGCGGCTACCGTCGCAGCCTGGACGGGCTGAACGGCGACAACGGCGATCCCACCACCACGCCCGGCCTGTTGCACAAGGACGGCTGGTACCTGCTCGACGACACCTCCTCCGCGCTGTACGACCCCGCCACCAAGAAGGTCACCCAGCGCTCCGCCCACCAGGGCACGCCCTACCAGGACGGCTACGTCTTCGGCTACGGCCACGACTACAAGCGGGCGCTGTCCGACCTGGCGACACTGACCGGCCCGCCGAAACTGCTGCCGCAATGGGCGTACGGCGTCTGGTACTCGGAATACATCGACCGGACCGCCGCCGACTACCGGGGCCGGATCCTGCCCGCCTTCCGCTCCGAGGGCGTTCCGCTGGACGTCCTGGTGACCGACACGGACTTCAAGTCACCCAACACGTGGAGCGGATGGGAGATGGACCCGGCCAAGTACCCCGATCCCAAGGGGTTCTTCGACTGGTCGGCAGCCCAGGGACTGCACAACACGCTCAACACCCACCCCAGCATTCTCGCGTCCGACCCGCAGTTCACCCAGGCCCAGACGACCGCGAAGGGGAGACTGACCAAGGGAGGCTGCGCCTCGGCCGCGAGCTCCGGCGGTGACTGCTACACCTTCGACTTCGGCGACCCGGACCAGCTGAAGGCGTACATGGACCTGCACCGGACCATGGAGGACCAGGGCAACGACTTCTGGTGGCTCGACTGGTGCTGCGACAACTCCCAGTCCTCCCTGCCCGGCGTCACCCCCGACGCGTGGATCAACCAGCAGTACGCGAGCAGCGCCGACCGGACGATCGGCCGAGGCTTCGTCGTCTCCCGCGCCTACGGATCCCTGCAGGCCGGTGGGTACAGCGGTCAGCAGGGGCTCCCGACCGGGCCGTGGGCGGACAAGCGCACCACGGTCCACTTCACCGGCGACACGGCCTCCACCTGGGGCACGCTGCGCTCCGAGGTCGGCTACACCCCCGGCGAGTCGGCGGCCACCGGGATGTCCGCCGTCAGCCACGACATCGGCGGTCACAACGACACGACGGGACTGACCGGTTCGGAGACGTACACCGACGGCGGGCAGCAGCGCACCACGCACAAACTCCCCGACGACCTCTACGCCCGCTGGGTGCAGTTCGGCGCCTTCCAGCCCATCGACCGCCTCCACAGCAACCACAGCGACCGGCTGCCCTGGCAGTACGGCGCACAGGCCCGGCAGTCGGCGGACAAGTTCCTCAACCTCCGCGAGAACCTGGTGCCCTACACCTACACGCTTGCGCAACAGGCCGCCACCACCGGTGTTCCGATGGTCCGGGCGGCCTATCTGGAGTACCCCGACGAGCCCCAGGCGTACGCCACCGCCGACAGCGAGTACTTCTACGGCGCCGACATGCTCGTGGCCCCCGTCACCGCACCCGGAAGCACGGCCACCACCTCGGTGTGGTTCCCGCCCGGCCGGTGGACCGACTACTTCACCGGGCAGACCTACACCGGCGGCACCACGCGGAACATCACCACCGGCCTGGACACCATGCCGGTGTTCGTCAGGGCCGGAGCCGTCGTCCCGACCCGCACCGACAACGTCACCAGCCACGACAAGGCGCCCCTGACGAAGGTCACGCTCACCATCGCCACCGGGGCCTCCGGCTCCACCTCCCTGTACGAGGACGACGGGACCACCGGCGGCCGGGGCCGCGCGGCCACCACGAAGATCCGCTACCGCGAGAGCGGCCCGCGGCACAGCGTCACCATCGGCCCGGCCGTCGGTACCTTCCCCGGACAGGTCAGGAACCGGAGGTGGACGGTCTCCCTCCTGGGCGTCGCCGAGCCCGCCCGTGTCACCGCGGGAACGAAGCGGCTCTCACCCGACTCCTACGCCTACGACAGCGCCACCCGCACCCTCACCGTCACGCTGCCCGCGGGCAGCGTCCACACCCCGCGCACCATCAGCTTCGACTGACACAAGGACGACCCCGGTCGCCGCTCCGGGCGCTCGCCAGGTCGTGTCAGGGACGACGGGCGGGCCCGGCCCGGACCGCGACTCGCGGTCCGGGCCGGCGGCCTGCGGCCGGCCCGGACCGCCGTCGCACCGGACCGCGCGGATTCCGTCGACGCTCCGCGTCCCGGCCTGGACACGCCCGACGGCGACCTTCGCGACGCGGGCGGAGCCGAAGGCATGCGCCGGACGACATGCCAGGACTTCTCGGCGCGACCCGCTCGACCAGCCCGTACTCGCTCGGCTCCGGCCGCACCGGGATCGCTGGTCACGCCGGGAAAACCGATTGACCACCCTCATACGATTTTCGTATGACACCTACGCTCCGCTTGGCAGCGGTCACGGCCGCCAACATCGACGCCGCGATCGGCCTGAAGGTCCGCCCCGACCAGGAGCACCTGGTCGCGCCGGTCGTGAAGTCCCTCGCCGAGGCGTACGTGCACCCGGACACGGCCTGGCCCCGCATCATCCTCGACGGGGAGCGGCCCGTCGGCTTCCTCATGGCTTTTTTCGACATCGACTTCAAGGGCGACGGTACGGGCCGGGACATCCGCTCGGGGCTGTGGCGGCTCAACATCGCGGCAGGCGAACAGGGCCGCGGCTACGGCCGCTTCGCGGTGGAGTCCGTGGCCGCCGAGATCCGACGCCGGGGCGGTACTCGCCTGACCACCACCTGGCACCCCGGCGAGGACGGTCCCGAGGCCTTCTACCTGGGGCTCGGATTCCGGTTGACGGGGGAGACGAGCGGGGACCAGCCGGTCGGGGAGCTGGAACTGGGCTGAGGGCCGTCCCGCGATCCGCGGTGGCCGAGGGCTCGGCGGTGGACGAGCGCGCCGCGGTCGCCGAACCTGCGGCGCCGGCCGAGCGCGCCGCGTCGGACGCGGGAAGCGGCGCCTCGCGAGGCGTAGGACTTCAGCGGCGGGGCGCTTCGCGAGGCGGGGGGCGGTCCTCGCACCGCGGGTAGCCGGGCGATCCGATATCGAGGCGGGTCGCCGGGGCGGGCTGTCGTCCGTGCGCCCGTCGGCGATGCCGGGCCGGTCCTGCGGGACGAACAGGTCGCGCGGTCGAGGTACCGCGCCGGGGCGAGGGCCCCTGACGCGCCTCCCGGCCCCGACGCTCCCTGCTCGGCGGGCCTGGCCCCGGCGGGACACACGACGTCGGGCTCGTACATCCCTGCGATATCGTGGCGGTCTCCGAGCGAAGGATCGCACCGGGCGACGTCATCGCGGCCGCACCGCCGCGTCGGTGCCTCAGCCGCAGCGACCTCCCCTCACCGGTCGGCCGGGACCGACCGCCGCAGCCCGGGCCCGCTCGCCCGTCCCGTACAGCAAGCCGTAGGTCGATCTTGGAATGTAACGCCCCTTGACGTCGCTGCACCGTCCACGGGCCCACCCCGTTCCTGGAGTGTGCCGGGCAACGCCGCCCGGCCCGACCGGACACGAGAAGTGCCGACGAGTTCGACCCCGCCGGTTCTCCGGTCCCCGCCCCCTGTCTTCGAAAGGCTCTACCGCACCATGCCCTTGGCTCTGCTGGCCCTGGCAGTCGTCGCTTTCGGTATCGGCACGACCGAATTCGCCACGATGGGGCTGCTGCCCCAGATCGCCGACGGGATCGGCGTGTCCGTGCCCCACGCCGGCAACGTCGTGTCGGCCTACGCGCTCGGCGTCGTCGTCGGCGCGCCGGTCCTCACGGGCATCGGCGCGCGCGTCCCGCACAAGCGCCTGCTGCTGCTCTTGACCGGACTGTTCGTCGTCGGAAACGTCGCCTCCGCGTTCGCGCCCACCTTCGGCACGCTCTTCGCCGCGCGCTTCCTGGCAGGTCTGCCGCACGGCGCGCTGTTCGGCGTGGGAGCCGTCGTCGCCTCACGACTGGTCGCCCCGGAGCGCGCGGCCCGCGCCGTCTCGAAGATGTTCCTCGGTCTCACCATCGCCAACATCGTCGGCGTCCCCGCCTGCACGGCCCTCGGACAGCAACTGGGCTGGCGCTCCGCCTACGTGGCGGTCGCCGTCATCGGCCTCGTCGCCCTCGCCGCACTGGCCGCCTTCGTCCCGCACCAGCCGCGCGGACAGCAGTCCGGCATCCGTCACGAACTGCGGGCCATGGGAAACAAGCAGGTGGCCATCGGCCTCGCCACGGCCGTCGTCGGATTCGGCGGCTTCTTCGCCGTCTACAGCTACCTCGTCCCCATGCTCACGCACCTGACCGGCGTCTCCGACACGTCGACCACGCTGGTCCTCGCGCTCTACGGCGTCGGGATGACGCTCGGCACCCTGCTCGCCGGACCGCTCACGGACCGCGCCCTGCGCCCGACGCTGTACTGGGGGCTCGTCCTGCTGGCGGGGGCGCTGGTGACGTTCTACTTCACGGTGCACAGCACCGTGCCCGCCCTGGTGACGGTCACGTTCATCGGCGCGATGGGTTCCCTCATCACCACACCGGTCCAGATGCTGCTCATGGCCAAGGCGAAGGACGCGCCGACGATGGCGGCGGCCTCCAACCACTCCGCCTTCAACCTGGCCAACGCCGGTGGCGCCTGGCTCGGTGGCCTGGTCATCGCGGCGGGCTGGGGCTGGGCCGCCCCCAACCTGGTCGGCGCGGCGCTCGCCCTGGCCGGTCTCGGCCTCGCGTTCACGGGTGGATTCCTGGACCGGGGTCACCGCCCCTCCACCGTGATCGCGGAAGCCTCGACCGTGACAGGGCAGGAGACCCGCTCCCTCACCTGACCGACAGCGTCACAGCCCGCTCCCGAGGCCGGTACGGGAGCGCCCCGATCAGGGCGCTCCCGTACCGGCCTCGGCCTTGCGCAGCATCAGGGCCAGCAGCAGACCGCAGCCGGCCGCCGCGCCTCCCGCCGCCAGGAAACCGCCGGTGGAACGCCAGGACATCACCGACCACCGCGACTGCGCGGAGAGCACGGACCCCGTACTCAGCCACGACCCGGCCGAGATCAGCGACAGCGAGGAACCGATCGACCCGATCGACAGCGCGCTCCCGATCGAGCCGACCGACAGGGCCGAACCGACGGACCCCACGGACAGCACCGACCCCACCGAACCGATCGACAACACCGAATCCTGCGACCACAACGACAGCGTCGAACCTGAGACGGCACGACGGGCCGACCGTACGGACACCTTTGTCATGAGGCCATCTTGCCCGCCGGACGTCCGTTCCCGGTGAAGCTCGGGACAGGCGGTGCCGTCCTGGGCGCGCGTTCAGGACGTCCGGACGTCCTGAACGGTCCACCGGGCAAGCCGACCTGGCTGTCCGGTCTCGGATAAGTCCGGGTGGGGCGGTCCCCTGACCTGTGGTGCCCGGACTTGAGTGGGACGATCTCGCGAAACCCGTCTCACTCAAGTCCGGGCAAAGGGTCTTCTTGGGTCAGATGCGGAGTTCGGAGGGGAAGCCGGTCCAGCGCAGTTCTGCGGGTAGGTGGCGCATGTCGTTGCAGAAGAGCACGGAGGACGGCCTGCCGGGTGCGTATCGGATGGCCGTCAGAGCTGCGTTGCCGTGGTTGAGGCCCATCCAGCGCCACTCGGGTGCGTCGAGGGCGGCTCGGATCAGCCATCCGATGAGGAAGTTGTGTGTGACGACCAGTTCATGGCGGGGGCGATCGCCGTCGACCGGGCCTGTGAATTCTGCGAGAGCTTCCCGGGCCAGTGCTGGACCACGGTTGCGTTCCTCTTCCGGAACCTGAGCGAGGAAGCTGAGCATGGCTTCGGCTGAATCCGGCGGCAGCTCCTCCTTCGCAGGCAGGTAGGGGATGTAGTCGCCGGCCAGTTCCGATGGGTGCAGTGGGGCGGCGTCAAGTTGTGCGCTGATCAGCTGGGCCGTCTGCTGCGCCCGGGGCAGTGGCCCGTGGTAGATCGCCGAAAGTGGGGTGTTCCGGAGCCGTTCACCGAGCAGAACGGCTTGGCGCCGGCCGCTTTCCGTCAGGGTTGACTCATCTGCCGATGCTTCACTGTGCCGAGCGAGGTAGAGGTATCGAGCAGCTGTGTCCGTCATGTCCCGGGTCTCCGTTGCCATCTGTGATCTTGTATGTCGGGATGGACGCTGAGCTCGTCGTGCATAGTTCCGTCGCGACTGCGCTGGCTCGGTCGGCGATGAGTGGGGGACGCCTTCGGGCTGCCGAGCCGATACTCGATCTCCGCGGCTGACGACTTCACAGTCTTCGTGAACCAGAGTTCGTGGCGGATGCAGCCGTTGTCGTGGACGGGCGCCCAGACCCGGGCGGGAAGCGTCGCGCCGGTGCGCGCGATGACGCAGCGGCGGCAGGCCCAGCAAAGAACGTGGTCATCCGGGACGGCTGGCGGGTCCGCAGAGCGGTCGTCGCTCTGAAGGTCGGGGAGCGTGCGGGCCGAGTGCTATCGAGTCTGACCGCTGAGGATGCAGAGGGCCTGGGCCTGAGCGCGGTCCCGGCCGGCCGGGCGACGGGGCGGGTCCGAGGGCGCCTCGGCACGCGCCGTGGCCGCCTCGAAGGTCCGGTGACTCAATTCGGGGCGACGTCGGCGTGCACGAGGTGGTGATCCGAGTACGGGGTGAGGTGGACGCCTTGTTTCCGCGGGGTGACGCCTCGAAGGAAGACGTAGTCGAACTTGCTCTGCCAGTCGGTGGTCGGCTCGCAGGCCCCGGTCGGCGAGGGGCGGCACTGTGCGTCCGCGTCCTCGGCCAGTGCCCAGAGGGGGGCGAGTTCGGGTGCGGACGGCACGGTGTTGAAGTCGCCGAGGACGATCGCCCGGTCGAACCGGGCGACTTCCGCGGCGAGCGCCTCGGCCTGGTCCGCCCGGACGGCCTCCTGGCGTCGTTGCGCGAGGTGTGTGTCGAAGACCCGGACGGACCGGCCGCCCACGAGTGTGGTGACGGCCAGGTATCCGCGGTCCTCGGATCCTCCGTCGCGGTACTCCACGGTGACGGGGTCCGTCATTGGCGCGGCCGACAGGATGGCCTGCCCGTAGGCTCCCGGACTCCACGGCACTCCGCCGCAGCGACCCCAATCGCGAAGAACCGTCCCGTACTCGACGTGGTAGACCAGCCCGTAGAGGCTCTCGAGTCGCCCCCGGAGCCGCTCGACGTCACGGGCGCACGCCTCCTGCAGACCGATGACCTGGGGCGCGTACGTGGCTATCTCCGCCGCCCGGTCGGCGTTGCCGGCGTCGCAGGGGTTGCAGACGTTCCACGTCATGACCCGGCCGGGGACGACTTCGCGGGCGGCTCCGACGGGCAGCGGTCTGGCGAACAGGTCGCCGCCCGGCGCGCTCGGGCCGACGAGCAGCACCCAGACCGCGGCCATGGCACAGGCGAGCAACCGCGTACCGCTTCCGAACACCATCGCCTCCTCGGTGTGGACAGGGATGGCAACTGACGTCTCCACAGCCGAGGTTATGGGACGCGGCTGTGGGTGACGGGTGCGGGGCGCCCGGACTCGGCGGAGCGGACGGGAGCGGATCGCCGTTGCCGATGACCGGTCGAGGCCCCGGGCCCGCCGACCGCCCTCCCGACGGCCGACGTGGACCGTCTCGAGCGCAGCGCAAAATCTTGCGCTGCTTGCGTCGGCTTGCGTCGGCGTGGCGCAAGCTTTTTCCGGCGGTCGCCCGGCGGGGGGGGGCCGGGGGGGGGGGGGGCCCCCCGGC
>NZ_JBIAQZ010000008.1:14480-160964 GCF_042889485.1 Streptomyces sp. NPDC002580 | reverse complement strand
GGCTTATAGGGTGGGGTGGTGGGCTGGTTGTGCGGGGTTGTGGGGTAGTGTTTGTGGGGGGGGGGGCGGGGGGGGGGCGCCTGGTTTGGGGGCCGCCCGCCGGGCGCGGTGTGGGCTCGGGGTGCAGATGCCTCAGAGGGGCGGCCGGAGCCTTCGAGACTGCCCGGTCGCGGGGGACGGTCCTCCCGGATGTGACGGTCGGGTGCCGCCGCCCGTCATGGATTCTCCGGGATCGTTCCTCGCCTTCTCATCTGCGCGAAGCTCGCCGGTGACCCGCTCCTGGCCGTTGATTCACCGGTCGGCTCGTGAAACTTGTGTTGTCACGACGGTGGACGGGTTCACAGTTCTCTGCAATATTGCGACCGAACACCGCAATAAACTGCGTGTGACGGCCCATCAAGAGCTGGGTGTCTTCGCACGGACAGCTCCTGCCGTTCAGTCGCACCGCGCCACCGCCCCACCGCTCTGCCCAGGAACGAGCCGCCCTCGCCGCCCCCACCGGCGCGCGAACCTCCGCAGGGAGTGACCCCGCATGACTCGACACAAGCCGAGATCCTGGAGACGGCGCGCAGCGACCGCCGCGCTCGCCTCCACGGTCATGCTCCTAGGACTGCCCGCCGTCGGTGCCCACGCGGCCGGCGGTCCCGACGCCGCCGCGAACGCCGCGACCAGGGCCGGAAGCGCCCGCGCCGCCCACGCGGCCACCAACGTCACCGACGGCGACGCCGACACGTACTGGCAGGCCGGAAGGGAATCGGCCCAGTGGGTGCAGACCGACCTCGGCCGGAGCAGACGTGTCCGCCAGGTCGTGCTGCGCCTGCCCGAGCACTGGCAGACCCGAGCGCAGACGCTGGCGCTGCAGGGCAGCGCCGACGGGCACACCTTCACGACACTCAAGTCGTCGGAGCGGTACGTCTTCAGCCCCGGCAACGGCAACACGGTGAAGGTCTCCTTCCCCGCGACCCTCGCCCGGTACGTGCGGGCCGACTTCAGCGACAACTCGGTCGCCCCCACCGCCCAGCTCGCCGAGATGCAGGTCCTCACGACCGCCGCGTCGACCCCCAACCTCGCCCGGGGCAAGCCCTTCAGCGAGAGCGGGCACGCCGACGTCTACGGAGCCGCCAACGCGGGTGACGGCAACCGGGCCACCTACTGGGAGAGCGGCAACAACGCGTTCCCGCAGTGGCTCCAGGTCGACCTCGGATCGTCGGTCAAGGTGAACCAGGTGGCACTGCGGCTGCCCGCCGGATGGCCGAGCCGCAGCCAGACGCTCAAGATCCAGGGCTCCACCGACAACCGGAACTTCACCGACCTGACCGCCTCGAAGGCGTACACCTTCGACAGCGCCGACGACCAGTCCGCCACGATCGGGTTCGACACCACCACCACGCGCTACGTGCGCGTGCTGATCACCGCCAACACCGGCTGGCCCGCAGGGCAGTTGTCCGAGCTGGAGGTCTACGGCCCGGCGACCGGTGACACCCAGGCACCCACCGCGCCGACGAACCTGGCCTACACCGAGCCGGCCGGCGGACAGATCAAGCTGACCTGGAGCGCGGCGAGCGACGACACGGGGGTCACCGGCTACGACATCTACGCCGACGGCCAGTTGCGGGCCAGTGTCGCTGGCAACGTGCTCACGTACACCGACACCCAGCCGACTGCCGACGACATCACGTACTTCGTGCGGGCCAAGGACGCGGCGGGCAACGTCTCCTCCGACAGCAACAGCGTCACCCGCAAGGGATCGGGCGGCGACACCCAGGTCCCCACGGCGCCCGGCAACCTCGCCTACACACAGTCCGGCGGCGAGGTGAAGCTCACCTGGCAGGCATCGAGCGACAACGTCAAGGTCACCGGCTACGACGTCTACGCCGACGAGCGGCTCGTCAAGTCCGTCGCGGGCGACGTCACGACGTACACCGACACTCCCTCGGCGACGGCGACGGTCACCTACTACGTCAAGGCGAAGGACGCCGCCGGGAACGTGTCCGCGGCGAGCAACAGCGTCACCCGGAACGGATCGACCGGCACCGGCTCCAACCTCGCCCAGGGCAAGCCCATCGAGGCTTCCTCGTCCACCTTCACCTATGTCGCCGCCAACGCCAACGACGGTCTGACCAGCACCTATTGGGAGAGCGCGGGAGGCTCCTACCCGGCCACCCTCACCACCAGGCTCGGCGCCAACGCCGACCTGAGCCAGGTCGTCGTCAAACTCAGCCCGGACGCCGCATGGTCGACCCGCACGCAGAACGTCCAGGTGCTCGGCCGGGACCAGGACGCGACGTCCTTCACCAGCCTCGCAGCGGCGAAGGACTACAGCTTCAACCCGGCCGGCGGCAACACCGTGACCATCCCGGTCTCCGGATCCGCCGCCGACGTCCAGCTCAGGTTCACCTCCAACTCCGGTGCCCCGGGAGCGCAGGTCGCCGAACTCCAGGTGATCGGCACCCCGGCCGCCAACCCCGACCTCAAGGTCACCGGCATCACGAACACCCCCGCCGCCCCGGTCGAGTCGGACGCCATCGGCCTCACCGCGACCGTCACCAACAGCGGCAGCAAGGCGGCCAAGGCCACCGACCTGAACTTCACGCTCGGCGGCACGAAGGCCGCCACGGCGGACGTCCCGGCTCTCGCGGCCGGTGAGTCGAAGGCGGTCACCGCGAGCATCGGCACCCGGGACGCGGGCAGTTACCCCGTCGGCGCCGAGGCGGACCCGTCGAACAAGGTCATCGAGCAGAACGACGCGAACAACGTCTTCACCCGCTCCGACGCCCTCGTCGTCAAGCCCGTCTCCAGCTCCGACCTGGTCGCCGCACCGGTGTCCTGGTCCCCGTCCAGCGCCTCGGCCGGCGACGACGTCAAGTTCACCGTCGCCATCAAGAACCAGGGGAGCGTCGCCTCGGCCTCCGGCGCCCACGGTGTCACCCTGACGATCCAGGACTCCAAGGGCGCCACCGTCAAGACGCTCAACGGCTCCTACAACGGCGCCATCGCGGCGAACCAGACCACCGCACCGGTCGCCCTCGGATCGTGGACGGCCGTCAACGGCAAGTACACCGTGAAGACGGTCATCGCCGACGACGCCAACGAGCTGCCGGTCAAGCGGACCAACAACACCAGCACGCAACCGCTGTTCGCCGGCAGAGGTGCGGACATGCCGTACGACATGTACGAGGCCGAGGACGGCACGGTCGGCGGCGGCGCCAAGGTCGTCGGCCCGAACCGGACCGTCGGAGACGTCGCCGGGGAGGCGAGCGGCCGCAAGGCGGTGACCCTCAGCGGCAACGGCCAGTACGTGGAGTGGACCACCCGCGCGGCCACCAACTCCCTAGTGACCCGCTTCTCGATCCCCGACGGCACCGACACGACGCTCGACGTCTACGTGGACGGCCAGTTCCTCAAGGCGATCGACCTCACCTCGAAGTACGCCTGGCTGTACGGAAACGAGACCGCGCCCGGCAACTCGCCCGGCTCCGGTGCCCCGCGCCACATCTACGACGAGGCGAACACGCTGCTCGGCAGAACCGTGCCGGCCGGTTCCAGGATCCGCCTCCAGAAGGACGCGGCCAACTCCTCCACCTACGCCATCGACTTCGTCAACACCGAGCAGGCGACGGCGAACCCCAACCCGGACCCGGCCGCCTACGCGGTGCCGACCGGCTTCGCCCACCAGGACGTCCAGAACGCGCTCGACAAGGTCCGTATGGACACGACGGGCAAGCTCGTCGGCGTCTACCTGCCCACCGGCGACTACGAGACCTCCAGCAAGTTCCAGGTGTACGGCAAGGCGGTCAAGGTCGTCGGAGCCGGCCCGTGGTTCACCCGCTTCCGCGCACCCGCGTCCCAGGAGAACACCGACGTCGGGTTCCGGGCCGAGGCCAGTGCCAAGGGCTCGACGTTCGCCGGGTTCGCCTACTTCGGCAACTACACGTCCCGGATCGACGGCCCGGGCAAGGTGTTCGACTTCTCCAACGTCTCCGGCATCACCATCGACGACATATGGGTCGAACACATGGTGTGCCTGTACTGGGGCGCCAACACCGACAGCATGACCATCAAGAACTCCCGCATCCGTGACACGTTCGCCGACGGCGTCAACATGACGAACGGCTCCACGGACAACCACGTCGTCAACAACGACGCCCGCGCCACGGGCGACGACAGCTTCGCCCTCTTCTCCGCCATCGACTCCGGGGGCGCCGACGAGAAGAACAACCTCTACGAGAACCTGACGTCGACGCTCACCTGGCGAGCGGCGGGCATCGCCGTCTACGGCGGATTCGACAACACCTTCCGCAACATCCGCGTCGCCGACACCCTGGTCTACTCCGGCATCACGATCTCCTCGCTGGACTTCGGCTACCCGATGAACGGCTTCGGGACCGAGCCCACGACGATCGAGAACGTCTCCCTGGAGAGAACGGGCGGTCACTTCTGGGGCTCGCAGGTCTTCCCCGCCATCTGGGCGTTCTCCGCCTCCAAGGTCTTCCAGGGAATCCGCGTCAACGACGTCGACATCGACGACTCCACCTACGGAGGCGTCATGTTCCAGACCAACTACGTGGGCGGCCGGCCGCAGTTCCCGGTGAAGGACACCGTCTTCACCGACCTCTCCATCACCAACTCCAAGAAGAGCGGGGACGCGTTCGACGCCAAGTCCGGATTCGGCATCTGGGCCAACGAACTGCCGGAACCCGGACAGGGCCCGGCGGTCGGTGAAGCCACCTTCCGCAACCTGCGGATGAGCGGCAACGCCCAGGACATCCGCAACACCACCAGCACCTTCAAGATCAACGTCGAGTAGGTTCCGACCCGCACCGGACCACAGGGGACCACACCGGTCCCCGGGGGCCGCCCTCCACGAGGGGCGGCCCTTCGCGGCGGTCACGGTGGCTCAGAGACCGGCGACGTTTCCGCTCGCGGAGACCTCGTAGACCAGGGTGACCGTGCGGCGTCCGCCGGGTGCCAGGCTCACGTCCCAGCGGACGATGCCGTCGGCGTCGATCCCGTCGGGCTCCGGGGTGCACGCGTCCTTGCGCAGCCGCACCTCCACCGCCGAGACCTCGGACACCGGGATCCGTTCCCGCAGGGCGACGACCTGCTCGCGCCGTTCCCCGGGAACCGAGAAGCGGGACAGATGCAGCCGGACCGTACGGGTGATCACGGTTCGCCGGGTCATCGACGTGGTGTCACGGGACTCCTCGGTGTGCCGGACCACCCGGAAGTCGTCGTGACTGCCGAAGGCCAGCTCGACCGGGGCCCCGGCGGCGGCGAAGGCCAGCGCGCCCCGGCCGGTGAATCCACTGTCGCCGACGAGGTCCACCGGCCCGGCCAGCAGCGCGTGGCCGGACGTGTTGTCGAACCGCACGACCTGGGTGACCAGCGGGGACAACTCGGGCGAGGAGGCGTACTCGCTGCGCGCGGCGGTCGTGACGGCGAGGAGCGGGACCCGGTGGGCGCGGCCGTCGGTGGGGACGGAGACCGGTACGGGGGAGTGCAGCACGCGCGCCTGTCCGCCGTCGTCCACTCCGGGAAGGCCGAGCACCGGGGCCGGGCCGAGTTCCGCGATCTCCTCCTCCCGGAACTCGACGTCGACCGTGCGACGCTCCGCGGCGGAGCGGTCGGTGAGCGAGAGACGGTCCTCGGTCAGCCGCGGCGGGTCGCCGGCCCGCGCGGAGCGCGCCGTCGACAGGGTCAGGCGTACGTCCGACCAGTCCTCGCCGGTGCGCTGCCAGACCATCGCGTCGGTCTCCAGCGTCAGCGAGTCACCGTCGAGCACGGCCCGGTAGGCGGGGCGCCACAACGCACACGGGGTGAGGTGACTCAGACGCAGCCGGACCGGCTCGGCCACCTCCGCCCGCAGGGTCAGCTCGACATGGGCGACCAGTTCGGCGGGCTGTTCCTCGGAGAGATCGACGATCCGTCGGGCGTCCGTGATCTCGGTCGCCAGCGCGTTCAACTCCGCCTCTGTGGCGCGGAGCTGTTCACCGTACGTGTCGCGCTCGCCGTCGATCCGGTCCAGCTCGCCGGTCCAGCGGTCCTCGTCCGTCTCTCCGAAGCCGGTCCCTTCGGCGATGTCACGCAACAGATCGGTGGCGAGGTGGCCGAGTGCCTCGAGGCGGGCGCGCGTCCGGTCACGCCGGTGGCCCAGGGCGAGTTGTTCCTCTTCGAGTTCGCGCAGGCGCAGACGCAGGGCCGAGTCGTCGGGGGAGGGCAGCGGTCCCCGGGGTGTCCACGTGCGGACGATCCGTACGTCGAGGACGGTCGCCCGGTGATCGCCGGTCAGTTCGGCGTGGACGGTGCGGTCGACCGCGAGCGCGCTGATCGGCCCGAGGCGCAGCCGCTGGACGCCTGGGCGCAGGTCGAGGTCCACGGTGCGCTCGACGTGGGCGCGGTCCTCGAGGCAGGTGACGGCCGTGACGGGCAGGGGAATCGGCGGGGAGGCGGTGGGCATGGTCTCTCAGCTCCTGCGGTTGCCGCCGACGATGGCCTTGGCGGCCGGGACACGGATCTCGTAGCCGCCGTCCAGGGCGGTGGTGCCGCCGGCGGGCAGCTCCACCCGCCAGACGCGGGTGCCCGGAACGAGGTGATCGGGCCCGGTGTCCTGTTCGGGTGCCGACCAGTCGGCCCGTTCCTCGATCCGGACGTCCGGTTGGGACGTGACCGGAACCTGTTCGTGGACCTCGACGGTGACGGGCCTGGCGAGCCGGTTGGCCAGTTCCACGTGGACGCGGTGCTCGAGGACGGTGGTGTTGCCGCGCAGGCCCGTCGTCGACTCGCGCAGGTCGGTCCGGCGGGTGACCTGGACGCCCTCGGCCGGCCCGAGTCCCATCCGGCGGACCCCTCCGGGGGCGAGCGTTGGCAGTGCGGCGGTCAGCAGGAAGTCGTCGTCGACGGTGACCTCCACCGGTCCGGCGAGCAACGCCTGGTCCGTGGCGTTGGACAGCACCAGGGTGGCGTACACCGTCTGTTCCACGGACGGCACGCACAGATACTCGGTGCGCAGACCCACCGGGATCTCGGTGACGGTGACCGTGTGCCAGGTGCCGTCCGAGGGGATGTCGGCGCGGGCGACGGCATCGAAGCGGTGGTCGAAGGATCCCGCCGACTCACGGGGCCGAACGGCGTGTCCGGGCAGCGGCAGCGCGGCCACCGCCTCGGCGCGCCGCCGGTACTCGACCGCCACCGCGTCGAAGGGCGTGTGGGGAAACAGCCTGCCCCTGCGGTCCGCGGATTCGTCGGTGCCGCTGAGCACGAGAGCGGCGTAGTCGAGCTCTTCGCCGCTGGGTTGTGGCGGACCGAGTGGCGCCGGGGGTGACGCGGACGGCGGAGGCGGCACGGGCGCCTGCCCCGGGGATGCCGGAGCCATGGCGGCGGGAGCCGTCGGCCGACCGGAGAGGGCCGCGGCCCTGGCGCGCGGGGCCGCCGACCGTACGGGCGGTGCCAGGTCGGGCACGGCGCCGCCGAAGGCCTGTCCCGGAGCACCGAAGGCGCCGGTCGGCTCCGCGGGAGCGGCGGGCGGCATGCCGTAACCCTGTGGTGCCGGGGGAGGCGGTGGCGGAGCGGAACCGGGCCCGAATCCGCCCGCCGGGGCAGCGGCTCCCACGGTCAGGCGCCCGATGGACGAAGTGGGACGGGGACCCGCCGCGTCGTACCCGGTGAAGAGGTCGGAGAGCCCCGGCGGCGGCTCCCGCCAGCCGGAGGGGGCGGGGGCGGACTGCCGACGTCCGACCCGGATCGAGCGCAGCCTCGGCAGGTCGGTACGGCGCCGCAGATCGGCGGTGGCCAGGGCGACGCGCACCCCCGACCAGTCCTCTCCGGTGCGCTGGGCGACCGACGCGCGCAGCACCAGAGTGCCGCTGTCGTCGCCCTGCCGGTGGATCAGGCGATAGGCGGGAACCCAGACGGCACCCGGAACGCCGTACTCGAGCTCCAGTTCCACGTCCCCCGACCCGTCCAGGGTCAGGACCGCGCACACCGTGGTCTCGACGTGTGCCGACCGCACGTCGGTGGAGGCGCGGTTCCAGCGGTCCATCGCGATCTCGAACTCGTGCTCGACGCGGCGCAGTTCCTCCTCCAGTTCGAGGAGTCGCCGGTGCAGGCGCGTCAGCCGCTCCTGGACGTAGTCGGCGAGCCGCAGCCAGGCGTCGACGGGAGTCCGGCGGTGGGGATCGTCGCGCCTGCGCGTCGGGGGAACCGGGCGCAGCGCAGTGACTTCGGAGATCAGCCGGAGCTGCCGTTCACGGCGTTCCTGCGCCGCGCCGTGCGCGTCGCGCAGCCGCTCCACCTCGAGCCGCAAGGCGTCGGACGTGTCGGTGCCCGGCGGCTCGGCGTCCACCTCCACCCGCACCTCGGTGACCCGGGCCTCGGAGCCGCCGACGACTCTGGCCCGCAGTGAGCCCGGGTCCATCGAGCGGGGCAGCCCCGCCACCCGTACCCTGCCGTCCGGCGGTACGGCGCCCCGGGCCACCCGGACGCAGAGCGCGCCCCGCGCGTACACCACGACCGCGTCGAGAGCCGACGTCCAACGCTGCGCTTCCTGAGACCTCATGCACTCCGCCCCCGTCGTGTCCGTGCCCGCGAAGCCTACGCCCCGAGCCGCACCGGGCCCGAAGGTTTTCCCCAGGGCGGTCCCGACGCGCCACCGGGCTTGAGCTTTTCCGGGGGCCGGTCCTGACCTGCCACCGGGCTTGAGGCCTTTCCGTGAGCCGGTCCTGACCTGCCGTCGCGCTCGGGGCCTTTCCGCGGGCCCGTCCCGACCCGCCGACGTCGGCCGACGCCGTGATCTCCTGCCGAGGCCACGGCGCGGGTGCGCCGAACCTCGGAGGTCAGGTGGTGGCGGACCGTCGAACCCCAGGTCTGGTGTGACCACCTGCCCTCCCGCGGTGCTCGTCGGCGTCGGGAGGCCGGGGATCGTCGTGTGCCCGCGCCGACTCCGATGTCAGTGACGGCTGCGATGCTGCGGGCATGACTCCCTGGAACCTGCTCGACCTCGACAAGGCCTTGCGAGCCAGTTGGGCAGCCGACACCTGCTCGCCCGACGACCGGCCCGATTGGCAGCCGCTCAACCCGGCGTGGGGCCACTGCGACATCACGGCATTGATCGTCCACGACCTCCTCGGCGGCGACCTCATGCTTGGCGAGGTGTACCTCGACGGTGACCAGCACGGCTTCCACTGGTGGAACCGGCTGCCCAGCGGGGTGGAACTCGATCTGACGCTGGAGCAGTTCCAGCAGGGCCAGAGCGTCACCGCGGCCCGTGTGGTCGAACGTCCCCCGGGCCCCCTGCCCCGCCGCTGGGACGAGTACCTTCTGCTGCGCGAGCGGGTCGTCGAACACCTCGGGCACCTTCCGGAGCCGGCCGTCTGACGGGCTGGATGCCAAGCGGCCGGCCGGACACGGCTGGTCGGCTTCGGCGCGACCGGCGCCCCGACTCCGGCCGCTGAAGCGACGCTCGGCCGTGTCCTCGGTACGGGCGTGCGGTCCGGAACCCGGGCAGCCGACGGAACAGCATCAGGCGCTCGTGCTTGGCGGGGCGGGACGGAAGTCTTCCTCCAGGAACGCCGAAACCGCCTCGGTGAACGCCTCCGGCGCTGCGTGGTGAATCAAGTGTCCGACCGGGATGGTGACCAGGCGCCCGCAAGGGATGCGGCGGGCGAGCTCGGCGACACCGTCCTGGGGAACGTGACTGCGTGGGCCGCCGGCGAGCACGAGGGTCTCGGCGGTGATCAGGTCGAGTCGCTCCAGCCACCTGGGACCGGGCCGGTCGATCTGCCGCCTGACGGCGAGCACCATCTCCCAGTCGAAGGTCAGGGTGCCGTCCGGCCTGACAGGGGTACTCGGCTCTCGGGGACGGGGGGTCGACACATCCTCCAGGACGAGCCGGCTCACCCGCCGCGGTTGATCCTCCGCGAGCAGATAGGCCACGATCCCGCCCATGGAGTGCCCGATCAGCTCCACCGGTCCGAGTCCCAGCGCGTCCAGGAACCGGAGCACATCGGCCTGCATGAGCTCGAGCGAGTAGTCGCCGGGCCAGTCGCTTCGGCCGTGCCCGCGAAGGTCGAGGGCATACACCCTTCGGTTCCGGGCGAGGACAGGCACGACCGCCTCCCAGTCGGCGGCACCCTCGCCCAGCGCGTGCAACAGGACGAGCGGCGGAGCATCCGGAGGACCCGACACCCGATAGGCCAGCCGGACCTCACCAACGTCGACCGCGCGTTGATCAACCATGTCCGGAGGATATGCGGACGTGTCCTGCTGGAGAATCGACGTTCACCGGCAGCCGAACCGCTGTCCCGAGTCAGCGGCTCAGGTTCCCTGCGCGATGTCGCCCACCGACGCTTCCCGTCCGTAGTCGGAGAGGCTGTGGACGAGCCGGTGGCGAATCCGGGGCAGGCCGCTCACACGGTGTGCCGGGTGAGCGGCTCTCGCGCCGACCGATGTCACACCTGACGGTTCCGTCCTGTCATGAGATCGAGGCCGAGAGAACAGAGGACATCGTGCGTGAAATCCTTGTCGTGGGCGGCGGTTACGCGGGTTTCTGCACCGCGTGGGGCCTGGAGAAGAAGCTGCGCCGCGGGAGGCGCGAGGAGGCGTTCGGGTTCAAGCACGTCGAGGAGGCTGCCGCCGTCCGCGACCGGCTGCTCACCTCGTTCGACCGCGCGGCTTCGATGCCACCGGGCGACGAACGGCGCAAGCTCCTCACCGCCACGTTCGTCGGCGGGGGATTCTCCGGTGCGGAGGGCTTCGGGGAGTTGCCGTCCATGGCGACCGCACTGCTCAAGCACTACCCCGAACTCGACCCGGAGGAGCTCGAGTTCCATCTGGTCGAGGCACGCGGACGGATCCTGCTCGAGGTCGGCGACCGGCCCGGCGCGTGGGTGGTCGGCGCGCTGGAGAAGCGCGGCGCGACCGCGGACACCGACCCGGTGGAGAACATGTGGGCCGCCGGCGACGACGCGTCCGTACCGGACCTCTCGCTGCACCGAGCCGGAGCGCACACGGTCCCCGACGCCCAGCACGCGGTACGTCAGGGCAAGCGCCTGGCCAAGAACATCCTGGCCACGCTGCGAGGGCGGGCCGCCAAGGACTATGTGCACCACGGCCTGGGAGTGGTGGCCACGCTGGGTCTGGGCCGCGGCATCTTCCAGTACCGGCGCCTGGTGATCAGGGGCTTCGGGGCGTGGCTCATGCACCGCGGCTACCACCTGCTCGCCGTGCCGACCTGGGAGCGCAAGGTCCGGGTGCCCGCCGTCTGGGCCACCGCCGCCCTGTACGGCCGGGACGTCGTCCCACTGGCCTCGGTGCAGTCACCCCGAGAGGCCTTCGTCTCCCACGGGAACCCGCGCCCGGGCGAGCGGCCCGTGGTCGCGGGGGCATCGTGGACCGCCCGCTTTCGGAGGCGACAGCATCGAGACCGGCGGCGACTCCTACCGTCCCGCCGGTACCCGGGCCCGAAGCGGACAGGGTCAAGCCGACTGACCCGACGTACTGATAGGGACTCGGGTCTGCCGCTGGTCGAGCTTCTTCATGACACGGTCGCGGAGAAGCTCGTACTCCTCGCGAAGCCTGCGCCATTCGGTCACGGGCGGTCGGGCGACGATCACACCTCCGGTGACAGTCTCCTCCGGCCCGAACTGCTCGCGGGTGAGGTCGATCTCGATGTCCGTGCCCAGGCGGTTCCACCAGTGGTGGTCCACACGCTCGCCGTCGACGTGGACTTCTCCCCGGATCAGCTCGCCTCCCAGCAGATCGTTGAGCACCATGGCGGTCACCCCGCACTGGTCCCGAGCCGGGTTGTCCGGGCTCCACCGCGATCGGAACTCAGGCGTGCAGGTCTCAGCACTCCAACTGCTGCGAACGGCTCGTTCGATGTCGGAGAGAAGCAACGGTGTCATGCCGGTGATCCTCCCAGCCGACACTGACAACGGCCGGATCGACGAACGCCGCCGGGGAACACGAGCAATGCCACGGGGGCCCGTTCCGCCAGGTGACACCGGAGCGACGACGGCGGAGTGCCTCCGTACTCGACGGGCCGCCCCGTCGATGTCACACAAGCACCGGCCGTCCGGTCTCTTGTGTGTCGGACCTGGGCACGGCTTCCGCGCCACGGGTGGGATCGCGTCCCCGATCGGCCTTGTGGCCGCGGCCGTACCGGGTCGGCGCACAGGTCCGACACCTGTCGTGCCCTACGAGCCAACGCCGGGAGCGGCTTCCCGGGCGGCGGAGTCCCGGGTCGGACACCCCGTGGCGCGGGCCGGTCCACCGCACCGTGCGCTCGCGAACCATCCACCGTTCCGTGCAGGAGGAAGCTCAGGGACTGGCGCGGATCGGCCGTCTGCCCAGGCACGGACCCCGACCTCTTCTTTCCCGTCGGCACCAGCATCAGCGTCGCGACACTCGTCCAGACCGACGAGGCGAAGGACGTGTGCGACACCTGTCCCGTCATGCGGCAGTGCCTGGAATCCACGCTGAACGACCCGGCCGTGGAGGGCAGATCGTGTTCACGCGCAGACGCGGCGGCCAGGCACCGCCCCTGCTGCTCGGCTCGGCGGACAGCCTGGGTGGGTCGACGACCCCGGGGCGCGTGAGGCGTACCTCGACGCCATCGGAGCGGCCGCCTGTGCGAACCCGTCGGAGTGGCCGAGGCCGCGCGCTCGGCCCCCCCCCGCACCACAACCCCCGCGGCTCACGGACGTACTCCTCGACGGTCCGGTGGTCTGGTGCGCCGAAGGCGCTCCCTGCTGAAAGCCGCCCTGCAGGCCTTCGCGCGAGCCGCTGAACACGACGACGGCGAAGCCATGCGCCGCCAGAGGGCCGTTCACGCGATCAGACGGCGTACAGGCCGCAGTCGGTGAAGATGCCGCGGGCCCTGGAGACCTGTTCCGCCGTCGGGACGGGGGTGTCCGTCAGGGTGAACTCCATCCCGAGCTGCTCCCACTTGGCGGCGCCGAGTTTGTGGAACGGTAGGACGTCGACGCGGCCGACATTGCCGAGAGAGGCCGCGAAGGAGGCGACGCCCGCCACGTTCTCGGTGGCGTCGGTGAGCCCCGGGACGAGAACGAAGCGCACCCAGACCTCCTTGCCCAGCTCGGCCAGCCGCCGGGCGAAGGCCAGGGTCGGTTCCAATGGGCGTCCGGTGAGGCGGAGATAGAGCTCGCGGTCCCAGGACTTGATGTCCAGCAGCACCAGGTCCACGTCGGCCAGCAGCGCCTCGGAGGCGCGGGCGCCGAGGAAGCCGGAGGTGTCCAGGGCCGTGTGCAGGCCGAGTTCGCCGTGGCAGCGGCGCAGGATCTCGCCCGTGAAGTCCGGCTGCAGCAGCGGCTCGCCGCCGCTGATGGTGAAGCCGCCGCCCGCGGCACGGATGAACGGAACGTACTTCAGGGCCTCCTCGACCACCGTGTCGGCTGTCGTCCGCTTGCCGTTGCGCATCCGCAGGGTGTCGGGGTTGTGGCAGTACAGACACGCCAGCGGGCAGCCGGCGAGGAAGACGACGAAGCGGGTGCCGGGGCCGTCCACACCGGAGGACAGGTCCCAGGAGTGCACCGAGCCACTGACCGGACCGGTGCCGCGCAGCGTGGCCGCCTGTTCGGCGGGGCTGTCGGTGCTGACCGGGATGATCGGCAGCAGGGCACCCGGCTGGATCAGGGTGGTCATGACGGAACCTCCTGGACTGTGGCTCACGGCCCGGGGAGCGAGCCCTTCGGCGGGCCCGCTCCCCGTGACCACGACGGCGACGGATCGATGGGGGACGAGGTCACAGGGAGCCGTGGAACGTACGCCCCAGCACGTCGAGTTGCTGCTCCCGCGTCAACCGCACGAAGTTGACCGCGTAACCGCTGACCCGCACCGTCAGCTGCGGATAGTCGTCCGGGTTCTCCATGGCGTCCAGCAGGGTGTCGCGGTTGAGCACGTTGACGTTCATGTGGAAGCCCTGACAGGTGACGAATCCGTCCAGCACGCCCGCGAGGTTGCGGATCCGGTCCCCGGGGGTCCGGCCCAGCGCGTCGGGGGTGATGGTGTTGGTCAGCGAGACCCCGTCCTCGGCCTGGTCGTACGGGAGTTTGGCGACCGACAGCGCGCTGGCGACGTAGCCGTGGGTGTCACGGCCGTTCATCGGGTTGGCGCCCGGTGAGAACGGCTCGCCGGCGCGACGGCCGTCGGGGGTGTTGCCGGTCTTCTTGCCGTACACCACGTTGGAGGTGATGGTGAGCACCGACTGGGTGTGCTCGGCTCCCCGGTAGGTGGGGTGCTTCCGCACCTTGCGCATGAACTCCTCGACCAGCCACACCGCGATCGAGTCGGCCCGCTCGTCGTTGTTGCCGTACGCCGGGTACTCGCCCTCGATGTGGAAGTCCACGGCCAGGCCGGTGTCGTCCCGCACCGGGGTGACCCGGGCGTACTTGATCGCCGACAGCGAGTCCGCCGCGACCGACAGACCGGCGATCCCGCACGCCATGGTGCGCCGGATGTCCCGGTCGTGGAGCGCCATCTCCAGCCGCTCGTAGGCGTACTTGTCGTGCATGTAGTGGATGACGTTGAGGGCGTGGACGTAGGTCTCGGCCAGCCAGTCCATCTGCTGGTCGAGGCGGGCCAGCACCTCGTCGTGGTCGAGCACCTCGGCGGTGACCGCCCCGGTGGCCGGCCCGATCTGCGCTCCGGAGATCTCGTCCCGGCCGCCGTTGATGGCGTACAGCAGCGTCTTGGCGAGGTTGACCCGGGCGCCGAAGAACTGCATCTGCTTGCCGACCTCCATCGCCGAGACGCAGCAGGCGATGGCGGTGTCGTCACCGAAGCGCGGGCGCATCAGTTCGTCCGACTCGTACTGCAGGCTGGACGTGTCGATCGAGACCTGCGCGCAGAACTCCTTGAACCCCTGCGGAAGCGCCGGCGACCAGAAGACCGTCATGTTGGGCTCGGGCGCCGGGCCCAGGTTGTAGAGGGTCTGCAGATAGCGGAAGGAGCTACGGGTCACCAGTGTGCGGCCGTCCGCGCCGATGCCGCCGATGGACTCCGTCACCCAGGTCGGATCGCCCGAGAACAGCTCGTCGTACTCCGGAGTACGCAGGAAGCGGACGATCCGCAGCTTGATGATGAAGTCGTCGATCAGCTCCTGCGCCGCGCTCTCGTCCAGGAGCCCGGCCTCGATGTCCCGCTGCAGGAAGACGTCCACGAACGTGGAGGTGCGGCCGAGCGACATCGCCGCGCCGTTCTGCTCCTTCACCGCCGCGAGGTAGGCGAAGTACAGCCACTGCACGGCCTCCCGGCCGCTGCGCGCCGGACCGGAGACGTCGTACCCGTAGGAGGCGGCCATCTCCTTCAGCTCGTCCAGCGCCCTGACCTGCTCGGCCATCTCCTCACGTTCGCGGATCACCTCCTCCATCCGGGACGCCTCGCGCGGCATGGCGTCCAGCCCGGCCCGCTCCTCCCTCTTCGCCTCGATCAGCCGGTCCACCCCGTACAGGGCGACCCGCCGGTAGTCGCCGATGATGCGGCCCCGGCCGTAGGCGTCGGGAAGACCGGTGACGATGCCGGCCTTGCGCGCGGCCCGGATGTCCGGGGTGTAAGCGTCGAACACCCCGGCGTTGTGGGTCTTGCGGTAGTGGGTGAACACCTTCTCCAGCTCGGGCGAGACCGGGTAGCCGTAGGTCCGCAGCGCTCCGGCCACCATCCGCCAGCCGCCGAAGGGCATGATCGCGCGCTTGAGCGGGGCGTCGGTCTGCAGTCCGACGATCAGCTCCCGGTCCCGGTCGATGTAGCCGGGCGCGTGCGCGGTGATGGTGGACGGGACGTCGTACGACACGTCCAGGACGCCCTTGGCCCGCTCCTCGGGGAAGAGGCCGGTGATCGTCCTCCACACTGCGGTCGTCCGCTCGGTGGGGCCCGCCAGGAACGACTTGTCGCCCTCGTACGGCGTGTAGTTCTGCTGGATGAAGTCCCGTACGTTGATCTCGTCCCGCCACAGACCTCCCCGGAAGCCGTCCCAGGCACTGCGGGCCGGCCGCTGCTGCTGCGTGGTCATCGGTGCACCGTTCCTTCGTCGTCGAATCGGTTGGCGTCACCCGGGCCGGGTCAGACCGGGTCGCCGTAGTAGGCGCGGCGCATCAGCTCCTGCATGTCGGCCAGCATCGGCAGTCGCGGGTTCGCGGGCGCGCACTGGTCCTCGTACGCGTACATCGCCTGCTCGGGCAGGGCTTCGAGGAAGGCCGCCTCCTCGACTCCGGCGTCCTTGAACGAGCGCGGGATGCCGACCCGTTCGCGCAGTTCCTCCAGCGCGTGGGCGAGGGACTCCACGCCCTCCTCCGGCGTGCCGGCGGGCAGGTCCAGCATGCGGGCGACCGTCTGGTACCGCTCCGGGGCGATGTAGTTGTGGTACTTCGGCCAGCTGGTGACCTTGACGGGCGCCGACCCGTTGTAACGGATCACGTGCGGCAGCAGCAGCGCGTTGGTGCGGCCGTGGGCGACGTGGAAGGTCGCGCCCAGCGTGTGGGCCATGGCGTGCACCACGCCGAGGAACGCCGACCCGAAGGCCATGCCGGCGATGGTGCCGGCGTTGTGCATGCGCTCCCGGGCGGCCGGATCGTTCGGCCCGTCGAGCACGGCCTGCTCCAGGTTGTCGAAGATGAGCCGGATGCCCTGCAGCGCCAGTCCGTCGGTGAAGTCGTTGGCGTACACCGACACGTACGTCTCCAGGCAGTGCGTGAGCGCGTCGAAACCGGAGTCCGCGGTGATGTCCCTGGGCAGGTGGGTGGTGAGCGCCGGGTCGCAGATGGCGACGCTCGGGGTGAGCGCGTAGTCGGCCAGCGGATACTTCTGGCCGGTCACGGTGTCCGTGATGACGGCGAACGGGGTCACCTCGCTGCCGGTGCCCGAGGTGGTCGGGATGCACACCAGATCGGCCTTCGCGCCGAGGTCGGGGAAGGTGAACGCGCGCTTGCGGATGTCGAAGAACTTCTCCTTCAGATCCGCGAACTCGACCTCGGGATGCTCGTACATCAGCCACATCACCTTGGCCGCGTCCATCGGCGAACCGCCGCCGAGCGCCACGATGGTGTCCGGCTCGAAGTGGCGCATCATCTCGGCGCCCTTGCGCACGGTGTCGATGCTCGGGTTGGGCTCGACGTTGTCGATCACCCGGATCTCGGCGGGTTCGCTGCGGCGCTGCAGCACGGTGCGGATCCGCTCCAGATGGCCGATCTCCACCATGGTCTTGTCGGTGACGACGACGACCCGGCTGCCCCGGCGCATGTCGGCGAGGTACTTGATGGAGTCGCGCTCGAAGAAGATCTTCGACGGGATCTTGAACCACTGCATGTTGTTGTTCCGGCGCCCGATCCGCTTGATGTTGATCAGGTTGAGCGCGGTGACGTTGCCGGACACGGAATTGCTGCCGTACGAGCCGCAGCCCAGCGTCAGCGACGGCATGAACGCGTTGTAGACGTCGCCGATGCCGCCCTGTGAGGTGGGCGCGTTCCAGATCACCCGGCAGGCCTTGACGGCGTGCCCGTACTCCTCGGCGAAGGCCGCGTCCTCGGTGTGCACGGCGGCCGAGTGCCCCAGGCCGTTGAATTCCACCATCTCCGTGGCCAGCCGCACTCCGTCGGCCCGGCTGTCCACCGTCAGGACGGCCAGCACCGGGCAGAGCTTCTCCCTGGTCAGTGGCTCTTCGACACCGACCTCGGACACTTCGACCAGGATCACCGAAGTGTCCTTCGGTACCTCGAAACCGGCGCCCTCGGCGATGGCGACCGCGCTCTGGCCGACGATGTCCGCGTTCAGCTGCGCGCCGGCGCAGTCCCGGCCCCCCTGCTCCTCGGCGCCGACCCCGAACAGATACCGCTCCAGCAGTCGCTTCTCGTGGTCGTCGGCCTGGTGCGCCTTGAGCCCCCGGAACTCCGCGATCGCCGCGTCGCGGATCTCCCGGTCCAGGATCACCGCCTGTTCCGAGGCGCACACCATTCCGTAGTCGTACGTCTTCGACAGCACCACGTCGTTGACCGCGCGTCGCACGTCGGCGCTCTTCTCGATGTACGCGGGGACGTTGCCCGCCCCGACACCCAGCGCGGGCTTGCCGCAGCTGTAGGCGGCGCGGACCATCGCGTTGCCGCCGGTGGCCAGGATCGACGCGACGCCTGGGTGGTGCATCAGGGCGTTGGTGGCCTCCTTGGACGGCTGCTCGATCCACTGCACGCAGTGTTCGGGGGCGCCTGCCCGCACGGCCGCGTCCCGCACGATCCGCGCGGCCTCGGCAGAGCAGTGCTGGGCGGCCGGGTGGAAGCCGAAGATGATCGGGTTGCGGGTCTTGAGCGCCATCAGGGACTTGAAGATGGTGGTGGAGGTCGGGTTGGTGACGGGAGTGACGCCCGCGATCACCCCGACCGGCTCGGCGATCTCCACGATCCCGTCGATGTCGTCGCGGCGGATCACCCCGACGGTCTTGACGCCCTTCATGGAGTGGGTGACGTTCTCGCAGGCGAAGACGTTCTTGACGGCCTTGTCCTCGAAGACACCGCGCCCGGTCTCCTCGACCGCCATCACGGCGAGCCCGGTGTGCTCCGCGAGCGCGGCCAGGCTGGCCTTCCTCACTATGTGGTCGATCTGCTCCTGGGTGTAGTCGGCGTACTCCCGCAGGGCCTCCTGTCCGTTCGTGACCAGGGCGTCCACGGCCCGCTCGACCGAGGGCGGATCGGAACGGGACGAGGAGGCTGCGGCAGGGGCCGCCGCGCCGGTGCCGGGAGCGCGCTGGTCGTCCTTTTTCCGGCGGCTGGTCATCGGTTCACCTTTCGATCGCGGTGTACCGAAACAGCCGGGGTGTCACTGCTCCGGTGTACCTCCAGCCTTGCACCGCGTACCGGATCCCGCAGAGGGTGAGGTGACCGCACCGGTCCCGGCGGCGGCCGGAAGAGGGGAGGAGGGCGGCGCGTACGAACCGGGAACCGACGCGTCGGACGGTCGCGGCCGGGCGGCCGTAGCCGGGGAAGGGCCCCCTGAGGCCACGCACCGTCGTCGCACCATCACGCCCAGCACCCGGCCCGGAGTGGACGTTTACTCCCATGGAAATTCCAACTCCCGCAGTTCGACGCGTCGATGCCTGCCCTCGGCCACCCGGTTCGTCCCCCGTCGCGTGGGACCCCGACCCGCCGCCCCCCAACTGTCGTCCTGGACCGCGCCCTCGGTGGCTCTCCCGGTACCGGGAACGGGCCGCACCGGACTCCTCGCGGAAGTGGCCGACGGCACTCGGACCGAGGGCTGATCCGGCTCGATTCCGCATGTGCGGGACGTAAACTCGACGCTTGCCTCCGTGTCCGACGTGGGGCGTCGACAGGAAAGGCGCGTTGTTCGTGTTCCAGGATGCCCCGATCTACCGACAGCTCATCACGGAGCGCGGTGACGTTCCGGCGCAGGTGCGCGGTGAGGCCGAGCGAATTCGCCGGGACCTTCAGCGCGTGATGCCGCCGATGCAGGATTCCCCTCCCGCCGCCGCCCCCGAGCGCGCCTGGCAGGGCGTGCCCGCCGCCCGGGCACTGCCGCCGGGGCCGCAGTCGATCTGAGCCACCGTTGCTTCGAGCGTGGTCGGCTCTCGGTATTCCGGGTGTTTCGGCCCGGAAGGCCCGTCTCGTCACCAAGGCGTGAGGGCTTCTGTTTGAGTACGGTCTCCCGTTCCTGCTGCCGCTGGTGCGGCAGGGTTGCGCCACCTGCATCCGCACCTGCATCCGCACCTGCACCCGCACCCGCCCCGTCTCCGCCTTGCGGCGGGTGCGGGTGGTGCGGGTCTGGTCGGCTCCACGAGGCTTCGACACCGCCGGGGCGGTGTTCTGGTCTTTGGCCACTCCGGTACCAGTTGCTGCGGCTGCCGCGAGGGCGGCGAGGTTGCGTGCGGCGTTGTCGTCCCGGTCGATGACCAGGCCGCATGCGGCGCAGGGGTAGGTCCGGATGTGCAGCGGCAGTTCGGCTCTCACCGCTCTTCGCCGCCCGCCGCCCATACCGGCGGGCGCACATCGAGGTCAGCACCTCGGTGATGTCCCGCACCAGGTCGTCAACGGTCTCGGTCGGATCGAGGACGACCAGTCGCCGCCCGGACGCCGACAGTGCAGCTTCCAGGTGATCGACACCGAACCGGGTCAGGCGGTCACGGTGCTCGACCACGATCACCGTGACCTGCGGGTCGGCCAGCAGACGGTGCGACTCGCGCCGCCGCCCGTCCAGCCCGGAACGCCTGGCGCTGGCGGTTACGGCACAGTCCTCAGCCGAAGGACGTACGCCGCCGTCAGCGCGACGGCGCGGTCCGTGTCGTGGGACAGCTCCGCGAGGGCTTGTGAGGCTCTCGTCCCGGGGATGCCCGCCAGGGCCTGGGTCAGTCGTCCGCGTGCGGGGGCGCGCGTGGTGTCGTGGGCGAGGCGGTCGACGAGGCCGGTGGTGATCTGATCCGCCGTCACACCGTTGCTCGCCAGCACGCTCAGCGCGTCGGCCGCGTCGGTGTCGTTCCTGCCCTCCACGATCATGTCGATCAGTGTCGGGACCGTTTCCACCCCACCGCGTGAGCCCAGCGCCAGTGCCGCGTACCCGCGGACCACCACGTCGGGGTTCGCGAGGGCGGCCCGCAGATACGTGGCGGCCTCACCGCCGGGCAGCTCGGCGAGGGACCGGACGGCACGTGCCCGTACCTCGGCCACCGGTGAGTCGAGACCCTCCGCGAGCAGTGCCGGGCCACTGCCGCCCGATCGTGCCAGTGCCCATCGAAGGGCCCCCGCGACGTTCGGGTCGGCCTCGCTCAGCACCGCCTCGACCAGCGCCTCCACCGGCACCGGAACCCCGTCGGCCGAGGAAAGGGCCGCCCGCTGGCGCGCGTCGGCGCTCTTCGACCCCAGGGCCCGCAGGAGTCCGACGACCTGGAGGGCGTCCTCCCAACTGGCGGGGTCGGTCGCGTGGATCCGGCGCAGCCGCGTCAGCAGCTCGTTCTCCGCCGCGATGCGTTCGCGCGTCTGACGCATGAGGCCGTCGACGAGTGCCGCGGGAGTGAAACCGGGGTCGTCGAGCGCCCGCCCGATCTCCCGCAGCGACAGCCCCAGCGACCGCAGACTCTCGATGTGGAAGATCCGCCGGATGTCCTCCCCCGAGTACTCCCGGTACCCGGAACCGGTCCGGCCGGAAGGATTCACCAGACCGAGGGACTCGTAGTGCCGGAGCATGCGGGCACTGACCCCGGACCGTCGCGCCACCTCACCGATCAGCACGCCTCATCCTCCCTCCCGGCCGGACGCGCCGAGAGCCACGACGCGCTTCGCCTCCTCGATCACGGACTCGAACCCGGCGTCCGGGTCGCCCAGAAGTCGCTCCGTGGCGAGCGCGTGGGCGCGCACGCCCGCGTCGGGGGCCTTCGAAGCGGCCAGCAGCGTCGGCACCACCGTTTCGCCCAGTGCGACCAGGGCCCGGCTGAGGCTCAGCTGCGTCTGTCGCCCACCGCGCCCGAGCTGCGTCGCCAACTCCGTGGCCAGCGCGGTCTCCTCGCCCTCCGGCACGAGCACGACCGCGGCCCGCCACGCGCTCCGTGCCACCTCGTCGTCGCCGTCGGACAGTACGCCCGCCGTGATCGCCGGCCAAGCCCGCCGGTCCCCGACCTTCGACAGGGTGTGCAGCGCCTGGCTCCTCGCCTGGGCACGCTCCGAGCGGACCTCGCGGAGCAGCGCGGGCAGTGTCACGGACACCGGGTGGCGGGTGAGCGCCCAGGTCAGCATGTCGCGGACGAAGAACTCGGGCTCGATCGCGCATCGCTCGACGAGCGCCTCGACGAAGCGCGGCTCAGGAGTCGTCCCGGCCGCCAGCGCCGCCCGCAGCCGCACGGACGAACGACCGTCCGCCAACCCCCGCAGCACCCGCGCCACGTCCGTGTCCTGCCCTGTGATCGTCATCGAGACCACCTCCTCGACGAGCAGTGAAGGCCTTGTCACCGTGTCAAGGTCAAACGGGGCACTCGGCGCGCGCCGGCGTGTCGGGAGTGGCTGGGGCGATCGCGGGGCCGCGGTTGCGCGTGAACGCCGCCGCGGGACCGGGTGTCGGCCGCCGCGGGGCCGATCGGCGTACGCGGGTGCCGGCCGGTCCTTCGACGGCCGTGCGCGCCGGACGTCGTACGGACGTCCGGCGCACACGACCTCGTGACCGGGCCTCTACAGGGCCATCTCGTAGGCCCCGGACAGTTCCTCGACCCGCTGCCAGACCTCTGCCGAACGAGCGGCGTCCACGACCGGACGACGGACCGCGCCGAGCGCCCACCGCTGCTGCCGCTCGTCGGCGGAGTCCTTGCCGTGCAGCTCCACGCAGTGGCCCGAGAAGTCGCGGACGAGCACGGAGAACAGCTCGTCGAGCACGGACGCGTCCAGGTCGGTCAGGCGCGCCTGCTCCAGGATCAGCTGTCCGTACACCACCAGGGCGAACAATTGCCCCACGGAGAGGAGGAAGTCGAGATCGCGGCTCTGTGCCTCGTCGGGTGCCATGCTGGTGACGAACTCGCAGAGGGCGTCGGCCTGTTCGCGGAAGCGGGCGACGTTCGGGACCTCGGCGTACGCGTCGTAGGCGGCGCGCCAGTCGTGGAAGCGGACGGACCCCAGGCCGCGAGCCGGTCCCTGCCGGAAGAGGAAGTCGTCGTCGGCCGCGTCGAGGCGGGTCGGTACGACGGGGTGGCCGATCGGCTCCAGCAGGTGGTTGCGCATGAACTTGAGGATCAGCGCGAGGTTGACGTGGACCGTGCCCTCGAGCTTGGGCAGGCCCCGGATCTCGATGGCGGCCTGCGAGAAGTAGTTGTCCTTCTCGAAGCCCTTGGCGGCGATGACGTCCCACATCAGGTCGATGACCTTCTCGCCCTCCGTGGTCACCTTCATCTTCGTCATCGGGTTGAAGAGCAGGTAGCGGCGGTCCTCGGGACCGGCCGAACGGAAGTAGTCGACGGCCCGGTCGCTGAACAGCTTCATACCGACGAGACGGACGTACGCGTCGGCCAACTCCCGGCGCACGTGGGGGAAGGCGGTGACGGGGCGACCGTAGAGGACGCGGTTCTGCGCGTGGGTGACGGCCTCGTACATCGCGTGCTCGCAGATGCCGATCGAGGCGGTGCAGAGGTTGAACTTGCCGACGTTGACGGTGTTCAGGGCCGCGTCGAAGGCGGCGCGACCGGTGTGCAGGACGTCCTCGGGGGCGACCGGGTAGTCCTCCAGGCGGAACTCGCTGACGAACTTGGAGGAGTCGACGACGTTCTTCACCAGGTGGTACGCCGGGTGGCGGCTGTCGGCCGCGAAGAAGACGTAGCCGTCCGGGCCGTCGACGTCGGTGCGGCGGCCGAACACGGAGACGAGTCCGGCGGCGTTGCCGTTGCCGATGTAGTACTTGGAGCCGCTCGCCCGGAAGCCGCCGTCGCCGTGGGGCTCCAGCAGCATGTCGGTCGAGTAGATGTCGGCGCCGTGGGTCTTCTCGGACAGACCGAACGCGAACACCTCACCCTGGGAGAGGAGGTCCGCGGCCCGGGTGCGGGCCGCGGCGTTCTCGCTCTGCCAGACCGGGCCGAGACCGAGGATGGTCACCTGCCAGGCGTACCAGTAGTCGAGGCCGTAGAACCCGAGGATCTCGTTGAGGGCGGCGATGCGGGCGGTGTCCCAGCGCTGGTCCTCGTTACCGGCGGCGGAGGCCGGGGTGAGGAAGGTGGCGAACAGACCCTCCTTGGCGGCGAAGGCGAGGAAGTCACCGAGCCAGGCGCGGGTGCGGTAGTCCTCGATCAGGCGGCGCTTGCCGCGCTCCTCGAACCAGTCGACGGTGGCGCGCAGCAGCCTGCGCGTCTCGGGGTCGAAGTGCGTGGGGTCGTAGGTGTGCGGGTTGAACAGCAAGGGGGTGGCCATGAAGGTTCGCCTTCCGATGAGGGTCGAGGATTTCCGTATGGGAACGGACGAAGCGGGCGCTGCTCAGACGGACGGACCGGAGGGCCCCGGCGGGCTGTCCTGCGGGTCGTGCCGCGGGGCGGTCGTGGCGCCGAGGGTGTGGAGGGTGGCGAGGACGTCGTCGAGCCACGCGATCGTCATCCGCTCGAACGCGATACCACCGCGCAGCACGACGTGCTGCAGTTCCTGACCGGCGTCGAGCGGCGCGGGGGCGTCGGGCCCGGTGAAGTCGCGCAGCTCACCGGTGAGATAGCGCGTGAGCCGGTCTCTGTGGATCTGCTGGTGCCGTTCGACCTCGCCGATCAGTGCCGAGGGGTCGTCGAAGGCGGTGCCGCGGATCTTCACCGCGAGATCGTGTCGAAGGCTCTCCGGTTCGATCGGCTCGTGCAGCCACCGCGAGAGGACGGCGCGGCCCGGGTCGGCGACGGAGTACTCCTTCTTGTCCGGCCGTCCCTGCTGCGGCACTTCGCGGACGGAGAGCACGCCCTCCAGCTCCATGCGCTTGAGAACACGGTAGATCTGCTGATGCGTGGCGGTCCAGAAGTAGCCGATGGACCGCTCGAACCGCCGGGCCAGCTCATAGCCGGAGCCCGGCTTTTCCAGCAAGGAGACGAGGATCGCGTGTTCGAGCGCCATGGAGCACAGCTTTCTATGCAACGAGTTGCATAGGCAAGCGTCGCCGCTCCGGTGAGACACGGCTCACCCGGGCGACGGTGTGGAGGAGCGCCCGCCGCACCCCTTTCCCGGTATCCCGACATCGTCCGGGGAGGAGAGCCGCGCCTTGGTCGTGCGCGGCGCCGTGTCGTCCTGGCGCGGACCCCGCAGGACCAGGAACGCCAGCCCGTCGGCGTCGTGCCGCTCCGTGGAGGACCGACCGTGCCGCAGCGCCGCGATCTCGTCCTCGTCGAGTGCGACACCGCGCCGCTCGGCCGGGGTGTCCGCGGCCAGGGGAGTGATGACCACGAGGGCGCCCCCGTGCCGCAGGCGGCGGCCCAGTGCGCGCAGCGTGCGGTCACGGGAGGTGAGGAACGGAACCACGGGTCTGAGGGTGATCAGACCGTAGCCGTCGTTCGGTGGCGTCCAGTCGTCGCTCTCCACGTCGAGGTGAAGCCGGCGAGCCGTCTCGCCGTATCGGGCACCGGCTTCGGCGAGGGCGGTCTCCGACCAGTCGACGGCGTCCACGGCGTAGCCGGTCGACGACAGGTGGGCGGCGAGCTCGCCGGTCCCGCACCCGACATCGAGGGCCCTCCCTCCGTCGGGAGGCGGCCCGAGCAGGTCGAGGAGCGTCCGCTCGGCGTCGCGGAGCGGACTGTACCGGCGGCCGTCGGCGTAACTGCGGTCCCAGTCTTCCCGCGTGGTGGACATGGACGCGAACACACCCTTCCCAGTAGTAGTGGTGGACCGGAGGCGGTGGTCGGTGGTGCCTCCCCGCAGCCGTCGAACGTCGAACACGGACCGGGCATGGTGCGTAGGGCGGTTCGACCGTGCTGGTACGCAAGGGGTTGTCGGCCGGGAGCCGGTCGGCGGCGGGCCGGTGGCGTGGCGTCCTCGCTCTGGCGCAGGGCGGTGCCGGGGGGCCGTACGGACAGCCCCTTCGCCCGGTCGGTTCACGCGGGATCCGAGACGGAGGGTGTGGCCGGGTGCGGAATGCCGACGTCGGGGGCGTACTGGGCGGCCTGCGCCTCGAACATCGCGGCGTAGCGGCCCCGCGCGGTCATGAGCTCGTCGTGGGTGCCGTGTTCGGCGAGGCGCCCCTGGTTGAGGACGTAGATACGGTCGGCGTGCCGGACGCCGGACATGCGGTGGGTGACCAGGACGACGGCCCGGTTCGGGGCGGCGAGCCCGCGGACGCGGTCAAAGGCCTCGATCTCCGCCTCGGGGTCGAGGGCGGACGTGGGCTCGTCGACGATGAGGACGCTGTCCGCCCGCGACGTCGCGCTGCGCCAGTGCGTGCGGGCGAGACCCAGCTTCTGCCATTCGCCGCCGGAGAGTTCGATGGCCCCGCGGAACACCCGGGCCAGCAGGCTCCGCAGACCGTCGGGGAGTTTGGCGATGACCGGCCCGGCGGCGGCGTACTCCACCGACGGCTGGAGGTCCTGCTCCGTGGCGGCACGGCCGGGGCGCCCGAGGCGGATGTTCAACGCGGCGGTGACGGGCCAGCGTTCGAAGTCCTGGGTGAGCAGCGAGACGCGCTCGAAGACCTGGGAGCGGTCGAGGCCGTCGACGTCCGCGTCGCCCCAGCGCATGGTGCCGGCCTGGGGTGACAGCATGCCCGAAAGGATCTTCATCAGCGTGCTCTTGCCGGAACCGTTCTCGCCCACCACGGCGGTGACCGAGCCCATCGGCAGGGTGAGCGAGATCTGCTCCAGGGCGGCCGTGTCGCGATCGGGGTAGCGGTAGGTGACACCGTCGAGGACGATCTCCTCGATCCGCTCGGGGACCGTGGCGCCGCCCTCGGGGATGGTGCGCCGGGCCGCCTGGGCCAGGAAGCGTCCGTGATCGCGGACGTACAGGGACTCCTCGTGCAACTGGTTGATGTTCATCACCAGTGCGCCGAGACTCGCCGAGCCGGTCCGCACGGCGATCACGGCGGTGCCGGCGATGGCGAGGCTCATGTGCCCGGCCAGGATCAGCCAGAACATGGCCCCGTAGGTCGCGGCCATGGCCAGGCCGGACAGCGCGGCGGCGACCCACTCGGTCAACGCCTTGCTGGAGGCCAGGCGTTCCTGTTCGGCCTCCGCGCTCTCGGCCATGCGCTGGTACCGGTTGAGGAGGAAGGCGCCGACGGCGTGCAGGCGGACCTCCTGGGCGGCACTGCGCTCGGTGAGCAGACTGCCGATGAGGCGGCTGGCCCGCACGTGCTCGATCCAGCTCATCACCGACACGTACCGTTCCTGGGCGACGCGCATGGCGCCCCAGCCGCGTGGGGCCGCGATGAGGATCAGCATCGGCAGCAGCAGCGGGTGGAGGACGGCGAGGACTCCCGCGGTGGTGATCAGGGAGATCAGACCGTTGAGCGCGGCGACGCAGGCACCGATCATGCGGCGGGCCGAGGCGGGACCGTACTGGGCGATGTCGACGAGCCGTCGGAAGTCGGGGTCGTCGATGGCCTCCAGCTCGACACTCACCGCGGCGGCCAGGTACTGGGTGGTGGCGATCCGCTCGACCATCGGCTCCAGGCGCCCGGCACGGGAGGTGGACCACGCGGCCAGGGCCGAGTTGACGACGGCGACCGCGGCGGCGGCCAGCATTCCGGGCAGCAGGGCGTGCAGTCGCTGGGGAGCGTCACCGGACCCGGCGAGCAGGGCGTGCATGACGGCGTTGACGGCGAGCAGTCCGACGGCCGCCGCGACGCCCTGGCCGATCTCGCTGACCCCCACGGCGAGCAGCGCCCGCCGGTCGGCGCTCCACGCCATGCGTAACGTGGCGCCCACCAGCGTCGGCATGGAGCGCAGTGCGGACATCATGTTCAGGTCCAGGCTCGCGTGTTCGTGTTGCGACCAGCCCATGTCGTAGCGCAGCGGTCCGCCGAACAGTTCCCGTTCGGCCTCGGAGACCTGGGGCTCCGCCATCTTCACCCGTCCGAAGAACCTCTTCACCGCGCGCCTCCCGGGCCGGGCTGGTTCCGGGCCCGCCGCGACGGGCCGTGGGTGGGCACCGCGAACCCGGTAAGGACGAGCACGGGGCGACGCACAGGATGCATGGGTGCTCCTTGGACCGGGCCGCGGACCGATGGTCGGATCTCGGATGGCTCCCTGTCGCTGTCACGGGTGCGCGAGGGCGGAATCCAGAAGGTGATCTCTCCTGTCCGGCTTGCTCCGCGCCCGGCTGAGGGCGGGATGCCGCGAGGCCGAGGCGGCTGCGTCGGATCACTCATGTGGGTCCGGTGCCTCCTTCGCGGATCGCGTGATGCCGCCCGGTGGGCCGGCGACAGGCGGCGCGGTCGGGTCCGACTCGGTTCGGTCGAGGCGAGAGGGAGTTCGTGGGCGTCGGTCGGCACGTGGCGGTGGTGCGCGGGCGGGCGGCGCTGGTTGCGGAGCGGTGCGGAACCTCGCGTACGGCGCAGGTGCGGCGTAGGCGTGGGGCCGGACCGGGTCGGCGACGGCTTCGGGCGGTGCGCGCCCGCGGGACGGCGGCATGGAGGTCCAGCGTAGACAGGCTCGGCCGGGTCGGGAACAGCGCGATCGGCGGGACCGGGGTGAGCCGGGAGCGCGCCGACGGGGTGCGGGGCGCGCCCCTGGACGCCGGCCGTCCGCCGTACCGGGCGCCGCCGTTGAGGCGGATGGGCGTGCGGAGGCAGGCTCGCCGTCGCCCGGACTCGCCTGGGACGTCGCCCGGACTCGGACGGGCCCGCGCAGGTCACTTCCGCGAGGTCCCGGGGCCGGGGCGTACGCCCGCCAGGTGGCCCCCGGCTCGCTCTCTCAGTGACCGACAGCGCCCCCGTCCCCGCACATCGCGGGGACGGGGGCGCTGTCGGTCACAAGGCGAATCAGGTCGCCCTTGTTCGCCACGCAGTCGATGAAGGGGGTCGTGAGTTTCCGGGAATCAGGGTTCCGGCGACGGAGCCGGCAACTCGTCCACGGCGTCGTCGGCATCCGGCACGAGCCGTCACCACCGGCCACCGGCCGTGGACCGGAGCCGCCGGTTGCCAGGGCTTGTCGGAGTGCGCTACTCGCCGGCCGAGGCCTGCTCCTGGAGGAGGGCGGTGATCTGGTTGACGTCGTTGAAGATGCTGAGGAAGCTCTCGAGGTCGGGGCTGCTGGCTCCGTTGACTCCGACGAAGAAGGTCAGCAGACGGCCGTCGTCGGTCTGCAGGTAGCCGGCCTCGTTCTGGGCCGAGGCCGCGAGGCGCTGGTTCAGCTGGTCGTCACCGAGAATGGTGCCGGGTTTGGCGAAGACCTTGCCCTTGGCGGGGCAGTTGGTGGTGCAGGAGATCCCGTTGGAGCCGTCGACGCCGAGGATCGGGAGCAGCTTCCGGAAGGCCTTGGCGTCGGGGGTGTGCAGCCAGTAGGTGAGGAGTTCGACGAGTCCGTTCGGGGTGACCCGCTCGGGCGGAGTGCCGCCGCGTCCGTCGGAGATCTGGAACTGGGTCGGGTCGACGTGCGCGACGTCGGTCAGGAAGTCGTGCTCGATCGGGAACGCGTCGAAGCAGTTCTTGCTGCCTCGTGCCACGGCCATGTTGCACAGGGCCAGGTTGGCGCCCAGGTTGTGGCTGACCTTGAGGATCAGCTTGGCGTACTGGCTGTAGGGCGGGGAGACGTACGCGGCGACGCGGGAGTCGCCTCGGTAGGAGGCGGGCAGCTGCTTCTGCGGGTTGGCGCCGGTGGGCGGTGCGGTGACGGTGACGCCGACGCGGGCGAGGGCCTCGATCAGCGCGGTGCGTCCGAAGGCGTTCGGGTCCTTGATGGGGGAGATCCGCAGCAGCGGCTGCGAACCGGCGGCGATGGTGCCGGTGAGGTGGATCTGGGTGCCGTCGGGCGAGGCGGTCACGTTGACGGAGGTGGTTCCGCCGCTGGAGACCGTCCGGACGGTGGAGGTGACGTGGTACGGCGAGACCTGCGGGCGCCAGGAGAGCTTCGCCGGCTGCCCGGGCCTGGTCGGGGTCGTCAGCAGGTCGATCAGGTTGTCGTTGAGGATCAGCGGGGTGGGCTGCGGGCTCAGGTCCGGGAGTTTGAACAGGCGGGGGTCGATGATGACGTTGCCGTCGACCCTGGTGATGCCGGTGTCGCGGATCTGCCGGGCGATCTGGTTGATACCGGCGAGCGGGTTCTCAGGGGTGAGGGCGGCCCCCGGGAGCTCGGCCTCGGTGTGGTCGATGTCGGTGTAGTCCACCGAGCCGTCGGGCTTGGTCCGCCCGCCCATGGTCAGGTCGCCCTGGGCGACCAGCGCCAGGTTCCCGTGCAGCGTCGATCCGGTACGGGTGCCGGTCGCCATGACCGGGGTGGTGAAGCGGTGCTTCGGTCCGAGCGTGTTCCAGGCGGTCGAGATGGTGATCAGCTTGACCGTCGAGCCGGGGACGAAGAACTGGTTCGCGAACCGGGAGTGGATCACGCGGCCGGTCTCCGGGTCCGTCTCCAGCACGCCCCATTGCGCGTGCTCGTAGCCCGGCTTGTGCATGATCGCCTCGATGGCGGGTCCGAGGCCGTCGTCGCGCGCCACCGCCGGGGCACCGGCGGCGGTCGCTCCCGCCAGAACCACGAGTGTCGCGCCGGCACCGGCCCAGGTCCGGAGCCGGCCACAGATCATCGGTCTCATGCGTTCCGCCATTTCTGGAGTCGAAGTGACCGAGTCGAAGAAGCCCGCGGGACGCGGGTCCGACTCGAGGGGCGCTCCCGGCCGCATCGTAAGGACAGCGATCGCGCGCGTTGCCCTGCTCGGCGTCGTACCGACAGCGTGTGGGAGGAACTTCATCCGGTCGGTCGATCACGGACGGTTCGAACGCCGGGAGTCCCGACGAGGTGAGCCACCTCGTGCATCACGGCGTCCCGCGCACCCCGGCTCGTGAGGGGCCGTCGGTAGCGCGTCCACCACTGACTTCGCCCCGCGTTCGCCCCACCTTCGGACCGGCTTCCGCAGCGACATGCGGTCCCCGCCCGCGTCCTGCCCCGCACTCGCGCCGGGCCGCTGGCCGAGGGACCAGAGAGCGGATCGGCGTACGGGAGAAGCAGGACCTCGCGCCCCCGGGCGCGCGGGCACGGATCGGCGGTCGTACGACGGTCAGCGCCGTCGGAGCGCCGCGCCCGGCCACCTCAACCCGGCCGTGGCCGGGGGTCCTTGGCGCGCGGTGCTCGAGGCGCCACCGGTGGCGCGGCGGACGCGCAGCGATCCGGCCGGACGCGTCCCGCCACCTGTCAGAGGGACGCCAGCCAGGCCGTGGTGTCGTCGGGGCGGCCGAAGCGGAGGGTGTCGAGCGGGGCGAAGCGCGGATCGCGGGCTCGGCGTTCGACCTCCCGGCGGCGGCGCGCGTGTTGGGACCAGGACCACCAAGCGGGGTGTTCCTGGCTGAGCCAGCCCGCCCAGGTCTCCCGGTTGCCCCCGAAGAGGACCTCGCGCGTGAGCGTGCGCCTGAGGGACCGGCGCAGGACGCGCGGCATGACGACCCGCCGGGGATAGTCCAGCCAGATCACCGTGTCGGCCCGGTCCCACAGCAGGTCGCGGACCTCCGGATAGCCGAGGGAGTCGATGATCCAGCGAGGTCCGGCGGCGATCCGGGACACGTCCTCGGCGAACGCGCCGTTCACCGCCCAGTCGGGACCGTCGAAGTACAGGGTGTCCATCTCGTGGTAGGGCACGTCCAGACGGCTGCTCAGGGCTCGGGCGAGGGTCGATTTACCCGCTCCGGTGACGCCCACCACCAAGATCCGTTCCACGGACGCACCCTATCCCGGCACTCCGGGACAGCACGCGCACCCGTCCTCCACCGGCGAACCTGCCCCGGCGCGGGGCTGCACGACCGGGAACCGCGGCGGACGCCGTACGGATCCCGCCCTGGCAGAAGACGCAGGGTCTGCCAGGGCGGGTCGGCCGGTACGTTCCCTCACCGCTGTCGGGTTGTCGGCGCCGGCCGGCGGCTACCGGACCCGAGGGAGGAGAGGGTGGCGCGGGAGTGCGGTGGCCGGGTGGTGCGGTCGGTCAGCGGGTGCCGGTGACCCGGCTCTCCTTGAGAGAGGCACAGTTGGAGCCGCTGATCTGGGTGTAGACGTTGCTGATCTGGCCGCCCCAGTCGACACAGTGGCCCTTGCCGTACACGTAGACCGGCCCTGCGTACGAGGTGAACCGCCCGTAGTCCTGGCCGCCCTCGTCGGTGTCGGCGACGTAGATCCAGGTGGACATGTCCACTGCGGTGCCCGGGTTCTTGCGGATGGTCGCGACGCAGTTCTCGCCGTTCGAGGCGTTGTACGTCAGGTACACGGTGCCGAGGGAACCGACAGGAGCCGAGTTCACGGTCTTGTAGGCGCTTCCGCAGACCTTCTGCGCAGTGGTGTTGGGCGCGGCCGACGCGGGCGCCGCCAGAGCGGTCGTGGCACCCAGCGCCAGGGCCGCTAAGCCTGTGGCCGCAAGGACGGAACGGTTGAATCGCATATTTCCCCCTTGTGATCTTTGGAGTCGTTTCTTCCTGCCTTATGTGACCCGCGGGGTATCGGAAGGGTTGTGCGTCATCCGCAAGAAATATGCGGAGGGTTCCCGGCCGCGGACTGTTCGTCCGGGTGCGTCCGCCGTACGGCGACCGTGTCGCGCGGTGTCTCTGCGGGCCGCGGCCCGGTGGGACTTGAACCCCTTGACGGCCCGTCCGGCGAAGTGCGCTCCCCGCGCCGCTCCGCGTCGAGGCCCGGCCCCGGCATCGCCGCCGATACCGACGGACTCGATGGCCGATGCCATCGGTTACGCTGCGCGAGCCCCGGCAACGACAGTGTCGGCACCCGCACCGTCCCGAGAGCGAAGCGACGCCATGAACGACCCCCTGCCCGACGACATATCCGGCCTCGCCGTGGCCGAAGGCCTGGGCGCGCACCGCGGCACCTTCCTGCCGAAACGGCTCGGCGCGCTGATGATCTGCAACTTCGTCTTCCTGATCGTCGTCGGGCTGTTCTGCTTCGTGGTGCCCGCGATCTGGTTCGTCCGAATGGCGATGCAGACCCCCAACTTCTCCCGCAAGGCCGCCGCCAGGAGGCTGTACTTCTTCGAGCAGGGACTGATCGAGACCGATCGCAAGGGGCGCCCCCTGGCGTTCCGTTGGGACTCGACGGTGGCGCTGCAGGAGATCACCGAGTCGTACGTCAACGGCATTCACGTCAGCACGGGACACCGGTACACCCTGCGGAAGCAGGACGGCACGGCCCGGAAGGTCACCAACTTCTACGACGAGCCGGAGCGATGGGGACCGTTCATCCAGCAGGAGATCGCCGCGGCCCAGATGCCGGGCATGCTCCGGATGCTGGAGGAAGGCCGGCAACTCGCCTTCGGTGACATCTCCCTCGACCGTGACGGCGTCGCGACGGCCAAGCGAGGCGGCGTGACCTGGCCGGAGATCGAGGACGTGCGCGTCGACAACGGCATGCTGGCGCTGCGGAAGGCCGGCAAGTGGCTCTCCTGGTCGAGCAAGCCGGTGAAGAACATTCCCAACTTCCTGCTCTTCCTGGCCCTGGTGGACCACCTCCGCCGCTCGGCCGCCGTCCGCTGACCTCGCTGGTCGGTGCCGGCTGACGCTTCCCTGTTCAGGTGTCGGCCGGGGGCGAGACGCCCTGACAGGGTCGTTCACGAGAGCGGTCGACAGCCTCCGGACCGGGTGCGAGGAGTCCGGTCCGGTAGGCCGGTGCTCGCCGAGTTGTCCGCGAACTCCTCCGGAATTGTTCGTGATCGGTAACGGACGCATCCATCGGCCGCCTTCTCTCGTCCTGCCAGGTGGTCGAAAACGATCAGGGATCGGCGAGAAACTGCGGGAAGCGGGGCGGACATGGCACGGCACGGCGGGCGAGGCTGGTACGGCAAGACGGTCGGGGCGGCGCTGGGAGTGACGGCACTGGCCGTCGGCGCCTCGATGTGGACCGCGCAGGCCGACACCGTGGGCGCCCCGTCGCCCCGGGCGTCCGCGTCGGCCTCGCCGGGCAAGCCCGTCGAGCCGGTGGCGGTGACCATCGTGCACGCCTCCGACAAGGGCGCCCAGGGCGTCAACATCACCATCGACGACGGCCCCGACCCCGCGTGGACCCCTCAAGTGCTCGACGTACTGCGGGAGTACGGGGTGAAGGCCACGTTCTGCATGGTGGGGACGCAGGCACAGGCCCATCCGGACCTCGTGAAGAAGGTGGTCGCGGCCGGACACCGGCTGTGCGACCACACCGTGTCCCACGACACCGCGATGGACACCAAGTCCCAGGCGTACCAGTCGCGGCAGATACTCGACGCCGAACGCATGATCACCGAGGCGTCCGGGGGAGTGCGGCCGATGTACTATCGCGCGCCCGGCGGGGCCTTCACCCCGTACAGCCGCAAGCTGGCCGCCTCCAGGGGCATGCGCCCGCTGGGGTGGAACGTGGATTCCAAGGACTTCGAGCGGCCGGGCACGGACGCCATCGTCGCCACCGTCGAGCGGGAGCGGTCCAACGGGCCGACGCTCCTCTTCCACGACGCGGGCGGCGACCGCTCCCAGACCGTGGCCGCCCTGCGCCGGATCCTCCCCTGGCTCAAGGACCAGGGCTGTTCCTTCGGCTTCCCGGAGCACTGAGCCCCGGCCCGCGTCCGCCCTCCCCTTGTCGTTCGGACAGACCGTTCTCGTAGAGTGGTTCGCCGATACCAGCGAGGGGATTCGAGCGTGACCGAAGTGGTCCAGGACACCGGCGCGGTGGGCGCTGCCCGGAACACACCTGCCCGGATCAGCGTCTGGGCGGCCTTCCTCGGCGTCAGTCTGATCGCGGCCGTCTTTCTGACGCCGATGTTCTGGCTGCTGTACGGCGGGACGTACACGTTCCTGGTCTTCGCGTCCGGCGTGGTCGCGATCCCCGCGGGACACCTCGGCCGCCGCCGAGGCAAGCGCCTGGGAGGCCGTGACCGCCGTGCCGCGCTGCTCGCCATCGTGACCGGCTGGTTCCTGGTCTTCTTCAGCCTGCTGTTGGTGCTGGCCTACGCGGGACTGCTGGCCGGGCTGGCGTTCCTGGCCGACTCCGCTTCCTGAACGGGGGTGCTGACGGCCCGGCGGATGCCCGCCGGCGGCCCGGGGCAGGGCCACGACGAAGCCATTCCGGGACTGTCGGTGGCGCCGGGCGGAATACGGCTCCGTGAGCCTCCACTACGAAGTCGTCCACTCATGGGGCGCCCGAGTCAATCGCTCCCGGGCCGTCTTCTTCATGCCGCGACAACCTTTGCGCACAGTCGAGTTGGAGATGAACCGGCAGTGTTCGACGTCAAGGCACCAGCCACATGATGACGCGCTAGGGTTTGCCGTTCAACGTGACATCCGGCAACAGATGCGCTGGTCTGAGTCACCGTGCTGAGACGTCAGCGGGGATTGTCCAAACCCCGCTGTCCTGCAGCACGTTGAACCGCTTGGGGGGAACTGGCCATGTCCGAAACGCTGATCGATGCCGTCGACGCCGGTGACGACGAAGGTGCCGATCGGAAGTCCGTCGACGACGACGGCGCTGACCGGAAGGTCGTCGACGACGAGCGGGCCGAGCTGAAGAAGTTCATCAAGGGGCTGAGCGCCGACGACATCAAGTCGGGCAACTGGTTCACCAAGCTCAGTGCTCAGGCGATGAGTTCCTACACCGAGAAAGTCGACTGGCGGTACTTCCAGGAGCGGTACAAGGACGTACCCGCGGACGCGATCGTCGACCAGCGGATCAAGATGGCGTCCCGGTACGCCGCGCTCGAAGGCGGTCTCTCCGCCGGGGCCTACACGGCGACCGTCGTCGCCACCCTAGGGAGCG
This sequence comes from Streptomyces sp. NPDC002580, assembly GCF_042889485.1. Classification (NCBI taxonomy): domain Bacteria; kingdom Bacillati; phylum Actinomycetota; class Actinomycetes; order Kitasatosporales; family Streptomycetaceae; genus Streptomyces; species Streptomyces sp. NPDC002580. Next base: position 125,614 of record NZ_JBIAQZ010000008.1, on the reverse strand, counting down.
CCGGGGGTGCCTCGCCGGCGACCGTCCCGGCCGCCGTCACGACGATGATGGTCGACGTCACGTTCATCACCCGCCTCCAGCTCCGCCTGGCCTACGACGTCGCGGTCCTCTACCGGGTCCCGCTCGACCTGTCCGACCCCGAGGACATGTGGAAGCTCATCCGAGTGGCCTTCACCATCAAGAGTGGGGAAACGGTCCAGAAGGGGGTGACCAAGGCGGTCCCGGCCATGGTCCGGCCGCTGATCAAGCGCTTCTACTCCGGAGAGGTGCTCAATGCCGCGAAGGCGCTCCCGGTCGTCGGGAAGCACCTCCTGCAGAAGAACGTCATCAAGATCGGCATCCCCCTCGTCGGTGTTCCCCTCGCGGTGATGCTGAACCGCTATACGACACTGATCGCGGGACGGCACGCCCAAGCCGTCTTCCGGAACGAGGCGCGGGTGATCGAACTCGCCGAGGGGATGAGCAGGCGGAGCCGGCACCCTCAGCTGATGCTGTGGGTCGCGTGGCTCGTGATCCGGGCGAACCGCAAGATGGCCGACGACGAGGCTCTGCTCATGCGACACCTGGTACGGCTGGTCCGGGAACAGCATCAGGTGGTCGACACACAGCTCGCCCACCTCGTGGACATCGACCCCGCCGAGGTGTGGGAGCGCATAGACGCCGCGTCGGGGGACCTGAGCGACATCCTCGACGTGGCCGACCGGGTGGCCGCGGTGGACGGTGACATCAACACACGCGAGAAGGCCGTCATCTCCGAACTCCGGGACCGCTGCCGCCGAGTTTGACGCGGCAGTCCCCACCTCCCGAGAAGTCGCACGGGGACGGCCGACTCTGCCGCCGTGTTCGGGTCGGGACCACCTGCTGCGCACCGGTGATCCAGACAGCGTGCGCGGCGTCGCCCGCGTCGGCGGGGAGCCGCGTGGCCGGAAGGGCTGGCCCGCGGGCCGCCGGGGGCGTGGCGCGAGCGCCAGGGCTTCGTCAGGCGGTGCCGGGCGGGCCCTGCGGGGAGATCAGGCCGCTCTCGTAGGCGAGGACGACGGCCTGTACCCGATCCCTCAGGTCGAGCTTCGACAGGATGCGGCCGACGTGCGTTTTGACCGTGGTCGGGCTGAGGAAGAGTCGGTCCGCGAGTTCGGCGTTGCTGAGGCCGGTCGCCAGCAGGCGCAGCACCTCCAGTTCGCGCGGGGTCAACCCGGACAGGTCACGGTGCAGGCCGCTCGGCGGGGACTCCTCGCGGTGCGCGAAGCGTTCGATCAGCCTGCGGGTGATCGTCGGCGCGAGCAGCGCGTCGCCGGAGCGTACGAGGCGCACGGCCGCCACCAGGTGCTCGGGCGTGACGTCCTTGAGGAGGAAGCCGCTCGCTCCGGCCGTGAGCGCCGCGTACACGTAGTGGTCCAGGTCGTACGTCGTGAGGATGATGACCCTGGTGCCGTCACCACCGTCACCGCCGACGGATCCACCGGCGAGGATGCGCCGGGTGGCCTCGATGCCGTCCATCCGCGGCATGCGGATGTCCATGAGGACGACGTCGGGCCGGGTGCGCCTGACGGCGTCGACCGCATCGGCTCCGTCCGCCGCCTCGGCCGTCACCTCGATGCCGTCGGCGGCGAGGATCATCCCGAAACCCGTACGCACCAGGGCTTGGTCGTCCGCGATGACGGCGCGCAGGGCGGGGCCGGTCACACCGCCTCCCACGGGATGCGGGCCGTGACCCGGTATCCGCCGGTGAGCGTGGGCCCCGCGGTCAGCTCGCCGCCGTAGACCGCGAGCCGCTCGCGCAGTCCGATCAGTCCGCGGCCGTTGCCGTCCGCCACGGCAGAGTCGCGGACGGCTCCCCGGTCGGTCACCTCGATCTCGAGCCAGGAGCCGGCGCAGCCGATCGCCACTGCCGCACCGGCGCCCGCCGCGTGCTTGATCGTGTTGGTGAGCGCCTCCTGGACGACGCGGTACGCCGTGAGTTCCACCCCGGGCGGCAATGTCCCGGGCGGCAGCGACATCGTCAGGACGACCGGTGTCCCGGCGGCCCGCACCCGTTCGGCGAGGGCGTCGAGCTGTCCGAGACCGGGCTGCGGCTCCAGGCCGTCGGCGGGGGTGTCGGCGCCGGCGGCCGGGCCGGCGAGCAGACCCATCACGTGGCGGAGTTCGGCCATGGCGGCGCGGCCGCCGGCCTCCACCGCCAGCAGTGCCTGTTTGGACCGCTCCGGCGTCGCGTCCATCACCTTGCGCGCGGCGCCCGCCTGGATGACCATCACGCTCACATTGTGGGTGACGACGTCGTGCAGTTCGGCGGCGATCCGGGCGCGCTCCTCCTGGACGGCCCGGCGCATGGCCTTCTCCTGGGCCTGTTCGAGGTCCGTGAAGCGCTTGCGGCTGGCTTCCAGCCGCAGCCGTCCGAAGCGGACGAGGCTGGCCAGCACCCCGACGACGAGAAGCACGACCGCCGGGCTGGACCAGCCGGGGAGCACGGGGTCCGAGTCCCGGAACGCGACACCCGCCAGCACGGCGGCGCCGATCAGCGCGGCCATCGCGCGCGTCCGGTAGCGGCTGTGCACGACGGCTCCGTACGCACCGATGCTGCAGGTCAGCACGTTGATCCAGGAGACTTTGTCACCTATGGCCAGTGCGGCGGCGGTGATCACCCCGAACGCGAGCAGCGGATACCTGCGCCTGGCCACGAGCGGCAGCGCCGACAGGACGACCAGGACCCAGGGCGGCGCGGAGGGCTCCGCCATGTACAGGGGACCGGGACCGGGGCCGGGAGCGGCCGGGGGATAGGGGACCGCCTCGCGGCCCTCGTGCACGGACCTGGAGCTGATCCGTACCGGTCCGTCCCCCGGGTAGCGCGATGCCACGATCAGCGCGACGACGGTCAGCACGATCGCCAGGACCACGTCCACGCGCACCGTCCGCCGGGACAGCGGGGCGGGCTCGCCGTCCGGCCGCATCGCCTCGCGGACGTGCGCCCACCAGGTCCGCGGCCGCAGCGCGTCGCCGGCCCGTTCTCGCCATGTGCCCGCCCGCGGCGCGTCGCGCGGCCGCTCGTACGGGTCCTCCGTCTTCATCCGCACATTGTGGGGCCCCGGGCCACTCGTCCGCGTCCGCCTGTGTGGCCGGGGCCCCTGTCCGCCAGGAGTACTCCTCGGGGATGACCCCGCGGCCGGGTCCTCCGGGGGGAGGGGCCGATGTAGGTGCCGCGGCCGACGCGCCGTGACGGTGTCCGCCCGTACGTTCACCTGGCCCGCTCAGGGCATCGGCTCCTCGACCACGAAGGACGGACACACCCATGACTCAGGTGATCGAATTGGAGGGCGTGTCGAAGCGGTACGGCGGCGCCGACACCCCGGCGCTCGGACCCGTCGACCTCCACGTGGCCCAGGGCGAGGCCCTCGCCGTGACGGGCCCGTCCGGCAGCGGCAAGTCCACGCTCCTCAACCTCGTCGCCGGTCTGGACCGGCCGAGCGAGGGGACCGTCACCGTGGCCGGGCGGCGCGTCGACGGGCTGAGCGAGCACGCGCTGGCCAGGTTCCGCCGCGAACACATCGGCATGGTCTTCCAGTTCTTCAACCTGCTCGACGACCTCACCGTCGCCGACAACATCCAGCTTCCCGCCCAGCTGACCGGGACCGCCCGGCGGGCGGCGGCGTCCCGTGCGGGGGAGCTGATGGAGGTGCTGGGAATCCAGAAGCACGCCCGCGCCTACCCCGGGCGGTTGTCCGGCGGCGAACGCCAACGGGTCGCGGTGGCCCGGGCCTTGGTGAACAGGCCGGCCCTGCTGCTGGCCGACGAGCCGACCGGCGCGCTGGACACCGCGTCGGGCCAGGAGGTCCGGGAACTGCTCGTGGACCTGCACCGCGGTGGTCAGACCGTCGTCCTCGTCACGCACGATCTCGAACTGGCCCGGGCTTGCGCGCATCGCACGATCCATCTGGTGGACGGGCACGTCGCCGAGGACACGCGGACGGAGGCCGTCCGATGAGCCGGTTCGGCAGCGGTGCCCTGGGGCGGGTCGTGCGCTCCGGGGTCGGCAGGCGACGGGTGCAGACGCTGGTGATCGCCGTGGCCACGATGATGGCGGTGGCCTCGGCCGTGGTCGCGGGCTCCCTCATGGTCGCCACGAACGCTCCCTTCGACCGTGCCTTCGCCCAGCAGCACGGAGCGCACATCACCGCGCAGTTCGACCCGGAACGGGTGAGCGCGGCTCAATTGGCGGGCACCCGCGGCCTGGACGAGGTCACGGCGAGCGCGGGACCGTTCCCGTCCACGACGATCAGCCCGGTGGGCCCGGACGGTGGGCACCTGCCGGCGCTGACGCTGGTCGGGCGGTCGGGCCCGGGAAGCGGTGTGGACGCGGTGGACCTGAAGGCGGGCCGGTGGGCCCGCGCGTCGGGCGAGATCGTGCTGTCGGCCTCGTTCTCCGGCCCGTTCCTGGAACTCGGTACGACGCTGAACAGTTCCGACGCCGCGAACGCCCGGAAGCTCACCGTCGTCGGCTTCGCGTTGTCCGCCAGTGGCAGCGCCGACCTGTGGGCGACCCCCGCCCAGGTCCGTTCGCTCGCGACCGGGGACAGCCGCCTCACGAGCCAGATGCTCTACCGCTTCGACTCCGCGGGGACCAAGTCGCAGATCGCGGACGACCGCGAGAAGCTCACCGCGGCCCTGCCCTCCGGCGCGCTGATCGGTACCCAGTCGTGGCTGGACACCAAGCATGCCACCGACCAGGGCGCGGCGGCGACGATCCCCTTCCTGTTCGCGTTCGGCGTGCTCGGCATCGTCATGTCGGTGATCATCGTCGGCAGCGTGATCAGCGGCTCCGTCGGCACGAGCCTGCGCCGCATCGGCATCCTCAAGGCCATCGGATTCACCCCGCGGGAAGTCGTACGGGCCTATGTGGCCCAGGCGTTGATCCCCGCGGGGGCGGGCATCGCGCTCGGTGTCGTCCTGGGCAACCTGCTGGCCGTGCCCCTTCTGGAGGACACCGAATCCGTGTACGGCACGGTGTCGCTCTCGGTCGCCTGGTGGGTGGACGTGCTGGTGCCGGTCTGCGCGCTGCTCGTGGTCGGGATCGCGGCGCTGGTCCCCGCGCTGCGGGCGGGGAGGCTGCGCACGGTCGAGGCGATCGCGGTCGGCAGGGCGCCGCGTTCCACGCGCGGCCAGTGGGCGCACCGGGCGGCCGGGCGGCTTCCGCTGCCGAGGCCGGTCACGTACGGCCTCGCGAGTCCCTTCGCGCACCCCGTGCGTGCCCTCGCCATGGTGCTCGCGGTGACCTTCGGAACCGTGGCCGCGACGTTCGCGGTGGGGCTGACACAGTCCCTCGACGCGGTGGCCGGCGCGCAGGATCCGGAGAACCGCGCCGACGTCACCGTCGTCAGCGGCGGTCGCGACTCGGGCTCCGGGCCCCGTCGGGTCGAAAAGCCGAAGCAGGCCTCGGCCGGACCCGGGCAGACCTCCGCCGCCGGTCCGGACCAGGGGCCGACGTCGGCCGGTCCGGACGCGGTGCGCGCCGCGATCGCGGCCATGCCCGGCACCGCCTCGTACTACGGCATGGCCGGGGGGGACGCCACGGTGTCCGGGATCTCCGGCACCGTCCGGGCCAGCCTGTACCAGGGCGATTCGGGCGCCGGCGGCTACGAGATGATCGCCGGCCACTGGATCGACGGGCGGGGCCAGGTCGTGGTGCCCACCCGCTTCCTGGAGAAGACGGGGACCAGCATCGGCGACTACGTGCGGGTGACCTTCGCGAAGGAGACCGTGCGCCTGAGGATCGTCGGCGAGGCCTTCGACACCTCCGACGACGGCATGTCGGTCCACGCGGATCTCGACAGCTTCCCCTCGGCGGAGCCCGGGGCGTTCAACATCGAGGTGAAGCCGGGGGTCTCCCCGGCGGACTACGCCCACGACCTGCGCGAGGTGGTCGAGCCGCTGGGCGGCGACGCCTTCGCCAACTCCGCCCCGGAAGGGGGGAACATGATCATCGTGCTGGAGGCGATGGCCGCGCTGCTCACCCTGATGCTGGTCTCCGTGGCGGGCCTCGGAGTGCTCAACTCCGTGGTCCTGGACACCCGCGAGCGCGTGCACGACCTGGGCGTGTGCAAGGCGCTCGGCATGTCGCCGCGGCAGACGGTGGGGCTCGTGCTCGCGTCGGTGGCCGGGATCGGCGTGGTCGGCGGGCTGGTCGGCGTCCCGGCCGGGTTCGCGCTCCACGGCTACGTGCTGCCGGTCATGGGCGAATCCGCCGGCACCCGGTTGCCTCCCTCGGTCCTCGACGTGTACGACCCCGCGCAGTTGGTGCTGCTGGGCCTGGCCGGGGTGCTCGTCGCCCTGCTGGGCGCGACGGCCCCGGCGGGCTGGGCGGCCAAGGTCCGTACGGCCACGGCGTTGCGCACGGAGTGACCGGCGGCGCCTCACCCCGTCGTGCGGCGAGGACGTCTCACCCCGTCGTACGGGGACGATGCGCCACCCCGTCGCCCGGCGGCGTCGGCACCACTGCTTCCGGGCACCCGCGTCGCTCGATCCATCGAGTCCGACCGGGTTTCCGGAGGTTGCCGGTGACCGGGTAGGTGTACGGGCACAGGCGCCGTGAGACGCTGAACCTCGTGATCGCCAAGCTGCAGTGTCTGGTGCTGGACTGCACCGACGTCGTCGGGCTGGCCCGGTTCTATCAGTCGCTCCTCGGCGGCGAGGTGAACCGGCCGGATCCGCGGTGGTCGCTCGACGACGGCTGGGCGACCCTCCATACCGACGCCGGGTTCGTGGTGGCCTTCCAGCGGGTGGAAGCCCATCGGCCGCCCCGGTGGCCGGACCCCGCCCACCCCCAGCAGTTCCACCTCGACCTGGGGGTCGAGGACCTGGACCAGGCCCAGGGAGAGGTCCTCGATCGGGGCGCCACCCTGCTCGACGAGGGTGACGGAAAGCGGGGTTGGCGCATCTTCGCGGATCCCGCGGGGCACCCGTTCTGCCTCGTGCGGGACTGACGGCGAGACCGAAGGCGCGGCCACCGCTGATCAGCGTGGGTCGCGCGAACCGACGAGGTTCCGGTGGCCGGTGATCGCCGGGTGCTCCCGCGCCTCGGCCGCAGGCATTCGAGCCCCCGCCCCGGTCACGGACGGGACGCGGCCCGCGAAGTGACGCGGTGCCGGTGCCGCCGCCAGGCCCGACAGGCGTTGCCGGCCCCCTTGGTCATACGGGGCCCGGAGCCTCCAGGATCAGACGGATCTCCGTCACCTCGTAGCCGGCGCGGTCGAAGGCGGCTGCCATCGGCACGTTCGTGGTGTCCGTCGTCGCCGTGACGAGCTCGGCGCCTTCGGCCGCGTGGAAGCGGGTGATCTCGGCGAGGATCTCGTCGATCAGCCCCTTGCCGCGCTGCTCGGGCACGACACCGAGATAGCCGACGTTGCGGTTGTACGGGGTCGCCGACGGGACGGCCAGACCGGCGGTCGTGCCGTCGGGCGACTCCGCGAGCCGCCACCAGGAGCGCTCGCCCGGGCAGTCGAGGTAGAAGCGCATGTCCTCCTCGGCCAACTGCCTGGCGTCCTTCTCGCGCAACTCGTCCTGGGTGGCCTGATCGAGACTGCCGGCCGACACCCGGACGAAGGCTTCCAGGAACTCCTCGTCGCTGCCTTCGCGGAACGTCAGCCGCCCGCCGGCTCGCGGCGGTTCCGCCTCCGGAGTCCACTCGTATCGCAGACGCTCGATCTCCCGGGTCAGCCCGGTGCGGGAGCCCGCCTCACGACGCCAGGCGACCGCCTCGGTCAGTTCCGGTCGGGTACGCCAGTCCGCGGGCAGGGAGAGGTTGTACAACGGGCGCGTGCCGAGGGCCGCGTGCGCGGCGTCGAGGAGCCCGGTGGCGAGGGCGACCGGATCGGTGACCGTGGAGCGCACCTGGAGACAGTCCAGGGCTATGGGCCGTTCACTGTCGGCGCGACCCCACCACAGGGCGCGGGCCAGGAGCTGGCCGTCATCGTCCTCGGCGAGCCAGACCCACTCCGGTCGGAACTGGCCGGCGGCAAGCTCCTCATGGATCTTCTCGGTGGTGAGGGCGGCGACCGGACCGTCGGCCGGGTAGGCGGTCGCACGGGTGAGGGCGGTGGGGTCCGCGGCAGCGGAAAAGAATCGCATCCGGCCCATGATCACAACAACACGGGACCGGAGCAACGCAATTGCCGTCGCCCGCCGCGCTCGCACGGGCACGTCCGCCGGCTCCGACGGTGGACTTCGGCCGGGTTCCCGGCGGACCGAAGCCCGGCGACACCAACCGGCCGTCACCTGAACGCAGTCGAGCCCCGACCGCCTCCTCGAGCGCCGGGACCGGGAGCGAATCCGAGGCCCGGGTCCAGAGGAACACGACCGTTTCGCCTCCCCGACGGCACGTCGGGACCCGAAGGGTGGCGAGTTCCACCCCCATCCCGTACAACCAAATCGCCGATCTCCGATCGTTACGCCAAGGGCGGCTAACGGACTGGCAAAGCCCGCTGGTTGTGGGCTTTGATGACGGCTCTGCGCGACCGGAGTCGCGGCGCGCTCATGGGACATATGAGGTGGGAACAAACATGAAGTCAGCTCTGGGTCGCGTCCTCGTCGGCGTCGGAATGACGGTGGCACTCACCGCGACGGCGGCATGCGGTGGGCAGGACACGGACGACAAGAGCAGCGGGTCGAAGAAGCCCGAGGCGGCCGAGTCGTCGCCCGCCGCCAAGGAGGGCCTCAAGCCGCTCACCGAGGCGCAGTTGACGAAGGCCGCGCTCACCAAGGCGGACCTGAAGGGCTACCGCGTCGGCAACACGCCCGACGACGAGATGCCCGACGTGAGCGTGCCCGCGAAGCCCGCCGACTGCCAGGCCATCGCCGACCTGTTCCTGCTCGGCACCGAGCCCGACGCCCCGGCCCGCGTGTCCCGTTCACTGACCAAGCTCGACCAGACGGACGCCACGCTGCTGCGCATGGGTCTGCTCGCGCACAAGGAAGAGGACGCCAAGAACGTCATCGGCGACCTGCGCAAGCAGAGCGAGAGCTGCGACTCCTACGAGCACACCAGCTACCAGTACACCGGCGTCAAGCCCCTCAAGGCCCCCGACCTCGGTGACGAGGCGGTGGCGTACACGATGACCAGCGACATCGACGGAACCAAGATGCCGCTCACCTACACCGTCGTGCGCAGCGGCTCGACCCTGATCGTCTTCTACGCGACGAACCTGCTGGACAACAAGGCGCCCGAGGTGCCGGCCAGTGTCATCGAGGCTCAGGTCACCAAGCTCGAGAAGGCCGTCTGACGGACTCGGTTCAGCACGGCGAAGTGCCCCGCAGGTGGCCTGCGGGGCACTTCGCCGTGCTCCGCTCCCCGCAGTGCCGAGGCGCGTTGCCGAACCGGTCACCCCTCGGAGGGGCGACCGTTCGGCTGTCTCACCGAGGTGAGCTTCGCGTAGACGACGATGTTGCCCGCGTATCCGGTGTCGTCGACGTGGCCGCCGCAGGTGATGACGCGAAGCTCGGGCAGGTCGGAGTTGCCGTAGACCTTCTCGTTCGGGAATCTGGCCTTGTCGTAGACCTCCACGGCGTCGACGGTGAAGACGGCCGTGCGCCGGTCGGCCCGGCTGACCTCGATCGTGTCGTTCTTGGTGAGCGCGCCCAGTGCGTAGAAGACACCGGGGCTGCCGGCCCGCGTGTCCACATGCCCCGTGGTCACGGCCGTGCCCGACGAACCCGGTGTCGTGCCCTTGCCGTACCAGCCGGCGAGGTCGGTACGGCCCTCGGGCGGGGGCCGCAGCGCCCCGGCCCTGTCGAGGTCCAGTTCGACCAGGCGAGCGTCCACGTGAATGGCGGGGATCTTGATGCGGACGGGCCGAGCGGGCGGCAAGGGACGGACGGCGGGATGCGCCGCCGCGAGGGAACGGCCCCCCGAGGGGGCGGAGAAGGCTTGTCCCGCCGAAGGCTGAGGTGGCCGCTTGTCGACCGCCGAGCCGATCACCAGCAGACCGCCCGCGACCAGCGCCAGGACGAGATACGTGACCGGGGGGACGAGCGGTCGTGGGCGCGCCCCGGCCTTGTGCCGGTGTTCCATCACGGTTGACCCTCTTGCCTTCAGCGGGTGGAGCCCCTGCCCGCGATCCTCGGGCGACCGCGGTGCCGGGCCTGCGGGGCGAGAGCGGGGGCGGTCAGGCCGGGTCGCCCTGCGAACGGCGCCGCATCCTGACGAGGGCCCCGGCGGCGGCCACGGTGATCAGCCCACCTCCCAGGGCGACGTACGTCTGGGTGTTCTCGGTGGCTCCGAAGCCGGCCTTGACACCGCCGAACGGTGACTGCCCGACGATCTGGTAGGTGTCCGTGATCTGGATGCGCGGCGGGCACTTCACGGTGACGGTGTCGATGCCGGGCTTCCCTTCGCCCGGCACCTGGAACTCGCCGGTGAGCACACCCTTGCGGTCGCCCTGGAAGAGGTGGAACTGACCCCCGACCTCCGACTCGCCCTTGCCGTAGGTCACGTCCGGGCCGCAGGCCGTGGTGCTGACGGTGACCGTGGACCCCGGCAGGGCACTGCCCGGGTTGATCCGCAGATTCGAGTCGCCGACAGCGCCCGCGGCCGGAGCCTGCAGGGCCAGGACGCCGATGATCAGGCCGATTCCGACGCCCACGTGTGTGTTTCGCAAGGGATCCTCCGACAAAGCAGTGGCCGGCATGGCTGCGCGGCGCTCCTGTGGTGCTCCACCGCCGAGGAAACCGACGGTCCGTCAGCTCCGCAACAGGAGAGGTCGGCACGCACGTCACCCGGGCAGGTGCAACCACCGCCCCGCCGAGACTGTTTACGCAGGTCGCCGACGCCGAGACCGTGTTGGTGAACAGTGCGGGGAAGGAGTGCGGATGGACTAACGACCTTCATCCCCGAGCGGCCTCCTGAAGCACAGTCACCGGCGAGGCACCGGCTGTGCAGCCCCCTTTGGCGACCTGCTTGTGGGACCCCGCTCGTCGACCTGCTGTGGGATCTCCCTCCCCCCGCCGATGCCGAGGATCGGCGGGGGGAGGGGAGAGCCGGGGGCCGGGCCCGAGCGTGCCGGTGCACGGCCGCAAGGAGCGCACCACCTCCGTCGAGGACGTCGGCCTGACGGAGTGGCAGCCGGCTTGCCCATGCGGCCGTTTGGAGTCGGCCGAGCGAGGCCTTCCTAGCCGACGGCTGATCGAGGGATGAGCTCCGCTGCGGCGACGGACTGTCAGAACGGCAGATTTCGCCGAGGCGTGGGGCTGTCGGAGCGACGGGATTCGCCGAGGCGTGGACTGCCCGATCGGGGGTCTGCCGGAGCGATGGATCCGCCGAGACGACGGGGCCGCTCAATAATCGGTCGACCGCCCACGGGACCTGGGGGAAACTCGCCCGATGACGCAACGAACCGATACGCCTCCCGCCTGGGACGAGCGAACGCAACTGATGACCTTCCTGGACTACGTCCGTGACACGGCGCGAGCCAAGTGCGAGGGCGTGTCCGAGGAGGACGCCCGCAGGGCCCCGCTTCCGGACTCACCCTTGATGACCCTGTGCGGGCTGATCAGCCATCTCCGTTGGGTCGAGCATTACTGGGTCCAAGTGATGTTCCTGGGCGAGGAACCAGAGGGCCCGCTCACTCAGGCGACCGACGACGACCCCGACCCCGAGATGCGGACGGCGGTCGACATCCCGTTGCCCCAGCTGCTCGCCGAGTACGAGAAGCAGAGTGAGGGTTACCGTCGCCTGCTGTCCGACCACGACCTGAACGCGCGGGCCGAGCGCACCATCCGCGACGGCCGCCAAGTGGACCTCCGCTGGGTGATCCTCCACCTCATCGAGGAGACCTCCCGGCACAACGGCCATCTCGACATCGTACGAGAACTGGTCGACGGACAAACCGGCGTGTAGCGCTGTGACCACCGGTCACCTGCGCCGGCGCAACGCCGATGCCCGCCACCGCGACCAGGTGACCGCCGAACCAGAGGAACGCGCCCGCGTCCGCGGCGAGAAGGGGATCCGCCGGGGCGGACGTCCGATGGGAACGGCGACCTGACCCGCGCCGTCACCGGCCCCGCACACGGCTCCCCGTGAGAATCCGCACGCCATGGGGGCAGTACCGGACGATCAGACCTCCCGGGAATTCTTGGCAGGCGTCCACGTCGACGACCTCCGCAGCGGAACGGGCGCAGAGATCACGCGGTCTCACGGGGTGGCGGTGACTCCGGACGGATTCTCTGCGCGCCCGGTGGGCACCGTGGGGTCGGCGGACGTTTCCCGGCGCTGGAAGAGGGCCAGGGCCGTGGAGGTCGGCCAGCGGATCACCGCTGAGGTGACGGTCGTTGACCTGGACGACGGCCCTGACCACCCGGCCCGCTTCCATGCCGTGGTTCTCGGCAGGCTCCCCGGGACAGGCAACCGCATTGCGGTCAGCGTCCCTCCGCCCCAGCGGCAGGGGCTGAGACGACTGGGCGACACGGATTCGGCCGAGCTCCCCTTCGGCGCTTCCGCACCCGAACTCTGCCGCCGCCGCCCTCGTGACCGCCACGAGATGCCGCCGGACCGTCGAAGAGCCGCGGCTCAGCCCGTAACCCTCCGACCGGGGGGGACTCAGTGGACGGAGAACCCGCCGTCGACGAAGATCGCCTGTCCGGTGACATAGGCGGAGGCGCGGCCGGCCAGGAACACCGCGGCTCCGGCGAAGTCCTCGGCCACGCCGTTGCGTCCGACCATCGTGCGCGCGGCCAACGCCTCCACCTTCTCCAAGTCGAACGACAAACGCGCGTTGAGCGGGGTCATGACGAAGCCGGGAACCAGCGTGTTGCAGGTGACGCCGTACGGTGACCACGCCTCGGCCTGTGAGCGGGCCAGCGACTCCAACGCCCCTTTGGAGACCCCGTAGGCACCGCTCTGGACGAAGGCCCGGTGCGCCTGCTGCGAGGAGATGTGGATGATCCGCCCGAAGCCCCGGTCGGCCATGCCGGGACCGAACCGCCGGCCCAGCAGGTAGGGCGCCTCCAGGTTCACCGCCATCGTGGTGTCCCACACGTCCTCGGCCAACTCGCCCATCGGCGGCCGCAGGTTGATCCCGGCACTGTTGACGAGGATGTCGGGCTCGCCGAACACCTCGGCCGCCCGCTCCGCCGCCGCGCGCACCCCGTCGCGCGTGCTCAGGTCGGCGCTCACCCAGCCGGTCCGGCAACCGTCCGCCGCCAACTCATCGGCAGCGGCTGCCAGTTCCGCCTCCTTGCGCGCCACGATCACCACGCTCGCCCCCGCTCGGGCGAGGGCTCCGGCGATGGCCCGGCCGATGCCCGAGCTGCCGCCCGTCACCAGGGCTGCCCGGCCGTCCAGCGAGAACAGTTCGGAGAGATAGCTCTGCGAGATCATGCCCGCACTGTAGGAGCCCGCGACGCGATCATGAAACCAGGTTCCGGTCATTGCGTCGTGGGGTGGCCTTGCCATGCGGACGGACAAGCTCGCCATCGCTTACCAGGCCGCCCTCCACTTCGCGGCCATCCTCATCTGGACTCGGCCGTACCAAGTCGAGAACAGCCACTCAAATCTACTCCCGGTCCGTGGGAGTTCCTGGGTCGCCGTAAGCCTCGACGACCTGGTGAAGCGCGCCGGTCGAACCATGGAAGTGCGGAGAAGGTCGGCACTCGTACTCCAGGTGCTGCACGGGTGCCGGCGGGCGGCGCCGGACTCTGGCCATCGGCGGAGGGGTGGGCCGAGTCCCCGAGGATCGCCAGGGCAAAGGGCACGACCTGACCGCCCAGGAGCCGTCGGTCACGAGGCCGCAGCGGGACGCCGCTGGATCTCGGACAGGAAGAGGGACGGCGACAGGCTCCTCGCCCCTCCGGACGAACCACCCTTCAGGCGGACCACCCTCCGGACGAACCACCGTTGGTCGTCCGGAGGGTGGTCCGCCCGGCCGCCACCTGGCCCGGCGGGTCGAGTGGGGCCGGACCCCGGGCACGGCGGCGCCCTCCGCGCCGCCGGGCGGCGCTCCGGTGCCGACAGGCACTCTTCACAAGAGGCGTGAAGCCTCGGCCCGGTGTTCCACCGGCGCGGGCCCGGTCTCGACCCGGCGGGGCTCCGGAGCAAGCCCCTGGAAGTCCCCCTCCCCGACGGCAGGTTCCTCGGCAGCGCCCACAGGTCGCGCAGCCTCAGCCCCAGTGACAACCTCAGCCCCAGTGACAACCTCAGTCGCAGCGACAGCCTCAGTCGCAGCGACAGCCTCAGTCGCAGCGACAGCCTCAGTCGCAGCGACAGCCCCTGCCTCCGTCGGAACCTCACCCTCTCCGTCCGGCTCCTGCCTCCGCGTCATCCCCACGCCCACCAGCACCACGGTCATCCCCAGAACCACCCGGACGCTCAGGTCCTCGCCCAGGACGACCGCTCCCAGCAGCACGGACACCACCGGCAGCAGATAGCCGACCACCGCGGCGTTGGTCGCGCCCTCGTCGTTGATGATCCGGTAGGTGAGGTGGAAGGTGATCGCGGTGCAGAGGACGCTGAGGACGACGGCCGCGACCAGGACCGTGGGGCCGGGGTCGACCGGCTCCAGCCCGCCCACCGGCATCGCGAGGGCGGTCAGCCCGCTCGCGGCGACGAGTTGGGCCGCGGAGAGCGAGATCGTGGGCGTGCCTCGGCGGACCAGGGTGCGGCCCATGTACGTGAACGCGACGGCGTAACTGGCGGCCGCGCCCAGGATCGCGAGGGCGCCCCAGCCCGCGCCCCCGGACGTCCGCCAGGGGGCGAAGATGACGATCGTGCCGGCGAAGCCGAGCAGAAGACCCGTCAGCCGTACCGGCCGCAGCCCGCGTTCCGAACCGAGGGCGAGACCGAGGGCGGTCGACCACAGCGGGGTCGTGGCGTTCAGGGCGCCCGCGAGCCCGGAACCGACGGTCTGCTGGCCCAGGCTGAACAGAGCGAACGGCAGGGCGTTGCAGAAGAAGGCGGCGACGACGATGTGCCGCCAGATCGCGACGCCCCTCGGCAGCCGGTGTCCGGTCGCACGGCAGGCGACGACGAGGACGAGCGCGCCGAGGGCGCAGCGCGAGAAGGTGACCTGGAGCGGGGACAGCCCGCGCAGCGCCAGCTCGATCCACAGGAAGGTCGAGCCCCACAACAGGGCGAGCACGGCCACCCGTAACCCGCCCCGCAGACCCCGCGCACCCCTGTTGTCACCCATGGAGATTCCCCCGTTTCCCGTTCTCGTCGGCTGGCTCTCTCGTCCCGCTCAACGACGGTGCCTCAATCGAGGGTTGAGGACAAGCAAATGGTTCTACCCATACCGTTAAGCTGAGCTACATGCTTGATGTGAGGCGACTGCAGGTCCTGCGCGCGGTGGTCACCAGCGGCACGGTCACCGCCGCCGCGGCCCACCTGGGATACACCCCGTCCGCCGTCAGCCAGCAGGTGGCGGCGCTGGAGAAACAGGCCGGAACGGCGCTGCTCGAACGCGTCGGCCGCGGCGTGCGTCCGACGGCGGCCGGGCTGCTGCTCACCGAGCACGCGGTGCTGATCGGCTCGGCGGTCGCCCGCGCGGAGACCGCGCTCGCCGACCTCCGGGCCGGCCGCACCGGACGGCTGTCCGTCCGCTACTTCGCCACGGCGGGCTCCACGCTGGTGGCCCCCGCCCTGGCCAGAGTCCGCGCCGAGCACCCCGGCGTCCGCGTCGACCTCGAACTCACCGACCCGGACGATCCGTTGCGGGAGGTGGTGCGGGGCCGGGCCGACCTGGCCGTGCTGGTCCAGGGCCAGGGCCCCACAAGCGGCGGCTTCCGGCTCGTCCACCTCCTCGACGACCCGTACGCGGCCGTCCTGCCCCTCGGCCACCCGTTCGCCGACAAGGAGGTGATCGACCTGCACGCGCTCTCCGGTGAGCAGTGGGTCGGCAGCGAGCCTCCCGGCCCCTGTCTCCAGCCCGTCCTCGACTCCTGCGCGGCGGCCGGGTTCAGCCCCGACTTCGCCGTCCAGAGCGAGGACTACGCCACCGCGCAGGGCTTCGTCGCGGCGGGACTCGGCGTCGGTCTGATGCCGCGGCTCGGCCTGCGCAACCGGCACCCCGGTGTCGTCGTGCGCCCGGTCCGCAACCCCGAGCCGATTCGGGTGATCTCCGCGGCCGTCCGGGAGACCGCCCTCGAACAGCCCTCCCTGCGCGCCCTGTTGGACGCCCTGCGGGACGCGGCCGCCACCGTCGACCCGTCCGACGAGCCCCGGCCGCGGTGACCACGGGCCTGCGGGTCGGCGCGTTGGGGGTGGGGGAGTGCGGCGCGGGTGTCACGGCCGTACTGCGTCCGGGTGATCGAGAGCGTCGCGCGAGGACTCGGGCCGCAGCTGAAGGTCATCGATCCGCGGGGCTCCGGGACGCCTCACCACGCCATCCCGGCCGGTCGCGAGGCACACAGGGTCCCGGCGACGACGCCGATCAGATCCCGCAGCACCTCACGATGCGCGCCGGCGGGAATCTCGTCCAGGGCCGCGTGGCCCGTCAGCGCGTACTCCCGGGCAACCATCTGCGCGCGCTCGAGCGCCCCCGTCTCCTCCAGCAGTTTCGTCAGTCGCTCCCGGCCGCCCACGGAATCGTCTTCGACGAGGGCCGACAGTCGCGTCCGGGCCGCGGCGCCGCCCAGAACGCCGACCAGGATCAGCGGCAGACTGGGCCGGTCGTTGCGGCGGTCGCTGTCGTCCGGTTTCCCCTCCCGTGCGACGGTGGAGGTGTACGGGAGCAGGTCGTCGCGGATCTGGAAGGCGATCCCGAGAGCCTGACCGTAGGCCGCCAGCGCCCGCACCTCACCGACGCCGCCGCCGCCGAGAACGGCGCCGATCTCGCACGCGCACCTCAACAGGGCCGCCGTCTTGAGCCGCACCATCTCCACGTAGTCGGCGAGAACCGACTCGCCACGACGCTCCCGCGCGGCGCCGGTGAAGGCGAGCTCGAGGGCCACTCCCGCGGCGAGGTCCCTGCCGGCGGCGGCCATCAGCCCGCAGGCCCGCCGCACCGCTTCGGCGGCCACGCCACGTTCACCGCACCGCGCGATCTGCTCGAACGAGGCGAACAGCAGCCCGTCTCCAGCCAGGATCGCGAGCTCATCGCCGAACTGCCTGTGTACGGCGGCCCTGCCACGCCGTAGATCGTCCCCGTCGATGATGTCGTCGTGCAGCAGACTCCCCACGTGCGCGAGCTCCAGCCCCAGCGCCGCGGGCAGCACCTGCTCCCAGGAGCCGCCCACCGCTGCCGCCGACTCCAGCAGGAGCACCGGCCGCACCAGCTTGCCCGGCGTGGCGAGCGCCCACTCGTCCACCACCGCCAGCGGGTCGCCGCTCCGCTGGGCCACCCAGGTCGCCAGCGCCCGCCGCGCTGTGGCGGCCGCCTCGCCGTTCGCCCACGGGAATGTTCCGGCGCGGCTTCGCGTCCCGCCGCCTCGCTGCCCATCGCCGCCTGCACACATCACTTCTTGATCCATCCGTGCGAAGATCGACAGATGCACTCCCGTTGACGAACCGCCGCCAACGACGTTACGCCGCGTCGTGCAGGTCAGCGCCACGACCATCCGCTCGCGGAGCGGTCGTCCGTGAGCGGCCGCCGCCGCGGCTCCACCTCAAGACTGCCCCGTTCGGCCTGCCGTCCACAGGCCCGCCGCCCTCCCGTCCCCAGCACGAGACGCTGCACGGCGGGTACGGCCCCCGCGTCCACCACAGCCGGTCGACGTCCCCCGAATGATCACGGGAACCGGTGGCAGCGACTGTTGTCAGAGGTGTGCAGTACGGTCCTGACACGGCAACCAAAATCGATCTGACCCTGGATTGCGCGGACGCACGGCTCCTGGCCGAGTTCTGGAAGACGGCACTGGGCTACATCGACGAGCCGCCGCCCCCTCCCTTCACCACCCGTGAGGAATGGCTCGCGCAGTTCGACCTGCCGGAGGACGACTCCGAGGACGACGGGGCATGGCTCTGCGACCCCGACGGCGCCGGCCCCCGCCTCTCCATCCTCAAGGTCCCCGAACCGAAGACGGCGAAGAACCGGCTGCACCTCGACGTTCGTGTACCGGGACACGGCAGTGCCGGTGAGCGGTGGGCACGGATCAAGACGGAGTCCGAGCGGCTGGTGAAGGCGGGCGGGACCGTCCTGCAGGAGTTCGACGGACACCACGTCGTGATGGCCGACCCGGAGGGCAACGAGTTCTGCGTCGCCGCGGCCCCGGCCTGAGGCGGCCGGCAGCGGCCGGGGACGATTCCGCCTTCCGCGCATGGAGCACGGACCGACGGACCCACGGACAGCAGAGTCGGGAGCGAGGCGGCCGTCCGCCTCAAAGGACTCCGCGCAGGTCGACCACCGACCGGTCCTCCGTCAAGTAGGCGTCGTAGCGGCCCTCGGCGAACATCTCCCGCAGATACATCCCAGGGAAATCCAGGACGTCGCGCCGATCGGCCAGCGCCATCCGGACCCGACAGCGAGTGTCGCCGTCGAGGACCAGCACGTCGCACCAGTGCGGCTCCGGCGCTTCGAGGCCGACCAGGGTGATGCCGTCGCCGGCCATCTGATCGACCCAGGCGGCCAGATCGTCCAGCAACCACGCCATGTTCATCCAGGACGGCGCGTCGGCGGCGGGCTGCCAGTCGTACACGCGCCGTGCCTCGCGCCCGGTGCCGGGCGGCTCGCCCTCGAAGTAGACGGGCGGCTCCGACGGACCCACGACCTCGCTGAACTCCATGGTGCGGGACCGGAGTCCGAGCGACGTGAGCCGGAAACGGTCCTGCCCGAGGTCGAAAGCGACCTCCGAGACACGCGTCAGGAACTCACTGTCCGGTTCGGTCGCGAATTCGGCCACGAGAATGTCTTCCTGGTCGGTGGAGAGCCGCCGCCCTCGGCCAGTGGCCCGATGGGGATCGGGCTGGAGCGGGGCTTGTCGCAGTCTCGCCCAGGAGTCGGTGGAGCGGTACCGGATTCCCGTCGTGGGCTCGGCCACGCCCACACCGTGGTCGCGTTCGGCGAGCGCAGGGGCAGGGCACGCACGATTCCACCGCTCACTTCCGAAGACGGTGACCATGTGCCCACGTGGTGACTTAGAGTGTCTGTCGCCCGATTCGGTGAGCCAGGAACCTGTGAGGACACACGCATCATGACGACCGAGACGTTCGAGTTCCAAGTCGAAGCCCGTCAACTGCTCCAGTTGATGATCCACTCGGTGTATTCGAACAAGGACGTCTTTCTCCGCGAACTCGTCTCCAACGCCTCCGACGCGCTCGACAAGCTGCGCCTCGCCGCGCTTCAGGACGACAGCCTCGACGTCGACACGTCCGACCCGCGCATCGAGATCGAAGTCGACGAGGACGCCCGTACGCTCACGGTGCGGGACAACGGCATCGGGATGTCGTACGACGAGGTCGGCAAACTCATCGGCACGATCGCCAATTCGGGCACGGCGGCGTTCCTCAAGGAGCTGAAAGAGACTCAGGACGCCGCCGGAGCCGAGGGGCTCATCGGACAGTTCGGCGTCGGCTTCTACTCCGGCTTCATGGTGGCCGACGAGATGACCCTGGTGACCCGGCGCGCGGGGGAGCGCAGCGGCACCCGGTGGTCTTCGCGCGGTGAAGGCACGTACACCCTGGAGACGGTCGACGACGCGCCCCAGGGCAGCGCCGTCACGCTGCACCTCAAGGCGGCCGACCCCGACAACCAGCTGCACGACTACACCTCCGCCTGGAAGATCAAGGAGATCGTCAAGCGGTACTCGGACTTCATCACCTGGCCGATCCGGCTCGTCGCCCAGGAGGGCGAAGGTGACGACACACCCGGGTCCGAGACCCTGAACTCCATGAAGGCCCTGTGGGCGCGCTCGCGCGACGAGGTCTCGGACGACGAGCACCACGAGCTGTACAAGCACGTCAGTCACGACTGGCGGGACCCCCTGGAGACGATTCGCCTCCAGGCCGAGGGCACCTTCGAGTACCAGGCGCTGCTGTTCCTCCCGGCCCACGCACCGGAGGACCTGTTCACCCGGGACTTCCGGCGTGGCCTCCAGCTGTACGTCAAGCGCGTACTGATCATGGACGACTGCGAGGCGCTGCTGCCGCCGTACCTCCGCTTCGTCAAGGGTGTCGTCGACGCGCAGGATCTCTCGCTCAACGTCTCCCGGGAGATCCTCCAGCAGGACCGGCACATCCTGATGATCCAGCGCCGGCTGACCAAGAAGGTGCTGTCCTCGGTCAAGGAGATGAAGACGAAGGCCGCCGACAAGTACGCCACGTTCTGGGGGGAGTTCGGCGCCGTACTGAAGGAGGGGCTGCTCAGCGACACCGACAACCGTGACCTCCTGCTGGCCGTCGCGTCCTTCGCCAGCACCCACGGCGAGGACACCCCGACCTCGCTCCAGCAGTACGTGGAGCGGATGCAGGACGGGCAGGACGACATCTACTACATGACGGGGTCTTCCCGGCAGAGCATCGAGAACTCCCCGCACATGGAGGCGTTCCGGGCCCGGGGCATCGAGGTCCTGCTGCTCACCGACCCTGTCGACGAGGTATGGGTCGACGCTGTGGGCGAGTTCGAGGGCAAGCGTCTGCGGTCCGTGGCCAAGGGCGAGATCGACCTCGACGTCCAGGGCGAGGAGCAGGCCGACGACGAGCGGGAGAAGCAGACCGAGGCCTACGCCGGTCTGCTGGGATGGATGAAGGAACAGCTGGGAGAAGAGGTCAAGGACGTCCGCCTCTCGACGCGCCTCACCGTGTCCCCGGCCTGTGTCGTCTCCGACTCGCACGACCTCACTCCGGCGCTGGAGAACATGTTCCGGGCCATGGGCCAGGAGATCCCGGCCACCAGACGGATCCTCGAACTCAACCCCGATCACTCCCTCGTGCAGGGCTTGAACAAGGCGTACGAGGAGCGCGGGGGCAACGGCGAACTCGTCGGCACCGCACACCTGTTGCACGGCCTCGCCGTACTCGCGGAGGGCGACCGGCCGAAGGAGCCCGGGCGTTTCGTGAAGCTGGTGGCGGAGCGGCTGGAGCGAACCCTCGGCTGATCCGGGCAGGGCCCGGCCCGTCGATCCGGCCGAGTGGAAAGCCCGGCTCCCGCCCGCCGTCGAGTGGCAGACCGGGCGCGTGCGCCAAGCCACTGATGTCCGCGGCCCCGGTGGCCCCTAGGCGATGGACCCCTGCCGGATGCGGCAACCGCCGTGTCCGGCAGGGTATTTGCTGCCCTCGGACGGATTCCGCGCATGTTTGTCGTGACGTTCTGGGTTGAGAACCTGCGCACCTCGGTGAACGTTCCACGGTTCGTCTGGACTTGCAGCGTTCGCAGTCACGCATTTGGTCTGCTCTGGCAGCGGCAGCGGATGGCCAATGTTCCGAACCTTTACCGACGGCGGTTCCTGGCTGGGCAAACGAGATTTCCCAGTTTTCGCTGACACATTGTCACTGAACGGGTGTATTCGCTTTCAGGTTGGCGACTGACGGTGACACGGGCAGGGACACCCGGCCTCCGGGCATGTTCCCGCGCGATAGGCGCGATCGACCGACCCGCGTTCCTGAAGGGCTATTAGTAGTCTGCCGAAGCCGGAGGCCGAGTCGTCATCGGAGATTTCCTCGGAAGACACTTCTGAAAGTTTGCGACGTGCGATGGCGAAGTGCGCTCGCACAGAGGCTCAGCTGTTCGGCGAAGGCGGCGGTCACGAGCGTGACGCGCGGGGGGAAGTACCGGTAGAGGGTGGCGGCGCGGACGCCTGCACGGCGGCCACGGTGGTCGGGGACACCCATCGCGCCCTGGAGGCCGGCGGAGTCCGGGGCAAGCGCGTCATCCAGATCGTCTGAGCGCCTTCGTCACACCGTGTGACGGAGCGGAGCCGTGGATCACGGTCACGATCACGTTCATGTCGGCGTCGGGCATCTCCAGATGAACAGCCGTCCTCTGGCAGGTGCGGAACAGTCGTCAGCTTGTTCTCCCGACGCTTCGGTGGTTGTGGCCATACCGCCCCAGCGGCCGTACTCGGTCGATATGACGGGCAGTCGGGTGGCGTTGCCGCCGCCGCAGGTGATGCTCCCGGCCGAACCGGCGGAGCACAGCAGGGAACTTCGGCCGAGCACATCCCCCGTGAGAGCTACCGGCGTTGTCGGCTAGCGGCTGAATCGCGGATGTCGCGGTGTTCCTAGCGTGGTTGTCGGGCCGCAGCCGGTGCGGCCGACCACCAAGGGGAGGCCATGATGCACACGTCATCCACCGCAGGGAACGAGGCCGGTCACGAGGCGGGCCACGATCCGCTCGCGGACGTCTCTGGTCAGAGCGTCGGCCGCGTCGGCCGGATCTGCCGCTCTCCGCTCGGCTGGATGCTGATCGGAATCGTCGGCGTCGGCGCGGTCTCGGCTGTGACGGCGGCCGGCCCCGGACCGGTGCCGGTGCTGGGAGCGGTCGCCGCGGTGGTGGTCTACTGGGCGGTCATGCGCTTCGTCGCGCGACGGCCGATGCCGGAGATCGCCCGGCACGGGGCCGTGCGGGAGGCCATGCTCGGCGGCGCGCTCGGCCTGGGCTTCATCCTCGTGTCCGCCCTGGTGATCGCGGCTTGCGGAGGCTACTCGTTGTCCTGGGCCGGCAACGGCTTCTTCTCCGTCGTGGCGTCCGCGGTCGCCGTCCAGGCGGGCGCGGCGGTCACGGAGGAGCTGATGTTCCGCGGCCTGGCCCTGCAGGCCCTGGAGCGGATGTTCGGCAGCCGTGCCGCCGTCGCGATCACCGCGTTGCTCTTCGGTGCCGCGCACCTGGCCAACCCTGGTGCCACCGCGTGGAGCGGACTGTCGATCGCCATCGAGGCGGGCGCGATGCTCGGAGCGGCGTTCCTGTGGCGGCGCAGCATCTGGTTCGTCGTGGGTCTGCACTTCGCCTGGAACGCCACCGAGCAACTGCTCGGCATCCCGGTCTCGGGCAACACCGCCGAGGGGCTGCTGTCCGTGCACGTCAGCGGTTCGGGCCCACTGACCGGCGGTAGTTTCGGTCTGGAGGCGTCGATGGTTACCGTCCTCATCGGTGTGGCGCTGGCGGTTTCGATGTTCGTCCTCGCCCACCGTCGGGGCGGTCTGCTGCCCCGTCGGCGCGTCGCCCGCTGAGCCGTGCGCAGCACCCCCCTGCGGCTGACCGGAACGGAACGGAGTCGGACGTGATGAAGTTCAGGTGGCCGCGGAGGCCGCTCGATTGGCTGACAGGGCGTCGGCAATCGGTCAAGGACGGCGTTCCGGCGCTGGTTCTCACCGTGCTGGCCTTCGTCCCGACCCTGTCGCAGATCGGGGCGCAGATCGGCGACCTGCCTGATCACCCGTCAAGCCCGTTGAGCATCGGGCTGACCCTGGCGTTGACCCTGCCGCTGGCGGTGCGTACCCGCTGGCCCGCGGCCTGCCTCGCCGTCGTCGGCTGTGCCTTCGCGGCGCATCAGGCACTGGGCTGTCCGGCGACGTTCGGGACTGTCGGGCTCTACGCGGCCCTGTACTCCGTCGGGGCCCACCAGAATTCCTTCCGCCGCGCGCTCGCCGCCGGGGCGAGCGCGGGCTACGCCGTGCTGGCGGTCGTCCTGCACCGCCTCGGCTCACCGCAGCGGATCCCGGACCACCTCGCCTTCTTCCTGGTCCTGGCCGGGGTCTGGCTGGTGGGCGGCGGCGTACGCAGGCGTCGGGCGGAGGAGGCCGAGCGGCGGCGGCTGGCCGTCGAGGTGGCCGAGGCCGCCGAGCGCGCACGCATCGCGCGCGAACTGCACGACGTGGTGACCCACCATGTGACGGCCATGGTGGTACAGGCCGACGCGGCGCAGTTCCTGCTCACGTCCGCGCCGGAACGCGCCGTTGACGGTCTGACGGCTGTCAGCGACACCGGTCGCCGGGCGCTCACCGAACTGCGGTACCTGCTCGGTGTGTTGGAGGCGACCGGTGAGTCCGCCTCCGCCTCCGCGGACCGGGCACCCACCCTGGGAAAGGTGAGGGACCTGGTCGCGCGGGCCAGTACATCGGGCCAGCCCGTCGAGTTCACCGAGCGGGGCGAGTGGCGGGCGCGGAGCGTGGAGGTGGAGCTGGCCGCGTACCGCGTGGTGCAGGAGGCGCTCACCAACGCGATGAAGCACGCGACCGGGCGACGGACACAGGTTTTGGTCCAGCACGGCGACGAGCACATCGAGATCGAGGTGGCCACCGAAGGCCCCGCCCCCTCCGCGGCCACCGCACCGGCCGCCCGAAAGGCGGGCCGTGGCGGCGGACGAGGCTTGACCGGGCTGCGTGAACGGGTTCGGATGCTCGATGGTGAACTGGTGGCAGGCCCCCGGCCCGACGGCGGGTTCCGCGTCCGTGCCGTGATCCCCGTCCAGCCCGCGCAGGAGTGACCCGTGAGCGATGCACCGCCGCCGATCCGCGTACTCGTCTGTGACGACCAGGAGTTGGTGCGCACCGGCTATGTCACCATCTTCTCCGCCCAGCCCGACCTGGAGGTCGTAGGAGAGGCCGAGAACGGGCACGCCGCGGTCCAGGCCGCGCGGCGACTGCGCCCCGATGTGGTCGTGATGGACATCCGCATGCCCCTGCTCGACGGCATCGAGGCGACCCGCATACTGGCCGGCCCCGACGCCGTGGCACCACCGAAGGTCCTGGTCGTCACCACCTTCAACGTCGACGCGCACGTCTACGATGCCTTCCGGGCCGGAGCGAGCGGCTTCCTCCTCAAGGACTCGCCCCCCGCGGAGCTGGTGGGCGGGATCCGGACGGTCGCCCGGGGCGAGGCACTGCTGTCACCGGCCGTCACCCGCCACCTCATCGGCCACTTCGCCGAACGGCTGCGCCCGGCCGACACCTCACGGCCGGCCAGGGAGGAAGCCGTGAGCGCGCTGACCGTCCGCGAACTGGAGGCGCTTCGACTGATCGCCGAGGGGTTGTCGAACGCGGAGATCGCCACGGCGATGTTCATCACGCCCGAGACGGTGAAGACCTATGTGTCGCGGATCCTGACCAAACTCGGCCTGCGCGACCGCGTCCAGGCCGTCGTCCTGGCCCACCGGATCGGCCTGGTGTCCGCCACGTCCTGAGCCGTCGTGGTCTCAGGAGGCGCGATTCCGGACAATGCGCCATCGGCTGTACGCGTCAGGCTGCGCCGTTCGGCATCATGGCCGAGACCGCCCCGAGTGCGTCCGAGCTCATCTACGCGCGCTCCGAGCGCGGCTTCGCCCTGGTGAACCGGCGCACCGAGACGGTGCAGCGCCTGTACTTCCAGTGCGACCCCGCCGAGGACCCGGCCACCTGGCCCGACGACCGGATCTGGGAGGAATTCCAGAGCCGACTCGCCGGCGAGGACGGCTTCCGGCTCAACGAAGGCCCTGTCCTCGAAAAGACGGTGCTGCCGTTTCGCAGCTTCGTGCAGACACCGATGCGGCACGGTCGGCTGCTGCTGGCCGGGGACGCGGCGCATACCGTCCCACCGACCGGAGCCAAGGGCCTCGATCTCGCGCTGGCAGACGTGCGGGTCCTGGCCGAAGCCATCGAGCGCACCCTGCGGACAGGCGATGAGCAGGCGCTCCAGGCGTACAGCGACCGGGCCCTGGCCCGGGTCTGGAAGGCCCAGCACGTCTCCTACTGGATGACCACGATGCTCCACCGCCTTCCGGACGCGAGCGAGTTCGACGAGCAGCGGCAGATGGGCGAGCTGACCGGCATCGTCGCCTCCCGTGCCGGCTCGACCTGCCTTGCCGAGGGCTACACCGGCTGGCCGGGGCGCTGACCCGCAGAAGGGGAAGGTGCGACACCAGCCGTCCTGGAAGTCGGGCCGACAGGCGCGGAAGAGGGGGACGTGCCGGATTCCGGGGTGCCGGTCCAGGCACCGGCACTGCGAGAGGAGGGCCCGTCCCGTCAGGGGCGGGCCCTCCCGGGCGGCAGAAGGTCAGACTCGGTCGGCGGCGATGAGGAGGTACTGGAAGGACGCGTCCTTGTAGGAGTTGATGAACGCGTCCTCAATTCCGGTGACCAGCGAAGACGTTGCCCGCAGTTCCCAGTAGGGCAGAGTGGCGGGGGTGAGGTCGATGACGGCCTGCGGCACGAGGCGGTTGTCGGCCATGGCCCGCAGGTACTCCCGGCGCGAGTGGATGTTGCACTCGAAGTGCGCGTTGATCTGGGAGACCCACTTCGACGGCTGGCCGTACCGCGGGTTCCAGCAGCCGGTGATGGTCACATAGCGACCGCCGACCTCCAGGATGCGGGAGTGTTCCGCGAAGAGGTCCTGCAGGTCGACGTACATGCTCGACTCGTTGTTCCACGAGGCCGCGGCCTGCCCGGTCTCGAAGGGCGTGGAGAGCATGTTGCAGACGCGGGCGCGGACGTGGTCCTGGATGCGGAGTTCGTGGGCCCGCCGGTTGGCGAACTCGGCCTGCTTGGCCGACAGCGTGACGCCTTCGACCTTGCATCCGAAGCGTTGGTGCGCCATCACCATCGATCCGCCGCGCCCGCAGCCGGCGTCCACCAGGGTGTCGTCACGCCCGATGTCGCCGAGGTGCTCGAGGAGGACATCGGCCTGCGCCGACTCCAGTCGGTGGAGCTCGGCGATCAGCTTCTTCTCGCTCTCGCTGTCCTCGGCATCGCCGAGCGCGGAGTGGTCGACCTCACCGATGCCGTAGTGGTGGTGGTAGAGACCGTCGACATCACCGAGACGCAGGTTCACCGGCCTGGCCTCCCCGTCCCAGTAGCGGGCGATGTCTCCCTGGTAGGGAGTCGCCGGGCCGGGGATGCGCAGAGCGGCGTCGGTGGCGGTGAGTTCGGTGCTGGGCGTACGGGTCACAGATGAGTCCATTCTTGTTACCAGAAGTCGGGCAGGCTGTAGCGATAGGTGTTGGTCCGGTGCCAGTGGTGGTTGCCGTCGACCCACGCGGCCACGCCCCGCAGGAAGCGCTGCACACTCGGGACGGGGCAGTCGGTGGACAGGGCCGCGGCTTGGGTCTCGAAGTCGTGCATGAGGGCGTTGTGGACCTCGACCGCCTTCAGGTAGGCGTCCCGGTCGGAGCGGCCCTCATGCTCGGCGATCACGACGGGCAGGTTCAGATGGCGGCCCGGAGCGTCCAGCTCCTTGGTGTACGAGTACAGGTCGTTCACGATGGTCGTCGCGTTTCCCGCGAGCGCGATGACCTTCTGCATGGCGGCCTGGGCATGCAGGTCCATCGGCAGTTCGTAGCCGCCGACGGTGTCGGTGATGGTCGGGCAGGGGCGGAAGTTGTTGAACTGGCGCATCGCCAGGTACTCCCACACCTCGGGTACGTGGTCCAGCTGGGCCCAGGCGGCTTCGGCGAGATACCCCAGGTGAAGCCGGGCCATGTCGTGCCGGAACCGGTCGGCCTGGGAAGGGCTGGCCGTCCGGAGGAAGTAGTCCATGGCGGAGCGGTAGGCGCGCCGAGGCGCGTCCGCGTGGAGCGACTTCGCCCATTGCGCCTGGTACTCCTCCGTCGTGTACAGGGGGTCGAGTGCGGTGTGCGCCAGCAGAAGGCGTTCACCGAGGCCGACGGGCGAGCCGCCGTGGTCCTCGCAGTAGTAGTCGTCCACCGCGTTCTCGGCCACCATCAGGCGGGTCGCGATCATCAGGTGGTCGACGGTGGGCGCGTCCGGATGGCAGCCGACCATGTAGCGGCCCACGGAGAATCCGTCGAACTGCTCCTCCCAGTCCTCGGGATACAGCGAGACCTCCTCCAGTGCCCAGGACTTGATGCGTCGGCTGACCTCCTCGACCCGCACCGGATCGGGCTCGGCCACCTCGTGGTGGTAGAGGCCCGGGATCGGTCTGCCTTCCGCCGCGGCTGCCGGCGGCTCCGAGGGCGTCGGCAGCCGCTCCCGCAGGGTCAGGCGCAGGGCCGTCGTGCCCAAGCCGCTGGGGCCGCGCAGGATCCGTTCCAGGTCGAGACCCGGTGTCGGCACCATGGCTGCCGGGGCATCGGGAGGAGGTGGCGTCGGCACGGGAGGCGCGGGCGGTGCGGGATGCGCGGGTGGTGCGGGCAAGGACAGCGCACGGGGTGAGCCGCCGGTGGCAGTCTTGATGTCGCGGGCGCGGGCTGCGCATTCGGCGAGGACGTGCGCCCCGAAGTCGGCAGCGGCCGTCGGCAGGCTCGACTGCGGAGGCGTTGGCTCAGGCGCGGGCATGGGTGGCTCCTTGGTGGGGTGGGCGGCTGTCCAGGGCCCGTTCGGGCATGTGCGACGAACCGGGAGGGGCCGGGTGTCGTACCGTGCCTTGCGGACCGAGCCCGCTACCTGGGCCAGCGGGCGATCTGCACGTTCTCCAGCACACCTACCGCGTCCGGCACGAGGATGGCGGCGGAGTAGTAGGTGCTGACGAGGTAGGAGCTGATCGCTTGTTCGTTGAGGCCCATGAACCGGACCGACAGACCCGGTTCGTACTCGTCCGGCAGGCCCGTCTGATGAAGGCCGATGACGCCCTGGTTGTCCTCGCCGGTACGCATGCAGAGGATCGAGCTGGTGCGCTCCTTCGTGATGGGGATCTTGTTGCAGGGCAGGATGGGAACCCCGCGCCAGGCCGGGACCTGCTGGCCGCCGAGGTCGACGTGGTCCGGACAGAGCCCGCGCGCGTTGAATTCACGCCCGATCGCCGCGATGGTCCTGGGGTGCGCGAGGTAGAACTTCGACCCGCGACGGCGGCACAGCAGCTCGTCCATGTCGTCCGGGGTCGGTGGGCCGCAGTGCGTCTGGAGGCGCTGCTTGAAGTCGGCGTTGTGGAGCAGGCCGAACTCCCTGTTGTTGATCAGCTCGTGTTCCTGGCGCTCGCGCAATGCCTCGATGGTGAGCCTGAGCTGCTCCTTCGTCTGGTTCATCGGCCCGTTGTAGAGGTCGGCGACCCTGGTGTGCATCCGCAGAATGGTCTGCGCGACCGAGAGTTCGTACTCGCGCGGCTTCAGTTCGTAGTCGACGAACGCGCCGGGCAGCTCATGCTCACCGGTGTGGCCGGCCGACATCGCGATCTCCGCCTCGCCACGGTGGTTCTGCCGTTGACGGGGGAGCGACTTGAACTCTTCGACATGGTCTCGGAGGCTTGACGCCGCGGACAGCACGGCCTCGAAGTCGGCACGAGACAGGGTCAGCAGGATGCCCGAGGTCTCGGCGGTGGCGGTGTGTTCCCACCGGGCGTCCCCGTCCAGCAGGGCGTTGTCCCCGAACCGGTCGCCGTCGGCGAGTACGTCCAGGGCGACCTCTTCGCCGTACCTGCCGACGGAGGTCTGGCTGATGCGGCCATGGGCGATCAGGTGGAGCCGATCCGCGGGCGCCCCGCGCTCCACCAGTGTCTCGCCTGCGCGGAAGTCGCGTTGGACGCACCGATCGGCGAGGGCAGTCAGCACCTCCTCGTCGTCGAAGCCGCGCAGCAGGGCCAGTTCACCGAGCTCACGGGGGATCACCCGGACGTCGGCGCCGTCCTGGATGAACTCCACGCTCCCGTCGCCGACGGTGTAGGTCAGACGGCGGTTCACCCGGTAGGCCCCACCCTTGGTCTCCACCCAGGGGAGCATCCTCAGCAGCCAGCGAGAGGTGATCTCCTGCATCTGTGGAGCGGACTTGGTGGTGGTGGAGAGGTTGCGGGCGGCCGCCGTGCCGAGGCTGGTCTGCCGGGGTGGCTCCGGTCGCGCTTCCGGCATCGAGTCAACAGTCATCGGGGCGAGCTCTCCTTACTCAGGGCGGCGATGGCACCCGTGGGGGAATCGGCCAACAGGGGAAAAGGGGTATTCAAGGGAAATCCGTCCGGATCCAGATGAACCGTAGCGGCCGCTTCGCTCCGTGGACCAAGGAAAGTCGGCGACGTTAACTCGATACGATGATCGCGCGCCCATGATGTTTGCCCGGGTATTGGCGGGATTCAGCCTCGATCCGGCCGCCCTGCGTCACGAACTCGTCGTGGAACGCCTGGCGGACTCCGTTGGCGAGTTCGCCGTACTCGGCCGCGTCCGCCTCTTCGCCCGGTGTTCGACTCGGCCGTCAGGAGCATGAAGTACCGCTCCTTCGTCACCGCTTCCGAGAAGGCCTACGAGCGGGCCGGCGGAGCGAAGGAACCGAGAGGACCGGGGACGCCCACCGCGGTGACCAACGGCATCAGGATCCCGGCGCGGTACAACGGTCTGCTTTTCGACAGTGACTGGTTCGCCGGCCTGCTGCGGCAGATCCACGACGAGCCCCGGGTGTGGGAAGGGTCGCCCCTCTGATTCCAGCGCACCGGAAGGGCGGCGGCCACGTCAGGTGCTCCCGCATGTCCCGCACTCCCTGAACGGATCCGCGGCTCGGTCCGCAGGGACGTTCTCAGGAGGCCTCGTCGAGCTCCTGAAGGTAGCGGGTGAGGTCCTTGCCCATGAGGCGGTACGTCAACTCCGGTCCGGCGAGAGCCCAGTCGCCGTCGGGATTGGTGTTCACGGCCGCCCGGAAGGCCGCCACCGCGAAGTCGTCCTGATGAGCGTCCAGATACGAGGCGATGCGGCTCATGAGCGCCCAGTCGTTCCGCGGATTGAGCTCCAGCGCCCGGTTCGCGTCCTCCAGGGCGCGATCGGTCATCCCCATCAGCCGGTACGTCTCGCCACGCCCCGCGATGCACCACTCGTAGTCACTGTCGAGCCGTATCGCCTGGTTCAGGTCCCGGAGGGCCTGTTCGTAGTTCTTCTCCAGGCGATGCAGCGCACCGCGTGTGGCGTACGCCCAGGCGAGATCCGGCTGGAGTTCGATCGCGTGGCTCGCGTCGCGGATCGCGCGCTCGTTCTCCCCGATCATGCGGAACGCGGCCGCCCGGGCGGCCCACGCCGGGCCGTGCCGGGGATCGACGTGGACCACGGGCGACAGGGCCGCGATCGCTTCCCTGTAGCGGCTGTTGGCCAAGAGCTCGATCGCGTGCCTGAACGCCGGACGGGTCACGTCCCGGTCCAAGACGGCCACAGGGTGGGCCGGTTGGAAGGCGAGCGCGGCGCGGACCCATCCCCACAGGCCCGGTTGAGGGGGCAGGGCGGACACGGCCCCACGGCGCAGGTGTTGCCGGGCCGAGCGCAGTACCGCACCCCAGTCAGCGAACATCATTGCCTCCAGCGGGTTCTCCCGCGGTGTCACTGCGGACCGCACCCCCGGCGTCGTCCTCGGCGTTCTCTCGCCCGACCTCGTCCCGGCCGCGTTGTCCCATCCGCGGGTCGGATCGACGTATTCCTCCTTCGACGTGCCCGTTGCCGCTCCTGGCCGGGTGTCGCGGCGGATCGGCGGGCGAAGGGCCACCGCGTTCGGCCATCTGCTGGATCAGCAGCGGTGCCGTGATGCCCAGCGTGACCGCCGCCAACGGACCGGTGATCTGGTGCGCGGCGGCGTACACCGCGTCCATCCCGGCCGCCATGCCGAACCGGCAGACCACCGCGATGACATAGCCCCACACCTGCGGGCGGCCCCTGCCGTCTCTCCACGGCCATCTCGGGACTCGGACCGGCTGGAACGCGGACCACACTCCACGCATCTCGACCAGTCCCGCCCCTAGCAGTCCCCACAGACACGCCTGTCCTGTCCCCATTCCCGAACTCCCCCTGCACGGCGACCCGCGTCCCCCAGCATGGGCGCCCGCCCTCGCCTTCACATCCCCTCGGGCGCCCCCTCGACCAGCGCGCGGGGGCACCCCGGTCGTGAACGTCCGACGGCCGCGCCGCGGGCCGCTCCGGCGCGCGGCGGAGATCCCCGACGCTGCCCGCAGCGCGGCCGGAGCCGACTCGGCACCGGCCGTTGCGGTCCGGTCCCGCGCGTGATGACCCCGATGGGATCAGGTGCTTTGCCGAACTCGGTGCCGGCACCGGCACCCGTGGGGTGTCGTGCCGGTGTCGTGAGGACTGGAAGCCGCTGACGGCTCGGGCGGAGGCCGATGAGGAAGAGCCCACTCACCCGGATGACCAGCCATTTCGGCACGCGCTAGGTTTGATCCGTGACGACCGAACCAATATCTGAGCCGGAAACCACCTTCCGCTCCTCCAAGGGGCGCACCTCGCTGGTGGTTCTGGGCGCGACGGTGTTCGTCGTACTGGGTGCCTGGATGGTGATCGACCACACGACGGTCAAGGCAACCGTCATGGGTGCTGTCGCCGTGTTGTTCTTCGGCCTCTGTGACTGCCTGGCGATCGGACGCCTCCTTCGGCGGCGGCCCGAACTCGTGCTCACCGGCGAGGGTGTGACGCATGTGATGCTCGGCTCGATCGGCTGGACGGAGATCGCCGAGGTCGGGATCCGCGAGATCAAGGTCCGGTCCAGCACGCAACGAGTCATCGAACTGGTGCTCCGCGACCCGGTTGCCTATCTGGCGCGGGCACCACGCATGGCTCGAATCGCCGGCAAGGCCAACCTGCGCATGGGATTCAGCCCGACGAACATCTCGGCGACCACTCTCCCGGTGGACGCGGAGACAGTGGTGGCGGCCATGCGGCGGCACCACCCCGAGTTGAGGGTCAGGCGGTAGGCGCGCCCACTCGGAAGCGACAGAGACCGTGTCACCGGATCTGCCGGCGATCCTGCCGACTACCCGCGGATCGCGGTGACTTCGCATCCTCCGGCAGCACGGATGCCGGGTGCGGCGGACCGCGTTCGTGTCCCGGTGGCGGACGGTACCCCGGGGCCGCGACCCCGGGATACGCCGATGATGCCGTCCGGCAGGGCCACCGCTGACGCCCCGTACTCGCTGATCGCCAGGGTGCCGCCGAAGGCTCCCTGGTAGAAGGCCAGAGCCTGCCGGGCATCACCGGCGAAGCTGAGGCAGGGATTGAGGCGAGAGTCCACGGTGTGATCCGTCCAGGGTGGTTTGTCGGAATATGGAAGAAGTGCACACTGGCGCCGCCGTCGCCGCGCAGCGGGCATCTCCGCGCAGCGGCCCCGCGCGCCCCTTGCGGGGTTCCGGCACGGCTGCTCCGCGGGGAGCGGCAAGAGCACCGGCGATTTCCTCGCGCGGCCCGTCCATCGGCACCGTCGCGGCTCTTCCACCGGCACTGTCAGAGGCCCACGCGGGGGAGCGGGGCGCAACCATCGAATCGATGTGGCCGGCGGCGAACCGGTCGTCCAGGCTTCCTTGTCAGCGAACGTGGTCGCTCTTCGGTCCGATGTCTTTGATCCTGGCCGGAGTTCCGTCCGGGGTGAATGACCCGTGGAAGGTGAAGGCGCGCGGCGCGGAGCCGTGGTCCTGGAGATGTTCCAGCCGGGAAACCCCGTCCTGCCAGGTGGGTGTCACACCGTCGGAGACCCACCAGCACACGTGGTTCGGGTGTCCTGTCCTCTCGAACCAGTCGTAGCGCCTGTTCAGCGCCTCACGGTGCAGACCGGTGTAGATGGCGTCGAAGGCGGGGCGCAGGTCGGTCCAGAGGGAGAGGGTCGCGGCCAAGGCGGTGGTTTCCACCGTGCGGCCTTTGACGTACCAGGTCGGTACGGCGAACTCCCCCCATGCACCCCAGTCCGCCCCGAAGAGCATGCCCCGGTCACCCTCTGTCGCTTCAGCATGTGCGAGGTGTCCGGGGTGCTGACCGATCTTCCGGTAGACGGCTTCACCGACGTCGTAGAACTCGTGCGTGAGAGGTGCGGGATCGGCGAGCGGTGATTTCAGGACGCCGAAGGTGTACAGAGCAAGATGGGGCATGCGTCTCTCCCTGGTTGGGGCTGCCTCGCGTGGACCCGGATCGGTGGCTTGCGCGGGGCGCGAGAATGCGAGGGGCGTGGCCAACTCGTCCCGTCGCGGTGGCTCAACCTGAACGAACTCGTGCGCGACCGTGGGCGATCGCCGAGGACCAGGTGAAGATAGCCGCCTTCGCGGGCCATGTCGAAGTTGCGTTTTCCCTGTCCAAGTGGCCTCCGGCACCGGTCATCGAGGGGGTCGGAGCGGTGACGGGTCGGGCGGGCGGGCCGTGAGGCTTTCCCGTTCCGTGTTCGCGCCCGCACCGGCACTGACGTCGTTGCCGGCCTGGACGGGTGCGGACCCGGCAACGGAACCGAATCCGCGGAATGGGCAGGAATCCCCGCCGACCCGGTACGGCCGCGTCGGACTCTTTGCCGGAGAGGGGTCCGGGAGTCTCCCCGGACCCCGCTCACGGCCGGAAGCAGTCGGACATCAAGTCGTTGACCCCCTGCGGCTGTTCGGCGTTCGCCGGGACGGACTCCGCCGTCGTCGGCCTGAGGTCGATGATCGGAGTGCCCGAGACGGCGGCGAGGCCCACGACGGCCAGTTCGTGGCCGTCCACGGATTCGATGGCGCAGCACGTGACCCCGATGCGGTCCGGTCCGCGGGGGCCGCGGCCGGCGAAGACGCCGACGGACGGGCGGCCGGAGCGGCCGCGGTAGGGGCGGGGTGCGCGGTAGTCGTCCTGTTCCGGGAACGGTCGAAGACGAAGGGGGCCCCACGTGCGAGAAGCCTTCGAGGCGCTGGAGGCACGCCTCGCCGAAGCGTTCGCCGACGGTGGTGGTGCTGCGGACGGCACCCCGATTGTCCGTGTGCTGGACGTCCGTTCGGTCGTCCCGGATCGTACCTGTCGGTGTGATCTCGAAGCTCGACAGGGCCAGAAGCCGGCCCGTCGTCCCGAGGGGTGGCGTCGAGGCCGTCGATCGCCTTCGGTGTGCCAAGCCTGACGCCCCGTCGAGCCCGCACGGGGAGGTCTTCCCGCACCCGGCGGACTCGGTCTGACGTCTCCACTCCGCCCGCCCGAGTCCGTTGACATGTCCCTGCCTTGTGGCTAGCTTCACCGGGAGTTCTCGCCTGCGCCCTCAGGGGCCTGCAACCTTCGGGTTCCATTCGTGCGTTCGAATCGCTAGGCGCCTCGTCTCAGCGCAAAGGCAACGTTGTCAATTCCGGTCACCGCTTGGGCGGTGCGTGCTCTTCGGTGGAGACAACGTTGTCATACTCTCGCTCCCGAGCAGAGGAGAAATCCCCGTGAAGACACGACTGTCGAGACCTCCCGGAACGACCGTGATCGGCGTACTCGCGGCCGCGGGGCTGGTCGCGGCCGGGCTGTGCGCACCCGCGGCGGCGGCCGCGCGGCCCGAGCTCGTCACCTCGCCGGCCACCGTGGTCAACCCGTTCATCGGGACGTCGAACCAGGCGGACGACTTCCCTGGGGCCGATGTGCCGTTCGGCATGGTCCAGTGGAGCCCGGACACGCCGTCGCGTCCTGACGGGGGAGGGTACGAGTACAACGACTCGTCGATCACCGGTTTCAGTCTGACCCACATCGCCGGGCCGGGGTGCGGTGCGGCCGGTGACGTACCGGTGCTGCCCACGGTGGGCGCGGTGAACACGGGTGCGACGGTGGGGTTCTCGCATGCCGACGAGTCGGCGTCCGCCGGGTCGTACAAGGTGGCCCTCGACAACCAGGTGACCACCGAACTGACCACGACGACGCGCAGCGGCATGGCGCGCTTCACCTTCCCGTCGAGCAGCCAGGCCAATCTGATCTTCAAGTTGACGGGCAGTCAGAACGGTGCCAGCGCGACGCAGTTCACCAAGGTCTCGAACACCGAGGTGAGCGGCCAGGTCACCAGTGGGCGCTTCTGTGGTGCGGGGAACACCTACACCGTGTATTTCGACATGGTCTTCGACCAGCCCTTCGCCTCGCAAGGCAGCTCGTTCGCCAAGGCGTCGAGCACCACGCCCTCGACGCGGGGAAAGGCGTCCAAGAACGCCGCGGAGACGCCCAACAAGCCTGTACTGCACGGGAAGACGCCCAGGGTGACGGGCTCTGGTGCCGTGAAGGACGGGGTCGCCCCCGAGGCCGCCGCCTCGAACGCCTACGTCACCTTCAACACGACCGCCAACCCCGTCGTGCAGGCCAAGGTCGGTGTCTCGTACGTCTCGGTCGCCAACGCGGCCGCCAACCGGGCGGCGGAGAACAACGGGTGGGACTTCGACGGGACCCGCGCCGCCGCACAGAACGCGTGGAACGACGCACTCGGCAAGGTTCAGATCGCCGGCGGAACCGCCGCGCAACAGCAGAGCTTCTACACCGCGCTGTACCACTCCCTGCTGCATCCGAACGTGATCAGCGATACCAACGGGCAGTACTACGGCTTCGACGGCAAGACGCACACCGTGGACACCGGGCACCACGCGGCCTACGCCAACTACTCCGGCTGGGACATCTACCGCTCGCAGGCCCAACTCGAAGCCCTGGTCGCCCCACAGGTCGCATCGGACACCGCGCAGTCGATGGTCGACGACTACGCCCAAACCGGAATCTTCCCCAAGTGGTCCGAGAACAACGGGGAGTCGTACGTCATGGTGGGTGATCCGGCGGACGCCATCATCGCCGACTACTACGCCTTCGGGGCCAAGGACTTCGACACCAAGGCCGCCCTGGCCGCCATGGTCAAGCAGGCGAGCACGGCCAACAACGACAGGCCGGGCCTCAACTACCTGAACTCACCCGGGTACATGCCGCACGACGGCAGCTATGGCTGCTGCAACTTCTACGGTCCGGTGGCCACCACGCTGGAGTACAACACCGCTGACTTCGCGATCTCCGCCCTGGCCGGCGCCCTCGGCGACACCGGCAACCAGAAGACGTACGCCAACCGCGCGCAGGGCTGGCGCAACGTGCTCAACCCGGCCTCCGGCTTCGTCGAACCGCGTAACGCCAGTGGTTCGTGGACCGGCGGCTTCGACCCCACCAGCGGCACCGACATGGTCGAGGCCGACTCCTGGATCTACACCGGAATGGTCCCGTTCAACATCGCCGGCCTGGCCCGCGCCAAGGGTGGCAACACGGCGATGAACCACTACCTCGACACCGTGCTGCGCAGCTACACCGGCGACAAGGGCTACGCGTGGGTCGGCAACGAGCCGAGCATCGAACTCCCTTGGGAGTACGACTACACCGGACAGCCGTACAAGACGCAGGGCACGGTGCGGGCGATCCAGGACCAGATCTGGACGAACACTCCCGGCGGGCTGGCCGACGGCAACGACGACCTCGGCGCGATGAGCGCCTGGTACGTCTGGTCCGCGCTCGGAATGTACCCCGAGACCCCGGGCACCGCCGATCTCGCCCTGGGCTCACCGATGTTCACCCAGGCCGTGATCACGCTCCCGTCGGGCAAGACGCTCACGATCAACGGCAACGGCGCCGCCGACAACGCCCCCTACGTGCAGTCCGCGACCTGGAACGGCACCGCCTGGAACAACGCCTACGCTCCCACCACCGCGATCACGGCGGGCGGCACCCTGAGCTACACGCTCGGCACCAGCCCCAACACCTCCTGGGCGACGGCCCCGTCCGCCGCACCACCCTCCTACGCCGGTGACACCACGGCCCCCGCCTCGCCGCGCATCGGCCCGATCACCTCCGGAGTGGCGTCGAACCTCTGCGTGGACGACGCGTCCTCAGCCACCACCGACGGCACCCACGTCCAGATCTGGAGCTGCAACAGCACCTACGCACAGGACTGGATCATCGCCGGCGACGGAACGGTCCGGAGCCTGGGCAAATGCCTGGACGCCGACCACAGCGGGACCACCAACGGCACGCCGATCCAGCTGTGGACGTGCAACGGCAGCGGCGCCCAGCAGTGGACCACGGGTGCCAACGGATCGCTGGTCAACCCCGGGTCCAAGCTCTGCCTGGACGACCCCAACTCCTCCACCGCCAACGGCACCCAGCTCCAGCTGTACAGCTGCAACGGCTCGGGTGCCCAGAACTGGAAACTCCCGAGTTGAGCCACCCGCACGATCGGCATCCTCTCCTCCCGGCGAAGGGGGGAGAGGATGCTGGTGTCGCTCACGCGGCCGACGACAACGGCGCCGCGTGAGTCTCTGCCCGCTGACCACCGCCACGGTGCCGTTGCGCACCTCGCTCTCGTCGCTCCGCAAAAAATCGATGCGATGACGCAGAATCTTAACTGGATGATGGAAAGACGTGTCCGGTGTCTTGTGAGGGTGCCCCGCCACCTCCTACTGTCACCGCACCGGCACGGTCTGTCCGTTCGGGCTTCTGTTCACCGTGCGGCACTCAGCCCGCGCGTGTTCCGTCGGCCCGGCGCTGTCTTCGACCGTGCTCGCCCTCGTCCGTTCTGGTTCGTCCGTTCCGAGAGAAGCGAGAAGCCGATGTCGCGGTACAGCACACGCGCGGCTGCGGAGCGGGTCCGCAGCCGCGCGCCAGGACCGACCCGGGTCGCCACGGCGTTGACCGCGGCCGCCACCGGACTCGTCCTCGCCCTCGGGGCCCCGGCATCCGCGGCCGGCGGACACGGTGGCGGCGCCGCCACCCCGGTCGTCACCCGGGCCGGCCTCGATCCCGCCCTCGTCGCGGGACGCGGTGCCGCGGTGGACTTCGCCGAACAGGAGGCCGAGAACGCGTCGACGAACGGCACCGTCATCGGCCCCGACCGCACCGCCTACACCTTGCCCTCCGAGGCGTCCGGCCGCACCGCGGTGCGCCTGGGACCGGGCCGGTACGTCGAGTTCACCCTGCCACGCGCCGCCAACGCCCTCACCGTGCGCTACAGCATCCCGGACGCCCCCGAAGGCGGCGGCATCACCGCACCGCTCGACGTCTCCGTCGAGGGCAGACACCGCGCCACGATGACGCTCACCTCGCGGTACTCCTGGCTCTACAACCAGTACCCGTTCACCAACGATCCCCGAGCCGACCTGCTGCACCCGGACTGGTGGATCACCGAATGCGGCTGCGTCCCCACCGGCACGACCCCGACGCCCGCCATCGACAAGCCGTTCAGGCCCAGCCACTTCTACGACGAGCAGCGACTGCCGCTGGGCAAGCGGTACGCGGCGGGCGATACCGTCCGCCTCACCGCACCCAGGGGCAGCGCCGCGGCCTGGACCGTGATCGACCTCCTCGACACCCAACTCGTCGCCGCCCCGCACATCGAAGGACGCGCCGCGAACGTCCTCACGTTCGGCGCGGACCCCACCGGCCACCGCGACGCGGCCGACGCCCTCGACCGGGCCATCGCATACGCCAAGAAGCGGCACCTCAAGGTGTACCTGCCGCCGGGCACGTACCAGGTCAACCGGCACATCGTCGTGGACGACGTGACGATCGTCGGAGCGGGCAGCTGGTACACGATCATCAAGGGACACCAGGTCACCCTCGACACCCCGGCCCCCGACGGCTCGATCCACACCGGCGTCGGCTTCTACGGCAAGGACGCGGCGGACGGCGGCAGCCACGACGTCCACCTGTCCGGCTTCGCCGTCGAGGGCG
Organism: Streptomyces sp. NPDC002580; assembly: GCF_042889485.1. NCBI lineage: Bacteria > Bacillati > Actinomycetota > Actinomycetes > Kitasatosporales > Streptomycetaceae > Streptomyces > Streptomyces sp. NPDC002580. The sequence goes on along the minus strand of NZ_JBIAQZ010000008.1, from coordinate 86,446 downwards.
ACGTCCGCGAACGCGTCGACACCGACCAGGTCAACGCCGTCGGAGGCGCGCTGAGCGATTCGACGATCGACGGCCTCTACCTGCACCACACCAAGGTCGGCATGTGGCTCGACGGCCCGATGACGCGCCTCGCCGTCACGCGCAACATGATCGCCGACCAGATCGCCGACGGTCTCAACTTCCACACCGGCGTCACCGATTCCACTGTGTCGGACACCTTCGTCCGCAACACCGGCGACGACGGCCTGGCGATGTGGTCGGAGAAGACCGGCGACGCGCGCAACGCCTTCGCCCACAACACCGTGCAGACGCCGGCCCTGGCGAACGGCATCGCGCTCTACGGCGGGACCGACAACAAGGTCACCGGCAACCTCATCGCCGACCCCGTCAGGGAGGGCAGTGCCATCCAGATCGGCTCCCGGTTCGGAGCGCAGCCGTTCACCGGACACCTGTGGATCACGGACAACACCACGGTCCGCTCAGGACCGTTCGAGCTCAACTGGAAGATCGGCCTCGGTGCCATCTGGTTCTACGCCCTGGAGCGGGACATCGACGCCGACATCCAGGTCACCGGCGACCACTTCCTCGACAACACCTACAACGCGATCATGCTGGTCTCCGACTTCCCGGTGAAGGACAAGTACGCGATCCACGGGGTGCGCTTCAAGGACATCCGCGTGGACGGCACCGGAACGTCCGTGCTCAGCGCCCGCTCCGCCGGAGCGGCGTCCTTCGAGAACGTGGACGCCCGCAACGTCGGCGCGGTCGGCGTCAACAACTGCGGTGCCTTCAACTTCCCCGCCACGGGCTCCGAGTTCGAGGTCCGCGACCTCGGCGGCAACGACGGAGGCGGTACGACCGGCCCCTGGATGGCGTCCTGGGAACTGCCCAACACCATCACCTGCGACGACCGGCCACCGACGATCCAGCCACCGGCCCCGACGCCCTGGTGACCGGCGTCCGTCCCTGACCCGTACGGCGTGCCCCGTGCGGCAGGCTGCCAGGTACTCCGGGTGTACGACTTTGGACCGACTGGCACGGACGAGCAGAGTGGGAACGCTGGTGGGTGGGAGAACCGGTGGACAGGCCATCTCGGAGTACGCCGCCGCGATCGACTCCGGATCCCTCCAGCCGTAGGAACGCACTCCAGGCGCAACGCCGTTGCTCTTGCCGTGGGCGTAGGTCGGTCGGTTGTAGGTCCCGGGCGGTTCGGGTGGCTGCGCGTGCCTCCGGCTTATCGGGTTGTTTACAGCGTGAACCCTCGGAAGACGCCCTGGGGGTCCTGCTCGGCCGCCTCCTTGAAATCTCCGAAGGACAGATTGGCGATCATGAGGTTCGCGTGGATCTCGGGAACCCCGGAGGTCACCGTGCGGAACGCGCCGCCGTCCGCCTCGAACTCCTCGTCGCTGTCGCACTCCTCTCTTGTCAGTACCGCCATCGCCAGCAGCGTGCCGGGTCCGTCGCGCATCGACTCGTGATCGGCGAGGAACACAACGCTCAGTTCCTCATCGGCGGCGACAGCGGAGAGCACCTGCTCCGGTGTGAAGCCGGCCCACCTCGGATCGTCGGCGATGTGGACGTACAGCTCGATGTTGTTGTCGCCCCAGGGCTTCAGCAGTTCCGTTCTCAGGGCGGCCCATGCGGGTTCGTCGCCGTGGTCGGTCCTGATGATCAGAGCCGCGTCCGGATCGCGTCCCTCCAACCACTCCGTACGGTCACTCACGTCGTCGGCTCGCCTCTCCGCGCAGGTCACGGCCCGCGCAATCCGTAGGCACACTACGGGAGGCCACTGACACGCCTCCTCACCTCGTGGTGGTGGGGGCGGGCGGAGCCGAAACGGTGTTCCGGCGCGGCCCGACGGTCTGGTCCTGGTCGTTGGAAGGGTGCGGGGCGGCTGCGCCGTGAATCGGCTCACGTGGCCCTGGAAGGTGGAGGTGGGGCGCGTTGACGAGCTGGTGGACAGGCTGTGCCCAGGCCGTGCAAGGTGCGGGTATGGGTTCGTTGCGGATGACCCTGCAGACCCAACTGGTGCTGCGGGCTTTGCTGGTGGACCCCGCCAGGCAGAGATACGGCCTTGAGCTGTGCGAGTCGGCGGGACTGTCGTCGGGCACGATCTATCCGATCCTCGCCCGTCTGGAACAGGCCGGCTGGGTGGACAGCAGGTGGGAGGACCCGTCCGTGCACGAGGAAGGTGGCAGGCCACGGCGACGCTTCTACCGGATGACCGAAGACGGCGCCGAGGCGGCGCGCTTGGCCCTCGCGCGGAGCTGCCGGGCTCGCAAGCAGCGTCCTCCTGATGGGTGACCGCCCATCAGAACGACAACGGGGGAGTGCCATGAGGGTCTGCGCCGGTCAGGATCCCAGCTGAGCGAACACACCGCGCCCGGGCCGCGGGGCAGACCGCGCCCCCGGACCGGTGCGCTGTCTCATGGGCCGGGATCACGGTCCGGTGGTCGCGGTGGAACGCGCGCCGGGCGTCGGAGACGGGGACGGCGGAGGGTAGTACGGGTGCAGTGAGGGGGAGAGCGGGGCCAACGACTCGCACAGTGAGGAGGGGAAGGCGGGCTCCCTGCGCTGAATGTCTTGGCAGCCCCCGGCCGAAGTCCGGAAGATCGGATCCCAGCCGGACTTCTTGGACCGGAAGAACCAGCGGTCGCCCAGCCGAGCCGAGCAGGCAGGGTCTGCCGAGCCGTCGCAGGCCGGTCCCGTACGCCAGGAGAAGTCCAGCACCAGCCACTTGCCGTCGCACTTCTCCGAGTTCCGGTACGTGTGCGCGGGCGCGCCGACCGCCATCAACGCCTGATCGTAGGAGCCGGCGGTGCAGCCGGTGGCCGGCGGTGTGCAGCCCAGTTCCCCGCACAACCGGAGTGCGGGCGGCTTGGCGCCATCGGCGGTGAAGTGCGTGTAGTTGTCGACGATCACGTCTCGGTCGCCCAGCGGTTCGGGCAGGCTGACCTTCGCCGTGGCCGTGCTCTCCTCGGTGCACCCGGAAGCCCTGTCGCCGGACGGCGAGGTGAAGGTGACCTGTATACGGGCCAGGTCCGTCATCGGGTCGGTGAGCACCGCCTTGAGCTTGCGCACACATGTGCGGGCGCCGCTGGGCACATGGATGTCGATGAGCAGCGTGCGACGGTCCCGGCCGAGACGGACCCCGGTGACGGTGGAAGGCTGCGCGGTGGTCCATGGGATCGGCGTGGTCGCCGTCGGTCCGGATGGCCCCTGTTCCCCCTGCCCGGCCACCTGGGTTCCGCACGCGCCGAGCAACAGCACGGCAACGGCGCCGAGCAAGGCGGTCACGGCCGCTCGACTTGTTCCACCTGATCGCCGCAAGAGTGCTCCCCCCTGGCACACACCGATGTTTGCCAGGCCAATATAGGACGGTCGCCGGAAGCGTCCGTCTCGTGGGCCGGTGGGTCACCGGAACGACGTTCCGTCGCATGCCATGCGCTGTCGTGAGGCGGTCGAGCGGGAGCGGTGGAGCGCGGCGACGTCTTGAGCGGGCGTCGAGGACCAGCCACGGTTCCTGGCGGCCGGGGCACTGGTGCCGAGGGCCGTCATGGTGAAGTCTGACGGCACACGCCTGACGGTGGTCTCTTCTCAGGAAGGGCGCCGACACGATGACGGGGGCCGCGTTCGATGGACCGAGCCGACGACGACGCGCGGAAGATCCGCAGGGATCACACCGGACCCGGCTGCCCGGTCGCCCGCGGGGACGACGGTACATGGCAGGTACGCGGTTACTCGGCGGCGCGCGCCGTTCTGCGCAGCACCGACACCGTACAAGCGGGTCTGGGCATCGAGACCGTCGAGAAGATGCCCGCCCGGATCCGGCGGCCCGTGCTGTACCGCGACGGGGCCGAACACCGCGAACACCGTCGTCAGACCGCCCGCTACTTCACACCCCGTCGGGTGGACGAGCACTATCGAGAACTCACCGAACGCGTCACCCGGAAACGCCTGAACACGCTGCGGACCGAAGGCGAGGCGCGGCTGGACGACCTCTCGTTCGGCGTCGCGATCGATGTGGCGTGCGGGGTGATCGGCCTGACGCACAGCAGACCCGGCATCCAGGGCCGGCTGGAACGCTTCTTCCCCGAGAAGTTCGGCAAGCCCGGGCTGACCAGTCCGCAAGGGATCTACTGGCTGTTCCGCCAGAACACCAACTGGCTGCGGATCTATCTCGCCGACGTCCGCCCGGCCGTCCGCGCCCACCGCCGGCGGCCCGCCGACAACCTCATATCGCACCTGATCGCGGAGGGCTGTTCGGACACGGAGATCCTCGGCGAGTGCCTCACCTACGCGGCCGCCGGCATGGTCACCACCCGCGAGTTCATCTGCGTCGCCGCCTGGCACCTGTTCACCGACGCCGCTCTGCGCGAGCGTTACTCGACCGGGAGCGAGACCGAACGCCTCGCGGTGATCCACGAGATCCTGCGCCTGGAACCCGCGGTCGCCCGGCTGAGCCGGCGGACCACCGGCTCCGTCGACGTGCCGGGCGCCGACGGCCCGGTCACCGTGCCGGCCGGCGCGCTCGTCGACATCCTCGTCGACGAGGCCAACACCGACCCGGAAGTGATGGGCGTCGCCCCCACCACGGTCTGCCCCGGCAGGCCGACCACCACCGGCCGGTACGCCGCCGCCCTGTCCTTCGGCGACGGACCGCACCGCTGCCCCGGGGCCGACATAGCGATGATGGAGACCAACGTCTTCCTGGGCGCCCTCTTCGCCCTCGACGGCATCCGGATGCTCACGCCGCCCCGCGTCACGTTCCAGGACGAGATCGGGGGTTACGTGATCCGCGGACTGCGGGTGGCCGTCGACCGGGGCTGATGCCGGGCCACCGGCGCCCTTCCCGCATTCAGGTCATGTACCCGGCAGCCCCTGACCCTGCCCTTGCCGGGGTTGGTGCCGTGCGGGCCGCATCGCCCGGATCAGGGCCGACCGTCCGGTATCCGGAACATGACCGTCTTGCCGGCGGAGGTCAGCAACCGGTGTGCTTGGGGGTGAACTCCATGCGTGTGTGCTCGTCCTTGCCGATGGCCTCGTCGTAGGTCGTTCGGCGGACCTGGTACCAGACGTCGTCCTTCGCCGCGTCGCCGCCGACGTTGTCCAGACTCACGCACCACTGTTCCGGCCGGACGACACGCTTGTAGGTCTCGGTTCCCTTGTGGACCCACCTGCAGCTCTTGACCCGCTCCGTGGAGTACCAGGTGCGCGTCTTACGCCTGGTGCCCGATCCCGTGCTCTTCGTGTGCTTGACGCGCCGTGTCGAGGTGCTGCACTTCTTGACGGTGTGGGGCCGAGTGGCCCGGGTGGTCTTGGCCGACAGGTGGCGCATCTGGTCCCGGAGTCCAAAGACGGTCGCGTCCGCCGTCTTGTCCGGGCCCGGCTCCGACCCGCTCCCGCCGCCCTGGCCGACACCGGTCGAGCGGGTCGGAGCCGCGTCGGTGTCATCCCCTTGGCCGCACGCGCCGAGCCCGGCGATGAGAACCGCCGTCACCGCAGCCACCATCAGTCGCTTGCTTGACATGTCTCCCCCTACGATTAACGAAACGCAGCGTAACGGATAACGAGCTTCACTCAAACGACCGTTCGAGTTGCGGGCGCTCGAAGAGCTCCTGCTGGGACCCGCGGATGCGGCCGGATCGGATTCTGCGTCAGGGCCCCGGCCCGCCCACACCTCGCGCGTTCAGCGACTGTCCGTTGCAGCTCCGAGTCTGCCCGCACGGAGATGGTCGGCTCGCACGCTGACGGACCATGCAGCCCCGGGCGAGACCCTGGCGGGGCGTCGATTCGAACGTGGAGCCTTGGTGAGTCGGCAGCAGCCGTTCAAGCGCGGGACCCGTCGTCTTCGGAGAGTGTCTCCTTGATCGCGCGGAAGAAGGACATCCGCTCGACCAACTGCGCACCCGCCACTTCGGTCAGGGGTTCGGGTTGGTGTCCGAAGCCGACCGGTGGTGAGGGAAGTCCGAGCGCCGCGAACGCCTCGTCGAGGTGCTGCCGCGGTTCACCGACGCCCCGCAGAATGGCGGTGAGGGGACGGGGATCCGACGTCCCGTAGGCCGTCGCCAGCGCGGTTGCCCGCTCCGCCGCCTCTTCCTGGGTCGGCATCTCGGCCGGGTCGGCCCACCAGACATGGGTGACCAACAGGCGTCCGTCGCGGTGCAGATGGAGCGTGTAGTCCGCCCCCTCCTTGACCGCCACCAGCACCGGCCACTTCTCACCCCGGCTGAACGTATGCGCCAGACCTGACAGTCCACTCTCTTCGAGCAGGGTCTTACGCAGGCCCTTGCGACGGCCCGCCGGATCTGCCGAAGGCGCGATCTCGACGAACGTGCCGCCGTGTGGCGCCGGAGCGAGACGCATCGTCGTACCGGTGAGCAGAACCGCTTCACGGACATCCCGCAGCGGGGCGGCGGCGAGCGCGACAGCCATGGTGGCAGGTGGGGTCGCCACTTCCTTCCTGGCCGCCCAGGCCGCAGCGTCGGCGAATCCCGGCGCAGGTACGAAGCCGCTGAAGTACGGCGTCCGCCGGGCGACGTGCACGCGGACCCCCCTACGCATCAGAAGGAAGATTTCCCGAGCGTCGCCCAGGTACGCCCAGGGAAAGGAACGTGCGTCGTCGCCGATGAGGCGGAATACCTCCAAAGCCTCAGCCTCGCGCTCGGAGCGGATCAGCGCGAGCGCGAGATGGTTACGGAGGCTGGATGCCCGCCGATCGCCCGGGCCGTACGCAGCCGACAGTCTCAGACCTGCCTCGACGTGCGCCTCGATCCGGGACCAGTCCACCGGCCCCTGCCCGCTGCCGGCGTCGTGGTCCACCGCGTACTCGGTGACCGCCTGCAGGGGCAGTCCGCGCAACGGCGAACCGTCGGGAGCCGCGGTGGCGGCCGCCTCGGCGAACTCGAACATCTCCGCGTGCGACCCGTACCACTTCTGGGCCAGGTACTGCACCGCACCCGTGTGCAGCCCCAGGTGATGGGGGTCAGCCTCGCGACCTCGCGCCAGATACCCGTCGAACACCTTGCGCGGAGCGCCGAGCCCCATGGCATGGGTGATGCGGATCCGCCAGGGCACGGGGTCACCGGGGTTGAGGTCGGCAGCCGTCCGCAGGACCGGCTCGGCGTCACGCAGCACCGTGTGGAACGCCCGGAACTTTTCCCGCGACACGTGGCGGGCACGCGCGGCAGTGCGTATCTCCCAGGCGCGGTCGATCTCCAAGTCGGCCGCGATCAGGGCGAGATCGGGATCGCCGGGTCGCTTCCCGCGCCAGTCGTCGAGCCATCCGGTGTGGTGCAGCGCCAGTTCGGCCAGCCTGGCGCTGTACCAGCTCCGTTGATCCCAGTCCCGGGCGAGGCGCGTTCGTGCCATCAGTTCCGCCGTCGGTTCCCAATTCCCCGACCGGGCCTCGGAGATGGCGGCCCGCAGAATGGAGTCCGGCGCGTCCACTTCCACCGCGCCGTCCGGTGGCATGTGCTCGCCTGTGGCCCCGAAATGGCGCACGATCCGAGGCAACGCGAATACGCCCGGCAGATTTCCCATGCAGTCCCCCAACGGCCCACGGCCGCACGTGGTTGATCATCATCGAGCCGCACACCCTACTGACCCGCGGCAGAGGGACGACACCGAGGAGCGCAGGAGCGCTCCGCCGTCTCCACTTGCGGGTGCTGCGGGTGCTGCGGGTGCTGCGGTGACTCGGTGGCCGATGCCGGGCCGTTGGCCGATCCCCCTCATCCCGGGTCGCGTCGTCCGGAAGCGGAGACGGCGTACGAGCCGGATGCGTCGCGGCTTGGCAGGCCATTCGGGGGAGGCGCCCCACCACACCGTGATGGGATACGTGCCATGAGCGAGTCGTCCCTGCGGGACCGCATCGAGCGGTACTACGCCACTGTGCCGTTGCTGTTCGCCGAAGCCGAGACGTTCGGCCCCTTCCACCTCTTCGTACGGAAGGAGGCAGGTGCCCCGTACTACGGCGGCCCGGGTCATGCCCGTCCCGACTCGACGGCCGGGCCGGTGACACCCACGGGGGACGACATCGCCCTGGTACGTGCCCGGCAGCGCGAACTCGGTGTGCCGCAGGCCTTCGAGTGGCTCGCCGAGGTGACGCCGTCACTGCGTGGCCGCATGGAAGCGGCAGGTCTTCCGGTGGCCGAACGCCCGCTGATGATTCTCGATCCGCACCGTCAACTGCCCAGACAGGCTCTGCCGGATGGCGTCAGCATCCGAGCGGTGGACGCCGACGACCCCGCGCTCCCCGCCGTACTCGCCCTGCCCGGCGTGGCGTTCGCGGACGAGGGCACGGCAGTGGGGTCGGCGGGCCGCGCGGAGTTGGAGGCGGCGGCCGAGGGCCTCGAAGCGGACGGCACGGTCGCGTCGATCCGCCCCTCGCTCCGGAGGGGACACAAGACGCTCGTCGCCGCTTTCGCCCCGGACGGCACCCCGCTCGCCGCGGGCCACTACCACCCGGCGGACGGCACCACCGAGATCGGCGGGATCGGCACCCTTCCCACCGCGCGCCGTCAGGGACTGGGCGCCGCGGTCATGACGGCCCTGGCCGATCACGCCCGCGGCCATGGCGTGAACACCGTCTTCCTCGCGTACGCCGAGGAGTCCGTCGCGCGCATCTACGCCCGAATCGGCTTCCGCCCGGCCGGCACCACCCTGCTGATCGCCGATCAACCGGCCCGTGGTCAGTAGGGTCGTGCGGTTCCGTCAAACACCTGGTCGGCGTGCCGGGGTGCGCCGAGGGCCGATGGGCGGGACGGATATCGTCCTGTCATGACACAGGAGTTCGACCTCGCCGCGTCGCTCGCCAGAGGCGTCCAAAACCGCAGTGGTGCCTGGGCCTTCATCCAGGGCTATACCGCGCACTGGACCGGAGCGTCCCTGGGAAGCGCTGACGGGTGGACAGAAGCCGATCTCGACGCGGCCGAGGAGCGACTGGGCCTCCGGCTCCCGGCGACGTTCCGCGAGGGGTATCTGCTGTTCGGACGCCGACGGGATCTCACCAGCAACCACGATGTCCTGCTGGGTCCCGCGGAGCTGTACGTGGATGAGGCGGGGGAGGCCCTGGTCTTCCGTCACGAGAACCAGGGAGCCGCATCCTGGGGCATCCTCCTCGACAGCCTCCAGGACGAGGATCCCGCAGTGTCCATCCGGCTCGACCTCGCCGACAAGAGTGCGGAGCGCTGGGCGGGCTGGCTGGAGCGACTCTCCCTCAGCTTCGTCGAGATCGTCCTGTCGGAGTCCCTGCAGGCCGGCGGGGAGACCTGCGACTTCCTCGACCCGGATGAGGACACCCCCGAACTGCTGGAGACGAACTGCGTCCGCCTGGCGTTTCCGGCGTACCTGATCGCTGAGGAGATCCGGTGGTTCCTGGGCCACGACGTCCTCCTGCGCGATGACGACGGCGGGGCCGTCCTGGCCCGCGGTCGGACGGCAGAGGACCTCGAACGCGTTCGTGACCTGATCCCGGGCGACTGGCTCGACGACCATCGCTGATCAGGTCCTTCTCCTCTGCCGGCGGAACCGCCCCAGTGGGACTCACCAGGGGCTCTGCTGCCCGGCTTACGACGCGGTGGCCGAGACCCCCGTTCAAGCCCACCGTCGGCTCGGTGCAGACGGGCCTCCCCGGCCATCAGGCCGGGGAGGCCATCGGTCCGTTCGTGGCCGGTCGGTCGGTCAAGTCACCCGAGAACCGGGTGTGCTGCCGCCTGCGCATAAGGGAGCTGCGGGGGCGTGACCAGGCCGAACGGCGCTTCCGAGGTGAGCCGCACGAGATCGCGGTCCGCGGTGATCGCGAGCTTCTCGGACCGCGGGGCCGGTCTCGGGGGCAGGGTTACTTGCTCAGGGCGAAACGCATCAGGGCGTGCTCGTCGCCCTGCTTGATCTTTCCTGTCACATTGATCACTTCGAGCTTCCACGAACCGGCGACCCGCACGGCCTTGGCCACGGCGCAGCCGTTGTCCTGGGTGAGCAGACTGGGCCAGATGTCCGCGACCTGCTGGGTCGTACCGCCCGTCGCGTCGTAGACCTTGAAACTGATGTTGCGTGCCTTCTGGAAGGAACTTCCCTTCTTGAAGGCGGCGGCGACGAACACGATCGACGTGATGTGGGCCGGGATGCGGGCGAACTCCACGGAGACGGTTTCGTCGTCGCCGTCGCCGCGCCCGGTCTGGTTGTCGCCGCTGTGTATCAGGGAACCGTTGCCCATGGGGTCGAGAGAATCGAGACCGGCCAGGCGCACCGGGTCCGCGCCGTGCATGGCGATGGCGATGAGGTCGAGGTCGGTACCGCTCTTGCGCCGGAGCATGCCCATGACTCCTCCGCTGGTGCCTGCCGTGGGATCCCACGACACCCCGATCGACAGGTGGGTCACTCCGTCCAGGTCGGCGGGGCCGTCTTCCTTGGTGAGCGTGATCATGCGCGGGCCATCCTCCGGTGAAATGGGTCTACAACAGGCAGAGTCTGCCTGGCGCCCCTGTGGTTCCATCCTCCGGGTCCCAACATGCCGCCCGGAAGAGCGGATCAACCTTGCGCTTCGGCGTGGCCTGGAGTGTTCGGGTGTGCCATCCGGTCGTCGAACCCGGCGCAGGGGCCGGCGTTCCGCGTCGGTACGGGGTCCGGGCCCATGCCGACAGCAGCGCGAACCGGGGCCGAGCCGAGGTCAAGGCGACGACGTACGGCCCAGGCCGCGTTCCGCCCGGCGTCCTGACCCGCATCACCCTCGTCTCCCGTGACGACGGCACAGGAATGCGCCCGCCGCCTCAGGCAGGAGTATCGGCCCGTCGTACGTGCAGGTGACCGTCCCTCGGGTAAGGCGGCTGGGCCGGAAGGATCCGGTCGAATCCGTATCCCACCTTCTCCGCGACCCGGCACGAGGCGAGGTTGTCCACCTGATGGATCAGGTCGAGACGTACCAGACCGTCGGCCGCGAACTCGTCGAAGGCCCAGTCGGTGAGAACTTCGAGAGCACGGGGGGCCACGCCTCGGCCTCGGGCGTGGGCCGCCGTCCAGTACCCGACCTCCGCGGAGTCGCGGCGGGGACCGGATCGCTTCAGAACCACGTTGCCGGCCGGCCCACCCTCGCCGGCGTCGGAGCGATCTTCACACACGGCGAAGCTCAACCGCTCCCCGGTCTCCCAGCCGTGTCTCTGAACCTTCAGCCATCCCACCGAGTCCTCGAGGTTCGTCACAGGAATCCCCGCCCATCGGCGCAGCGTGGGATCGCGGTAGGCCTCGACCAGCGCCTCGAGGTCGTCATCATTCCAAGGGCGCAGGAAGAGCGCGGCGGCGGACGGCGTCGCGTCCACCCGCAAAGTGACGGTCATCGTGGTCCTCCCCGAACGGTTCGCTCGATCATCTGCCCCCGTTCGCCACGGGCCTCGGCAAGGCGATCGCAGAAGAAGCAGCCGGTGGCTTCCTCGCCGTGGTGTTCGTCGCCGTGTCCGCGGCCACGGTGGGAGCGGTGCTCCGCGTGGCGGCACGGTTGTTCCTCGGCGTCGGGGAGCGGCCCCCGGGGAAGGGCCAGGATACGAGACCAAGGGCGAGCGGGAGGAGCCGGAGACAAAGGGATGGGATCCGTAAGGCGCCCGCGACGATGACTGCGGTCCCCACGGTCCCGCTCGGCGGACCGATCGAGGCGCCCGTTCCCATCGTGCCGAGCCGGGCCCCGGGCAGTCGGAGGCGGCAAGCCGCGCGATTCCGGACCTTCGTCTGCGCGCGGGGCCCCGGCTCCAGGGGGAAGGGCCTGGTGACCTCGCCGAACTTCTGGAACTTCTCTCCGGAGTCTCCTGCGTCGACCACGAACCATCCGTCGGAGGTGGGGCGGCAGCACGGGAGACGAGCCCGGGGCCGGTCAGTCCTCGCCCCTCACGATGTTCCAGTCAGCTTCCGTACGGTCGGGACCGGAGGTTCGGTCGGCAGTCGCCGGGAGGCAGGTGCGCACCCCGCTGCCTCGGCGCCGACGGGCCTTGGACCAGCCCGTCTCCGGGCGACGTAGTGTGCGCGTGGTGCTGGTTTCCGCGTTCACGGCACTACTGCCTCTCTGTGCGTCGGGCCCGTTGGGGACCGTCTTGTGTTCCGCCGTCATCGGCCTTGGCCCCCGAGTTCCCCGCAGCCATCGCGAGAAACGACCGCGGCGGGCCATCGGCCAGAAGCAGGCCGACCCCGTTGAGCCGCAAGCGGCTGGAGGATCCGGCCACGTGACCCCCGCGTACGGCTCGTATCCGTCACCCTTCGGGGCCAAGGGGTCCCGCCTACGAGGAATATCCAGGCGGACGTGGGTGCTCAGCTTCCGCCCGTCGGCACGAACGGCGGAACGAAGCATGTGGAGGAAGCCTGTGGGCGGATCCGAACTCGAGGACCTCGACCCGGCCGACGAGCGCTTCGACGCCAAGATGACCGTGCTCATGGAGAACGTCCGCCACCACGTGGAGGAAGAAGAGAAGGAGTGGTTTCCCGACGTCCGCAAGACGATGGGGCGCAACCGGCTCGTCGAACCGGGTGAGCAGATGGCCGCCGCCAAGAAGAAGGTCCCCGGCGACCCCCTCGACGTCCCCAGCGCCGACGCGTAGAGCGCTTCACGTCGTGGGAGCGTGTCGTCGCGGCTTCGCGAGTACACGGACCACCGGCCTGCCGGGTGGGGTGCTCGTCGCTTTCATGGGTACGCGTTTTGGATGACCCATAGCGCGTACACCTATCTGGCAGTTTCGTCCCAGGGTGCCCTGTGGCTGATCGTGGCGGGTGTCGCGGTGGCCGCCCTCCTGATCGCGGCCTTCGTCATCGGCACTCGGCGAGCCGCTCGCCGTAGCGGTTCCACCCCCGTTCCCGGGGACGCCACGGTCCGGCAGGCACAGAAGGATCTGGCCGACCCACCGCGCAGCGGGGAAGGCTGGAGCACCCCCGACGCGGACCCCGAGCAGGGGCATCCCCACAGCTGATCCGCTCCAGACGGAAGACCGGGAGGCCGGCTTTGCCGACGCGGGCTGCGCCCGTGCGGGAGGCCCAAGTCGTGGCCGGGCCCTTGGCGCGAGCCCGCCGCGCGGCTCCGCAGCCCGGTGTACGTGTCGGCTTGTCTGTTGCGTGCCCACATGGCCCGCGTCGCGCCGGCGTGGCTGGCGCGTACCTGGTGACGGGAGCTCTCGCGCCGAGAGTTCCCGCAGCCGGCCCCCGACTGCCGTTCTTGCCCATCGGGCCGCTCGGCACCGACCGAGAAGCCGATCGGGCAGCGAACGGCGGAGTCCGCCCAGGCGCGAAGCCGCCTGGGCGGCGCCGGCCGGGCCGACGGGTGGACCTCGATGGACCGAGGACTCTTCCGGCGGCTCCGGTGGCGCCTCGTCGTCTCCTGGACCCTGCACCGGCGCGGCATCCAGGTCGCCCTGTGCAGCTGCTACACCGCAGGGCGTTGGCTGAACGCACCGGGGGACAGCCCTACCCGAAGACTGAGGGCTGCATGATCGCTCCGGACGGCCGCGTCCGAGGATCCTGGTGCTCCCGGGAGAGACCGCCGGTTCCCCCCCAATCGCCCAGGAGTTGGCACGTGCGTGAGCAGGCATCGCAGATTTCTCGTTCCTCCAGGAGGCGGCGTGGCGCGGTGGCCGCGGTGGCCGTCGGCGCCATGGCGATGGGTGCCCTCGCATCGCCGGCCGCGTATGCCGCCCCCAGGACGGACAGTGTCGCGGTCCAGGAGGGATTGGATGCGCTGGTGCGCGCCGATGGTGTGCCCGCCGCGCTGGCGAGCGTCGCGGGCCGGCGGGGCCGGACCCGCACGTACATCGCTGGGGTCGGCGACCTGGCCACGGGCGCGAAGGTGCCCGAGGACGGACAAGTGCGGGTGGGCAGTAACACCAAAACGTTCACCGCCGTGGTCGTGCTGCAGCTGGTCGCCGAGGGGAAGATCCGTCTCGACGCTCCGGTCGACGTCTACCTGCGGGGCCTCGTGCGCGGGGACGGCATCGACGGCCGGGACATCACCGTCCGCCATCTCCTGCAGCAGACCAGCGGCCTTCCCGACTACACCGACTATGACCTCGAGCTCCGGCACTACGAGCCCCGTGACCTCCTGGACATAGCACTCCGGCACAAGGCCGACTCCGCTCCGGGAGAGAAGTGGGAGTACAGCAACACGAACTACGTGCTGGCCGGGCTGATCATCCAGAAGGTCACCCACCGCCCCCTCGCCCAGGAGATCGACGAGCGCGTCATCCAGCGCGCGGGGCTGCACCACACCTACTTCCCCGCCCCCGGCGATGTGACCATCCGCGAGCCGCACCCCGAAGGCTACGGCCAGGAGTCGGCGGGCGCGCCCCTGACCGACATCACGGAGATGGACCCCTCCTGGACCTGGGCGGCAGGTCAGCTGATCTCGACCGACTCCGACCTCGACCAGTTCTTCGGCGCACTCCTGGGCGGCCGCCTCCTGCCCCCGGCCCAGCTCGTCGAGATGCGCACCCACACCCGGCCCGCGGAAGAGACCTTCGGGCACGGCGCCCGCTACGGACTGGGGCTCGTCAGCAAGCCACTGTCGTGCGGCGGTGTCTACTGGGGGCACGGGGGCAGCTTCCCGGGATACGAGACCCGGGGAGGCGTCACCGACAAGGGCCGCGCCGCCGGTGTCGCGGTGACCGTGCAGCCTGCCGACAAGTCGGTCATGGACCGGGTCGACCGGGTCGTGGACACGGCTCTGTGCCACTGAACCGCGTCTCCTCGGGGCCGGCGTGCGTGCGAACCCGGGCGGCTGGCTGCTGCACTCGGTGAGCCGAGGGCGACGGCGCCGTACCTCGCTGCTGTACGGCAGGAGGGGCTCTGCTTGGATCGGCCCATGATTTCTGTCGGCACACCGGACGAGACGCAAGAGAAAGCAGAGCTTGCGGTCTGGTTCGGCGGGGCGTCCCTGGCGTTCTGGTTCTGCTGTCCGCTCTGGACACTGGTCAGCTTCGGCGCGCTGCCTCTGGCGCTCGTCGGCCTGGTGCGGGCCTTTGTCGAGTACCGCGCATCAAAGTCGGGGCGAGCGAACAGGACGCGAGCCGTGGTGGGCGCCGTGTTGTCCCTCTTGGGGGCGGCAGCGGCGATCGCCTACATGATCTTTCTGGCCACCCATCCTGACCTTCCCGTCCAGGGATAGCCGCCTCCTCGGTGACCTGTTTGACGCGGGTCAGACGGACGGACAGACCCACCGCTCTGGGAGCGCGGTTGGGCAGTTGCCAACGTGAGCTGCGAAGACGCGGCTCGGCGTAAGGCCCTGTACTCGCACCGCTGTTGTCGCCGAGTCCCCGTGAGTCCCCGCCCGTTCTGGCGCGAGAGGGGCAGGGCCTTGCGGAGGTGGTGAGGCAGCCGACCCGTCTCCCACCCCGGGTCGCGGCCTTTACCGTGGGGACGACCTCACCACTCAACAGGCTACGCATTCCGATCGGCCGTTGAGCTCCGGCCTCGTCCCTCTTCAGGTCGATCATCTCCGGCTCTCGGCGCCGAAGCCGGCTGATCTGTGGCATCGGAGGGGTTGTCGGATTCCGCGCGAATACGCGTTCGTCCACCCCTGTTGGTGTCAGACATCAGTGCACCACCTGACGGTTTGCCCGGCAGGGGCTCAGACCGCGTGCGGCCCATACGTCAGAGCGGCTGATGCACGACCAGTCGGTTCTGTCGGCCCGCGAAGCAGCGCCCCAGTGATCGCGCGCCGAGATTGCGAGAAGCGAAGACGCCTCCTTTGTCCCCGTGGATGACGAGAACGTCGTGGCGATCGATCACCTCGGAGATTCCCCGAGTCCGGATGGTGTCTGCCCACGCATCCAGGTTCCGTCCGAACCACTCGGGCAGTCCGCAGTGATACCGGGATCCGGGTCGAGCCGCGGATTCCGGTGTCAGGGGTGAAGAAGTGTCTTGACCATGGCGTCCTCCTTGGCCTGGAACATCGCGTACGCCTTGGGGGCGTCCTCCAGCGGCATGTCGTGGGTCTTGAAGGAGTCCACGCCGAGCGGATCGGCGTCGGTGAGCAGGGGCAGGATCTCCTCGACCCAGCGCCACACGTTGGCTTGGCCCATTCGTAGCTGGATCTGCTTGTCGAACATGGTCAGCAACGGCATGGGGCTGGCCGCCCCGCCGTACACGCCGGAGACCGAGACCGTGCCCCCGCGCCGGACCAGCTCCATGGCCGTGTGCAGTGCGGTCAGCCGGTCCACCCCGGCCCGCTCCATGAGCGGCTGCGCGACACTGTCCGGCAGGAGGGTGGTGACCCATTGGGCGGCTTTGGCGAACGGCGCTCCGTGGGCTTCCATCCCGACGGCGTCGATGACCGCGTCGGTACCCCGTCCCTCGGTCAACTCCTGCACTTCCTGCGTCAGTTCGGTGCCATCGCGCCGGGTGGTGAAGCATGTGACGCCGTGTGCCGAGGCGCGGGAGACCCGGTCGGCGACCGGGTCTATCCCGATGACCAGGCCGGCTCCACGGTGCTGCGCTATACGAGTCGCCATGTCACCGATGGGGCCGAGCCCAAGGACGGTCACCGTGCCGCCGTCGGGGATGTCGGCATACTCGACCGCCTGCCAGGCCGTCGGCAGAACGTCGGACAGATAGATGTAGCGGTCGTCGGACGGGCCTTCCGGCACCTTGATGGGCAGTCTGTTGCCGAAGGGGACCCGGAGCAGTTCGGCCTGGCCGCCCGGGACCTGGCCGTAGAGCTTGGTGTATCCGAAGAGTGCGGCACCGGTGCCGCGTTCACGGACCTGTGTGGTCTCGCACTGCGAGTGCAGCCCACGGTCGCACATGTGGCAGTCGCGGCACGACACATTGAAGGGGATCACGACACGGTCGCCCGGCTTGAGGGCATGGACTTCGGACCCGACGTACTCGACCACGCCCATGGGCTCGTGTCCAAGGATGTCCCCAGGGTCCAGATAGGGACCGAACAGCTCGTAGAGGTGGAGGTCGGATCCGCAGATGCCGCTCGATGTGATCCGTACGATCACATCGTCGGGCTTCTCGAGCCGCGGATCCGGCACGGTCTCCACACGGACGTCCCTCTTGCCGTGCCAGGTCAGTGCGCGCATGAGAGCTCCTTCTGTCGCAAGGGCCGGCTCCGACCGCCACCGGACGATCAGGTGCTGGTCGGGGGGCCCGGAATCTGCTGGTTGTAGCGGCGGGCGGCCCGGTCGTTGAGACCACTGCCCAGCCTGCGTACCCTCTCCGTCCAGGTCGAAGCGGACCGATCGATGCGGTGGCCCTGTTCGATGCCGGACCCTGCGGTGGCGGCGTCCGCCGCCGCGGACGGGGGAGCGGGCAGGAGCCGGGCGGCCAGCCCACTGAGTCGCGTGATCGTGGCCGGTGCGACACCGTGCGCCACCGAAGCGGCCCGCGCTGCGGGAGTGAGCACCAGGCGGGCCCTGCGCCGTTCCAGCGCCCGCACGATGCGCTCCGCCGCACGATCGGCATCCATCGAGACGACAGGTGCCCCGGACAGTGCGGAGAACCAGGCGAACTCCCGGGAGGACTGTCCTCCGAACTCGGCCTGGAGATGCGAGCCGGTGCGCATCAGCCCGGGATGGACGGTCGTGACACTGAGACCCTCACCGGCTGTCTCTGCCCGGAGCCCCTCTCCCAGCGCTCCGACGGCGGCCTTGGCGCACGAGTACGGCAACATGTGCGGTACAGCGAGCAGCCCGCCCACGGAACCGATGAGACACAGGCGGCCACCAGCGTCACTGGCGCGCAGACTGGAGAGCGCGGCCATGGCCGTGTTCACGGCACCGCCGAACATAGTGGCCATGGCGTCTTCGAAGGCTCCGCTGTCGAGCGACGCCACGGGGGCCACCTGGATGACACCGGCGTTGGCGACGACGATGTCCAGCCCGCCGTGCCGGGCATCCGCCTGCCGGACCACCGACTCCACGGCATGCCGGTCACGGACGTCACACACCGCTGTGGAGAACTTCTTGCCGGTCCTTTCCTCGGCCCATTCCGCGCCGCGTCGCAGTTCGTCCTCGTCGCGGGCCGCCATGGTGACCAGACAGCCGCGCTGGGCCAGCCGTGCCGACAGCAGCAGCCCTAGGCCCCTGGAACCGCCCGTGACCAGTGCGGAGAGGCCGGCGAGTTCCGACCTGTGGGGAATCGATGCCACATTCATCACCTCGCTGGGGAAGTGGCCGAGTACCCCGATCAGATGCGCGCAGACCAGGTTCCGCGATCGAAGTCGCTCGGCGCTGGAAGCACTCCGAGCGCATCAGGAGGGCATCGCCCGCATCCGCGAACTGACCGGCGGCGTGGACAAGGTCATCGAGGCCGTCGGCACCCGCCAGGCCCTCAAGCCCCTCGTCCGCCCCTGACCAGCCGCTCCCACCCCCACAGCGAAGGACTCCGCTCATGCGGACCGTCACCCTGAACAACGACGTCGAGATGCCGCTCCTCGGCTTCGGCGTCTACCGGATCCCCGCCGAGGACACCCAGTGCGCCGCCGGGACAGCTGAGCGGCACCAGAACTCCTCGACGGCTCCTCGTCTATGTGGCGGGGGTGAGTTCGGCGCGGCCGAACAGCAGGGCGTAGCCGGGGGAGAGAGCAGGATCTGCCCCAGCAGCTCATCGTCGGCGGTGTCGGCGACGGTGGACAGCACGGCGCCGACGTCCCATGTCGCGGTGTGCTCGGTGGCGCCCTCGATCCATGCGGCGGTCGCGCGGACGAACCGTTCCGGGGGCAGTGGTTCGGCGCTCTGCAGCGGATTGAGCAGGATCAGGGCGAACCCCTCGGGCAGGTGTGACGCGAGCTGGGCTCTGACGTCGCCGACCAGGTGCGCTCCGAGCAGGGCGAGCACCACACGGGCCCGCACGCTCCGCTTCGTTCAAGGTTTCGTACTCGCCGCGTTCTTGCACGTGGGCGAGGAGCGCTTCGCGGCGCAGGGTCATTTCGGCCGACCCTTCTTGCTCGGGCTGTTTTCCGGCGGTGCGGAGGGCGGGGGAGGGGAGATCAGGTGCCGTCCTCCGCACCGGTCCGGCCGGTGTCAGCCGGAGATCTCCTTGTGCCGGGAGCCGACGCCGATGGAGACCTTGCGGGGCTTGGCGCGCTCGGCGATCGGGATGCGCAGGGTGAGTACACCCGCGTCGTAGTCGGCCTGGATGCGCTCGGTGTCGAGGGTGTCGGCGAGCACGAGCTGGCGGGAGAAGGCGCCCAGCGGCCGTTCGGACAGTTCCATCTGCACGTCGTCGGCCTTCGCCGCAGGCCGGCGCTCGGCCTTGACGGTGAGCATGTTCCGCTCGACGTCGATGTCGATCGCGTCGGCGGTGACGCCGGGAAGGTCGAAGGCCACCACGTACTCATCGCCCTCGCGGTAGGCGTCCATCGGCATCGCCGACGGCTTCGACCAGGTGCCCGGGCCCATCAACTGCTGTGCCAGCCGGTCCAGCTCACGGAAGGGGTCAGTGCGCATCAACATCGTGAAAACACCTCCAGTGGGTTCAGGCGGTTGCTGCCCATGCGTTGCACTGACACTGTTGTAACATGTCATCCAATGGATGACAAACATGATGTCGTCAACGCGATGACAACCCGAGGGGGGTGCCCGTGACCGCAGCCGACCAGCCGCCGGCGTCCAGCATCGACGTCCACAGCCCGACGTCGTTCCTCGCTGCCGCAGCGGCCCTTAACGCCATAGACGACGCCCTGCGTGCTGCCCGGGGCAAGGCCCCACAAGTCCCCGACGCCGAGCCGGGCCCGGAGCAGGCGCTGGCCTCCTTGTTGCTGCTGCGGCAGGTCCGTGAGCAGCTCGCCGGATGGGAGACCGGACTGATCGAAACCGCACGCGAGGCGGGAGTCAGCTGGGCCGACCTTGCCCGACCCCTCGGCGTCGCAAGTCGGCAGGCCGCCGAACGCCGCTACCTGAGGGGTCGCCCCGGCCCGGCCGGGACCACCGGCGAACAGCGCGTGACGGCCACCCGTCAGGCCCGGGCCGCCGACCGCAGCACCGCTGCCTGGGCCCGCCACAATGCGGCCGATCTGCGCCGCCTCGCCGGCCAGATCATCGCACTCACCGACCTTCCTCCGGCCGCCCGCGTTCCGGTCGGCGAGCTCCATGCGGCCCTTGCCCATGACGACCCCGCCGACCTCATCGCCCCCCTGGCATCCACCCGGCGCCATCTGGACAGTGCTCACCCGGATCTAGCCGCCCAAGCCGACAGCCTCACGCCCCCCTGACCCGGCCCGGTGCACCGCAACACCGGCCCCCTCGGCCTCCACCCCGGGGCGATCGAGCGGCGGCCCTGTGAACCGGCGGGTCGGCGTGCGGTCCCACCGGCCCCGTTCCCTCACGGGGCGGGCGCCGGCGGGGCTGTGGCTCTGCTCGAGCTGTTGGGGCGGGTTGGGGCTCGTGGAGGGCGGTGGACGGGAGGGGTGCACTCACCCAGGGAAGCCCCTGAACCCGACGCCGTGGCACGCCGGGTGCGGACGGCTGAGCAGGCCAGAGGCATCGCCCGCGGGTCGAGGAGGAATAGTCGATACCTGTGGATCAAGTCAGTCCGGTGGTTGCTCCGGTCGTTCCATCCGTCGGCTTGCCGCGTTGCGGACGCGGCGGGTGCGTCCCCGTTCGGCGAGCAAGCCGAGGGCGTCGGATGAGGTAATGATCCGCGCGGTCGTGGCCGTGCGTTGGAACCAGTCGGATGCGGCGGTGAGCTCCTCGGCCGTCCATGGCTCGTTCATGGCGATGGTCCTGAGAAGGGTCCACTCGCGCAGGCGGCGGCTGAGGTAGTCCCGGTCCTCGATGATGGCGGCCATGCGGTGGGCCCAGGTGGTGAACTCGGTGTCGGTCAGCAGCTGGGAGGCCCGGTGGTCCAGGTGGTGGACCACCGCGGCCTGCGCCATCGCCACGTCCTGGTCGCGCAGCACCGCGGCCACCAGATCGGCCTCCTCCGGCTCCGCGACAGTGTCGAGAGCCTGCAGGTAGTGCGCGTAACGCAGGTGCTCGTCGGGTTCGGAGTCGTGCTGCGGGTCGGTCATGCGGCCATCCTTCCGGGCCGTTCCACCAGGTGGCCGCGCTCGAAGCGGGCGCCGGCCCGGACCAGGGCGTCCAGGCAATTGGCTGTCTTGTGAACCCAACACCGCTGGTGGCGGGCGGTGGGGAAGACCTCGCTCGACGCGTTCCAGAAGCCGAGTGCGCCGTCGCCGACGGCCAGCACCGGGGCACGCATGCCACGGCGTGCGCAGTCGCGCAGCAAGCCGGCCCACGCCTCGGACGACTCCCGGTAGCCGTCGATCATCGCGATCGGCTCCTTCGTGCCATCCGCCCGCACGCCCATCAACACCAGCACCGCGGCCTTTGCCTCTTCGAGGCGGATCCGCAGGTGGACGCCGTCGGCCCAGACGTAGACGTGGTCGGTGCTCGACAGGTCGCGGTCCTGGAAGGCGGTGTGATCAGCCTGCCACTGAGCGGGCGGCCGCGTCACCGTCGCGGGCGGGAGGCCGGCGGCGGAGCCGAGGAACTGCTCGAGTGCGGGCACGAAGTCGCCGCAGGACAGCCCGCGCAGACAGAGCAGCGGCAGCACCTCCGCGATCTTCGGAGACTTGCGGCACCAGGGCGGCAGAATGGCTGAGGAGAACCGCCGACGCTCGCCAGTCACCTCATCGACGCGCTTGTCGTTGACGCGCGGCGCCTCGACCCCGACCGACCCGGCCGCGGTAGTGACCTTCCGCGGCTGGTGAAAGCCGTTGCGCACCACCATGCGACGACCGGCCTCCTCCCGCTCGTCAGCCAACTCGGCTATGTAGCTGTTGACTTCCGCCTCCAGCGCGGTCACGTTCGCGGGTGCTGACGGGCTGATGCGGATGCTTGGAGGGGATTCCTCCGGTTCTTGCTCAGCATGGTCGCCCCCATCAGGGTCAGCGTGTGGATCACGGTGTTGCCGTGGCGGTGGCTGGTGATGAGTCCGGCATCGCGCAGCGCGGTGGTGTGATGGGTGGCGGTAGCCGGTGTGACTCCGGCCCGTCGGGCGGCTTCGGTGGTGGTCACCCCGGCGGCCGTGGCCTGCAGGATGGCGGCGCGGGCCCGGCCCAGCAGCACCTGCAACGGCGGCGAACCGGCGCTCTCGGACGCCGTCTTGGACGGCGCGGTGGGTACCTCGTGGTGCAGGGAGTAGATGAGGACCGGCGGTAACCCCGGATCCGCGAGAGAGGTCGGTCCCTTCCAGCAGAAGTACGACGGAATCAGCAGCAGCCCGCGGCCCTTCAAGTGGATGTCGTGTTCCGTCGGATAGGTGCTGATCTCAAGGCGTGGGTGTTTCCACCGGACGGTCGGTCCGAGGCCTTCGAGCAGGCCCTCGGTGCCCCCGTTGAGCAGGTGACGGGCCAGCCGGATCCGCTCGGTGTGCAGGCTCTCGTGCACCCACTCCTCGTGGGGTGCGATGACGGTCCGGTGGTAGGCGCGCAGGATGTCCACCAGCTCGTGACGCGTTTCCTGCTCTGTCAGCCGACCGAGCCAGGCCGGCATCCGGGTGACCCGGGCGAGGGCCGCGAGTTGCGCCGCGACCTGGTCCGACGGAGTGCGGAGGATCG
Organism: Streptomyces sp. NPDC002580; assembly: GCF_042889485.1. Lineage (NCBI taxonomy): Bacteria > Bacillati > Actinomycetota > Actinomycetes > Kitasatosporales > Streptomycetaceae > Streptomyces > Streptomyces sp. NPDC002580. The sequence continues at coordinate 63,921 of NZ_JBIAQZ010000008.1, read as the reverse complement.
CCTCCAGCCCGGCCTTCAGCCCGGCTGTTCCTTCCATCGGGGTGAGGAAGTCGGGGAAGTAGGGCGCGCGCGGGAAAAGGGGCAACAGGACCCGCCGCACCACGTCCTCGAGGCCCGCTTCCCGGAGCCGCTCACGAGCGGGCCCGTACCAGTGCGCGTACGCCCAACGGCCCGCAGGGGTTTGGAAGCGGTGCAGGCTGGAGGCGATCTCCCACATCGGGTGCGGGGCGGCAGCGACCCGGGTCCTGGCCAGATCCTCAGCAGAGAAGTGGAAGCGAAGCACGGCCAACACCCTTTCCACCTGCGATATTTCAGCATGTTCGAATGAGCATGACAGGTGGAGGCGTAGACCGGACCATGAACTCGCCCCGTCGCACTGGCCTCGCGACACCCCATGCGGTTTTCCCCAGGTGGCCGCCGTCGCCACCGACGTCAAGGACGGCACCCACTTCGAGCTGCGGGTGCATGCCTACGACACGACGCCCAGGTCGTGCCGTTGCAACTCGCGTACTGACACCCCCCAGCGCCGCACCCGCGCACTTCACCCCCCACCCCAAGGAATCACGATGACCTCCCCTCTGCGTCCCTTGAACCGCCGCTCGATCCTGCGTGGAACCTTCGCCGCGACCGTGGGTGTCCTCGCAGGCCCCCTGCTTCTGTCGGGCACCGCACACGCCTACAACTGGTCACGCACCCTGAACCAGGGCGCCGGCGGAGCGGATGTGACGGAACTGCAGATCCGGATCGCCGGCTGGGCCGCTGACTCGGCCGGCCAGTCCCGGGTCAGCATCGACGGCGACTTCGGCCCGGGCACGGCCGCCGCGGTCCGCAGGTTCCAGGCGGCTTACGGACTGGCCGCCGACGGCAGCGTCGGACCCGCCACCCAGGCGCAGCTCAACGCCCTGGAGCAGTCGGACGGCTCCACGGCCCACTTCAACTGGAGCGAGTTCACCGACCGGACGAGCGGCACCTTCGACGGCGGCAAAGTGAGCGCTGCCGCCGTCCGGGAAAACGCCCGTCGCTGCATGTACAAGCTGGAGGCGCTGCGCAAGAAGCTCGGCAACACGTCCATCACCGTCAACTCGGGCTTCCGCAACATCGCGCACAACGCCGAGATCGGCGGGGCCAGCGACAGCATGCATCTCTACGGCACCGCCGCCGACCTCACCGTCCCCGGTGTCGGCAACCGCACGGTGTACCAGAAGGCGGAAACCTGCGGGTTCTCCGGGCTGGAGCGGTACACCGCCGATCACCAGCATGTCGACAGCCGCGCGGACCTCGGTCGGGCCTGGTGGTGGGAGAGCGGCACCGTCTGAAGCCCGGAAGCCCAACAGCCCGGTCCGCCCCGCCCTGACCCGTGTCGAGACGGGCTCGGCCTGGTCGGGCCGGGCCGGGACTCCGGCGAGGTCCCCGGCCCCGGCGACCCGGCGCCCGAAGCGGCCCGTCACCCGATGCATCCGGGCTCTGCCCTCGCGCGCCCGAAGCCAGTCCCCACCTGGAGGCACACCCATGAACCGCAGACCGTCGCGCGTACCCCTGCGACGCGCAGCCCTGTCCGTCCTCGGCCCCCTGACCGTGCTGGTCGCCACCGTGCAGCCCGCCGGCGCCGCGCCCCGCGCCGGGGGACTCACGGCGCCGGGCCCCGTCAGCCGCGCCTTCACCCGGGCGGCGGCCGAGTTCGAGGTGCCGCGCGATGTCCTGATCGCCCTCGGATACGGAGAAACCCACCTCGACGACCACGCAGGCCTGCCCAGCCAGGCCGGTGGCTACGGCGTGATGCACCTGGTGAGCAACCCCGATCAGCACACCCTGGAACTGGCCTCCCGGCTCACCGGTGAGGCACCGCGCGAACTGCGCCAGGACACCGCGGCGAACATCCGCGGCGGAGCGGCAGTCCTGCGCGCCTACGCCGACGACGCCGGCCTCGGCCGAGCAGAGCGGCACGACGCCGATGCCTGGTATCCGCTGATCGCCCGGTACGGCGGCGCGACCGCCCCCTCCGCCGCGCGCCTCTACGCCGACACCGTCTACACCTTCCTGGCCGACGGCGTGACCGCCCACACTCCGGACGGCGAGGAGCTGACCGTCACCGCCCGCCCTGTCGCCCCCGAACGCGGCCGCTACGAGGCCGCGGTGGCGCCTGCCGCGCAGAGCCCGGACTACCCGCCGGCCCTCTGGGTCGCGGCCAACTCCGCCAACTACGTCGTGGGCCGTACGGCCACGATCAGCAAAGTCGTCATCCATGTCACCCAAGGCTCCTACGCCGGGACGATCAGCTGGTTCCAGAATCCCGCGTCGGAGGTCAGCGCCCACTACGTGGTGCGTTCCTCCGACGGTCAGATCACCCAGATGGTTCGTGACAAGGACACGGCCTGGCACGCCCGTTCGGCCAACGGATCCGGCATCGGCATCGAACACGAGGGATACATCGACAACCCGAGCTGGTTCACCGACGCGATGTACCGCTCCTCCGCGGCGCTGACGGCCTACCTGTGCAACCGTTACAGCATCCCCAAGGACCGCGCCCACATCGTCGGACACTCGGAGGTGCCGGGCAACGATCACACCGATCCAGGACCGAACTGGAACTGGACGTACTACATGCAACTGGTCGGCGGCAGCACGGGAGGCGGAGGTGACGTCCAGCTGACCTTCCCGTCCTACGACACCCTTCGTTCCGGCTCCTCCGGAGCTCAGGTGTCGGCCGCACAGTCGCTCCTCAACCGGCAAGGATTCGACGCGGGCACCGTGGACGGCAGCTTCGGTTCGAAGACCACCGCGGCCGTCACCGCTTTCCAGCAGGCCCGCGGGCTCAGCGCCGACGGGGTCGTCGGCGCGCGCACCTGGACCGCGCTCCTCTCCGCCGGCAGCGTGCCGGTGCTCCGCCAGGGCAGCACGGGCACCGACGTCCAGCGTCTTCAGAGGGCTCTCACGGCCGCCCTGGGACGGACCGTCTCCGCGGACGGCGACTTCGGATCAGGGACCGACCAGGCGGTCCGGGACTACCAGAGCAGTCGCGCACTGAGCGTCGACGGCACGGTCGGCCCCGCGACCTGGAGCGCCCTGCAAGCCGGTCGCTGACCGAGATCGGATCGCGTGAGACATCCGCCCGCCGCCCTGCTGCCCATGGGTGGGCTGACCCGTGCTCTGTAAGGCTCGGTGGGCGAGCAAGGAGCCGCAGTGGGCTTCGATTCCTGGTGAGTTGAGGGTGGCGGGGGCGAAGCTTGCGATAGATCCACCATCTTCGATTCTGCGGTCACCCGGGACGGGACGTGGGTGGGGCCCGACACCGCGGTGTCGGGCCCCACCCACGATTGCTCCTGTTGCGGCTGTCTACCAGCGGTACCAGCGGCCGCGCCTGCCGCCGCTTGCTGTCGGGCGGATCACGAAGCCGAGAACCCACACGATGAGGACGACCACGGCGATCCACCAGAGCGCCTTCAACGCGAAACCGGCACCGAAGAGGATCAGGGCGAGCAGAAGAACAAGAAGAACAGGAACCATAGTTATCAACCTCCGACCCCTCATGTGCCCGACGGCCCGACCTTCATTCCTTCGGGTCTTATCCATTTCCTACGCGCATTACTGGCTGCGAACGCGCTGCGGTCATCGGGTTGGTTTGAGGATGCGATCCGAGGTGACACGGAGGGCGTACCTGAGTTCCGATTGAGTTAGGGGTGAGTGGTTGTGGCTGCGGACGAGAAGGCTCAGGCCAAGGGCGAGCAGGCCGAGGGCAAGGTCAAGAAGGTCGTCGGCGGTGCCGTGGGCAACGAGTCCCTGAAGGCCGAAGGGCAGGTCAAGGAATCCCAGGGTGACCTGCGGGCGGCCAAGGAGAAGGCCAAGGACGCTGTTCGGCCCAAGTAGGCGCGTGGCACTCCTGATCCCGGCAGCCTCCTGGCTGCCGGGATTCGTGCTGCCGGGGCCCTTGAGGCTGTTGACGCGGGGCGACCCTTGGCGGAAGGTCCACCGGAGATGGATGTGGTTGCGGCTCGACCTAGAAGTCCTCGCACACCGTGCGCATGACCTGATTCCTTGTGCCGGTACTTCGTCACGAGCGCCGAATAGGCGTGAGGCGAAAGCGCAGTGGTCGTGGCAGCGGTGCGGGACCTTGTTCGAACGATCCCTGCCGGCCCTGACCGCCTGGGCGGCCTCCCCGCCGGGCCTCGCGCCGTCATCGTGGACATCGACGACGCGAGCCGGGCGCTGTTCTGAGTGAGCACCGGGAGACCTGCCGCCCCACCGCTTGCTGTCGCCGCCCCGACACGGTCACCGACACGCGGCCAGGGCCGGTACTCCAGCTGGTCTAGAAGTCGTCGGCGCCGTTGCGGAGTTCCTCGGTCCAGTAGCCGGTCGCCCACTTCGCGGGGTCGACGGCGATGCCCGCCGCACCGGGGGCCTTGACGACGGCCAGGCCGTCGCCGCCCTGGAGCGTGACGGAGAAGGCCGTCACCGGCTCGTTCTCCTCGTCCGTACCGCCGTCCGACAGCTTCACGAGGGCGTAGGCGGGTGCCCCCGGGGACAGGACGACCGCGGCGGCCGGCTTGCTCTTGGCGACGGCCGGAACGTTCTCCCGGTGGCTCTCCAGGAACTGGATCTCGGGGAAGCCGTTCATGCCGCAGCGGTGGCCCGAGATGTTCTTGGCGGTCAGAACGATGTGGGTGTAAGGCGGGCCGCCCTGGTTCGCGGCGCTGATGGTGACGTCCTTGGTGGTGCAGGCGGGGGTGGAACCGGCCGCCGATCCACCGTCCGAGCCGGAGCCGGATTCCGACGCGGTGTCCGAACCGGACCCGGATCCGGTCGAATTCCCGGCTGCCGAACCGCCGGGGTTGCCGGAGGCCTTCGCGTTGCCGGCTTTCTGCGCGGGCGTCGCCGAGGAGGCGGACTGCTGGGAGCCGCCGGCGTCCTGACCGGACGACCTCGTGCCGGATCCGTCCTCCGAGCAGGCGGTGAGGGCCAGGGCGAGCATGGCGGTGGTCGTGGCGCCGAGGAGGGCGGTGCGGTTACGGATGGTGCTCATGAAAGGGCCCCCGAGAGTGTGCGCGGCTAACGCCGGATCATCCGGCGTGCCGTCCCTGAACTGCTGACATGCATCAGTCTGGGGTCCCTCGCTCACGTCACGCTGACGTCGTACTGGTGTGCCGCTGACGCCCGCGTTGTGACCGTGCGCACACAGACGTCACCCGTTGTCGGCTGTCCGACGCACCGCTTCCTCGTACCGGCCCCGGTGGTCCGCCCCGGTGTCCACTCGCAGCAGTGTCGCCAGGGCCTGTACGGCGCCCTCGTCGTAACCGGCGCGTTCGGCCTCCGTGGCGGCCCGGTTCAGCAGCAGGATTCCCTCCTCCTCCGCGCCGAGGGCGAGTTGGGCCTCCCCGCTGATGGTGAGCAGCAGCGCGCGCCGCGCCGCCTCCTCGTGCTCGGGGCCGAGATCGAGTGCCGTGCGAGCCGACAGGAGCGCCTCGCCGGGCTGGTCGGCGGTGAGTTGGATCCGGGCGAGGTGCTGGAGGCCCAGCATCTCGGTGTGCGCGTCGGGTTCCTCCCGGGCCAGTGTGATGGCCCGGGCGCAGTTCTCCAGGGCGGCTTCGAGGTCGCCCTGTCCGGCTTCGACGACGGCGAGGTTGATCAGTGCTGTCGCCTCTCCGAGCCGGTCCTGGGCCTGCCGGGCCAGGGGTGGCGAGAGTTCCAGCAGCGCGAGCGCCTCGGCCGCCCGGCCTTCCTCGCTCAGCACCCAGCCGAGCAGGGTGAGCACGCGTGATTGGGCATAGGGGTCGCCCTGGGCGCGCGCGCATTCCAGCGCGATGTTCAGCAGCGGTACCCAGTTGTCCCGCACTCGCCACACGACTTGGGGCCATTGGAGCAGGACGATGCGCCAGGCTCGGTCGTCGAGGCCGGCGGCTCGAGCGGCGCCGACGGCCATCGCCAGGTCGTCGCGTTCGGTGGCCAGCCAGTGCATGGCGTCAGCCTGGTCGGTGAAGTCCCGCACGGCGGCGGGCCGGCGGAAGCCTTCCGGCAGGGTGAAGCAGGGCTCGCCTCCCGGCTGTGCGGTGTCGGCGGCTGCGAGCGCGGTGGCTATGTAGTGGTCGAGGACGCCGATGAGGGCTTCGTGCCCGGATCCGGGATCAAGGGTGCGGGCGTACAGGCGTACCAGGTCGTGGAGTTCCCACCGGCCGGGTGCCGTCTCGGTCACCAGGTGGGCGGCCCCGAGACGTTCCAGTGCCGCGGCGGCGACGGGTGGGGCCGTCCCGGCCAGTGCCGCCGCGGTGAAGGGGTCGAAGTGTGAGCCGGGGTGGTGTCCGAGCCGGGTGAACTGATGCAGTGCGTCGGGCGGCAGTTGCTGCGCGGTCAGCCGCAGGGCCGCGGAGACACTGGTGTCGTCCACGTCGAGGTAGGTCAGACGGCTCCGCTCGTCGGCGAGTTCGTCCGCGACGTCGGCGAGCGTCCGCCGGGGACGTCCGGCCAGTCGCGCGGCGGTGACGCGCAGGGCGAGGGGGAGGCCGCCGCACAGTTCGGCGAGTCGGTGCGCTGCCTCCGGTTCGGCGAGAACTCTGTCCTTTCCGAGGACACCGGCCAACAGGGCGGTGCCGTCCCGGTTTTCGAGGCTGTCCAGCGGTACGGCGCTGGCCGCTTCGGAGGCGATGAGGCCGTCCAGTCGGTGGCGGCTGGTCACCAGGGTGACGCAGTCGACGCCGCATGGCAGGAGTACGCGGACGGTGGCGGAGTCACGGGCGTTGTCGAGGACGACGAGCAGGCGGCGGCGGTGACTCAGGGAACGGAAGAGCGCAGCGGCGGCCGACGGCGACTCGGGCACACGGCGTGGCGGTACGCCGAGTGCCAGAAGGAACTCACGGAGGACTTCGGTGGGGGCGGGTTGGCTGGTGTCACCGAATCCGCGCAGGTCGGCGAAGAGCCGTCCGTCCGGGAACATGTCGGCGTTGCGGTGGGCCCATTCCACTGCCAGCGCGGTCTTGCCCACCCCGGGCAGACCGGTGACCAGACAGACGGGACCCTCGGCCGTGACGGCCCGGCTCAGCGCGGCCAGTTCGGCCTCGCGTCCGTGGAAACCCCGGGGTGCCCGCGGCAGCAGGTCGTTGGGGTACGGCAGTCCGGCCGGCGCAGGGAGAGCAACGGGCCGGACATGTCCGGCCGTCGCGGCGGACATGCCGTCGGTGGGGGATTGCGGCGCCCTTGGAGAAGGGGCGCTCGCCAGGTCGCGGGCGTGGGCGGCGGAGAAGGTGACCGGCGGCCCGGGGTCCTGCGTCCCTTGCCGTCCTGACTGCTGGTCCAACGGGCCGTGATGCGGCGGTCCTTGAGGTGTGGATTCCCGGGGCTCCGCCGGTGGATGTCCCGCCGGTTCGTGTGCCGCTTGCCGGCGTTTCGCCGCTCGGGACGGGTGGGACTCGGCGGCGGACCGGAGAGGAGATCCGTCGCGTGTCACTGTGACCGGTGCGGCTGCCGAGTCAGCCGGTCCGCTCTGCTGGAGGGGATCGCCGCGCAGAATGAGCGCGTGTGCCTGGGCGAGTTCGCGCCCCGGGTCGACGCCGAGCTCGTCGACGAGGAGCCGTCGGGTGCGGTGGAACCAGTCCAGGGCTTCCGACCGGCGTCCGGCCCGGTACAGCGCGGTCATCAGGGACGCCGACAGCGGCTCCCGCATGGGGTGGACGACCGCCTCCGTACGCAGCACGGCCGCGGCACGGTCGTACTGCCCCAACACGGTGTGAGCGCGGGCCAATTGCTCGACGGCCGCGATCCTCAGTTCTTCCAGCGAGTGCGCCGCCGCCCGAAGGGGCGGCCCGGGAAACGCGCCCGCCAGGGCCGGCCCCTGCCACAGGGACAGCGCCTCCTTGAGCATCAGTACGGTGTCGCTCGCGTCCTGCTGCCTGCCAGCCAGCGCGAGCAGCTCCTCGAACCGCTGGGAGTCCAGCAGGGTTTCGGGTAGCCGAAGGGTGTACGCGTCGCCGAGTGTGGCCAGTTCGACCCCGTAGGCGGCAGCGTCCGCACCGGCCAGCAGGGCCCGCAGTTGGGACACGTGCCCCTGGATCACACTGCGGGCGCGCAGCGGTGGGACTTCGTCCCACAGGAAGTCCGTCAGACGCGATACGGGTACCGGGGTGTTGACCGACAGCAGCAGCGCCGCGAGGAGGCTGCGGCGTTTGGCCGGCCCGAGTGGCAGCGGTCCCACGAGGGTGTCGACGGACACCGTGCCGAGCAGCCGGAACTCCACGGGGGCGATCCCTTCCAGGTGGAAAGCACCCGAAATCGAAGATGTGAACGAAGCTCCCAGGGTATCGGGGCTGTTGCGGCCCACTGACACGCTCGGCGCCCGGTGACACCGGAGTGGTCGACCGCGCTGAAGTGATCGACCCCTGGTGGCAGGCCGGGACCAGGTGCGGGCAGTGGGCGGCGTCTTCGAGAAGCGGCGTCCTCCTCGAAGGCGAGATAGGCATCGAGCGCCGCTGCGGTGCTTCCACGGACGGACGGCGCGCCGACACGGCCTGACGATCTCGACCCTGAATTCCGGCGTGAACGAACGGTGGCTTTGTAGGTGAGAGTTGAGGTCAGGTGTTGGTGGGTTGTGGCTCCAGTGCTGTCGGCGGAGAGTCGATGTCGGTGAGTTTTGACTCCGCTGAGGGCCTTGCGGTGGGAGTACCGGAGTGCATCAGCTAACCCTGGGTGGCTCAAGTGCCCCTTTCGAAGGTCGAGTTGTACGCGGCGATACGCCATGATGCTTGGGTCGAAGGGCTGTCCAGCAGGGCTTTGTCGGCCAAGTACGGGGTGGGTCGGCGGACGGTGGCGATGGAGTCGGTGTGGCCGGCGCCGCGCAAGCGGCTTCCGCCGCGGATCTCGCTCATAGGGATTGCGCCCGCCGTTGCGGGCCTCGACATACCTCTTGACCGTCTTCGGGTCGTGCCCCGTCAAGGTCGCCGCGGACCAGACCGTCCCGGTCAGGTCGTACGTCTCAAGGATTTCCATAATCTCCCTGTCAGACTTCGTCACAGGACCTCTCCGGCCGGTAGCTGATGCGTGGAAACACCAGCAAACGGGCGGAGGGGTCTCCTCCAGTTAAGGAAGTGATCAGGAACACCACTGGTCAGACGGCCATCCACCTGGAATTCCGGTGGCCATCAGCCTGGACTCGGCTGGCCGCACATCTGGACTTTGCCACGGCCGCCGTCACAGAGTTCAGAAACAGGCTCTGCCCCCGGCACGGGCTCGATCCGTCGCAGCGGGCCCGACAGGGGGAGTCATTTCGCATCTACAAACTCGGGTCCCCCAGGCGCCGGGTGGAGTCGGAACTGACCTACAGGTGGCATCAACCGTCACCTACGAAGCCTGGTGTACGGGGGAGGGGCATTCGGGGCCGCCACCCCGCCGAAGCACACCCCGGCGGTGGCCGCCGCGGCACCAGCGACGGCGAGTGAGGAACGCAGCGGGGCAGCTCTCGTCGTCGTGGGTGAGGGCCCGAGACCACAGCGCGCGGATCGGGCCCTCTGATCGTGCGCATCCGAAGGGTGAAGTCGGATTCTGCGCTCGACGTCTCCTCCAACGATCTTCGGGGCTGGGGGACACGACCTCGCCCCCCCGGATCCCGGCCGCAGCGCTGACGGTGGCGTGGAGCCCCGCCCCGGCAGCACTACGGGACCGGGCCCGCTCATGTGGTGTGTACAGCGACTCGCAGTCGGTCGAAGCGGCATCGGTTGTCGGGAAGGACGGGCCTGGCAGCCTGATCAGCAGACCTTATGGCCACCCTCGTCGCCCACCGCGTGGTCGGCCAGCACGACGGCCGCCGTGATCCGCTTGCCCACCGGCTCCCGGTGCATCTCGAAACTCCGGCAGACCGCCACGACGATCTCCAGCCCGTGCTGGCCCACTCGCCCTGGGTCGGCAGCCTGGGCGACGGGCAGACACGGCTCGCTGTCCCACACCGTCACCTGCACCGCTCCGTCGTTGGCCTCCAGGCTCAGCAGGCACGGGCCCGGCGCGTATTTGCGGGCGTTGGTCACCAACTCGCTCACCACCAACTGGACCATGCCCTCCGCACGGGCGGACACGGTCAGGCCATGTACGGCCTGGAGGTCTGAGAGGAACGACCGGGCCAGGTCACGAGCGGCGGCGATGCCCTCGCTGCCCTCGAACTCGGCCGAAACCGATATCGGACGGTCCACACGGGGCCGGGATCCCTCATTCCGTCCAGGCATATCCATACAGTTCGCCTGCCGTTCGAAGCGCCGTCCTTGCCCAGCCCCTTTACCCCTCAAATGCCCCTTCAGTCCCCACTGAGGGGGCATTTGTTTCCGGCGATTTCGAGCGGGTATGCCCGCCAGGAAGGCGGCGCGAGGAAGCATGCATCCAAGCCGGCTGCCTCAGCCGCGAGCGCGACGGACGACGAACCCGCTACAGGCTCCACCTCGACGGCACGCTCCGCCATCCGGCAGAGGCCCACGTGCCCGTCAGGGAACTGCTGAGACTCCTCGCCGATCGCTGAAGCGGTCCAGGCGTCGACTGCACAGCGTTCGTCATGTCATGGAGCCGCCGCCGTCCATCCCGGCCCGGGCCGACGGCGGCTACCGCAAGCACTTCGTCGAGCACGCCGCCACCCTCGGCATTGACCTGGAAATCCTCCAACACGCCGCTGAGACCCGGGATTCACCCCGATCCGAAGCGGATCAAAGCTGCATTCAGCGATGAAGTAACGGGACGAAACGAGCTCTTGCTGAAATCAACGGCATGACGCTCGGGCGCGGCAGGGGTCACCAGTGGCGTGATGCGGGGCAATACCGCGTGCTGTCCGGGGCTCCGAAGGCTTTCGTCGTGGCTGGATGGCCTCGCCGCGCGTTGATCCGGCGTCAGGCGAGCGCGGCGGGACCGCAGCGTCCAATGGATGGAGAACAGCCGGTCAGCCGCAGTCCGCCCCCTGTACCGCTCTGGCAGGGGCCGGACTCCACGCACGCATCGTCGCGGATCACGGGACTCACCCGATGCCATGGCAGTCGGCCCAGACTCGCAGGCGTGGGTGAGCGGCGGGAGTCCGCCACCTGGTGGGAGGTGTTCCGACGGGGCGGTTGCCGCTCTTGGCCGCCTGTGTCTCCCCGCCATGGCGGCGTCGCGTCTGTAAGTGTCTGTGTGGTGCGTCTACGGCGGCCAGGACGCCCAGTATTACCTGGACGACCACGACAAGCAGGAGCACCAGGGCCACCGAGGCGGGCGTGGGGTAGTTCCACAAGAACAGGACCAGGGCCCCGAGACCAAAGACGACGCCCGTGGTGAGGGGCCGGTGCGCACGCAGCCACTGTCCGACGGCACCTGTCTTCCATCCCGTCCGAGCGAGGGCGTGCTCGACGGTTTGGGTGCCTCGGGCGATAGCTTGGCGCGTGGTGGTCGCGCCGCGGCCAGGCCCGTACAAATACCCTGTCATCACCGTGAGCAGGGCGGCGAGGAGCACGGTCAGGATCGCCTGCCGGAGGAACCTCACCACGGTGTCGTAGAGAGCTGCTGCGGCGTTCTGGGCCTGAACTCCTGGAGGCATTTCATTCAGATAGATCTGGCGCACCACGCCGAGCCCGATGAGCAGCCCGCACATCATCACCCCTACGCCGACCCCCGTGACCATCAGTGCAATCCGGTGTGAAGGTGCCACCCAGATGCCCAACCCGGCGAGCACAACCACCATCAAGGGCAACCACGGGCTGACGAAGCCGAGCCAGCGGGCAGCATCATGAGCCTCACTCAGATGGTCGTTGTGCACCAGCACGATCGACTTGTCCGCCCCTGGAATGTCCTCTGCCCTGATGAGGGGCGCGCCGACCAGTTGCTTCTGCATTTCATCGATCACAGTGCCGACGTTCAGTGTGATGGTGTCGCCCTTGACCTCGAGCGCGCCGTCCCCCTCCCCGGTGAGGACATTCGTCGCCGTGGTGTGCGCACCGCGGTGAATGCTGTCCCATGCCTCGGCAAAGGCGTCGCTCGTCACCACCCTGGCCACGACGTAGTGCACACCGGTCCTCAGCCCGCCCTTGAGCTCTTCGTCCATCGACCTCGCCGCGTCGACGAGGACGCGGGGTGCATCGTGATCGGCAAGAGTGTCGGCGAGTGTGTCGGCGATCTGGCGGACGTCGACCTTGTTGACCAGACCGTCAGTGACACGATCGATCATCAGACCCTGGACGGCGGGGTCCCTGGCGAGGGGCGCGACCGTCTGTTCATATCGATCAGTATCGGTGAGTTCGGAATTCGTCCAGGTGGCGACGACGCTGATGGGCGTCAGGAGCACAGCCAGCAGAAGGAGCAGGGATGCTCCGCAGAGGCGCATGCGACGACGTCCCCTGCTCGGAGGGCGGCGCAGCCGCTCGAACTCCGTTCGTCCCGCAGCGTTCAGTGAGCCATTGAGCCTGTGCCGGCCATGCTCTTCCGGACGGGAGGCGGCGGGCGGGTCCATGGTGACTCCCTTCGCGCACAGTCCCCGGCTCCTTCTCACCCCGTGTGTCGGAACACGGAACTTGTGACCGGTTCCGTTCGACGTGAAACGGTGAGTTCCTGGCACATCGTGTCACCGCTTGAAAAGGTCTTTGATCTTCTCTTTCGCGCCCCGCATCCTGCCTCGTGCTTCGAGGGCGGCACCCTTTGCGGCAAGGGTGTCCTTGTGCACCGAGTGGGCTGCCTTCCTCAAGGTCTTTCCGGCAACTTGTTCGGCCTTTGCCTTGGCCTTCTCTCCGGCGCTCATCTCAGTACCTCCGCGCGGCGCCATTGACCAAGTGCCCTTGAGGCAGGGAAACAACCTCGAATCGTCCCTCCCGTTGCCGGGCGGGCCGATGAAGGCGCCCGGTGCGGCCAACGGGTCACGGCGAGGCGGCCGCGGGTGTGAAGTACGGCTGGTGGTCGCGGTCGGCCGGCCCTCCGGGGCACGGCCAGCGGGGTCGAATCAGGCGGTTCGTCGGGCACAGGCTGTTCCGGATCAGCGTTGCCTGTGTTTTGTTCATCTCCCTGTCCCGTGCCCGCATCGCCGGTGGCAGGCACCCGTCGATCAGGGAACTCCACGCCGGAACTGTGCAGGTCAGACTGCTCTTCGGCGGTAGTGGGCCCGTCTGCCCCGGTGACGTTCCGGGAATCCTCATCATCGGTCTGCCGATCGGGAAGATCCCTGGACATCGGCTGCTGCTCCGGTTCGCCGCTGTGGCCTTCGGGCTGGCGTTCCTTCATGGCATTGCTCGCATGGCATTGCTCGCTTCCTCGTGGTCAGTCCTCGCCCCCAGCCCGCCGAGTTGCCTCAGCGGTCACCACTGCCGTTGCGGTGCGCCAGGACCGGCTGCGCCCGCCGAGGCAGCGCGGCGCGGGCGGAGCCGGCCCTCGCCACGAGCCAGTGGCGGTCGTCGCGGAGCCGCGCGAGGCGGTGCCGGCGGGATGGGGGAGGGGAGGGGAGCGCCACCGGGCGTTCAGGACCTCGGCCGTGATGAAGCTCGCCCGCTCCGAGACGAGGAAGACGTCGACGCGTGCCGTCTAGGCGGTCCGGGTCGGCCGTTCGAGCGTGGTCTGCATGCCGAACTCCGGACATCGCCACTGGTCACCATCTGTGCGCGCCCTTGCGTGACAGGGACGATGGCGCCCTCTTGAAAGGCGTATTGAGCCAACCGTCCTCTTCACCGATGTCGCACGGCACGGCGACAGGTCGGCGACCCGTCCAGCTGACCAGCGTCACAGTCCCTCCCGCGTCCTTCTCCTGCATCGGGCAGGCAGCTGAACAGCATGTCGGCGCCTTCACCTGCGAGCGCCACGGCCCGGCCGAGACCGGAGCCCCGCTGGTCACCACCGCCTACGATCCGCAAAGCACGCTGCCCTCATAGGCCTCCTCCCTGTGATCGGGAGGCGGGTCCATCAGCCGGTCCAGCCCGGGTGCCGCTGGTCCTGGTCCTCGTCGCAGAGGCTTTTCGTCCACCCCAGGGTGAAGGCGACCACGTCGACATCGATGTCGACGGGTGGCTCCACCCTCACCAGTAGTGCCGTCGTCCGCCCACCTCACGCCCCACCGCTCCGAGGACCCACAGCACGATCCCGATCGCCACCAGGATCACTCCGATGGTCCAGAGGATTCCGATACCGGCGATGAGCCCGACGACAAGGAGGATGACTCCAAGAATGATCATGAAAGCCTCCAGTGGGGACGTCGTCCGCAGGCGCCCACCCTTCTCCGAGTCCCCAGCTTTCGGCAACGCAAACGGAGGCGGGGCGGCCGGGGGGGAGGGGTCGGTTCGCGGTCAGTGAGCACGTGAGGTTCTCAGGCGTCCCCTGCGCTCCGCCGCCCGGGGAGAGCACCGTCATGACTCCGAATCCTGTTGCCGCCTTTGCCAGGTGCCGCAGGCGAGAACCTCCCCGAGCTTGGGTACTCGCCGGCCATGGCTAAATTCAGACTCTCAGGTCGCAAAGAGCAGAACGGTTCCGTCGGTGAGCTGACGCCTGAGGATGCGGGGCCTGGGCTCGAGGTGGAGGAGCGGGCGCCGGATGCGCCGACGGAGCTTCCCGGACGGGTGTGGGGCCGTGTGTTCACCGGGAGTCTGCGGGAGTTCAAGAAGGACGAGCTGGCCGACCGGGCGGCAGCCCTGACGTACTACGGCGTACTCGCGTTGTTCCCGGCCCTGCTGGTCCTGGTCTCTCTCCTGGGCATCACCGGTAGATCGACTACGGACAAGGTCCTGGACAATCTCAAGCAGCTCGCACCCGGCCCGACCCGGGACATTCTCACCCGCGCAGTGGAACAGTTGCAGGGCAACGCCGGCATCGGTTCCATGATCGCCATTTTCGGTCTGGTGGTGGCCCTGTGGTCGGCGTCGGGCTATGTCGCGGCGTTCATCCGCGCCGCCAACGCCATCTACGACATGCCCGAGGGCCGTCCGGTGTGGAAGATCCTGCCGGTGCGGGTCGGCGTGACGGTCGTACTGATGGTGCTGACGGTCGTCAGTGCGCTGATCGTGGTCTTCACCGGCGGTGTGGCCCGCCAGGCCGGCGCGGCGCTGGGAGTCGGGGACACCGCGCTGACGGTGTGGTCGATCGCCAAGTGGCCTGTCCTGGTCGCGCTGGTCACGATCATGATCGCGATCCTGTACTGGGCGACCCCGAACGCGAAGGTGAAGAGCTTCAAGTGGATCACTCCTGGCAGCTTCCTGGCCCTCGTGATCTGGATGATCGCCTCCGCCGGATTCGCCTTCTACGTGGCCAATTTCGCCTCGTACAACAAGACCTACGGCACGATGGCCGCCGTCGTCGTCTTCCTGGTCTGGCTGTGGATCAGCAACCTGGCGATCCTCCTGGGGCTGGAGTTCGACGCTGAGGCCGTGCGTCAACGGGCCGTCGCCGGCGGCATGTCGCCCGAGACCGAGCCCTACACCCAGCCGCGTGACACCCGTACATGGGACGAGGAAGACCGACGCCGCCTGAAAGACGGCGATGAGTGACGGGCTGCGGGTCGCCGCGGCCGCGTCAGAGGCGGCCGCGGCCGTAGTACCGGTCGGCGGCAGGCGGCGTCGCCGCGGTGCTTGTCCTTGCCGTACTCGGGCCTGCCGGCGGATGCCGATGTCCTGGCCGGTCACCCCGGTGCGCGAGGGCCATGGCCACACTGGCTTCGGGTCGTGGTCCGGCCAAGTGCTCGATCTTCAGCCGGATCAACGTGCCGTGGAGCAAGGAGAGTTCTTCGCAATGGTCGATGACAGGGGGCACGAGCCTGCAATCGGGAGTGCGTCCGGTCCCAACCAGGGGTTCCGACGCGGCCGTAGCGGGTGGTGTCGCATGCAACGGCCTGGCCGGGGGTCTGCCTGGACCCCGGTTTCGCAAAGGTGAGAACGCTGTCGTGCTTGCGGGACTGCCCACCGCGCGGGGTGGAGCGGCGCGGGCCGGCGTCGCGGAGCATCAGAGGGTCCGCGCGGAGCCGGCCGGCCTGCTCGACGGGCAGGTCGGCCAGGACGCAGGCGAGGCGGGTCGTGCTGGACGTCCGCGAGCTTCGCCGCGAACGCCCGACGGCGGCCGGCACGGAACGTCGTGGCCGGTGTCCATGACGACGCGGACGTCCGCACCGCCAGGCCGCCTGTCCGGAGTGCACAAGTCTCCAGCGCGGCAACGAAGGAGTAGGGCCGGCCGGGGAAGAAGTCCGCACCGCGCCCCCGGTCATGGGCCACGGCGCGGGCCTCGGCCGATGTCCCGGCCTGACACCTGCCGATACCAGGCCAAGCCAGGCCAGGGAACCAAGGGGCCGAGTTCGTCGACGAAGCGGCGTTCGCAGTCGTTCAGCTGGGCGATCAGACGTGCCGGGGCTGGACCTCGGCCGGGTGGGGCAGCGACCTCGTCGCCCTCGTCCCGTCCATGGTGGGATGCTTGCGGCCCTGATCGTCCGCCCTGTGACTCACGTGCAGCACGAGGATCACCACTGCGGACGACTCACCCCGCGCCCCCGGGCAGCGGCGCCGTTCCTTGTGCCGAGACCGCGGAGGAGATGGGTGTCCTGGGCGCGGCTACCGCCTTCCCTCCTGGGCGGCGGTGCGGGAGTGTGCCGAAGCGTTCCGTCGCTCCGCCCTGATGACGACCAGTTCCTCGCTCTGCTGTCCGGCGCGCACCAGGCCCTGCCGGAGCAGCCAGGCCAGACGGGACCGTACGACCGGGCCGTACGGGATGTGTGCCCGTTCCATGATCTCGCCCCGCAGGCCCGCCGCTGCCAGACCCGCCAGGGTGGCATCGACTCCGGACAGGGCGGAGTGGACCATCAGCAGCGCACCGTGGGCTTTCAGGAGGACGGGCGCCGCGACGCAGATCTCGTCGATGACCGCTCGTCCGTCCCGTCCGGCATCCCAGGATCGGGCCGCGCCGCGGCGCGGCGGGCGGGCATGCGGTGCGGGGACGTAGGGCGGATTGCTGATCACGAGGTCGAACCGCCGGCCGCGCACGGCCTGGGGAGCACTTCCCCGCCGGACCTCGACCGGCAGACGCAGGTGCCGCGCGTTCACCCACGTGGTGAGTGCCGCCCGCCAGGAGACGTCAACCGCCGTGACGCGGGCCCCCTTTTCCGCCGCGCACAGCGCCAGCGCCCCACTGCCGGTGCCGATGTCCAGGACGTCCGACCCGGCGACGGCTTCGGCCCGCACGGCCCTGGCGAGCAGCAGGGTGTCCTCCTGAGGGGGGTACACACCGGGCAGCCGCCACAGCGGACCCAATCCGTGGCGGACGTCCAGCGGATCCAGGTCCGCCGCCCCGGGCGGTGCTTCGTACACTCGGTGCATGGCTGAGGCCCGCACGGTCAGTGGCCGGGCTTCCGTTTGAGTTCCGCCTTGTCCATGGACGGGCGGCCGTGCAGATCGCGGCGTCGGGCCTTCGCGTAGAGCTGATCGTAGGTGGGGCCCTGGGGGCCGCTGTGCGAGCGTCGGCCACTCCGCTCGGAGGACGGCCTGTCCTGGGTGGAGGACTTGCCGGCGGTCTTGGACTCGTCCGCCCGAGCGCGTTCCTTGTTCACGGTACGGGCGGCGATTTCCTTGGCCCTCTTCTCGCTCCCGCCCCTGTCCTCGACGCTTTCCTCGATGTGCTCGTACTGGCGCTCACGCTTGGGACCGGACCCCTGCGGCATGGCGGCCTCCTTCGTTCGGGACGGCACACCCGTCGTACCGGTGTTCGCGTCCGGCGGGTCGCTGGCCGGCACCGGTCGCTGTTCCGCGAGTCCCACGGGTACCCGTTCTGCCCGGGTGTATCCGGCGCTTCTCAGGCATCACGGATTGCCGGTCGGCCCCTCGGGGTCGTCATCGCGGACGGGTGCCTTCGTGGATGTTTGAGCTGTGCTGAGGTGTGTACGCGCCCGGTATGACCCATTCGAAGCGAGAGACAGAGCGCAAGTACGAAGCCCCCTCGGCCGACGACACGTCGTGGCTGGCCGCGCTCTTCGGCGTGGAGGGGATCGCGTCGGTCGTGGAGAGGGGCACCGACGAACTGGACGCCGTGTACTACGACACGGACGACCTGCGGCTGGTCGGCGCGTCGGCGACGCTCCGGCGAAGGACCGGCGGCCCTGACGCGGGCTGGCACCTCAAGCTGCCGGTGTCCGGGGACAGCCGGGAGGAGGTGCGGGCCCCGCTGTCCGAGGTGATTCCGGACAGTCTGCGCGACCTCGCCGTCTCCCGTGTCCGAGAGGCGGAACTGAGGCCGGTCGTCCGTATCCGGTCCACCCGCAGTACCCGGCACCTCGTCGATTCCGCGGGCATGGTCCTCGCGGAGCTGAGCCTCGACGAGGTTCACGCCGAGTCCCTGCGCGGGGGAACCGCGCGCGCCTCGTGGACCGAGACGGAGATCGAGCTCGCCGAGGACGTCGACTCCTCGCTGCTCGACCGCGTGGACAAGGTGCTGCGCGGGAGCGGCATCGAGCGTGCGGGGCACCCGTCGAAGCTGGCGCGGGCCCTGAAGGAAACCGGCGCCGGGGTGCCGCCCCTCCCGCACACGGGCCGTGAGAACGTCGTACCCGGCTCGGCCGCGGATGAGGTTCTCAGGTATGTGGACCAGCAGGTGCGGACTCTGGTGGACATCGATCCCGCGGTACGCCGTGACCTGCCCGACGCGGTGCATCAAATGCGTGTCACCTGTCGGCGGCTGCGCAGCACCCTGCGTTCCTATCGGCCGGTGCTGGACCGCGAGGTCACCGATCCGGTCCGTGAGGAGCTCAAGTGGCTGGGCGGCGAGCTGGGAGCGGCACGTGACCAGGAGGTCCTGGTGGAACGGCTCGGCTCGCGCATCGGGGCCCTCCCCCGCGAACTGATCCTCGGGCGCGTCGATCCCAGGCTGCGGGAGTGGAACGCGGCCCGCACCGTCGAGGCTCGTCGGCGGACCCTCGACGCCCTGCACTCGAGCCGCTACCTGGAACTCTTGAACTCCTTGACCGCGCTGACGGAGAAGCCCCCGCTGGCTCGAAAGGCTGATCACAGCCCGGAGAAGGTGGTGGTCAAGGCCATTCTCAAGGAGTACAAGCGGCTGGCCGGCCGGGTGGCGCACGCGCTGGAACTGAGCCCGGGGCCGGAACGTGATGCGGCCCTGCACCAGGCCCGCAAGGCGTCCAAGAAGACGCGGTACGCCACCGAACCGGCGCGCGGCGTGCTCGGGAAGCCCGCGAAGCGGCTGGGCAAGCGGGTCAAGGGCGTGCAGAAGGTGCTCGGAGACCATCAGGACAGCGTGGTCGCACGGTCGGCCCTGCGGGATCTCGCTCTCGACGCCCACGCGGGGCACGAGCCCAGTTTCACCTGGGGGCTGTTGTACGGCCAGGAGCAAGCCGAGGGAGACAGGTGCGAACGGGAACTGCCGGCGGCGTGGGCCCGTACGTCGAAACCACGCCTGCGTAAGGCGCTTGCCGCCTGAGGGGCCGATCGCCCGGGCGGGGCATGCACTCGTACCGGGGCGGCAGCGGACCGCGAGCGGATGCCCTCGGGATGGGGTGGCGTGTGGAGGGAATTGGCCAAGTCGCGGCCAATTCATGCTCCGTAGAAAGCATTCGGACGGCTGAGCCCCCACCCTGTACCCACGGACATCAGTGCATTGGGGTGCGGGGATATGCGCCACCAGTGTGAGGGTGGGGCGTTCCGAGTGGCGTGCCGACGCGACGCGACGCGCAGCCGGTCGTCCAGCGACAGGTGCGTCCATATTCGGCCTTGCCGAGAGATGACGTCCGCCGTGGGTGTGGGACTCGGATGCCGGGGCACTCGAATTTTCGAAGGTCGAGAAAGAGCCGGCGGGCAACTCAGGTTGAAAGTCGGCATCATCATCGAAGTGCGAAGGGTTTTCATGTCTGAGGATGTGTGGGGTTACCGCGAGACGACCGGCCGTCTGCAGGGCGTCGACCTGACGGGTTACAAGGTCGAGGCCGTCGACGGCTCCATCGGCAAGGTCGACAAGCACTCCGACGAGGTCGGCTCCTCCTACATCGTGGTCGACACCGGGCCGTGGATCTTCGGCAAGGAAGTACTCCTGCCGGCGGGCACCGTCACCCGTATCGACGCGGACGAGCAGAAGATCTACGTCGGCCGGACGAAGGAGGAGATCAAGAGCGCTCCCGAGTTCGACAAGGACAAGCACCTCGGCGACGATGGCTATCACCGTCAGGTCGGCGGCTACTATTCCGGCCCGCAGGGGTTCTGACGGATCAGAAGTACGAGGTTATGGGGCGACAACGCTGACGGTTGTCGCCCCATTTCCGTTTTCTGGCTGACCATTCCGCTTTGGAGGGCGTGGGAAACGCGTTCCGAAGCGAGAGCACGGTCGGTGGAGAATGCTCACCGCGCGCGCAATGACCAGGAGCGAGGTCACGAGGGCGGCGACGCTCTGGATGCTCATCATCACCTTCGCACGCGTGGACAGGGGCATGGTGTCGGTCGGGCTGAAGGCGGTCGAGTCGGTCACGGAGATGTACAGGTAGTCCACGAGGGCCGGTACCCAGTCGGAGGTGGTGCCGACGCCGTCCGCGACCTCCTGCACCGCGTCGGCGTTCTCGTCCTGTGAGAAGCGGAAGTCCGCCGGCGGGAGTTCGCCCCGGGGGCCTGGGTGCGTGCGACGGGG
The DNA here is from genome assembly GCF_042889485.1 of Streptomyces sp. NPDC002580. Taxonomy (NCBI): domain Bacteria; kingdom Bacillati; phylum Actinomycetota; class Actinomycetes; order Kitasatosporales; family Streptomycetaceae; genus Streptomyces; species Streptomyces sp. NPDC002580. Next base: position 43,368 of record NZ_JBIAQZ010000008.1, on the reverse strand, counting down.
CCGCCGCGGTCCAGTTCCCAGTAGGCGAGTCCGAAGGCGATGATGTTGGTGAGCCGCACCTGTAGCGCGGCGACCAGCAGGGCGCGGCCGTCCTTCACGCCCGCGTAGATCACGAGCAGTGCCATGCCCGAGGCGGCGGCCGCGGCGGACGCCGCGAACCGATGAGGAAGCTCGCGGTGGGCGCCGTGCCAGGCGGGGACGGCGGTGTCGGCGGCGAGCACGGCGGTGCAGGAGGCCAGAGCCGGTCCGAGGAGCGCGGCACCCGCTGTCGCGGCGGAACCGGTCCGGGGCATCCGTCCCGTGGCGGCGCTGAGGGCCGCCACCCCGGCGGCGGGCCACCGGCCGACGTTGATGTGGGGTGATCGCTGCCTTCCTCCTGGGCTCCTGGAGGAAGCGGCGTTCCGGCTTGCCGTGGGTGGATCCGGTGGGCGGCCGAGCCCCCGACGCAGGGCCGCCCAGGGCCTTCCGCCGCCGAGGGGAGGAGTCGGCCGGGGGGTGCGCCGCAGAGCACTCCGCGGAGGCGCTCAGCGCGCCAGGTCCAGGTCATGGAGGCGGGAGAGGACGTCCTTGCGGTAGAAGTCGAAGAACCCCTGCTGGTCAGGACCGATCTGGCCGACGTACACCTCGTCGAAGCCGGCCCGCACATAGGCGGCGACGGCCTCGGTGTGCTGGTCGACGTCGTTGCCGCAGACCACGGAGTCGGCAACCATGTCCTCGGTGACGAGGGTCGACGCCTGCTCGAAGTGGGCGGGCTCCGGAAGTATTTGGGCGAGTTCTCCGGGCAGTTGCTGATTCGGCCAGAGGCGGTGCGCGGTCTTCGACGCCTCCTGCCGGTCAGTGCCCCAGCAGACCTTCAGCCCGCCGAGCACGGGCTTGTGACCGCCGCCCGCGCGGCGGAACTGCTGCACCAGGTCCTCGTCCGGCCCCATGGTCACGAAGCCGTCGCCGATCCGGCCTGCGAGAGCCGCGGCCTTGGGTCCGAAGCCGGACACGTACACGGGCACCGGCTCGTCCGGAACGGTGTACAGCCGCGCGTTCTCCACGGTGTAGTGCTTTCCCCGGTGCGTGGTGCGCTCGCCGGTGAACAGGGCGCGCAGCACCTGGACGGCTTCCTCCAGCATTTCCATCCGGGTGTCGGCGGCAGGCCAGGCCCCGCCGAGAATGTGCTCGTTGAGCGCCTCCCCCGTCCCGATCCCGAACCTGAACCCGCCCGGGACCAGGGCCCCGGCGGTGGCCGCCGCCTGCGCGTTGACAGCGGGATGCACGCGGATCGTCGGGCAGGTGACGAACGTGGTGACCGGCAATGAGGTGACCTGGGACAGCGCTCCGATCATGCTCCAGACGAACGCGCTCTGACCCTGTTGGTCGTTCCAGGGATGGAAGTGGTCGGAGATCGCCAGGCACTCGAACCCGGCTTGTTCCGCCGCCCGTGCCTGCTCCAGGAGTTGAGCGGGGGTGAATTCCTCGCTGGCCAGGAAGTACCCGTAGCGTGCCATGAGCCGTCCTTCCCTTCCGCTCGTTGTGATCCGCGCCGGGTTTCCCGATCCGCGGTGGGCCAAACGTCGGGATGCGGACGGGCCGGGAGGGTATCCGCGCGAATCCGAACGCTATGAGCCGATATGCGCAGGCTGAGGGAGTTTTGTCTGGAACACGCCTATTGGGGAACTCGGGGGCAGTGTCGGACGAGCTTACGGAGGCAGGCCGATGCGTCGAGAAATGGTGCGGGTGAAGCCCCGGAAGAGGCCCGATCCCCGTCTTGGCACGCCGGAGGAGGCCGGGATGCGCCGGCGTCCTGAGATCCAGAAGGACATCGCGCGAACGTGGTGGCCGGATGGATAGACCTGGCCGACGTCCGCGTCTCCGCCGTCCCGACGGCCTGCGGGGGCGACGGCGGGTGGCACGGTTCTCGCCGCCGCACCCTCGTCCCCGGCAGGCGCCCGCGCCCGCTGTGTTGCCGCTTCAGGGCCAGAAGCGGTCTCGGAACGCAGGGTCCGGCGGGACGGACCCGACGTGCTCGACGGCTGCCAGGGGCTCGGCCCCCACCGTCGGGTCACACCGCCTCTCGTGGGCGTGGGAGTCATCGCGAGGTCCAGTGCCGGCGCGCGGGGTGGGGTGATCTGCGGGTGATGTCTGCGGAAGGAGGCTCGCGGCCATGTCGGCCGATGCGAAGAGTCCTGCGGAGGGCCGTGCTGCCGATGAATCGCAGGAGCCGGGACCGCTGAACGAGGCGCTGTCGACGGCCGTGCGCCGTACCGGCGCGTCGGCAGGCGGCATTTACCTACTGGACGACGCCCGGCGACTGCTGTGCCTGACGGTGGCCTGCGGCCTGCCGCGCGATGTCGTGGAGTCGTGGTGGCGGATGCCTGTGAGCACACCCGCTCCGATAGGTGAGGCGTTCCGCACCGAGCGACTGGTGTGGGTCGGCTCGCAGGAGGAGATGGCTCGCTCCTACCCGAACACCGCCGCGGCGCTGCCCTACAGGTTCGCGTTCGCCGCGGTGCCACTCGCCGACGGGACCCTCGGCCGGGGTGTGCTGTTCCTGATCTGGCCGGCCAGCCACTCCGGCCGCGCCTCGCCCAGGGAGAGAGGGCACCTCGCCGCCCTCGGCAGACGGGTGTCCTCGATGCTGGAAGAGCTCGACACCCCGTTCGACCTGCGACAACGGCCACGCATCATTCCCCTGGACGGCGCGCCCCGGCGGCTCCCCGTGTCCGCGCAGGCCGCCGCGGACCTCACGGAGCGACTGCCGGAGGGCTTCGTGGCCCTGGACCTCGAGGGCCGGATCACCTTCCTCACCAGCAGGGCCGCCCAGCTCCTCGGCCGTGACATCGACCAGCTCATGGGGACCCGCCCATGGCAGTCCCTGCCTTGGATGGACCAGGTTCTCGTGGAGGACCACTACCGCACTGCGGTCATCAGCCGGGAAGCCGTCTCCTTCTCCCTGCTACGACCGCCGGACACCTGGCTCGACATAGAGCTCCACCCCGACTCCAGCGGCATCAGCGTCCGTGTCGGCCCCGGCCGTCGACAGCCCGGCCGAACGCCGGCAAGGACCGCCGACGCCACCCCTGCGGCATCCGTCGGCCGCCTCTACCAGCTGGTGCACCTGGCGGCCGCTCTCACGGAGGTGGTGGGCGTACAGGACGTCGTCGACCTCATCGCCGTCCAGATCCTCCCGGCGTTCGGAGCCGACAGCATGGTGCTGTCCGCCGCCGACGCCGGACGTCTGAAGATCACCGGCTATCACGGCTATGACCGCCAGACCATCGAACGCCTCGACGGTCTTCCTCTGGACACCCATCTGACCCCGGCCGGCGAAGCCCTGATCACCGGGATCCCCTCCTTCTTCGGCGACCCCGAGGAACTGGCCCGCCGGTACCCCGCCGCGCCGCGGATCAGTGGCAAGCAGGCCTGGGCCTTCCTGCCGCTCATCAGCAGCAGCCGTCCCGTCGGCTGCTGCATCCTCACCTACAAGAGCCCGCACGTGTTCACGGCCGATGAACGGGCCGTCCTCACCTCACTGGCCGGCCTCATCGCCCAGGCCCTCGACCGGGCGCGCCTGTACGACGTCAAGCACCGCCTCGCCCACACGCTCCAGGAAGCACTCCTGCCGCGCAGTCTGCCCACCGTTCCCGGTCTGGAGGTGGCGGCCCGCTATCTTCCCGCCGGCTACGGCATGGATGTCGGTGGCGACTTCTACGACCTGATCCGCCTCGACGACGCGACCGCGACCGCGGCCGCGGTCATCGGTGACGTCCAAGGCCACAACATCGCGGCCGCGGCACTCATGGGACAGGTTCGTACCGCCGTCCACGCGACCGCGGGAGCCCGGCCGGACGAAGTCCTCTCCCGGACGAGCCGCGTCCTCGCAGACCTGGAAGCGGATCTGCTCGTCTCCTGCCTGTACGCGCAGATCGACCTCGGCCGCCATGAGATCAGCCTGGCCAGCGCCGGCCACGTTCCTCCGCTGCTGCACCGTCCCGGGCAGCCTCCCGAAGTGCTGCGCATGGAACCCGGTCCGATGCTCGGGATCGGGGTGGACCTCCCGTACCCGATCACCACGATTCCGATGCTGCCAGGAGCCGTCCTCGCCCTCTACACGGATGGTCTCGTCGAAGTCCCGGGCTCCGACATCGACCGGTTGTCGAGCGACCTCGCCCGGCTCCTCGGACGCGGTTCGGAACTGGACCGGATCGTCGACGACCTGCTCCTGCGCTCGTGGCCGGACGGCCACCCCACCGACGACATCGCCGTGCTCCTGCTGCGGGCCGAAGGCACTCCGTGACGGCCCGGCGCAGCGCCGTCCCACGGGGGAGCTGATCACCCGTGGTGTCGGATGCCGTCACCGGCGGTGTCGTCCTGGTCCTGATGGCGAGGGCCGATGCCCGATCCCCGGGCCGCCGGCTTCTCGGGTGTGCCGTTCTCCTGGCCTGCGGGGTGCTCTCCCGTGTCCGGCCGAGGGGCGGACGCCTTGGGCGTCCGCCCCTCGTGGGGACGGTGGTTGAGACGGCCGGGAGAAGGCGTCGATCCCGCCCGCCTCGCAACTCGGCGCCGCTCCCGCCGGACAGGCGCGTACTCCATCTGCGGCGAGCGTGGACGGCACGCCGCTTACGGAACACAGGCGCTCGCGGACCTGCGGCTCGGTGGTGACTGACGGCGGGCGGGCTCAGCCGCGCCGCAGCATCAGGACGACGGCGATGACGATGACAATGAGGACGATGGTGCCCAGGCCTATGTACACGGGGTTCTCTTTCTCTCCGAGGGAGGGTCGTGCAAGGCCGGGTGCCCCGTTCCGGGGGATCCAGCACCTCCGCGTGCTGGATTTCGCCGGTGTGCCCCGTCGTCGCTCGCCGGGCGGGCCAGGTTTTCCCGCGATCCTCTGTTTTCTCCGGACGTAAGTCGGATCCGGCCGGGTTCCCGCGCTGGTCCTGGCTCGGTGGTGTTCGTGCGACGACCGGGTGGTCGGCCGTGTCATCGTCGTGTGAGTGCCCGTTGCGCAGAGGAGAGGGCGTACGAGAGGGGTCGGTGTGCCCCCAGGGCCGCGTGAGCGGCGTTGGCGCCGGAGGCACCGTGGACTCCGCCTCCGGGATGCGCGGAGGCGGGGGCCGGATACGGGCCGCGGACCGGTGTCTCGGGCCGGCCCGTGCCGGGGACCGGGCGGAAGACGGCCTGTGGGCGGAGGTTGGTGGTACCGCCGTTGAGGGCTCCCTCGTCCAGGTTGGCGTCGACGGCCTCCAACGCGGGAGGCGCGAGAATGCGCCGGCTCAGAATGTGATCGCGGAAGCCGAGGGGGGCGTACGTTGTGCAGCATGCCTCCCGCTCCGCGCAGGGGGTGCTCGTCCACGATGACGAGCGTGTCCTTGCCCCACGGGCGGACATCGAACGCGATGCGTGCGCTGCCGAGCCCGAGACGTGCCTCCGACTCCAGGTGCCGGGGAGGCTCGAAGCGGCGTAGCGCGGTGCGGCCCTCGAGGGTTCTCGGCCCGAGTCGGACCGTGTGGGCGAGGGACGAGCCGACCTCGGGCCAGCGGCCCTCACCGGGTTCGGAATCCGAGGTCCGACGACCCGGTCCGCGTATCGCGACGGGTCTTCGAGAACGCTCCGGAGCCTGGCCGGTGAGCGTTCGATGAGCTGTGCCGGAATGCCACGGCTGCCTCCCTCACGGATTCTTCGGGCGTTCGGACGGGCCGAGCCTCATTGGTGCGAGGCGGGGGCCCGCCGAAGGTTCATCGGACTGACGGCGCGGACAGCGAGGCGCTCGCGCGGACGGGAGCTGCCTCGGTGATGACGGATGCCGACGGCGCCTTCCGTCACCTCGGGGTCTCACCAGTAGTGACGTCGCCCGGCTACGGCGTGTCCCATCGCTCCGAGGACCCACAGGATCGCTCCGATGACGAGCAGGACGATTCCGATGGTCCACAGGATCGATATCCCGGTGACGAAGCCGACGACGAGCAGAATGATGCCCAGGACAATCATGATCTCTCCCTTGGGGAGTGGCGTGGGTTCGATGAACTCCAGGCGCTCGGTCGCTCCATGCCACACCTGATGGGGCGCCTGCGGGCGGATCTCGACGGCCAGGGAGGTCGAGCCGAGATCCGACGGGTCCTACGAGCGTGAGTCCGAGTGCCCGCGAGAGGTGGAAGCAAACCGGCTTCTCGTACGGGAGGGCCGCTGAGGGCCGTCGCGAACTCGGCCGAGGCCGTGTTCGCGGAATGATCCAGCGCTCTGCCGGTCCGGTCGCCGTGGGACAACGCCGGTACCGGGGTCAGTCGGGCGGGGGCAGCAGCGTGCCGAGCGGTCCGAGATCGAGATTGAGATCGTCCAGGGTGAGCCCGTAGCGCGCGCACAGCTCGGTCATCCGGTCGTGGAGGACCATCAAGGTCGCGCCCAGCCGTTCTTCGTCGTCCTCGCTGAGGTCGCCCTGGTCCACCCGGTGCAGCGCCTGGCGTTCCATGAGCTGACGGAGCAGTTCGACCAACGTCAGGACCAGTCGTACGAGATCGCGTTCCACGGTGTCGGGATCGGCGTTGATCCGGCCGGCCGGTGGCCGGGCCCCGGTGCCGGACCGGGTCCGGTCGGAGGGCTCGGCCGGCAGCAGCCGGAAGGCCCGCGCCGTGATCTCCGCGGCCACCGCCAGGGGATCGGACGCCTCCCGGCCGTCGTCATCGGCCATGGCCGCCTCGCGAGGGGGGAGTGATCCGTTCTCCCTCCAGGAGCGACGGTGCGCTTGCCCAGGGGGAGGGGTTCTCCGGGCTGATGGACACGATCAGTGCCCGCAGAGAGATCCGTACGAGATCGATGTCGGCGATGGACAGCACCACGTCGCCGGTCAGGACGACCCCTCCGCCGAGCAGCCGGTCCAGCAGGTCGATGAGCGCGATCTGCCGGTCCGGAAGCGGTTCGAGGTGCGCCGGGCGGCCGGGGTCGGTCACGGAGCGACACCTCCCGCGGTGTCGTCCGCTCCCTCCCCGGGCATGGCGAAGGAGTACGGCGCCCAAGGGCCGGTCACCTCCACGCGCACGCCCGTCAGTCCCCGGCTCGCCCCGGCCGCCTCGGCGCGGAAGGCGTCGCCCCGGTCCCGGGGCACCAGGTAGGCGTCGTTGACGACGTTCTCTCCCGCGGCTTCGGCCAGGACACCCTGCTGAGGACGATGGCCCACCCGGTCGGTGGCGAAGGCGCGCGCCGTGTCCCGTACCCGGTCGGCGGCCTCCTGGGCCGCTCGGTACGCCGCCTCCCGGTCGCTGCGCTGGCGCCTTCGCGAACCGAGGTAGGCGCGCCCGGGCGTGAGCCCGGGCTCCTGTGGGGACTCAGGAGGGACCGAGGCGGTGTGCACGCTCTCCTCGACGTAGATCTTCACTCCCCATTCGACCTGACCGGCGATGTGGTCCAGCCGTTCGGCGAACACCCGGCCTTCGGAGCGCAGTACCTCTCGCGCCCTGGTGTCGTCCAGATAGACGGTGGCCAGGCGCAGGGGCAGGACCCCTGTGAGCGAGGCGACCTCCTCGACGACCGAGTGGTGCGCCCGGGCGACCGACTCCAGCCAGTCCAGATCTTCGAAGTGCCGCTTGAGCCCGTCCTCCCGGAAGTCCGCCGCCGGGACCGCGCTCACCACGAGAACGATGTCGTCCTCGTCCTCGGCGATCAGGTGGACCGGGGCGTTCGCGACCCCGCGGAGCCCGGTCAGGACCTGGGCCAGGTCACGGTGGGGGCGGGCCACCGCGTACGCGTAGGTCACGGGTTCAGGCATCGCGATCACTTCGCCGGCGCGTACCGCCACGTGGCTTCGGCTTCGGCTTCGGCTCCGGTTCTGCTTCCGCTTCCGCTTCGGGGATGGCTCGCTCCCGGCGCAGTTCTTCCAACTCGGCGCGCAGCTCGCGGTTCTGTTGGGCCAACGATCTGTCGTCCCGGGCCCGTGACGAGAGCGCGGGGTCGTGCTCCCACCAGTCGATGCCCATCTCCTTGGCCTTGTCGACCGAGGCGACCAGCAGCCGCAGTTTGATCGTGAGCAGTTCGATGTCGAGCAGGTTGATCTGGATGTCGCCCGCGATGACGATGCCCTTGTCGAGGACACGTTCCAGGATGTCCGCGAGGTTGGCGGACGAGCCCTGCGCGTACGGCGATGGGGCGGCTCTGGACGGGGAGGCGCCCAGCCGGTTGGAGAGCGGTTCAGTCACGACGGTGGCCTCGTGTTCCCGTGGATCCGTTCGGTCGGTCCGGTGTGATCAGGCGGGTCCGCCCTGGGCGTGGATCCTGATCTCCTCCAGTCGGTCGAGCAGTTCGTCCTCCCGCTGGTCGAACGTCTCCTCGTCGATCTCTCCCGCGAGAAGCTTCCGTTCGAGTTCGGCGAGTTCGAGCCGCACGGGCGCAGGGTCGTAGTACTCGTCCTCCGCCACCTCCAGGACCCGGTCCATGACCCAGGCGACTCCGCGCACGGGAGCGAGCGGGAGGGTGACAAGTTGGGTGAACAGACCCATGACGCATCTCCGTCAGCTGAAACTGTAGGGAGGAAGCGGACCGTTGAGCCGGAAGTCGAAGCCCTCGCCCATCTGGTGGGCGAGACTCAGTTCCGTCGCGAGGAAGATCTCCTCCTGCTCCGCCTCGACCAGGAACGAGACGTTGAGGAAATCCGCTCCGCCGGGCAGGCCGGGCTCGACATCCTTGGCGAACGGGCGCAGTGCCTCGATCACCCCCGACGCCAGCGCCTCCTGCCTGGCCTGGACCTCCTGGGCGACCAGCTCGCCCAGCCTCATCGCCGCGTCGGGGTCGGCCGTGCCGTCACGGATCGCGTCGTTGAGCTGTCGTGCCGCTTCGGACTCCGAGAGGATCTCGCGCAGCACCATCTCCTCCTCCTGCGACGCCTTGAGGTGGTATTCGGCACAGCCGTCCAGCCGTCTCAGCGAGTCGGCGTAGGCGTCCGCGCGCTCCTTCAGCGCGAACCGCACCGATTCGTCGTCCGGCGCGGTATAACCGAACCGCAGGGGCAGCACGGCGCCGTCCGACATCAAGCGCTGCTGGACCGCCTGATGCGCTCCGATGTCCCGGCGTTTGGGACGGAGTTCCTCAGGCGAGTCGCTGACCACCGCGCAGAGGGGGCCGGCGGTCACGGTACGTAGCGGAGAGGGGTCAGCTCCCACGCCATCGAGCCCGTCGAGGCGCAGGGGATGGTCCTTGAACGTGATCGAGTAGACGTATACGGCCATGACTCACTCCTCCTCGCGGGACGCGGTTCTCTCCCGCCTGGAAGAGCGCCGGGCCGGCCGCCGCCGTCGCTCGACCGTCTCCTCCTGCCCTTCGTCCTCCTCCACCGCGTCTTCGTCCTCGGCCTCGTCGTCGCTGTCCCTGCCCGTGATTCCCTGGATCGTGTCCGTGACCGCTTCCGCGGCACCGCTCAGGGCTCCCTTGGATTTGCCGTGCGCTCCCGACTCCACCGAGTCTCCGACGAGGTCGGTGAGCTTGGACGGGCTCTTCGATCCGGACTCCAGGTCGAGACGGTTGCACGCCTCGGCGAAGCGCAGATAGGTGTCGACGCTGGCCACGACGATGCGCGCGTCGATCTTCAGGATCTCGATGCCCACCAGGGACACACGGACGAAGACGTCGATCACGAGTCCGCGATCGAGGATGAGTTCCAGAACGTCGTACAGGTTGCCGCTCCCGCCGCTCCGGGCGGGGCCGCCTCCAGTCTGCGGCACCACGGTCATGGTGCCTCCTTTCACCGGCTGTGGTGTCTCAGCGCCGGTCGATCTGTCCACGCGTGTAGCGGCGCTTCCGCTCGTACGCCACCAGATCGCCCTCCTTGTCGAGCGTCACGCGGTAGGTCGCCATCACGCTGGTGGTCTCCGGAATGCGTTCCAGTTCGAGTACCTCCACGTCAGCCTCCCAACCATCGTCCCTCGGCTTGATCGCCGACACGGACTCCGGGGGCCTGCCGAGCAGCAAGCCGAGTTGTTCCACCGCCGAGCGGATGGCCCGCGCGGCGCCGCCGGAGCGGGAGCGCGCCGGACGTTCGCTCGCGGGGCGCCGCGCGGCACTGCGACCACCACTCGATCGCCGTTTCGCGGGCTCTGCTGCGGCCATGGTGTCTCCGGTCGTCGGAACGGACGCCCTGACTCCCGTGCACGGACGCCATAACTCTCATACATAGAAGTACACGTAACTCTCATGAATAAACGTGCAATCTCTCGACATAGGGGTACTTGTCGCGTCAGACATGGATGGCGTCCCCCGAGGACGGCCCGTCGGACGGTGCGGCTCGGGGGATTCACGGACTGGGTCGTCCGAAAGGAAAAGGTTCATGAATGACACGACCAAGATCGCCCTGGCGGCCGCCGTCGCCGGTGGCTATGTGCTGGGACGGACGAAGAAGGGCCGCCTCGCCTTCGCGGCGGCGACCTACCTCGCCGGCCGGAGATTCGGGCTCGAACCGCAGCAGCTGATGACGGAGGGGCTGCGCCGCCTCGGGGATGTGCCCGGGGTCGCGGACCTCAACGAGCAGGTGCGGGGAGAGCTGCTGAAAGCCGGCCGCCAGGCACTGGCCACCACGGCCGACCGCCGCCTCGCCGACCTCGCCGACTCCCTCCGTGAGCGGACGCTGCGCGTCGGCGAGAAGAGCGAGCGGGACGACGAGGACGAGGCGGACGAGGAGGACGCCGAATACGACGACGAGGACGAGACGGACGAGACGGACGAGCAGGACGAGGAGGACGAGGAACCGGAGGCGGGCGACCGGCAGGCCGACTACGAAGAGGAGGAGGACGAGCCGGAGGACGAGGGACCGGAGGACGAGGGACCGGAAGAGGAGCCGGAAGAGGAGGAGCCGGAGGGCGACGAGGAAGAGGAAGCGGAGCCGGCGGAGGAGCGGCCGCACAGGACACGCCGGAGCCGGACCGCGAGCCACGACGCGGCCGAATCCCCTTCGCGCAAGGCGGGCGCCAAGAAGACCACCTCTTCGGGAGAGGGCGGCTCCAGGAGGAGGCCGGCGGCAAGTAAGACCACGGCGAAACGACCGGCGAAGAAGACGGCGAAGAAGACCGCGCCGCCGGCGAAGAAGTCGGCTCCGGCGAAGAAGACCGCCGCGAAGAAGACCACGGCGAAGAAGGCCCCGGCGAAGAAGACCGCCGCCAAGAAGACCACGGCGAAGAAGGCCTCGTCCAGGACCACCAAGAGCGCCTCCGGGCGACGGAGGTAGCGTCATGGCAACCAAGGACCGTGCCCCTGAGGACACGAACGTGTCAGGTATGGACGCGCTGCGTGACGGGCTCGTCGACTATCTCGGCGCCCAGCTGGAACACCTGGTGGAGAAGGCGGGAGACAAGGCCGCGGACGTGACCGAGCACCTCTTCGACGTCGCGGACAACGGAGGCCCCCTGCTGGGGGCGGGCTCCCGCATCCTCCAAGGAGACTCCCCGATCAAGGCACTGGTGGGGGAGAAGGCCAAAAGCGTCAAGGACAACGTCGTGGGGAAGGTGAAGGACGCCTTCGGCGGCGGGGGCAAGAGCAAGTCCGGCAGCACCAAGGTCACCAACATCATCGAGGTGCTGGACGTCGGCGTACCGATACGCACGGCCTATGACCACTGGACCCAGTACGAGAAGTTCAGCAGCTTCACCAAGGGCGTGCGCAGCGCCTCCCAGGACGGCAAGGGCGGCAGCAGCTGGAAGGTGAAGGTGGGCCCCTCCACCCGTAGCTGGAAGGCGACCATCCAGGAACAGGTCCCGGACGAGCGGATCAACTGGAGCTCGGAAGGCGCCAAAGGCAGTACGCGAGGCTGCGTGAGCTTCCACGAACTGACGCCCGACCTGACACGCATCGTGCTCGTCGTCGAGTACTACCCTTCGGGCCTCTTCGAGAAGACCGGCAACATCTGGCGCGCCCAAGGACGCCGTCTGCGACTGGACTTCAAGAATTTCCAGCGTTACGTCACCCTCACCGACGAGGAGGCCGAGGGGTGGCGCGGCGAGATCCGCGGCGGCGAAGTGGTCCGCACCCACGAGGAGGCTCTGGAGGAGGAGGCCGCCGAGAACGACGAGGCCGCCGAGGACGAGGAGGAGACGGAAGGGGCGGACGGCTACGACGACGAAGAGGGTTCCGACAAGGACGAGGACGTCGAGAACCCGGAGGAGGACGAGGAAGCGGAGGAGTACGACGAGGACGAGGAGGACGACGAGGGCGCCGAGGACGACGAGGACGCCGAGGACGACGAAGCGGAGTACGAGGAGGAGTGAGAGGCTGCCTGTGGCAGATCCGCCCCGCCGGCCCGGCTCGGGCTCACGTCTCGTCCTCCATACGGATCACCCGCTTGAGATCCTCGTGCGCGTCGCCGGGCGCGTTCTCCTGCAGTTCCAGCATCGCCGCGGCGATGGCGTCCAGTTTGCGCTGGATCGCGCGCTCGGACCGCAGTTCGGAATTCTTGAGCAGGGCGAGAAGGAGCAGCGTCACCGCGGTCATCGCGTCACCGGCGAGCAGGAGCCACGCTTGGCCGAGACCCGCGATGTGCGCGGCGACGGTGAGCGAGACCAGCACGACGCAGAACGCGAAGAAGAACGGCGAGCTCGTGAACCTGGACGCGGACTCGGCGAAGCGTTCGAACCTGCCGCGTTCGTCGCCCCCGCGGTCGGCGGGATGCTGAATGGTCATGGTCAGCGCTTGGTCCACAGGCGCACCCGGGCCGTGGCAGTCTCCGTCATCTCCTGTGCCTTGCCGCGCAGTTGCTCACGCCGCCCCGACCTCTGGACCGATCGGTCGCCCGTCGCCCTTCCGAGGGTCTCCTTCACCTTGCCCCTGACCTGTTTGACCTTCGCGTTGCCCTTGAACCTCATCGTCGCCGCCTCTCAGGGAGCGCTCGCGCCGCGACGCGGCGCCGCCACGCCTTCTTTCTCACCGTGTGGCCTCTCGGACGGCACCGCAAACCGGCGGGTTCGTTCCCGCCGCCGGTCCTTCGAGGGTGAGCGGGCCGACCGCATGTCACCGGAGCCGAACGCCGCCCCCGCACCCGAGCGGGCGGGCCCATGCCCCGTCCCGGTCAGTGCCGCGGCAGAGGTGTGCGCAGGGCGGACCGCTTCCGTGCCCACGCGGTCCTGATGTGGGTGGCCAGACGGTCCTCCAGGAGGACGGTGGCCGCGCAGCCGAACGCGACGTCCGCTGCCACACCGGGTTCGTCGCAGAGGAGACCGTCGATGACCTCGTGGCGTACGACCTGTTCGTGAACGGCGTCGGCCTCGACGTGCTCGGCGTAGAAGTGCTCGGCGGCCGCACCCGCTCCGCACCGTCGCATGGCCTTGGCGAGACGCCGGGAGCCGGGGGAGGACGTGACCTCCACGCAGGCGAAATGGCCCACCAGCGCTCCACGCAACGCCCTGTGCAGACCGAACAGCGACATGAGGTTCACCGTGGCCAGGAGCGGGCCGGGAGCCTGGTCCAGGTAGCGGCCGTAGGTGGGGTCGAGATCGAGGTCGGTCATGAGGTCGGCGAAGAGACGGGCGTGGACACGGTCGGCACGGCCGGCACCGAACTCGTCGTACTCGATGGCCACCATCGCCGCCTTGGCCCGGCCCGTCAGCCGGGGAATGACCCAGGCATGGGGATCGGCCTCCTTGAGGTGGTAGAGCGACCGCAGGGCGGCGTACTCGCGCAGTTGCCAGAGTTCGCCCGTGGTCTGCAGCTGATGGCTGAGACTGTCGCTGAGGTCCACGGGTTCGAGGAGCAACGGCGCGAAGGCCTCGTCGACCGTGCGGGGCGCGTCGGACAGCTCGGCCCGCAGACTGTTCAGGAACCGGTCTTCCATCCTCTTGCGCAGGCGCAGCAGCTCCGGATCCCATTCCCGGTCGTCGTCGACGCCGTCGAAGCCCCTGTAGTGGAGTTCGTAGAGCAGATACAGCGCGAGCTGGAGGTCGTCGCCCCATGGATCGGCCGCGTCGACAGCGGCCTCCACATCTTCGGGTGGCAGGCCGCTCAGCAGCGATGTCACGACGGCTTCCGACAGGGGGCCGCGTCCTTGGACCAAGGCCGGGCCGGCGGCTGGAGGGGCGGTGCGGATGAGGGGTGCGTTCACCGTGGACTCCTGCGGTGGGCGGTAGGGCCGATCCGCGGGCACGGCAGGCTCAGCAGAGCCCTGCCCGTCGTGATCGTCTCCCGGGGTCGTGCCGGTGGCGGCCTTCAGACGGGTCCGGTGGCTGGTGTCGCACCAGGGATGGGCCCGGCTGCGGCGGCAGACGCAGAGGGCCACCGCGAAGCGCTCCGAACGGGCGGTCGTGCCGTCCCCCAGGGCGACTTCCACCGGCCCCTCGACCAGAACCGGCCCGCCGGGCTCGACCCGCGCGAGGCGGACTCCGCGAGCGGAGGAGATCGCTCCGCCGGGGTCGGAGAGTTCGGTCACGGACGATCACCACTTCCTCGTCGTGGTCGCATGCCGGAGATCCTCGACGGCCACGGCGTCGGCGCGCAGCCATGGGCCGTCCCGGAGTCGACACACGCCGGGCCGGCCGGCCGTTTCAGCGGAGGCGTTCCGCACGTCACAGCCCTACCGGGCACCGCAGCCTCCTGACCTGAGATCCGCAGAGCGGAGTCGTGTGAGAGCGCCTCGGGCAGGCGAGGCCGGACAGCGGTCCGCCCGCCAAGCGCGTTGCAGAGACCGTCGGCTCGAACCGAACCGGCACGATCGGGCCCACGGGTACCCCTTCTCCGGCACCCCTCACGTGAACCTTCCGAACCACCGGGTACGTACAACCCGCTCACCATGTACGTGCACGCCCCCGCGCCCGTCGTCATCGTTCTCGGTGCCGAGGCGACCCCTCCGGTGATCGACGCGATCGCGGATGCGCAGCGGAGGTGCGGCCGGTCGGATACCCCGGTGTCGGTGGCGACGCCCAGCGCTTCCGCCCCCAGGGCCCTGCGGACGCGGGTCACGGAGCACCGCGGGTGCCTCGTGAGTGCGTGAGGTTTACAGTCGTGAAGGTCGGGCAATCGGGTGTTGTGCTTCGGACCAGAGGCCAGGCCGAGCGGCTGTCACCTCGCTGTCGAGGGCTTTTGGTGAACCAGGCGCAGATCTCCGCACGGCGTTCCTGACCAATCGCTTTGGCTCCGCCCGAGGCTTTGTTCCGTGCATGACGTGCACCCGCGCCGCTCAGGAGTGAATTCTCGTGCTCACCGAGATGACCACAGGTCGTTCACCGGCCATTCGTGCTTCGATCCAGCGGGAAGGCTCCAAGGCGATCACCCGAGCAGCAGGGAAACGTCGTCCCCATGCGCCTTCCAGGGCGTGACGCAGTGCCGTGCGTCCGACCGGCCCGGAACACGCCGGACGCACGTGTCCCGGCACATGACCCGCACTTCTCGGCAGGTGCGCGAAGCGACGGTGGGTCGGTGAACCAGCTTCCGACCGCGAAGTCGCGCCGACGGTCCCGGACCCCGAGCACCCCCTGTGTCCATGCAGCCGCTCAACGCCTCCGCCACGGCCCAGGGCCTCGAATCCAAGGAGTCGCACCGATGTTGATGCCCCTCCCCGCCACCTTGCGGCGGCTCATTTCTCAGTACGAGATGCTCCTGGCCGAGGAGGCGCCCGATTCGGCGCAGCCTCCCAGCGAGGTCCTGCGCGATCTCGTGTACACCCTGTGTGTGTCGACGGGCACCCGTGAGATCACCGATGCCCTGGACACCGCCCGCTCCTGCCTGGCCAGGGCTGCGGCCGTCCCCTCCGCGGCGGCCGTTGAGCCCCCTCGTGAGCGGCGTCCGGCCGCCGGGGTGCCCGCCTCGCCCCCCATCGCCTCGACAGTCCTCCCGCACGATGCCGACCGGCACCGCGGCGTGGCCGTGCGCGCCGGGCGCCGAACCGTGTCACCTGTCGCAAGGGCCGGTCAGCTCGGTGGAAGATGAGGAGAAGGGCTTTGAACGAGCGGGCCGTGATCGTGCATCCGCCGACGGTCACCGGCCCACGCGGCGGAACTCCAGTACGAACGAGCGCCCCGACGAGGAGGCGAGCCGGATGGGTGAGCTGTTCGCTCCCGACCAGGACCGAACGAGCAGGCAGGGGCAGATCCCAGGTGCGCAGGCGGTGACCGATCAGGCGGTGGGGATCGTGATGGCCCTCGGGCGCCTGAGCACCGACCAGGCACGGACCGCCCTGATGGAAGTGTCCCGGCGCACCAACATCGCCATGCGCCGGATCGCCGAGCTCCTCACAGCCTGGGCATCGTGTGGCGAACTCAACCTCGGCATCCGCATCGCCCTGGAAGAAGCCATCCGGGACCAGGGCCGCGCGGCACGGCCGACCCGCCCAGCGGCTGAACGGTGAGGGAGAACCCAGGCACCCGCCCCCGGCCCCGGCGGCGCGCGTCGCGCGCGCGTCCGCGGTCGAACGTTTCCCCAGGCTTGCGCGCGGCCGTTTCCCCCAGCCTTGCGCGCGGCCCCGTCCGGGAGGAGCCGCCCGGGGGCGGGCTACGGAGTGGCAGCCCTGCTCATGCCTGCGCACCGCCCCCGCGGCGGTCCTCGCCACCGGGCTCCGAACCGGACGTCACGCGGCCCAGCGGTAGACGCTCCGGCCTTGACCAGCGGCGCTGCCGACGAGAGCGGCCGGGCCCCTCACGATCGCGTCGGTGATCTCCACGTCGATGATCTCGCCCTTCTCCGCAGGGAGCTGAACCCACGAGGCAGCTCCTAGGCTTTCGTGCTGCGGCGGGCCAGCCACAGCACGGTGATGCCGGCGGCGGCGACCAGGAGCAGGGCACGGTGGTCCCGCGCCACTCGCGCCGTCCGAGCCGTCCTGTGCCGCAGGGGAGCGGGCGCCTTCGCCTCCCATACGCGTTCGGTCTGGGCGGCCGCGGCACGCACTTGTCCAGCCGTCCGGGACGCCTTCACCTTGACCGGTCCGGGCACCTTGTCCTGAACCTGGGAGACGGCCTTCGCGCCGTGAACCCTCAATTCGCCTGCCTTGACGGTCGCTTGCCGCTTGAGTTCCCCGGCCCTCTGCCGGGCGCGGGCTTTGACATCTGTCTTGTCCGCGAGAGCCTGCACGGTCTCTCCGAGATCGTGGCGGGTCTGCTCGATCTGCTCGCGGAGTTCGTCGGGGCTGGGGGTGCGCCGATCGGCGGGCGTGTTCGTCATCGGTGTGCGCTCCTCTTGATCTCGGCCAGGTCGGCCTTGACGTTGTCGATGGTGCTCCGAGGTGCGGGTGGTGCCGCCTTGCTGATCTGCTTCTTTCCGCTGACGGCCAGGACCGCGGCGACCACCCCCAGAAGGACGGTCACGATGAGGGCGGCCGCCCATACCGGCACGACCAGGGCCAGGGCTGCGATCACGGTGGCCACCAGCGCCTGAAGCATCAGAATGCCGGCCGCCGAGGCACCGCCGAACAGGCCGCCGCTCTTGCCGTAGCGCTTGCCCTTCTCCGTCATCTCCGCCTGCGCCAGCTTCATTTCGCCGCGTACCAGCTCGGTCAGCTGCTTCGATGCCTGCTGCACCAGTTCGCTCACCGGCTCATGCCCCACGTCGTGCGTGCGCGGACCGGAGACGGACTCCTGTCGACCTGTACTCGACACGCGATCACCTCCTGCTCGTTGTCTTCGTGCCCTTGCGGTCCCCCGCCCCCGACGCGTGGGCGAGTACCCCGGATCGGGCGAATCAGCTGGGGCGATCCGCCAGGAACGACGCAAGCAGCATCGGCGCTCCAGGGAGATACCAGGTGAGTGCCACAGGGGTGGACCACGGCCCGGACTCGTCGAGGTTCCAGGCGCCGCAGGGGTTCGTGGTGCAGGGTGCCGGCTCGGTCCTGGACCGGATCGCCGGCCTGGGCGGCTCCAGTGAGGATGCGGACCTTCCGGCCTGAAATGACCGGAGTGTCGATGCTGTCTACGGTCTCAGTATCAGGTTCACCATCTCGCCGCTGGTCTGATCCGGTTGATCACGGGTCGGATCCCCGTTGCGTCCGTCCCGCGGCGACCGTGCGGTGGACGGTGTGGGGCGGCTACGCCCGGCGTCATCGATCGGTACGGGTGTCCAGGCGTCTGGAACGGAGCCAAGTGATCGGAGTGAGACGCGTGGAGAGAACCGCGCTGATCGTCATCGACATGATCAATGCCTACGAGCACGCCGACGCGGATCTTTTGATCCCGTCCGTGAGATCCGTGATCCCGCACATCGTGAAGTTGCTCCGGGCGCCCGGCGCCACGGTGTCCCCGTGATCTACGTGAACGACAATTTCGGTGTGTGGCGGTCGCATCACGGCGAGATTCTGGAGAGGGCGCTCTCGGGCCCTCACGCGGATTCGGTGGATCCCATCGATCCCGATGAGAGTGCGCTCTTCGTGATCAAGGCGCGGCACTCGATCTTCTACGACACTCCACTGACCTGTTCACTGGGCCAGCAGGGCATCGGTCACATCGTCTTGTGCGGTCAGGTGCCCGAGCAGTGTGTGCTGTACTCCGCCCTCGACGCCCGTATCCGTCACCTGGCGGTGACCGTCCCCCACGACGCTGTCGCCCATATTCATGAGGATCCGGCGGAAGCGGCCTTGGCGATGATGAAGCGGAACATGGCCGCCAGCGGCCCCGCCGCGTGGAATGTCAGGTTCTGACCGGCGCTGTTGGCGGAGTCTGTGGTGAAGCCGTGTCGACGGCTTCCGCTCGTGCGAGGGGTGCCCCGGGGCGACCTTCTCCGTCAGGGCCGGAGGCTCGCGTGGGCGATCGCGGCCAGGTCCGCTCGTCGAACATGGCGGGCGGCGGCATCGGGTTCGCCGTACCGGGTGCGGGGGGTCCGTCGAGATTCGGTCGAAGGGGGCTCGGTGCCAGGTCCGCGGGCCGACCGGGCGGGACTGCCGGAGTCCGTATCGGCCCTCGGTCCTCCGCGGACCGGCCGTCGCTGCGTCGTCGTCGGAGCTCCGCCGCGACCGGCATCAGCGCGGGGGAGGGGGTGAGAGGTGTCCTGTTCGGTCGCGACCGCTGCGGCGAGATGGCGTCGCGTTTCCTCGGAGAGGGGGTGCCCGTCGAGTGACCCGACCACATCCTCGGCCACGTGGCGCAGCTTGATGTTGGTGTGCTGGGACACATTGACGAGCACGCGCCAGGCGCATTCGGGGCTCAGTCGGTAGGACGCCATCAGTATGCCGCGGGCGAGATCGATGGTCGGCCGGGTCGTCATGGCCCGCCGGAGTTGTTCGACCTCGATGCGCAGGGTCCGGGTGGTGTCCTGGGAGCCGTTCCGGGGGGCGCGCGAAGCCGAGATGGCGTTCCCCGCGTGGTCGTGACCTTGGCGCTTCACTTGTGGGGAGTCGGGGAAGAGGTGTCGGGTACCTGCCAGGTCGAGCAAGTTCTCGATTGCGGGGCCGGTGGCCTGGAAGGTGAGTGTTCTGCCGAGCGTCAGGGCGTGCTGTCGTGCGTGGAGCAGGACGTTGAGGCCGGAGCAGTCGCAGAAGCCGACGGCGCTCAGGTCGAGGTCCACGCCGGTGGTGGAGCGGTCCAGTGCGGCGTGCAGGGCTTGGCGGAGTCGCTCTTCCGTGTCGATGTCGATCTCGCCGCATGCCTCGAGCACGATGCGGTCGCCGACGGTACAGGTTCGGGTCGCCAGCCACGGGCGCACGGCGGCGGCGTGTGGGGTCATCCTCGGGTCGACAACCGCGGGCTCTGACATGACGGCCTCTTCTCCGGGGACTCATGTGCTTCCCCCACCAGGCTCACCCCGCTCCCTCACGCACGTCAAGAGATACATGAACAAACTTTCACCCTTTTAGAAGCGTGAATTCTGAACCGTGTGCCGTGGGGGTGGCTGAGGTACCTGCCCCGATGCCCCGAAGCAGTTTCCCGTGGTGAAGCAGCGAGCGTCTCGCCTGTTCAGCGGGGATTCCTCGGGCAGCGCGAGTAGGCGATCGGTTGTCGTCCGTGCGGTTACTGCATGTGCTCGATGTGGCGATGCTCCGGTGACGTGGGGCAGACGTAGAGCTGCTGTCGGCCGCCGCCGCTGCCGATGCGGATGGCGGTCGGTTGTCTCCGAATCGGGTCGATGACGGGCGGTGCGTCGCGGATGTCGCAGCGGACGTGACCACGGTCGTACACCTGGATGCCTTGGGCGCGGAAGAAGTCGATCAAGGCCTGGGTGTCCGGAGTGGCCGTGGAGGACGGCTCGGCGCGGGCTCGGTGCTCGCGGCCTTCGCCAGGGATCCAGCTACGCGTGTTGTGGTCCCATTCGAAGGTGTGGACGGTCAGCAGCGGATCCATCTCGGCGTCGCAGTCCGGGCAGAGCCGGGGGGCGGGGTCGGTGCAGCCCCAAGAGGCCCAGCCGCCGACCTTCCAGCCGGGTGCGACGGACAGGGTGTCCCGGTAGAAGTCCTCAGGGCAGGACTCGTAGGACTGGTTCACGGCGGCGCCGGCGATCTGCCACCGGCTCCACTCCCCGAGCGGGTCCCGTAGTTCTTCGCTCAGCTCCATGGGGTGGGGGTACTCGGTGATCTGCTCCGGAGCGAGCAGGCACGGCTCGGGCACGTAGTGGTCGAACTGAACCATGGACGGTTCCGGGGGCGCGACGAGGGTGTCGGTGACCTTGGCCGCGGACCGCCAGAACAGTTCGGTCCTGGGCGCCAGCGGAGGGTGGTCGAAAGGGCACCACAGCACTTGGAGCAGATCCGTCCCCGCGGGCGCGGGCAGACCGGGCACGTCACGCACGTACAGCTGCGCCAGCGGCAGCATCGCCGTCGAACCGTCGTCCGGTCCGGCGGCCGTGGGAGCCGTCGGACGGTCCCGCGCCGGACGGATTCGGGCGAGGGTCTCCCGCTCCTGCGGGGTCAGGCTCCTGCCGTGCGCGGCGGCACGGACGCGGCGCTCCAGTCTCACGTCCGCCAGGGGCACGGCCGGGCGCCCGTCGGCCGGTCCGTGCGGGCCGTCGCAGCGCGGCCACGGCTCGTCGGCGGGCCACAGCAACGGCCCGCCGACCGAACTGTCGCGCGATGACGGAGACCCGGGGCAGGGGTGCAGCCGGGTCGCCGTGCGTGCCAGTGGGGCCAGCCGAGGAAAGAGCTCGGTGACGTCGAGCGGCCGTGACGGGGTGGTCCGGGAGGCGTCCATGGCGGTTGATGCTGTCAGCAGCCTCTGACAACAGGCGAAGCGACCAGAACCACCGGTACCAGGACGACAGCTGTGGCGGGTGGATGAGCGGACCGGAGAGGTCAGGCGCATCTGCCCCGCGGGCCAAGTCACCGACATCGATCGTCATGGCTGTCACCCGCGCGACAGCGGCCGGACACGACGCGAGAGACGCGGCCGGGCGTCTCTCGCACAACCGCGGATGCGCGGCGGCCAGGTGTGGCTACGCTGCCGGGTATCCGCCGACGGCCCGCCGGTAGGCCACGTGTCCGCCCAGCGCGCCACTGACGGCTACCGCCGCCAGACCGCCCCATGACCACAGCCTGCCCTTCGTCGTCCGGCCTCGGAGCCGTGCGGTCAGGGAGACGGTGTAGCAGGCCACCGCCGCGACATTGGTGACCGCGTGGGCCAGGCCGACCCGGGCCTGTTCGGGTGGCAGGTCCGCCCAGTCGGCCCAGCCGGCGAGCGCCGCCGGGGCGATTCCGGCCAGACCCACGGCCGTGAGGATCGTGGGCCCGCTCCGGCCGGCCGGCATGAGGTCCAGTACGGCGGCCGACAGCCAGCACCCGATCGGCACCTGCACCAGGACCGGATGAACGGGGTGCCCCAGGGGCCTGCCGCGCAGCAGATCACGTACGTCACCCAGGGGAAGCGAACCGATCTTTCGCTGAAGCGCCCGGATGGCCGGATCGGCCGCCGTCGACTGTTCGATACGGGCCAGGGCCGTCAGCCACACGGCCGACGGCGCGGCCGGATCCGATGGGTCTTCGGGTTTGACGAAGGGGTCGAGAACATGTGAGTCCATGAACCACGCGTACCCGGCGTCACGCCTCCGTCCCACCATCGCCTCGACTGCACTCGAACGGCCTGCCATCGGCCCTCGACGCGCCGCGTGCGGGCCGGTGTGTTCGGAACCAGGCCTGCGCGCCGTGTCGCGTGGAGCCCGCGACCACGAAGGAGGTCCACGACTCGCGTCCCGCCGGAACCCGCGATGTCACGAACGGCGGGGCTGTCTCGTCCTGGATCTCGGAGACGGACTTCGACACGCGGAAGGTGATGACTGTGCGGGTGTTCGTAGCAGGCGGGACCGGTGTCCTGGGGCGCCGGTTGGTGCCCCGGCTCGTGGCGCGCGGCCATCGGGTGACGGCCACGACGACGAGCGCGGCCAAGTTCGGCCCGGTGGAGCGGATGGGCGCCCAGGCCGTGCTGATGGACGGACTGGACGCCATGTCCGTCGGCGAAGCGGTGGCGGCCGCCCGGCCCGACGTGATCGTGCACCAGATGACCGGGATCTCCCTGGCACACGCCGGTAAGCCCGACCTCAAGCGCTTCGACCGGTGGTCCGTGCCCACCATCCGGCTGCGAACCGAGGGGACGGACCACCTGCTGGCCGCGGCCGAGGCGGCCGGCGTTCCCCACTTCGTCGCCCAGGGCTACGCCAACTGGAACGGCATCCGCGAAGGCGGATGGGTCAAGACCGAACAGGACCCGCTGGACCTGCACGAAGGGACGCCCGCGTACACGGCGATGGCGGCACTGCGCCACGTCGAGGACGCGGTCGGCGCGGTCGACGGCGCGGTGCTGCGCTACGGCGCGTTCTACGGACCCGGCGCCAGCGAAGACCAGCTCGAACTCGTCCGCAAGCGGCAGTTCCCCCTGGTCGGGGCCGGCACCGGCCACGCCTCCTGGATCCATCTCGACGACGCGGCGACCGCCACCGTCCTGGCGGTCGAGCAGAAGGCGCGGGGGGTGTTCAACATCGTCGACGACGAACCGGCCCCGGAGAGCGCGTGGCTGCCCCACCTGGCGGCGTGCGCGGGCGCGAAGCGGCCGAGGCGGGTCCCGGTGTGGCTGGCCCGGCTGTTTGCCGGGCCCGTGGTGGTGACGATGATGACCGAGGGCCGCGGCTTCTCCAACGCCAAGGCCAAACGGGAACTCGGCTGGGAACTGCGCCATCCGTCGTGGCGGCAGGGCTTCCAGGAGGGTTTGGTGTGACGCGGACCGAGAGCTTCGAGGAACTGCGCCCGCTGCTGTTCTCCATCGCCTACCGCATCCTGGGCAGTGTCGGCGAGGCCGAGGACGTGGTCCAGGAGACCTGGCTGCGCTACGAGCTCTCCGAGACCCCGCCCGAATCGGTGAAGGCCTTCCTGTCGGCCGTGGTCACCCGGGTCGCGATCGACGTCCTGCGCTCGGCCCGCCTGCGACGCGAGGAGTATGTCGGATCGTGGTTCCCCGAGCCGCTGCTCACCGACCCCTACGACGACCCGGAGCAGTCGGCGGAACTGGCCGACTCGCTGTCGATGGCCTCCCTGCTTCTGCTGGAACGGCTCTCTCCGCTCGAACGGGCGGTGTTCGTGTTGCGGGAGGTGTTCGCCTTCGGCTTCGCGGACATCGCCTCGGCGGTGGGCAGGTCGGAGGCGGCGTGCCGGCAGCTCGCCGTACGGGCGCGCCGTCACATGGACGCGGGTCGCCCCCGGTTCGAGGCCGACCGCAAGGAACGCGATGAACTCGCCGCGAGGTTCCTCGACGCGGTCCGCGAAGGCGACGTCGAAGGACTGCGGAAACTGCTTGCCGCCGATGTGGCACTGCTCGGCGACGCCGGCGGCAAGGCCCCGCAGTGGGCCAGGGGATTCGCGGGCGCCGACGCCGTGATCGAGGTGCTCGCCGCTCTTCTCCCGCCGTTCGTCGGGATCGGCGGCATCGTCGAACCGCACCAGGTGAACGGACAGCCGGGCGCGGTCTTCCGCGACCGGGACGGGAAGATCCTCGCCACGTGGACACTCGACATCCTCGACCAGCGGGTCCAGACGATCCGCGCTGTGAGCAACCCCGACAAGCTCGCCCACATGGGCCCGGTGGCGGACGCCTGGGCAGTCCTGCGCGAAACACGACAACTCCCTGCGGACGCGGACTGACCGAGAGTCCCTGCGCACTCCTGACCCATGCTGCCCGTTCTCCGTCTGATCCGTCTGATCCGCTCCCCGGTGAGCGAGGGCGTACCGGAGTCTGCCTGCGGCCACGTGCTCGCCGAGCCACGGACCCCCGGCGCCCGGTGTGCGGGGGTGCTGCCGGCCCCTGTGACCGGGCCCGACCGGTGCGGAGGACCGGAGGGACCGCCACCCGGTGGGGCGCGGAACACCGCAGGTCGCACGCGCGGCGAGTGGCGGCTCACGGCTCGTGCGGCGAGCGTGCCCACGAAGGCATGTTTGCGGCCCTGGCCGAGGGGCACTCGGCAATCCGTGCTTCGGACCGAAGGCGCACGCCCTGCGGGGATCGTTCTCCCTGCTCGCTGCGATCTCTTCGGCGGGCCGGGCAGAGTTCCCGCGCGGTGAATCCCTGACAGACACTGTTCAGGCCGCGCTCGACATCGCGTTCCGGGCCGTCCTGAGCCCCGCGTTCAGGAGCCCGCCCGTGCTCACTCACATGACCGCGAACCGTTCGCACGCCGGCAGTGACCCCGCCGCCTCGCCCGCCGCCGCACGCCGCACCCATCACGATTCCCCCGCGGACGCCGCCGCGCTCTTCGCGCGACTGGCGGAGCTGCCGAGCGGACCGGAGAGGGACGCTCTGCGCGACGAGCTGGTGGCGCTGTGGCTGCCTATGGCTCACCGCATCGCCGGCCGCTTCCGCGACCGGGGCGAGGACATCGAAGACCTGCGCCAGGTGGCGGCCCTCGGCCTGGTCAAGGCCGTCGACCGCTTCGATCCCACCCGGGGAGCCTTCGAGAGCTACGCCGTGCCGACCATCACCGGCGAGGTGAAGCGACACTTCCGGGACCGCACGTGGGCCCTACGGGTGCCTCGTCGGGTGCAGGAGCTGCGCAACCGGGTACGCGTGGCGCGCCGCGACCTCATGCAGCGACCGGGCAGCCCCGAACCCACCGCCGCCGACATCGCGGCCCGCACCGGCCTCACCGGGGAAGAGGTGGCCGCCGGCCTGGAGGCGCTGGAGAGCTACAGCACCCTCTCCCTGGACGCCGAACTCGCCACGGGCGACGACGGATGCAGCCTCGCCGACATCCTGGGCACCACGGAACCCTCCTACGACGTCATCGTCGACCGGGAAGCGGCCCGCAAGGCGCTGAGGCGGCTCCCGGAACGCGAGCGGACCGTCCTCTACATGCGCTTCTTCCAGGACATGACGCAAAGCCGCATAGCCGACCAGCTCGGCTTCTCCCAGATGCACATCTCGCGGCTCATCACCCGCAGCTGCGCCCACGTACGCAGTGAGGTGCTGGGTGAGTGCGAGTGCCCCACCGGCCCCGGCAGCGCCTCCGCGGTGTGACGGTCGGTGGTTTGCCCGAACCGGGTGGCCGGGCCGACCGTCCGTCGACCGACGGTCGGCGGTTTCACCCCTGCACCGAGGGCACTCGGCCCGTGAGAATGCGCGGAGGTACTGAGATGAGCGCCGCAGAGAAGGCCAAGGCAAGGGCCGAGCAGATGGCTGGTAAGACCGTGCGCAAAGCTGCTCACGCGCTGCACAAGAACACCCTGGAGGCGAAGGGCGCCGCCCTCGAGGCACGCGGCATGGCGCGAGGCACGAAGGAGAAGGCCAAGGACTCCTTCAAGCGCTGACACCACCGCGGTCGGTGCGGGACGGCGGACGCCGTCACCGAGATCCGTCCGGGGGCTCGCGGCCGCGCCCTGCCGCGTTCGGCACTTTCCTGCGACGCCAGGGCCGACCGATCACTGCCCAGGTCCCCTGCCGGGGGTGCAACGGAAGCGGGCGGGTGGGCGGAGGATGTCCGCCCACCCGCCCGCTGGAGCGGCGTGGTGGAGGTCAGGCGCGGTGGCCCTCGTAGTACTCGCCGATCTGCTCGTGATAGCCGACGTCGCCGATGTGCTTGTCCTTGTCGAACTCGGGTGAGTCCTTGATCTGGTCCTTGGTGAGGGCGACGTAGATCTTCTGGTCGACCTGGTCGATCCGCTGCACGGTGCCGGCCGGCAGCAGAACGTGCTTGCCGAAGATCCACACACCGGTGTCGACGACGAGGTACGCGGAGCTGACGTCGTCCGAGTGCTTGTCGACCTTCCCGATGCTGCCATCGGTCGCCTCGACCTTGTACCCGGTCAGATCGGTGCCCGCGATGTGGCCGGTGGTCGGCTGGTAGCCCCAGATGCTGTCACTCATGAAACGGCTCCCTCTCAGAAACTATTGCTGTCCGTATTTCCGCTGTCTGTCGCGGGAATTCGGTCACGGAAGAAGCGTCGCAAGTTTATGCGGTACTTCCCCTGACCGCCGGGTGCCCCTCCTCCCGTACTCCACACACGTGCGTCGGTAGAAATTCGGACATCCCAGGTCGCCGTGCCGGAGGCCCAGTTCACGGCCCGCTTTCCGGCTGCCCATCGATACCCCGAAACGGTGGAACGATGCCGTTCGTTCCACCGGAATCCAGGAGGCAGCGCAGTGGGCCCCGACGTCACGCGGCGTCGGGGCCCACTGTGTCTATGCGCAGGTGTGGTCCGCCTACCAGCGGTACCAGCGGCCCCGCTTGCCGCCGCTGGCCGCAGGGCGGATCACGAAGCCGAGAATCCACACCACCAGCACGATGACGGCAATCCACCACAGGGCCTTGAGCGCGAAACCCGCACCGAAGAGAATCAGGGCCAGTAGAAGAACTAGAAGAACAGGAACCATGGTTATCAACCTCCGGTCCCTCTTGTGCCCGGCGCGGTGATCTCCATTCCTGTGAATCTCGCTCATTCCTGTCGTGCTTGGAAAGGTGAACACTTCCGGGGCGGGGACAGACGCGTGGCTCCTGGAGAGGCGACGGGGGTGCCCCCATGTCCTTGGCCGAGGGAAACGGGAGTGCGTTGAGTCGGCGGTCCGGGCAGCATGGTGAGTCGACGTCGACCTGCGGGAGTCGGAGGGCCAGGAACGACTTGATGTGCTCTGCGGCTTCCTCGGGGAGATCGGGCGGCGGTTGGGCGATCCGGTGCTGATGGACCCTGAGGGTGAGTACGGTCATCCGGTGCTCGGCTTCGACGCCGAGGCTGATCGAGTCGTTCTGCTTGCAGACCCGCAGGTCACGTAACTGTGCTGACGGGCTCGTCGGTGGGCAGGTGCTTGTCGAACGCTTTCGTCCGACCCCGCCTGGGCACCGAGCTGCCACAACCATGTCATGGAGGGTTCTCCGGCCGGTCCGATGCGGGACAGGGCTTTCGTCCGTCGGTTGCAGGGGCGCGCGGGTTCCCGGTGGGACCTGTTGTTGCCCGGCGGGAAAACGGGGCACTCAGGAGATAGGTCGGTCAGATGGCCTACCCCCTTGGGGTCTGACTGGCTCAGGTTCCCCTGGTTCGGCCACGTGTGCTGGGGGAACCGTCCCATGACGGTCCCGGACCCACCGAGCGGAACCTCTGGAACTGTGTCTTCAGAGCGCGGTTGTCCGGCGTCAGGCACAGAACGGGGCGGCGCGGTTCACGGGTGCGTGTGGGCGGGCGCGGAGGAAAGGTGGCGAGCATGACGACAACACTCGGCGCCTTCGTCCTGGGCACCCCCGACCCTCCGGCGCTCGCTGATTTCTACCGAAGCCTGCTGGGTTGGCAGGAAGTCGAGCGTGAGCCGGGGTGGGTGCGTCTGAGGGCCCCGGATCGGGAACGTCCCGGCCTCAGTTTCCAGTTGGAGACCGATCACATTCCTCCTGCGTGGCCGCAACGACCTGGCGATCAGCAGATGCAGGCGCACTTGGACCTCCAGGTCGACGACCTGGAGGCCGAGACCGAGCGGGCTTGTGCCCTGGGCGCGAGGCTTCAGGAGTACCAGCCCGAGGACGATGTCCGTGTCCTCCGTGATCCGCACGGCCATCCGTTCTGCCTCTTCCTTCCGGGTGCCTGAACGCCGAACGCCGCACCCCGGGTCGTTGACCCGGCACGGCGGCTACGTCGGCCGATGCCCCGTCCGTCCCGGTCCGGACGGCGTGTTGAACAGAGGCGTGCCGAACTGAGGCACGAACCGGTTGTAGCGATCTGTACAGGTCGCTACGCTTCTCGGATGAAGCAGATCAACGTGCGAGTGGACGATGAGATCCATGCCGGGATCGAGAGGCGGGCCGAGGCCGCGGGCCTGACCGTGCCGGAGTACGCCAAGCAGGTCCTGGCAGACGAGAGCAACGACCTGCGGCACCGCTTCCTCACCGCGGGCGCGCACTTCGTGGACGCCTTCGCCGACGCCTTCACCGAGGAGTTCGGAAGCCCGAGCGCCGACCGTGGGCCGGTGGCCGCCGCGTGATCGTGCGCATCGACCGCGCCTGGCTCCTCGATCTCGCGCACCGCCACCTTCCCGGGGACCCCAATGTCCTCGACTTCGGAACGCTTGCGGCCGCGGCCGCCCGGCACTGCGACTCGGTCATGGACACTCCCGTGTACACCGAGGCGCACCACCGTGCGGCCGCGCTCATGCATCAGCTCATCCGCTGTCCGGCGCTGGAGCACTCCAACGAGCTGTTCGGGGCGGTCGTCGCCGCCTCCTACCTGTCGGTGAGCGGGGTCATCGTGGACGTGCGGCCCAAGCAGGCCGCCGCTCTCGCGGCCCGTATCAGCCGCGAGGCCCTGGACGTGCGGAGCATCGCCGCCGAGATCAAGGGATGGGCCGCCCGCTGAGCCCGGCACCCCCTCCCTGATCTCGCCCTCGCCCTCGCCCTCGACTTCGACCTCGGGAGCTTCGGTCTTCTCGGCTCGGGGGCAGGACCGGTCCCGAAGCCGTCCAGGCCGCCGCCGGGCCGTGGGGGGGCCCCCCGCGCCCCGGGGCGGGGCCCCGGCCCCGGCCCCCCCCCGGTGGGGTTGCGGGCCCGCCGCGGCTGACCGGGCCGTGCCCCGCTCGCGCCC
>NZ_JBIAQZ010000008.1:0-14470 GCF_042889485.1 Streptomyces sp. NPDC002580 | reverse complement strand
CCC
Source organism: Streptomyces sp. NPDC002580 (assembly GCF_042889485.1). NCBI lineage: Bacteria > Bacillati > Actinomycetota > Actinomycetes > Kitasatosporales > Streptomycetaceae > Streptomyces > Streptomyces sp. NPDC002580. The sequence continues at coordinate 14,467 of NZ_JBIAQZ010000008.1, read as the reverse complement.
GGGGTCGCGGGTCAGGGCGGGGGGGGGGGCCCGCCCCCCCCCCCCCCCCGCCCGCCCCCCCGCGGGGCGGGGCCCCCCCCCGGCCCCCCCCGGGCCCCCCCCACGGCCCGGAACCACACGGTCTGGAGTTCCGGGCCGGCGGCGGATCAGCGGTCAGTCCCCGGATCGCTCCGGTGTCAGCAGCTCCCGGAGTTCGTCCAAGGCCTCCCGGAGCCGCTCGGCGAACGTCCGCATCTGGTCGGCGACCGCCAGCGGCGTGCTCAGGTAGAGGTTGAACCGGTCGGGAAGCAGCACATAGGCGACACCGATGCACTGGCTGCTGGTCGACCCGAAGCCGAAGTACTGGATGTTGACGGACGGCGCGGAACTCGTGCTCAAGTAGTCGTCCCGCATGGTCGACCAGCCCGGCGTCCGGTACAGCGCGGGCTGCTCGGTCACCCCGAGCTCGGCCCCCCGCCGACGCTGGATCAGCTCCAGTTCCCACAGGTGCTGTTCCGGCGCCTGCCCGGCCTGGCACGCCTTCGCCCGCGCCACATGGGCCTCCGTGGCTGCCCGGAACGCGGCGCGCCGGGCGTCCGCGTCCGCTGCCGGGTCCTCCATCGCCGCTACGAAAGCCACCATCTCGGTGGTGACCACGCGCATCGCCTCGGTCCGACCGTGCCGGTACTGCCGGGTCGCGATCGACTCGTACGTGGCACCCAGGTGGCCCTTGGCGCGCTGGTGGGCCAGCTGGTAGGCGGCCTGGACGAACGCGTCCGGCGAGACGCCCAACGCCTTCGCCGTGCCGGTGCCGAAGTCCGCGAACGACAAGGTGCTGGTCGCGGTGTTCTCCCCGTACGCCGCGAACGCGTCGGCGGCGGAGCGCGCCTGCTCCCGCAGCGCCTCGTCCAGCTCGAACACGATCGGCTCCAGCGCCGGCAGTCCCTGGGAGCGGGCTCCGGACCGCCGGGAGTGCTCCTCGGCCGAGCTGCTGAGCAGCGCGTCGGTGAAGGTGAGGATCGTGGTCCCGTCCAACTCGCAGTGCTCGACGTTGATCCCCGCCCGTCCGTCGGCGAAGACGACGAAGGACACCGCCTTGTCGAACCACCGGTTGCCGCGGTCGCCGTACAGCAGCTGGTCACAGGCGTCCTGGACGTCCGCGGGGGCGAAGTCCTCCAGCGCGACGCAGAACAGCGCCGTCTCGACTTCGTCGAGGGCCTCGGCGTTGCCGGGATGGCAGGCGAGCAGGGACTCCCGGGCGGCCGCCCACTCCGCGCGGGCCATCGTGGTGAGGTGACCCACCGAGACGTCCGTGGCGGGCGGGTCGGCCTTCATCACCGCGTGCAGCCCCGCCTCGATGGCATCCAGGCTGTACGGGACACCGTCGGGCCCCAGCACGTCCAGCCGGAACATGCCGCCCCGGAAGAACACCACGACGTGCCGGGCCTCGGACGGGCCGGGCCACTCGTCGGTGTAGGGGGCGCGGACGGTGTCTTGCGGCACGCCGGGGATGCGCGTGGTGGAGAACAGGAACTTGTTCTGCACCATCGACTGGGGCGCTCCGCGCTGCACCACCGGTGGAATCAGCCCCTGATCGAGCCGGCGCTTGTAGTCGAGGGCTCCGGCGACGAGCCCCGCCGCGCGCTCCACCTGCGTCTGGTCGGAGTCCCGGAACAGGAAGAAGAAGTTGGCGTTGAGCGCGATCCGGTCCCGGCGGCCCAGGTATCGGTACGGCCAGAAGGTGTCGGGCCAGCTGTGCACGCCCTCCGTGGCGTCGTACTCCTCCAGCGCGGCATGCAGCACCCGGCCGGGGCCACCGGGCCGGAGGAAGGCGGCGACCTCCGCCTCGGTCGCCGCCCGCTCCTCGGCGGTCAACAGCGGCGTGCACCAGGCGAGGAACCTCTCACAGCTCGCGTCCAGCGTCGGCAGCGGCACGCGTGGAAGGCTGCCCTCCTGGGCGAACGTGGCATTGCCTGACCCATCCTGACTGGTCTTCAACTCTGTTCTCGATTCGCATCGTTGGTACCTGTGATGTCGTACGGCCGGGAAATGTAGAGCTGTGCGTACAGCCAGCCTTCCGTCTCCAGGCCCTGTGGATCCACTCCCGCGGCCGACAGATTGTCGAGCACGAGCGACTGCTCCTGCGAGGAGGCGAACCGCCGCTGTCTGAACACCTCGTCGACACGGACCGTCCGGTAGCCGAGCCCCGCCAACGCGCGCTCGACGGAGTCGAACGGGAACATCCGCAGAACGAAGTGCGCCATCCAGGGCCGGCGGACGCCCTGCGCCCGGACGACTCGCGTCAGCGTCCGCTCGGTGACGTAGCCGACGCAGCCCGTCGAGATCACCAGGTCCGTACCCGAGAGCTGGACGAGCTGTCGCGGTGTGGGCTCGTGCTTCTCCAGGTCGGCGTGCACCACGTCGTCGAGGAACCCGGCCTCGAGGGCGTAGGACAGTGCGCCGGCGGACGTGTCGAGGCCGGCGAAGCGGATCGCCTGCGGGGGTTGGCGTGACCGGGCCAGCTCCCGGTCACGCGCCAGCAGGGTCTCGCGGCTCTCACCCGCGCGGAGGTCGTCGTCGTAGCGCGCGTACAGCTCGTCCATGGTCGCGTCGTACTTCAGCAGGGCGGCGTTGATTCCGTACGAGCAGCCGATGTCCAGCACCTTCGGTGCCGCGACATCCTGGGACTCCCGGTACTCCGTGATGAGTTTGGCGAAATATGGCTTGGCCTGCTGCGGAACGCCGTAGTCGAGCGGGCGCAGCACGGTGAAGTAGGTTCGCGGATCGGGCTGGTCGTAGATGTGGTCGAGGGAGACTTTTCCGGTCGTGTCGAAACGCACAGGGCTTACTCCTCCGGGGAACGCGCAGGATGAAACGGCCGACGGCGACTACGCGGGCTCTCGGCTAGTCCAGGAGCCGGTCGCCGCGGACCGCCCGGCCCTCGGCCGCGAGGTGCTCGGGCAGCACCCGACCGAAGAGCTGCCGGGTCCGTTCCACGCTCCCGATGACGCCGGGGCGCTCGCTGTAGGCGAATATCGCGGAGTGACGCGCGACCTCACCGCGCACCGGGCTCACTCGGTGCAGCGAGTAGCGCCCCTTGAACAACTGCAGGTCGCCAGGTTGCAGGGGAAGATGTCGGGTCAACCGCTCGCCCCGGCCGTCCACGACGTCCCGGACGTCGTCGAAATTCTCGTTCTGCGGGGTCCGTATGTTCGGGCAGTACTCGAAGACCCCACCGTCCTGGGCCTGTTGGGTGAGCATGCTCACGGTGAACTCGTTGGTGTCGAAGTGCCAGGGGTGCTCCAGGCCCGGCGCGATGACGTTGAGCACCAGCCCGGAGAGCGGGTCCGCCAGCTCGTGCAGCTCCGGCAGCTCGAAGCAGTGGGCGATGAACTGCCGGAACACCACGTCGGAGTAGAGCCGGGCGATGAGGGAGTCCGCGGGGACGCGGTCCCGCGCGACGAACGCGTTACCCCGCTCGAAGGTCTTCCGGCCAGGATGGTCCTCCGGCAGCGCCGAGTCCACCGCGATGTTGTAGACGTTCACCGTCTCGACGTCGTGGTGCGCCCGGGGGGCCATGTCCGAGCACTCCTGCCGCAGCACATCGCGCAGGGACGGGCGGACGAAGTCCGGCAGCACGGTGCAGCCGAGGGTCGACAGGTCGTGCCGGGCACGGGAGACCACGGCCTGTCCCCGGGGGCTCGCGACGTCCGAGAGGGGATAGCGAGCGGTGTCGACCACCTGATCAAGCGTCAGGTCTTCCAATGAGCGCATTCGATCCTTTCCGCATGCGGGCCGCCCCTCTCGTCGGTTCCATGGCCGGCCCGCGATTCCGTCACTTCTGTACACGCGGGACGAGCGACACAAGCCGTGCGGTGGGTCGGACCTCGCTCTCGGCTTCATCAGTAACTCAGCTGGTAGGAAGGGCCCTTGAAGTTCCCATAGTGGCGCCATGTTGTCTGTGACCTGTCACACTGCCCAACTGTGAGCTCGGGCAGGCCTGCCGCGTGCGAGCAACTGTCCGCGGCCGACCGGTTCGGGACTGTTCACCGCGCGGTCGGTGGAGCCCGGCGCCCCGCTGGTCGTGGTGGGGGAGAGGGGCGGGGCGGGCCTGCGGCTCCCGGGCGTCATCACCGCCTCCCACTCACTGGAAGACGGAGCGTGGTCGTCTTCGCCCGACGCGTCGCCCGGCTCGCCGACGGCACAGCCGTCACCGACCCCGACGGCACGACGGTCGTCTGCTCCGTCACCGGCGAGCTCTTCTCCGCCTCCTCCAACGACCTCCTCGGCCGGTTCGACTACTCCGGCGGCCCCGACACGGTCGTCATCGACCTGACCGCGGCCCACATCCGGGACGCCTCATCGGTCGCGGCCCTCGACGCCGTCGAGACCCAGTACAGGCAGCGCGGCAAGACCGTCGAGATCATCGGCCTCGACGATCGCAGCGCCCTTCCGCACGGCAGGCTCAGCGGCGAACTGAAGGCCGGCCACTGACCATGACCTCAGCCGGTCCACCGGGAGCCCGGTCGACGGCCGCCGAGCTCGGGCCCGATCGTCCTCGCCGAGGCCGGCGATCGGGCCCGTTCCGCTCCGGGCGCACAGCTGAGAGCCCGGTGTCGTCGCCCTGCTCGGTGCCGGGCTTCTCGTCGCCGTCATGACGCCGCTCATCGACGGTGGGCGTGGCGGCGCGGGAAGCGAGGGGGCGGGCCTGTGCCCGCCCCCTCACGGCTGTCAGGCGGACGGGTTGACCACTACCTCGGCCGAGTTGTTCGTGAGGTCCGGGTCGAAGGCCAGGGGCGCGCTCGCGGAGTAGGAGCGTGCGACGACGCGACCCGTCGCGTCAGGGACGACCCGGTCGATGCGCAGCGCGAACGGGAAACCGACGTCCAGGTCGGGAGTGGTCCACGTCGGCAGGGTGCAGGCGTAGTGGACGACGTCCGGGGCGTCGCCGGGCGCTTTGGTGGTGCGGCAGGTGCGGGGTACGGACGTGGCGGTGGTGCCTTCCGGGAGGTAGAAGTCGATCGCGACGAGCGGGTCGCCGGAGGTGAGGTCGGCGACCCAGGCCGGACCGTTGTTGACGAAGCGGAAGGCGGTGGTGACGGTGTCGCCGACGCCGCCGCTCACCTCGGTGCCCTTCATGGCGAAGTCGGCGGTGTTGTCGGCGTCGATGTGCCAGGTGAGGTTGTCGTCCGAGCTGTCGAGGTCGACGACGGTCTCGTCCGCGGGCTGGACGCCGTACTCGAACCGTTCGTGCAGCGCGTGGCCGGTGACGGTGAGCCGCAACGGCTCCGGCAGCTCCACGGTGGCGCCGGGCGGGACGTCGGTGTCGAAGGAGCAGGCCACGTGCGTGAACCCGCCGCTGCCCGGTGCGGTGGAGGTGCACTGCGGGTAGCGGGTGGTGACGTCGAGGCCGTACGACACCCACATCGACACCTTGAAACCGTGAGCGGTCTCGTTGCCGGTGTTGGTGACGGAGGACGGCACGGTCAGGGTGCTGCCGGGCGCGACGCCGGTGACGTCCTGAGGAGGGCTGACACCGAGGTCCGTGCCGGACCCGACCGTGAGAAGGGTCCGCGCGGAACCGCTCGGGGCGACGAGCGTGCCGTCGGGGCCGGCGGCCTCGGCGGAGTACTCGATCGCGCCCTGGGCCCCCACGGCGGCTTCGGCGGCGGCCCGCACCTTGAGGTGCACCGTCGGGGTGTATCGGTTGGGTACGTTCCCGGTGTCGCACACGGCGACGGTGCCGGCCTCGTCCGGTGCGCAGTTGTCGGGCCAGGCCACCTCGGCGACCCCGGCCAGCCCCGTGACGTCGACGGTCAGCCGACCGTCGGTCACGACGGTCTCGTGGTTCTCGTGGGTCAGACCGATGTCCACCGGCCGGTACCGGGTCTCACCGCCTTCGGGAGCGACGGTGACCACCGCACTCTCGGGTGCCCCGATCGCCAGGCCGTCGCTCTGTGCCGCACCGCCCGCGAAGGCGGCCCCGCTCCCGAGCCCGGTGAGGACCAACGCCCCCACGGTTCCGCTGCATAAACCGCGACGCAGTACACGTACGACGGAGAGAGAACTCATTGCATCTCCAAGATGGGTAGAGGTGACCCGGTGGCGAAAGTGATCACTGCCGGACGGGAGTTCGACTCCGTGCCGAGGCAGAAGGTTGTAGACGGGAAGCGGGTGACCCGTGGTTCCCTCCGCCTTCTCGATCAGCCTCCGCGCCGTCTCCGGGCGCAGCCGTTTCCGGTTCCCGGATCACCCGTCGAGACCGCTGGGGCCTTCCCCGACAAGTCCCCTGGATCCGGCCGCTGGTCGGTGTCTCGGTCGGCGTCGGGCAGACCGTGAGCGGCAAAGAGACGCCCTGTGTTTCAGAGACTCTCGGGAACCGTCTGCCGGTATCGTCACGAGCACCATGGGAACTGACACGAACGACTCGTGGCTCGCCCGGGCCCTCGCCCGGCCGATGCCTGAGGACCGTACGGCGGGCCGGATCCTCGACGCGGCGCTGGAACAGTTCACCCTCCTGGGGCTGCGCCGATCGTCCGTGGACGATGTCGCCAAGCGGGCCGGTGTCTCACGGGTCACCGTCTACCGCCGGTTCCAGACCAAGGACAAGCTGGTCCAGGACACGCTGCTGCGCGAACTAAGCCGGTTCTTGCAGCAGTTGGACTCTGTGGTGGCCGAGCTGCCCACCATGAACGAGCGGGTCGTCGAGGGTTTCGTGGTCGCCCTTCGCCACACGCGCGCCCATCCCCTCTTCGGGGGTCTGCTGCGCCTCGAACCCGAGGTGGTGCTGCCCTACCTGACCGTGCGGGGCAGCTCGTCGCTCGCCGCCACGGTGGAGTACCTGACGGCCCATCTGCGCCGCGCGCAACAAGTCGAGGGCCGTCCCGACGACGACCCGCGTCCGGTCGCCGAGCTGATGGTGCGGGTCGCCGTGTCCTTCCTGCTCAACCCGGCCGGCTGCATCGAGATGGACGACGAGGACCAGGCCCGGGCCTTCGCCCGCCGCTATCTGGCCCCGCTGCTGGACGCCTGACCGTCCGTCGGCCGTTCAGCGGCGCCGGTGCAGTGCCCGGGCAAGCCGTACCGCGCGCTCCCGTGTGGCGGCCGGAATCCCGAAGGAGGTCAGCGTGATCGGCGGGGTGAAGCGCTGCACCGTCATCGACTGCACGGAGGTGAAGGCGCGCAGCCCTTCCTCGCCGTGGATCCGTCCGAATCCGGAGTCCTGCGAACCGCCGAACGGCAGCGCCGGCACCGCGGCGAAGCCCAGCACCGAGTTCACCGACACCACCCCGGCGCGCAGTCGTGCCGCGATCGCCGCACCGGTGCGTCCGCTGCGGCAGAACACCGCGGCCCCCAGGGCGTAGCGTGAGGCGTTGGCCCGCTCCACCGCTTCGTCCACGTCGGCCACCTGGTTGATCGTCACGATGGGCCCGAAGGTCTCCTCCGCCATCACTGCCGTGTCCTCCGGAACGCCGGTCAGCACGACCGGGGCGACGTACGGGGCGCGAACCGACTCGGGCCCGCCCAGCAGGACCCGCGCGCCCGCCGACACCGCGTCGGTCACATGCCGTTCGACGATCGCGACCTGGCCCGGCAGGGTCATCGGGCCGTAGGGGGCATCCGCCTCGGCACCGGGGCGCAGTCCCTCGGCCCGCTCGACCACTCTCTCGCACAGTGCCGCGTGGATCTCGCGCACGGCGTAGACGCGTTCCACCCCGGCGCAGGTCTGTCCGGCGTTGCTCAGCGCTCCCCACACGATCGCGTCGGCGGCCGCTTGGAGGTCCGCGTCCGCGGTGACGATCACCGCGTCCTTCCCGCCGCATTCGGCGAGGAACGGTGTGAGTGTCTCGGCGCACACCGCCATCACCTTGCGGGCCGTCCCCGGCGACCCGGTGAACGCCAGTTTGTCGACCCCGGACCGGGCCAGGGCGTCCCCGGTGGAGGCCGCGCCGGTGACAGTGCTGAACAGCCCCGCGTGTCCGGGCACGGCGGCATCGAAGAGTTCGGCCAGCAGGACCCCGGTGCCCGGGGTCAGCTCGGACGGCTTGAACACCACGGCGTTCCCCGCGGCCAAGGCGTAACCGATCGAGCCCATCGGGGTGTACAGGGGGTAGTTCCAGGGGCCGATCACACCGACCACGCCCACCGGCCGGTGCACCAGCGAGGCCCGCTGGTGGACGGCGAACAGTCCGGTGCCCACCTTCCGGCGGCGCAGTACGCGGTCGGCGTTGCGGGCGGCCCAGCCCAGGTGCTCCAGCGTGAGGACGACCTCCAGCGCGGCGTCACCGGCCGGCTTGCCGGTCTCCTCGGCGATGGTGCGGGCCACGGCGTCCAGCTCGGTGGCGAGGGCCTTCTTCCAGCGCAGCAGGTGGTCACGACGCCGGGACGCGGGCAGTGCCGCCCACCCGGCCTGAGCGGTCCGGGCGCGGGCCACGGCGCGGGAGACCTCTTCCGGCCCGTTCACCGGGTGCGAGGCGATCGGCTTGCCCGTCGCGGGGGAGTACGTCGTGAAGGTCGCGGCACCCGATGCGGCGGCCGGGGCGGTGTCGGTCATCCGCCGGCGGTCGTGTGGGCGGTACGGGATTCCATAGGGAGCACCCCTCGTGAGTCGATGATACTGAAACTATTGAGTTGTTTCATCGGGCGTCAATACTCCTGACGCTGAAGGGACATGGGCTGCCGACGGGTCCCTCCGGCTTTGCCCACGGCCTCAACCTGCAAGCGGGGCAAGTGACATGGCGGGGTTATCGGCCAAGGTCGCCGACGTTCGCCGGTGGTGCCCCTTGTGGTTGGTGACCCTTGTGGTGTGCCGCGACCGGGCGGGACTCCAAAGGGTGTGGCGCCGAACCGAAGTTGCGGCGGGGTGGCCGCGAGCGTCGGGGGCCACCCCGCGCGCCGTCGACCTCCACCCCGGGCGGAGCAGGTTTCCGGCGGCGTCGCCCAACTGGGCTTCTCGGCATGAGGGTTGGCCGCACTTTCCGCCCCGCCGCTTCCTCGTCGAGGATCGGTCCGTGCGCCTTGACTGGTACAGACCAATGCGGTTGAGTGTGCGTCACACCCCCCACCACGGTCGACCCCGCGCCCCGTCCGGTTCCCCCGGCATGCGCACAGGCTCGCCCTGTCCCGGCTGCGCCGGGTACGACCGTTCTCCGTCGAGGAGTTGATTCCGTGTCGAGGCGTCGTATTGCCGCGGTCGTGACCGCGCTCGCCCTCTCCACCGCCGTACCGGTACTCGTGCCAGCCGCCAGCGCGTCGGCCGCCACCTGCGCGAGCTACCCGAACTGGGTTGCCGGCAAGGCGTATGCCACCGGCGCCGTCGTCCGCTACACGGACGGCAAGGCGTACATCGCCGAGCACGACAACCCGGGCTACGACCCGGTCATCAGCACCTGGTACTGGGAGCCTTACGGCTGCGACAGCGGCACGCCCTCGGGCGGCACCTGTGCCGGCCACCCGAACTGGGTGGCCGGCCGGACGTACGTCACCGGTGACATCGTGCGCTACACGGACGGCAAGGCGTACATAGCCGAGCACGACAACCCGGGCTACGACCCCGTCGTCAGCACCTGGTACTGGGAGCCGTACAACTGCGACGGCGGCAGCACCACGCCCGTCGGCAACTTCGTCGTCTCCGAGGCCCAGTTCAACCAGATGTTCCCGAACCGCAACGGCTTCTACACCTACAGCGGGCTCGTCGCGGCGCTCAGCGCCTACCCCGGCTTCGCCACGACCGGCGGTGACCAGACCAAGAAGCAGGAAGCGGCCGCCTTCCTCGCCAACGTCAACCACGAGACGGGCGGACTGGTTCACGTCGTCGAGCAGAACACCGCCAACTATTCGCACTACTGCGACTGGGGCCAGCCGTACGGCTGCCCGGCCGGACAGTCCGCCTACTACGGGCGTGGTCCGATCCAGCTCAGCTGGAACTTCAACTACAAGGCCGCGGGCGACGCGCTCGGCATCGACCTGCTCAACAACCCGTCGCTCGTGCAGACCGACGCCGCCGTGGCGTGGAAGACGGCCCTCTGGTACTGGAACACGCAGTCCGGTCCCGGCTCCATGACCCCGCACAATGCCATGGTCAACGGCGCGGGCTTCGGCCAGACGATCCGTTCCATCAACGGCTCCCTCGAATGCGACGGCAAGAACCCGGCGCAGGTGCAGAGCCGGGTCAACGCCTACCAGCAGTTCACGCAGATCCTGGGTGTGTCGGCGGGCGCCAACCTGTCCTGCTGATGAGGTGCCCGGGCTCACGCGTACCGTTCCCGGATCCTCGGAAGGGGGCACCGCGCGGACACCCGGACACCTGACGGACGCGGCCGTGGGCCGCATCGGCTTCGGCGCGATGCGGCCCACGGCCGACGTCTTCCCCCAGCGGCACGACGAGGACCGTGGGCCATCCGCAGCGTCGGTACCCATGGGGCCGGACACCTCATCGGTCCGAGAAACATCAGCGGGGCGCGCGTGCGCTGCGGGGCGTGGGGTCCGTCGCATGTCAGGCGGAGACCCTCCGTGCTCGCGTCGGACGGAGCCGACGGCCGGGGTATCCGGAATGCGAACGCGCGTGACTGAATAGCGCTCTTGACGGTATGTCAGTCCCACCTTCACCATCCAGTCACCCCATTCACCGTGGAATCTGCGGACACCCCACGCACCCCTCGTGGGAACTCCCTCGGATTCCCTGGAATTCGGAGCTCCCCCACATGAAGTTCTCCATTCCTGGGCGTGCCTCGGCGACCGCTGTCGTCACGGCCGCCGCGCTGCTCACCGGTGGTTCCATAGCCGGGGCGGCCCCCGCCCCCGTGGCAGCGGCCGCCGCACCCGACATCCCCGTGGCCAACGTCAAGGCCCACCTCGCCCAACTCCAGTCCATCGCCACCGCCAACGGCGGCAACCGCGCGCACGGTCGCGCCGGTTACAAGGCGTCCCTCGACTACGTCAAGGCCAAGCTGGACGCGGCCGGGTTCACCACGACCGTCCAGCAGTTCACCTCCGGCGGCCGCACCGGCTACAACCTGATCGCCGACCGACCCGGCGGCGACACCGGCCAGGTCGTCATGGCCGGCTCCCATCTGGACAGCGTGACCGCGGGCGCGGGGATCAACGACAACGGTTCCGGCTCGGCGGCCGTGCTGGAGACGGCACTGGCCGTGGCCCGGTCCAACTACCAGCCCACCAAGCACCTCCGGTTCGCCTGGTGGGGCGCGGAGGAGTTGGGCATGGTGGGCTCGCGCTACTACGTCAACAGCCTCACGACCGCGAACCGTTCGAAGATCAGCGGATACCTGAACTTCGACATGATCGGCTCGCCGAACCCCGGGTACTTCGTCTATGACGACGACCCGGCCATCGAGAAGACCTTCAAGACGTACTTCACCGGGATCGGCGTCTCCACGGAGATCGAGACCGAGGGCGACGGACGCTCGGACCACGCGCCGTTCAAGAACGCCGGCATCCCCGTCGGCGGCCTGTTCAGCGGCGCCGACTACATCAAGACGGCCGCGCAGGCCGCCAAGTGGGGCGGCACCGCGGGCAAGGCCTTCGACGCCTGCTACCACTCCTCGTGCGACACGTCGTCGAACATCAACGACACGGCGCTGAACCGGAACGCGGACGCGCTCGCGTACGCGGTGTGGGGGCTGTCGGCGTAAGAGTGCTCCCGGCAGGTCATCCGTGGGGTGGACCGTCGGTCCTGGCCGGTCCGCCCACGCGGGTGGGCGTCGGCGGACCCGTACCCGCATTCAGCGGGGCGGGTCCGCGGCGCTCCGCCGCACAGGTTCCGGCGGGGCGACCCGTCAACCCGCTCGGGCCACGAGGCTCGGCGCCACCGTCGGCCCGACAGCCGGTAAGGGCGAGACCGGGCAGCGAGCGGCTCGGACACCAGAGGGGCGGACGCCCGCCTGGTACGACCCGTGAGCAGTCCACCGGCCGCGCACGGTCGCCCCTGGACTTCGCGGGCACCTGCCCGTGCCGGCCGTAGTCCTGGGGCGAACCTTGATGAGAGCGTGGCCGCCCGGCCGGGCCGAGCCGAGCAAAACGCAACCCGGGGCTTCGTCACCAGGAAGTCCCGGGATGCCGGCCGGTCGCCCGCGGGTTCCGGGCCCGCTTCGGGAGGGCCCGGATGCCACCCGGCCCCGTCACCGCCCCGCCTCACCGAGCGGCCCCGCGCTGTGCGGCCCTCCCGGCACGAACGTGTTCGTTACGATCGCCGGATGAACGCGCGAAGAGAACGGGCGAGTGAGCCGTCGAGCCGCCGGGAGCGGCCGTCCAAGCCTGCCCTGTCCCAGCGGTGGATCGTCGACGCCGCGGTCCGGATCATGCGGGCCGAGGGCCTGGAAAAGGTCACGATGCGCCGGCTGGCGCAGGAGCTGGACACCGGCCCCGCCTCGCTCTACGTCTACGTGGCCAACACCGCCGAACTGCACGCGGCCGTCCTGGACGCTCTGCTGGGCGAGGTCGACCTGGCGAGCGAGGAGACGGAGGGCGACTGGCGCGAACAGCTCGTGGCGGTGCTCACCTCCTACACCCTGATGCTGTTCCGCCACCCCCAGCTCGCCCGGTCGGCCCTGGTGGCCCGCCCCAGCGGCGAGAACTACCTCCGACTGGTCGACCGTCTCCTCATCCTCCTCGCGCGCAGCGGGGCCGACCGCGCACAGGTGGCCTGGGGAGTCGACAAGCTGCTCCAGGAGGCCACCGCCACGGCGGCCGAGCAGTCCACCCATGAGTACGACCCCACCGCCGGCGACGACTGGGACGCGCTCACGCGAGCCCTCGACGCCGTGGACGAGAAGACCCACCCCGGAATCAGCGCCCACATGCCCGACCTCATCTCCGGCTCCGCCGAGGCCCGGATGAGCTGGGCCTTCCAGTCCCTGATCAACGGCATCCTCGGTACGCCGGTGCCTCCGTCCAGCACCTGATTTTCGGGCCCCGCCCCAGCGAGCAGCCCGCAGGCTGTCCTACGCCTGGGGCGCGGCGACTCTCGAACGAACTTGTTCGTCACGAACATGTTCGCTACGGTGGAGAGGTCAGACGCGATCACGGGACTGCCCCGAGGGGTGACCCGCTCCGTGCCCGTTACGAACTCTCGGAGGAACTCATGAGCACGCACTTCCCCGTCGCGATCATCGGCGCCGGCCTCGGCGGTCTCACCGCCGCCCGCGTCCTGCACGTCAACGGCATCGAAGCGGCCGTCTTCGATCTGGAAGCATCCGCGGCGGCCCGTACTCAGGGCGGCATGCTCGACATCCACGAGGAGAACGGCCAGGAGGCCCTGCGTGCCGCAGGGCTCCATGACGGCTTCAGCAAGATCATTCACGAGGGGGGCGAGGCGATGCGCCTGGTGGGCCCCGACGGCACGGTCCACGTCGCCGAGGAGGACCAGGGCGGCCGGGGGCGTCCCGAGGTCGATCGGGGCGACCTGCGCGACCTTCTGCTCGACTCCCTCCCGCCGGGAATGATCCGCTGGGGTCACAAGGCTGTCGGTGCCCGTCCGCTCGGCGGCGGGCGCCACGAGGTGACCTTCACCGACGGCTCGACGATCACGACCGACCTCCTCGTCGGAGCCGACGGGGCATGGTCGCGGATCAGGCCGCTGCTCTCCGACGCGAGGCCCCGCTACACCGGCATCTCCTTCGTGGAGACGGACCTGTGGGACGCCAAGGTCCGCCACCCGCGCAGCGCGGCCGTCGTCGGCGGCGGATTCTTCATCTGCCTCGGCGACCGGCGCGGCTTCCTCGCGCACCGCGAGACCGACGGGAGCCTGCACGTCTATACCGCCTTGCGCGCCGATGAGGGCTGGCTCGACACCATCGACTTCAGCGACAGCGCCGCCGCGAAGGAAGCCGTCCTCACCTGCTTCGAGGGCTGGGACGAGGGTCTGCGCGGCCTCGTGGCCGACGCCGACGGAGTGCTGGTGCCGCGCCGCATCCACGCCCTGCCGGTCGGGCACCGTTGGGAGCGTGTGCCGGGGGTGACGCTGCTGGGTGACGCGGCGCACCTCATGTCCCCGTTCGCCGGCGAAGGCGCCAACCTGGCGATGCTCGACGGCGCCGAGCTCGGCCTGGCCGTCGCCGCGCACCCCGGCGACATCGAAGCCGCACTTGCGGCGTACGAGGAGGCGCTCTTCCCGCGCAGCGAGGCGTGTGCAGGGGAGTCCGCCCACAACCTGGAGGTGATGTTCGGTGAGGACGGCTTGCAGCGCATGACCGAGTTCTTCTCGAACGCTCCCGGCTCGGAGTGAGCACCACCCCGAGAGCAGAGGACGCCTCCCTGCCCGCGCCGGCCCGGCGCGGGCCACACGCCTTCAGCGCCGATTCGACCCCGTTGCACGTATGACCAGAAGAGCGTCGTGGTCGTGTCCCGCTCTCCTCCGTGGCGGCCCCGGGCCGGGTTTGACATGGCTCCTGCCCGTACGTAGTGTCCTGCGAGTTGTCCGACGTGAGCGTCGACTCCGGTCGGTCCCCGGGCAGCCATTCCGCACCACCAT
>NZ_JBIAQZ010000007.1:464445-525445 GCF_042889485.1 Streptomyces sp. NPDC002580 | reverse complement strand
CCGTGCGGCACAACTACCGCCTCGGCGTCCCCGAGGACATCCCCGCCTGGCACGAGATCCTCAACACCGACAACCTCCGCTACGGCGGCAGCGACGTCACCAACCCCGACCCGGTCAAGCCGGAACCCCAGGGCCGGCACGGCCGTCCGGCCAGTATCCAGCTGACGCTGCCGCCGCTCGCGACGGTGTGGCTGCGCCCGGCCTGAGACGCCAGGGCGCGTTCCCGGTGGCGGACCACCGGGAACGCGCCCTGGTGCGGAAGGCGGCGGGTTCCGGACGCTACGCGAGCTCGGAACCCCGCAAGGACTCCGGCAGTTCCCCGGTGTGCACGATCCCCAGGGTCTGGGTGGCCCGGGTCAGTGCGACGTACAGGTCGCTCGTCCCGTACGACGCGGGCTCGACCACCAGGACGGAGTCGAATTCCAGCCCCTTCGCCTGCCGGGGGTCCAGGAGCACCACCGTGCGGGTCAGGTCCGGCTCCCGGTCAGCCGTCACCCCGTCGAGCCGGCCGGCGAGCGCGGCGTGCAGGGACCGCGGTGCGATGACCGCCAGCCGGCCCTCGGCCGGGGTCAGTTCGGCGACGGCCTTGGCGACCGTGCCGGGCAGGTCGTCCCCGGCGTCCCGGGCCCAGGGGCGTACTCCGGTGGAGCGGACGGAGCTCGGCGGCTCGAACCCGGGCCGCTCGGCCCGCACCACACCGGCGGCGACGTCCATGATCTCGGACGGGGTGCGGTAGTTGACGCCCAGCCGCGTGTGCTCCCAGCGGTCCTCGACGTACGGGGACAGGATCTCCTCCCAGGAGCCGACCCCCGCGGCCTCCGCGGTCTGCGCCGGATCGCCCACGAGCGTCATCGACCGCGTGGGGCTGCGCCGCATCAGCAGCCGCCAGGCCATCGCCGACAGTTCCTGCGCCTCGTCCACGATGATGTGGCCGAAGGTCCAGGTCCGGTCGGCGGCGGCGCGTTCGGCGGCGCTGCGGTGGTCGTCCTCCTCGTGCCGCTGCGCCATCCGCTCGGCGTCGATGATGTCGTGCGCGGACAGGATCTCGGAGTCCTCCTCGTCCTTGTCCTCGAACTCGTACGTCCGGGAGGCGTAGGAGACGTCCAGGACGCCCTGCGCGTAGGCGACCTGGGTACGGCGTTCCTGGTCGGCCGCCGACCGGGCGACCCGGTCGTCCTCGCCGAGCAGTTCGGCGGCCTCGTCGAGCAGGGGGACATCGGCGACGGTCCAGTCGTCGGCGCCGGTCAGCGGGCGGTGGATCACCGCCGCGTCCTCGTCCGGGACATGGCCGTACGGGTCGGCCAGGAAGTCGGCGACCAGCCGCCGCGGGGTCAGCCTCGGCCACAACTGGTCGATGGCGGACCAGACTTCGGGGTTCTCGGCGAGTTCGTCGCGGATCTGGGTGATGTCGCTCGCGTCGAGCAGGTTGGAACCGTCGAAGGGGTCCGTGCCGATGCGTTCGGCCAGCATCTCGGTGAGCGTGTTGAGGATGTGGCCCTCGAAGTGCTCGCGGGCCACGTTGTGCGGCAGATCGACCGCGCGGGTGCGTTCCCTGGCGACCCGGACGAGGCCCGCGTCGAGCATCAGGACGTCCCGGTCGTGCTCGATCGCGATCACCGGGTCGGGGAGGGCCTGGCGGTCCCGGACGACTTCGGCCAGCACGTCGGCCATCCGGGCGCGGCCCTTCACGGCGGCCGCCTCGGGCGTGTCGACGGCCTTCGCGTGGACGCCGGGGAAGAGCTCACCGACGGTCGAGAGCAGCACGCCGGTCTCGCCGAGCGAGGGCAGCACCTCGCCGATGTAGCCGAGGAAGGCCGGGTTGGGGCCGACGATCAGGACGGCCCGCTTGGCGAGCAGTTCCCGGTGCTCGTAGAGCAGGTAGGCGGCGCGGTGCAGGGCGACGGCGGTCTTGCCGGTGCCGGGGCCGCCCTCGACGACCATCACTCCCCGGTGCGGCGCGCGGATGATCCGGTCCTGCTCGGCCTGGATGGTCTGCACGATGTCGCTCATCCGCCCGGTGCGGGCCGAGTCGAGCGCGGCGAGCAGCACGGCGTCGCCGGTCGGGTCCTCGTGGCCGGTGCGTTCGCGGTCGCCGAGGTCGAGGATCTCGTCGTGCAGACCGGTGACGTGCCTGCCCTCGGTGGTGATGTGCCGGCGGCGGCGCAGACCCATCGGGGTGTGGCCGGTGGCGAGGTAGAAGGGGCGGGCGACCGGGGCCCGCCAGTCGATGAGGATCGGGGTGCGCTCGACGTCTTCGGCGCGGACGCCGATGCGGCCGATGTGGTGGACGACACCGGCCGGCGTCCCCTCCACGGGTGACAGGTCGATGCGGCCGAAGCAGAGCGAACCGTCCACGGCGTTCAGCGCGGCCAGCAGTCCCGAGCGTTCGGCGACCAGGATGTCCCGTTCGAGCCGGGCCTGCCGGGGGGTGTTTCCCTGGGCGAGCGCGTCCCCGACGGAGACCTCGGTGGCGTCGCGCAGGGCGTCGACACGCGCGTACAACCCGTCGATGAATTCCTGCTCGCTTCGCAGTTCATCGTCGGGGAATTCTTTGTTCGATCCCTTGTTTGACAATTCCGCTCCCACCCAGATATACTGCGGCTATTGAACTTCTTCACGCCTTGATTCCTCGAAGTCGTGAATCATCGAATATACGCAGCGAAATCCCCCGGGCGCAATTGCCCAGGGGATTTCTTGTCTGTACGGCGGTCCGCCGGGTGGGATCAGATCACGTCGGACAGCTCCTGCAGCAGCCGTCGTTTGGCCCGGGCTCCCACCATCGACTTCACGGGCTCACCGTCACGGAAGACCATGAACGTCGGCATCGAGAGCACCCCGTACGCCAGCGTCGTCTCCGGATTGGTGTCCACGTCCAGCTGGACCACCTTGAACCGGTCGCTCTCCTCGAAGGCCAGCTCGCTGAGCACCGGCCCCATCTGCCGGCACGGCGGGCACCAGTCGGCCGTGAACTCCACCAGCACCGGCAGATCGGCCCCGATCACCTCCGCCCCGAAGTCCGCGTCCGTCACCTCGGTCACGCCTGCCGCCTTGATCACCGCGTCCGCCCTCCCAGTTCGCATACGGGTTCCGGGCCGCCCGGAACCTCCGCGTCGGCCGCCAGCTCGTCACGCGCCCGTTCCGCACGCGCCAGCTGATCGGCGACCTGCGCGCGCACCGCTCCCAGCTCGTCGATCAGCGCGTCCAGCTCCCCGAGCTTGCGCCGGTAGACGTCGAGGGACGCCGGGCACGAGTCGCCCTCGGGGTGACCGGCCCGCAGACACTCCACGAAGGGCCGCGTCTCCTCCAGGTCGAACCCGAAGTCCTGCAACGTCCTGATCTGCCGGAGCAGCCGCAGGTCGTCCTCGTCGTAGGTCCGGTAGCCGTTCTGCCCCCGCCGGGCGGGCAGCAGCCCTCTCGACTCGTAGTAGCGCAGAGTCCGCGTGGTCGTCCCGGCCCGCGTGGCCAGCTCGCCGATTCGCATGCCCCGACGGTAATCCTTGACCCCGACGTCAAGGCAAGCGACCGCGCGGCCGCCCTCCTCAGCGGGTGGTGCGGGGAAGCAGCGGCTTCCGCTCCACCGGTGACGACAGCACGATCGAGGTCGTCGTCCGCCCCAGCGCGGAGGTCTGCTCCAGGACGTCCTCCAGATGGACCGTGTCCTCGACGGCGACCTTGAGGATCCAGCAGTCCTGCCCGACGACGTGGTGCGCCTCGGTGATCTCGGGCCGGGCCAGCAGTTCCAGGGTCCGTGGATGCCTGAGCGTGTACCCGCCGTGCGGATCGACGCGGATGAAGGCCTGGATGCCGTAGCCGAGGCGGGGCGGGGACACCCGGGCGCCGTAGCCGGTGACCGCGCCCGTCGCCTCCAGCCGGCGCACCCGTTCGGCGACCGCCGCCGGACTCAGCCGGACCCGTCGGCCCAGCTCACTGAGCTTGATACGGCCGTCGACCTGCAGCAGTTCCAGGATCTGCCGGTCCAGCGCGTCGAAGGCGACCGACGTTTCGCCGGAGACGGCGCGCGACTGCCGTTGTTCTTTCGGCGCGACGGCCCGATCTCCCATGTCTCCCCCTTCAGAACTCCACACCCCGACGGGAGAATCATGACCACAGGCCCGAGCGGCCGGCAAGGAACGGCGGCCGGTCCCCGCACCGGTACAGGAGAGGGCGACGTGCGAGAGATCTGTGTCATCGGCGGAAACCGGTATTTCGGAAAGCGACTCATAGCCCGTTTGACCGCCGCGGGGGACCGGGTCACCGTCGTCAATCGCGGCTCGTCGCCGCCGCCCGCCGGGACGATCCATCTGATCGCCGACCGCGACGACGAGAACTCCCTGGAAAGGGCGCTGGGTTCCCGGACCTTCGACGTCGTCGTCGACCAGGTCTGCTACACACCGCGGCAGGCCCTGATCGCGCGCCGGGTCTTCGCGGGCCGCACCCGCCGGTACGTGATGACCTCCACCGTCGAGGTGTACGAGTACGAGGACACGGCGGTCCCCGTCGCCGAGGGGGCCGTGGATCCTCGTGCGGTCGCCGTCGACCCGAGTCTGCCCTGGGACGACGCGGAGTTCCTCGACGCGCACTACGGCGAGGGCAAGCGACAGGCCGAGGCGGTGTTCGCGGCCGGCTCCGGCTTCCCGTACGTGGCCGTGCGCGTGGCCCATGTGCTGGGCGGTGACGACGACTTCACCGGCCGTCTGGAGCACTACGCCGACCGCGTCCGCACCGGAGAGGCGATCGCCGTGCCCGCCGTGAACCACCCGGCGACGTACATCCACGTCGAGGAGATCGCCGACTTCCTGTTCTGGACGGTGGGCGAGGACTTCACCGGTCCGGTCAACGCGGCCTCCCACGGGCCGCTGACCACGGAGGAGTTGTGCGCGGCGCTCACCGCCCGCCTCCCGGACGGCAAGGTGCTGCTGCGGCCCGTCGAGCCGGGCGACGAGGTCTCCCCCTTCTCGTTCGACCGTTCCTACGGCATGGACAACTCCCGGGCCGTCCGGCTCGGTTTCCCCTTCGGCGAGGCGCGGGCCTGGCTGCCGCGCGCCGTGGCCGAGACCCTCGGGAAGGGCGGCTGACATGCGGTACCGGACGCTCGGCGGGCTGCGCGTCGGCGCCGTGGGGCTCGGCGCGATGCCGCTGTCGATCGAGGGCCGCCCGGACGAGGAGCGGGCTCTGGACACGGCGGAACCGGCCCGCCTGACCGCGGCGGCGGACCACCGGAGCCCGCCCGTCGCCGGACCGTGAGCCGGGCGTGGCCCCGAGGGGTCACACCGGGGTCATACGAGGACCCCGGCCGACTCCTCCACCTCCAGGAGCGACGCGCTCCGACGCTCCGCCTCGAACGCCTTGCGCCCGCCGCGCAGCCCGAACAGCCGCTTGGTGAGGGCGATGTAGAGGACGGCGAGGATGTTCAGGACGAGCGTCGCGATCTTCAACCAGCTGATGTGCTCGGTGAGTTCGTAGACCTCCAGCGGGAGGAACCCGGCGGTGGCGACGACCGTGAGGTACTCCGCCCAGCGCTTGGCGTACCAGAGTCCGACCGCCTCGACGATCTCGATCAGCGCGTAGACCAGCAGCAAGACCGCGACCAGCGTCAGTGTGGAGTGCTTGTAGCCGAAGGTCTTCTGGATGGTGCCGACCACCGGCGAGTGGTCGAGGTCGTAGTGGAAGTGCCGGAAGACCGGCCGCAGGACGTCGAGGTACTCGTCGAAGAGGCGTCGCACCGCGTCCTGGCTGTTGCTGAACTTCCACACGGCGGCCGCGACGAGGACGATGAACACCCCGCGCACGGCCCGCTCGACGGCCAGGAAGCGCAGGACGAACAGATCGCGGAGCACGCTGCCGCGCGGCACGAGCGGCGCCTCGGCGGCCGGACCCGAACCGTGCGGGGCGCCGAGCGCGAAATCTCCGCAGCGCAGGCAGCGCCAGATCTCGCCGAGCGCGGTCTCGGCGTGCAGCCGTACCCGCAGGCGCGGGTCGTCCGGCGCGTAGGTGATGTGCCCCTTGCGCGCGCAGGTACGCCGGTCCCAGTCGATCTTCATGCTCGGTGTCCTCCGCAGAACGTGTCGTGCCGTGCCGGTCAGCCCGGCACGGCACGGTAGTGCAACTGTTCTACGAGACGGTGGCCCGTGGGGCACGGTTCCGGGGGAGGCCGCGACACCGCCCGCTCACGGGATCAACGGGACGCCCGCCCACCGGCCCCGGCCTCCTCCACCGGCCCCCCGACACCGACCACCACGTCACCCTGGGCGTCGGTTCCGGTGTCGACACCGGTGCGGCTGTCCGCGTCCGTGCCGGTGCCGGTGCCGGTGCCGGTGCCGACGGCGTCCGGGTCGGTGTCAGGGAGTTCAGCGTGCGCGTCCGTGTCGGGGTCAGCGACTTCGGCGCCCGTGCCAGTGTCCGTGTCAGCGACTTCGGCGCCCGTGCCGGCGTCGGCGTCACCCCTGCCCTCGGCACCGCTCTCGGCGGCGGCACCGTTCTCGGCGGCAACCTCGCCCCCCGTACGCCCCTTCCCCGGCAGCAGCACGGCCACCAGCACCGTGCCCACGCCCAGGATCACCGCTCCGACGAGGCTGGTGCGGGCGACCGCGTCCGAGAAGGACGAGCCGACCGCGTCGGCCATCTGCCGTGCTCCGTCGGCGAGTTGGCCGGCCTGCGTCTTCAACTGGGCCGCCTGCTCGGCGTCCGGCGTCCGGGCCGCCTGCTCGCCGAGCGCGCGCGCCTTGTCGCCGATGCCCTGGGCGACGGCGTATCCGGCGCCCACCGAGTCCTGGGCCGTGGCCAGGGCACCCGCGGGAAGCCCGCCGCCCGCGGTCGCGTCCGCGAGGTGCGAGGAGTACGAACCCGCCAGCACCGAACCGAGGATGGCGATGCCGAGCGAGCCGCCGAGTTCCAGCGAGGTGTCGTTGACCGCGCCGCCGACGCCGAGCTCGGCCTCGGGGAACGCGCCCATGATGGCGTCCGTGCAGGGCGAGAGCGCGAGCCCGATGGCGAGGCCGAGGATGACGAGGGGCAGCACGAAGTCGCCGTACACGGAGGAGGCGTCCACCCGGGTGAGCAGCGCCAGCGCCGCCGTGCCGCCGACCATGCCGGCGGTGACCGTGATCCTCATGCCGACGCGCGGGGTGAGGTACCCGGTGAGCGCCGAGCCCACGAAGACGGCACCGGCGAGCGGCAGCATCCGCACCCCGGTGTCCAGCGCGTCGTGGCCGAGGACGAACTGGAGGTGCTGGGTGAGGTAGTAGAAGGCGCCGAAGACGGCCAGGAAGAAGAGGGCCACGGCGAGGTTAGAGCCCGCGAAGCGACGGTGGGCGAAGCGTCGTACGTCGACGACCGGGCGCGGGTGGCGCAGCTCCCACAGGACGAAGGACAGCAGTCCGGCCCCGGCGACCACGGCGGCGGACACGGCCTTCACCCCCCACCCGAAGTGCGGGCCTTCGATGATCATGTAGACCAGCGAGCCGATCCAGACGACGGAGAGCAGCCCGCCCACGTGGTCGATGCGGTTGTGGTGCGCGGCCTTCGACGGCGGTACGAGGACGAGGGCGCCGACGATGGCGAGGGCGGCGATCGGCACGTTGATCAGGAACGTGGACGACCAGCCGTGGTGCTCCAGGAGGGCGCCGGCGACCAGCGGCCCGGCGGCGATGGCGAGTCCGGCCGTGGCGGTCCACAGCACGATCGCCTTGGCCCGCTCGGCGCGCGGGAAGGTCGCGGCGAGCAGCGAGAGCGTGGCGGGCATGATCAGCGCGGCGCCGACGCCCATGACGGCACGGGCCGTGATGACCCCGGTGGAGGTGTCGACGAGCGAACCGGCGATCGCGCCGCCGCCGAAGACGACGAGCCCGAGGACGAGCGCCCCGCGGCGGCTGTACTTGTCCCCGATGGCGCCGAGCAGCAGCATCAGCGCGGCGTACGGGACGGTGTAGCCGTCGATGACCCATTGCAGGTCGGCGCTGGACAGGCGGAGGTCCTCGGTCATGTCGGGAGCCGCGACCGTGAGGGCGGTGTTCGCCATGACGATGATCAGCAGGCTCAGGCAGAGGACCAGCAGCGCCCACCAGCGCCGGGCGTAGGGCCGGTCCATCCTCTCGACCGGTTCCTTCATGACGAGACGCATGACCGCGGCCGTCCTTCCTTCGTCGACGGGTACGGAGATCCGTCCGCACCGGACTTGCACAGTGGAGCGCAATTACACAACCATGTGCAATGTACGAGGTTGCACAGCACTGTGCAAATGACGGAGATGGAGACCGTCGACCGCGGGACGGGTGGTGTCGCGGGCGGCGGGCAGAATGGCAGCCATGACCACGGGCAACCCGAGCCGCGCCGATGTGAACCGCCGCCGCATCCTCGATGTCGCGCTCGCCGAACTGCTGCGCGACCCCGACGCGTCCATGGACCAGATCGCGCGGGCCGCGGGCGTCGTACGGCGCACGGTGTACGGCCACTTCCCCAGCCGCGAGGCGCTGATCGGCACCCTGACCGACGAGGCCGTGGCGGCGGTCGCGGCGGCTCACGCCGAGGGCCGCGCGGGGGTCGCGGACCCCGCCGAGTCCCTGGCCCGCTCGACCCTGGCCGTCTGGGAGATCGCCGACCGCTACCGCCTGCTGGTGGCCCTCGCCCAGCGCAGCGTCACCATGCAGGGCATCCGCGAGCGGCTCACACCGGTCCGCGAGGCCTGCGCGGAGATTCTCCGACGCGGCCTGGAACAGGGCGTGTTCGCGTCCCCGCTGCCTCCGTACGCGCTGGCGTACGTGCACGAGCAGACCCTGTTCGCCCTCATGGAGGCGGTGAACGACGGGCTCCTGGCAGCGGAGGAGGCGGGCGGCTCCGCCGCGGTCACGATGCTGACCGCGGCGGGCGTACCCGCCTCGAGCGCCACCGAACTGGTGGCGGGACTGAGCGACTGAGCCCTCGGAGGGTGTCAGGTCCCTCCGGGGCCCGGCCGTCTCAGCGGCGCACCGGACGGCCGGTCCCGTGGGGGAGGCCCGACCGCCCGGCGTCTTGGAGGGCGGCACCCGCCCGCGGGCGGCGCGCACCCCGGGACCGGGTTCCCGCGCTCGAACCCGGATCCGTACCGTCCCGGACTTCCGGCGTGCACCCGCCCGGAGTCCGTCTTCCTTTCCCGACCTCCGCGCGGGGCCCCGGCCTACTGCTTCGTGACCGGCGCCTTCTCGCCGCCCTGCTCCGGCACGTCCGGGTGGGCCCCCGCGGTGCCGGAGTCGGTGCCGGAGTCGGTGCCGGAGTCGGTGCCGGAGTCGGAGTCGGTGCCGGTGGTCCCGGCTTCGTCCAGCAGGGTCTCCTCGTCGAAGGGCAGGTGTCCCGCGAGGACCAGGGCCACCCGCTCCGTGTCGATCTCCTTCGTCCAGGTGCCGATCAGGACCGTGGCCACGGCGTTTCCGGCGAAGTTCGTCAACGCGCGCGCCTCGCTCATGAAGCGGTCGATGCCGACGATGAGGCCGACCCCGTCCACCAGGGCGGGCTTGTGCGACTGGAGGCCGCCGGCCAGGGTGGCGAGTCCCGCCCCGCTGACGCCCGCCGCGCCCTTGGACGCGACCAGGAGGAAGAGCAGGAGCGGGATCTGCTCCCCGATCGACATCGGCGTGCCCATCGCGTCGGCGATGTAGAGCGAGGCCATGGTCATGTAGATCATCGTGCCGTCGAGGTTGAAGGAGTAGCCGGTCGGGACGGTGATGCCGACCACCGGCTTGCCGACGCCCAGGTGCTCCATCTTCGCGATGAGCCGCGGCAGGGCGGACTCGGAGGAGGAGGTGGACAGGATCAGCAGGAACTCCCGGCCAAGGTACCTGAGGAGCCTGAGGATGTTCAGGCCGGTCACCACCCGCAGCAGCGTGCCGAGCACGACGAAGACGAAGAGGAAGCAGGTGACGTAGAAACCGAGCATCAGCACGGCCAGGCTCTTGAGCGCGTCGAGGCCCGCGGATCCCGTGACGGCGGCGATGGCCCCGAAGGCACCGAGCGGGGCCGCCCACATGACCATGGCGAGGACCCGGAAGACGAGCCGCTGGATGTGCTCCACACCGCGCAGGACCGGCTGACCGGCCGGCCCCATGGCCTGGAGCGCGAACCCGGTGAGGAGCGCGACGAGCAGGGTCTGCAGGACCTGGCCCTCGGTGAACGCCGAGACCATGGTGGTCGGGATGATCGAGAGCACGAAGTCGACCGGCGGCAGCGCCTCCGCCGACACCTGCCCCTGTCCGGCCTCCTTGACCGCGTCGGTCATCGCCAGGCTGCTGCCCGGTTCCAGGATGTTGCCGACGACCAGGCCGATCGCGAGCGCGACCAGCGACATGACCAGGAAGTAGCCGAGCGCGATACCGCCCACGGCGCCGACCTTGGCGGCCTTGCGGACCGAGCCGATGCCCAGCACGATCGTGCAGAAGATGATCGGGGAGATCATCATCTTGATCAGGTTCACGAAGCCCGTACCGATGGGCTTGAGCTCGACCGCGAAGTCGGGGGCGATCAGGCCCACGGCGATACCGAGGATCACCGCGCCGATCACGGCGATGTACAGATAGTGCGTGCGGTCCCGCCGGGCGGCGGGTGCGGCAGGTGCCGTCCGCGATGTGCTGGCCACGGCTGCCCTCCTTGACGACGTCGGCATCATCCGGCGTGCGGCTCACGTCCGGCGGACCCGGCGTACGGCTCACGCCCGGGGAAGCCGGGAGGCGTGTGCGCTCCCGGGGGTCGAGGGGACTATCTCCCGGCGTGTGAGGGCGGTCACCCTTCCGTTCATTTCGTTCACGCCCGCCCGGCGGAGTCCGCGGCCCGGCGAGGCACACTGAACGCCATGCGCCTCCCCCGTGTCCCGCGACCCCGCAGCCTGGCCGGCCAGCTCTTCGGCATGCAGGCCGTGCTGATCGCGGTCCTCGTCGCCGGGTACGCGCTGTTCACCTACGTCAGTGACCGCGGCCAGGCCCAGGAGGCGGCGGGCCGCCAGGCGATGGCGGTCGCGCGTTCGGTCGCGGACTCCCCGTCCGTCCACGAGGCCATCGGCACCGCGAACCCCACCGAAAGACTCCAGCCGTACGCCCTCCAGGTGCAGCGGGACACCGAGGTGGACTTCGTGACGATCATGAATACGAAGGGCATCCGCTGGACGCACCCCGAGGAGAAGCGGATAGGCGAGCACTTCCTCGGGCACTTCCGCCCCGCGGTGGCGGACGGCCGATCCTTCACGGAGACGTACACGGGCAGCCTCGGTGCCTCCGTCCGTGCCGTCACCCCGATCCGGTCCGGCGGCACGACCCTCGGCGCGGTCAGCGCCGGCATCAAGGTCGAGGCGATCACCGAACGGGTCCAGGACCAGGTCACGGCCCTGCTCGGGGTCGCGGCGGGCGCGCTGCTGCTCGGCGGCATCGGCACGTACGTCATCAACGCCCGGCTGCGCCGCTCCACCCACGGCATGAACGCGGCCGAGCTGAGCCGGATGCACGACTACCACCAGGCCGCCCTGCACGCCGTACGCGAGGGGCTGCTGATGCTGGACGGGCGGTTCCGGGTGGCGCTGATGAACGACGGCGGGCGGGAACTGCTCGGCGTCACGGACGACGTGGTCGGCCGCTCGGTGGCCGAACTCGGCCTGCCCGCGCCGCTGACGGGCGCGCTCCTGTCGGCGGAGCCCCGCGTGGACGAGGTCCATCTGACGGACACCGGGGTCCTGGTCGTGAACACCTCCCCGGTGTCCGGCGGGGAGCGCCGCGGCACGGTCGTCACCCTGCGCGATGTGACCGAACTCCAGGCGCTGACGGGCGAACTGGACTCGGAGCGCGGCTTCACCCAGGCGCTGCGCTCGCAGGCCCACGAGGCGGCGAACCGGCTGCACACGATGGTCTCCCTCATCGAACTGGGCCGCCCCGAGGAGGCCGTCGACTTCGCCACCGCGGAACTGGAACTGGCGCAGACCCTGACCGACGAGGTGATCTCCGCGGTCAGTGAACCGGTCCTCGCCGCACTGCTGCTGGGCAAGGCGGCGCAGGCGAAGGAGCGCGGCGTGGAGCTGGTGGTCGCCCGGGACAGCGGCATCGACGACGGGATGCTCCCCGCCTCGCTCTCCGCGCGCGACCTGGTCACCGTCCTCGGGAATCTGATCGACAACGCGGTGGACGCGGCGCAGGGCACGGCGGGCGCGCGCGTCACGGTGACGGCGTCCACGGACGACTCCGTCCTGTCGCTGCGCGTCGCCGACACCGGCTCCGGGGTGGACCCGGCCCACGCCGAACAGGTCTTCCAGCGCGGCTGGTCCACCAAACCGGCGGGTCCCGGGGGGCGCGGTCTCGGTCTGGCCCTCGCCCGCCAGGCCGTGAGCCGTCACGCGGGCACGCTCACGGTGCGCGAGGCCGCGGGCGGCGGCGCGGAGTTCGAGGCACGGCTCCCGCTGCCCGGGCCGTCGGAGCCGTCCGAGCCCCGAGGGCCGTCGGGGCGTCCCGGGATCTCGCGCTCCGCCCGGACCGGAGGTGCCGTATGACCGATCCGATCCGCGTGCTCGTCGTCGAGGACGACCCCGTCGCCGCCGACGCGCACGTCATGTACGTCGGGCGGGTACCCGGTTTCACGGTCGTCGGCACGGCCCGCACGGGCGCCGAGGCGCGCCGCGCGCTGGACCGTACGCCGGTGGACCTGCTGCTGCTCGACCTGCATCTGCCGGACGTGCACGGGCTCCGGCTCGCCCGCTCGCTGCGGGCCGCCGGCCATCACGCCGACGTCGTCGCGGTGACGTCCGCGCGGGACCTGGCCGTCGTCCGCGAGGGGGTCTCGCTCGGGGTCGTCCAGTACGTGCTGAAGCCGTTCACCTTCGCCACCCTGCGCGACCGGCTGGTCCGGTACGCCGAGTTCCGCGCGACGGCCGGCGAGGCGAGCGGCCAGGACGAGGTGGACCGCGCGCTGGCCGCCCTGCGGGTTCCGGGCCCGGCCGCGCTGCCCAAGGGCCTGAGCGCGCCGACCCTGGAACGCGTCACCGTCACCCTCCGGGACCGTGCGGAGGGGCTGACCGCGGCAGGGGCCGCCGAGGCCGTCGGGATCTCCCGGATCACCGCCCGGCGCTATCTGGAGCACCTCGTGGAAGCGGGCCTGGCGGTGCGCGCCCCGCAGTACGGGACGGTCGGACGGCCGGAGTTGCGGTACCGCTGGGTGCGGGGCTGACCGGCGCGGGTGCGTCCACGGACACGCGCCGGGCACGGTACGGGCGCGCCACGGGGCGCTCGACGGCGTTCCGGGCCGTGTGCCCGGGCTCCGCGCCCCCGTGGTGCGCGGAGGCGCGCGGCGGGCGGGCAGGGGGTCGCCGCCGGTCGCCCCGAAGGCGTGAACAGCCCTCCGGCCAGGGCGGACGGAGCCCCCGGGCCCCCTCCGTACGTTCCTACGATCTGTGATTGTGGCCGGACGGACCGTAGTCACCGCCGCTCCGGGACCCGTACTTTGTGCGCGTGCACCGACCGCAAGCCCAACAGCCCACCCCGCCCTTCAACGCCCCCGCCGCCCGGAGACTGCGGGCAGCGCTCGGAATGGGGCCCGAACACGTCGCGTACGGGCTGAGAGCCTCGTACGGGCTGCCGTACGTCACACCCGATCTCGTCGCCGCCTGGGAGCGTGGCACCACCGCACCCAGCAGTCCCGAACTCACGGCACTCGCAGGCGTGTTGTGGTGCTCGGCGGGTGAACTCATAGACGCGCCGCGCACCTTGCGCGAACACCGCCTCGCCCGTGATCTCGCCCAGGAGGACGTGGCGCGCGCCGCCGGGCTCGAACTCTCCGCCTACCAGCAGATGGAGGAGTCCGGCACCTGGCGCGGCAACGAGCGGCAGTCGACCGCGCTCGCCGCCGTGCTCGAACTCTCCTTGCCGGACTTCATCACCCTGACGGGCCGCGACGGGCGCCTCGCCGAGCTGCTGCGCGGCGCCGTGACGACGCGCTGGCAGGCCCAGGTGCGCGCGGTCGGGAAGGTGGTGCCGCTGGACCGGCAGCTCCTGGAGAACGTGCTGGAGGAGATGCACGCCGACTACCAGGGTCAGCTCG
Organism: Streptomyces sp. NPDC002580; assembly: GCF_042889485.1. Taxonomy (NCBI): domain Bacteria; kingdom Bacillati; phylum Actinomycetota; class Actinomycetes; order Kitasatosporales; family Streptomycetaceae; genus Streptomyces; species Streptomyces sp. NPDC002580. Next base: position 511,408 of record NZ_JBIAQZ010000007.1, on the reverse strand, counting down.
TCACCACGCCGGACCGGGGCGGTGATCCGGCCGACGGCGGCTCCGGCGCGTCCGGCCGGGAGTACCTCGACCGGGTCGTCGGCCACTTCTGGTCGACGGTCCACAGCAGTCCGTACTGACGTCACCGACGTCGTACGCGCGCCCGCCCCGGCGGTGCCGGGGCGGGCGCGTACGTACCGGGCCCGGGGACCCGGAGGCGCGAATGCCTCGGTCCCCGGCCTCGACGGGTCTAGAAGACCGACTCCGCCTCGTCCATGCGGTCCTTCGGAACCGTCTTCAGCTCGGTGGTCGCGTCCGCGAGCGGCACCATCTCGATGTCCGTGCCGCGCAGCGCGGTCATCCGGCCGAAGTCGCCGCGGTGCGCGGCCTCGACGGCGTGCCAGCCGAAGCGGGTGGCGAGGACGCGGTCGTACGCGGTCGGCGTGCCGCCGCGCTGGACGTGGCCGAGGATGACCGGCTTGGCCTCCTTGCCGAGGCGGCGCTCCAGCTCGAACGCGAGGGCCGTGCCGATGCCCTGGAAGCGCTCGTGGCCGAACTGGTCGATGGCGCCGTGGCCGTAGTCCATGGTGCCCTCGACGGGGTGGGCGCCCTCGGCGACGCAGATGACGGCGAACCGCTTGCCGCGCGCGAACCGCTCCTCGACCATCGCGACGAGGTGGGACGGGTCGAAGGGACGCTCGGGCAGGCAGATGCCGTGGGCGCCGGCCGCCATGCCGGACTCCAGGGCGATCCAGCCCGCGTGCCGGCCCATGACCTCGACGACCATCACGCGCTGGTGGGACTCGGCGGTCGTCTTCAGCCGGTCCATGGCCTCGGTGGCGACACCGACCGCGGTGTCGAAGCCGAAGGTGCGGTCCGTCGCGGAGATGTCGTTGTCGATGGTCTTCGGCACGCCGACCACCGGCAGACCCGCGTCCGACAGCATCCGGGCCGCCGTGAGCGTGCCCTCGCCGCCGATCGGGATGAGGGCGTCGATCCCGAACTCGCGGGCCATGTCCTGGGCGTTCTCGCAGGCCTCGCGGAGCCGGTCGCGCTGGAGCCGGGAGGAGCCGAGGATGGTGCCGCCGCGGGCGAGGATGCCGCTGACCGCGTTGAGGTCGAGGGTGCGGTAGTGGCCGTCGAGGAGCCCGGCGTAGCCGTCCTCGAAGCCGATGACCTCGTCCCCGAAGTTGGTGACCGCTCGGTGCACGACCGACCGGATCACTGCGTTCAGGCCAGGACAGTCGCCGCCTGCGGTGAGAACTCCGATGCGCATCGTGCTGTGTCTCCTGCTCCCTGCTGGTTCGTGTGAGCCGGTTCGATTCTTTCACGGCCCGGGACGGCCCGCCGATTCCCTCTCCCGGGCGCCCGCCGGACGGGCGTCCGACCGGGGGGAACGCCGCTCCCGCCCGACCAGGACGTTTGTCCTGGCGGGCGTCCTAGCCAGCGCCGGAGGTATTGTCAAGAGGGTTCTGCTCACGTCGGTGGGCCGTGTCCCGAGCCCAGAAACCGCCTGGCGACGAGACGGATGGAGAGCACGCGTGACGCGCAGCGTGTACGTGACCGGGATCGACCGAGGGGACGGCCGCCAGGTCGTCGAACTGGGGGTCATGGAGTTCCTGACCCGCCAGGTCGACCGGGTGGGGGTGTTCCGTCCGCTGGTGCACGACGGTCCGGACCGGCTCTTCGAGCTGCTGCGCTCGCGCTACCGGCTGACGCAGGACCCGGCGACGGTGTACGGCATGGACTACCACGAGGCGTCCGCGCTCCAGGCCGAGCAGGGTACGGACGAGCTGGTGTCCACGCTCGTCGACCGGTTCCACCTGGTCGCCCGCGACTACGACGTCGTCCTCGTCCTCGGCACCGACTTCGCCGGCACCCAGGTCCCCGACGAGCTGGCGCTCAACGCCCGTCTGGCGAACGAGTTCGCCGCGTCCGTGATCCCGGTCGTCGGCGGCCGGGGCCAGAACGCGGAGTCGGTGCGGTCCGAGACGCGCAACGCCTACCGCGCGTACGACGGACTGGGGTGCGACGTCCTCGCCATGGTGGTGAACCGGGTGAGTCCGGAGGACCGGACGATCCTGGAACAGCTCGGCTCCCGGCTCCCGGTGCCCTGTTACGTGCTTCCGGACGAGCCCGCGCTCTCCGCCCCCACCGTCGCGCAGATCACCCACGCGCTCGGCGGCACGGTGCTCCTCGGCGACGACGCGGGGCTCGCCCGTGACGCTCTCGGCTTCGTCTTCGGCGGTGCGATGCTGCCGAACCTCCTGCGGGCGCTGACCCCGGGATGCCTCGTGGTCACCCCCGGGGACCGGGCCGATCTGGTGATCGGCACGCTCGCCGCGCACAGCGCCGGCACCCCGCCGATAGCCGGCATCCTGCTCACCCTGGACGAGCGGCCCAGCCCCGAGATCCTGACGCTCGCGGCCCGCCTCGCGCCCGGCACCCCGGTCGTCTCGGTGGCCGGGAACTCCTTCCCCACCGCGACCGAGCTCTTCGCCCTGGAGGGCAAGCTGAACGCGGCCACGCCCCGCAAGGCGGAGACCGCGCTCGGCCTCTTCGAGCGGTACGTGGACACCACCGAGCTGCTGAAGCGGGTCTCCGCCCCCAGCAGCGACCGGCTCACCCCGATGATGTTCGAGCACAAGCTGCTGGAGCAGGCGCGCTCCGACCGGCGCCGCGTCGTGCTCCCCGAGGGCACCGAGGAGCGCGTCCTGCACGCCGCCGAGGTGCTGCTGCGCCGGGGGGTGTGCGACCTGACCCTGCTCGGCCCGGTCGACCAGATCCGCAAGAAGGCCGCCGACCTCGGCATCGACCTCGGCGCCACCCAGCTCATCGACCCGGGGACCTCCCCGCTGCGGGACACCTTCGCCGAGAAGTACGCCGAACTGCGCGCCCACCGGGGCGTCACGGTGGAGCTGGCGTACGACGTGGTCGCGGACGTGAACTACTTCGGGACGCTCATGGTGGAGGAGGGCCTCGCCGACGGCATGGTGTCGGGTTCCGTGCACTCGACGGCCGCGACCATCCGGCCCGCTTTCGAGATCATCAAGACCCGGCCGGACGCGAACATCGTGTCGTCCGTGTTCTTCATGTGCCTGGCCGACAAGGTCCTGGTCTACGGCGACTGCGCGGTGAACCCGGACCCGGACGCCGAGCAGCTCTGCGACATCGCCATCCAGTCGGCCGCCACCGCCGAGCAGTTCGGCGTGGAACCGCGGATCGCGATGCTGTCGTACTCGACGGGCACCTCGGGTTCGGGCGCCGACGTCGACAAGGTGCGCGAGGCGACCGAGCTGGTGCGCGAGCGCCGCGGCGATCTGAGGATCGAGGGGCCCATCCAGTACGACGCCGCCGTCGAGCCGTCGGTCGCCGCGACCAAGCTGCCCGACTCGAAGGTCGCCGGACAGGCGTCGGTGCTGATCTTCCCCGACCTCAACACCGGCAACAACACCTACAAGGCCGTGCAGCGTTCGGCCGGCGCGATCGCCGTCGGCCCGGTGCTCCAGGGCCTGCGCAAGCCCGTCAACGACCTGTCCCGCGGCGCGCTCGTCCAGGACATCGTCAACACGGTCGCCATCACCGCGATCCAGTCCCAGGCCCCCGACCAGAAGGCTTCCCAGCAGTGAGCGCCGACCCGTCCTCCTCCTCCGCCGCCGTGACCGACGCGTCCTCCTCCCCGTCGGCCACGCGTGTCCTCGTCCTCAACTCCGGCTCCTCGTCGGTGAAGTACCAGCTGCTCGACATGCGGGACAGCTCGCGGCTGGCCGTCGGGCTGGTGGAGCGCATCGGCGAGGGAACCTCGCTGATCCGGCACACCGCGCTGACGACGGGTGAGACCCGTGAGCGGACCGACACGTTCGCCGACCACGAGGCCGCGCTGAAGGCGATGGGGGAGGAACTGGCGGTGGACGGCCTCGGCCTGGGCTCCCCCGAACTGGCCGCCATCGGTCACCGGGTGGTGCACGGCGGGCAGACCTTCACCGAGCCGACCGTCATCGACGACACGGTCCTCGCCGAGATCGAGCGGCTGATCCCCGTCGCGCCCCTGCACAACCCGGCGAACCTCACCGGCATCCGCACCGCGAAGGCACTGCGTCCGGACCTCCCCCAGGTCGCGATCTTCGACACCGCGTTCCACACGACGATGCCGGAGGCGGCCGCGCGCTACGCGATCGACGTGGCGACCGCCGACGAGCACCGCATCCGCCGGTACGGCTTCCACGGCACCTCGCACGCCTACGTCTCCCGCGCGACCGCCGAACTCCTCGGCAGGGCGCCCGAGGAGGTCAACCTCATCGTGCTGCACCTGGGCAACGGCGCCTCGGCGTCGGCGGTCAGGGGCGGACGGTGCGTGGACACCTCGATGGGGCTCACGCCCCTGGAGGGGCTGGTGATGGGAACGCGCTCCGGTGACGTGGATCCGGCCGTCATCTTCCATCTGGAGCGCGTCGGCGACATGTCCACGGACGAGATCGACACTCTTCTCAACAAGAAGAGCGGTCTGATCGGTCTGTGCGGCGACAACGACATGCGGGAGATCCGCCGCCGTGTCGACGAGGGCGACGAGCGGGCCCGGCTCGCCTTCGACATCTACATCCACCGTCTGAAGAAGTACATCGGCGCCTACTACGCGGTCCTCGGCCGGGTGGACGCCGTCGTCTTCACCGCCGGGGTGGGCGAGAACGCCGCCCCGGTACGCGAGGCCGCGATCGCGGGCCTGGAGGAACTGGGTCTCGTGGTCGACGGCGACCTGAACGCCGTGCGCGGCGGCGAGCCGCGGATCATCTCGCCTCCGTACGCGCGGGTCGCGGTCGCCGTGGTTCCGACGGACGAGGAACTGGAGATCGCCACACAGACGTATGAGCTGGTCGGAAAGGGCCATGTCTGAGCGGGCCGCGGAGCCACGCCTGAGCGGCCGCCCGCCCATTTGTATCTTCCGCCAGACGGAATATTCCGTAGCGAAACAAACCGATAGGATCGCCCCATGCGCCGTTCGAAAATCGTCTGTACTCTCGGCCCCGCGGTCGACTCCCACGAAAAGCTGGTCTCGCTGATCCAGGCGGGCATGAATGTGGCCCGCTTCAACTTCAGCCACGGATCACACGCCGAGCACCAGGGCCGGTACGACCGTGTCCGGGCCGCCTCGGCCGAGACCGGCATCGCCATCGGTGTGCTCGCCGACCTGCAGGGCCCGAAGATCCGCCTGGAGACCTTCGCCGAAGGCCCCGTCGAGCTGGAGCGCGGTGACGAGTTCGTCATCACGACCGAGGACGTGCCGGGTGACAAGCAGATCTGCGGCACGACCTACAAGGGTCTGCCCGGTGACGTCTCCCACGGCGACCAGATCCTCATCAACGACGGCAACGTCGAGCTCCGCGTCGTCGAGGTCGACGGCCCCCGGGTCAAGACGGTCGTCATCGAGGGCGGGGTGATCTCCGACCACAAGGGCATCAACCTGCCCGGCGCGGCCGTGAACGTGCCCGCGCTGTCGGAGAAGGACATCGAGGACCTGCGCTTCGCCCTGCGGATGGGCTGCGACATGGTCGCCCTCTCCTTCGTGCGTGACGCCGACGACGTGAACGACGTCCACAAGGTGATGGACGAGGAGGGCCGCCGCGTCCCCGTCATCGCCAAGGTGGAGAAGCCGCAGGCGGTCGACAACATGGAGGCCGTCGTCGCGGCGTTCGACGCCGTCATGGTGGCCCGTGGCGACCTGGCCGTCGAGTACCCGCTGGAGCGGGTCCCGATGGTGCAGAAGCGCCTCGTGGAGCTGTGCCGCCGCAACGCCAAGCCCGTGATCGTCGCGACCCAGATGATGGAGTCGATGATCACCAACTCCCGTCCGACGCGCGCCGAGGCCTCCGACGTGGCCAACGCGATCCTGGACGGCGCGGACGCGGTCATGCTGTCCGCCGAGTCCAGCGTGGGCGCGTACCCGATCGAGACCGTGAAGACGATGTCGAAGATCGTCGTGGCGGCCGAGGAGGAGCTCCTCTCCAAGGGCCTCCAGCCGCTGGTGCCGGGCAAGAAGCCCCGCACGCAGGGTGGTTCGGTCGCCCGCGCCGCCTGCGAGATCGCCGACTTCCTCGGCGGCAAGGGCCTGGTGGCCTTCACCGAGTCCGGTGACACCGCTCGTCGGCTCTCGCGCTACCGGGCCGCCCAGCCGATCCTGGCCTTCACCACGGACGAGGGCACCCGCAACCAGCTGACGCTCAGCTGGGGCGTCGAGTCGCACGTCGTGCCGTTCGTGAACAGCACCGACGAGATGGTCGCGCTGGTCGACCGCGAGCTGCAGAAGCTCCGGCGGTTCAACGACGGCGACGTCGTCGTGATGACCGCCGGTTCTCCCCCCGGCGTCCCCGGCACCACCAACATGGTCCGGGTGCACCACCTGGGCGAGGCCGACCGCGCCTGACCCCCGGTCCCCGAACACCGCTGAGGGCGCCCCCTGTTGGACAGGGGGCGCCCTCAGCGTTCTGTGCGGCTCCCGGAAGGGCTCTGGACGACTCAGCCGGTCGTGTACTGGTGCAGTCCGGGGACGGTCAGGGTTCCACCGAACTGACCCGCCTGGACGACCTTCACCTTGGTGAAGTAGATCAGCGGGATGTTCAGCGGCGGAGGGTTGTCCGGGTCGAACGTGACGGGGATGAGCCCGAGCAGGTTCCCGGAGATGCTCTCCGTGTACATGATCGTCTTGCCGTTGCGGATGGTGGACGTCGAGCCGCCGGCGGCCTGCACGTGATACGTCTTGCCGGCCTGCTTGTCCTCCACCGTCTGGTGCAGGTCCCCGATGTCCGTGCCGTCGGAGATGACGTACTTCAGCACCTTCTTGACGGTGCCGTTGGCCGTCTTCACCTTGACGATGCCCTGGTAGTCGGCGCCCTTGAGGAGCAGGGAGCTGGCGTTGAGGTACCAGGGGTCGTCGGGCAGGGTGACCGGGTTGTCGACGCCGCCCACGTCGTCGGTCGCGACCGGGCAGTCGTCGGGGTCCGTGGTCGCGCTCGCGGACGGGCTGGGCGTGGCGGAGGCCGCGTCCTCGGCGGCCTTCTCGGCCGCCTCCGTCGCGTCCGCGGCCGCCTCGGACGCCGTGTCGGTGGTGTCCTCCGCGGCCTCCTCCGCCTTGTCCACGACCTTGTCGGCCGTGTCCTCGACCGTGTCCCCGCTCTTGCCGTCGGTCGCGGTCTCGCTCGCGCTCGCCGAGGCGGACGGCGCGGGTGTGGCGCTCGCCGTCTCGTCGGGCGTGAGGATGTCCTTGATGGCGTCGCCGACGCCCAGCGGGTCGAGCGGGTTCGTGCTCTTCTCCGAAGCCGACGGGGTCGGCGTGGACGCGCTGGCGTCCGCCGCCTTGTCCGACGTGCTCGCGGCGGAGGACGACGCGGAGGGGGCCGGCTCGGCCTTGTCGTCGGAACCTGAATCCGAGGAAGAGGTCTTGCCCGGGGCCGCCGACTCGGACGCCGGTGCCGAAGGGGTCGGCGTGGCCTCGTCGGACGACTCGCTCGCGCTGGGCGTGGCGGAGGGCGACGCCGTCTCCGACGCGTCCTTGTCGTCCTCGTCGGTCACGGCCTCGACGCACGCCTGGTACTCGTCGGCCGTGAGACTCCTGGACGTGGAGTGGTCGTCGGCCTGGGCGAGCGTCGGGGTGAGGCCCATGCCCATGAGGACCGCGGTAGGCATCGCCGCTATGGCTATCGCCTTGCCGGCGGGCATCTGGAACCTGGTGAGCAGCGGCTTCCTGGGGGCCGCGTGCCGCGGCCCGGTTCTCACAAAGGACTCGTCCACATCAGTCCCCTGTGTCACCTTGTCAGCCGGCACTGTGCCTCCCGTTCGCCCCATTGATCGGGCTCGTTCCTGACAGATCGTTCGGGTCGTCCACACCGGTCGCCGACTTGTCGAAGTCGACGGGCTCGGCGGATTCGGCCACCGCGCCCACGGGTTCGGCCTGCCGGCCGAAGGACTCCTGCTCGCCGTAGTTCTCGTCGGGCTCACCGGGAACCCAGGAGACCGCCATGGCTCCGCCGATCAGGGCGAACACGAAACCGATGAGGAAGCCGCCCAGGTTGGCCACCGGGAGGGACACCAGGCCAAGGAGGATCGCGGCGACACCCGCGAACGTCCGTACGTGCTTCTGGAACCAGAGGCTGATCCCGAGCACGACGAGGAGAACGCCGATGATCAGGGACCCGGCACCGGCGGTGGTGGACATCGCCAGCGTCAGATGGCCGAGCTTGAGATGCGCGTACGGGAAGTACGCGATGGGAAAGCCGCCGAACACGATGAACAGACCGGCCCAGAACGGGCGGTCGCCCCTCCAGGTACGGAAGATCCGCCGGAACGCCTGAAGGTAGTGCTCGTCGTTCTGGCCGGGCGCGGCAGGGGTCTCGGCGCTCATGGAAACAGCTCCCTGGAACGGCATTGCTATGAGAAGTACGCGTTGAGTGCTCCGCGTACAACGGGCGGAGCGGGCGAAGCGGGCGGAGCGGGCGAAGCGGCCTGAGCCTCCTCGCCCACTCCTGGGGTGCTTAGTAGCACTCGTGGGTGCCGGCCTTGACCGACATCTTCAGACCGCTGAGCTTGAACGTGCCGGCGGTGGTCGCCCACGCCGTCTGCTTCACGTCGGTCAGCGTGGCCTTGGTGGCCTGCTGGGCGAACCCGAACGGGTTGGCCTGCTCCTTGCCGCCCTTCATGCCCGGACCCTTGTTGGCGTCCTTGGCCGCAACACCGATGTCGATACCCTCGAACACCGCGTCAGCCGCGAGGTCCTGGACATCGATGTAGAGGTTGTCGGCGTGCACCGGCGTACCGCTGCCGCCGGCCTTCAGCACGAGGCTGACGGAACCGAGCACCGGGATGTCCGGGGTGACGACGGACTGGCACATGTTGGTGATGTCAGCGCTGTTGAACGCCGACACGGCAACGGGGTGCAGCGCCGTCTTGCCGTCGAGGCCGGTGCCCATGTCGAGGGCCCCGTACTGCGAGAAGCCTTCACCCTTGAGCGTGTCCGCGGTCACCTTGAACGACTGACCCGAAACACTGAACGACGCGGCGAGGGCACCCTGCGCGAGGGCGACGCCTATCGCTGCCGTGGCTGCCACGCTGGGCACCATGACGACGGCGAACCGCTTCCATCTGGTACCGCCACGCACCTGGGACATCATAATTTCCTCCTTCTCGGACGTACATCTCCTGGCCCTGACTGCCACATTGCGGCGGCTCAGCCGGGCAGGGATGGGAGAAGTGCTACGTCCTCGGGAAGGAGAGCGCCCGTACCCGAAGGTGCAACTGCACCCGAATCACCGGCGATCACCCCCGAGCGACAACCACTGGTCGCGCCTGACACACATCACGCACAACCTGCTGGACAGGCTCCGCCGGACGGCGAAGACCCCCCTGCCCAAGAACCGACCGCACTGCCGTCGGCCCTACTCGGTGGGGACCCAGAAAGTCCGCCGGCCCGATTGGGTGTCGGGTGCGGGAATGGACCGAGCGTGGCCGATCGTGGTGCATTCTCGCCGCGCGCACAAGGGGGTTCGTTACTGGCTAGTAACGGCGGGATAACCGAACAACGACCCGTCGGTATCGGGCAGCGACACAGGGTGGCGCCGGAGGGGGTGACACAACAGGGGATTGCCGGACGGAACCAGACAGTTCGACGTCCTCGACTTACTACAAGTAACAGCGGCCGCGTTTACCAAGTTTTGGTAAAGCGCGGCCACTTACCCCCCTGCAGACCAATCTTTCACCTGGGCATCACAGGCCCTGGCGTTTAGGGACTGGTCAGAACAAGGCGCGGGCCAGTGCCCGGCGCGCCGCGATCACGCGCGGGTCGTCGGCCCCGACCACCTCGAAGAGCTCGAGGAGCCGCAGCCGTACGGCGTCCCGGTCGTCGCCGGCCGTACGCCGCACCGCGTCGATGAGCCGCCCGAAGGCGTCCTCGACATGACCGCCGACGAGATCCAGGTCGGCCCCCGCGATCTGCGCCTGCGCGTCGCCGGGCTTCTCGGCGGCGTCCTTGCGCACCAGCTGCGGGTCCAGACCCTGCACCCGGTGCAGCAACTCGGCCTGGGCCAGCCCCAGTTTGGCCTCGCTGTTGCCCGGGTCGTCGGTCAGCACGTTCTTGTACGCCTGGACGGCACCGGCGAAGTCGCCGGCGTCCAGCGCCTGTACGGCGGCCTCCAGCAGCGCGTCGTACGGGCCGGCCGGCATCTCCTGATCGGGGGCCGCGCCCGGCCCGGCCTCCGCGTCGACCACGAGGCCGGTCAGGCCGAAGCGCTGCTCGGCGACCTGGACGAGCTGGTCGAGGGTCTCGCGGATCTGCGCCTCGGCGGCGGCTCCCTGGAAGAGCGGCAGGGCCTGGCCGGCCACCACCGCGAACACGGCCGGAATCCCCTGGATCCCGAACTGCTGCATCAGCATCTGGTTGGCGTCGACGTCGATCTTGGCCAGCACGAACCGGCCGGCGTACTCGACGGCGAGCCGCTCCAGGAGCGGGCTCAGCTGCTTGCAGGGTTCGCACCACTCGGCCCAGAAGTCGATGACGACCGGCACCTCGGTGGAGCGTTGCAGGACATCCTGCTCGAATCCCGCCTCGTCGACGTCGATGACGAGGCTCGCGGGAGTCACGGCCCCGCCTCCGCCGCCTTGGCTGGCGGCGGAGGCGCGTGCCTGCTCCGCCTTCGACTTGGCCTCCTGGGCCGCCTTCACCGCGGCGAGGTCGACGACTCCGCTCATGGACATGTTCCGTGGCTGCATGAGTACATCCTCCCCCTTCCTCGCGCGCCTGTGAAAAGCGTGGTGAAAGCCAGGCCCTGTCGGGCCGGTTCGGCGTCGGGTCCCCACCTGACGCCTGTGCGGTTGTCGCCGCGGTCGAGCTTTCGCTACGAGTCGTAGCGTAACTGTGCGGGGACGTCCCCACGCACCGTCTCCCGGTGATCTCCCTCACGACTTCACAGAACCTGCCGGATATCGCCGGTGAAGCGGCCGGATATGGTCACTGACATGCAATGTCGCTCCCAGGCCGCCCGCACGGGCCGCCCCCGCAGCGCCGCCGCGGACGCCGCGATCCTGGAGGCGACGCGCACGGCCCTGGTCGAACTGGGCTGGTCCAAACTGACGTTGGGGTACGTGGCGACCCTCGCCGGAGTCGCCAAGACGACCCTCTACCGCCGCTGGGCGGGCAAGAACGAACTCGTCGTCGACGCCGTGGCCGTTCTCTTCGACGAGCTGGAGCTGCCCGACCGGGGCAGCCTGGCCGCCGACATCGAGGGCGTGGTGCTCCAGTTCGCGGCGCTCCTGGACCGCCCGGAGGCGAAGACGGCGCTGATGGCCGTGGTGGCGGAGTCCACCCGCGACGAACCGCTGCGTGAACGCATCCGCACGTCCATCGTCGACCGCCAGAAGCGCCTGGTCATGGAGGGCCGCGCCCGTGCCCAGGCCCGCGGCGAACTCCCCCCGGAGACGGACCCCGTCGCCGCCGCCCGTACCGCCGATCTGATCTTCGACGTGGTCGCCGGAGCGGTCGTCCATCGCACCCTGGTCAGCGCGGAACCCGCCGACGAGGAATGGGTGCGCTCCTTCACCCGGATCCTGCTCCTCGGCCTGACCGGCGCGGCGGCCGAGGGCTGAGGGCCGAAAGGGGCACGCGGGCCGGACCCGGACGCGCGTGGCCCCCGCCGCCCCGGTCCCGGGAAGGACAGGGGCGGCGGGGGCCACGGAGACCGGCAGGGCGCCGCGGGCCCTGCCCGCGCCACCGGGAAGGGCCCGCGGCGCCCTGAAGGCGCGAGGGCGCGCTCAGAAGCCCGCCGGCTCCGTGTACACCCCCCACTCGTCCCGCAGGACACCGCAGATCTCACCCAGCGTCGCCTCGGCGCGGACCGCCTCCAGCATCGGGGTGATCATGTTGGAACCGTCGCGGGCCGCGGCGAGCATGGCGTCCAGCGCGCCGCGCACGGCGGCCTCGTCCCGGCCGCCCTTGCGCGAGGCCAGCACCCGCACCTGCTCGCGCTCCACCTCGTGGCTGACCCGGAGGATCTCCAGGTCGCCGGTCACGGACCCGTGGTGGACGTTGACGCCGACGACGCGCTTGTCGCCCTTCTCGACCGACCGCTGGTACTGGAAGGCCGACTCGGCGATCTCGCCGGTGAACCAGCCGTCCTCGATCCCGCGCAGGATGCCGGAGGTGATGGGACCGATCGGGTGACGCCCGTCCGGGTGCGCCCGCAGTCCGCGCTCCCTGATCTGCTCGAAGATCTTCTCCGCGTCGGCCTCGATCCGGTCGGTGAGCTGCTCGACGTACCAGGAACCGCCCAGCGGGTCGGCGACGTTGGCGACGCCGGTCTCCTCCATGAGCACCTGCTGCGTCCGCAGGGCGATCTCCGCGGCCTGCTCGGACGGCAGCGCGAGCGTCTCGTCCAGCGCGTTGGTGTGCAGGGAGTTCGTGCCGCCGAGGACCGCCGCGAGCGCCTCCACCGCGGTGCGCACGACGTTGTTGTACGGCTGCTGGGCCGTCAGCGAGACGCCGGCGGTCTGCGTGTGGAAACGCAGCCACTGCGCCTTCTCGGAGGTGGCGCCGTACACGTCCCGCATCCAGCGGGCCCAGATCCGGCGGGCCGCGCGGAACTTGGCGATCTCCTCGAAGAAGTCGACGTGCGCGTCGAAGAAGAAGGAGAGACCGGGGGCGAAGACGTTCACGTCGAGCCCTCGGGAGAGCCCCAGTTCGACGTAGCCGAAGCCGTCGGCCAGCGTGTACGCGAGCTCCTGTGCGGCCGTGGAGCCCGCCTCCCGGATGTGGTAGCCGGAGACGGAGAGCGGCTTGTACGCGGGGATCTTCTCGGCGCAGTGCTCCATCAGGTCGCCGATGAGACGCAGGTGCGGCTCGGGCTGGAAGAGCCACTCCTTCTGCGCGATGTACTCCTTGAAGATGTCGGTCTGGAGCGTGCCGTTCAGCACGGCGGGGTCGATGCCCTGGCGCTCGGCGGCGACCAGGTACATGCAGAAGACGGGCACGGCGGGACCGCTGATCGTCATCGACGTGGTGACGTCACCGAGCGGGATGTCCTGGAAGAGGACCTCCATGTCGGCCGCCGAGTCGATCGCGACACCGCAGTGGCCGACCTCGCCGAGCGCCCGGGGGTCGTCCGAGTCGCGGCCCATCAGCGTGGGCATGTCGAAGGCCACGGAGAGCCCGCCGCCGCCGTTGGCGAGGATCTTCTTGTAGCGCTCGTTGGTCTGCTCGGCGTTGCCGAATCCGGCGAACTGCCGGATGGTCCAGGTGCGCCCCCGGTAGCCGGTCGCGTGCAGCCCCCGGGTGAAGGGGTACTCGCCGGGCCAGCCGATCCGCTCGAAGCCTTCGTAGGCGTCCCCGGGCCGGGGACCGTACGCCGGCTCCACGGGATCACCGGAGAGCGTGGTGAAGTCGGCATCGCGCTTGCGCGAAGCGTCATAGCGGGCCTGCCAGCGTCGGCGGCCTTCCTCGATGGCGTGAGCGTCCATACCCTCGAATTTACTAGGACGTCCTAGTAAATGTCGATGGCAAACCGCCGCACGGTGTCGTGCGGCGGTTCGGATCAGGCCTTGGCGACCGCGGGAGAACCCTCCGCGATCTGCGATTCCAGCTCCTGGCTGACGCGACGCTCCACGAAGAAGGCGGCCGTCGGGATCGTGCCCGCCAGCAGCACCCAGAGCTGCTTGCCGACCGGCCACCTCGCCTTGGAGCCCAGGTCGAAGGCGAACACCAGGTAGAGGACGTACAGCCAGCCGTGCGCGATGGCGACGACACGGGTGAAGTCCGCGGCGCCGTCGACGCCCAGGCCGTACTTGGCGATCATGCCGAGGCACAGCAGGACCAGCAGCACGCCGGTGACGTAGGCCAGGACGCGGTAGCGGGTCAGGACGCTCTTCTTCATGGGTACGAGGGTAACGACCCCTTTTGCGCGATCTTCGCGCGCCCCCACGCCCCGCCGCCCGCCGTCCGCCGCCCGGGTGGTGCGCCTACACGTCGTCGAAGTCGTGCGCGGCGACCCGCAGCGGACGCAGCATCGCGAAGATCTCCGCGCACTCCTCCGCGTCGTAGGCCCCGAGACCGAAGTCCATCGCCATCAGGTCGCGGGTGGCCGCGTCACAGACCTCGCGGCCCTTCTCGGTGATCGAGGCGAGGGTGCCCCGCCCGTCGTTGGGGTTCGGGCGCCTGGCGACGAGCCCGGACCGCACCAGCCGGTCCACCGTGTTGGTGACGGACGTCGGGTGCACCATGAGCCGCTCGCCGATCTTGGACATCGGCAGCTCGCCCGCCTTGGAGAAGGTGAGCAGCACCAGGGCCTCGTAGCGCGCGAAGGTCAGCCCGTACGGCTTGACGACCGCGTCCACCTCGGCCAGCAGGATCTGGTGCGCGCGCATGATCGAGGTGATCGCGGCCATGGAGGGCACGGAACCCCAGCGCTGCCGCCAGTGTTCGTCGGCACGGGCGATGGGATCGAAGGCAAGACTGAGCGGCTTCGGCACGCCAGTGACCTTACCGGCCGGTCACATCGTGGTCAGCCCCGTCTCGCGTTTCGGTATCCGCCCCCGCGGCGGCCGGGGTCCGGGCCTCCTCCACCGCCCCCGGCCCGGCACCTTCCGCACCGGCCCCGGCGTCCCGTCCGGTGCGCCGAGCCGCCACCGCCAGGCCCGCGCAGACCACGGTCCCCAGCACCCCCGCGCCCACGACCGTCGCCCGTGCCCCGGCGAACTCCGCCACCGCGCCCGACAGCGCCATCCCCACGCCCTGGACCGTCATCAGCCCCGCCGAGTTCAACGTCATCGCGCGCCCGAGCAGTTCGTCCGGCACCGCCCGCACGAACCACTGGTCCAGGCCGAGGGTGTACGCCGATCCGGCGCCCGCGAGCACCAGCAGGGCAACCGACCAGCCGAGCCCCGGCCGCAGCGCGTACCCGACGTAGGGCAGCAGCGTGACGCAGACCAGCGGGAGGGTGAGCCGGTTCCGGGTGGCCGGCCGCAGCCGCGAGCCCGCGAACAGCTCCCCCGCGATCGTGCCGACCGGCAGCGCGCACATCAGCAGGCCGAGCCCGGCCGAACCGGCGCCGATGCCGTCGGCGTACGGCGCCGCCAGCGCCTCCGGGACGACCGCGAACATCGGGGGCACCCAGAACAGCAGGAGCAGTACGAGCGTCCGGCGGTCTCCGAGGATCCGCCGGGCCCCGCCGAGGGAGCCCCGCACGAGCGACCGTCCCCGGCCGGCCCGCGCGGGCCGCCGACGGGTGCCGAACCGCAGCAGCACGGCGGAGAGCAGGAAGGTGCAGACCGTCACGAGGAGCGCGCGCCGCGGTGACACGACGGTGAGCAGCAGCCCGCCCGCCCCGAACCCGGCCAGCAGCGCGCCCTGCGAGACGATCCGCAGCAGCGAACGGCCGAGCACGAACAGCTCTCCGTCGCCGAGGACGTCGGCGAGGGTCGCCGTCCGGGTCCCCTGGAAGACCGGACCGATCAGGGCGAGCGCGGCCCGCATCACGAGCAGCACCGCGATGGGCGTGCCCGGCACCACCATCACGGCCACGCATCCCGCGCACACCAGATCGCAGACCACCAGGACCCGGCGGGCCGGGAACCGGTCCGCGACGCCCGAGAGCAGGGTGCCGCCGATCAGATAGGGCAGGAAGCCGAGGGCGAACGTCAGGGCGCTCAGCAGCGGAGAGCCCGTCAGGTCGTAGACGAGGACGGACAGCGTGATCTCGGCGACGACGAGTCCGAGCAGCGAGAACGCGTGCGCGACGAAGAGCGCGCGGAACTCGGGCACGGCGAAGACCGGGCCGTAACCGGTGGGCGCGGGCGCGGTCTCCCCCGCGCTCTCCGGAAGGTTCTCCGGGAGGTGCCCCGGAGGGTTCTCCGGGAGGCCCTTCGGGGTGCTTGTGTCTGCTTCTGGCATGGGTGACAGCGTGCCCGGCCGCGCCCCGCCGCCGTAAAGTTTCGGTGTCAGCCGAATGTCCTGGAGCCGTGTCATGCCGTCGCTGCTGCACTTCGGGGAGGACGACCTCCTCAACTGCCGCTTCGCGGTGTCGCCCTTGTGGGAGACGCAGGAGGCGGTCCGCACACTCAACCGGCCCGTGCGGCACGGCTATCACGCGCACTGGCTGCGCCGCATCCGCGCCGCGGCGGCCGGACTCGACCTCGCGCCGCTGTGGCTGCTGATGCCACAGCGCGGCTACTCCCCCGACTGGCTCGGCCCGCCCCCGCTCGGCCCCGCGGCGAGCTTCGAGGACGAGATCGCCGCGGTGCGCGCGGCCGACCCCGAGGTGGCCCGCGCCGAGACCGCGCGCTCCCTCGCCGACACCCCGGGCGCCGGGGCCTCGCCGCACGGCCGGGCCCTGCTGGCGGACCCCGCCCGCACGGTGCGGGAGCTGACGGACCTGCTGGAGCTGGCCTGGCACACCCTCGTGGAACCCGACTGGCCGCGGCTGCGGGTCCTGCTGGAGGCCGACATCGCGTTCCACTCGCGGCGGCTCGCCGAGGTCGGGCTCGGGGGCCTGCTGCCCGAGATCGACCGGCGGTTCGGCTGGCGCTCGCACACCCTGACCGTCGAGGTCAGCGGTCGGCACGAACGGCACCTGGCCGGACAGGGCCTGGTCCTGATGCCGAGCGTCTTCTCCTGGCCCGATGTGATCAGCGGTTTCGAGCCGCCCTGGCAGCCGACCCTCGTGTACCCGGCGCGCGGAGTCGGCGGCCTGTGGACCGAACCGGCGGACCGCACCCCCGACGCGCTCGTCCGGCTGCTCGGGCGCGGCCGGGCCACCGTGCTCACCGCGCTCGACGAACCGGCCGGCACGACGGCGCTCGCCCACCGGCTGCGCCTCGCTCCGTCGTCGGTGTCCGCCCATCTCGCCGCCCTGCGCGACGCGGGCCTGCTCGTCTCGCGCCGGTACGGGCACCAGGTGCTGTACGAGCGGACGCCGCTGGGGATCGCGCTGGTCTCGGGCGGCGACTGACCCGGGCACGCCCACCACGCCACGCCGCACCGCCCCCTCCATGAACCCTTATGCGACGATTGGTGACCATCCGTCACCTTCGCGCAAGGGAGCAGCATGCCCCGGCTGAGTCACGCGGCCCTCGCGGCCCTCACGGTGTTCGGACTCCTGGCGGGCTGCTCGCCCGCGCCCGAGGCCGGCGAGGCCTCCGCCGCCGGCGCCGCCCCGAAGCGGCGGGACTCCGCCGCCCGTTCGCCGTTCTGGGTGGATCCGAGCGGCCCCGCGGCGCGGCAGATCCGGCTGTGGGAGCGGGAGGGCCGCACCCGGGACGCCGCCCTGCTGCGGCGGATCGCGGACGAGCCCGCCGCCCTGTGGCCGGCCGGTGAGACCGACCCGGGCCCGGCGGTCCGTTCGGCGGCCGCGGCCGCGGCCCGGGAAGGACGGACGGCGGTGTTCGTGGCGTACGACATCCCGCACCGGGACTGCGGCCAGCACTCGGCGGGCGGCGCCGCGGACGCGGACGCCTACCGGCGGTGGATCGGCCGGTTCGCCGACGCGCTCGGGGGCGGCCGGGCCCTGGTGATCCTGGAACCGGACGCCGTCGCGCACATCGCGGACGGCTGTGCCCCGGGCGAGTACCACGACGAGCGGGAGCGGTTGCTGAGCGAGGCGATCCTCCGGCTGAAGGCCCGGCCGGGCACCAAGGTGTACCTGGACGCCGGGAACCCGTCCTGGATCCGGGACGTCGACCGGCTGGTGGCGCCCCTGGAACGCGCGGGCATCGCGAACGCCGACGGCTTCTCGCTCAACGTCTCCAACTTCCACACGGACGCCGCCACCAAGCAGTACGGTCTCCGCCTCTCCCGGCTGCTCGGCGGCAAGCACTTCGTCGTGGACACCAGCCGCAGCGGCAACGGCCCGCTGGAGGGCGCCTGGTGCAACCCGCCCGGCCGGGCGCTGGGCACCCGGCCGACCACCGCCACCGGGGAGCCCGCCCTCGACGCCTACCTGTGGATCAAGCGGCCGGGCGAGTCGGACGGGGAGTGCGGGGGCGGCCCGGCGGCCGGGCGGTGGTGGCCGGAGTACGCCCTGGAACTGGCGCGCGGCTCCGTCACCTGACCTGGATCCACTTCGCCTCGGACGGCGTGCCCTGACCGTCCGTCACGAAGAGCATGTACCAGCCGGGCGGCACCAGCGCGGGGTCCCTCGGCACGTCGACGGTGACCGAGTTCCCGGTCTTCGTCAGCCCCAGTTCGATCGACCGCTGCTCGACGTCCGTGGTGTGGGTGACGGCGCTGGGCCGCATCAGCCGGGCCTTCGCGATCCGCTCCGGACGGTCGGTGGCGAAGGTCGCCCGGTGGTCCGGGTCGAGCTCCTCGGGACCGCGGCCCAGCACCGGACGGTTCTTTCCGTTCCTGTTCAGGGCGGGCGGGGTGAAGACCTCCATGCGCTGCTCGAAGTGGCCGAGCTTGGTGTTCCGCCGGTCGTCGAAGAGCGGGTCCGAGCCGAAGGTGACGACGCGGCCGTCGGGCAGCAGCAGGGCCTCGGAGTGGTAGTTGCGGCCCACGCGCGGGGACGCGGCCTCACGGAAGCGGTTGGTCCGGGGATCGTAGAACTGCGCCTTGAGGATGTTGCTCGCGCCGCGGCCCCGGTAGTCCTCGGAGCCGTTGGTGGTGAGGACGGAGTCGTCCGGCATGATCACGCTGTTCAGGTAGCGGGTGCCCTGGGGAAGGTCGGGACCGTCCTGGAAGACCGGGCTGTCCTTCTTGAGGTCGACCACCGCGGTGCGGGCCGTGGACCTCTTGGACTCACCGACTCCGCCGCCGCCGAGGATCATCACCTTCTGGTCCTGGGCGGGCGGGAGCAGGAGCGAGGCGGAGGTCTCCGTCTCGTCGGCGTCGCGCAGGCCCGGCACCTTCTGGAAGGTGTTGGTCCGCGGATCCCACAGACCCGCCTCGCGGCCCCGGTCGGCGGGTCCGTACCCGGCGTTGGAGCCCGGGTAGAAGAGCTTGCCGCCCTTGGTGAGGAAGAGGGCCGGGTAGGTGGGGAAGTAGCGCTGGGGGCCGCGGCTCCATTTCCTGGTCCCCGGGTCGTAGATCTCGTTGTCGCCGGGGTCGACGGCCCCGACGTCGTCGAGTCCGGAGACGGCGAGGACGCGTCCGTCGTCGAGTCCCACGAGGGTCGGGTACCAGCGGGCCTTCTCCATCGGGTCGACGGGGATGTACTTCTCGGCCTTCGGGTCGAACTCGTAGGCGGCCCTGATCCCCTGGAAGTCCTGTTTCTCCAGGGTGATCCGCTCCGAGAGGCCGTACGTGTTGGCGGCGTCCTCGCCCCGCAGGCCGACGATCCCGTACTGGGCCCGCCGGTCGGTGACCGACCGCGGTCCCTTCTCCTCGGCCTCCACGAAGACCCGCGCCTCACCGGCGGTGACCTCGGTCTTCCAGGGCCGCATGACACCGGCCCGGTCGTAGGTGACCACCTGGTCCCGCCGGGCCCGGGGAACCGTCACGTCCGCCCCGCTGACGTAACGGACGCCGGCCGGCGAGCGGAAGACGGTGCCCTTCTTGAGGACGACCTCCTTGTCGGGGTTCTCGTTCTTCACCCGCATGCCGCCGCCGGCCCGCTCGACCTCGCCGTCCAGCTTCTCGTAGCGGGCGGTGCCGCCGGCCACGAGCAGCCTCCCGTCGGGGAGCTGGGCGTGCCCGGAGCAGAAGAAGTCGTCCGGGGTGGGGACCTTCTCGAAGGTGTTCGTCCTCGGATCCCACAGGACCGTGTCGAAGGATCCCCTGTCGAACTTCTTCTGCTCGTTGCCCGACCCGGCGACGATGAGCACCTTCCCGGTGTGCAGCAGGGCCGCGTGGATCGCGTTGGTGCGGTACCGCTCGGGGATGTCGATCCCGCTCCAGGAGCCGTACCTCGCCCGGTAGGCGGGCCGGGAGATCTCGTACTCGTGGTACCTCTCACCGGCGAAGCCGAGCGCGGCCGGTGCGTTGAGTCCCGCCAGGACGGTGATCCCCGCGATGCCGAGCGCCGTCTTCCTCGTCCTCTTCGAGGGCCGGTACGTCATGGTCTAGATGCCTCCTGCCGTGGAGCCGGTGACCGTGGCCGGGGCGCGGCCGGCGGCGAGCGCGCCCTCATGGCCGTCCGGAACGCGGGCGGTGGGGCGCGGCGCCGGACGGGTCCGGGCCCGGCGCTCCCCGGCGAGGGTGCGGACCCACACGCCGACCGGTGCGAGGGAGATCGCCATGGCCAGCAGCGCCCAGGTCCGCATGGCCGCGTGGGTGTGGCCGAGGACGGCCGACGCGCCGAGCGAGACGGCGAGGAACGCGGCCCAGCCGAGGTGGACGCGGAAGGTCCGGAGCCGGTCGGCGCTGGCGCCCTGGCCCTTCGGGGTGACGACGAACCGGCTGGGGCGCCGGAGCAGGGCCTCGCTCAGCGCCTTCAGATAGACGGGGGCCGACAGGGCCGACATCGCCATGCCCGCCAGGCCGCCCGATCCCTCGGGTTCGTGCGGCGAGACGTTGTGGCGCCGGTTCCACAGGTACAGGCCGATCTGGAGGGCGGCCGCGTCGCTGTAGAGCATCAGCCACACGGAGGCCGTGACCTGGGTCCCGGAGGCCCCGAACCACAGGAAGAGGAAGCAGCTGAGAACCCCCAGAAGCCAGTTGACGGCCGCCATCGGGTAGTAGACGAGCATCAGGGTGTACGAGAGCAGCCGGCCGGCCGGCATGGTGGACGGCGCCTTCCAGTACTGCTTGAGCAGCGTCTCGTAGGTGCCGCGCGACCAGCGCAGCTGCTGGGTGAAGAAGTCGGTCCAGGAGGAGGGACCCTCACCGACGGCGAGGACGTCCGGTGTGTAGACGGACCGCCAGTGCCGGCCCGTCCTCGGGTTCCGGTGCCGGTGCAGTTCGAACCCGGTGGCCATGTCCTCGGTGATGGAGTCGTACAGCCCGCCGATCTGCCGGAGGGCCGCGATGCGTACGACGTTGTTGGTGCCGACGAACATGGGCGCGCGGTAGCGGTTGGCGGCGCGCTGGATCAGGGCGTGGAAGAGGAACTGCTGGGACTCGGCGGCCTTGGTGACGGGGTTCCCGTAGTTCCCGTACACCTGGGGACCGACGACGAACGCGACGTCGGGGTCCCGGAGGTAGCCCATCATGCGCTCCAGGAAGCCGGGCAGCGGGACGTGGTCGGTGTCCACGGAGGCGAAGAAGTCGTACGCGTGGCCGTACAGGGAGAGCCACGCGTTGTAGTTGCCGTGCTTGGTGCGGGCCTTGTGCCTCCCCTCGGGGCGGTTCCACTCGGGCACGCCCTTCCGGCTGAAGTGCCGCACCCGGAGTTCGGCGCAGAGGGCCTTGGCCCGCTCGTCGTCGCCCTCGTCGAGGAGCCAGATGTCGAGGGGGCCGCTGTGGGTGATCCGGACCGCGCCCTCGAGGGTGGCGCGGACCATGGAGAGGGGTTCCTTTCCCGGGACGTAGGTGGTGAGGAAGGCGACCCGGGTGCCCTGCGCGGGAACGACGGGAACGGGGTCGCTCGCGACCACGGTCGCGTGAGCGATGCTCAGGACGTTGACGACCATGAACAGTTCGATCAGGCCGATGGCCACGAACATGGTGGTGTCGAGACCGATCAGCCAGACCTCTCCGCCCTCGCGGCGCACCCGGTGCGTGGGCCACACGAGGTAGACGAGGAGCGCGCCGGTGAGGACGGGGGCCAGGATCATCAGCAGGAGTGCGCCTATTCGACGCGGCTCGCGCGACAGGAGCCTGGTGTACTCCACCCGGTAGGGGGCCCCGGAGGGCGGCCGGGTCAGCGGTCCGGCGAGTCGGCTGTAGGTCTCGTAGTCGTAGCCCTCGGGCCGCACGTCGCCCTCCCGTGGTTGAACGTGTCCGGTGTCGCTCGGGGGTTCGCTCTGGCTGGTACCCACACACAAGTGGAGATTTCACGACGTGTCGAACGGGGCGCGTCCGATGGGGTGCGCGGGGCGTGCGGGCGGGTGGTCTTCACGTCCCCGGCACGGCCGTTCCGCCGGCGCCCCGGTCGCCTCGGCCGTCCGGGCACGGAAAGACCCCGGTCCGAAGGACCGGGGTCACGGGTGCGGGGTCACGGGTGCGGGGTCACGGGTGCGGGGTCATCACCCCGCGGTCGTGGCCGACATGACGACATCCCGTCATGACCGACATGCCGATATGCCGTCACACCGACACGTCGTCAGGCCGACAGGTGTCGCTCCACCGTCTCCACCTTGGAGGTGAGACCGTCCGTCACACCGGGGCGGATGTCCGCCTTGAGGACGACCGAGACGCGCGGAGCGCGCTCCTCGACGACGGCGACGGCGCGCTTGACGACGGCCATCACCTCGTCCCAGTCACCTTCGATCGAGGTGAACATCGCGTCGGTGCGGTGCGGCAGGCCCGATTCGCGGACGACCCGGACGGCGTCGGCGACGTACTCCCCCACGTCCTCGCCGACACCCAGCGGCGTCACGGAGAAGGCGACGATCACGCGTTCACGACCTTGACCTCGGAGGCGCGGGAGGCGACGACCGCGTCCTCGGTCTCGCCCTTGAGCCTGCGCTCGGCGAAGAACCCGCCGGCGGGCAGGACGGAGAGGGCGAAGTAGAGGGCGCTGGTGCCGACGCTCCACCGGGCGCGGTACCAGGCGAGCGCCCAGAAGATCAGGTACAGGATGAAGAGGACGGCGTGGACGCGGCCCATCACGGGCACGGCGTTGAACTCCGTGGTGCGCTTCAGTACCGAGCAGACCATCAGCAGCAGGAAGGAGACGGCTTCGGGGGCCGAGACCAGGCGGAGCCGGCGGAGTGCGTTGGCGGTCTTCATGTCCACGGGTCACCTTCGGGGGAGTCGCTGTCGGAGGAGGGGACGCCGAGCTTTGTGAACGCAAGCACAAGCGTCCCGGTCATTGTGGCATCCACCGGGCTGGATCTTGGGGCCGGGGCCCTGAGGGTCCCCTCAGGGGTGAGATCCGCCTCGGGGCCCTGTCGGCGGTCCCGCGCTGCGGCTACCGTCGCAGCGTGGCGATGTTTCGACTTCAGGGCAGCAAGGTGCTGGCCGTCGACATGACCGGGGACGCCGTGAAGGCGAAGAACGGCTCCATGGTCGCGTACGACGGCCAGATGGCCTTCAAGAAGCTGAGCGGGGGCGGTGACGGGGTCCGGGGGATGGTGACCCGGCGCCTCACCGGCGAGCAGATGACGGTGATGGAGGTGAAGGGGCACGGCACGTGCTGGTTCGCGGACCGGGCCTCGGAGATCAACCTGGTGGCTCTTCAGGGGGACAAGCTGTACGTGGAGTCGAGCAACCTGCTCGCCACGGACGCGGGTCTGCGCACGGGCACGACGTTCACGGGGCTGCGCGGCGCCTCGCAGGGCAACGGTCTGTTCACGACCACCGTCGAGGGCCACGGCCAGGCGGCGATCATGTCGGACGGGCCCGCGGTGGTGCTGCGCGTCAGTTCCCAGTACCCGCTGACGGTCGATCCGGGGGCGTACATCGCGCACCAGGGGAACGTGCGGCAGTCGTTGCAGTCCGGCGTGACGTTCCGCACGCTCCTCGGTGAGGGCGGCGGCGAGGCGTTCCAGATGCGCTTCGAGGGCGACGGCCTGGTCTACGTCCAGCCCAGTGAGCGCAACACGATCGCGGGGGATGTGTGACATGCCGTTCCGCGAGGTGAATTCCAAGATGGTCGAGGCGACGGTGGTACCGGGGCAGCGGCTGTTCAGTCAGCGGGGCGCGATGCTCGCGTACAAGGGCGAGGTGTCGTTCACGCCCAACGTGCAGGGCGGGCAGGGCGGGGTGATGTCGATGATCGGCCGCCGGCTGGCCAACGAGGCGACTCCCCTGATGACCGTCGAGGGCGCGGGCACGGTGCTGTTCGGGCACGGCGGCCACCACGTCCAGGTGATCAGCCTCACCGGTGACACCCTGTACGTCGAGGCGGACCGGCTGCTGGCCTTCGACGGGACCCTTCAGCAGGGCACGATGTTCCTGGGCTCGCAGGGCGGCGTGATGGGCATGGTGCGGGGCCAGGTGACGGGTCAGGGACTCTTCACCACCACGCTCGAGGGGCACGGGGCGGTGGCCGTGATGGCGCACGGCGGTGTCTTCGAGGTCCCGATCACTCCGCAGCGGCCGGTGCACGTCGACCCCCAGGCGTACGTGGCCCACCACGGCGACGTCCGCAACAAGCTGTCCACGGCGTTGGGCTGGCGCGACATGGTGGGGCGCGGTTCGGGCGAGGCGTTCCAGCTGGAGCTGAGCGGGAGCGGTTCGGTGTACGTCCAGGCCTCGGAGGAGAAGCTGTGAGCGGGTACGGAACCCCCGGCGGCCCGGTGATCCACGATCCGATGTCGCTGCCGGTCGACGACAACGTGAACAACTACACCTTCTGCGTGGAGCTCAAGGGGAGCCAGTGGTTCCTGCAGAAGGGCAAGATGATCGCCTACTACGGCTCGATGGAGTTCAACGGCATCGGGCACGGCCGTCTTGACCGTCTTGTCCGTACGTCGTTCCATTCGCCTCTGCACGCGAGCGACTGGGTCGTGGCGGAGGGTTCGGGCAAGATGCTGCTCGCCGACCGGGCCTTCGACGTCAATTCGTACGACTTGGACAACGGCAACCTGACCATTCGCTCCGGCAACTTGCTCGCTTTTCAGCCAAGTCTCGCACTCAAGCAATCGATCGTGCCGGGTTTTCTGACCCTTATCGGAACCGGCAAGTTTGTGGCCGCGTCCAACGGTCCGGTGGTGTTCATGGAACCCCCGCTCCGGGTGGACCCGCAGGCCCTCGTCGGATGGGCGGACTGCCCCTCCCCCTGCCACCACTACGACCACGGGTACATGACCGGCGTCATGGGCGGTCTACGTGCGATGACGGGCCTCGGCGGGGCTTCCGGGGAGGAGCACCAGTTCGAGTTCGTGGGGGCCGGCACGGTGCTGCTCCAGTCCACCGAGATCCTGATGGCGGAGCAGGCCACCGGGGCGGTCCCGCAGCAGGCCGGGGTGCCCGGCGCGGGAGGGGTGCCCGGTCAGCACGGGCAGCCGGCCGGCGCACCGCGCCTTCCCGGACAGCTGGGAGACCTCCAGCGTCGCTTCGGGCTGTGAGCGGTAGTCTGCGGAGTGTGACGTCGAACGCGCATCGAACACGTGCGCACGGTCACACAACCCCTCACTAGTTCGCATTTCAACATTTTAGGTAGACTTCATTTATGGAGACCGAGACGGCCACGCCCTGGCTGACCGATGCGGAGCAGTGCGCCTGGCGCACCCACCTGGA
This sequence comes from Streptomyces sp. NPDC002580, assembly GCF_042889485.1. NCBI lineage: Bacteria > Bacillati > Actinomycetota > Actinomycetes > Kitasatosporales > Streptomycetaceae > Streptomyces > Streptomyces sp. NPDC002580. The sequence goes on along the minus strand of NZ_JBIAQZ010000007.1, from coordinate 486,180 downwards.
GGTCAACAGGCTGTTGACGTACCAGCTTGAGAGGGATCTTCAGCCGTTCGGGCTGACGATGAACGACTACGAGATCCTGGTGAACCTCTCCGAGTCGGAGGGCCTACGCATGCGGATGAGCGACCTCGCGTCCGCCACCCTCCAGTCCAAGAGCCGACTCTCCCACCAGGTCACGCGCATGGAGAACGCGGATCTCGTGCGCCGGGAGAACTGCGAGTCGGACCGGCGGGGGCTGTACGCGGTCCTCACCGAGCACGGCATGGAGACGATGAAGAAGGTCTCGCCGCATCATGTGGCGTCCGTACGGAGGCACTTCATCGACCTGGTGTCGCCGGAGTCGCTGGAGGACCTGCACAAGTCGCTGCGGCCCATCGCCGAACACCTGCTGGGGCAGCGCGGCAAGCCGTAGGCCGGGGCCCCTCAGAGGGCCCCGAGCGGCAGCCGGAGCTCGAAGAGCGCTCCGCCCGCGGGCGCCTCACCGACCGTGAGCGTCCCGCCGTGCCGCACGGCGACGTCCCGGGCGATGGCGAGGCCGAGACCGGCTCCGCCGTCGTCCCGGCTGCGGGCGTCGTCGAGACGCACGAACCGTTCGAAGACCCGTTCGCGCTGAGCGGCGGGGACGCCGTCCCCGTCGTCGGCGACGGTCAGCACGGCCCACACCCCGTCGGCACGCACCCGCACCTCCACCCGCTCCCGGGCGTGCCGCCGCGCGTTGTCCAGCAGATTGACCAGCAACCGCCCCAACTGCCCCCGAGAACCGGTCACTTGCACGGCGTCCTCGGCCTGGACGGTGACCCCGGTCCGGCGCTCGGCCTCGTCCGCCGCGAGGGCTCCCAGGTCGAAGCGGCCGCCCGCCGGCCGCTCCCCCGCGTCCAGCCGGGCGAGCAGCAACAGGTCCGCGGCGAGCCGTTGCAGTCGTACGGTGTCCTCGATCGCGCCCGCCACATCGAGCAGCTCGGGGTGGGCGGCGCCCACCTCCAGCTGGGTCCGCAGCGAGGCGACGGGGCTGCGCAGCTCGTGCGAGGCGTCGGCGACGAACCGGCGCTGCCGCTCCACCGACGCCTCCAGCGCGGCCAGCGTCTCGTTCGTGGTCCGGGCCAGCCGGGCGACCTCGTCGTGCGCGTCAGGGACGGGCACGCGCCGCGCGAGGTCCTGCGAGGCGGTGATGGCGGCCATCTCGCCGCGGATCCCCTCGACCGGACGCAGGGCGCGCCGGGTCACCCGCCAGGTCACCCCCGCCACCGTCGCCAGGAGGACCGGCAGGCCGATCAGCATGGCCGTCAGGGCGGTGCGGACGGCTCCCTGTTCGGCGGCGAGCGGGGCGCCGGTGTGCACGGTGAGGGTGACGCCCCCGGGGGTGGTCACCTCGACGGCCGCGAACCGGTACGCCGCGGTGGCCCCGTCCACGGTGGCGGTGCCCCTGCTGTTGCTCACGTCCCCGGACATCTCCCCCACGGCGGGGTCGTCGTCCCGACCTGCGTCGTCACCGTCGTCGTCCTTCCCGCCGCTCCTCCCGCTGCCGCTGCCGCTCTCGCCGCTGCCGCCCTTCCCGCTGTTGCCCTTCCCGCTGCCGCCGCCGTCGTCCTCGCCGCTCCGGCCGCCGTGCCGGCCGCGGTCCTCCGAGTCGTCGTCCGACGCGTCGTCCGACTCGTCCGGCGCGGTACCGGACGCGGCTTCGGACGGGGCGTCCGACGCGGCCCCCCGCCGGTCGCCCTGAGCGCCCTCGGCCGGCACCGGGCCCGGCCGTACCGCGCGGATCCCCGTCCCCTCGACGCGCTCCAGCCCCTCGCTCGCGGCGACCAGGCGTCCTTCCTCGTCGGCGACCTGGACCGGGTGCTCCTCGGCGTCGCCGAGCTCCAGGTCCTTGTAGGCGATGCCCGCCGCCAGCTGCGAGGCCACGCGACGGGCCGCCGAATCGGCCTGGGCGTCCGCCTGGTCGACGAGGTCGGCCCGCAGCGAGAGCAGCACCGCGGCGCCCGCGGCGACGAGCGCTACGGCGACCACGAGGGTGGCGGCGAGGGTCGCCTTGGCCCGTACCGACCCGAACGCGTGCCTCATCGTGCCTCCAGGCGGTACCCGGCCCCGCGCACGGTCCGGATCGTCCCGGCTCCGAGTTTGCGGCGCAGCGCGCTGACGTAGACCTCGATGATGTTCGGGTCGCCGTCGTAGGCGAAGTCCCAGACGTGTTCGAGGATCTCGGCCTTGGAGACGACCTCCCCGGCCCGCAGCACCAGGTGTTCGAGGACGGAGAACTCCTTGGTGGTGAGGGCGACTTCGTCCCCGTCGCGCAGCACCCGCCGGGCCGCGGTGTCGACCTCCAGGGGACCGAGGACGTGCACGCGTGAGGCGCCGGCCTGCCCGCGCCTGCGCAGCAGCGCCTTGATCCGGGCGACGAGCACCACGTAGGAGAAGGGTTTCGTCAGGTAGTCGTCGGCGCCGGTGTCGAGCCCCTCGGCCTCGTCGTACTCGCCGTCCTTGGCCGTGAGCATCAGGATCGGGACGTCGTGTCCGGCACCGCGGAGCGCGGCGCACACGCGGTAGCCGTTCATGCCGGGCAGCATGATGTCGAGGACGACGAGGTCGTGGCGCCCCTCCGAGGCCAGGTGCAGTCCTTCGAGCCCGTCGTGCACGACGTCCACGGCGTAGCCCTCGGCCCGCAGGCCCCTCGCGAGCGACAGGGCGAGCCGCTTCTCATCCTCCACGATCAACAGGCGCATGCGCACAGCCTCGCAAATGGAACCTGAAGACGGCTTCAGGTTCCTTCAGGCTGCCTTCAGCATCCTTCCCCCAGATTGGTCCCCGTCCGGCCGCTCCGGCGGAAACGTCCTGGACGAAGCGTCAAGAACGTGCGGTAACAGACGAGAACCGACAGGAAACAGTCAACAGCGGGAGGATTTCCATGAAGCGCAACCTCGTCCTCGCCACGGTCGCGGCCGCGGCCCTGATCGGCGGAGGCACGGCGACGGCCCTCGCCGTCACGGGGAACGACGTGCCGGCATCGGCGGACCGGTCGAGCGCGCGGCCCGGGACGCACGAGGCCCGGGACACCGGCTCGGCCGCACCGACGGCCACGGCCGGAGGCGCGGGCGCGGCGGGGCGTACGACCGTCGCGGCGAAGGACGCCGTCGTCCGCGCGCTGGCCCACACGCCGGGCACCGCGGTGGGCGCCGAACTCGAAGCCGAGCACGGCGCGGTGGTCTGGGAGGTCGAGATCATCGACCGGGCCGGCGCCTGGCACGACGTCCGGGTCGACCCCGCCGGCGGCGAGGTGCTCGGCTCCCGGACCAGGCACGAGGAGGACGCCGCCCGGATACGCGCGGCGCTCGCGGGCGCGTCCGTCCCGGCGGCCCGGGCGGCCGAGGCCGTCGCGGCCCGGGGCACGGTCACCTCGGTCGACATCGACGACGACGGGACACCCGCCTGGGACGTGGAGACCCTGACGCCGAACGGCACCGTGCGGGAGTGGCGGGTCGACCTCACCACGGGCCGCGTCACACCGGACGACCACGGATCGCACGACACGTGGGACGACGGGGCGCACCACGGGGCCGACGACAGGTCGGACGACGGAGCCGACGACCGGACGGCTCACGGAGCGGACGACCGGCGGGGTCGCGGCTCCGACGACGGCTCCGAGCGCGGTTCGGACGACGACGGTGCGGAGCACACGGCGAGCCACGGATCAGGGCACGGGTCGCACCGTGACCCGGGACATGGCTCGGGTCACGGATCGGACGACGGATCGCGGCGCGGGTCCGACGACGACTGACCGCGCGAGCGGCCAGGGCCCGTGTCCACCCGCCACGGCACGGGCGCGGGCCGGACGACGGATCGCGGCGCGAACCCGGGCCCGGGCCCGTCGACGGCTGACCGCACCGGCGGCCATCGGCCGGGCGGCCGACGTGCCGACGGGTACGAGCGCGGGAGCGGAGCGCGCCGCAGCGCTCCCCCGCCGCCCGGCGGTCGTGCTGCACCCCGCCGTCATGCCGTCCGGTACGTGCCGGAACCTGGAGTTCAGGACTCCTTGAGGCCTTCCACCAGGGAGTCCGCGGCCCGGTAGGGGTCCAGTTCACCGGCGACGATGCGTTCCGCGAGGGCGCTCAGCCGGCGGTCCCCGTGGAGGTCGCCGATGCGCCGGCGCAACGTGGTGACGGCGATCGTCTCGACCTCCTGGGAGGCCCGCGCGAGCCGGCGCTCGGTCAGGACGCCGCGCTCCTCCATCCACGCCCGGTGCTTCTCCAGGGCCTCGACGACCTCGTCGATGCCCTCGCCGCGCGCGGCCACGGTCTTGACGATCGGCGGGCGCCAGTCCCCCGGGCTCCGGGACTCGCCGAGGCTGAGCATGTGGTTGAGCTCGCGGGCGGTGGCGTCCGCGCCGTCACGGTCGGCCTTGTTGACGACGTACACGTCGCCGATCTCCAGGATTCCGGCCTTGGCCGCCTGGATGCCGTCGCCCATCCCGGGAGCGAGGAGGACGACGGAGGTGTCGGCCTGGGAGGCGATCTCCACCTCCGACTGGCCGACGCCCACCGTCTCCACCAGGATCACGTCGCAGCCCGCCGCGTCCAGGACGCGGATCGCCTGGGGGGCCGACCAGGCCAGTCCCCCCAGGTGGCCGCGCGTGGCCATCGAACGGATGTAGACGCCCGGGTCCGAGGCGTGGTCGGACATCCGGACACGGTCGCCGAGCAGCGCGCCCCCGGAGAACGGCGAGGACGGGTCGACGGCCAGGACGCCGACCCGCTTGCCCTGCCGCCGGTAGGCCGTCACCAGCGCCGACGTCGAGGTCGACTTGCCGACGCCGGGCGATCCGGTGAGCCCCACCACGTACGCGTTGCCGGTCAGCGGGGCCAGCGCCGCCATGACCTCACGGAGCTGCGGTGCCGCGCCCTCGACCAGGGAGATCAGCCGGGCCACGGCCCGCGGCCGTCCTTCCCTGGCCTGGGCCACCAGCGAGGAGACGTCCTGCATCACAGCTCCGTTCACGAGAGGTCGGTCGAACGCGGGTCGGCCGGTCAGGCCTTGGCGACCCGCACGATCAGCGCGTCGCCCTGACCGCCGCCACCGCACAGGGCGGCCGCGCCGACACCGCCGCCGCGCCGCTTCAGTTCGAGGGCGAGGTGCAGGACGACCCGGGCGCCGGACATGCCGATCGGGTGGCCGAGGGCGATCGCGCCGCCGTTGACATTCACCTTGTCGGTGGACACCCCGAGGTCCTTCATTGACTGGACCGCGACCGCCGCGAAGGCCTCGTTGATCTCGATCAGGTCGAGGTCCCCGACCTCCAGTCCCTCCTTCTTCAGGGCGTGCAGGATCGCGTTCGAGGGCTGCGACTGGAGGGAGTTGTCCGGACCCGCCACGTTGCCGTGCGCGCCGATCTCCGCGATCCACTCCAGACCCAGCTCCAGCGCCTTGGCCTTGCTCATCACGACCACGGCGGCGGCGCCGTCCGAGATCTGGGAGGAGGTGCCGGCGGTGATGGTGCCGTCCTTGGCGAAGGCCGGGCGCAGCCTGCCGAGCGACTCGGCGGTCGTCTCTGCGCGGATGCCCTCGTCCTTGCTGAAGACGACGGGCTCGCCCTTGCGCTGCGGGATCTCGACGGGTGTGATCTCCGCCTCGAAGACACCGTTCTTCTGGGCGGCGGCAGCGCGCTGGTGGGAGAGCGCGGCGATCTCGTCCTGCTCCGGGCGCTGGATGCCGAGCCGGGTGTTGTGCTTCTCCGTCGACTCGCCCATGGCGATGTTCTCGAAGGCGTCCGTCAGACCGTCGTACGCCATCGCGTCGAGCATCTCGATCGCGCCGTACTTGAAGCCCTCGCGGGACTTCGGGAGCAGGTGCGGGGCGTTCGTCATGGACTCCTGGCCACCGGCCACCACGATGTCGAACTCACCGGCGCGGATCAACTGGTCCGCGAGGGCGATGGCGTCGAGGCCGGAGAGACACACCTTGTTGATGGTCAGGGCCGGGACGTTCATCGGGATGCCCGCCTTGACGGCGGCCTGGCGTGCCGGGATCTGCCCTGCCCCGGCCTGGAGCACCTGGCCCATGATCACATACTGCACCTGGTCGCCGCCGATGCCCGCACGGTCGAGGGCGGCCTTGATTGCGAAGCCGCCGAGGTCGGCCCCGGAGAAGGACTTCAGCGAGCCCAGCAACCGTCCCATGGGCGTTCGGGCGCCCGCGACGATCACCGAGGTAGTGCTGTTCGTTCCAGACATGAGGTGCGATCCCCTTACCGGCTGCACAGCCGAGGAGTGAACGAGGGTTTACTGAGAATGTACTGAGCGGTAGGCCACCCGTCATCCGGCCCGCGGTGTGATCGCGCGCACGTTGCGTAACCACGCCGGGAGCGCTGCACTGAACAGATGCTGACGCGAATCGACCACATCGGGATCGCCTGTTTCGACCTCGACACCACTGTTGAGTTCTATCGTGCGACGTACGGCTTCGAAGTCTTCCACTCCGAGGTCAACGAGGAGCAGGGCGTCCGGGAGGCCATGCTCAAGATCAACGAGACGTCCGACGGCGGCGCCTCCTACCTCCAGCTGCTCGAACCCACCCGCGAGGACTCGGCCGTGGGCAAGTGGCTGGCCAAGAACGGCGAGGGTGTGCACCACATCGCCTTCGGCACCGCGGACGTCGACGGCGACGCCGCGGACATCCGGAACAAGGGCGTCCGCGTGCTCTACGAGGAGCCCCGCATCGGATCCATGGGCTCCCGGATCACTTTCCTGCACCCCAAGGATTGCCACGGAGTCCTGACAGAACTGGTCACTTCGGCCGCGGTTGAGTCACCTGAGCACTGACCTCCGTATATCTGGGCCGGTAGGGTTGGGGGCGGCCGTCACCTTTCGCGGGGGACGGCCGCGGTCCCGACGCCTTCCGGCGAGCGGGACCAAGGGCCGGGGTCCAGGTTTCGGGGGGCGAGCGTCGGGGCGACAGCCCGTGCTCCGCCGTTGATCTGACACCATTCCCCGGGGGCCCCGTTCGGCGGATGAACGGTGCTCGTTCGGATTTACTTGCGACCAGGGGACGGATGGGACCGCGCAGTGCGGGGCTACGAACGCCAGGAGCGAGAGCCGGCGGCTGACGTCGACCACCTCTCTCGGTTCGAGGCCGAGATGGAACGGCTGAAGACCGAGCGGGAGAAGGCCGTCCAGCACGCCGAGGACCTCGGCTATCAGGTCGAGGTGCTGCGCGCCAAGCTGCATGAGGCGCGCCGCAGTCTGGCGACCCGTCCTTCCTACGACGGGGCCGACATCGGCTATCAGGCCGAGCAGCTGCTCCGTAATGCCCAGATGCAGGCGGATCAGCTGCGCACCGACGCAGAGCGCGAGATCAGCCAGGCCCGGGCGCAGACACAGCGCATCCTCCAGGAGCACGCCGAGCAGGCCGCCAGGCTCCAGGCGGAACTGCACCAGGAGGCGGTCACCCGCCGTCAGCAGCTCGACCAGGAACTGGCCGAGCGCCGGCAGACCGTCGAGTCGCACGTCAACGAGAACGTCGCCTGGGCCGAGCAGCTGCGCGCCCGCTCCGAGTCGCAGGCCCGCCGTCTCCTGGACGAGTCGCGCGCCGAGGCCGAGCAGGCGCTGGCCGCGGCCCGCGCGGAGGCCGAACGGGTCGCCGCCGAGGCGCGCCAGCGGCTCACCACCGACGCCGAGTCGGCCCGCGCGGAGGCCGAGGCGCTGCTGCGCCGTGCCCGTACGGACGCCGAGCGGCTGCTGAACGCCGCGTCGACGCAGGCCCAGGAGGCCACCGACCACGCCGAGCAGCTGCGCAGCTCCACGGCCAGCGAGTCGGACAACGCCCGGCGCCAGGCGACCGAGCTGAGCCGGGCCGCCGAGCAGCGGATGAGCGCCGCCGAGTCGGCGCTGCGCGAGGCGCAGGCCGAGGCCGACAAGGTCCTCAACGAGGCCAAGGAAGCCGCAGCGAAGACGATCGCGAGCGCCGAGTCGGTCAACGAACAGCGCACCCGGACGGCGAAGGAGCAGGTCGCCCGGCTGGTCAGCGAGGCCAGCCAGGAGGCCGAGACCACCAAGTCCGAGGCCGAGCAGATCGTCGCGGACGCCCGGAGCAAGGCCGAGACGATCGTCGCCGAGGCCGAGGAGAGCGCGCGCAGCCTCACCGCCGAGGAGACCGCCTCCCAGCTCTCCAAGGCCGCCCGTACCGCCGAGGACGTGCTCGACCGGGCGTCCGAGGAGGCCAAGAGGACCACGAAGGCGGCGGCCGAGGAGGCCGAGCGGATCCGCACCGAGGCGGAGACCGAGGCCGACCGGCTGCGCGCCGAGGCGCACGACATCGCCGAGCAGCTCAAGGGCACCGCGAAGGACGACACCAAGGAATACCGCGCCAAGACGGTCGAGCTCCAGGAGGAGGCGCGCCGCCTGCGCGGCGACGCCGAGACCCTGCGCTCGGACGCCGTCGCCGAGGGCGAGCGCATCCGCGCCGAGGCCCGGCGGGAGGCCGTCCAGCAGATCGAGGAGGCGGCACGGACCGCCGAGGAACTGCTCGGCAAGGCGAAGGCCGACGCGGACGAGCTGCGCCAGGCCGCCGCGTCGGACAGCGAGAAGGTCCGCACCGAGGCCATCGAGCGCGCCACGGCCCTGCGCAAGCAGGCCGAGGAGACGCTGGAGCGCACCCGCGCGGAGGCCGACCGGCTGCGCGCGGAGGCCGGCGAGCAGGCCGAGACGATCGCCGCCGACGCGGAGCGGGCAGCCGAACGGCAGCGCGAGGAGACCGAGCGGGCCATAGCGGCCCGTCAGGCCGAGGCCGCCGACGGGCTGGCCCGGCTGCGCACGGAGGCCGAGGAACGTCTCGCCGCCGCCGAGACGGCGTTGACGGAAGCGCGCGTGGACGCCGAGCGGATCCGCCGCGAGGCCTCCGAGGAGATCGACCGGCTGCGTTCGGAGGCCGCCGAGCGGATCCGTACGCTCCGGGCCCAGGCCGAGACGGAGGCCGAGCGGCTGCGCGACGAGGCCGCCGCGGACGCCGCGTCCTCCCGGGCCGAGGGCGAGACCATCGCCGTACGGCTGCGTTCGGAGGCGGCGGCGGAGGCCGAGCGGCTGAAGTCGGAGGCCCAGGACAGCGCCGACCGGGTGCGCGGCGAGGCACAGGCCGCGGCCGAGCGCCTGGCCACCGAGGGCGCCGAGACGCTGGCCGCCGCCCAGGAGGAGGCCGCCCGGCGCCGCCGCGAGGCCGAGGAGACCCTCGGTTCGGCGCGCCAGGAGGCCGACCAGGAGCGTGAGCGGGCCCGCGAGCAGAGCGAGGAACTCCTCGCCTCCGCGCGCAAGCGGGTCGAGGAGGCCCAGACCGAGGCCGTACGGCTGGTCGAGGAGGCCGACCGGCGCGCGACCGAGATGGTCACGAACGCCGAGCAGACCGCGCAGCAGGTGCGGGACGCGGTCGCGGGTCTGCACGAGCAGGCGCAGGAGGAGATCACCGGACTGCGTTCGGCCGCCGAGCACGTGGCGGACCGTACGCGCACCGAGGCGCAGGAGGAGGCGGACCGGGTCCGCGCCGACGCGTACGCCGAGCGGGAGCGGGCGTCCGAGGACGCGGCGCGCCTGCGGCGGGAGGCGTCCGAGGCGACCGAGGCCGCGAGCGCGCTCGCGGAGCGCACGGTCGCCGAGGCGATCGCGGAGTCGGAGCGGCTGCGTTCGGACGCGGCCGATCACGCCCAGCGGGTGCGCACCGAGGTGTCGGACGCCATCGCCAATGCCGACCAGGACGCCGCGCGCACCCGTGCGGACGCCCGGGAGGACGCGAACCGGATCCGTTCCGACGCCGCGGCGCAGGTCGACACCCTCATCACCGAGGCGACGGCGGAGGCCGAGCGGCTCGCCACCGAGACCACGGCCGAGGCCGAGCGGGTACGCACCGAGGCCGTGGCCAAGGCCGAGCAGCTGATCTCGGACGCGACCGGCGACGCGGAGCGGCTGCGTGCCGAGGCCGCCGAGACCGTCGGTTCCGCGCAGCAGCACGCCGAGCGGATCCGCTCCGACGCCGAGCGGCTCAGGACGCGGGCGGCAGGTGAGGCCGAGCAGCTCACGTCCTCGGCGCGCGCCGAGGCGGAGCGCACGCTGGACGAGGCCCGCAAGGAGGCCAACAAGCGGCGCTCCGAGGCGGCCGAGCAGGTCGACACGCTCATCTCCGAGACGGCGTCCGAGGCGGACAAGCTGCTCTCCGAGGCGCAGCAGAGCGCGCAGAAGACGACGGCGGAAGCCGAGTCGCAGGCCGACACGATGGTCGGCGTGGCGCGGGGCGAGGCCGAGCGGATCGTCTCGGAGGCGACCGTCGAGGGCAACACCCTCGTGGAGCGGGCCCGTACGGACGCCGACGAGCTGCTGATCGGCGCGCGCCGGGACGCCACCGCGATCAGGGAGCGCGCGGAGGAGCTGCGGGAGCGCATCTCCACCGAGATCGAGGATCTGCACGGCCGGGCCCGTCGGGAGTCGGCCGAGGCGATGAAGAACGCCGGCGACCGGTGCGACGCGCTCATCAAGGCCGCCGAGGACCAGCTCGCCGAGGCGGAGGCGAAGGCGAAGGACCTGGTGTCGGAGGCGAACTCCGAGGCGAGCAAGGTCCGTATCGCCGCCGTGCGCAAGGCCGAGGGGCTCCTCAAGGAGGCCGAGCAGAAGAAGGCCTCGGTCATCGGCGAGGCCGAGAAGATCAGGTCCGAGGCCATCCAGGAGGCGAAGGCCGCCGTCGAGGAGGGCAAGCGCGACCTGGAGGTGCTGGTGCGCCGGCGCGAGGACATCAACGCGGAGATCTCCCGCGTGCAGGATGTCCTGGAGGCGCTGGAGTCCTTCGAGGCGCCGGGCGCCAAGGACGGCGGGGTGAAGGCGGGGGCAGCGGCGGGTTCTACCCGTTCGAGTGGCAAGACCTCGGAGAGCTAGCCAGAAGCACTGATCCCGTGCCTAAACGGGACCTTTGTCACAGGCTCTGGCAAGCCATCCGGGAGCCAGCCACCCAAAAGGAGTGTCATTCTCCAGATCAAACACGTATCCGCTCGATGACACACCGCATTGCCCCCTAGGATTCCACCTATCACCTCACCGGTCTCATTCGACAGGAACCCCATGAGCGACACTTCCCCCTACGGCTTCGAGCTTGTGCGGCGTGGATACGACCGCGCTCAGGTGGACGAACGCATTTCGAAGCTCGTCTCCGACCGTGACAGCGCTCTGGCCCGTATCACCGCCCTTGAAAAGCGCATCGAGGAACTCCATCTCGAAACGCAGAACGCCCAGGCCCAGGTCAGCGACGCGGAGCCGTCGTACGCCGGGCTCGGCGCTCGCGTCGAGAAGATCCTCCGCCTCGCCGAGGAGGAGGCCAAGGACCTGCGCGAGGAGGCCCGTCGCGCGTCCGAGCAGCACCGCGAGCTCGCCGAGTCGGCCGCCCAGCAGGTGCGCAACGATGCAGAATCGTTCGCTGCGGACCGCAAGACCAAGGCCGAGGACGAGGGCGTCCGGATCGTCGAGAAGGCCAAGAGCGACGCGTCCCAGCTGCGCTCCGAGGCTCAGAAGGACGCGGCGTCCAAGCGTGAGGAGGCGGACGCGCTCTTCGAGGAGACCCGCGCGAAGGCCGCCCAGGCCGCCGCCGACTTCGAGACGAACCTCGCCAAGCGCCGCGAGCAGTCCGAGCGCGACCTCGCGTCGCGTCAGGCCAAGGCCGAGAAGCGCCTCGCGGAGATCGAGCACCGCGCGGAGCAGCTCCGCCTGGAGGCCGAGAAGCTGCGCACGGACGCCGAGCGCCGCGCCCGCCAGACGGTGGAGACGGCTCAGCGCCAGGCCGAGGACATCGTCGCCGACGCAAACGCCAAGGCCGACCGGATCCGCTCGGAATCCGAGCGCGAGCTGGCCGCCCTGACGAACCGCCGCGACTCGATCAACGCGCAGCTCACGAACGTCCGCGAGATGCTCGCGACGCTCACGGGCGCCGCGGTGGCCGCCACCACCGGCCCGGCCGAGGACGAGCCGATCACGCGTGGGGTTCCGGCGCAGCAGTCCCGGTAGCAAACAGTCCGACACCAGGGCCCGCTCCCTTCGCCGAGGGTGCGGGCCTTGTCGTGTCCGCCTCTCCGGCGCCGAGGGTTGGGGTCCCGTCCCGCCGTCGGGCGGCGAGGTCTCGGCCGCGTGGGCGGGTTCCCCCGGGCCGCCACGACTACCCGGGAGCGGCCTTGGGACCGTGTCCCCCTCAAGTGGCAGGCCCTCGGGGGCCGTCTTAGCGTGGCCGCATGATCGAGCTCGAGGGGCTGACCAAGCGGTACGGCGAGAAGGTGGCGGTCAACAACCTCACGTTCGCCGTCAGACCGGGCATCGTGACCGGCTTCCTCGGCCCGAACGGTGCCGGGAAGTCCACGACGATGCGGATGATGCTCGGGCTCGACCGTCCCACCGCGGGTGACGTCCGGATCGACGGGGAGCACTACGACCATCTCAAGGACCCCCTGAAGTACATCGGTGCCCTGCTGGACGCCAAGGCCATGCACGGCGGCCGCAGCGCCTTCAACCATCTCCTGTGCCTCGCCCAGAGCAACGGCATCCCGAAAGCCCGCGTGGACGAGGTCCTCGACACCGTCGGCCTCACCGCGGTCGCGCGGAAGAAGGCGAAGGGGTTCTCGCTGGGCATGGGCCAGCGGCTGGGCATCGCGGGCGCGCTCCTCGGCGACCCGCGGATCCTGATGTTCGACGAGCCGGTCAACGGCCTCGACCCCGAGGGCATCCACTGGATCCGCAACCTGATGAAATCCCTCGCCTCCCAGGGCCGCACGGTCTTCGTCTCCTCCCACCTGATGAGCGAGATGGCGCTGACCGCCGACCACCTCGTCGTCATCGGCCAGGGCCGGCTGCTCGCCGACACCTCGATGGCCGACTTCATCCAGCAGAACTCGCGCAGTTACGTCCGTATCCGTTCCCCGCAGCGCGAGCGGCTGCTCGACGTGCTGCGGGGCGCGGGCGTCACCGTCGTCGAGACGGGGGGCGGAGCGCTGGAGGTCGACGACGGGAAACCCGAACACCTCGGTGAGCTGGCCGCGCGGCACCAGCTCGTGCTGCACGAGCTGAGCCCGCAGCAGGCCTCTCTGGAGGAGGCGTTCATGCAGCTGACGGCGGAGTCGGTGGAGTACCACGCGCACAGCGACACCCCGGGCGCACAGGAAGCCCCGGGCCCGCACGAGACCCCGGTTCCGCGGAACGCGCCGCCGGCCCCGCAATGGGGCGGCGACTGGAAGAAGGGCTGAAGATGGCGGCCACCCAGGTCCTCAGGTCCGAGTGGACCAAAATCCGGTCCGTGGCGTCCACGGTGTGGACGCTGAGCCTCGCGGCGGTCGTCACGATCGCCCTGGGCATCCTCATCTCGCTCCTCTCCAAGAACGAGTTCGACAATCTGAGCAGGAACGACCAGCTCACCTTCGACCCGACGTTCATCAGCTTCGCGGGCATGACCCTCGGCCAGCTCGCGATGATCGTCTTCGGGGTGCTGGTGGTCGGCAACGAGTACAGCACCGGCATGATCCGCACCTCGCTCGCGGCGGTCCCGCAGCGCGGCACGTTCCTGTTCAGCAAGGTCGCGGTGGCGGCCGGACTCGCCCTCGTCGTCGGCCTGATCACCAGCTTCATCACGTTCTTCCTGGGCCAGGCCGTGCTCGGCACGCACAGGACGTCGATCGGCGACCTGGGTGTGCTGCGCGCGGTGATCGGCGGGGGGCTCTACATGACGCTCATCGCCGTCTTCTCGATGGGCGTCGCGGCGATGCTGCGCAGCCCGATGCTCTCGCTCGGCATCCTGATGCCGTTCTTCTTCCTGATCTCCAACATCCTGGGCGCCGTGTCCGCGACGAAGAAGGTCGGGCGCTACCTCCCCGACCAGGCCGGCAGCAGGATCATGCGGGTCGTGACCCCCCTCGACGACACTCCGTACGGCCCCTGGGGCGGCCTCGGGATCATGGTGGTGTGGGTGATCGCGGCCCTGGTCGGCGGGTACGCGCTGCTCAAGAGGAGGGACGCCTAGAGCGCGTCCGGGGCACCCCTGGCGGGGGCGGCGGCACCCCTCGGCCGGGCTCTCCGCCGCCCGGCCCGGGAGGCGTCAGCCCGTCGAAGTCCGGCCATCCCTCCCACTGCCAGACGTCCTTGTCGAGGTCCGGCTGGAGCGGCACGAAGCGGCCGAGCTCGAAGTCTCCGGCCTCCAGGTCGAACCAGCGCTCGTCGGCGACCTCGGTGCCGAGCCCGACGGTCCGCGCGGTCAGCCGGACGAGCAGCTTCACCCCGTGCGAGCCGGACAGGTCCTTCCCCTGGATCCTGTGGAACGGCAGGCCGGTCACCGGTGCCTCGACCGGGATCCACACCGTGAAGGGCGCCCCTCGCTCGACCGCGAGCCAGCTCCGCTCGTCGGCCGGCTCGCCCTGCGCGTCCAGGACCCGCAGCCACTGCTTGTAGATGACGAGGCTGCCGTCGTGCGGGGAGCGCTCCAGGTAGCGCAGGTGCGCCCGGGCCCGCAGGTCGACGACCGACAGATTGTCGAAGCGGTTGTAGAAACGGACGGCGATGATGGCGTCGTCGCTGTCGGCGTTCCGTCGCGAGTAGCCGGGGAAGTCGGCGGTCCAGGCGTGCGAGATGCTGGCCCGCCGCCGCCAGACGAAGGGCCGCAGCGCGAACATCTTGATCAGGACGATGCCGAGCAGCACCGCGGGCACCAGCGAGCCGGTGACGGAGGAGAGCGTGGCCAGCAGCTGGTGGGCGGTGCTGTCCGCCTCGGGTTCGAGGTTGTCGGTGCCGACGCAGGCCCGCAGCACGGTCAGGCTGAGATCGAGGAGCTGCTCCTCGTTCGAGAACCGGTCCGCCATCGAACGCGGCGAGTGCTCGGTGAGCGTCCACGCCGTCGCGACGACCACCGAGAGTCCGGCGAGCGCTCCCAACGTCATCAGGAGCAGGGCGTGCACGGTGCGTCCCGCGATCCACCAGCGAACGGACGTGCGATAGCGCGGATGCGCCGGTCCCCGCCCCGGTCGTCCCGTTCCCCCGGATCGGCGCCACATAGTGCTCAACTCACTTCCCCCGTAACCGACTTCGCCCCCGCTCGTACAATGGGGACGGCATGATTCCCGGTACCGGTTCGGGCCAACCCCGCTCAGCCGGGGAGACCGTGCCCCGTCGCGGGTACATCTCGCGTGCAAGGCTGTCCCCGCATTTCGCGCGACCACCCCGAAGGGCGTCACCGTGACGACGAAGGACCGAAGCCTCGAGGCGCTGGGCCTGGACGACGTGCCCGCGAAGAAGCCGCTCACGTATCCCGGCCGGCCCACCACCGAACCGTCCCTGCTGACCGGCGGTGAGCTGCTCCAGCTCGACGTCCGGCCGCTGCGGCTCGGCGAGTGGTTCGTGGAGGAGCGCCAGGAGCAGCAGCGGCTGGACGAGGCCCTCGCCGACCTGGGCCAGGTGGGCACCGGGCGGCGCCACCCGGTCATCGCGGTCGGCTCGAACGCCTCCCCCGGGCAGGTCGCCCACAAGCTGACCCGGCTCGGCCTCCCGGCGACGGTGCCGATGGTTCCGGTGCGGGTGGGCGGGATCGCCGTGGGCTGCTCGGGCCACATCAGCCCGGCGGGCTACGTGGCCGGGACGCCGTACGTCGACCGGACCGCGGAGACGACACTCGTGGTGACCTGGCTGGACGCGACCCAGCTCAAGGCCGTCGACGACACCGAGTTCCCGGACTACCGGCGGGCCATACTCCCCGGCGACGAGTTCGCGATGACGATGCCCTCCGGGGAGCGGCTCGCCGGCGCGTACATCTACTTCAGCGCGCACGGCGTGCTGGCGGATCCGGAGACCGGGCTGCCGCGTCGCGGCGGCGGCGACCAGTCCGAGCTGCTCTCCTCGCTGCTCGCCGCCTCCGCGCGGCTGCGCGGGCTGCTCGGACCCGACCCCGCCGCCTGGGTGCGCGGCGCGGGGGCCGACCGGTCGCTGCGCGCGGAGGGGACCCTGATCTTCGGCCAGGAGGGCTGGGTGCTGCCGCAGACCGACTTCCTGCCGTACGTCGACGAGTCGGCCGAACTGCGCCTGTACGACGACCTCCCGCCGCTGGACGATTCACTGCCACGCCGGGCCTGAGAATTCCCGTGCCCCCGGATTCGGCGCGCCTTATCCTTTCCGCCTGACCAGGAACGACAAGGAGCGACGAGTACCTGACAGGACACTCGTACGAAAGACCCATCTCCTACTGGATCTTTCTCCGGCCCGTGAACCGGTTTTTACTCTCTCTTGAGTGGAACCGTCAGCGTCCGGATATCCTCCTAACCCTTACGGGGGCGTGTGCCCCGACGTCCTGAACCTTTCGATGGGTGCGGAGAATGATCGAGGCAGTCGGCCTGACGAAGCGCTACGGCGCCAAGACGGCCGTGTACAACCTTTCCTTCCAGGTGAGGCCGGGTGCCGTCACCGGATTCCTCGGGCCCAACGGCTCGGGCAAGTCGACGACCATGCGCATGATCCTCGGCCTCGACAACCCCACGTCCGGGGCCGTGACGATCGGCGGCTTCCCCTACCGCAAGCTGCCGAACGCGCCCCGTCAGGTCGGCGCGCTCCTCGACGCCAAGGCCGTGCACGGCGGCCGGCACGCCCGCAACCACCTGCTCTCCCTGGCCCAGCTGTCGGGCATCCCGGCCCGCCGCGTGGACGAGGTGCTCGGCGTCGTCGGTCTCCAGGACGTGGCCAGAAAGCGCTCCAAGGGCTTCTCCCTCGGCATGGGCCAGCGCCTCGGCATCGCCGCCGCGCTCCTCGGCGACCCCCAGGTGCTGCTCTTCGACGAACCGGTCAACGGCCTCGACCCCGAGGGCATCCTCTGGGTGCGCAACCTGATGAAGTCCCTCGCGGCGGAGGGCCGTACGGTCTTCGTCTCCTCGCACCTGATGAGCGAGATGGCGCTGACCGCCGACCACCTGATCGTGATCGGCCGGGGCCAGCTGCTCGCCGACCAGAGCGTCAGGGACTTCATCTCGCACAACTCGGCCGACTTCGCCCGGGTGCGCACCCCGGACACCGAGCCGCAGCAGCGCGAGAAGCTGACCGCCGCGCTGACCGAGGCGGGCGGCCAGGTGCTCCCCGAGCAGGACGGCGCGCTGCGCGTCACCGGCCTGCATCTCTCCCGCATCAGCGACCTCGCGCACTCCTCCGACGTCCGGCTGTGGGAGCTGTCGCCGCACCAGGCCTCGCTGGAGGAGGCGTACATGCGGATGACGCAGGGCGCCGTCGACTACCGCTCGACCATCGACCAGCGGGCCGGGCTCCAGCAACTGCCCCCGCAGGGCGCCGCGCCCATGCCGCCGATGCCGGTGGCGGGCCAGGGACAGCCGGGCTGGTACGCGCCGCCGCCGCCCCAGCAGGGCGGTCAGCCCTTCGCCATGCCGCAGACCGGGCCGTACGGCGCTCCCGTCGCCCCCGGTCCGGGTTCGTACGGCGCTCCGGCCGCTCCCGGCGCCCCGGACGCCAACCCGTACGCCCAGGCCGCTCCCGCGGCCCCCGCGGGTCCCCCTGCGCCGGCAGCCGCCGCGACGCCCGCGCCCGCGCCCGCCCCCGCGCCCGCAGCCGACCTGACCAAGCCCGAGGACGCCCGATGAGCACGCCCCAGCCCCCGATGCCGCAGCAGGCCGTCGCCGCTCCCGACTGGCAGGCGGCGCCCGGCACTTCGTACACCTCGCCGATCCCCGTCGTCCGGACCCACCTCGGGCACGCGCTCCACTCCGAGTGGACGAAGATCAAGTCGGTGCGCTCCACGATGTGGACGCTCGGCGTCTTCCTGCTCCTGGTGGTCGGCATCGGCTTCCTGGTCGCCGCGCAGACCACGAACGAGGACTTCCAGGACACGCCGTACACGATCCCCGCGTTCTTCGGGCTGATGCTCGGACAGATCTGCCTGATCACGCTCGGCGTGCTGGTGGTCTCCTCCGAGTACGGCACGGGCATGATCCGTACGACGTTCACCGCCTCGCCGCAGCGGCACCGGGTGCTCGCCGCGAAGCTGATCATCTTCTTCGCGGTCGCGTTCGTCGTCTCGGCGTCCGCGATCGGGGTCGTCGGCCTGTTCACCGACGGCCTGCACGACGAAGCCCCCGGGGTTCCCTGGGGCGGCACCGTCCTGATGGCCGCCCTGTACGTCTCGCTGCTGGGCGTGCTCGCGCTCGCGGTGGGCTCGATGCTGCGTCACTCGGCGGGTGCGATCACCACGATGCTCGGTGTCGTGCTGGTGCCCGCGATCATGCCCGCCTTCCTGATGATGTCCGACAGCATGCGGACGATCGGCGAGAAGATGCAGGAGTACAACGCGCCCAACGCGCTCGCCCACACCTTCCGCCTGGACTCCGAGAGCGGTAACGGCGGCGCGCAGCTCGGCCTGCTCGCCGGGGTGACGGCCGCCGCCGTCATCGGCGCGTTCGTGCTCCTGGAGCGCCGGGACGTCTGACGTCCGCCCGCCTCGAGAGGCCTAGAACCTGGGCGCGTTACGGGACCGCTGCACCCGCGAGGTGCGGCGGTCCTTCGCGTTCCAGCAGGCCTTGTGCCAGTGGCGCCGCTCGTCGACCCCGGAGTGCTCCGGCCAGGCCACCACGTGCGGGACCCCGGACGGGATCAACTGGTCGCAGCCGGGGCAGCGGTAGGTCTTGCCCTGCGCGCTCGCGCCCGCGACATGGCGCACGCTCCACTGCTCGCCCTGCCAGCTCTCCGTGGACTGCCAGCCGCCGTAGCGGTTCGACGGGTCGTCCTCGGCGCTGCTGCCTGACGAACCGGCGTCCTTCGGACGGTTGCGACGCGGGGACAAGGGACACCTCACGGAGCTATACAGGGAGCGGGGCCACGTCCAGCGTACGCGGCGCGCACCGGGGTATCCGTACTCCCCGACCCGCACCGATCCCTCATCGGACAGCCCATTCCCCAGACAATCCGCAAATCTCTCCGCAAGGCCGTGTCTTCGGCACGTGTCAGGCGGTTATGCCGGGCGGGGGAGCTCCATGTCGGAGCCGAGGAAGCAGGAAGTTCGATGCACGTTGGAAGCTTTGTACTGGCGGCCCAGTTCCCTGGACAGGGCCAGGGGGAGGCCCTGCACCGCGCGGCGCGGTCGGCCGAGGTCGCCGAGGAGGCCGGTCTCGACACCGTATGGCTGGCCGAACACCACTTCGTGCCGTACGGGACCTGCCCGTCGGCCGTCACGCTCGCCGCGTACCTGCTCGGCCGCACCAGCCGGATCCGGGTCGGCACGGCGGTCAGCGTACTGCCCACCGTCCACCCCGTGGCACTCGGCGAACAGGCGGCCCTGCTGCACATGACGTCCGGCGGACGGTTCTCGCTGGGTGTCGGCCGCGGTGGCCCCTGGGTCGACCTGGAAGTCTTCGGAATGGGCCTGGAGGCTTACGAACAAGGGTTCCCTGAGTCACTCGATCTGCTGATGCGGTGGCTGCGCGAGCCGTCCGTCGCCGGCACCTCCGAGCGGTTCCCGTTCCGTGAAGTCCCCGTCGTCCCCCGCCCGTCGGAAGCTCTGGGCGGCGCTCCGGGCCCCGAGGTCGTCGTCGCGTGCACCTCACCGGCGAGCGTCCGGCTGGCCGCCGAGCGCGGGCTGGCGATGCTTCTCGGCATGCACATCGGCGACGAGGAGAAGGCCGAAATGGTCGCACTGTGGTGCCGGCACGCGCGCGCCGCGGGCCGGCCCACGGAGGAGATCCGCTCGGCCGCCCACGTCTCCGCCGGCGTCTGCCAGATCGCGGACCGCAGGACCGACGCCGTCGAGACGCTCGTCAAGGCGATGCCGGGCTGGCTGAAGCAGGGGCTGGACGCGCATGTGACGGTCGACGGCCGCCCCCGCTCGATGCGGGACCCGGTGGCGTACACCGAACTGCTCTGCGGGCTGCACCCGGTGGGCACCCCGCGTCTGTGCGCCGACCGGCTCGCGGCGACCTCCGAGCGGACCGGCATCTCACGCTTCGCGCTGCTCGTCGAGGGGTCGGGCGACCTGGCGGCGACCGAGGACAACGTACGCCGGCTCGGCGCCGAGGTACTGCCCCATCTCCGGTGACCGCACGAGGTCCGGCCCTACGGACCGGACACACGGGGAGCTTGCCGCCCCAGTACCAATGCACCTCCCGCGTACGGAGCGGCAAGCAATGCGGCATCAGTGCGTCAGCAGTCCCTGAACTCCGGGGACTGGTTCAGCAGCTGACTGCGTACCGAGGTGAAGCGTGCCAGTGTGTCGTCCACCGAGTCGTCCAGCGGGAACACCGCCACCCGGTGGCAGTTCTGGAAGGCCAGCCGCACACCGAAGTGCCGCTGCAGCGCGCCGCGTATCGCGTCACTCGCGAGCGCACGCAGCAGCTGGCCACGTGCCTGCTCGTCCGGCGGGGGCGTCTGGTTGTCGGCGAAGTTGCCGCCGTCCACCTTCAGCTGGGCCACCAGGGAGCTGACCATCTCCCACGCGTAGGGCAGGGAGGTCCGGACGCAGTCGACGAATTCAGCTTCATCGACCTCGCCTCGCTCGGCCTGTTGGAGTAGGGCCGGTGAGACGTCGAGCGACATGGGTTCTCCTCTCGCACCCCCAGACCTCGGGGGTTGCCGGACAGGGATGGGGAATTCGCGATATCGAACACGCTGAGTACACGCACCGCGACCTCCCGTTCATACGGTAAGCATCGCCAGGTAACGGCACCAGGAGAATGAGCACATAGCGAACAGCCGGTAGGCCGACAATCAGCCACGACCGAACAGGGAACCATCAGGATCAATGGGATGGCCCACCCGGTCCGTGGCGGGCCCGGCGCCGGGGAACGAAAGAACAAAAGGTGCGAACCGCCGGTCCTGAGCCGGGTGCGGCGACGGGAGTCCGGCGGGAGAATCGCGCGCACCGCCGCCCGTCGAGTAGCGTTGCCGACCATGCGTCTCGTCATTGCCCGCTGTTCCGTGGACTACGCGGGCCGGCTCACCGCCCATCTGCCGTCGGCCCCTCGCCTCATCCTCGTGAAGGCGGACGGAAGCGTCTCGATCCACGCGGACGACCGGGCCTACAAGCCCCTCAACTGGATGTCGCCGCCCTGCACACTGAAGGAGGGGTCCGGCGACGAGGAAGGCACCTGGACCGTCATCAACAAGGCGGGCGAGAAGCTCATCATCACGATGGAGGAGATCCTCCACGACTCCTCGCACGAACTGGGCGTGGACCCCGGCCTGATCAAGGACGGCGTGGAAGCGCACCTTCAGGAGCTGCTCGCCGACCGCATCGAGACGCTCGGCGAGGGCTACTCGCTCATCCGGCGCGAGTACATGACGGCCATCGGACCGGTCGACATCCTGTGCCGGGACGCCACGGGCCAGACCGTCGCCGTGGAGATCAAGCGCCGCGGCGAGATCGACGGCGTGGAGCAACTCACGCGCTACCTGGAGCTGTTGAACCGCGACCCGCACCTCGCGCCGGTCCGCGGCGTCTTCGCCGCCCAGGAGATCAAGCCGCAGGCCCGCGTCCTCGCCACCGACCGCGGCATCGGCTGCGCCGTCCTGGACTACAACGCCCTGCGCGGCATCGAGGACGACAAACTGCGGCTGTTCTGACGCCGCGCCCGTCCACGGACGGCCGAGGGCGAGAGGGGCGGGGGGGGGGGGGGGCCGGGGGGGGGGGGGGGCGCCCCCCCCCCCCCCCCCCCCCCGCCCGCCCCCCCCCCCCCCCCCCCCCCCCCCCCCCCCCCCCCCCCCCCCCCCCGCGCCGCCG
>NZ_JBIAQZ010000007.1:240113-464435 GCF_042889485.1 Streptomyces sp. NPDC002580 | reverse complement strand
GGCTCAACGTGGCACACAACGCGGGGGTTTTTCCCCCCCCCCCCCCCCCCCGGGGGGCGGGGGGGGGGGGGGGGGGGGCCGGCCCCGGGGGTGGGGGGGGCCCCCCCCCGGCCCTCTCCCGTGCTCAGGGTCAGATCACCGTGCCGCTCGCCGGTCCGCCGCTCCCCGGCACACCGGCCGACGTGCTCACCGGGGCGCCGCTCGACGCGGGGCCGCTCGCGGAGTCCGAGGTGGACGGACTCGACGACGCGCTGGGCGACGCCGACGGGGACGGTGAGGACGACGTCGACGACGAGGACGAGGGCGTGCCGCTCGGCGACTTCGAGGGCGACTTGGACGGAGATTTCGAGGGCGACTTCGAGGGCGACTTGGACGGCGACCTCGTGGGCCTGCCCGAGGTGTGCGTCCCGCTCGGGCCGGAGGACGGCACACCGCCGGCGGCCGTCGCCGGGGGCGTCGGATCGTCCGAGGTCCCGTACGTGCCGTCGGGTCCCGGGTCGGTGGGCGTGGGCACGGCTCCGGTGGCGGAGTCGTCGCCCTTCTTCGCCTTGTCGGCGCCCAGGCTGTCGTCGCCCTGGCCCTGCGTGACCGACGGGTTGACGCCGACCTTCTCGGACGGGGCGTCGTCGCTGTGCTCCGACGTCGCGCCGAGGGTCACCACCGTGCCGAGGACGGCGACCAGGAGCGCGCCCGCGCCCGCGGCGACCAGGTTGCGCCGGGTGCCGGTGACGAGCCGCCCCGCGACCCCCTGCCGCTTGGCCTCGGGGGTACCGGGACCGGCGGCCAGCACCGTCACCCCGTCGCGGGACGGGTCGACGCGGGAGTAGGCGGCCGGCACGCCGCCGGGAGGCGACATCGACTCCTCGTGGCGCGCGTCGGGCACCTCTTCGCCCGTCGTGGCGGCCCCGTCGGCGACGTACGGGATTCCGGAGCGGTCCGCGACCAGCGCGAGGGCGCGGCGGCCCGCGGTGGTGCCGCGCTTGTCGGCGAGGTCGCCGCGCAGCGCGATGGATCCGTCCAGCTCGGCACGGGACCGGTCCAACTGGCCGGCGCAGAGCGCGAGGATCCCCAACTCGTGGTGGAAATAGGCCTGTTCGGCGATCTCGCCGGACAGCTCGGAGGCCTCGACGCCGAAGCGCAGGGTGCGCTCCCAGGCGTTCCAGTGCAGTCCCGAGGCGAAGGCGGGCGCCGCCGTGCGGGCCAGCTGGACGGCGACGCTCTCGTCCTGCTCGTCCAGCGGGGCGGTGGTGACCGGGACGAGCACGTTGAGGGCGGCGAGCAGCGCGTCGGCCTCGGCGCAGACCCGCTCCGGGGTGACCGAGGGGTGACCGGCCCACCAGGTGTAGTGCTGGGCGGCGGTGAGCGCCCGGTCCTGGAGGGCGTCCGCGTATCCGGAGGCCTCCAGCTGGGTCTGCACCCCGGCGGCCAGCCGGTAGCGGGAGCCGACCGGGGAGACCAGTGCGGAGTCCGCTAGTTCGGCGAGCGCGGCGTCGGCGTGGGTGTCGCCCACGAGCGCGGGCAGGTGCGCCTGGTGGGGCACCTCACCACCGAGCGCGACCGCGAAGCGCAGGGTGGCACGCGCCGACTCGCTGAGCCGCTCCGCGAGCAGCGCGGCGGGCGCGGCGCCCTCGGCGAGGGAGGGCAGCGGCACCTCACGGCCGTCGCCGGTCTCGAACGGCGCGTCGACCGGGGCCTCCTGGAAGACCCCGTAGTCGTCGAAGGCCTCCTCGCCGGCCTGTATCCGGTCGCGCTGCCGCAGCAGGGCGCCGGCCTGCATGAAGCGCAGGGGCAGCCCCTCGGACTCGAACCAGAGGTCGCCCGCCCAGTTCGACTCGTCCTCGGTCAGCACGCGGCCGACGGCGCGCTCCAGCAGTTCGAGGCCGCCGCTGCGGTCGAGGCCGCCGAGGACGACCTCCTCCAGGAGCGCGTCGGCGGACGGTGCCGGGATGTCGGGGGTGGTGGCGATCACGAAGGCGCACTCGGGGGTGGCGTCGAGGAGTTCGTCGAGCGCGCTGCCGCCGATCTCCACGTCGTCGAGGACGACGACCGCGCCTATCTCGTGGACGAGACGGAGCAGTTCCTCGTGGCCGGGGCGGTGCAGGGGGGCTTCGTAGACGGCGCCGAAGAGGTCGTACAGCAGGTCGCTCGCCGTGCGCCGGAAGCCGGAGAGGCGGACGACGCCGTCGGGGGCGAGGTCCGCGCAGTCGTCGGCGACGGCGTCGAGCAGGACGGTCCGGCCCGATCCCGAGGGGCCGGTGAGCCGCACCGAGCGCCCGCGCGCGAGCAGGCGCACGAGCCGCTCCCGCTCCTCCTGGCGTTCCAGGAGGGGCAGCTTGGGCTGGGCCGTGCCGGGCGGTACGGGAGGCTGGGCCGCACGGGCCAGCTCCGCGCGTTCGGCGGCGCCGTGCTTGACGGGGGGCTGCGGCCGCTCGTGCGGCGGGCAGTTCTCGATCTCGCTGCCGTCGACGGGGTTGACCGTGAGCAGGAAGTCGCCGGCGACGACCCGGACCGTGCGCACGGGCACGGGCTTGTGCTGGATCAGGTCGGCGGCCAGCGGGTCGCGCGGCGGGCGCGGGCGAGGCGCCTGGCCGTCGTCGTCATGACCGTACTCTTCGGGTCCCGGGTTGATCGGGTCCATGTTCCAAGCCCCCCAAAAGCGTCGTGTGCCGATGCCCTCCCGGCCTGGCTGCACACCGCTCTGTCGCTTCTGGTCCGGTGCCCGCTCGTAGGGTTTCGGTCGGCGGGCAGCCGAACCCTAAACCTTCGCACAGTATCTACGAACAGGCGGGGTACCGCGCCGTCCGAACCGTCACAGCTTCGTGAGGATTGTGCACGTGGTGCGCGGTGTGCGCCGGTCAGGGCGCGTACGCGGTCGCACACGGAGCCGGTGGCGCGCGCCCGGATCACACCCGGGGCAGGGACTCGACCCCGATACCACCCTCGATCGCCAGGATCCGGTGCAGCCGGGTGGCCACCAAGAGGCGCTGCATCTGTGGTGGTACGTCACGCAGCACGAGCCGTCGTCCGCACCGCCCCGCGCGCCGGTGGGCCCCCATGATGACACCGAGCCCGGTGGCGTCCCAGGAGTCCAGCTCGGACAGGTCCAGCACCAGGTCGCCGGCTCCGTCGTCGACGGCCGAGTGCAGGACCGTACGGGCGTCCGCCGCGCTGCGTACGTCGAGGCGGCCCCCGACGACCAGCTCGGCGTGGTCGCCCCTGATGTACATATGCGCTCCCCGAGAATGGGTCTCGTAACTCCGCGTGGGCCTGTTCCGCTCGTCCGCGTCGCGCGTCCTCGCGTTTGTATGTTGTGCACCCTCTGACTGCCTGAGGGCCGCCAAGGTTGCCGTCTGTAAGCGAACCGATACCGAATTCACCTCATGGGGTGAAACCCGAGAGGCGTGTACGGCGTCCGTGGCGAACGCGGCGACCGGTTCCCCGGCCGCCGCATGATCGTCAGTGCTTGTAGAAGCCCTGCCCGCTCTTGCGCCCGATGTCACCGGCGTCAACCATCCGGCGCATCAGCTCCGGCGGCGCGAACTTCTCGTCCTGGGTCTCGGTGTAGATGTTGCCGGTGGCGTGCAGCAGGATGTCGACGCCCGTGAGGTCGGCGGTGGCCAGCGGCCCCATCGCGTGGCCGAAGCCCAGCCGGCAGGCGAGGTCGATGTCCTCGGCGGTGGCCACGCCCGACTCGTACAGCTTCGTCGCCTCGACGACGAGGGCCGAGATGAGGCGGGTGGTCACGAACCCGGCGACGTCGCGGTTGACGACGATGCAGGTCTTGCCGACCGACTCGCTGAACTCCCGGGCGGTGGCGAGCGTTTCGTCGCTCGTCTTGTAGCCGCGGACCAGTTCGACGAGCTGCATCATCGGCACCGGCGAGAAGAAGTGCACGCCGACGACGCGCTCCGGGCGCTCGGTGGCCGCCGCGATCTTGGTGATCGGGATCGCGGAGGTGTTGGAGGCGAGCACGGTGTCCGGACGGACGATCTTGTCGAGGGCCTGGAAGATCTCGTGCTTGACCTCGAGCTTCTCGAAGACCGCCTCGACGACGATGTCCGAGTCGGCGGCCGCGTCCAGGTCGGTGGTCGCCGTGATGCGGGCGAGCGCCGCCTCCGCGTCCTCGGCCGCCAGCTTGCCCTTGCTCACGAACCGGTCGTACGAGGCCTTGATGCCGTCGAGGCCGCGGTTCAGCGCCTCGTCGGTGACATCGCGCAGAACGACGTCCCAGCCCGCTTGCGCGGAGACCTGGGCGATACCGGACCCCATGAGTCCAGCTCCGATGACGGCGAGCTTCCCAGCCACTCAGACTCCCTTAACACGCTGCTTGTGTATGCCTCTTCGGCGGAGAGTAGCGTTCGGAGGGCGGCGCGAAACCCGTAAGTAACGCGTGTCACGGTCTCAGGGCGTGAGACACCCGTCACGTCCGGTCCCCGGGGCGCGAGGCGGCCCGATCACCTCTGAGCCCGTACGGCGTGGCCGAGAACCTTCGGGCTCAGCAGCTGCTCCAGGTCGTCGAGGAGCACGAGGATCTCGCGCGACCCCTCGTCAGGAGCGCGGCCCGCCTTCGTCTCGCGGGCGACGGCCGCGGTGACGGTCTGCTGCTGTCCGGCCCGATGCTGCCGTCGGCTCTCGCCCCCGGCCGGCTGGACGTCCTCCCGCACCTCATGCCGCTGCGCTACCTGGTGGACGCGGTGCGGGACGCCTGCATCGGCTCGTACGCCACCGCGCACACGCTGTACGGGGCACTGGTGGCCCTCGGCCTCACCGCGCTCGCCGTGACGGTGGGCACACGGGCGTTCCGGACGGCCGGGGCGTAACTAGGCTGACCCCATGGTCAATCTGACGCGCATCTACACCAGGACCGGCGACCAGGGCACCACCGCCCTCGGCGACATGAGCAGGGTCGCCAAGACCGATCTGCGGATCTCGGCGTACGCCGACACCAACGAGGCGAACGCGGTGATCGGTACGGCGATCGCGCTGGGGGGCCTGGAGGCGGAGGTCGTCCAGGTCCTCACCCGCGTCCAGAACGACCTGTTCGACGTGGGCGCGGACCTGTCGACTCCGGTGGTCGAGGACCCGAAGTACCCGCCGCTGCGGGTGGAGCAGTTCTACGTCGACCGGCTCGAGGCGGACTGCGACCTCTTCAACGAACGCCTGGAGAAGCTCCGCTCCTTCATCCTGCCCGGCGGCACCGCCGGAGCGGCCCTCCTCCACCAGGCGTGCACGGTCGTCCGCCGGGCCGAGCGCTCCACCTGGGCGGCGCTGGAGGTCCACGGCGAGGCGATGAACCCGCTCACCGCCACCTACCTCAACCGCCTCTCCGACCTCCTGTTCATCCTGGCGCGCACCGCGAACAAGGACGTGGGCGACGTGCTGTGGGTGCCGGGCGGCGAGCGCTAGGCCGAGCCGGACGTCCGGGGCCGGGCGCCCGGCCCCGGACGGGGTGAGGCGCCCGGGCGGTCGCGGACGGTCCGAGCAGGGCGGGCGGCGTCAGGCGGGCGGGCGGGGCCGCTCCGGTTCGCCCTTCGGGGCCCTCTTCGGCAGGACCAGATACGACAGCGCGATCACCCCGTGGATCGCCACCACCCGCAACGCCGTCCACTGGTACCCGCGCAGCGACTCCGTCGCGCCGTCACCGACGTACCGGACGGCGCCCTGGAGCAGCGCGCAGGCGACCACGGCGGCGAGCACCGTGCGCAGCCAGAGCCGGCCCTCGTGGGCGGCACGGGCCATGCCGTGGCGGGGCGGCCCCGGCGGTCGCGGGCCACCGGCCAGGCGGTGGGCGGCGTGCCCGTCGAGCCACCGGATCGTGAGGTGGCCGTAGGCGACGGTGAAACCGATGTACAGCGCGGCGAGGCCGTGCTCGGGGCCCGGTTCGGCGCCGTTGCGGAGGTCCGCCGCCGTCACCGCGAACAGGACCAGCTCGAGGAGGGGCTCGCCCAGCAGCAGGGCGAGTCCGGTGCGGCGCCACTTCAGCAGGTAGCGGACGGCGAGGCCCGCCGCCAGCAGCACCCAGAAGGCCACCTCGCAGGCGACGATCAGTCCGACGATCACGGTTCGTTCCTCTCGTTCACCGCTCCAGACTCACCGGTCCGGGGGCCCGGCACGTCGTCGGCGAGGACGACCCCCCACTGCATCCTTCGATGCAGTGGCGGGTCACCCGTGACGGTGACGCCCGGCCTCGGCCCGCCGTGTTGGATGGACGCATGGCCCCGCGACTCCCCCGTCCGCACCGCGACGACGTACGCATCGCCGTGGCCGGGCTGCTCGGCGGACTCGGCCTCTGGGCCGCCGGGCTGCACAGCCGCGCCGCGCACGATCCGGTCGTCCGTCTCGACGCGGGCTGGGCGGTCCTCGTCCCGCTGGCCGTCACGGCGGGCTGCGAGGTGCTGCGCCGGGTCCGGCCGCGTACCGCCCTGTTGCTGGGAACTCTGGCCCTGGTGGCGGACCTGCTGACCCGGGGCAATCTCGCCACCCTCGTGATGTACACCGACCTGGTGTACGCGGCGGTCCTCTACGGATCACCGGGCTCGGCCCGGCGGATCCCCTGGATCACCGGGCTGATCACGGTGGTCGCGACGGTGGGGCCGGTCGTCGCCTGGCACCGGCCCGAGGGGCTGCTGATCGGGGTGTTCACCGGCCTCGTGACCTACACCCCCGCCGCCACCGGCTGGATCGTCCGCAACCACCGCGACGCCGCCGACGCCGAGCGGCTGCGCGCCGAGCAGACCGCGCTGCTCGCCGAGATCGACCGCACCCAGGCCGTCACGGCCGAACGCGCCCGCATGGCGCGGGAGTTGCACGACATGGTGGCCAACCACCTGTCGGCGATCGCCATCCACTCGACGGCCGCGCTCTCCCTCGACGACCCGGTGACCTCACGGGACGCCCTCGGCGTCATCCGGGAGAACAGCGTCGAGGGCCTCGCCGAGATGCGGCGGCTGATCGGCATCCTGCGGGACCAGGGCGAGGACCGCCTGCCCGCGGCGGCGCCCACGCTCGACGGTCTCGAAGCCCTTCTGGCGACGGCTCGCGCCAACGGGCTCGACGTCACGCTGGACGCGACGCCCGGGGAACGGCTGCCGGCCCCGGTCGAACTCGCCGCGTACCGGATCGTCCAGGAGTCCCTGACCAACGCCCTCAAGCACGCCGCGCCGGGCCGGGTCACCGTCGCGCTCGCCCGGACCGACGGCTCGCTCAGTGTGCGGATCGCCAGCCCGTACGGCGACCGGGCCGGTCCGCGGGCCCCGGGCTCCGGGGCCGGTCTCGTCGGGATGCGGGAACGGACCGGGCTGCTCGGAGGCACCTTCGAGGCAGGACCCGAGGACTCCCGCGCGGGCCGGACCTGGACCGTACGCGCCGCCCTGCCGTTCACCCGCGGGGCACCCGTCACCGGAGGGGAAGAAGCATGATCCGTGTGCTCGTCGCCGAGGACCAGGCAGCGGTACGCGCCGGGCTGGTCCTGATCCTGCGCAGCGCGCCCGACATCGAGGTGGCCGGCGAGGCCGCGGACGGGGAGCGGGCCGTGGCCCTCGCGCGCGAACTGCGGCCGGACGTCGTGCTGATGGACGTCCAGATGCCGCGCCTGGACGGGGTGTCCGCGACCCGGCAGGTGGTCGCCGAGCGGCTCGCCGACGTCCTCGTGCTGACCACCTTCGACCTCGACGAGTACGTCTTCGGGGCACTGCGCGCGGGCGCCTCGGGCTTCTTGCTGAAGAGCGCCGACGCCCGGGACCTCCTGGAAGCGGTACGGACGGTGGCGCGCGGGGAGGGGATCGTCGCGCCGGCCGTCACACGCAGGGTGATCGCCGCGTTCGCGGCCCGGCCCGGACGGGAGCCGAGCGCCGACCCGGCCGTGCTGGACGCCCTGACCCGGCGTGAGCGGGAGGTCCTTTCCTGCCTGGGTGAGGGGCTGCCGAACGCGGAGATCGCGGTCCGCCTCGACATGGCGGAGGGAACGGTGAAGACGCACGTCAGCCGACTGCTGGGCAAGCTGGAACTCCGGAGCCGGGTACAAGCGGCCGTGCTCGCACAGGAGTTGGGGATCTGAGGGCGACCGGATCCACTGGTCCAGACCTATTGACTCGTGGTCCAGACCTTTCTATTCTCGCCCCACTGCGCTTAGGCATGCCCACGACACCCCCCAGTCGATGGGGCACGGCGCGGGCCGGAGCACGAGCGAGCGCACGCCCCCCACGGGCGGCACGATCGCGACCTCCACCCGCTACGGCGCCCCGGAGCACCAGACCAAAGAGGAGAGGCTTCATGCGCTTCCGGCAGAGAGCCAGACACAGAACCGTCGCGGGGCTCACCACCCTGCTCCTCCCCCTCGCCGCCCTCGTCGGCCTCGCGGGCCCCGCCCAGGCCGCCACCAACGCCACCGCCACGTACGCCAAGACCCAGGACTGGGGCACCGGCTTCGAGGGCAAGTGGACCGTCAAGAACACCGGTACCGCCGCGATCAGCTCGTGGACGATCGAGTGGGACTTCCCCTCCGGCACCTCGGTCACCTCGGCCTGGGACGCGGACGTCACCAGCTCGGGCAACCACTGGACCGCCAAGAACAAGTCCTGGAACGGCAGCCTGGCCGCGGGCGCCTCCGTCTCCTTCGGCTTCAACGGCTCCGGTTCCGGCTCCCCCTCCAACTGCAAGCTGAACGGCGGCAGTTGTGACGGAGGCACCACCGTCCCCGGTGACAGTGCGCCCTCCGCCCCCGGCACGCCCACCGCTTCCTCCGTGGCCAACACCTCGGTGAAGCTCTCCTGGAGCGCGGCCACCGACGACAAGGGCGTCAAGAACTACGACGTCCTGCGCGGCGGCACCAAGGTCGCGACCGTGACGACGACCTCGTACACGGACACCGGCCTCACCGCCGGCACCGACTACTCGTACACCGTCCAGGCCCGTGACACCGCCGACCAGACCGGTCCGGTCAGCGGCGCGGTCGCGGTCCGCACCACCGGCGGCACCACCGACCCGCCGCCCACCGGCAAGGCCGTCAAGCTCGGCTACTTCACCGAGTGGGGCATCTACGGCCGCAACTACAACGTCAAGAACCTGGTGACGTCCGGCTCGGCCGCCAAGATCACGCACATCAACTACGCCTTCGGCAACGTCACCAACGGCCAGTGCGCCATCGGCGACTCCTACGCCGACTACGACAAGGCCTTCACCGCCGACCAGTCGGTCAGCGGCGTGGCCGACACCTGGGACCAGCCGCTGCGCGGCAACTTCAACCAGCTGCGTGAGCTGAAGGCCAAGTACCCGAACATCAAGATCCTCTGGTCCTTCGGCGGCTGGACCTGGTCCGGCGGCTTCGCGCAGGCCGCGGCCAACCCGACCGCGTTCGCCAACTCCTGCTACAGCCTGGTCGAGGACCCGCGCTGGGCCGACGTCTTCGACGGCATCGACATCGACTGGGAGTACCCGAACGCCTGCGGTCTGTCCTGCGACACCAGCGGTGCCGCGGCGTACAAGAACCTCATGGGCGCCCTGCGCGCCAAGTTCGGCACGAACAACCTGGTCACCGCCGCCACCACGGCCGACGGCACCTCGGGCGGAAAGATCGACGCCGCCGACTACGCGGGCGCCGCGCAGTACGTCGACTGGTACAACGTGATGTCGTACGACTTCTTCGGCGCGTTCGCGGCGCAGGGTCCCACCGCCCCGCACTCCCCGCTCACCTCGTACAGCGGCATCCCGACGCCCGGCTTCACCACGGCCGACGCGATCGCGAAGTTCAAGTCGAAGGGCGTGCCCGCGAGCAAGCTGCTCATCGGCATCGGCTTCTACGGCCGCGGCTGGACCGGCGTCACCCAGGCCGCTCCCGGCGGCACGGCGACCGGGCCCGCGGCGGGCACGTACGAGCAGGGCATCGAGGACTACAAGGTCCTCAAGACGAGCTGCCCCTCCAACGGCACCGTCGCCGGCACGGCGTACGCCTTCTGCGGCAACAACTGGTGGTCGTACGACACCCCGGCCACCATCGGCACGAAGATGTCGTGGGCCAAGAACCAGGGTCTCGGCGGCGCCTTCTTCTGGGAGTTCAGCGGGGACACCAGCAACGGTGAACTCGTCAGCGCCATCAACAGCGGCCTGAACTAGTACCGCCGGACCGGACACCGGTCCCCACCGCACCACGAACGAACCGCGGGCAGACCTCAGGGTCTGCCCGCGGTTCTCTGTCGTGGGACCCGGGCCCTGTCGTCACCTTCCCGTCGTCGCCCGGAGGGCGGCCCGCGGCGTCGGGTGCCCGCTCCCGGCGTGCCGGGCGGAAGCCCTCGTACCGGACGCACCCGGGCTTTCGCCCGGTGCGGCGCGTGGGGTGCCCCCTGCCCGCAGAGCTCGGGGGGAGCGTGCGTGGTGTCGCGGGGCAGGCCGGAACGTGACGACAGGACCTAGGCGACGTTCACCCTCTGGCCGGGCGGAGCCGCCTCCAGCCAGGCGAGGAATCCGGTCAGGGCGTCCTCACTCATCGCCAGCTCGAGGCGCGTCCCGCGATGCAGGCAGGCGAGGACGATCGCGTCGGAGAGCAGCGCGAGCTCCTCCTCGCCGTCCGCGGCGCGGCGGCCCGCCACCTCGATCGCCGAGCGTTCGAGGACGCGGCGCGGGCGGGGGGCGTACGAGAAGACGCGGTACCACTCGACGCGGTCACCGTTGTAGCGGGCGACCCCGTAGCTCCAGCCCTTGCCGCTGGTGTCGCCCTTCTCGGGGACGTCCCAGCGCAGGCTGCAGTCGAACGTCCCGCCGGAACGCTGGATGAGCCGGCGGCGGAGGCCGAAGACGAACAGCCCCACCACCACAAGGGCCACTACCACTCCGCACACAGTCAGAGCGAGGACCATCGACACCGACCTCCTCGTCTCCTAGGTAACGGAAAAGAAAAAACTTCCGGATTTGCCTCAGCCGCGGCCAGGGCCGGAGTGATCCGGTCCCAGCCGCGGCTGAGGCAAAGCTTCACACAGTGCTCCCCCAGCGCCTAAAGGGCTGGGGTCGCACCGAGGGTCAGCGCGTCGACACCGCACGCAGACGGACGTCCGCGCGGCGCTCGGCGGACGCGTCGGCGTCCGACTTCGCGCGCTCGAGCGCTCGCTCCGCACGCTGGACATCGATCTCGTCCGACAGCTCGGCGATCTCGGCCAGAAGTGACAGCTTGTTGTCGGCGAATGAGATGAAACCGCCGTGCACCGCGGCGATGACCGTTTCACCTTCACTCGTACGGATGGTCACCGGGCCCGACTCCAGCACACCGAGAAGCGGCTGGTGACCGGGCATGACGCCGATGTCGCCGGACGTGGTACGCGCGACGACCAGGGTGGCCTCGCCGGACCAGACGTTACGGTCCGCGGCGACGAGCTCGACGTGCAGCTCAGCAGCCAAGGTGGGCTCCTCGGGTCACCACCCGGCGTTGCTGCCGGGTGTTGGGTCAAAGTCTAGTAGGCGTACGGAGGGGGGACGGACCGCACCCCGCGAGGCGCGGCCCCGCCCCCCTCACTCAAGAACACGAGGTTCAGGAGACGCCGAGCTCCTTGGCGTTGGCCTTGAGGTCCTCAATGCCACCGCAGAGGAAGAACGCCTGCTCCGGGAAGTGGTCGTACTCGCCGTCGATGATCGCGTTGAAGGCCACGATCGACTCGTCCAGCGGGACGTCCGACCCGTCGACGCCGGTGAACTGCTTGGCGACGTGGGTGTTCTGGGACAGGAAGCGCTCCACGCGACGGGCACGGTGGACGGTGAGCTTGTCCTCCTCGCCCAGCTCGTCGATACCGAGGATCGCGATGATGTCCTGAAGGTCCTTGTACTTCTGAAGAACCGACTTGACGCGCATCGCGGCCGCGTAGTGGTCCGCCGCGATGTAGCGGGGGTCCAGGATGCGGGACGTGGAGTCCAGCGGGTCCACGGCCGGGTAGATGCCCTTCTCCGAGATCGGACGGGAGAGAACCGTCGTCGCGTCGAGGTGGGCGAACGTGGTGGCCGGGGCCGGGTCGGTCAGGTCGTCCGCGGGGACGTAGATCGCCTGCATCGAGGTGATCGAGTGACCGCGGGTCGAGGTGATGCGCTCCTGGAGGAGACCCATCTCGTCGGCCAGGTTCGGCTGGTAACCCACCGCGGAGGGCATACGGCCGAGCAGGGTCGAGACCTCGGAACCGGCCTGCGTGAAGCGGAAGATGTTGTCGATGAAGAACAGCACGTCCTGCTTCTGCACATCGCGGAAGTACTCCGCCATGGTCAGACCCGCGAGGGCCACGCGCAGACGGGTGCCCGGGGGCTCGTCCATCTGGCCGAAGACAAGGGCGGTCTTGTCGATGACGCCCGACTCCGCCATCTCCTCGATGAGGTCGTTGCCCTCACGCGTGCGCTCGCCGACACCGGCGAACACGGAGACACCGTCGTGGTTGTTGGCGACGCGGTAGATCATCTCCTGGATGAGCACCGTCTTGCCGACACCGGCACCACCGAACAGACCGATCTTTCCACCCTTGACGTACGGGGTGAGGAGGTCGATGACCTTGACGCCGGTCTCGAACATCTCGGTCTTCGACTCGAGCTCGTCGAAGCGCGGGGCCTTGCGGTGGATGGACCAGCGCTCGCCCGAGTACTTCTCGTCGCTGTTCAGCACCTCACCGAGGGTGTTGAACACCTTGCCCTTGGTGAAGTCACCGACCGGGACGGAGATGCCCGTTCCGGTGTCGGTGACCGCGGCCTGGCGGACCAGACCGTCGGTGGGCTGCATGGAGATCGTACGGACCAGGCCGTCACCCAGGTGCTGGGCGACTTCCAGGGTCAGCGTCTTCAGCTCGCCGGCGTTGGCCGGGTCGGCCACCTCGACGTGAAGGGCGTTGTAGATCTCCGGCATCGCGTCGACGGGGAACTCCACGTCGACGACCGGGCCGATGACCCGGGCGACGCGGCCCGTGGCAACGGCCGTCTCAGAAGTCGTCGTCATTACTTGTCACTCCCCGCGGTCGCGTCGGCAAGGGCTGCGGAGCCACCGACGATCTCGCTGATTTCCTGGGTGATTTCGGCCTGGCGGGCCGCATTGGCAAGACGGGAGAGAGAGGTGATCAGGTCTCCCGCGTTGTCGGTCGCCGACTTCATCGCGCGGCGCGTGGCGGCGTGCTTGGAAGCAGCCGACTGGAGCAGCGCGTTGTAGATACGGCTCTCGACGTAGCGCGGCAGAAGGGCGTCAAGGACGTCCTCCGCCGACGGCTCGAACTCGTACAGCGGAAGGATCTCGCCCTTGGGCGCCTCCTCCGCCACCTCTTCGAGGCGAAGCGGCAGCAGCCGGCCGTCGATGGCCGTCTGCGTCATCATCGAGACGAACTCGGTGTAGACGATGTGGAGTTCGTCCACGCCGCCGTCCGCCGTCTCCTTCTCGATGGCCTCGATGAGCGGACCCGCGACCTTCTTCGCGTCCGCGTACGTGGGCTCGTCGGTGAAGCCCGACCACGACTCCGCGACCTTGCGCTCGCGGAAGTTGTAGTGGGCCAGACCGCGGCGGCCGACGATGTACGTGTCGACCGTCTTGCCCTCGGCCTCGAGACGGGCGGTCAGCAGCTCCGCCGCCTTGATGGCGTTGGAGTTGAAGGCGCCGGCCAGTCCGCGGTCGCTCGTGAGGAGCAGCACCGCGGAACGGGTCGCCGTCTCCGCCTCCGTCGTCAGCGGGTGCTTGGTGTTCGAGCCGGTGCCGACCGCCGTGACCGCGCGGGTGAGCTCGGTCGCGTACGGCGCGGAGGCCGCCACCTTGCGCTGCGCCTTGACGACGCGCGAGGCGGCGATCATCTCCATCGCCTTGGTGATCTTCTTGGTCGCGGTGACGGATCGGATGCGACGCTTGTAGACCCGGAGCTGGGCTCCCATGAGTCAGGTCCCTTCCTTACGTCACTTGGCAGCGGCCGGAGCGTCCTCGCCGAGAAGCTTCCCGTCCGAGGTCTCGAACTGCTTCTTGAAGTCGACGATGGCGTCCGCGACGGCGGTGAGCGTGTCGTCCGACATCTTGCCGCCCTCCTTGATGGAGGTCATGAGGCCCTGCTCCTTGCGGTGCAGGTACTCCAGGAGCTCCTTCTCGAAGCGGCGGATGTCGGCGACCGGTACGTCGTCCATCTTGCCGGTGGTCGCGGACCACACGGAGACGACCTGGTCCTCGGTCGGCATCGGCTGGTACTGAGCCTGCTTGAGCAGCTCGACCAGACGCTGACCGCGCTCCAGCTGCGCCTTCGACGCGGCGTCCAGGTCGGAACCGAAGGCGGCGAACGCCTCCAGCTCGCGGTACTGGGCCAGGTCGAGGCGAAGACGGCCGGAGACCTGCTTCATCGCCTTGTGCTGGGCGGAGCCACCGACGCGGGAGACCGAGATACCGACGTTCAGGGCCGGACGCTGACCGGCGTTGAACAGGTCGGACTCAAGGAAGCACTGGCCGTCGGTGATGGAGATGACGTTGGTCGGGATGAACGCCGACACGTCGTTCGCCTTGGTCTCGACGATCGGCAGACCCGTCATCGAACCGGCGCCCAGGTCGTCGGAGAGCTTCGCGCAGCGCTCCAGCAGACGGGAGTGCAGGTAGAAGACGTCACCGGGGTAGGCCTCGCGCCCCGGCGGACGGCGGAGCAGCAGGGACACGGCGCGGTAGGCGTCGGCCTGCTTCGAGAGGTCGTCGAAGATGATGAGGACGTGCTTGCCCTCGTACATCCACTGCTGACCGATGGCCGAACCGGTGTACGGCGCCAGGTACTTGAAGCCGGCCGGGTCGGACGCCGGGGCGGCGACGATGGTCGTGTACTCCAGCGCGCCGGCCTCTTCGAGGGCGCCACGCACGGAGGCGATGGTCGAGCCCTTCTGACCGATGGCGACGTAGATGCAGCGGACCTGCTTCTTGGTGTCGCCCGAGCGCCAGTTGTCGCGCTGGTTGATGATCGTGTCGACGGCCAGCGCGGTCTTGCCGGTCTGACGGTCGCCGATGACCAGCTGACGCTGGCCACGGCCGATCGGGGTCATCGCGTCGACGGCCTTGTAGCCCGTCTCCATCGGCTCGTGCACCGACTTGCGGACCATGACGCCCGGGGCCTGCAGCTCGAGGGCGCGGCGGCCGGACGTCTCGATCTCGCCGAGGCCGTCGATCGGGTTGCCGAGCGGGTCGACGACGCGGCCGAGGTAGCCCTCGCCCACCGCGACGGACAGGACCTCACCGGTGCGCTGCACCGGCTGGCCCTCCTCGATTCCACTGAACTCGCCGAGGACGACCGCACCGATCTCGCGCTCTTCCAGGTTCAGCGCGAGGCCGAGGGTTCCGTCCTCGAACTTCAGCAGTTCGTTGGCCATGGCCGAGGGAAGACCCTCGATCTTGGCGATACCGTCGCCGGCGACGGTGACCGTACCGACCTCCTCGCGCGAGGCCGCGTCCGGCTGGTACGACTGGACAAAGTTCTCCAGTGCGTCCCGGATCTCCTCCGGCCGGATCGTGAGCTCCGCCATCTGGGTTCCCTGCTCTCCTTGTTGGGCCCGAAGTTTCACTTTGGGGGGATGGGGACTCCCCCCGATGAGAGGTGAATCCTCTGCACGGCCCAACCAGGGCCGTAAGTGCGTACTGCTTATGGGATTACTAGCTCGCCATGCGGCGGGCGGCGTCCTCGAGACGGTCCGCGATGGAACCGTTGATGACCTCGTCGCCGACCTGCACCCGGATCCCGCCGAGGACATCGGGGTCCACGTCGAGGTTCAGGTGCATCGGGCGGCCGTAGAGCTTGGCCAGAGAAGCGCCGAGGCGCTGCTTCTGTCCGTCGCTCAGCGGCACCGCCGAGGTGACCACGGCCACCATGCGGTTGCGGCGCTCGGCGGCGAGCCGGGACAGGGACTCGAGTCCCGCTTCCAGGCTACGTCCGCGCGGCGCGGTCACCAGACGCTTCACCAGACGCTCGGTCGTCACGTCGGCCCGGCCGCCGAGCAGGCTGTGCAGCAGCTCGCTCTTGGCCGCCGTGGTGGCGGCCCGGTCGGTCAGCGCGGCGCGCAGCCCGGTGTTCGAGGCGACGATCCGGCCGAAGCGGAACAGCTCGTCCTCGACGTTGTCGAGCGAACCCTTCCGCTGCGCCGCCGTGAGGTCGGCGGTGGCGGTGAGCTCCTCGAGGGCGTCCACCAGGTCGCGGGGCTGCGACCAGCGGGAACGCACCATTCCGGACACCAGGTCGGCGGTGGTGCCGCCCACCTGGGTGCCGAGCAGGCGCTGGACCAGCTCGGCCTTGGCCTCGCCGGGCTGCGCCGGGTCGGTGAGGACCCGACGCAGCGACACCTCGCGGTGGAGCAGCGCGGTGACCGCGGCCAGCTCGTCGGCGAGCTGTGCCGCGTCCACGGACGTCGAGTCCGTCAGCGCGTCGAGACGCTCACGTGCGGCTGCGGTTGCCTCGCGGCTCGCTCCGTGCGCTGTCATCGAGTCGCCTCGGCCTTCTCCTCAAGCTCGGAGAGGAAACGGTCGATCACGCGGCTCTGCCGGGCGTGGTCCTCGAGGGACTCGCCGACGAGCTTGCCGGCCAGGTCGGTGGCCAGGTGGCCGACGTCCTGACGCAGCGCCTGAGCGGCGGCCTTGCGGTCGGCCTCGATCTGCGTGTGACCGGCGGCGACGATCTCCTCGCGCTGCCGCTGGCCTTCCGCGCGCATCTCGGCGATGAGCGTGGCGCCCTGCTCCGTCGCTTCCTGGCGCAGGCGCGCGGCCTCGTGCCGGGCTTCGGCGAGCTGAGCCTTGTACTGCTCAAGAACGCTCTGGGCCTCGGTCTGCGCGGCCTCGGCCTTCTCGATACCGCCCTCGATGGCCTCGCGGCGCTGCTCCAGAACCTTGTTGATGTTCGGGAGAAGCTTCCAGGCCAGGAAACCGAAGACGATGACGAAGGCGAGCAGGCCGATGACAAGCTCGGGGATCGGCGGGATGAGAGGGTTTTCCTTCTCCTCGGCCGCCAGAATGAGCAAGTGGCTCATGTCAGTGCCTTTCGTCTAGTGGGCTGTCGCTGATCTGGTGGATCAGACGCCGTAGACGAACGGCATGACCAGACCGATGAGGGCGAGCGCCTCACAGAAGGCGAAGCCGAGGATCTGGTTGGCGCGGATCAGACCGGCGGCTTCAGGCTGACGGGCGAGGGCCTGGGTGCCGTTACCGAAGATGATGCCGACGCCGACGCCGGGGCCGATGGCCGCGAGGCCGTAGCCGATGGAACCGAGGGAGCCGGTGACGCCGTCGGCAGCAAGGGTCTGGAGAGCGGACATGCCGATTCTTCCTTCTTCTTTACGGACCGGTGGGGGTTGGCCACCGGACGATCAGGGGGTGGTGAGGCGGGGCGCTCAGTGGTGCTCGGCGAGCGCGCCCTGGATGAAGGTGCAGGTCAGCAGCACGAACACGTACGCCTGCAGTGCCTGGATGAACAGCTCGAAGGCCGTCATGACGATGACCATGACGAACGAGACGCCGGCGTAGGCGATCCCGAAGCCGTTGAGCAGGTACCAGGACGCGATCGTGAACAGCAGCAGCAGGGTGTGACCCGCGAACATGTTCGCGAAGAGTCGCACCGCGTGCGTGAACGGCCGGACGATCAGGTTCGAGAGCAGCTCGATGAACATGGCGAGCGGCAGAACCGGGCCCAGCGACTTGTCGTAGCCGCTGAAGTTCTTGAACGCTCCGACGAATCCGTGGCGCTTGAACGTCAGGGACACCCAGACGACGTAGACGATCAGGGCGAGAACCGCGGGGTAGGCGATGATCGCCGTGACCGGGAACTGCGCGACCGGAATGATCGACCAGAGGTTCATCATCCAGATGAAGAAGAACAGCGAGACGACCAGCGGGACGTACTTCTCGCCTTCCTTCTTGCCGATCGTCTCGTAGACGACACCGCGGCGGATGAAGTCGTAGCCGGCCTCGGCGACCATCTGCAGCTTGCCCGGGACGACCTTCGGCTTACGGAAGGCGGCCCAGAAGAAGCCGACGACGATGATCGAACCGAGCAGCGCCAGGAGCATCGTCTTGTTGAAGTACAGGTTGCTGTCCGCGTCGCCCCAGAGGGGCTCGAACAGGAACGAGTGCAGGCCGGGAGCCGGGAAGCCACAGCCGTCGAAGATGTGGCAGTCGGTCTCGAAGGCGAGCACCTGTGTCGGGTCAGCACTCACCGCGGGCTCCTTCAGCGTGGCGCATAGGTACGGCAACCTCGTTGTGTCGGCGCGGCGGACAGCCGCGGTTCGGCACTGGACTGGTGTTACGGATGTGGGGGCGGCTGTGGGGCATCAAGCCTCGCGATTGAGCAGGCGTCAGCTCAGATGCCCGCGCCCGCGATGCCGCAGTTGGCACCGGACGATAGCAGGATCTCTTACGCGCACTTATCCCGGCCCTACCCCTCACGACGAGTGCCCCTTCTTTTCGGGCTTTTCGGCCTTCGAAGAGTCGGGTTCGACGTACAGGATCTTGGCCTTCATATGGGCACGCGCCTGTGCGCCGATCCACACGAGAGTGGTGACGAGCAGGGTGAGCGCGAAGGACTTGGGGTTGAACAGCGAGGTGTTCTTGAACACGGCGACAAAGATGAACAGCAGAAGAATCTGCGCCGTGTAGAGCAAGAGGCCCATCGCCTGGAACAAATGCGGAAGCGATTTGGCGGTGCGCTGCAGAACGTAGAGCCCGAGCCCCATGAAGAGGATCACGACCAGCGTCGCGACGACCGCCCCGATCGCTCCCTTGCCGCCGGCGACCA
Organism: Streptomyces sp. NPDC002580; assembly: GCF_042889485.1. Lineage (NCBI taxonomy): Bacteria > Bacillati > Actinomycetota > Actinomycetes > Kitasatosporales > Streptomycetaceae > Streptomyces > Streptomyces sp. NPDC002580. Next base: position 445,707 of record NZ_JBIAQZ010000007.1, on the reverse strand, counting down.
CACCACTGACGACGGCGGCGATCGCGCCGACGGCAGCTGTGGGCACAGCGGCTTGAAGGAGAATCCGGGCGTCATTGGACGGCATGGCGGCAACTCCGCTTGCTAAGGGGGGCGTGTCGTCATGGACGAGCGTAGACCCGGGCCGAGAGAGAACCTCACACCAACGGACCGTCGTACTGGGGTCCTTCGGCTCTGCCCTGGGTTCTCGTGAACCGTATCACAAACTATTTGATGAGGTCTTTACCTCATGGGTGTGCTGACCGTCACACATGAGAGTGACACTGCGCGTTTGTGCGCGCCGCGCGCCGACTTGTCTGATATTGGGGTGCTTTCTTACCCCACGTTTTGGTCACGCGTTAGTCAGATTCTTACCTTCGGATCAACGCGACGACTCGGCCTCACGTCGGTCCAGGAGTCGCGAACGGGTACCGATCGCCGTCGCTCCGTTGACTCCTGAGACTCCGGCGGCCACCGGCGCACGGTGCTCACGCGCCTCGTCGGGCTCCTCGGCCCCTGCCGTCTCGTGGGTGACCGCGGCCCCCGCCCCGGCCGCCACGGCGGCCCTGCGGCGGCGGTAGCGCGGCGGCAGGAGGTGTTCGGCCCAGCGCGGGGCGCGGGGCGTGAAGCGGGGCAGCAGGAGCAGCACGAGACCGACCGCACTGAGCGCGGCGATGACGAGCACGCTCCACATGGCTCCCGAGTTGACCGAGTACGCGAGGGCGCCGAAGGAGATCAGCGCCGACCAGAAGTACATGATCAGGACGGCCCGGCTGTGCGAGTGGCCGACCTCCAGGAGGCGGTGGTGCAGGTGCCCGCGGTCCGCCGCGAACGGCGACTGTCCGCGCCAGGTGCGCCGCACGATGGCGAGCACGAGGTCGGCGGCCGGGATCGCGATGATCGTCAGCGGCAGCAGCAGCGGGATGAACACCGGCACGGTCTGGTGCACGGTGTTGCGCTCGGAACCGGAGAAGAGGTTCATCACGTCGGGGTCGATCTGCCCGGTGATGGAGATCGCGCCGGCGGCCAGCACCAGACCGATGAGCATCGAGCCGGAGTCGCCCATGAAGATCCGCGCGGGGTGCATGTTGTGCGGCAGGAAGCCCAGGCACATGCCCATCAGGATCGCCGCGAACAGCGTCGCCGGGGCCGCCGCCTCGATGCCGTACGAATACCAGATGCGGTAGGCGTAGAGGAAGAACGCGGCGGACGCGATGCACACCATGCCGGCGGCCAGTCCGTCGAGACCGTCCACGAAGTTGACCGCGTTGATGGTGATGACGACGAGCGCCACCGTCAGCAGGGTGCCCTGCCACTGGGTCAGCGCGACCAGACCGACACCCGGGATCGGCAGCCACAGGATCGTCAGACCCTGGACGACCATGACACCCGCGGCGATCATCTGGCCGCCGAGTTTGATCAGGGCGTCGATCTCGAACTTGTCGTCCAGCACGCCGATCAGCCAGATCAGGGCCGCTCCGGAGAGCAGGGCGCGCGGTTCGTTGGAGTTCGAGAACACCGCGTTGAGGTTCGTCAGGTGGTCCGCGACCAGCAGGCCGGCGCACAGTCCGAAGAACATCGCGATGCCGCCGAGCCTCGGCGTGGGTTCCCGGTGCACGTCGCGCGCCCGGATTTCCGGCATGGCTCCGGCCACGATCGCGAACTTCCGTACCGGCCCTGTCAGCAGATACGTCACCGCGGCCGTGATGCAGAGCGTCAGCAGGTATTCACGCACGGGCTTCCCCACAGGTCTCGCTGGCCATCACAGCCCCACACCCTAGCGATGCACGCATACGGTTGAGGACTTCCGGGTAGCGACGATGGTTGCACGAGTGGCTGTGCACCTCGGTACGCGTACCCCCGGTCAGTCCGGATAAGGAGGAAATCTTCCCGTCAGCTCCCGCACTTCCTCCCGCGCGGTCCGGCCGTCGATCTCGTCCTTCAGCACCCCCGCGAACAGGGCGGAGACCCGGGCCATCTCCCGCTCGCCCATCCCCTGCGTGGTCAGCGCGGCGGTGCCGAGCCGCAGGCCGCGGGCGTCGCCGTGAGGCAGCGCACAGGTGTCGAGGACCATACCGGCGGCCGCCAGCCGGCCGCGGGCGGTGCGCCCGTCGACACCGAGCGGCGCCGGATCCGCGGCGAGCAGATGGGTGTCGGTGCCGCCCGTGGTGATCGCGAACCCCTCCGCGTCCAGTCCCTCGGCGAGCACGCGCGCGTTGGCGACCACCTGATGGGCGTACGCGGTGAACGCCGGGCCCGCCGCCTCGCCGAACGCGACGGCCTTGGCCGCGATGGTGTGCATCTGCGCGCCGCCCTGGGTGAACGGGAAGACGGCCCGGTCGATCCGCTCGGCCAGTTCGCCGCCGCACAGCAGCATGCCGCCGCGCGGCCCCCGGAGCACCTTGTGGGTGGTGGCGCACACGACGTCGGCGTACGGCACCGGACTGGGCGCCGCTCCCCCGGCGACCAGTCCGATCGGGTGGGCGGCGTCCGCGATGAGATAGGCGCCGACCTCGTCGGCGATCTCCCGGAACAGCGCGTAGTCGATGTGCCGGGGGTACGAGATCGATCCGCAGACGATCGCCTTGGGGCGGTGGGCGCGGGCCAGGGTGCGTACCTGGTCGTAGTCGATGAGCCCGGACTCCGCCGACACCCCGTAGCCGACGAAGTCGAACCAGCGGCCGGAGAAGTTCGCGGGCGAGCCGTGGGTCAGGTGACCGCCGAAGGGCAGCCCCATCGCCAGCACGGTGTCACCGGGGCGCAGCAGGGCGGCGTATGCGGCGAGGACGGCCGAACTCCCTGAGTGGGACTGGACGTTGGCGTGTTCGGCGCCGAAGAGTGCCTTGGCGCGGTCGACGGCGACCCGCTCGGCGACGTCGACGATCTCGCAGCCGCCGTGGTGGCGGGCGCCGGGATACCCCTCGGCGTACTTGTTCGCCAGCGGCGAGCCGAGCGCCGCCAGCACGGCCGGCGAGGTGAAGTTCTCGGCGGCGATCAGCTGGAGCGTGGTCGACTGCCGGTCCAGCTCACCGAGGAGGATCTCGGCCAGCTCGGGATCCTGATGGCTCAGGACATCCGTTTCGAGCATGCTTGCGACCGGCATGGTGGACTCCGGACCTCGGCGGGGCGCTTACGTCCAATGTAGGGCCGGGACCGGTGGGGCGCCCGGTCTCACGTCCGCGCGGGTACTCCCGTCAGAGCGGTGACGACCGGATCCAGCGCCTCGTTGATCTCGTCCCCGATGGACCGGAAGAACGGCAGCGGCGCCCCGTAGGGGTCGTAGACCTCGTCGGCCTCCGCGGTCGGGGCCAGCAGCCAGCCGCGCAGGGCCGCCGCGGCCCGCACCAGCGCGACGGCGCGCTCGATCACGCCGTCCTGGAGGGGCGGCAGGGTCGCGGTGTCTATGGCGCGCACCAGCCGGGTGAACTCCTTCAGGGTGAAGGTGCGCAGGCCCGCCGAGTGGCCCATGGAGATGACCTGGGCCCGGTGGTCGCGGGTGGCCGTCAGGACCAGGTCCGCGCGGATGACGTGGTCGTCCAGCAGTTCACGGCCGACGAAGCCGGAGGCGTCCGCGCCGAAGTCGGCGAGGACGGTCTCGGCGTTGGCCTCCATGGGCGCGCCCTCGTGCCCCCAGGTGCCGGCGCTCTCCACGATCAGGCCGCCCCACAGGGGGTCGCCGAGGCGGTCCGCCAGGGCATGCCGGGTCAGCCGCTCGGTGATCGGCGAGCGGCACACATTGCCGGTGCTGACGTGGAGGATGCGGAAGGACCCCTGGGGGGACCCACCGGTCCCCATGATCCCCGTGCCTATCCATCCACGCCCCGCGTCAGGGGCTGTCAATTCGCCACCTCGAGGTCGGGTACGACCTTCCGGAGCTCCTCCGCCGACAGCGCGCCCGCGCGCAGCAGCACGGGCACCTTGCCGGTCACGTCGACGATCGAGGAGGGCACGTTGCCCGGGGTCGGACCGCCGTCCAGGTAGACCGAGACGGAGTCGCCGAGCATGTCCTGCGCGGCGTCGCAGTTCTCCGGCGCCGGGTGGCCGGTGAGGTTGGCGGAGGAGACGGCCATGGGGCCGACCTCGGTGAGGAGCTCGATGGCGACCGGGTGCAGCGGCATGCGGATCGCCACCGTGCCCCGGGTGTCGCCGAGGTCCCACTGGAGGGACGGCTGGTGCTTGGCGACGAGCGTGAGGGCGCCGGGCCAGAACGCGTCGACGAGTTCCCAGGCCATCTCGGAGAAGTCCGTGACGAGGCCGTGCAGGGTGTTCGGGGAGCCGATGAGGACGGGGGTGGGCATGTTGCGGCCCCGGCCCTTGGCGTCCAGCAGGTCGGCGACGGCCTCCGAGGTGAACGCGTCGGCACCGATGCCGTAGACGGTGTCCGTCGGGAGGACCACCAGTTCGCCACGGCGGACGGCGGACGCTGCCTCACGCAGACCTGTGGTGCGGTCGGTCGCGTCGTTGGTGTCGTATCGCCGTGCCATTTAGCGGGCCTCCTCGTACACGTACTGCTGGCTGGGGGTGCGGGGGAACGCGGTGCGCGCGCGCACGACGGCGCCGTGCGCCGAGGCAGCCCGGGCCGGGCTCACGGCATCGCCTTGCGGGCGGTCGCGAACCGCGGCCGGTTGTTGAGGTCCGGGTGGTCGGCCGCGTCGGCCCAGCCCCGCTCCTCGGTGAAGATCCACGGCACCTGTCCGCCCTGGGTGTCGGCGTGCTCGATGACGACGACGCCGCCGGGGCGCAGCAGCCGGTGCGCGGTGCGCTCGATGCCGCGGATGAGGTCGAGTCCGTCCTCGCCCGAGAACAGGGCGAGTTCGGGGTCGTGGTCCCGGGCCTCCGGCTGCACGTACTCCCATTCGGTGAGCGGGATGTACGGAGGGTTGGAGATCACCAGGTCCACCTGGCCGTCGAGGTCGGGGAAGGACGCGAGGGCGTCTCCCTGGCGCAGGTCGACCCTGGACCCCTCGACGTTCTTGCGCGTCCACCTGAGGGCGTCCTCGGACAGCTCCACGGCGTGCACGCGGGAGCGCGGGACCTCCTGCGCGAGGGCGAGCGCGATGGCGCCCGAGCCGGTGCACAGGTCCACGATGAGCGGTTCGACGACGTCCATCGCGCGGACGGCGTCTATGGCCCAGCCCACGACCGACTCGGTCTCCGGGCGGGGGACGAACACGCCCGGCCCCACCTGGAGTTCGAGGTAGCGGAAGTAGGCGCGCCCGGTGATGTGCTGGAGCGGCTCGCGCGCCTCGCGGCGCGCGGTCACCTCCCAGTAGCGGGCGTCGAAGTCGGTGTCCTTGACGGTGTGCAGCTCGCCCCGCTTCACGCCGTGGACGAAGGCGGCGAGCTCCTCCGCGTCGTTGCGCGGCGAGGCCACACCGGCGTCGGCCAGCCGTTGGGTGGCCTGGGCGACTTCCGCGAGCAGCACGCTGCGGGGGTTCTGGGGTCGCCCCCCAAAATGTTGCTGCACGCTGGTCCTCCGGGGCTGAGCTGTTGTCGTTTGCTGTTATGCGGCGGCGAGCTTGGCGGCCGAGTCCGCGTCGACGCAGGCCTGGATCATCGCATCGAGGTCGCCGTCGAGGACCTGGTCCAAGTTGTACGCCTTGAAGCCGACCCGGTGGTCCGAGATGCGATTCTCCGGGAAGTTGTACGTACGGATCTTCTCGGAGCGGTCGACCGTGCGGACCTGGCTGCGGCGGACGTCGGAGGCCTCCCGCTCCGCTTCCTCCTGCGCCGCGGCGAGGAGCCTGGAGCGCAGGATACGCATCGCCTGCTCCTTGTTCTGCAGCTGGCTCTTCTCGTTCTGGCAGGAGGCGACGACTCCGGTGGGAATGTGCGTGATGCGCACCGCGGAGTCGGTCGTGTTGACGGACTGGCCGCCGGGGCCCGAGGAGCGGTAGACGTCGATGCGGAGGTCGTTCGCGAGGATCTCGACGTCGACCTCCTCGGCCTCGGGGGTGACGAGGACACCGGCGGCGGAGGTGTGGATCCGTCCCTGCGACTCGGTCGAGGGCACGCGCTGCACGCGGTGCACGCCGCCCTCGTACTTCATCCGGGCCCAGACGCCCTGGCCGGGCTCCGTCGCTCCGTTGCCGCCCTTGGTCTTCACGGCGACCTGGACGTCCTTGTAACCGCCGAGCTCGGACTCGGTGGAGTCGATGATCTCGGTCTTCCAGCCGACGCGCTCGGCGTAGCGCAGGTACATGCGCAGCAGGTCACCGGCGAACAGGGCGGACTCGTCGCCGCCGGCGCCCGCCTTGATCTCCAGGATGACGTCCTTGTCGTCGCTCGGGTCGCGCGGGACCAGGAGCAGGCGGAGCTTCTCGGTGAGCTCCTCGCGCTGCTTCTCCAGGTCCTTGACCTCGGCGGCGAAGTCGGGGTCGTCGGCGGCGAACTCCTTCGCCGTGACGATGTCCTCCCCGGTCTGCTTCCAGGAGCGGTACGTCGCGACGATCGGGGTCAGCTCTGCGTAGCGCTTGTTGAGCTTGCGCGCGTTGGCCTGGTCGGCGTGGACCGACGGGTCAGCGAGCTTCTTCTCCAGATCGGCGTGCTCGCCGATCAGTTCCTCGACCGCCTCGAACATCTCCGGCTCCAATGGACTGTCCCCAGCCCTCGGCGGGCTCGGGACGTAGATACGGCGTGGGGGTCCCCCTGCTCGAACGGGGTCGAGCGCCCGGGGGAAGGGGCTGCACCGCAAAGCGCCGGTCCCGGCGTCCCCGTGCGGGGGACTCCGAAGACCGGCGCTGTGGGCTCGCTACTTGTTGGCAGCCGCAGCCTTGCCGAAGCGGGCCTCGAAGCGGGCCACACGGCCACCGGTGTCGAGGATCTTCTGCTTGCCCGTGTAGAACGGGTGGCACTCGGAGCAGACCTCGGCACGGACGGTGCCGCTGGAGATCGTGCTGCGGGTGGTGAACGACGCGCCACAGGTACAGCTGACCTGCGTCTCGACGTACTCGGGGTGGATGTCGCGCTTCAAGGTGTCTCCTAGTTTCGGGAGGGCACCGGGTCGCCACCGCGGGATGCGGGCGCGTGAACCGGGGCCGACGTACCAGTCTGCCAGCACTGGCCGTATCCCCCAAAACGGGGGGACGCGACGATCTATTCCCGAAGGGTCCGCGCACGGGCCGGCCTGGGGCGGACGGGGCTCAGCCGGGGCTGACGACGCCCTTCGCGGTTCCGGTGGCGGTGCCCTTGGTGGCCGCCTTCGGGATCGGCTGGTCGGCCTTGAGCGCCTTCCAGACCAGCTCGGCCTTCTTCTTGTCGACCAGGACCCGGTTGCCGTCGGCCGGGTCGTACTGCACCGGCATCGTGACCATGGTCATGTGGGACGAGCCGATGCCCTTGAGGCCGCCGGCGAAGGAGGCGAGGTCGGTGACGCTGCCGATGTCCGAGTCGGTGGTGACCGTCTTCGTGGCGGTGTCGGCGAGGTCGTACAGGTTTTTCGGGTTGGACAGGATCCCGATGTGCTTGACGCGGTCGACCAGGGCCTTCATGAAGGCCTGCTGGAGCTGGATGCGGCCGAGGTCGGAGCCGTCGCCGACGCCGTGCCGGGTGCGGACCAGGCCGAGCGCCTGCTTCCCGTCGAGGTTGTGCGACCCGGCGGCCAGGTGCAGATGGCTCTCGCGGTCCGAGATGGCCTTGGTCGTGGTGACCGTCACGCCGCCCAGGTCGTCGATCAGCTTCTGGAAGCCGCTGAAGTCGACCTCGATGTAGTGGTCCATACGGATGCCGGTCATGGACTCGACGGTCTTCACCGCGCAGGCGGCGCCGCCGGTGGAGTAGGCGGAGTTGAACATCGCGCCGGAGGCCGCGGCGTGGCGGACGCCCTCGGCGTCGACGCAGGAGGGGCGCTCCACGAGCGTGTCGCGGGGGACGGACACCACGCTGGCCTTCTTGTGGCCCTTGTACACGTGGACGATCATCGCGGTGTCGGAGCGGGCGCTGCCGTCGTCGGTGCCGCCGCCCAGCTTCTTGTTGCCGCCGGAACGGGTGTCCGAGCCGAGGACCAGGATGTTCTCGGAGCCGTTGTCGACCTTGATCGGCCGGTCGCTGCCGAGCGCCTGGTTGATGTCGACGTTCTTGAGGTTGCCGTTGAGCTTGAAGTACAGGTAGCCGGCTCCGGTGCCGCCGAGCACCACGATGCCCGCCGCGGTCCAGGCCGTGACGAGCAGGGCCTTGCTCCGCGTGCCGCGGGGCCTGCGGCGGTCGCCCTTCTGGCGGGGCGGGGTGCTGGGGCCGGGATCGCCCGGTATGGCGGGCTCCGGCGTGCTCTCGGCAGGCATGTATTCCTCGGCTTCCTCTTTGCTCTCGGTTACCCCCTGCTTTCGGGGCCAGACCCCTCCGGTGGTGACGAGGCGTACCGCTCCATGGTCACTCCGTACGGTCAGACGGGGAAACCCGGGAAAGGGTTGCACGACAAAACGTGCCCACCGCGTAGCGCGGTGGGCACGTCGAGTGTTCGGTCCGAGCGGGCGCATACCCGCTCACCTGCGATGTCAGCCGAAAATGTCGTACTGGTCGAAACCGGTGCCGACCGAGATCCGCGTGGCGAAGATCTCGCTGGTGGCCTTGCCCGTACCCGGGTACAGGTACAGCGTGCCGCCGGAGGTGCGGGCCAGGAAGTCGGCCTTGCCGTCGCCGGTCACGTCACCGACGGCGTCGAAGGCGTCGTAGCTGCTCCAGGTGCGCACCTTGATGCGGGAGGAGAAGGCTCCGCTGCCGGTCTTGCCGGTGCCCTTGTACAGGTAGATGTACGAGCCCGTCTTGCTGCGCGCGATCAGGTCGGCCTTGCCGTCGCCGGTGAAGTCGCCGTGGCCGCGCACCGAGTTGTACTGGCTCCAGCCGGTGCCGACCTGGACGCGGGACGAGAAGGTGCCGTTGCCCTTGCCCGGGTACTGCCACATGACTCCGGAGGAGTCGACGGAGAGGATGTCGGGCAGGCCGTCGCCGTTGAGGTCGCCCGGCGCGATGATGCGCTGGCGGGTGCCCCAGCCGCTGAAGATCTGGGTGGTGGACCAGTCTCCGGCCGACGGCACGAAGTGCGACCAGAAGACGTTCCCGGAGGCGCTGTCGCGGACGACGAGGTCCTGGTAGCCGTCGCGGTTCAGATCGCTCTGGAGCACGACGTTGACGCCGTCCCAGTTGCCCCAGGCCTCGCGCGTGGCGAACGAGGTGCCCTTGGAGTCCTTCGAGTAACCCGTCTTCGTCGACTTGGCGCGGACCCACAGGTCGGCCTTGTGGTCGCCGCTCAGGTTGGTGTCCTCGACCCGCGGGTAGGTGGCACCGACGTAGGTGCTGACCTTCGAGAAGACGCTGTAGGCGCCCTGTGCGACGCAGTCCTGGACACCCCAGGAGACGACGCCCACGATGCGGTCGTTGACGATCAGCGGGCCGCCGGAGTCACCGTTGCAGGCCGTGGTGGTGCCGGCGTCGCTGCCGGTCGCCTTGGTGCCCGCGCAGACCATGTGGCCGGAGACGAACTCGCTGCCGTAGGCGGACTTGCAGGTGGTGTCCGAGTTGATCGGCAGCGTGGCCGTCTTCAGCGTCGGGGAGATGTCCTCGGTCGTGGAGGTGGTGCGGCCCCAGCCGAAGAGCTTCGCCTTGGTGCCGGACGCGTACGACGCGGTGTCACCGGACGTCGTCATGCGGATCGGCTTGGCGGTCACGGGGTTCGCCAGCGTGATGACCGCGATGTCGTTGTCGATGGTCGTCGCGCTGTACGACGGGTGGTTCCACTGCCGCCAGGGGGCGGAGACCGTACCGCCGTGGACGCCGTCCTCGTCGGCCAGCTGCGTGGCCCCGGTGATGACGGCGCCGTTGGCCTTCCAGTCGTAGCCCTTGACGCAGTGCGCGGCGGTGAGGATCTTCGTCGGCGACACGACGGAACCGCCGCAGAAGAAGCCGAGGTCGTTGGCCTCGTCGTAGTACCAGAGCTGGGCCATGAACGGAGCCGTGCTGATGGTCGTCGTGGTACCGCCGATGATCTTCGGGTCGACCTTGGCCGTGACGGTGCCGGCGCTCAGCGACGCCTTCTGCGTCGTCCTGCCCGCGATGTCGTCACCGGCGACCGCACCCTCGACCCGCTTCTCCAGCACCGCCTGGGACGGCGTGGAGTTGCCGACCTTCACGTTCGGCGTGGGCGGCGTCGACACGGGCGCCGCGTTCGCCGACGACATCAGCAGCGCACCGGCGACCGCGGCGGCGAGGCCTGCCGCGGCAACCGGAACGGCGATCCGTATACGGCGTCTGTGCTTGCCGCCCCCGGACGTGGACGTGGACGTGTCCACTCAAGTCCCCCCTCAGAGTCAAGAGTTCAGATCTGCGTAAGCAGTACTTCAAGGGCGCGATCGTACACGTGTCCCGGACAGCGCAAGGGGCCGCCCCCGTCACTCGCGTGACGGGGGCGGCCCTGGTGGTTCTTGCCCTGAGAACTCAGTCGTTGTTGTTGCCCGGCGACGGAGTGGTCTTCTGGATCTGGAGCAGGAACTCGGCGTTCGACTTCGTCTGCTTCATCTTGTCGAGCAGCAGCTCGATCGCCTGCTGCTGGTCGAGCGCGTGGAGCACGCGGCGCAGCTTCCAGGTGATGGCGAGCTCGTCGGCGCCGAGCAGCAGCTCTTCCTTACGGGTACCGGACGCGTCGACGTCCACCGCCGGGAAGACCCGCTTGTCGGCGAGCTTCCGGTCGAGCTTGAGCTCGGCGTTGCCGGTGCCCTTGAACTCCTCGAAGATGACCTCGTCCATGCGCGAGCCGGTGTCGACGAGCGCGGTGGCCAGGATGGTCAGCGAGCCGCCGTCCTCGATGTTGCGCGCGGCACCGAAGAAGCGCTTCGGCGGGTAGAGCGCGGTCGAGTCGACACCACCGGACAGGATGCGGCCGGAGGCCGGGGCGGCGAGGTTGTACGCACGGCCCAGACGCGTGATCGAGTCGAGCAGCACGACGACGTCGTGGCCCAGCTCCACCAGACGCTTGGCGCGCTCGATGGCGAGCTCGGCGACCGTGGTGTGGTCCTCGGCCGGGCGGTCGAAGGTCGAGGAGATGACCTCGCCCTTCACCGACCGCTGCATGTCGGTGACCTCTTCCGGACGCTCGTCGACCAGGACGACCATCAGGTGGCACTCGGGGTTGTTGTGCGTGATCGCGTTGGCGATCGCCTGCATGATCATGGTCTTGCCGGTCTTCGGCGGGGCCACGATCAGACCGCGCTGGCCCTTGCCGATGGGCGCGACGAGGTCGATGATCCGGGTCGTCAGCACACCCGGGTCGGTCTCCAGGCGGAGCCGGTCCTGCGGGTAGAGGGGCGTCAGCTTGTTGAACTCCGGGCGCCCGCGGCCGGATTCGGCCGCCATGCCGTTCGCGGAGTCGAGGCGGACGAGCGCGTTGAACTTCTCGCGACGCTCGCCGTCCTTGGGCTGGCGCACCGCACCGGTGACGTGGTCACCCTTGCGCAGACCGTTCTTACGGACCTGGGCGAGGGAGACGTACACGTCGTTGGGACCCGGGAGGTAGCCCGACGTACGGATGAACGCGTAGTTGTCGAGGATGTCGAGGATGCCCGCGACGGGGATCAGCACGTCGTCGTCGGCGACCTGCGGCTCGGCGATCTCGTCGCGTCCACGACGGCCACGACGGTCCCGGTAGCGGCCACGACGGCCGCGGCGGCCGCCCTCGAAGTCGTCGTCGTCCTGCGGGCCGTTGTCACGGGGGCCGTTGTCACGCGGGCCGCTGTCACGCGGCTGCTGACGGTCCTGACGGTCCTGACGTCCGCCGCCCTGCTGCTGGCGGTCGGAACGCTCCTGGCGCTCCTGGCGGTCGGGGCGCTGCTGGCCGCCACCCTGGCCGGCCTGCTGCTCGTCACCCTTGTTGCCGCGGCGGTCGCGGTCACGGCCGCCCCGGTCGCGGTCACGGCGCTCGCGGCGCTCACGACGGCCGTCGGCGCCCTCGGCGTCGCCCTGCTGCGCATCGGCCTTCGGCTCGGTCTTCGCCTCGGCGGTGACCGTCTCCGGGCTGCCCGCCTCGGCGGTGGCACGACGACGACGGCGGTCGGCGGGGGCGTCCTCGCCCGCGCGCTCGGCCTCACCGGCGCGCGAGGGGCCGCCGGCCGGCTGGCCGGGGATCTCGATCTGCTGCTGGGCCACGGCCTTCTCGGCGGCGACCTTCTCGGCCTTCGTCCCGGCCTCGGCGGACTCGTCGGCCGTACGGGCCTTCGAGGTGGTCCGGCGCTTCGGCTTGGTCTCGGCGGCGTCGTCGGACGCCGACTTGGCCGGAGCACCGCCTCCTGCCTGCGCCTCCTTGATGACCTCGATCAGCTGGCTCTTGCGCATACGCGCGGTGCCCCTGATTCCGAGGCCGGATGCGACCTGCTGCAGCTCGGCCAGCACCATGCCCTCGAGGCCGGTACCGCGGCGTCGCCTGGAGCCGGCACCGGTGGCAGGCGCGGAGGCGTCCGTGGCGGGCGCGGCAGCGGTCTCCTCGACACGTGCGCCCATCAGATCGGTGGTGTCGCTCACGAAGGGTCCTTCCCTGGAGCGGACGTCGGCCTGTCTGGCTCGGCGACCGGTTGTGCTGTCCGGCATTGGTCCTGCTATGTGGACCGTGCCGGGGCGGTGGTCCGCCAAAGCGGCGGAAGAAACATGCTGGTGATGACGATTCCCGGAGCCGTGGCACTGAGGTTCGGTGTCATCGGCTCGGTCACGCCGGTTCCGGAGCGTGCTCAGCACTGCTCAGCGCATAGCACCCAATGCAAGGCACGTAGCAGTTTGGGAGGCTCCCGGAAGAATGGGTGTCCCGGACGGGGACGCGAAGCACCTCGCCATGGTGGGGTCGGGTGCAGACTTGAGGTTAACACTACCGGATCCAACAAACATTCCCCCTCTCCAAATCCGGCGACCGTGCGTCGTCAATTGACCCCGACAGGTGCGAGCGGCAACACGCACGCCCCTTGGGCGTCGAGGTCCAGACGGTTGGCGGCCCAGCCCTGACCTGCGAGATCGGCCACCTTGTCGGCCGACGCACGGTCCGCCAGAGCGAGGACCGTGGGCCCCGCTCCGGAGATCACCGCCGGGATTCCGTCGGCGCGCAGGCGCTCCACGAGAGCCGCGCTCTCCGGCATGGCCGGGGCCCGGTACTCCTGGTGCAGCCGGTCCTCGGTCGCGGGCAGCAACAGCTCGGGGCGCCGGGTCAGGGCCTCGACGAGCAGTGCGGCACGACCCGCGTTGGCGGCGGCGTCGACGTGCGGGACGGTGCGCGGCAGCAGACCGCGCGCGGTCTCGGTGAGCACGGGCTTTCCCGGTACGAAGACCACCGGAACGATGGAATCGGCGGGCTCCATCCTGATCGCCCGCGCGGCGCCGGACTCCATCCAGGAGAGCGTGAAACCGCCGAGCAGACAGGCCGCGACGTTGTCGGGGTGCCCCTCGATCTCGGTCGCAAGCTCCAGGAGCGCGGTGTCGTCGAGCCTGCTCTCGCCGCCTATGGTCACCGCGCGGGCGGCGACGATGCCGGCGCAGATGGCCGCCGAGGAGGAGCCGAGGCCCCGGCCGTGCGGGATGCGGTTGGCGCAGACGATCTCGAGGCCGCGCGGCTGGCCGCCCAGCAGGTCGAAGGCGGTGCGCAGGGAACGTACGAGGAGGTGCTTCTCGTCGCGGGGCAGCGTCTCGCTGCCCTCACCCGCGATGTCGATGTGCAGCCCTGAGTCGGCCACCCGGACGACCACGTCGTCGTAGAGCCCCAGTGACAGGCCGAAGGCGTCGAAGCCCGGGCCGAGGTTGGCACTGGTGGCGGGGACGCGCACCCGGACGGCGGCGGCGCGGAACGCTGGACCGGCCATCGCTCGATGACTCTCCTTGAGCTGCGTGATGTACGAGATTTTCGAAGGACCGCGAAAGGAACGACGAACTACGACGGACGGGTACCAGGACCCGGAGGCCGCAAGGACGGCGCGCACCGCGGCATATGCGGCGGGCGGGTTCGGTACAGCCTATCGAAGGAAGGTTCTGTGGCGACATAGGGCGCACAGGAGGCGCACGATGCGTGTCGTAAGCCCCCCGTGCACCCCCGTCGGGTCGCCGTGGGAGACGGCCCGACGGACCGCGGGCGGTTTCCGTCGACTTTCCGGCGGTTTTCCGCCCGCCTTGGGCGTGTTCCGCCGAACACGGCGGGACCTACCGGGCCGGCCCGAGGGGTTCACCCCGACGGACCGGATCCTGGCGGTCCGCACCTGGCGGGTTCACGCCTGGCGGGTTCACGCCAGACCGAGCCGCTCCGCCGCCGTCGCCGCGTCGACCGGGACGGTGACGGGCTGCGGGGCTCCCGCGACGGCCCAGTCGGGGTCTTTGAGACCGTTTCCGGTCACGGTGCAGACGATGCGCTGGCCCGGGTCGACCTTGCCCTGCTCGGCCGCCTTCAGCAGACCGGCGACGGACGCGGCGGACGCGGGCTCGACGAAGACGCCCTCCTGCGCGGCCAACAGCCGGTAGGCGCGCAGAATCTCACGGTCCGTCACCTCGTCGATGAAGCCGCCGGACTCGTCCCGGGCGGCCAGCGCGAACTTCCACGAGGCCGGGTTGCCGATACGGATCGCGGTGGCGATCGTCGACGGGTCCTTGACGACCTCGCCGCGCACGATCGGCGCGGAACCGGACGCCTGGAACCCCCACATGCGCGGGGTGCGGTGGGCGATGCCGTCGGCGGCGTACTCGGTGTACCCCTTCCAGTACGCGGTGATGTTGCCCGCGTTGCCCACCGGGAGGACGTGGATGTCGGGCGCGTCGCCGAGCATGTCCACGATCTCGAAGGCGGCGGTCTTCTGGCCCTCGATACGCACCGGGTTCACCGAATTGACCAGCGCCACCGGGTAGTTGTCGGACAGCGAGCGCGCCAGCGTCAGACAGTCGTCGAAGTTGCCGTCGACCTGGAGGATCTTGGCGCCGTGGATGAGGGCCTGGCCCATCTTGCCGAGCGCGATCTTGCCCTGCGGCACGAGGACGGCGCAGACCATGCCGGCGCGCACGGCGTACGCCGCCGCGCTCGCCGAGGTGTTGCCGGTGGAGGCGCAGATGACGGCCTTCGCGCCCTCCTCCTTCGCCCGCGTGATGGCCATGGTCATACCGCGGTCCTTGAAGGAACCGGTCGGGTTGGCGCCCTCCACCTTGAGGTGGACCTCGCAGCCCGTGCGCTCGGAGAGCACCTGCGCGGGCACGAGCGGCGTACCGCCCTCGCGGAGCGACACGACCGGCGTGCTGTCGGACACCGGAAGACGGTCCCGGTACTCCTCGATGATTCCGCGCCACTGGTGGGTCATTGCTGGTTACTCTCCTTCAACCCGCATGATGCTGGCGACGCCCCGCACGGTGTCGAGGCTGCGCAGCGCCTGCACGGTCCCGTCGAGGGACGCGTCGGACGCGCGATGGGTGACGACGACGAGAGAGGCCTCGCCGTCTCCGTCCTGTCGGCTCTGCTGGCGCACGGTGTCGATGGACACTCCGTGCTCGGCGAAGACGGTGGCGACCTGGGCGAGGACACCCGGCTTGTCGGCCACGTCGAGGCTGATGTGGTACCGCGTGACGACCTCGCCCATGGGCGAGACGGGCAGCTGGGTGTACGCGGAGTCGCCGGGCCCGGTGGAACCGCCCAGCTTGTTGCGGCAGACGGCCACCAGGTCGCCGAGCACGGCGGAGGCGGTCGGAGGGCCGCCCGCGCCCGGCCCGTAGAACATCAGCTGACCGGCCGCGTCCGACTCGACGAACACGGCGTTGTAGGCGCCGCGCACGGAGGCGAGCGGGTGGGTCAGCGGGATCATCGCGGGATGCACGCGCGCGGTCACCGACCCCCCGTCGGCGGCCCGCTGGCAGATGGCGAGCAGCTTGATGGTGCAGCCCATCGCCTTCGCCGAGGCGAAGTCGGCGGCGGTGACCTCGGCCATGCCCTCGCGGTAGACGTCGTCGAGGCGCACCCGCGTGTGGAAGGCGATCCCGGCGAGGATGGCGGCCTTGGCGGCGGCGTCGAAGCCCTCCACGTCGGCGGTCGGGTCGGCTTCCGCGTACCCGAGGGCGGTGGCCTCGTCCAGGGCCTCCTGGTAGCCCGCCCCCGTGCTGTCCATCTTGTCGAGGATGAAGTTGGTGGTCCCGTTGACGATCCCCATCACCCGGTTGATCTTGTCGCCGGCGAGGGACTCGCGCAGCGGCCGGATCAGCGGGATGGCCCCGGCGACGGCGGCCTCGTAGTAGAGGTCCCTGCCGTGCTCCTCGGCCGCCGCGTGCAGGGCGGCACCGTCCTGGGCGAGCAGCGCCTTGTTCGCGGAGACGACGGAGGCGCCGTGCTCGAACGCGGTGGTGATCAGCGTACGGGCGGGCTCGATGCCGCCGATGACCTCGACGACGACGTCGATGTCCCCGCGTTTGACGAGCGCGGTGGCGTCCGTGGTGACGAGATCGGGGTCGATGCCCTCGCGCACCCGGGACGGCCGGCGGACGGCCACGCCCGCGAGTTCGACCGGGGCGCCGATCCTGGCCGCGAGGTCGTCGGCGTGCGTCGTCATGATGCGCGCCACCTCTGAGCCGACAACCCCGCAGCCCAGCAGCGCCACCTTCAGCGGACGCGTACGCATCATCCGACCTCGTTTCCTCATACCGTCTTCGGTTGGACCAGTCTCACTCACCGGACGGGAGTTTCTACCCTTCGTCCGGATCGTGAGACGTCTATTTCATTTTTCTGCTAGGCCACGACAGGAGATCTTCCACCCGACACCCGGGTGCGTCCCTCTCCGCCTCCGCTCACCCGACGTCGAGACGCAGGAGATCCTCCTCCGTCTCGCGGCGGACGATCACCCGCGCCGCGCCGTCCTTCACGGCGACGACCGGGGGGCGCAGCGCGTGGTTGTAGTTGCTGGCCATGGACCGGCAGTAAGCGCCGGTCGCCGGGACCGCGATGAGGTCGCCGGGGGCCAGGTCGGCGGGCAGGAAGGCGTCCTTCACGACGATGTCACCGCTCTCGCAGTGCTTGCCGACGACACGTACGAGCATCGGCTCGGCGTCGGAGGCGCGCGAGACGAGCGAGACGCTGTACTCGGCGTCGTACAGCGCGGTCCGGATGTTGTCGGACATGCCGCCGTCCACCGAGACGTACGTCCGCAGCCCGTCGAGGGGCTTGATGGTGCCCACCTCGTACAGCGTGAACGCGGTCGGGCCGACGATGGCCCGCCCGGGCTCGACGGAGATGCGCGGCGTGCGCAGCTTCGCCGCCTCGCACTCACGCGTCACGATCTCGGACAGCGCCTTGGCGATCTCGTGCGGCTCGCGGGGGTCGTCGTCACTGGTGTACGCGATACCGAGACCGCCGCCGAGGTCGATCTCGGGCAGCTCGACCCCGTGCTCGTCCCGCACGGCGGCCAGCAGCGCGACGACCCGTCGGGCGGCGACCTCGAACCCGGCCATGTCGAAGATCTGCGACCCGATGTGCGAGTGGATCCCCACGAGCTCGAGCGCGTCGAGCGCCAGTGCCCGGCGTACGGCCTCCGCGGCCTGCCCGTCGGCGAGCGCGATGCCGAACTTCTGGTCCTCGTGCGCCGTGGCGATGAACTCGTGCGTGTGCGCCTCGACACCCACCGTCACCCGGATCTGCACCCGCTGCCGCTTGCCCAGGGACTGCGCGATGTGGGCCACCCGCACGATCTCCTGGAAGGAGTCGAGCACGATCCGCCCGACGCCCTTCTCGATGGCCGTACGGATCTCGTTCTCGGACTTGTTGTTGCCGTGGAAGGCGACGCGGTCCGCGGGCATCCCGGCGGAGAGCGCGGTCGCCAGCTCTCCCCCGGAACACACGTCCAGGTTGAGCCCCTCCTCGTGCAGCCACCGCACCACGGCGCGCGAGAGGAAGGCCTTGCCCGCGTAGAAGACGTCGGCGTCGTGCCCGAACGCGGTGCGCCAGGCACGCGCCCGCTCGCGGAAGTCGGTCTCGTCGACGAAGTACGCCGGCGTACCGAACTCCTCGGCGAGCGCGGTGACTTCGAGCCCTCCGACGGTCACGACCCCGTCGTCCGTACGGCTGACGGTGTGCGCCCACACCTTCGGGTCGAGGGCGTTGAGGTCGGCGGGCGGGGCGCTGTAGTGGCCCTCGGTGAGGACGTCGGCGTGACGGGGCCCGGCGGGGTGTGCGGAACGGCTCATGTCGGTAGGACTTTCTGCTGTGTCAGAGGTATTCGGGTGCGCTGATGCCGAGCAGGGACAGGCCGCCGGCCAGCACCGTCCCGGCGGCTTCGGCGAGCGCGAGCCGGGCACGGTGGGCGGCCGAGGGTTTCTCGTCGCCGAACGGCAGCACCACGTGCTGAAAACCGAGCACCGCGTCGGCGACGACGACCAACTGCCGCGCCAGCCGATCGGGCCCCCGATGCCGCGCGGCCACACGGAGAACATGCGGATACTCGGCCAGGGCGACGAGGAGATCGGCCTGGTGGGGTGTAGGCGGCGCCGGGGAGGTCAGGGGGGCTGGGGCTTGCGTGCCGTGGGGCTCGCGCGTGGCGTGCATGCCCTGTGCGTCGCGTGTGTGGTGCGTGGCGCGTGTGTCGTGGGTGGCGCGGGTACTGCCGTGCGCGCTGCCGCGGGTGTCGCGCGTGCTGCTGTGCGCGCTGCCGTGCGTGTCGGAGGCACCGAGGGTTCCGGTGGACGCGCCCGCGGGACGGGCGTCGAGGAGCGCGCCGCCCTCGCCGACGCCGACGTCGTGGGGGGCTCGGGTGAAGCCGAGCGCGGCGGCGTTGCGACGCAGGGCCCGAGTACGGGCGTGGGCATAGCGGACGCGGAAGAGGGGGTTGCTCTCGCGCTGGAGCAGATGGTCGGCGCTGATCCGGGGCCGGTCGTGGGGCGCCGGATGCAGCAGGGCCCAGCGGGCGGCGTCCGCGCCCAGGGGGGCGGGGTCCTCCGGCGCGGGCACGGGCCGCAGGTTCACGGGCTCGGCGTGCTGGACCTCGGCCCGCCCGCCCTGGGTGGCGACGATCCGTACGAGCGTGTCGGCGACGACCTCGGCCCGGGTGTCGTAGGGCACGCGCAGCTCGACGACCTGCCCCGCGAGGCTGTCGCCGTACCCGTACCGCTCCCCCAGCTCCAGGATCTCCTCCACCAGCCCGGTGGACGCCTCACCCTCGAGGGCGATGTTGAGGAAACCCGGCCCGGTGACCGTCACGCCGGCGACTCCGGGCGCACCCGCGAGGTACGGCAGCAGGATGTCGGCGACCTCCAGGGCGGGCAGTGCGGCGGGACCGGCCAGCCGCAGCGCGACGTTCGTCGCGTAGTCCCCACAGCCACCGGGCCCCGGCGGGGTGACCGCCACGCTCGCGGGCACGGCGACGCTCAGTTCCCCCACGTCGACAGCACGACGCACCGCGCGCAGCACGGTACGAGAGAGCTCGACGGGAGTCACGGCCC
This sequence comes from Streptomyces sp. NPDC002580, assembly GCF_042889485.1. Taxonomy (NCBI): domain Bacteria; kingdom Bacillati; phylum Actinomycetota; class Actinomycetes; order Kitasatosporales; family Streptomycetaceae; genus Streptomyces; species Streptomyces sp. NPDC002580. The sequence goes on along the minus strand of NZ_JBIAQZ010000007.1, from coordinate 426,300 downwards.
AAGCCTAGGGGAGGAGGGGGGTGGGTATGCGAACCGATTTGGGCGATGGTCCGGGATGTGGACGGTGAGGGTGGAGACGGGAGTAGGGAGCGGGCACGCTGGAGGCCGGACTCGAGTGCCCGCGGAAGCGCGGACAGCGGGAGCGGGAGCGGGCTCCGGTGACGCGTAGTCGGGTATCGGGTCGGTATCGGGTATCGGGTATCGGGTATCGGGTATCGGGGTCAGCGTGCGGTACTGCCCTCTGCCCCTGCTCTGCCGCCGCCCTGTCCGTGTGCTGCGCGGTGCGGTGCGGTACGAGCCGGGGCCTGGCTGACTCCTGGCCCGACCTCGGACCACTCCGAGGTCTGCGGCCGGGGCCGGCCTCGAGCATCGGGACTCAGAGTCCCGGCACCTCAGTCCTGAGCACCTGAGCACCTGAGCACCTGAGCACCTGAGCACCTGAGCTGGACACTCCCACGGAACGCGGACCGGGCACGGCGACCCCTGTCACAGACCGACGGACAGACGCAGCTCGGTGTTCGAGGGTGCCGATGCGAAGGAACGCCCGTATTTGCTCCACACGGATCAGCCAGCCCACCGTTCCCGACCCTTACCGGACCACCCGGCTGGGCCGATCCACCGGGTCGACAGGGCGGAACACGTCACCGACCGACACGCCGGACGCGCCTCAATGACCGGAGCGCCCCGCCCGCTCGGCCTCCTCGACACTGCCGCCCACGACACCACCGCCGGATTCACGTCGCCCGATCAACTGCCTTACCAGTCCCACAAGTTCGGAAGGCTCGAAGGGCTTGGCGAGAAAGGCGTCGACACCGACGCCGAGCCCGCTCTCGACCTCGTACTGGGTGCAGGCGCTGACGATGGCGATGGGGAGGGTCCGCGTCCGGGGGTCGGCACGCAGCCGAGCGGCGGTTCGCAGACCGTCGAGCCGAGGCATCACGACATCGAGGGTGACGACATCGGGCCGAACCTGGTGGACGACGTCCAGACACTCGGCACCGTCAGCCGCGGTCACGACCTCGAGACCCTCCAGCTCAAGGTTGACCCTGATCAGCTGCCGGATGACCTTGTTGTCGTCGACAACAAGCACCCGGCCGGACGTGCCTGGCACAACTCGAGAGTAGGTCCGCGCCCACCGCCGCGTCCGCGTTTTCCCCACTTCCACCCCGCCCGAGGCCGCCCCCTCTCCACGGGCGCACGACCGCTCCCCCACTCCCCGCGACACCAGCCGGTCCTGACCAAAACACGTGGCGATCACCCCTGAAAGAGCTGGTAGGGTTCTACCCGTCGCCGCACAAAGCGCCCGACACGCCCCCGTAGCTCAGGGGATAGAGCAACGGCCTCCGGAGCCGTGTGCGCAGGTTCGAATCCTGCCGGGGGCACCCCTTATGAGGTGCCCAAAGACCCCGTCACCAGCGGAAACGCTGAGGCCGGGGTCTTCGCGTATCTACAGCCCTGTGCAGCCGAATGCCGCCCTGAGCGGCCCTATGTCGGCGTCTGTGGACTATTCGTGGACAGGATCTTGGAGCGTTTCCCCTGGTCAGTCCCAGAAAACAGCGAAAGCCCCCGGAACTGTCCAGGGGCCCAGCGTAGGCGCGCGACGCTCGCGCCGGTCAGACGTACTCGTTCAGCAGGTCCTCGATGCGACGGTTGGCCACCTCCTGGCGCCCGTCGAGGCACTTCGCGTACCGGCCGAGGAGGACCTCAACGCTGTTGCCCGCCCGCTCGGCTACCTCGGTCGGGTCGACCCCAGCGTTGAGCCACGTGGACAGGGCGGAGTGGCGAAGGTCGTAGGGGCGACGGGCGAGCGGCGAAGCCACCGCGGCTGGCGGGAGCGCCAGCGTGCGGGCTTCCTGCCAGGCCCGAGAGTACGTCGAGGAGGCCACCACTCCCCCGCCCTCGCTGAAGAACAGGCGCCCGTCGGAAGCCGCCCCGAAGGTGTCAACGTGCTCACGGAGCATCGCCACGAGTTGGGGTGGGATCGGCACGGGCCGCACATCCTCGGCCGGTCGGTTCTTCAGCCCGCGGTCGTCGTGGCTCTCCCCTGAATCCGTCCACTGCTTGCCGACGCTCGGACGCGTGCGATGCAGGAGCACGGCTCCCCAGCCCTGTTCAGGCAGCGTCAGGTCAGCCAGAGCGAGACCGACAGCCTCAGCAGGCCGCAGGCCGGCGAAGTACATACAGGCGAAGAGCCCGACGAGTCGACGGCCGCGGGCCCTGCGGTAGCCACCCACGTAAGACACGGCGTGGAGCAGTGAGAGCGCCTGTTGCGGATTCACCACAACGCGCGGGTCTACCTCGCTGGACACCTTGGGCTTCTGCCAGCGCACGGCGGTCAGCGGATTCTCCTTGAATTCGCCGAGGTCAACGGCGTAGTGCAGGGCGTTGACGAAGGTGTAGCGCTTGCGACGTACGGTCTCGGCCGCAGCGGCCTTCCCGTCAATGCGAATCTTGAACGAGTCGAGCACCTCGCGGGCAGTCACAGGATCGGCTAGATCATTCAATGGTCGCGACGCCCTGGCGATCCAGTGCAGGGTGTTCCCAAACTCTGTGGGCGGCTCCCGCTCAGCTGGCCCAGGCAGCACGAACGCCCAGTTCCGTAGAGCCCGCCGGAGCAACGGAACACTCGGCCGCCCGGGACGGTCATCGAGCAGGGCGATCGTCACAGAGGTCAGAGATTCATTCATCCCGTCACGCGTATTGGGTGCGGCGTGAGGCCACTTCATGGCCAGGTACTTCAGCGCGAAGGCGTACCAGGTCAGTTCGGCCTGTTTCTCGGTCATCGATTCCGGAAGGCCGGCGACATCATCGAATTCCTCTCCGTCCCGTGCGGCGCGCATGAGCTTGGTTCGGTAGTGATCCGCCAAAGCCTTGGTCCGGAACGTCTCGGAGAAGACCTTGTCGGCAACCGACCAGCGCACGTCGTAGGAGGGCCGCTTTGAAGCGCGCTTGCGGACCCCCCAGATCTTCACGTTCAGGGATTTCACGCGGCTTCCTCCCGCTCGTGCAGCCACGCAGTGAAGTCGCTTCGCCACACCCGGAGCTCACCATTCGGCAGCTTGAGGGCTTTCGGCGCCTGGCCCAGCTCCCGCCAGCGGTAGAAGGTTCGCCGGGAGACCTTCCCCAGCTCGTCGAGGATCTCCGGAACGGTCATCAGTTCATCCCTCACAGGTGCGCTCCTTCCAGGGCGAGTTGGTCGGACAGGGCTTCGCGTGCGGTTTCGCGGTTGATCTGGAGGTCCCGGGCGATGCCTGCGGCGAGGACGGATTCCCCGGGCGTGTGGCCGTGGCCGGCGTACTGCCAGCTCGCCAGCACGAGGACGGTGTCCGGCTCCGCTTCGTCGAAGCCTCGGTCTTGGCGCTCCTGGGCAGCGCGGTAGTCGGCGCGGATCTGGCGCAGGGCGCCGAGCGTGGTCGAGTAGCGGCGGGACTTGGTGGAGAAGTGACCGCGGAAGCCGAGCATGTGCGCCCACGCTCGCAACCGTCGGCCCGGGTAGAAGGGATCCAGGTCGAAGCAGGCCTCGATGAGCCGGCGGGCGTGGTCAGGAACGCCGAGGATCACTGCGGCTTCGCGGTTGCCGATGGGCCGGTCCAGGGTGCCGGTGTTCTCGGCTGCCTTGGTGGCGTACTTGGCGACGTAGGAGGCCACCGCCTGCTCGGTGATGTCGGAGCCGTCGCCGAACGCCCTGACGGGTCGGATGTCGAGTTGAGTGCCCCACTGGAACGAGCGGGCCAGCTGCTGCCCCGCGGCGGCCACGCGGGCGGTCGAGTAGCGGTGAACAGAGGCAGCCCGAATGGACTCCGTGAGAAGCGCAGTCGTGGCCCAGGACGGCGGCGGATCGTCCGGCCCATCGGCTCCGTCGAGGCGGATCACGGCGTGGAAGTGAACAGCGCCACGCTTCTGGAACTCAGCAACCTTGCCGTAGGAAAGGCGGCAAGTATCGGCCAGTTCGCGTTGAGTCAGGCCCGCGCGGGCGGCGATCTCACGGCGCAGCCGCTTGACGAAGCGGTGCCACAGGTCGCCAGCGTGGTTGTTGAAGAGCACAGCGCCCGCGTAGTCGTACGTTGCCGGGTCTAGCGCCGTGCCGAGCGCGGGATCGTCCTCGGCGTGTCGACTACCGCAGCGGCAGCACCCGCGGGTGGGCCGGTTGTGGACGGGCCCAAAGGACGGTGCGGTGAAGGTAGCGAAGACGCGGGGACGTTCGCGGACGGCGCTTGGGATGCCGTGGCGGTCGTCTCCGGCGAGGCCCGCGCGGATCAGGTGGTACGTGTCGCCCGCGTACGTCCAGGCGCAGGCCGGGCAGCGGGAGGCGCGGCGGTTTCCGCAGGCGATCCGTAACCGTGCGCCCGGCTCGTGCTCGGTGCTGTAGTGGTGCAGCGTCTCACCAGTCGTTCTGTCCTTGGTGAGGGTCCATCCCGTGAGGTGAATGGGATTGGCGCAGCCGCCGGTGCGGCGGATCTGGTCCTGCCAGCGGTCGAAGCCGGGGGAGCCGGCCACCCGGAGTATGTCGGTGAGGGTGGCCGGGTCCTCTGTGAAGGACAAGGGGTTGGTCATATGGCACCCTTCAGTGCCCGCCTGGCCAGCTCATCGAGCACAGAGGCGGCCGACTCAGCGGCCTGCGCCAGGGTGCGCAGAACCGGTGCGGCGGCAAGGTCGGCAATGAGGACCACGTCCACATCGCCGTTGCCGATGCGGAGGCTGATGAAGGGATCCGGGCAGGCATGGTCAGCGCCGTCGAAGACGCGGATCACGGACTGGGTATCAGGCTCGAGATGGGCTGTGGTGGTGAGTGTCTTCACGCGGCCACCCCCCGACGGGCGATCGCCGCGTTGCAGGCGTCGGCGATGAGCTGGAGCGGCAGCCAGCCGAGGCCGTTGCAGCCGATGCAGTTGGCGAAGACGATCGTGTGGGAACCGTCGTCGTGTCGGGTGCCGACGGTGACGGCGGCACGGCCGAAGCCCCAGCAGTTGGGGCACATGCGGCCGTCGTCGGGGAAGAGCTCGGTGTAGTGCGCCATGATGGGCGTTCCTTCCGGTTGAGAGATCGGACGGGGGCACGGCTCCCGGAGCGGACGAAACTTGGCGGTAGAGGCCGCTCCGGGGGCCGGTCAGCGTCGAGTGTCGCTGGCGAGGATCGAGCGGACGACGAGCGCGCACACGGCCAAGGAAGCGGCGGTGATGGCGACCGCGAGCAGCATGGAGACCAGGACCACGCCCACGACGACGACCACGGCGACGCCCGCGCCGGCGACGGCCACGACGGCGCCCGGGGTGAGCTGAACGGCGGGCCGGGACGGTGCGGAAGCCATGGCGGCCGGCGCGTGGTGTTGGCAGCCGCAGGCGGCGGCCGTGGCGTGGTGGGACTGGTCGACGGCGGTCGGAGTGACCACGGGGACGACCTGCTGGCCAGGGGTCGGATTGACCGGGATGCGGGGCTGGAACACGGTGGAACTCCCTTCTGGATCAGCTCATTTGGTGGTGGCGTCGATGGCGGGGGCGAGGAAGCTGTCGGCGAGGAGGTAGCCGCCGATCAGCAGGACGATCACGAGCCAGAGCGGTGGGCGGACGAGCTTGATGCCGACCAGGCCGACGCAGGCGATGAAGAACCACAGCGGCACGGACATGGCGCCGATCCCCTTTCAGCGGACGGGGCAGCGGTGGCCCTGGGCGGCGATCATGGCGGGGCTGATGTCGTCGTATTCGACGGCCCAGCCGCAGTCGTCGGCGGCGCAGGCGGCGACGTATTTGATCTGGCCGCGTCGTCCGTGGGCGGTGCCGACGGTGACCTTTCCGACGCGGTGCAGTTCGCGCCAGATCTGGTAGATGCCCATGGGTGGTGCTCCTTTCGGGTCAGGTGAGGTGAGCTGCGATCGCGTTGGCGAGATGGAGCGGGACGCCGAGGCGGGCGCGCAGGGTGTCGGTGTCGATCGGGGTGCCGGTGCGGGAGCGGTGGTCTTCGGCGACCTTGCGGGCGTGGTCGACCAGTGCGGCCGGGACGGGCGGAAGAGGATCAGCGGCGGGCAGGGCGGGCGGGTCCTCGACAGCGGGCAGCGAGGCGGGCTCTGCCTCGAGGACCGGCCCTCGCTCGATGTCCAAGTCCGTGTTCGGTGCGGTCGGCGGGACTTCGGTTGCCGGGCCTGTGGGCGCCGGGTCAGGGGGCGCGTAGGAGTGGGCGAGGAGCGTCCCGCCGAGGAAGGCGAGCGCGGGCCATCCGGCGATGCCGAACCGCAGCCAGGCCGGCGGGTGCGCAAGGTCGAGGAATCCGGCCGTGGCCACGTTGGCGCCGAGCGAGGCGACCAGGGCGATCAGGAACCAGCACCAGGCCAGTCGGGACGGTCCGTCGGAGCGGAGGCGTCGCCAGGCAGCGACCAGGAGCAGGTCGACCGAGACCGGATAGGCCCAGGCTTTCCAGCCGTCCTGACCAGCAGCGTCGGCCAGGTCGTGCAGGTGGGCGAAGGACAGCGCACCAGCGATCACGGCTTGAACGAGGACGGCGTCCGGGCGGATCGAGCGGGACATGTCTTCACCTCCTTCTGTGGTGCGGAGCCGGGACCGGGCGGGGATCGTGTCCGGCCGCCCGGGCCCCGGCGCGGTTCAGTCGGTGGAGGCTTCGCCGCTGCCCCAGCAGGTGAGGCAGAGTCCGGCCTGCTGATCAGCGGTGGCGCGGCCTTTGCGGTTGCCGACCCGGACGGCTTCGGCGCTCTCGCCTGTGCCGTCGCAGTCCGGGCACTTCGCGGGCTTGGGTGCGGCGGTCCTGCGGCGGCCGGCGGGCTTCTTGGCGGTGGCCATGGTCACCGGCCCTGGTCGGGGTACTCAGGGCCCTCGTTGGGGTCGTAGCCGGGCGGGAACATCCCCGGCGGCGGCTCCGGCAGGGACGCGGCCAGGCACGGACCGACGGTGTCGACGAACGTCTGGTCGGCGTCGTGGAGTTCGGCGTAGACGGCCAGGGAGCCGAGCATCAGCACCGTGCGGTGGAAGTCCTCGCAGTGCTCACACATCGAGTGGTCCTCCTGTTTCAGGCATGGCTCGGGTAGGGACGTGGCGCGAGGCGGTCACGCCGGCCGGTGGAACGGGGAAGGATCAAGCGACTTGAGCTACCGCCGGAGGCTCAGCGGGCGCGAGATCCAGCCCGGGCCGGAAGCGAGCCAGCTCCGGGAGATCGGGCACCAGGTGGGCGTGCCGATTGCAGGCGGCGACGGCCTGCCGCATCGAGGTGTGCGGCGTGCGGATACGGGTCCAGTCGCCGGTGGAGTAGCCGACCACGGCCATCCCGCGGCGGGCGTTGGGAATCTGGGTCGCGGCGAACACCGCGTGCGGGGAGACGTCGCCGAACGCCATCTTGGCCGTCGATTCGTCGTTGACGCGGTGCACGGTCCGGCCAGTCAGCTGAGCGCGGAGCATGGTGATGCCGTCACCGAGTTCGGAGCCGAAGCGCTGCCCGTAGATGTCGAGGAACATGCCCGCCGCGCGGCCGAGCTGGGCGAGGCGGATAAGGGCGGTGACGATCCGGTCCCGTCGCGGATCGTTCCGCTTGGCGCTGAGAGCAAGTTCGGCGATCTCGTCGATGGTGACCACCACCGGGACCGGGCGTAGGGCTTCGGGCAGGTCCCAGATGTTCGCGGCGATCTCGGCATCCGGGGTGTCGGCGCTGATCCGCTGTTCGCGGCGGACCACGTCGTAGATGGACTCCATCCGGGCCACGAGGGCTTCGAGCAGGTCGGCAGCGTCATCGGGATTGTCGGCCAGCGCGGAGAAGCGGCGTGCGAACGGTCCGAGTTCGATCTTCTTGCAGTCGATGCCGACCAGCGCGACCGGCTGTGCGGCGAGCTCCTTGATCACGGTCCGCTGAAGGACGGACTTACCGGACTGCGTGGCACCGACCGTCACCGAGTGCGGCACCTCCCGGTAGTCCCGGTAGTGGATCGAGCCGTCCTCCACGAGAGCAACCGGGATCTTCAACAGGCCGCGGTCGGTCTTGGCGGGCATCTGTACGTGCTTGAGCACGTCGTAGCCGGTCAGCGTGATCTCAACGACGCCCGGCTTCATCTCACGAGAGGTGACCTGATGGACGCCGAAGGAGTGGCGCAGCCGGTCAGCGGCGGCGGAGAACTCGAAGGCGTCCTGACCGGGACGCATCTTGATCCGCAGCCGGATGCCGGTCCGTGTCGGCCGCAGCCACAGCAGTCGGGGCACCCGCTGCTGAGGGACGGGCTTGTTGAACCACCGGGCGAGCGCCAGCCGAAGACGCGAGGCCGGCACTGTCAGGTGGCAGGCGTCCATGACGGCCGCGTAGCGGAAGCGGATCCGGAGCGCAGCCAGAGCGACGCCGAAGGTCAGCCAGTACCAGGCCGGACGGCGCCACCTCAGCAGCAGCGCCACCCCGATCACGATCGCAAGCGCGATCACTAACCGGCCCATGATCAGGCCGCCTTGGGCTTGGCTGCCTCGGTCACCAGCGAGGTGACGGCGACCGCACGGAAGCTGATCCCGTGCCGCTTCTGACCGTTGAACTCGTTCTCCCACGGCCGGGCCACCAGCCCGGTCAGGGCGACCGGCGTACCCATGACCAGCTCGCCGGAGATGTCGGGCTCAGCCACCGTGATGGTCACGACCTCGGCGTTGCCGTTCATCACGAACAGCACGTCCACGGTCATCAGCTTCGGCCCGTTGTCGCCGTCCGTCGCGATCACACCGTTCTTCTTGTCACGCATCTTGACCTGCGGGGGCTGAGCGACCATCAACGTCGCTCCGTTCGTGTCGACCGGGATCTGACGCATCGCTGGTTCTCCTGACCTTGCGGGGAGTTGAACCCGCCATCTGGCGGTGAGATCAGGAGACCGCGAGGAGTGGCGGACACATCACGGTCCGTATGGACGTTTGGGGACGTCTGAGCTACCGTCAAAACGTCCCTAGAACGTCCCGGCGAAGGGCACGTCATGGCCAACGAACGGCTGCGCGCGACGATTTCAGCAAAGGGCGAGACGATACAGTCCGTGGCTCAGCACGTCGGTATCGACCCGAAAACCGTGGAGCGTTGGATCACGACCGACCGCACTCCGCACAGGGGTCACCGATGGAAGGCGGCAGGCTTCCTTGGCGTCGATGAGGTCTACCTCTGGCCCACCGTCGAGAAGCAGGCCGAGACGGCGAGCACATCCGAGCTGATCACTTACTACCCACACCGGGGCGCAGTCCCGGCATCGCTGTGGTCATCGCTGATTCAGAAAGCGAAGAATCAAGTCGACGTCCTCGTGTACGCGGGTTTGTTCCTCTTCGACAGCAACCCGGACCTTCCGGACCAGTTGGTGGAGAAGGCAAATGCTGGAGCTCAGGTTCGCATCTTGATCGGCAATCCGGAGTCAGAGATGGTCCACCAGCGAGGCGTAGAGGAAGGCATCGGTGACGACCTGGCAGCACGAGCCCGGATCACACGGCGCTATCTCGAACCCGCGATGACGACGCCCGGCGTCGAGATCAAGTTGCACGACACGATCCTGTACAACTCGATCTACCGGTTCGACGATGACGTCCTGGTGAACCCGCATGTGCTCGGAGCGCCGGCCGGACAGAACCCGGTCCTGCACTTCCGGTACATCCCAGGCGCCCGGACGTTCCGGCACTACATGCGCAGCTTCGACTACGCATGGGAGCGCGGCCAGACCGCGTAGACAGCAGGTCGATCGACCAGGCATGCGACGCTGGAGGCATGCCCCGAATCGACTACTTCAACGACCCGAATGCCCCGAAGGCGAACAGCATTGTTCCATCGGTCACCGCCGTGGCACTGAACGAGGCCGGTCAAATCCTCTTGATCCACAAAACGGACAACAACCTGTGGGCACTGCCCGGAGGTGGCGTCGACGTCGGCGAGTCGGCCCCGGCTGCCGCCGTGAGGGAAACGAAGGAAGAGACCGGATTCGACGTCGAAGTGACAGGCTTGGTCGGCACCTACACCAACCCGGCGCATGTCATGGCGTACGACGACGGCGAGGTGCGCCAGCAGTTCTCGATCTGCTTCACGGCTCGAATCGTCGGAGGTGAGCTACGGACGAGCAGTGAGAGCAAGGAAGTCTCGTTCGTCGACCCGAGCAGGCTGGACGAGCTGAAGATTCATCCGTCCATGCGGATGCGGATCGATCACGGCTTGGCCAACCTCCCAGAGCCCTACATCGGCTGATCATCAAGGCGTGCGAGTGTCCGCTTGACGGCCGTCCCCAGGTAGGGCCGCGCCTTACTGATCGCGGTGTGCACTTCGCTGCCCGCCTCGTACCGGTCCAAGATCTCATCAATACGCTGATCGAAGTCGAAGGACTGTCCGGCGGGTCCGGTCGTCATGTCCGCATAGATCAGCGCGTCCAAGACCGGGGATTCCTCCCGCTCATACACGGACAACTCGGTTGTGAGCCCACGCTGTTCGGCCTCGAACACGGCTCCGGAATGATGAGCGACCAGCCGTACGAGACGTGCCGGCGCGCTGAGCGTCTCCAGGTGGCGTGCACCGTCGAGGGGGTGAAAGCCGGTATCCCGCAGCTCAGGGGCATAGCCGATGTCGTGCAGCCATGCAGCGGCGACGAGCAGATCCCGATCCTCTGGGGACACAGCCGCGGAAACCTCGGACGCACGTGCCGCCACAGCCTGCGTGTGCAGCCAGCGATTTCCGAGCGGGGGCAGCAGGGACTCGGCCAGTTCAGCCGCCCCCTGGGGCGTGTCCAATGCAGATGCCATGAAACGCACGGTAGCCGACCAGCCAGACCCTGGGACAGCCCAGCATCAGCCGCCCCGGATCATGGTGAGGCCAAACCTGATGCATCAGGAGCGGAGCCACGCGCGCTTGTGTCGCGCGACGGCGTAGACCTGCTCAACCTGCTCGGGGGTTAGCCTGCCTGAGATGGGGCCGAGAGCCGACACCTCGCGTTCCTGATAGACCCGCACGGTGTGCTGAGTGGGTACGCGGACCACGGAGGCGACATCGACAAAGGCGAGGACGGGCACCACGTCGGGGGCGAAGCCGGCGTAGCGCTCCAACACCCCTCGCACATAGGCGGCTTCCGCCCTGCTCGCTGCGGGGTAGGGGTGCGAGGAACCGTTGACCTTGGCCACGTCGTCGCCGACCCAGACCGAAGCACCGGGGTGCCTCTTCGTGTTGAAGACGAACACCCCGCCGGGACCGATCAGCAGGTGATCGATGTCCTCGCCATTGCCCTTGGGAATGCCGTGCAGGACCCGCCAACCATGAACCGTGAGCCGTTCCAGCTCACGGCCCACCCTCTTTTCCCCTTCGAGGCCATCGAGCCATGATTCCCAGCCCGAGGGGCGCTTCATCAGCTTGGACCAGGCTCGCGCAACAACCGAGGGGCCACGGACGGCCATATCGCTGAGAATCGCTGCACCGGGAGGGTTCTTCGCCAAATCATCGGCAACGGTGAGTTCGGGCAGAGACAGCGGACGTCGATCACCCCGGAACTTCGCCGGGGGTGAAGGCTGCTGAGGAGGCTTGGCCGGCCGAGGCCGACGAGTAGGCGAGGGGTCTGGGCGGTCGGTGCGCACGGTCACCGGATCACCGAGGTGTTGACGGAGCAGGGAAACAGCCTCGTGCCGATGTTCGGTGACCTTGACGGTGATGACCTTGGAATCCCGGTCCGCCCAAGCGACGGGCGTGCCGTCCGGCAGGTTCACATAGAGCCTGTCCTTACCGTGTCGCTTCCACCGATTCACCGTGAGGTCCGCCATCGCCCCCGCCCCCCAAGTGCGCATTTGTCCCCAGCACCCATGGCAGCAGCCGACGATGCACCCTGCAAGGGCGGCATGCGGCCAAACTTTCCCTACTTCATCAAGGCTCGCTGCGCTCGCGTCCAGGAGCCAACGGCGCTCATCGATCATCGCCAACCCGACCGCCGCACACTCCGCCCGAGCGCATCAACGGCCGCTTACGGCCCGCCTGCCACCGCCACCACGATCCGACCTCAGGGGAGGAAAGGCACAACTGCGGCCGGACCTCAACACCCCGCTTCCGGGGTCACGCCGCACCCCTCTCCACCCGGTTGCCTACACCAGTAGGTCGGATCAACCGAGGGCCGCACCAAGCGCGGCGGCGCCGGCCGGTCGCCGCCGCGCCGCCTCAATGTCTCCGCCACCGGCCGCACGTCGCCGCCCGTCCGTCGCCGCACACAGCGGCCACATTCCAACACGGGCACGGGGATGAACTGTGATCCCCAACGGTGCAGGTCAAAGACGCTGTGTGTCACCGAAAGAGGCCGGATCGTGGTGTCGGTGGCATGCGGGCCAGCGCTGCCAGATACGCGGGCATCCGTACGGCCCGCCGATCCCGCACCGGGCCACCGGCCGAACGGCGAGCGAGGCCACGGAGGGGGAGAACCCCTCTGTGGCTGGGGCGGTCGGCTCCACGACTTTAGCCAGCCACTTTGGCGCGAGCCTCGAAGATCATGGCCCCAACGTCGTGCTTTACCGGGCAGGTCCACAGACTGCCCGACGCGCCGGAAGCTTACGGGGCCATGATCACTCGCGCCAAAGCAGCTCCAGGCCAAACTCGTTCCACCGACCGCTGTCAACGGGTGTCCGCATCCTGGGTGATTCGAACTGATTTCGGATACATGGGTCGATTTCGCCGCGTCGTTGAACCTAAGACAGAACCGTCCGAACATGCTGCACAGCTGTCCAACGGAGTTGCGTGCCCAAGTTCACCAAGAGCGCGGGTGTTGGCCACCATCACATAGGCCCTGACCAGTATCGGCGGGTAAAATCGGTGGTATTACGAGTGTCTTGTGCCAGCTGGGGACGACAAGGCATGATCAGTCTTTCACCCTCCCTCCGCGCCTACACCTAATTCTTCCTGCTCTCCGGACTGAGGCGATGATGACCGCGACCGAGGACGACAGACTCCCTGCCGAAGCGCGCGCCCGCAAGCGCATCGACGAGCAACTCGCTGCCGCCGGCTGGCAGGTGCAAGATGGCAAAGACCTGAACTTGTTCTCTGGCGAAGGAATCGCTGTACGCGAAGTCCTGATGTCGGCCGGACACGGGCGGGTGGACTACCTGCTATACGTCGGCAAGAAGGTGGTCGGCGTCATCGAGGCTAAGCCTCAGGGAACTACACTTTCGGGCGTGGAGTGGCAGTCGGCCATGTACGCCACAGGCCTTCCGGAGCGCCATCGGAAGCGAGCCCACCTGTGGGACAACCGCCTCCCGTTCGTCTTCGAGGCATCCGGTGCCGAGACCCACTTCACCAACGGCTACGATCCCGAGCCGCGCGCCAGGAAGATTTTCGCGTTCCCTCAGCCAGAAACCCTGGCGCGGATCATCCGAGATGCCGCGGCCGCAACGCACGCCCCCACATGGAGGGCTAAGGTGCGGGCAATGCCACCGCTGGCCACCGAGCATCTGCGCCCCGCTCAGATCGACGCGATCCAGGGCACAGAGAAGTCGCTCGCTGCAGAGCACGCCGACCGCTCTCTTATTCAGATGGCAACCGGCGCAGGAAAGACCCACACCGCGGTCACTCTGTCGTACCGGCTACTCAAGCACGCGGGCTTCAAACGAGTCTTGTTCCTGGTGGACCGCAACAACCTGGCCGACCAGACTGCGGGCGAGTTTGCTAACTACCCCACTCCCGACGACGGGCGCCGCTTCACCGAAATCTACTCGGTACAAAAGCTCGCGGCAGCGGGCATGCTCGCCAGCTCCGGCGTCGTGATATCCACAATTCAGCGAGTCTACTCGGTATTGCGCGACAAAGTAGTCCCAGACGGCGATGATCAGCAGCTTGACGACTGGGCGCCGAGCGAGCCGGTCACCGTCCAGTACAACTCCGCCATGCCACCCGAAGCGTTTGACCTGGTCATCGTAGATGAGGCGCACCGCTCAATCTACGGAGTTTGGAAGAGCGTCCTGGAATACTTTGACGCTCATATCATCGGTCTGACAGCCACACCCGGGAAGCAGACGTTCGCATTCTTCCGGCAGAACCTCGTGTCGCAGTACACATACACGGAGTCCGTTGCGGATAGCGTGAACGTCGACTTCGACATCTATCGGATCAAGACCGAAATCAGCGAGCACGGGGCGGCAATCGAGGCTGGCACATACGTACCGAAGGTGGACCGGCGTACTCGTATCCAGAGGATCGAGGCCATCGACGAAACCCTTGAGTACCGAAAGTCCCAACTCGATCGCGCGGTCAGCAACCCCAACCAAATCCGGACGGTGTTGGAAACATTTCGCGACCGGCTATTCACCGAGATATTTCCTGGCCGCACGGCCGTCCCAAAGACTTTGATCTTTTGCAAGGACGACACCCACGCCGAAGAGGTCGTCACCCAGGTACGGCAGATCTTCAGCAAAGGCAACGATTTTGCCGCGAAGATCACATATCAGGCCAAGGACCCCAAGGGCCACCTCCAAGCTTTCCGTACCTCTGCAAGCCTGCGCGTCGCCGTGACCGTGGACATGATCGCCACAGGCACCGACGTGAAACCGCTGGAGTGCGTCCTGTTTATGCGCGACGTACGATCGGCACAGTACTTCGAGCAGATGAAAGGCCGCGGTGCCCGGACGATCGCCCCTGCCGACTTTCAAGCGGTGACGCCCGACCCCATGGCTCTGGAGAAGACACGGTTCGTCATCGTGGACGCCATCGGTGTCACGGAGCATGGCTTTATCGACCCTCCGCTGAATCGCTGCAACAGCGTCTCGCTGCAGAAGCTGCTTCAGAAGGCCGCGAATCTGACGATCACTGAGGACGAGACCGCCACTCTGGCCTCCCGACTCGCAGCACTCGAGTTGCAACTGAAACCGGCCGAGCGCGCCGAAATCGAGAGCGTCGCCGCCCAGCCGCTCAAGGCGATCGTCAAGAGACTCGTGGAGGTCTGCGACCCTGAGAAGCAGGCGAAGTGTCTTGACGCCGCTGGCCCGGGAGCCACCCGCGAACAGGTTGTGGACGAGATGATCGAGGCCGCCATCGAACCACTCGCGGCCAACCCGGAGTTGCGCAACCGGATCATGGAACTACGCCGTCAGCATGACCTGATCATCGATGACACCAACCCCGATACCCTCTTGGAGGCTTACGGGGTCGTCGACGGCGACAAGGCCATGGAGATCGTCTCAGACTGGCGCGCCTACCTGGACGAGCACCGCAGTGAAATCACAGCACTCCAGGTACTGCAAGAGGCTCACGCTGGCAGTCGCCCAGCCGGCGAGATCTTCGCTCAGATCCAGGAGCTGGCCGACCGCATCGCCCGTCCGCCGCACCGCTGGACGCCGGAAGTGCTATGGAAGGCGTACGAGCAAGTCGAGAAGACCCGGGTACGCCCAAACGCCAAGGCCAAGGTGACGGACCTGGTGTCTCTACTTCGGTTTACTCTGCAAGCCGATAGCGAGTTGATCCCGTACGCCGACAAGGTGCGCGAGCGTTACCGGGGCTGGCTGCTGCAACAGGAGCAGACCGGGGTCGTCTTCACTGAAGCGCAGAGGTGGTGGCTGGACAACGTGGCCGAGATTATCGCGGCGTCGGCAGTTATCGACGCTGACGACCTGGACGAGGCTCCATTCACCGAACGTGGCGGCATCAGCGGGGCCCTCCGCGACCTTGGCGACGGTGTCACCGAAATCCTCGTGACGATGAACAGGGAGCTGACCGCGTGATGAATTGGCCGATCGTGCCGCTGAAGGAAATGGGGTCATGGTTCGGTGGCGGCACCCCTTCAAAACGTCGTTCAGAGTTCTGGGAGAACGGCACAATTCCCTGGCTTTCCCCCAAGGATATGAGAGAGGACGTACTGCGCGGGACGCAAGACCACATCACTGAAGCCGCCATCGCCGAATCGCCTGTACGTCGCGTTCCCGCCAATTCGGTGGCTCTCGTCGTCCGCTCAGGCATCCTTGAACGAAAAGTTCCAGTAACCCTCGTACCTTTCGTAACGACTCTTAACCAAGACATGAAAGCCGTCTTCCCTCGCCCTGACATAGATCCCCGCTGGATCGCGTGGGGTCTACGGGCTTTCGAGCGGGAAATCCTTGCCACCACAAGGAAGGCTGGCACTACCGTTGCTTCCATTGAGGTTTCGAGACTGCTCGCCTTCGGAATCCCCGTACCACCATTGCTGGAGCAGCAGCAGATCGTCGAAGTACTAGAGGATCACTACTCCCGCCTCGAAAAGGCTGAGTCACTACTGATTCGCAGCAGCACCCAGATCCACATGCTTCGCGCAGCACAGCTTCTCTCTCTCACGCTACCCGAACAGGCAATTGATCAACTGCTCCGCGATCCTCGAGAGCTTGGAGGCGACGAGGAGCCGCCGACCAAATTGCCCGCCGGATGGTCCTGGAAGCGCTGGAAAGAAGTCGGCGCATGCCAGAATGGCAAGCCGTTTCCAAGCAAAGACTATCAAGACGAGGGAATCCGCCTCCTCCGTCCGGGAAATTTGGGAAGCGACGGAAAGGTTCACTGGGGTCGCAAAAGTACACGTTGCCTTCCTGAGCAATACCTAGAAGCACATTCAGGGAGTCTGCTCAAACCAGGCGATATCGTGATGAATCTGACCGCCCAGTCCCTCAAGGACGACTTCCTGGGGAGGGTTTGCCTTATAGGAGAAGGTGACGCCGCCCTACTCAACCAACGGATCGCCCGCTTGAGCTCTCACACCCTTCTTCCGGAATACGCGCTCGAAGTTTTCCGATCCAGACTTTTCAGGCACTACGTGAAATCTCTCAGCACTGGAAGCCTGATCCAGCACATGTTCACGAAACAGGTGGATAGGTTTTGGATGCCTGTGCCAGATCGCGAATCGCAGTCCCGCATCGTGGCTAAAATGTCGGACTTCGATAGCGTGTTGGAAAAGTTGTCGATCACACTTGAAATCCAATCCAGGAAAAATGGCGCCCTGAGACGGTCTCTCCTGGATGCGGCATTTTCTGGACGACTAAGCAAATCCGTCTCCGATGTGACAGGCGCTACGGAACCACCGGCCGCGGAGATTGATTCGCTCGAAGGAACTCTTTTCTGATGAAGCGGAGGTGAAATCGTTAGCACCCACGTGCGGGCTTGAGTATCCAACGATGGCACCGAATTTGGCGAGCGGAAGAACCGCAACACGCGGAGGCGCCATCGACATTGACATTCTTATGGGGCGGACGTCCCAGGGTTCTAAGGAAGAAAATCGTGGCGGATGGTCGTCGACTGGTTGACAAGCTGTGGTCATATGCTGGCGTATTGCGTGATGATGGCGTCGGAGTCATCGAGTACACCGAGCAGCTGACGTACCTACTGTTTCTGAAGATGGCGCACGAACGAGCTCACCGAAAGCTCAAGCCGGAGGAAATTGTCCCTGCCGAATTCTCCTGGCAGAATCTGCTGGACGCCAAGGGTGTTGCTCTGGAAGCCGAGTACACGCGGATCCTGTTCGGCCTCGGAAGACAGCGCGGAACCCTGGGCACGATCTTCCGCAAGGCCCAGAATCGAATTCAGGACCCAGCCAAGCTCGAGCGCCTAATTCACGATCTGATCGACAAAGAGAATTGGTCGTCTACCGGCACCGACATCAACGGCGATGCTTACGAGTCCCTCCTGGCTAAGGGAGCCAGTGATAAAGGATCAGGGGCCGGTCAATACTTCACGCCGCGTTCGGTCATCTCCGCCATGGTTGACATCGTGCGGCCCACCGTGGCCGACACCGTCGTCGACCCCGCCTGCGGCACCGGTGGATTCCTTCTGACCGCGTACGAGCACGCCTCCCAGAATGCCTCGCAGATGACGCCGCCGGAGCGCGAGCACCTGCGCGACTCTTTTGTCCACGGCGTGGAGCTCGTGGACGGCACTGCCCGCCTCGCGGCGATGAACCTGATGCTCCACGGCATCGGCACGCCGACCGGGGACTCGCTGATTGACGTAAAGGATGCCTTGATCGCCGACCCCGGCAAACGGTGGTCTGTGGTCTTGGCGAACCCTCCGTTCGGCACGAAGTCATCGGTCACGATGGTCGGCGAGGACGGCAAAGCCAGCCGCGACGACCGAACCATCGAGCGTCAAGACTTCGTCGTTACCACAAGTAACAAGCAGCTCAACTTCTTGCAGCACATCATGACGATCCTGAACATCAACGGGCGAGGGGCCGTTGTGCTGCCCGACAACGTGCTGTTCGAAGGCGGAGCTGGCGAGATTCTGCGCCGCCGCCTGCTGCGCGACTTTGAACTGCACACACTGCTGCGCCTGCCCACCGGCGTGTTCTACGCCCAAGGTGTCAAGGCGAACGTGCTGTTCTTCGACAAGAAGCCGGCCAGCGAAACGCCGTGGACCAGGAAGCTATGGGTCTACGACCTCCGCACCAACCAGCACTTCACCCTCAAGAAGAACCCCCTGGAACGCAAGCACCTAGACGACTTCGTGACCTGCACGAAACCGGGACACCCGCATGACGAACGCGAAGAAACCGAAATCTTCAAGTCGTTCACATACGACGAGCTGATCAGGCGTGACAAGGTCAACCTCGACATCACGTGGCTGCGCGATGAGTCACTCGAGGACCTCGACAATCTGCCGGCCCCGGAGACCATCGCCCGCGAGATCGTCGAAGACCTCGCTGCGGCCCTAGAAGAATTTGCTGCCGTGGCTTCCGCTTTGGAAGACGTTGAGACGGAGTTCGTCGAGTAAGGAGTCCATGCCACGGCTCGGGGTAGCTACCCAGACCTCGCCACCCCGAGCAAAGGGGCCCCGCAATGTTGTGGGGTGGCGTAAGGCGTTGAAGTTTGGGTTCCGATAGTGCTGCAGTAAGCGAGGGACTTCTGGATCCACGTCTGTGGACTATTAGCGCGCTCACCAGCACCCCAACGGTAGGGAAGGCTCCGATGGCACGCGGAAGCGTCAGTCGAGACACAGGTGCGCGGCCACGTCTTTGTACAGATCGGCAACCTTCTGCGGCGTTCCGTGGGGGTAGCGAGCAGCGAAGAGGGCACCCACACGCGGCTTGCTGGTGGTGTCCTTCTGTGCCTGGTCGAGGATGTGGGGGTCCAAGCGTCGCAGGTACGCCTCCAGTTCGCCGGACTTGCTGCCGTCGTCGCCAAACCCGTTGGCGAGGGTGAACACGCCCGCGGTCTCCCAGTAGTTGGTCCAAGCGCTGAAGTCATCCACATCGTCGGGCGGGTTGGGGGGGCGAAGCCGCTGCTTGGCGAGTTGTTTGGCGAGTGCGCTGGTGCCCCGCAGGGCTGGCCCATCGGCGATGACGGCCCAGGGGATGCCGAAGGCAGTGAGGTAGTTGATGTAGCCGCCGAAGTTGTTCTGCCCTCCGACGTCCAGCAGCGGAACGTTGGCTGCCTCCGGCCCTGGTTGGGTGGCTGTGTTCCACCAGTGGCCCAGGGCGCCCGTCTCCGACGCGCCCTCACACAGGATCACGGCGCGGGCGAAGAGCAGGGCCCTGGTGTCGGCGGAGGCTAGGTTCTGGATCCAGCCAGCCAGGGCCGAAGCGGTCGTGGCTGGAGCGCGGCGGACAGTGGTCGCCCCGCGCGGCCCTGAGGCTAGGCGGACGATGCGCTCGAGGTCGGCCTTCGTGGCCACCGGGACCAGGTCCGCGCTGTGGGTGATCAGGAGGGCTTGTACGTCTCGCAAGATGGTTGTAGCGATCCGTCGCTGCATGGTCGGATGCAAGTGGACCGCCGGTTCGTCCAAGACAATGATGCGTCCGGCCCCACCCGCTGTCAGGGCCGCTATCAGGACGGCCTCCTGCAGTCCTGCGCCGCTGAACTCAGCACGGCGTTCACCGTGCCCGGCGTCGATCACGACATCGATAACCATCCCGTCGGCGTCGGGAGATGCCTGGACCTCCAGGTGAGCCCCGGTGATGGTGTGAAACGTGGTCTGAGCTCTGCGGAAGCTCTCACGCTGGTCACGCGAACCATTTTTCAACCTGTACAACTCAGCCCAGGCACGGCTGCCGTCGCTCAGGTCGAGGGGGCCCACCAGCTCCGCGATGGAGAAGTGCCGGCGCGCGGGCAGGCGCCGGTTGACGGTCACCGAGACGCCCGCGGCCCAGATCTTCCCAAGCACGGCGTCGAAGGGCACGGAATGCTGCTCGGTCAGCCGCAGGGCCTTGGCGAGTGCGGTCATGGAGACGGGCCGGGGGCTGGACGCATCGTTGAGTGTGGGCACGCTGAACATGACGGGCTGCTCAAGCCCGTCCAGGAAGGCCGGGAATTCGTCCAGGTCAGGCGCGGGCTCATCGGTCACCCGCTCCATGACTACGGTCTTCCAGCCCTGGGCCGCTCCGGGGCGGAGCTGCTGCTGCCAGGGGCCCTCCAGCTGGATGTGGAAGGTGTCCTGGCCGTAGTTGAACTGCCAGGCGCAGGACCAACCAGTGTGCCGGTGGGAGTCGAAGTCCAACCGGAGTGTGCCGTGAAACAGTGCGGCCACTGAGTCCGTGGTGATGCTGTTCTCGGCGGCCTGCTCCAGCTCTTCGGTACTGGGCCCCATCACGTCGTGTTTCTGGCAGGCAATGCTGATGTACGAGGCCTTCACGAAGTCGGTGACCAGGTTCTGTTCCCATGGCTGGTCCAGTTCGAAGGAGACCGTCAACGTGAATGCGGAGGCCCCGTGGTGGCCGGCCTGCTCGTACAGGGAGAGCAGTTCGCGCTGCTCCGAGTCACGGTGGCGGCCCAGGAACGCAGATACAGCGGTGAGGACTTGGCACAGGTTCGACTTGCCCGCAGCGTTTGGGCCAGTGACCACGGTTAGGCCCTGCCCCAAGTCCATACTCAGCTCGGCGAAGGACAAGAAGCCTTGTGCCGTGATCCTGCTGATCTTCACGCTGTGCCCCACTCGTCCATTGGCTGCTGGCGACGATCCTTTCAGAATCTGCGGCGCCTGACCGCCGACGCGTGGACCTTGGTCTGGAGCGGTCCACACCCCCTGCGGAGTCCAGTTCACAGCATCCAATGAAGCCCTAAGTCATCGCAGCTCTCATAGCTGAAGGCTCAGCCACTGGCAGTTCGCATCTACTTGGGTTGCGATCAGCAGCAGGGTGCCGTGATGGTCAGCCCCTTCGTCACCATCCAGCGGCAACCGAGAACGGTCCGTACCCCCTGTCCCTTCTGCGGCTTCCTGACGCTCGATGAACGCGGAAGCTATGAGATCTCCCCCGTGTGCTCCTGGGAGGACGATGCGTAGGACAGCTACGACTCCAACCGGAGGATGGCAGAGGGGCGCAGCCGAAGTGGGTACACCGCTCGTCACAGGCTCCCGGTCTGACATCAACATCGCCAGACGACGACCGATCCCTACGTCCAAAGCTGCATCCGATTTCGCTTGGCGGGCACGGGCCCCAAGCCGCCCGCAGAACCCATGGAGCACACTCCTAAAGGGTGGCCACAGGGCGAAGTAGCCGGCGGACAGCCGCAGCACTCGGCGGCCCTGCTCAGCAGATAGTCAAGCTGCAGAGCACGGCCAAGGGCGAATTTGCTGCATTTCGCTGAACCGGGCCGCCGAGAGGACTACTTGCGGTACGTATACATGACCAGCGATGGAACCCAGGCCCCAGACGGAGGATCAGCATGCGGGGACGCGAGCTGCCGTATACCAGTGCGTCGGACCAGCGTGACGCGATGGAGTACATGCAGGAGTGTTACGCAGACGAAGGCATCGACCGTTCCAGGGAGCCAGCGGTACTGGTGCGCGCCAGTGCTGCCGGTAGCCGTGAGGTCTTCCACGGCAACGAGCACTGCGGCCTCATGGTCGGCGCCGGACGACACTTAGCTGAAGCCAGTTGGATGCTGTTGGGCGACGCACGGAGTGTGAGATATCGAGCGTGCGAGCGCTGTGGATCTCCCGCCATCGATAGAGAGCCCACCTAGCATCGGCCCCTCAGTCCCACGGCCGTCACCAGCACTGCCCCGGCGGCGCTTGGGCACTCAACGCTCCTTGCTTGAGGGCTTAGTCCCGGCTTAGTCCACCTTGTCAGCTACCGGCTACGCGCAGTCCCGCAGGGAGCGCAAGCGTCCTAGTATGCAGACATGACTTCGGAGGGTAGGAACGCTGCACCGGCAGTGGTCGAGGATGTTTTCGATGGCGAAGCTACTGGTGTGGAAGTCGAGCAGCTCAGCCTCGAAGAGGCCGCGATCGAGCGACCATGGAATCCAGAGCAGATCCGAGTGTCTACTAGTGCCTTTTCACTGCGCAATATCTTGGACCAGATCGACGAAGGGTCCTTGGAACTGGCACCGGATTTTCAGCGAGGCAAGGTATGGAAGGTTGACCAAAAGTCCCGCTTGGTCGAATCACTCCTTTTGCAGATCCCACTGCCTGCCTTCTATTTTTCCGAAGACACCGACGGAGCCTTCCACGTCGTGGACGGCCTGCAGCGACTTTCGACTTTGCATTCGTTTGTCCGCGGCGAAGGATTTCCCCTAAAGGGCTTGGAGTATCTCCGCAACGCGGAGGGGGACCGATTCCAGGATCTAGCGGTCCAGTGGCAACGGCGAATCAACAATGCTCAACTAATCATTAACGTCATCGATCCAACGACGCCGGGAGATGTCATGTACGACATCTTTAAAAGGATCAACACCGGCGGCACGCCACTGAACGCACAAGAGATCCGGCACTGCATGAGCAAGCCTCGCAGTCGGCAAATCCTGAAGTCTATGACTCACTCGAAATCGTTCACTGTGGCAACTAATGGAATGACAGACCACATTCGAATGAACGACCGCGAGATGGCATTGCGATTCGCCGCATTTCGAATTCTTGGCCTCGATACATATATGGATCATCCAGTAATGGAGAGCTTTCTGATGCGAGCTACGCGCCTACTGGATGACGTTGAGGCGTTTCCAGATATCGAAGTAGAGGAGCTTCGACGATCTTTCAGCGCAGCCATGAGCAATGCATACCTGCTATTCGAGGAGAACTCCTTCCGAAAATGGCCCCTCACTGCGTCATGGAAGTCTCCAATCAACCGGGCATTGTTCGAGACGTGGTCCATCACGTTGGCAGATTTTGACCCCTTCGATTTGAAACAGCGACGGGAGCAAATTGTCAGGGCGGCACGG
The DNA here is from genome assembly GCF_042889485.1 of Streptomyces sp. NPDC002580. Taxonomy (NCBI): domain Bacteria; kingdom Bacillati; phylum Actinomycetota; class Actinomycetes; order Kitasatosporales; family Streptomycetaceae; genus Streptomyces; species Streptomyces sp. NPDC002580. The sequence goes on along the minus strand of NZ_JBIAQZ010000007.1, from coordinate 403,252 downwards.
GAGCGGATGACACTCGACATCGAATATCTAAACGCCATTACGTCTTCGACAGCAGATCGGCGACGAGTAGCCTATAGGTTTGATGCTGCTCTTGAAGATGCGAGGACTGGACTATGATCCGCGAACTTGGCCTTAACAACTTCAAGTGCTTCGCTCAAGCCACGCTGGACCTGCGACCGTTGACGGTTCTCACCGGCGTCAACGGCGGCGGAAAGAGCACTGTTCTCCAAGCGCTACTACTCGCCAGAGTCGCCTCAACAACACCCCATCGGATCATTCGCTTGAACGGTCCGTTCGGCCTTGCATTGGGAACTGCGGCCGACGTAATGAGCCGTGCGGCCCAGGAACCGATCATCAAATTCAATCTCACTCGCGAAGATAGCGAGACATTTGAGTACCGATTCGCAGTACCCGAAGACCCAGAAGCTCTACACCTGATTGCGGAGCAGGTACCTGATGGCCCTGTCCCAGGCGTAGGTAACTCACCAGCTGCTTTCACCTACCTTTGCGCCGAACGGCTCGGGCCGCGCGACGTCCTGGCAGTTTCAGCTGAAGCTCCCGACGAAATCGGTGTGGGATCCCAGGGGCAATTCACTGCGCAGATCCTGGCCTTGCGTGAAACCAGAGCCGTTGACACCCGCCGAAATGTACGTCCGCCGCTGCACCACCCCGGGCAGAGCAGTTCGATCTTGCGCCTACAGACAGAGGCGTGGACGTCAGAAATCATCCGCCCGGTAGGAATCCTCGCCCAGCACGCACCCGGGGTGATGGCGAGCACGATCCGATTCCGGGAAGCTAATGCTTTCGCAGAGACAATTCGGCCTGCGAATACTGGATTCGGCATCTCATACGCCCTTCCCATCATCGTCGCTGGATTGCTAGCCGAGCCGGGCGATCTCCTACTGGTCGAGAATCCTGAGGCGCACCTTCATCCCGCCGGACAGTCTCGCTTGGGCCGCTTCCTGGCCCGTGTTGCTGGGAGCGGTGCACAGGTACTACTCGAAACACATAGCGACCACGTGCTCAACGGTGCAAGGCTGGCAATTGCACAGGATCACATCCTTGAAGCCCCTGATGCCATCGTGCACTACTTCGATGACAGCGGTGCACACGCAATCGAGATCAATGATCGGGGGGAACTTAGTCATTGGCCTGAAGGATTTTTCGACCAAATCGAGACAGACCTGGGGGGGTTGGCGCGTGCCCGACGGCAATGATGATTATCGGGTGGTCATCGACGAGGACAGCCTGAACTGGTGCGGGCGAAGTGACGACGAGGTGCAGCGGTTAGTACGAGCCTTCGCTGACGTCCTGGAACCCCTTGCCGATGGGCGTCAAGTCGCGCTCATGCGCAATGCTTGGAGTGCAGAGTGTTGGGAAGGGGTGACCCTTGTAGATATCGCCTACACCAGCGATCGTCGGGTACCGAGGGATCGCCGTGTTTGGCTCGCGAGACTACTCGACAAATGCCGCACGCTGGAGCCGCAGGATCAAGACATCCCCCAGCAGGTCAACTATGGAGGGCACGTAAAGGAGCCCTCCTGGGGTATGACTCACGCATGGGCTCATGCTGTCGCCGGCCGTGCCATGGCTTGTCTGATTGTTACGATTGAGCCGACCCTGGCGGGCTGGACCGTCGTCGATCGCGTGGTGGACCGAGCAACCGCACGCCTCCACTTCTTGAGCGAGGCCTCGCAACTGCGAGAGTTCTGGCGCGGCGTCTTCAAGTATGAAGCGGTCCCCGAGGAGGGCTTCTTCGTCCTTGCGGAACAAGCATTTCCCGGTCTCATTTTTGCAGAAGACCTCCGTTTTCGGCGCTTCGCAGGCAGTTACGGGGACGTGCTCCCATGGATTATCCAGCTCTTCACTGCGCTCGATGATCACTTTGCTGCAGCGCTCGAGCGGCACCGCGGAGACCAAAACAAGGTGATGGCGGAAATGTCTACTTACCACGTAGACATATCTCCTGAGAGTCCCGGAACTCGCAAGAATGCCAGGGCTTGGGCCCAGCGCTTGGTCACTTACCGCGGTGTTGAATACCGCTGCGATTGGCACGGCAAACGACTGTGGAACCTTGACCGAGTTCACTTCTCGCGTCCTCTGGCTGAGCAGGAAAATCGCATCCTGATCGGAATCTTCACAGATCATTTGGACACATAATTGACAGCCTGCGATCTGATCGCATACATCTGAGGCTCAGCATCCTCGATATTGGATCAGGTGGCCGTATACCGCCCACACCTTTTGATCCATTGCCGGAGCGAAGCGTCCCGAAGACGAAGCCCCGACACAAGACGCGGCCTACTCGTGGACTGACGTCGCCGACTTGCCAACGTGCAAGTGCCTGACCTGCTGAAACGTGTGTGCCACACAGGCCCTCCGGAGCCGTGTGCGCAGGTTCGAATCCTGCCGGGGGCACTCGCCACACAGCCAGCAAGAATCACACGCTGAGCTGGGCGGATGCCTAGACGAGAGAGCGGGAGTCAGTCTCACTGACTCCCGCTCTTTCTCGTTCTCTCTCAGTCTTCGCGACACACCCCCGACACACCGCGTCACACTCCGCCAAGGTAAGACAGAGCTGGCAGGCACCCTGCACCAGCGCATAGTCGCCGGCCGCCTGAGCTACGCCTCTGGGCTCCTGGCCAAGCGCGTGCACCCGAGGGTGATGAACGGACCGCACTGCTACCGACTACCGACCGTAGTGTCTCCATCGGACCAAGCCCACTGCTGCGTAAACATCAATCAAGCCACAACCGGAGATCTTGCCCTCGAGCACGGCGAGGCTTACTGTTCCTGACTTGCCATCATGCAGGTTGCCTGCTGGGCGAGTTGGGGGTACTCGGATGCGCGAACCGGTGGGGTACGAGGCGGCCGTCCGCAAGGCGGTTTCAGTGTTCGGTGAGGAGGTGAAACCCAAGCTTAAGGGCTCAACGGGAACGGAAGATCAACTCCGGGCACCGTTCGAGCGGTTCACCACAGCGGTGGCGGGTGCACTGGGTTTGAAATCGACCTTGATCGGCGAGGTTCCACTCGTCGACATAGGTGTGCGGCCGGACTATGCCGTACACATAGCTGACGCGCTAATTGGTCACGTGGAGTTGAAACGACCCGGCGCCGGTGCGGATCCAGAAACCTTCACAGGCCGTAACGCACGGCAGTGGCATAAACTCAAACTCCTGCCGAATGTCTTGTATGCCGACGGCAACGAGTGGAGCCTCTACCGCAACGGGCAACGAGTTGGCAACATCGCGCGGACCAATCTTTCAGTTCGGAGTGCCGGCAGCAAACTGGCACCGGCGGACACTGGAATTTCGAGAGTAATCTTCGACTTCCTCACCTGGAAACCTCAGCCTCCAAGGAACATCAACCAGCTAGTTCGGGCTGTCGCAGGGCTATGCAAATTGCTGTGCACAGAGGTGAAAGAGGCATTGGTCCTAGAGAAGGCAGGTAAGCGTCTGGAGACGTTTACCGTCCTCAAAGAAGACTGGGGCAAACTACTCTTCCCAGACCAAAGCAATGATGATTTTGCCGATCAATACGCCCAAACAGTAGTTTTCGCGCTACTTCTTGCCCGAGTTGAAGGCATCCTCTTCGAGAATGACACGATGCACGGCATCGCCACCAAACTGGGCAAGAAGCATTCTCTCATGGGTAAGGCGTTGGACGTACTGACGGACGACTCCCTTACCGGCCTCTCCACAACCCTCGAAACGCTCCTACGAGTAATCGGGGCAGTCGACTGGGAAGTCCTCGACGATGGGACCGGGGACGCCTACCTGCGCCTGTACGAAGACTTCCTGCAGGTATACGATCCAAAGCTAAGGGAAAGAACTGGGTCCTACTACACTCCAAACGGGGTAGTAGCGGCGATGGTTAGGTTCACAGAGGACGTTCTTAGACTGCGCCTGGGCATATCCAGCGGATTCTCGTCTCCGCAAGTGGTCGTCGTAGATCCAGCCATGGGAACGGGTACCTTTCTTCTGAACATTTTGGAGCGAGCTGCACAATCCATAACCGAAGAAGAAGGGCCGGGCGCCGTCGCTCCGCGCCTCCGGGAGATGACTGCTGAGCGCCTGATCGGTTTCGAGATGCAGACCGGTCCGTACGCGGTGGCAGAACTACGCATGCACGCCAGGCTAAAGGATCTTAAATCCGAGGCTCCGACCCATGGACTCCGACTCTATGTGACGAACACACTGGATAATCCAAAGGATGAGTTTAAATGGCTTCCAGGCACCTTCAAAGCCATCGCCGACTCGCGCCAGCAAGCAAACCGAGTAAAACGCGATGAGCGAGTCATGGTCGTCCTCGGCAATCCGCCCTACGATGCCGTAAAGCGGGGAGCGGGGAAGTGGATCGAACTCGGTGATCCTGAAGAAGGTACACCTGCACCACTTAGTGCATTCAGACTTCCGGGAAACGGAAAGTATGAATCCAAAATGTCCAATCTCTACGTCTACTTCTGGAATTGGGCAACCCGGAAGGTCTTCGAATGCCACGACGACGCGCCGTATGGAGTAATAACTTTCATCACTCCTCGCGCGTGGATCAAAGGGGCTGGATTTTCGGGGATGCGCAAATACCTAAGATCGGTGGCTGACGAAGGCTGGATTATCGATCTATCTCCCGAAGGGCAGCGCGCAGACGTTTCAACACGCATATTCCCCGAGGTTGCACAGGAACTTTGCATTGCGGTCTTCGTCCGCTGGCAGCGACCGGACGACACCAGCACAAAGGGAGCCAAGCCTCCGGCGGTTGTTCGTCATGTGGCACTGGCCGGACATCGCAATCAGAAGACCGAGCAATTGACTTCGCTCACGATCGGCGACAGTCGCTGGAGGACCTGCGCTTCGGGTGAAACAGACCCATTCTTGCCCCCAGGGAGTGACTTGTGGGAGTCGAGCCCTCGCTTGAGCGATCTAATGCCTTGGTCATCGCGAGGTGTCACGCCAGGGCGCAGGTGGGTGTACGCGCCTGATCGCGCGACACTACTTCGACGTTGGCGGCTCTTCGTGGCGGCAGACGAAGAAGAGAAGCTAGAAATGTTCCTCAGGCTGGACCAGCTCGGCAAACCACAAGATCGCGAACTTCACTCGTTGGTCGACTCCCTCCCCGGTGTCGAAGATCGGGGCCGGGTCACTTTGGCCCAAGAAACGCGCGACGCCGTCGAACCCGTACGCGTGGGCTATCGGGCGTTTGATCGCCAGTGGATGATCCCCGACAACCGCTTGGCAGTCCGCCCTAGGCGGGACCTATGGCGTGTGCGCAGTAATGAACAACTCTTCGTGGTTGAGCAAAACGCACACGCGGTACGCGGTGGTCCCGGCCTCGTTTTCAGTGCCGTCATCCCTGACATGGATTATTTCAGCGGGCGTAGCGGAGCGGTGAGGCCGCTTTACCGTACCGCCGCGCGAAGTGCACCGAACGTCACACCAGAATTGTTACAGGTCGTCACGCGGCGCCTCGGCACAGCGGTAACCGCTGAAGATCTGGTTTCCTACATCGCGGCGATCACATCTCATCCCGCCTATAGCGATCGCTTCAAAGATGATCTTGAAGTCCCGGGCGCACGCGTGCCATTCACAGCAGACGTGACGTTGTGGACCCGTGCCGTCGAACTTGGCCGTAACGTATTGTGGCTGCACACTTACGGTGAGCGCTTTTCAGATCCGAGGGCAGGGCGCCCAGCGGCCCCCATGCGACCTCGACTGCCAGAGGGCCGCCGCCCAGTCAACCAGGAGTCCATCCCGGACACCGTCGAAGGTATGCCCACGGATCTTTGGCTCGACCAAGATTCGAAAGTGCTAAGGATCGGGGCGGGCTCAATCGCTCCGGTCGAACGGCAGGTACGTGAATACTCCGTGTCAGGCATGAACGTGCTTGACAAGTGGTTCAGCTATCGCCGGAAGGAGCCTGCCGGCAAGCGCCAACTTCCCCTTGACGAGGAATACTCGCAGACCTGGCTTCCAGACTGGACCTCGGAGTTGCTGGACCTACTCAACGTGCTGGGTCTCCTCGTGGACCTGGAGCCGCAGCAACGGGAGCTGCTGGATAAGGTCTGTGATGGGCCACGTATCACCACAGATGACCTGACTTCTGCTGGTGTCTTGCCCGTGCCTAAGTACGCCACACGCCTCCCTACTCAAGGTGAGGAGCAGGTCATCTTCTAAAGACCTGTCGGCGGCAAAGCGCGGAGTATCTTCACCACCCACGCTTTGCCGCCGTATCCGACTCTCGCGTCAGGCAGTATCTTCGTCCGCTGCCAACGCCTGCGCGATCTTCACGTTGGCCGCTTCCTCGTGGCCGTCCACACAGCCGTGGTATCGGCGGTGGATGACCTCCGGTGAGTTGCCTACCCTGCGAGCTACCTCAGCGATGGGCACTCCGGCGTTCAGCCATCGCGTAATGCATGCATGTCGTAGGTCATACGGGCGGCCGGCAAGCGACGATGCGACGCGCTCAGGTGGAAGGGCATACTCCCGTGCTTCTCTCCAGACGCGCCAGTACGTAGACGAGCCGACGACCGCGCCACGCTCGTTCCCGAACAGCCGCCCTTCCTTGGCCGTCCCGAACTCGCCCAAATGAGACCGCAGGATGGCGACGAGGACGGGGGGAACAGGGACAGGCCGATCGGTGGACGCATCCCCCGCCTTTAGGCCTCGTCGGTCGTGTCGATCTCCCGAGTCCGTCCACTGCTTAGCAGAGACTGGACGCGTCTCCCGCAGCGTCAGCATGCCCCAACCCTCCAACGGCAGTTGACAGTCAGAGAGCCGCAGTCCGACCGCTTCAGCAGGCCGAAGCCCCGCGTAGTAGAGCACTGCGTAGAACGCCACCAGGCGCCGACCGCGATTGCGGCCCCAGGATCCGACGTATGAGACGGCCGTGAGCAGTTGGCGCCCTTGCACGGCGTTCACAAGCACGCGCCGGTCGACCACTTCTTCGGAGCCCACACGCTTCCTTTTGGCCCGCTGAAGCGGATTTTCCGGAAGCTTCTGGCAGTCCACCGCGTGTTCGAGAGCGGTATTAAGGGCGCGTCGGCGCCTCTTGTACGTCTCTCCTGCCGCACGAACGCCATCGAGGCGGTAGGTGAGGCGGTATTGAACATCCTCAAAGACCTTTGCATCGATCAGATCCAGGACCGGCCGATCCGACGTTGTCAGCCACTCGTACGCGGCCTGCAACTCCGCTGGCGGCTCCTCCCCCGCGTTCGCGGGCACGATGCCCCACCGGAAGGCGAGACGAAGATCCGTGTCTTCCGGACTGCCCTCACCGCGCTGAACCATGGCGAGAGCGACGGTCGCGAGACCGTCCGCCATGCTCTCGCGCGACTTGGCCGCGCTGGTGCGCCACCGGCCTGCGATGTAATTCCGGCAGAACTCGAACCACCGCAACGGAGCCTTGGCCTCGGCGGCTTCTGCTGTCGCGCGGACCTCGGACTCCGGTAGTCCCGATTCCTTGTGGAATGCTTCGCCGCGCCGCATGGCCTGCCACAGCTCCGATCGGCGGCTGTCGGCGAGTGCGGACGTGGCGAAAGTGTTGCCATGCACCTGTCCGGCGACCACCCACCGCAGGCGGTAGGGGCGGGACTTCCGGCCGGTCTTCGTGACCTTCCACAGGCGGATGTCGAGGGAGTAGCCCGGCCGGGCAGACCCGCGAGGGCGCCCCGCCGGGGTGTCTTCGGTCGTGCTCACGCGGCGTCCTCCCGCTCCGCAAGCCATCGCTCGTATTCCGACCTGCGGATGCGCACGTCACCGTTCGGCAGCTTGATCGAGCGCGGGCCTTTCCCGAGTTGGCGCCACCGGTAGAAGGTCGACGGCGCCACCTTCAGATCAGTGATGACCTCGGCGACGGTCAACTTCTCGTCCAGCGCACGGGCGCTCATACCGCCGTCCCTTCGACTTCGGTCGACCCGGACAGCCCGGACAGCTCCAATTCCGACTGTCCGGGTTGTTCGTGCTGGTCAGATGGGTTAACCGGACAGTCGGACAGTGCGGACACCTCCGGGGCGCCCTGTGTCCGGGTCTCGGTGTCCGGGTAGTACCGGCCGCCGGCGTCCTTAGTGAGCTGTCCCGCCTCGGCCATGCGGGCGCAGGTCCGGCGGATCGTGTCCATGTCGACGTGCGGCAGCTCGCCTGCCATGTCCTTGGGCTTCGCGCCGGGATGGGCACGGACGTACCGGAGGATTGTGGCTCGGGTGTCTCCGACGGTGTGGTCGGACACCGGTCCGTCCAGCAAATGCCAGGCCCCAGAGGCGGGTTGAAAGCTGAGGGCGTACTCGGCTTCGTCCACGTCGCGGCCGGTGACGTGCAGGATGCCGTCCGCCTGCCCGCGCGCTCACTTCAATACGAGGATGCCGTCCGCCTGCCCGCGCGCTCACTTCAATACGAGGATGCCGTCCGCCTGCCCGCGCGCTCACTTCAATACGAGGGTGGCGTCTGCCGCGCCGGCGATGCCGTTGGTCCCGGGGACCTCGGCGAGGAAGTCCTCGGAGCCTGCCTTGCGCACGTGGTGCACGAGGACGACGGCCACGCCGTAGTGGTCGGCGAGCCGCTTGGCGTAGCCGACGGAGACATAGTCCGCGTCGTAGGCCGATATGCCCTGCGGTGCCTGTCCGCGCATCTTGGCGAACACGTCGATGACGACCATGCGGGCGTCAGGGTTGCGGTCCAGCCACTGTGCGATGGCCTCAGTGCCGCCCTGAGGGAAGGGCGGGCATTCGGTGACCAGGGTCAGCCCGGCGGGTGCTGGCTGTCCGCCCAGGAGCTTGCCCATCCGGGTCTGAAGGCGGCGCGGGGTGTCCTCCAGTGCGAGGTAGAGCACGGGTCCGCCCTGGACGGGCACGGAGTCGAATGCCTGGCCTCCGGCTGCTACCGCGAGCGCCAGTCCGAGGGAGAGCCAGGACTTGCCGACCTTGGGCGGTCCGGCGAGCAAGCTGACGCCCTCGGCCAGGATGCCGGGCACGGCCCATTTCGGCTCGGGGAAGTTGGCGGCCATGAGCTGATCGGCCGTACATGCGGTCCGCGGGCGCTCCCGCTTCGGCGGCGGGACGGGGGCCGCCTCGGTGTCGCTGGGCACGGAGTACAGGTGCAGGGGCGGGATGGGGTTGGCGCTCATGCGGCGACCGTCCGGGGACGCTGGGCGCCGGCCCGGAGACCGGAGGCGATGGTGCGCCATGCTTCGCGTTCGCCCTGGCCGACTTGAAGCGCGGCGGTGAGGAGCCAGCCGGTGACGTCGGCTTCGCTCAGCTCGCCTCCGGCAACGAGCTGTCCCAGGGCAACCGCGGCGATGTAGAGCGCGTTGTTGTGCTCGTGCGGGCCGGAGCTGTTGACCCGCTCCACTTCGCCGTTGATCGCGGAGCGCAGGAAGGCGGTGCGCCGTCCGTGGCCGGTGAGGGCGACCGTGATGGGCCTCTGCGGGGGCAGCGGCGCAGGGCCGCAGGAGTTCGGCGAGCCAGCCCGGCAGGGGTGCTACGGGCCTGTCGTGGGTGATCTTGTACGGGTGTCCGGCGACGGTGCTGCCCGCGCCGACCACGAGCCCGCCCCACGCTCAGGTGTCGACCTTCCAACCGAGCCCGCGGGCGCTGTCTCCGGCGGTGTTGCGCAGGCGTTCGCCCTCGGGTGCGAGGAAGTACAGGTGGGTGCCGCCGCTCCAGGTGCGAACGGTGTAGGTGTCGCAGGGGAAGGGCTGGCCGTGGCGCTCGCAGAGCACGGCTAGCACATCGGCGCCGTCAGTGACCCCGTGCTGAGCCCACGTGGCCGGCGGGGTGTCCATCCGCGAGGAGCCCGACATCCGTAGCGTGCTCCAAGTCCTTATCAGGTACGAGCGGATGTATAACGAGGCTCTGCGTGCCAGCTTGCACGAGGCCGATGCCATCGCGACACTCCACATCGCCCTGGAACTCCCGGGGGCCCGGCGGATCCGCCAAGCTGTGAAACTCGTGGCCGGCGCGTATTACCAGGTCCTCGCCGACTTCCTCGGCCACCGACTGCGACCGCGCCAGGTCTGCTTCACTCATGCAGCACCCGCGAACCTGGAAACTCACCACCGTGTACTGGGAACAGACCTGGCCTTCAGGGCGGGCTTCAACGGCATCGTGCTGGCCTCAAGAGCGCTTGAGGCGGCCAACACGGAAGCCGACCCGATTCTCCGCAGATATGCCCAGCAGTATGTCGAGTCCCTGGCTCCCACGTCTGACCCCTCCGATACGGAACGGGTACGCAAGATTATCGAAGTCCTACTGCCCTCTGGCCGGTGTACGGCGAGCGAGGTGGCACGCAGCATGGGCGTCGATCGCCGCACGATGCAACGGCGGCTTGCCCAATCCGGTGAGACGTTCTCATCACTCCGCAATGCCACCCGCAGCGACTTGGCCCAGCGATTCGTGGCAGACGACCAACGTCCCCTCACGGAAGTTACGCAACTCCTGGGCTTCACCTCGCCAGGCGCCTTCTCTCGCTGGTTTCGAGACCAGTTCGGGATCAGCCCAAGCCAGTGGCGCGGTGTGGGTCAAGGAGCAACCGACACTCAACTTGGCTAACCAAAGTGCACAGCACGAGCCGCCATCTTCGGACTCAAGCCTGAGTTCCTGTTTCCTCCGAAGACTCCGGCTGCAGAACGTTCGTCGGTACTGGACAAAGACCTTAGCGGCTCTGCCCGTTGGAGCCCGCGTCAGACGACAGGTCATCGAGCCGCCTGTGACACCCGGAGTGTTTCAGCCCGTCGGCGAAGCCTGCCTCTCATTGGGCGTAGGAGCCGAACGCAACTTCCGACCCGATCTGCCTCACGAAGGATGGCGTGGAATTTTCCTTACCTGATCAAGGCGTCTCGCTCCGCTCGCCGCGCGGTCTGCCTCTCGCTCAAGTCTTCTGCTCGCTTCCGACCGGCCGACGCCCGTCTCTCAATGCCTTCAACCTTTAGGTACCAGCCAAGCAGCAAGGGAGATGAACAGAGCAAGCAGGCCGGCCATACCACCAACAACAGTCCAAACAGCTTGCGCACGGGCGGACGGGTGCCAAGACAGAAGGCTGGATAGACTGAAAGGAGAACGGGGACGGAGCCACAAGACAACCGAAACCGGAGAAATGCAAATAGCAACCCGCCAATAGAACACCAAGAACAGAGAGAGGGAATAATTTGCCGCAGGGGCACTCCTCAAGAGCGACACAAAAAACCAGATCATTCCACTCAGCTCTGACACCGCAGGAAGAACGGCCGAGAATGCGACAAACGAGTCCTTGATCTTCTCAGTCTTAAGCGTCGTCATTATTACAGCGAGTAGCCTGTCAGCTTCACTTGAACTCGCACTCGTGACCATTAGGCGAATATCCCATATTCTAATTCGCCTGAACCAGCCATTAAGGAAGTCGCACCTCCGGAGACCGTCCCTGATTCCGAATTCCATCTCCATCACGTCAGACTGAGGGGTTGAACTGGATATTGCCGAAATCTTGAGATAATGGAGTTTACGAATTCCAGGCAGCTGGGCAGTTAGGTCCGACAGGGAAGTTCCCGTCACTCGCACACTGCCTTGATTAGCGAATCCTGTTAGTTCTAGCGACATGGCGGGTGAAGCCGCCGTTAGCGCAGAAATCAAGGAGTTCAATTGAGAGGGCTTGGGTGCCGCGAATGGCACACGTCCACATCGCATCTCTGTGCGCATTTTTGACCATCACCCAACATTACAAGCTTCCGACATGAAAGACGTGCCCATAAAGGCTAGATTCTTATATCACATTACGAATCAAGACGAGAAGTGATTCTCAAAATCGCCTGCACCCAGCCTGGGCTACCGACTATGCGGCACAACGCCCATCAACGGTGAACGTCGAGCTCCTGTGACAGGCCTCCGCCACACCTCCGAGTGCCGGTGTCCGGGCTGCCCGGACACCGGCGGGCTGTAACACCCGCACCGGGTGCTACAGCCCGTCGGCGGAGCCGACCTCTCAATGGGCGCAGGAGCCGGAGGCGACTTCCGACTTCGCGCCATTTGCGATACAGGAGGGCGCCGAGCGCCTCGCGGGATCAAGAAACCCGCTGGCCAGAGCCGATTCGCAAGCCGAACTCTGATTGTGCTCCGGAGCCGTGTGCACAGGTTCGGATCCTGCCGGGGGCACCCCTTATGAGGTGCCCAAAGACCCCGTCACCAGCGGCAACCCTGAGGCCGGGGTCTTCGCGTATCTACAGCTACGCGCAGCCGAGTGCCGTCCTGAGCGGCCCTACGCCGACGCCTGTGGGCTGTTCAAGGAAGGGATCTCGGAACGTTTCCCCTGGTCAGTCCACGAAAACGACGAAGGCTCCCGGCAGTTCCAGAAGCCTGGCCCCCGCTACGGGTCAGGTGCTGATCTCACGGATCAAAGCGCAGTCTCCGTCGTAGAGCTCCAGGGAGAAGTCGAACCCGAAGCGGTGGAGGAGAGTGCCGAGTTCATCGAATCGCTCGGGGTCCGCAACCCCGTTCAGCAAGGCCTCTGAACTCTCGATGGGGTCGATCTCAACCTGGCACCAAGCGATCTCAAGTTCGTAGCCATGCCAGGAGGACGACCTCGACCGCCAGCCGGCCCGCACGAATCGGTCGGCCACGATCTCGATCGTCCGGGCGGTCGGGATCGGCAGGGAAGCGAGGTCCTCGTCGGTGATCGGGATCAGCGTGCCGTCGGCGTCCTCGTAGGCCTTGCCGATCTCCGAGGTCGAGACCTCGCTGCCCTCCAGCTCGCAGACCTTGCGGTAGCGGATGCGGCCGCCGCCGTCGAGGTGGATCTGGCGGAAGGAGATCGCGTGGCTCTGCGTGGCGTTCACGACCTTGACGGGGATGCTGACCAGACCGAAGGAGATGGCGCCGTTCCATATGGATCGCACGTGCAGCACCCTTCAGATCACTTTGAACCGTTTCATTCCCTTTTCCGTGGGATTCTCATCGCATGACGCCGATCACCGAGGTGGAGGGCAGAAGGCTCGCGCTCACCAACCTGGAGAAGGTCCTCCACCCGGCCACCGGTTTCACCAAGGGCGAGGTGCCGCACTACTACGCCACCGTGGCGGACGTGCTGCTCCCTCATCTGCGTGACCGGCCGGTCTCCTTCCTCCGCTGTCCCGACGGACCGGACGGCAAGGTCTTCTTCACCAAGAACGTGCCGCCCGGTACGCCCTCCTGGGTCAGGACCGCCGAGGTTCCGCGTACCGAGGGCCCGCCCGGATGGTCCTCGTCCAGGATCTGGCCTCGCTCATGTGGGCGGCGAACCTCGTGACCGAGTTCCACACGCCGCAGTGGACGACCGGCACGCCCGGGATCGCCGACCGGATCGTCTTCGATCTCGATCCGGGGGCCCCGGCGACGGTCGTGGAGTGCTGCGAGGTCGCGCTGTGGCTGCATGAGCGGCTGGCCGCCGACGGGATCGAGGCGTACGCGAAGTCGTCCGGGTCGAAGGGGCTGCACCTGCTGGCCGCCGTCGCGCCCACACCGTCCGCCGAGGTCAGCGCGTACGCGAAGGAGCTGGCCGTGGAGGCGGAGAAGGCGCTGCCCCGACAGGCCGTGCACCGGACGACGCGGAGCCTGCGGCCCGGGAAGGTGTTCGTCGACTGGAGCCAGAACGCCGGGCGCAAGACGACGGCCACCCCCTGCACGCTCAGGGCGCGGACCGGGCCCACGGTCTCGGTGCCCGTGACATGGGACGAGGTCGAGGCGTGCCGGACACCGGACCGGCTGGCCTTCCAGGCGCCGGACATCCCGCCGCGCGTACAGGAGTTCGGTGACCTGCCGGCCCCGTTGTTCGACGCGGACCGCGCGGGCCCGCTGCCCTGATCACCCCGGCGGAGGCTCGCGCGACGTGTGCGCCCGGTTCACATCCGTAGCCATGTGTGCCGGTCCCGGGCCATCGCGTGCAGGGCTTCCACGTCCGCCGGCTTGAGCACCCCGCCGAGCCGGGCGAGACCCGCGAGGTCGGTGTCGCGCAGCACGCGGACGTCACGGGGTGGGGCCGGCGCGTCGAGGGCGGCGGCTCCGACCACGGCGAGGACGGCGCGCACCTCGGCCGTCAGGGCATGGGACGCGCGGTCCGCGTCCGCCCGGACCCGGCGCAGCAGTGGCCGCGGTTCGCGCCGCCCGACGACGACCATCGGACCGTCGACACGGACGCGCTGCCGGTGCGCGGACAGGGTGCGGACGCAGAAGAGGCCGGCGGGGCCGATCACCAGGTGGTGGATGCGGTCGCCGCCCGGGAGCGGGACCGAGTGCAGGGTGCGCCAGCCGCCCGACTCCAGCCGGTCGAGGGCGGTGCCGACGGCCTGCTCGGCGGCGAGCCGGCGGCGGCGCGGGTCGGGGCGCAGCCGGTGCGCCGGGCCGGGGTCGCGGTCGAGGGCGATCACCAGTGCCTCGCCGGGCCGGTTCGGCGCGAGGTCGTCGTCCGGGTGCAGGGTCAGCCGGGCCAGCTCGGCCGGTGTGGGGACGGGTGGCGGTCCGACCGTCACAGGGCCGGTCAGGAACGGGCCCAGCGCGTGGAGCACGTCCGCCCGCCGGTCCTCACTGAGCAGGTTGACCCGGGCCGCCTCACGGTCGTACCAGGCGACGTTCCTCCCGTCGGTCAGGCACACGTACAGGCGCTCCTGTCCGTGGCGCCAGGCCGGTACGACGCGCAGTCCGCTCATGCACCATCACCCCACGACCATGGGAACAGGCGGGGTGCTCCAGGGGCAAGAACCCGGTTACCTTTGGGAGCAGTTGGGGGAGTTGGGTGGGAGGCGCTGTTGCGGACTCGCAGAAAATACCCGGATGTTCCGGCTCCGGGCAGCCCGTGGAGTGAGATCGTGCCCGGCCTGTGGATGGGTGGCCACGAGTTCGCGGGGCGCTCGGGACAGCCCGAATCCGCCGTCGTACACGATGAGTTCGATCTGGTGCTGACGCTTCTGCGACTTCCGGGGCACGGCCCCGATCCGGGGGTCGAGCACCATGTGTGGCCGATACCGGACGGGCCGTTGGACGGCACCCAGCTCGCGGGGGTCATACGGCTCGCGCGGGCCGCGGACGACGGGCTGGAGGACGGGCGCCGGGTGCTCGTCCGCTGCTATCACGGGTACAACCGCTCGGGGCTGGTCGTCGCCCACGCGCTCGCCCTCGCGGGGCACACCGCCGACGACGCGATCCGACTGATCAGGGCCCGGCGTTCCCCCTGGGCGCTGCACAACGATCTCTTCGTGGAGTACCTGCGGGCCGGACTCACCACGGCACGGCTCCTGGAGGAGCTCGCGGAATAGCGGAATGACGAGTGACGGAACAGGCGGGGGTCCCTCTCGCGCGGTGGGCATCGCCGCAGGTGGAAGGGGATCGTCCCGGACGGAGCGCGAACGGGACCTTCGCGACCGTCCCGACCGGACCCGGTCGCCCCGATCGACCTGTCCTGCTCGGGTCGATCCAACTGGCTCGGCCCGGGTCGATCCGATCGGTCCTGCCCGGTCGGCGCGGTCGGTCTTACCCCGGTCGGCGGAGCGGTGGGCGGCGCTGACGCTCCCTCAGGGTGTATCGGAGGGCCCGGGCGTCTCCGATGGCGGAGTGTGAACTGCGCTCCCCGAACCCCACTCCTAATGTGGCGATAAGCCAGGTTATGCCGCCTTCTGGAGGAGCTCCCATGTCCCTGAAATCCACCTACACCCGATTCGCCGTAGCTCTCGCCGCCGGCAGTCTCGTCGCCTTCGCCGCGGCCGCCCCCTCCGTCGCCGACGGTGACGGCGGCTCCGGAAGCGGCGGCAGCCGCGAGTGGAGCGACGACGGAGGCGGGGGTGGGGGTACGGGGGGTGAGCAGGACGGCGACGCCGGGCTCGGCGGCCAGTGGAACACGAGCGGCGGCGGGGGCGGCCAGCAAGGAAATACCGGTGGAGGCGGCGGCCAGCAGTGGAGCACCGGTGGAGGCGGAGGCGGCGGCCAGCAGGCGAACACCGGCGGAGGTGGCGGGGGCGGAGGCGGCGGAGGGCAGCAGGCGAACACCGGCGGGGGCGGCGGGGGGCACAGCCAGCAGGCGAACACCGGCGGAGGTGGCGGGGGCGGAGGCCAGCAGGCGAACACCGGCGGGGGCGGGGGCGGGGGCGGCGGGGGGCACAGCCAGCAGGGGAACACCGGCGGAGGTGGCGGCGGCGGAGGCCGTCAGCCGGGTGACGGGCGGGGTGAGGCCGGCCAGACGACCGGTGGACGGGGTGACGGCCTCGGTCAGAACAACCCGCGCCACTACAAGGGCAGGATCACCGCCCGCGACGGGCTGGCCCTGCGCAGCGCCCCGACCCGCGGCAGCCAACTGATCCGGGTCGCCCGGCGCGGCGAGATCGTCTCCATCTACTGCAAGACCTCGGGCCAGAGCGTCCACGGCAACCCCCTGTGGTACCTCCTCACGGACGGCACCTGGGCCTGGGGTGCCGCCCGCTACATCGACAACATCGGCCCCTCCCCCCGCTGGTGCTGACACCCCCGAAGGCGAACCGGAACAGCCGGTTCACCGTCCCATAACAGGACATCGGGTCGCCCGCTTGCTACGTTCCGGTCATGATCCAGCCCGGAATGTCCGGAACGGCCCTGGCGGCGGGAGCGGCGCCCCCCGCCGACCGCCTGCCCAGGCGCCGTGGCATCGAGTTCTCCCTCATCGTCGTCGCCGTCCTGCTCTGCGTGTACGGCTACTGCGCTGTCGGTCTGGCCAGGAACGGCACCGTCCCGCCCGGCGCCGCCGGTTACGGCGCCGGGCTCGGCGTGCTCGCGCTCCTCGCCCACGTCGCCGTACGCCTGCGGGCCCCGTACGCGGATCCGCTGCTGCTGCCCATCGCCGTCCTCCTCAACGGCCTGGGCCTGGTGCTGATCTACCGGCTCGACCTGGAGACCCCGGCCGACCAGGCGGCGCCCATCCAGCTCATCTGGTCGACGCTCGGGGTCGCGTTCTTCATCGTGGTCGTGTTCTTCCTGCGCGACCACCGCGTCCTCCAGCGCTACACCTACGTCTCGGTGGCCGGCGCGCTCGCCCTGCTCGTCCTGCCGATCTTCTTCCCGGCGGTGAACGGCGCCCGCATCTGGATCCGGATCGCCGGATTCTCCATCCAGCCGGGCGAGTTCGCGAAGGTGCTGCTCGCGGTCTTCTTCGCCGGCTACCTCGCCGCCAACCGCAACGCCCTCGCCTACAGCGGCCGCCGGATCTGGCGGTTCACCCGGCTCCAACTGCCCACCGGCCGCGTCCTCGGTCCGATCGTCGCGATCTGGCTGCTGAGCGTCCTGGTCCTGGTCCTGGAACGGGACCTCGGCACCTCGCTGCTCTTCTTCGGCCTCTTCGTCATCCTGCTGTACGTCGCCACCGGGCGCACCGGCTGGATCGCGGTCGGGCTGCTGCTGGCCTGCGTCGGCGCGGTCGCGGTCGGCCGGCTGGAGCCGCACGTGCACAGCCGCGTACAGGACTGGCTGGCCCCCTTCGCGTCGATCGCCGCGGGCCAGGGTCCCAACCAACTCGCCCAGTCCCTCTTCGCGTTCGCCGCGGGCGGGGTGCTCGGCACCGGTCTGGGACTGGGCCACTCGATCCTCATCGGCTTCGCCGCCAAGTCCGACTTCGTCCTGGCGACCGCGGGCGAGGAGCTCGGACTGGTCGGCCTGTCCGCGATCTTCGTCCTCTACGCCCTCCTCGTGGAGCGCGGCTACCGCGCGGGGCTGGCGCTGCGCGACCCGTTCGGCCGGCTCCTGGCGATCGGCCTCGCCTCGATCATCGCCCTCCAGGTCTTCGTCATCGCGGGCGGCGTGACCGGCCTGATCCCGCTGACCGGCATGGCGATGCCGTTCCTCGCCCAGGGCGGTTCCTCGGTGGTCACGAACTGGATCATCGTGGCCCTGCTCATCCGGATCAGCGACTGCGCCCGCGGTCAGTACGACGGGACACCGGCGCCGTGACCAAGTACATCCGGAGGGCGATGGGACTGTGCGCGGTGCTGTTGGTGGCCCTCCTGGTCAACGCCGCCCGCGTCCAGATCGTCAGCGCCCCGTCGTACGACCACAATCCCGCCAACCGCCGTCAGGCGATCGCCCGTTACGGCCTGCCGCGCGGCGACATCGTCGTCGGCGGCCGCACGGTCACCGGCTCCAACGACAGCGGCGAGCAGCTCCGTTACGAACGGACGTACCGGGAGGGCCCGTTGTACGCGGCCGTCACCGGCTTCGCCTCGCAGCTGTACGGGACGACGCTGCTGGAGAGCACCGAGGACGGCGTGCTCTCCGGCGCCGACCCGATGCTCGCCCCGTTCCCCCTGCTGAACGACGTCACCCGGGCCCGGAACCCCGGGGGGCGGGTCGTCACCACGCTCGACCCGGCCGCGCAGCGCGCCGCCTTCGAGGGGCTCGGCCGACGGCGGGGCGCGGTCGCCGCGATCGAGCCCTCCACCGGCAGGATCCTGGCCCTGGTCTCCACGCCGTCGTACGACCCCGGGGTCCTGTCCGGGACGGGGCCGGCGGTCTCCGAGGCGTGGGCGCGGCTGAACGGCCGGGCGGACAAGCCGATGCTGAACCGGGCGATCCGGCAGACGTATCCGCCGGGCTCGACGTTCAAGGTGGTGACCGCCGCGGCGGCGCTGGACTCGGGCGTCGTGGACGACGTGGACGCGCCCAGCTTCTCGCCGAACCCGTACCGGCTCCCCGGCACGACGACGAGGCTCACGAACGAGATCGAGGGGTGCGAGGACGCCTCCCTGCGGTACGCGTTCACCTGGTCGTGCAACACGGTGTTCGCGAAACTGGGCGTGGACGTCGGTCTCGACTCCATGACCAGGACGGCGGCGGGCTTCGGCTTCAACGACCGCAAGCTGCGCATCCCCTTCTCGGTGGCGCCGAGCAACTTCGATCTGCGGCTGGATAAGGCGCAGTTGGCGCTCTCCTCCATCGGGCAGTTCGACACCCGCGCGACTCCGTTGCAGATGGCGATGATCTCCGCGGCGGTCGCGGGCGACGGTGCGGTCAGGACGCCGTACCTGGTGGAGCGGACGACCACACCGGGCGGCGGGACGCTGGCCTCCCACGGTCCGCGGACCCTCCACCAGGCGATGAGCGCGTCGACGGCGCAGCGCATGCGCGAGCTGATGACCGACGTCGTGGAGAACGGCACGGGCACGGTGGCCGCGATCCCCGGAGCCACCGTCGGCGGAAAGACCGGCACGGCCCAGCACGGCATCGGCAACTCCGGTACCCCGTACGCCTGGTTCATCTCCTGGGCCCGCGCCGACGACTCCATGGAGCCCGCGGTGGCCGTCGCGGTCGTCGTAGAGGACGCGGCGGCTGACCGGGGGGACATCACCGGAGGCGGGTTCGCGGGTCCGATCGCCCGGTCGGTGATGGAGGCTGTGCTGGGGCGCGGCGGCGCCGGGCCGAGGCCGTGACGCGCCGAGGGTGCGAGAGGGGCGGGCCGTGACGCGCCGAGGCTGCCGGAGGAGCGGAGCCGTGACCCGCCGAGGCTGCCGGAGGAACGAGCCCGTGATGGGCCGGGGCTCCCACAGGGGAGGGCTGTACAGGCCGGGACTGTGAGACGGGCTGGGCTGCGAGACGGGCTGGGCTGCGAGACGGGCTGGGCTGCGAACGGCGCGGGTTCGCGAGAAGCGAGGTCAGGCGGCCCCCGGGACCGCTTCCCTGCGCCGCAGCCAGTCGGCGGCGACCGCTTCGACGCCGGTGCGGGCGCCGACGATTCCGCCGGTGATCGCGCAGGTCGTGTCGACGTCGCCGAACCCCTCGGCCGTGCTCCAGAGCGCCGCGGTCAGGTCGTCGGGGTGACGGGACGCGCACCAGACGGCGAAGGGGACGGTGTCGTCGGCCCGGATCCGCTGACCGTTGCCCAGGATGTCCGCGGCCTTCCAGGGCTCGGTGGAGAAGGGCAGCTCCGCCGCGCGGACGAGCCCGTCCCGGACGGCGCTCCGCGGGGTCGCGGCGACGACGGCGGCCAGGTCCGGCCCGCCGCGCGCGGACAGCGCCGCGGCCGTGGCCACGGCGATCGCGCCGGCGATGCCCTCCGGGTGGGCGTGGGTCACCTCGGCCGACAGGGCCGCCTGTTCGGCGACGGCCCCGAGGTCCGCGTGGAACCACGCGCCGAGCGGGGCGACCCGCATCGCCGCGCCGTTGCCGAGGCTGCCCTCGCCGCCGAACAGGCCGCGCGCCGACTCCGGCCACCGGTGCGGCTCCCGGAGCAGCCGGGGAAGGAGTTCGTGCATGCCGTAGCCGTATCCGCGGGCCGGGTCGGCGTCGTAGCCGAGGGCGAAGGCCAGGGCCAGCTCCGTCTGCCGGATCTCGCCGTGCTCGTCGAGGACCCGCAGGACGCCGAGCGCCATCGCCGTGTCGTCGGTCCAGTGCCACGGGGACTCCTGAGGTGTCCGGCGGGCGCGGATCTCCTCGTAGGCCTGGAGCCGGTCCCTGAAGAGCGGGAACCACCGTTCCCCGAAGGCGTCGCCGAGGGCGAGGCCTTCGAGGCTGCGGCGGGCGGCCGTACGGTTCGCGGTGATCGACGGGGTCATGGGGCGATGGTGCCGGGCGGGCGGTGGAACCGCGAGTCCTTTACGGCCGCCCCTCTCCCCACCGCGCGGGCCTACGGATTCGCCCCGTCCTCGATCATCTCCGCGACCTCCGCGACGCGGGCCCGCTCCTCGACCGCGAACCGTTCCCGGTCCAGCCGTTCGGCGATCTCCTCGTCCTGGGCCATCAGTTGGTCCAGGTTGGAGTTGCCCATGTCGAAGACCCCCATGTCGACGTAGGCCTGCTGGAGGCGTTTGCCCCACAGGCCGATGTCCTTGACGCAGGGGACGATGCGGCTGAAGAGCAACTGCCGGAAGAGGTGCAGGAATTCGGACTGTTCGCTGAAATCCTCGGCCTGCGCCTTCGGTATGCCGAAGTTCTCCAGGACCTCGACGCCGCGCAGCCTGTCCCGCATCAAGTAGCAGCCCTCGATGACGAATTCCTCGCGCTCGCGCAGTTCGGCGTCGGAGAGCTGCTTGTAGTAGTCGCGCAGGGCCATGCGGCCGAAGGCGACATGGCGGGCCTCGTCCTGCATCACGTAGGCCAGGATCTGTTTCGGCAGGGGCTTGTCGGTGGTGTCCCTGATCATTCCGAAGGCGGCCAGCGCCAGGCCCTCGATCAGCACCTGCATGCCGAGGTAGGGCATGTCCCAGCGGGAGTCACGAAGGGTGTCGCCGAGGAGGGCCTGGAGGTTGTCGTTGATCGGGTAGAGCATGCCGATCTTCTCGTGCAGGAAACGGCCGTAGACCTCGGCGTGCCGGGCCTCGTCCATGGTCTGGGTGGCCGAGTAGAACTTGGCGTCCAGGTCGGGGACGGATTCGACGATCCGCGCCGCGCAGATCATGGCTCCCTGCTCGCCGTGCAGGAACTGGCTGAACTGCCAGGAGGCGTAGTGCTTGCGCAGTTCACCCTTGTCCCGGTCGGTCATCTTCGCCCAGTACGGGGTGCCGTAGAGCGTCATCGCCTCGTCGGGGGTGCCGAGCGGATCGGCCGGGTCGACCTCCAGGCCCCAGTCGATGCGCTTCTGGCCGTCCCACTGCTTGTCCTTGCCCTTCTGGTAGAGGGCGAGTAGCCGGTCACGACCGTCGTCGTACTCCCAGCTGAAGCGTGCCGCCCCCGAGGCCGGTATCTGCCAGAGGGGATCTCCCGAGTCCGCGGCGTACAGCTCATGCGTCGGCATACTTCGCAGGCTCACACGGAGTAGACGAGTCGTCAACAAGTCCGGCGCAAGGGATTGACGAGCTTGCTGACAAGCAGTCTCATAAGACGTGACCGCCGGTAACTCCCGTGGATCCGGTACGACGAGGTGGGAACAGCCATGACGACGGTGCCCGAAGCCGATGTGCTCCGTGACGCGCTCGGTCTACTCAAGGACCGGGAGCAGGTGGCCGAGCGCCTCCTCGACTCGTCCGCCAAGCACTCCTTCGACCCCGACAAGGAACTCGACTGGGACGCGCCCTTCGAGGAGGGCAAGTGGTTCTGGCCGCCCGAGCTCGTGTCGCTGTACGACACCCCGCTGTGGCGGCGGATGAGCGAGGAGCAGCGGATCGCCCTGTCCCAGCACGAGGCGGCGGCGCTCGCCTCGCTGGGCATCTGGTTCGAGATCATCCTGATGCAGCTGCTGGTGCGGCACATCTACGACAAGGCGGCGACGAGCGCGCACGTGCGCTACGCGCTGACCGAGATCGAGGACGAGTGCCGGCACTCGAAGATGTTCGCCCGGCTGATCACGCGCGGGGGCACCCCGTACTACCCGGTGAGCCGGGCGCACATGAATCTGGGGCGGCTCTTCAAGACCATCTCGACCACGCCCGGTTCCTTCACGGCCACGCTGCTCGGTGAGGAGATCCTCGACTGGATGCAGCGGCTGACGTTCCCCGACGAGCGGGTGCAGACGCTCGTCCGGGGTGTCACGCGGATCCACGTCGTGGAGGAGGCGCGGCACGTCCGCTACGCCCGGGAGGAACTGCGGCGCCAGATGGTCACGGCGCCGCGCTGGTCCCAGGAGTTCACCCGGATCACGTCGGGCGAGTTCGCCCGCGTCTTCTCGGTCGCCTTCGTCAACCCGGACGTCTACACGAACGTCGGCCTCGACAAGCGCGAGGCCCAGGCCCAGGTCAAGGCCAGTGGGCACCGACGCGAGGTGATGCAGACCGGCGCCGGGCGGCTGACGGACTTCCTGGACGACATCGGGGTACTGCGGGGGGCCGGGCGGCGGCTGTGGAAGTCGTCGGGGCTGCTGGCCTGAGGCGGGGGTCTCGGCCGGGGGCCGTGGGTGGGGGCCTCGGGCGGGGCTCGGGGTGTGCGGGTGGGCGGTTACGCTGCCCGGCATGACCTCGCAGGCTCCCACCCCCGCCTACCGTCGGCTCAGTGTCGAGGAGCGGCGCAGTCAGCTGCTCGAGGCGGCGCTGTCCCTGTTCGCCCAGCGGGTGCCCGAGGAGGTCTCGCTGGACGACGTGGCGGAGGCGGCCGGGGTGTCGCGGCCGCTCGTGTACCGGTACTTCCCGGGCGGCAAACAGCAGTTGTACGAGGCCGCCCTGCGGTCCGCCGCGCAGGAACTGGAGCACTGTTTCGCGGAGCCTCCCGAGGGGCCGCTCACCCGGCGGCTCGCCCGGGCCCTCGACCGCTACCTCGCGTTCGTGGATCAGCACGACGCCGGGTTCAGCGCGCTGCTGCGGGGCGGCAGCGTCATCGAGACCTCGCGGACCACGGCCATAGTCGACGGGGTCCGCAGGGCGGCGGCCGAGCACATCCTCGATCACCTGGTGGTGCGCGATCCCGGCCCCCGGCTGCGGATGACCGTGCGGATGTGGATCACGGCCGTCGAGGCCGCCTCGCTGATCTGGCTCGACGAGGACAAGGAACCGCCGCTGGACGAGCTGCGGGACTGGCTCGTCGAGCAGTTCGTGGCGGCGCTCACCGCGAGCGCCGGACGCGATCCGCAGACCGCCGCGGTGGTCCGGGCCTCGCTCGCGATGGAGAGCCCGGACGGCATCGTGGGGGAACTGCTCCGCCGGGTGCTGCCCGTTGTCGGGGACGCGGCCCACCTGCTGTGACACTGGTCCGGTGAAGAGCGAAGACACCCCCTTTGTCGGCGGCCCGCTGGACGGGCGCGTCCTGCCCGTCCTGCTCGGGATCACCGGTCACCCGCCGAAGACGTACCGGATTCCGGTGCCCGACGCGGCGGGCGGCAGGCCCACCGTGCTGGTCTACCGGCGCGTCCAGGCGGCGACGAGCAAGCGGCTCGGGCTCCATCAGGGATGGAGGTACGAGTACGACCCCGAGGGCGACACGTCGGGACGCCGGTTCACGTGGCCGCGGTCCGGGGGTGCACGCGAGGGCCGGGGCAAGGGCGACGCCACGCCGGACGGCAACGCCGACGAGTGACCTTCTTGGGCCGAAGCGGCCACCCGGGGTGCGCCCGGTGCGAGGTCGCCCGATCCTGCCGGTGCGAGACGGGTGGTGGACGGACCACCCCGGCACCGGAGGTGATGGCGTGTCAGGAAGGCTTCTGCGTCTGGTCTGTGCGGGGGCGACGGCGGCTGGGGTACTACTCTCCCCGGCCCCGGCCACGGCCGCCCCGGAGCCCGGCCCGACTTCCGGGACCGAGGACCGGCAGTCCGTCGCCTCGCTGCTGACGGATCTTCAGCGGCTGTACCGGGACGCCGAACGCGCCACCGAGACGTACAACGGGACCGACGAGAAGCTGAAGAAGCAGCGCGCGGAGGTCAACAGGCTCGACGCCCGCCTCACCAGGGCGCGCCTCTCCCTGCACGACAGCCGGGGCGCCGCGGGGCGGCTGGCCCGGCAGCAGTACCAGAGCAGCGGCGAGATCTCCTCGTACGTACGACTGCTGCTCGCCCGGGATCCGCAGCACGCCCTCGACCAGGGGCACCTGATCGGCCAGTTGTCCCTGGAGCGGGCCGGGGCCGTGCGGCGGGTGGCGGGCAGCGAGCAGCGGACCGACATCCTCGCGCGAGCCGCCCGCAAGGCGCTCGACGCCCAGCTCTCCCTCGCCGCACGGCAGCGGAAGGAGCGGGACGAGGTGCGCGCCCGACTCGACGACGTCCAGACGCTGCTCGCGTCGCTGACCGCCGAACAGCTCGCCGAACTGGACCGGTTCGAGAAGGCGGGGACCGCCGCGGCGCAGAGGAAGGTCATGGCGTCCGGCGCGCTCAGCAGTGTGCGGCCGCCGTCCCGGGAGGGCGAGGAGGCGCTGCGGTACGCCGTCGGGCAGATCGGCAAGCCGTACGAGTGGGGCGCGGAGGGTCCGGCGGCCTACGACTGCTCGGGGTTGACGTCGCAGGCGTGGGAGCGGGCCGGTCTGACCATCCCCCGGACCAGCCAGGAACAGTGGGCCCGGCTCCCCGAGATCCCGCTGAGCGACCTGCGCCCCGGCGATCTGGTGATCTACTTCCCCGAGGCCACGCACGTCGCCATCTACCTGGGTGAGGGAATGGTGGTGCAGGCGCCGCGGCCCGGTTCGAAGGTCAAGGTGTCGCCCATCGCGGCGAACCCGCTGCTGGGTGCGGTCCGTCCGGATCCGGACGGCAAGCCGCTGGGGCGCTACACACCGCCGAAACTGCCCGCGGGCGCCATGGAGGGCAGCGACGAGGGGTACGCCTCCGGGCCGCCCGCCGCCCCGTCCACGTAGCGCTCCGCTCCCGCCGGGACCTGTCGTGGCCCGAGACCGGGACCGCGACGGTACGAGACCCCCGGCTCGAGAGTCGGCCCTGGACCGCCGGGGCCGCGGGGACCGACCGAACGGAAGCGGCTCCCAGGGCGTCCTGGGAGCATGAAGACATCGCACCGAACCGTCGTCCTGCTCCTGAGTGCCGGGCTGATGCTCACCGGCTGTTCGTCCCTGACCGACACCTCGGTCTCCGGGGGGCACCGGGGCCCCACCCTGCCCGCCCGCACCCCCGAAGGGGACCACTGGGAGAAAGGGCCGGCGAAGCCCGTTCAGCACAAGGCGTACCCGTACGACCTCTACACCCATTGCGGGATCAAGTGGACTCGTTTCGGAGGTCGTTGGTGGGTCCTCGACACGGTCTTCCCCGGTGTCGAGCAGGTCCGGGGGGAGCAGCCCTCGCAGTACACGCAGACGCTCGCCGGCTACATGACCCTGATCGGGCCGGACACCGCGAACTTCGACGCCGCCGGGATGCCCACTCTGCAATTCGTGCCGGCCGAGAAGAACCCGCCGGGCTGCGCCTAGCCCGCCGGGGCGGAGGGGTCCGTCGCCGCCCGGCCGCGGGAAAAGGGCCGGGCGGAGGCCCCGGCCCCTTGGCGACGGATCGGACACCTGTTCCACTGCGCGCATGATCACGGCGCTCTGTTCTCTCCTCGGCGGGGTGACCGGGCGCCTTCTCCTGGCGCGACGAGTGCGGCGAACAGCCACTCAGACCGAAGCGGGGCAAACAGTCTTCTTCCAGGCCGGAGCCAACCTGCCGGACGAGGGACGCCGATACGGCCTTGGCCGGGTACGCGCCGGAGGCAGGTTCCGATGGAAGCCCCGCCGGTCGAGGACGCGGCTGCGCGAACTCCCGAAAGACCTGCGCTGCATCCGCCCACACCGGGCGGTCTTCCGCGAAATGTTGTGGGTCCCGATCGAAGCACTGGTGATCGAGTGCGAGTCGTCTGCGGGGCCCGTACGGCTATGGACCTACCCGGAACAGGCGGTGCGCGTCGTGGAGATGATCCGGCGTGAACACGGACGGCCCAGGGATTACCCCTGGGCCGTCCGTGGGCCGTCCGAGAAGAACCGACGGTGGCAAACGACGACAGGTGACGACGGCTGGACCGCAGGTCAGAGGGGCATCAGGCCCCGGTCACCGAAGCCAGGTAGGCCGCCGTCTTCTCCGGGTCGAAGAAGAAGTTCTCGAAGTCGGCCGGGTTGTTGAAGCCGTTGGCGAAACGGTCGGCCACCGGGGGGAGTTGGCCCGCGGCGCCGATCAGGTTGAGGACGTGCTCCGGCGGGGCGCCCAGCATCGCGTTGGTCCACTTGGTGACGTGCTGCGCGGTGTCCCAGTAGCGGTCGAACGTCGCCTGCATCCACTCCTCGTCGAAGGGCTTGTCGCCCTGTTCGACGATCGAGTCGAGGTAGGCGGCGGCGCACTTGGCCGCCGAGTTGGAGCCCTGACCGGTGATCGGGTCGTTGGCCACGACGACGTCGGCGACACCGAGGACCAGCCCGCCGCCGGGGAGGCGGCCGATCGGGTTGCGGACGGTGGGGGCGTACCGTCCGGACAACGTGCCGCCCGCGTCGGTCAGTTCGACGTCGGTGGCGCGCGCGTACTCCCAGGGCGTGAACTTCTCCATGAGTTCCAGGGTCAGGGCGAGGTGCTCGCCGGGGTCCTTGACGCCGTTGAAGACGTCGAGGGGACCGCCGGGCACGCCCTCCCAGAAGAGGATGTCGGCGCGGCCCGAGGTGGTGAGGGTCGGCATGATGAACAGCTCGCCGACACCGGGGACCAGGTTGCAGCGGACCGCGTCGTAGTCCGGGTGCTCCGGGCGCGGGCCCAGACCGTGGACGTAGGCCACCGCGAGGGCTCGCTGCGGCTCGGTGAACGGGGAACGGGAGGCGTCGCGGCCGAACAGGGAGACGAGTTCGCCCTTGCCCGCCGAGACGAGGACCAGGTCGTACGCGCGGGAGAAGTAGTCCAGGTCGGAGACCGCCGCGCCGTGGATGACCAGTTGGCCACCGCGCTGTGCGAACGTCTCCATCCAGCCGGCCATCTTGACCCGCTGGTCGACCGACTGCGCGTACCCGTCGAGCTTGCCGACCCAGTCGATGACGCGCTGCGAGGGGCCCGGGTCGAAGGAGCCGGGGGCCGCGACGGAGACGCCGAGACCTTCGATCCTCGGGGCCTGCGACTCCCAGAAGTTCAGCTGGAGATCACGCTCGTGCTGGAGTGCCGTGTCGAACATGCACTGAGTCGACATGACCCGGCCGGAGCGGATCTCGTCCGCCGTCCGGTTCGACATCAGCGTGACCTCGTACCCCTGCGACTGGAGGCCGAGGGCGAGTTGGAGTCCGGACTGCCCGGCTCCGACAACGAGTATCTTCCGCATGCGGGTTGCTTCTCCTAGGACCTGGGAACCCCTATTCGGGGCTGACTTCGAGCGCGTGGCCGACCAGGGCGAGCAAGGTCTCGACGACCGAGATACGACGGCGCGCGTCCATGATCATGACAGGTATGTGCGAAGGAACCGTGAGGGCCTCGCGTACGTCCTCCGGCTGGAACACGTCGCTGCCGTCGAAGTGGTTCACCGCGACGACGTACGGCAGTCCGCAGCTCTCGAAGTAGTCGAGCGCCGGGAAGCAGTCCGAGAGGCGGCGGGTGTCGGCGAGGACCACCGCGCCGATCGCGCCGCGGACCAGGTCGTCCCACATGAACCAGAACCGCTGCTGGCCCGGCGTGCCGAAGAGGTAGAGCACCAGGTCGTCGTCGAGCGTGATCCGGCCGAAGTCCATGGCCACGGTGGTGGTCAGCTTCTCCGGCGTGCCCGTGAGGTCGTCGGTGTCCTCGCTGGCCCGGGTCATCAGCGCCTCCGTCTGGAGGGGCGTGATCTCCGAGACGGAGGTGACGAGGGTGGTCTTGCCGGCGCCGAAGCCGCCCGCCACCACGATCTTCGTGGCGATCGGCGCGCGCGTGCGATCCGTCTGCCAGGCCTGCAGATTCTCCTCGTCGTCGAGGAGAGGGGTGACGCCAGGTTCGGCGTCAGAGACGACGGAGTCCACTCAGAACCCTTTCCAGCAGAGCACGGTCCGGCTGTCCCGGGCCGTGACCTGTTCCGTACACACGGATCTTTCCCTGGTCCGCCAGGTCGCTCAGCAGCACCCGGACCACTCCGAGCGGCATCCTGAGGAGGGCGGAGATCTCCGCCACCGTGCGCATCCGGCGGCAGATCTCGACGATGGCCCGCATCTCGGGCATCACCCGGTGGGTGAGGGAGCCGTTGGTCAGCTCCTTGCGCTCCTTCGGGGCCTCCAGCGCGGCCACGAAGGTCTCCACCAGCAGGACGTGGCCGAAGCGCGTGCGTCCGCCGGTGAGCGAGTAGGGGCGGACGCGGGCGGGCTTGCGGTCACCGCCGCGGACGGGGAGCTTCCTGACGCCGTTCGACACGGTCATCAGGCGCTCCCGGACGCGTCGGCCTCGAGCGATTTCCTCAGCTCGCTGCGCAGTTCGGGGGTCAGGACGTGTCCTGCCCGGCCGACGAAGAGCGCCATGTGGTACGCCACCACGCTCATGTCGCAGTCCGGGGAACCGTGCACGCCGAGGAGCGAGCCGTCGCTGATCGCCATGACGAAGAGGCTGCCCTCGTCCATGGCGACCATGGTCTGCTTCACGCCACCGCTGTCCATCAGCTTGGCGGCGCCGATGGTGAGGCTGCCGATGCCGGAGACGATGGTGGCGAGGTCTGCCGCGGAGCCCTTGGGTCCCTTGGGTTTGGTGCTGTCGGCCACCCTCGCCTCGGCGTTGCGGCCGGGGTCGGAGGAGAGCAGCAGCAGGCCGTCGGAGGAGACGACCGCGACCGACATGAGGCCCGGCACCTCCTCGACGAGATTGGTCAGCAGCCAGTGCAGGTTACGTGCTTCGCTGCTCAGGCCGAAGGTACTGGTCGCGGTCAACTGCTTGCCTCCTCGGCTGTGCCCCCCGATGCTTCTACGTCCTGTGCGTCGAGCTCGCGCGCCGTGGGCGCGTGTCCTGCGGGCGCGTGCGTGGCGGGCACGGGTGCCGGTTCGTTCCGTCCGTCGGGCGCGGGGGTCTCCGCCGTCCGGTCGGCGATCTCCGCCTCCACGTCACGACGGCCCTCGACCGCACCCCGGTGGAACCCGCCCAGCCTGCGACGCAGGGCGTCGGCGTCCACCCCGCCCACGCGCGGCCGCGGGGCGGCGACGGGGGCGGAGATCTTCGGCGTCCGCTTGGGCAGGCCCTTGTCGGTGAGCCGGGGGTGTTCGTCGGAGGCGCGTTCGTGGCTGTCCGGGCCGATGGCGTAGGGATCGGCCTCGCGGGGGTCGGTGGCGGTCCCCACGGGCAGGTCCGCGGCCGGTGCGCCGGTGCCGGGGGCCGGCTCGGCGGCACCGGGGGCAGGCTCGGCGTGGTCGGCGGCGCGCGCGTCGGAGACCGGTGCGGGTGCGACGGGGTCCGAGGCCGGCGCGGTGGTCGCGGTGGCGGGCACCGCGTCCGTCTCCGAGGAGCCGGTGGCCGGGGCGGCGGAGTCCCGTACGGGAGCTTCCGGGGCGGGGGCTTGCGGTGCGGGAGCCTCCGACAGGGAGTCCTCGGCTACGGCGGCGACCGGTGCCGGGGGCTGCGACGCGAGCTCCGGGAGCAGCAGCTCCATCGTGGTCTCGGGCGTGAACTCCGGCTCGGCGGCCGGCTCGGGATCGCGCGGCGCCGGGATGACCGGGGTCCGCGCGGACTCGGGCGCGGGGGCCGGGGTCCGCTCGGACGCCGGGTCGGGCTCGGGTCCGGCGTCCCGCACCGCCGCCTGCGCCGCCGCGATCAGCGGGTCCTCGTCGTCGGCCGGGGCCAACGGCGTGCGGACCGAACGACCGCGCAGGACGTTGGAGTTGGCCTCGGCGTCGGCGCCGGGCAGAGCCACTTGAGGGGCGCCGCCGACGACCCGGGCGGTGGTGGGGACGGTGACGGCCGGTGCGGCGGCCAGCAGCGACTTCGGGAGGACGACCACGGCGGCCACACCGCCCTGCTTCTGCTCGCGCAGCTGGACCCGCAGGCTGTGCCGGTGGGCGAGCCGGGCCACCACGTACAGGCCGAGCCCGAGTCCCTCGCCGCTCTCCTGGTCGTACGTGTCCTCGGGGTCGAACTCGGAGAGCCGGGCGTTGAGGTGGCTCATCCGCTCGTCGGTCATGCCGATGCCCTCGTCCTGCACGGAGAGCATCACCTCGCCGCTCTCCAGGAGCCAGCCGGAGACCTCGACGGGCACGTCCGGCGGCGAGAACGAGGTGGCGTTCTCCAGGAGTTCGGCCACCAGGTGGCTCATGTCGTCGGCGGCGAAGCCCGCGATGTGCGCGTGCGGCGGCAGCACGGCGATCCGTACCCGCTCGTAGCGCTCGATCTCGCTGACCGCGGCCCGGACGACGTCCACGAGCGGAACGGGGTGCGCGTGGTGCTGGACATGCTCGGCGCCGGCGAGGACCAGGAGGTTCTCGCTGTGCCGCCGCATGACGGTGGCGAAGTGGTCGAGCTTGAAGAGGGTGGCGAGGCCGTCCGGGTCCTGCTCGCGCTCCTCCAGACCCTCGATGACACCGAGCTGGCGCTCGACGAGACCGAGGGTGCGCAGCGCGAGGTTGACGAAGGTGCTGTGGATCGTCCCGCGCACCTGCTGCAGGTGGGCCACGGACTCGGCGAGTTCGCCGCGCAGCTTGTCCCGCTCGTCGGCCATCAGCTGGCGCCGGCCGATGAGGTGGTTGCGGTCGCCTTCGAGGGTGGCGACCCGCGCCCGCAGCGTGGCGGCGTGCGCGTGCAGCGCGTTGACGGAGCGGACGACCTGGGCGAACTCGTCGTTGCGGCCGGTGAACTTGACCGGTTCCTGGGAGGCCGGGTCTGCTGCGAGCCGGGCCGAGCCGATCCGCAGGACGGCGAGCGGCCGGGTGAGGGTACGGGCCATGGCCATCGCGACGCCCACCGCGACGAGCAGCAGGACGCCCAGGAGGGTGACGCGGATCTCCAGCGCGGTGACGTCGTCGTCCCGCAGCGCTTCGAGGTCCTTGGTGCGGTGGTCGTTGAGGGAGGCCTCGACCCCGCGCATCAGCTCGATCCGGGCGGACAGCGCGGCGTCGAGCTTCTTGGTGCCGGTGTCGAGCGCGGATCCGGAGAGCTTCGGCTGGCCGGTGAGGCTCGCCAGGTACTTGTCCGCGGAGGCGACGTCGGGCCCGGTGACCGTGGAGTCGTAGGACGCCACGGCCTTCTCGGGCGCGGTCTCGCGGAACTCGGCGATGGCCGCGTCGGAGCGGACGCGGGCCTGCAGGGCGGCGGCGCTCAGCGCGTCACGCTGCTTGGTGTCCGCCTGCGACGAGGTGTTCGTGGTCGTCGCCAGGCCCGTGACGGGGTCGATGACGGTCTCGGGGGTGCGGGGGATGCCGAGCGCCGCCAGGAGCAGTCCGCGGGCGGCGGCGGACTGCTGGACGGCGCTGTCCAGTTCCGCGAGGGAGTGCGCGCCGGAGCCCGCGCGCGGCGGCATCCGGTCGGCGAGGTCCTCGGCGAGGGCGTGGAGGTCGGTGATGGCGTCGTTGTACGCCTGGTGCGCTTCGAGGGCGGTGCTCTTCCCCGTGAGCGCGGAGCGCCTGAGGGCCGCGATGGCGTCGAGGTCCTTGAGCAGCGCGGCGGGGACGTCGTCGTCCGCCCGCAGCTCGTCGACCTGCCGGTCGACCCGGGCGCTGTGCTGTTCGGAGGGCGCGTCGGCCTTGGGCCGGCCGGCGGCGACGTACGCGGTGACGTCGTCGCGCTCGTCGGCCAGCGAGTGCGCGAGGGTCAGCGCCTGCTGGGTCCGCTGGGCGAGCGTCACCAGGTGCTGGGAGTCGTTCAATTGTTGCGAGGCGGACAGCACCGTGGGCGCGCCGGCGGCCGCGATGGCGGCGGCCACGACCGCCACCGCCACGATCAGCCTGTTGCGTACGTGGGCGGTCCTGCCCCGGCCCGTGGAGTCGGTGGCGTCGCCGACGGCGCCACCCTCTGTGGAGTTGGAGGCCGTCTTCTTGCCTGTGCGCCTCGGCCGCGTCTTCTGCACCGGTGCTCGCATTCCTGACTCGTTTACCCATTCGGGGCCCGGGTGACGTCCCGTCAATCGCGGCGTCCGCCCGGTACGGCTCCCGACCCTCCCAGTGCCGGTGGGCAGTGGTACCGCATCATCTGACCCGCCACCCGAAGGAGTGAACATCGGAGGGGAGTTGGCGGGCAAGTTGCCGGGGTCCACGCGAGGGGCCCGTGCGGCGGGCCGGTTGGACGTCGGGGACGCGCTTTGGCAGTATGCGCCGCCACGTGTCGCCGGAGTCGATCATTCCATGGCAAATCTGGCGCCTGAGCTGCTGGTCCGTCCGATCGAACGACCGTCGCCGCCGTTTCGGGGACCTTGTGAAGGGCTCGTGCAGACTGACGGGATGCGCACCGAACTCGTCTCGGAGCCCGGCGACCCGGGCCGCCCCAATGAGGACTTCGCTTCCGTCGGACTTCCCGCTTCAGGACAGGGCGGTTCACTGGTGGTGCTGGACGGGGTGACCCCTCCCCGCGGCGACTACGGCTGTTCTCATCCGGTCCCCTGGTTCTCCGCGAGGCTCGGCGGAGCACTGACCGAACTGTCCGTTTCGCAGGAGGATTTACCCCTGCGAGAGGTCCTGTCCCGAGCGATCGCGCGGGTGGCCGAGGCCCACGCGGCAACCTGTGACCTTTCTCACCCGCGTACGCCCCAGGCGACCGTCGTCCTCGCACGGTGGACCGCTTCCGAGGTCGAGTACCTGGTCCTCTCCGACTCGGCCCTGCTGGTCGAGTCCCCGACCGGCGAGGTGACCGCCCTGCTGGACGACCGCCTCTCCCGCCTCCCGCGCGGCGCGCTCGCCACGGACGCCGTCGCCGACGCCACCGTCCGCAACAAGGAGGGCGGGTTCTTCACGGCGGCGGCGGACCCCTCCGCGGCCTTCCGGGCGGTGACGGGCACGATCCCCCGCGCGTCCGTCCGGTCCCTGGCCGCCCTCACGGACGGTGCCACCCGCTGGGTGGAGAAGTTCCGCATGGGCGACTGGGCCGAGCTGTTCGCCCTCGTGCGCGACGACGGCGCCGCGGCTCTCGTCGAGCGCGTCCGGGCACTGGAACGCGCGGACGCGCGGGAGCGACTGTGGCTGGGCCGGAGCAAGACGCACGACGACGCGACGGTCGTACTCGTCGAGTTGCGGGAAACACGCCCGCGTCAGAATCCGCATCCGAGCAGTACGCACGACGACGCGCCGGTCGCACCCTCGGAGTCGTGAGGGACCGGAAGAGGCCGGGAGGGACCGGGGGCCGCGCGGACGGACGCCTACTTCTCCATGCCGAGGTTCAACTGGTGCAACAGGCGGGCGAGTTCCGCGACCTCGTCCTGGTCCCAGTGGGCGAGCTGACTGACGTAACGGGCACGACGGGCCTCGCGGACGCTCGTGACCCGGCCGCGGCCCTCCTCGGTGAGGTGGACGAGCCAGGCGCGGCCGTCGGCGGGGTCGGGTTCGCGCGCCACCAGGCCCAACTCCTCCAGGGCCCGCAGCTGCCGGGACATGGTGGCCTTCCCTACGCCGATGTAGGCGGCGAGTTCCGTGGCCCGCTGCCGGCCGCACTCCTCCAGGCGGACGAGGAGCCCGTACGCGGCGGACTCCAGGTCCGGATGGACCTCGCGGGCCATCTCCCCCTGGTTGGCTCGGGCGCGGCGCAGGAACACGGTCAACTCGCGTTCCAGGGAGAGGAACTCGCGCTCCACGCCACCGTGCTCCGCGGGCCGGTCCATACCTCTTCCCGGCACGCCGGATTCGGCCGGACGCCCGCCGTCGTTCGCGTCCTCGTGCACGTCAGCACCCCTGACCCGGTTTCCCGATCCTGAAAGTTTCTGCCAGAACTCACCGTTGCCGCAGCTCCGCCAGTATTTCGCAGGCGTAGACCAACGGCAGCCTCCGGCCCCCCTTCCACGCCGCCCCCGCCGTGCGTAGCTTCCTTGCCAGACACTTTTTTACTGGCATGCGCACGCCACTCCAGGTCGGGAACGGCCTGATCCCCCTTCGGCACGCGTGCCCGCGCTGTCCCCCCACCGAGCTCCGTCGAGCTCCACCGAGTCACCCGCGGAGCTCCCTCGCCCTTCGGAGGCACGCATATGCCCGTGCACAGATCCGGAACGGCCCACCGCCGACGCCTGCTCGCGGTAGGAACCCTGCTCGCCGCCTTCTCCCTCCTCTCCCCTCTCCCCTCCTCCTCCGCTGCCGCCGCCACCGACATCCCCGACCGCGGCTCCGCCCACATGGGCATGGGGGTCATAGCCCACGACGGCGAGGACGGTACGCCGACCAGCGGTGACGCCGTCCAGACCGAAGGCGTGGACGTCTCCGGCCACCAGGGCAACGTCGCCTGGGCGACGCTGTGGAACAGCGGCGTGCGGTGGGCCTACACCAAGGCGACCGAGGGGACGTACTACACGAACCCGTACTTCGCCCAGCAGTACAACGGCTCCTACAACGTCGGCATGATCCGCGGCTCGTACCACTTCGGGACCCCGGACACCACGACCGGTGCCGCCCAGGCCAACTACTTCGTCGACCACGGCGGCGGCTGGTCCAGGGACGGCAGGACGCTGCCCGGTGTCCTCGACATCGAGTGGAACCCGTACGGGGCGGCCTGCTACGGCAAGACACAGAGCGCGATGGTCAGCTGGATCGGCAGCTTCCTCGCCCAGTACAAGGCCCGTACCGGGCGGGACGCGGTGATCTACACGGCCACCACCTGGTGGACCCAGTGCACCGGCGACCACGCCGGTTTCGCCTCCGCCAACCCGCTGTGGATCGCGCGCTACGCCTCCGCTCCGGGGACGCTCCCGGCGGGCTGGGGGTACTACACGATGTGGCAGTACACGTCGTCCGGACCGACGGTCGGGGACCACGACAAGTTCAACGGCGCGCCGGACCGGGTCGTGGCGCTGGCCAACGGCTGACGCCGCACACGGTCCCCGTACGGTCCACGCGCGATCCCCGCGCACGGCGAAGGCCCGGGCCTCCCTCACGGGACCCGGGCCTTCCCCTCCGGCAGTGGCGTCACGCCGCTACCGGAACCTCCGGCGCCGCGCCGTTCGTCGCCGGCGACAGCGCCAGCTCCAGGACCTGGCGGACGTCCGTGACGGCATGGACGTCGAGCTTCTCCAGGACCTCGGCAGGGACGTCGTCCAGATCGGCCTCGTTCCGCTTCGGGATGATCACCGTCGTGACACCCGCCCGGTGTGCGGCGAGCAGCTTCTGCTTCACGCCGCCGATGGGCAGGACCCGGCCCGTCAACGAGACCTCGCCGGTCATGGCCACGTCGGTGCGGACCGGCCGGCCGGACAGGAGCGACGCGAGGGCGGTCGTCATCGTGACGCCCGCGCTCGGGCCGTCCTTGGGCACCGCGCCCGCCGGGAAGTGGATGTGCGCGCCCCTGTCCTTCAGGTCGCCGACCGGCAGTTCGAGCTCCGCGCCGTGCGAGCGCAGGAAGGAGAGCGCGATCTGAGCCGACTCCTTCATCACGTCGCCCAGCTGACCCGTGAGGGTCAGACCCGCCGCGCCCGTCTCCGGGTCGGCCAGTGACGCCTCCACGTAGAGGACGTCGCCGCCCGCGCCGGTCACGGCCAGACCGGTGGCGACACCGGGCACCGCCGTACGGCGCTCGGCCGGGTCCTGAGCGGACTCGGGCACGTGGTGCGGACGTCCGATGAGTCCGCGCAGGTCGGCCTCTGTCACCGTGAACGGCAGCTCCCGGTCGCCCAGTTCGTGCTGGGCGGCGACCTTGCGCAGCAGCCGGGCGATGCCCCGCTCCAGGTTGCGCACGCCCGCTTCCCGGGTGTACTCCCCGGCGAGCCTGCGCAGCGCGCTCTCGTCGAGGACGACCTCGCCCTTCTCCAGGCCAGCCCGCTCCAGTTGGCGCGGCAGCAGGTGGTCCCGGGCGATGACGACCTTCTCGTCCTCGGTGTAGCCGTCGAGACGGACCAGCTCCATACGGTCGAGCAGGGCCTCCGGAATGGCTTCGAGCACGTTGGCCGTGGCGAGGAACACGACGTCGGAGAGGTCGAGTTCGACCTCCAGGTAGTGGTCGCGGAAGGTGTGGTTCTGCGCCGGGTCGAGGACTTCGAGCAGCGCCGCCGCCGGGTCGCCCCGGAAATCGGAGCCGACCTTGTCGATCTCGTCGAGCAGGACCACCGGGTTCATCGACCCGGCCTCCTTGACCGCCCGGACGATCCGGCCGGGCAGGGCGCCGACGTACGTACGCCGGTGTCCGCGGATCTCGGCCTCGTCCCGCACGCCGCCGAGGGCGACCCGGACGAACTTGCGGCCCATGGCGTGCGCGACGGACTCGCCGAGCGAGGTCTTGCCGACACCGGGCGGGCCGACGAGCGCGAGGACGGCACCGCCGCGCCGTCCGCCGACGACCCCGAGGCCGCGGTCGGAGCGCCGCTTGCGCACCGCGAGGTACTCGGTGATGCGCTCCTTCACGTCCTCCAGGCCGGCGTGCTCGGCGTCGAGCACGGCCTGGGCGCCCCGGATGTCGTACGCGTCCTCGGTGCGCTCGTTCCACGGCAGCTCCAGGACGGTGTCGAGCCAGGTGCGGATCCAGCTGCCCTCGGGCGACTGGTCGCTGGACCGCTCCAGCTTCTCGACCTCCTTGAGGGCGGCCTCCCGAACGTGTCCCGGAAGGTCGGCGGCCTCGACGCGGGCGCGGTAGTCGTCCGACTCCTCCTCGCCGTCCTCGCCGTTGAGATCGCGCAGTTCCTTGCGTACGGCTTCCAGCTGGCGCCGCAGCAGGAACTCGCGCTGCTGCTTGTCGACGCCCTCCTGGACGTCCTTGGCGATGGACTCGGCGACGTCCTGCTCGGCCAGGTGCTCGCGGAGCTGCTCGGTGGCGAGCTTCAGCCGGGCCACCGGGTCGGCGGTCTCGAGGAGCTCGACCTTCTGCTCGACGGACAGGAACGGTGAGTAACCGGAATTGTCGGCGAGGGCGGAGACGTCGTCGATCTGCTGCACCCGGTCCACCACCTGCCAGGCGGCGCGCTTGCGCAGCCAGCTGGTGGCCAGGGCCTTGTACTCCTTCACGAGGTCGGCGACCCGGCCGGGCAGCGGGTCGGGCACGGTCTCGTCGATCCGGGTGCCCTCGACCCAGAGCGCGGCGCCGGGACCCGTCGTCCCCGCGCCCACCCTCACCCGGCCACGCCCGCGGATCAGCGCGCCCGGGTCGCCGTCGGCCAGCCGGCCGACCTGCTCGACGGTGCCGAGCACTCCGGTGCTCGCGTAGGTCCCGTCGATGCGCGGCACCAGGAGTACCTGAGGCTTGCCGGGCGTTGAACGGGCGGCGGCCTGGGCCGCCTCCACCGCGGCACGCACATCGGTGTCGTTCAGATCCAGCGGGACCACCATTCCGGGCAGCACGACCTCGTCGTCGAGCGGCAGCACGGGCAAGGTGAGTGATGCGGACGTCGAAGCCATGATCTCCCCTACGGCAGTCAAGTTGAGCTATGCCGACTCAATGCTTGGGAGCCCCGCAATGTTCCCCAGGCGCTGTTCGCTGTGAGCGATCACTTCCGATCCGTGCCGCCCAGGACGGATCACCGCTGGTCATGGGCCGTGGTCCCGATCGGTTGCCGGTCCTGCGGGCTGCCGTCGCCGGTGGTCCGCGGAGGGTGGCCGGTGCGGGAGCCGGTCCCGGCAGACGCGCCGTCGCCCATCGCCCGTCCGCCGTCGCCCTCCGCCCGTGCCCCGGGCGGCGCGAGGCGGCACGGACGGGGACGGCCGCTCCCGGCCGATGATCGGGATGCGGGGTGGCCGCGCGCCTTGGAAAGTGGAGTCATGAACCATCACCACACCCAGCACACGTCGTTCGACATCGACCGCCGGCTCGTCACGGCCGGTGCCGTGCTCACCGCGGCCGGTGCCGTGGTGGCCTGCACCGGCATGGCCGTCATGGCCGTCGCCGTGTTCACCGCCGGCCAGCGCATGATCCGCGCCATGGACGTGCCGCCGGCCCAGCAGGCGGCCATGAAGTGGCAACAGGCCAAGGAGGCGTCCCGGGCGGGCGTGCAGGCATGGCACTCCGCTTCCGACGCCCAGAACGGATCGATGGCCCGCTAGGCCTTGTCGTCCCATTCCCGCCCGCCTCCGGGCGACGACGGGAAGGTGACGACAGGACCTGGACCCCGTCCCGCCCGCCGGCCCTCGAGGACCGCCGAACACCGGTCGTCCGACCCCTGCCCGGACGGAATCACCGTGGGGCCGACCGGTCCGGGCGCGCCCGGTGCGGCCGGCTCGCGGACGGCGCCGTCCCCCGACCGGCTCAACCTCCTCGTCCTCTTCAGAAAGAGGGACGGGCGCTCCTGAACAAGGGGAGGCGCTCCTGAGCCGGCCGGCACGTGCCCGAACAGGAGGACACCGGCCGCCCGCGCGGTGCCGGTCCGACGCATCAGCGCCGCCGGCGCCGGCAGGACACCGGCCGCGCACGGTGAGGCGACCCCGCCGACGATCCGCAGGGCGCTCGCGACCGGCAAGAGCGCAGGTCGGCGCGCGACGTCCGTACCGGACGCCTCGTGCGGGGCGTGGACGAGCGACGGGTGCGCGTGGTCGGCGCCATAGAAGGGGACGGCGAGAACGATCGCCTACCCGAAAGCGCGGGACGTACTCCTAGGGATCCGCAGAAGCCGCCGGACACGGAATCCGTCGGACCGCAGGGCGAGGACCTCCGGCCGCCCACCGCGTCAACCCGTGCGACGCACGGTCACCCCCGCGATCGCCGGAGAGGTCGGATCGCGCCCGCACCACCAGGAGACCCGGACCCCATCGGCGGTCGGCGGCACGGCACGACGGCGGACGACCGCGGAGAGCTGCGGACAGAACCCCACGGCTGCGGACGAAGGCGGTCGGACGCGAGGCGGGGCGTCCTCGAAAAATCCGGCCACCCGTCCCGGTGAAAATGCCAGGATGGCGGCCATGACCACCTCGTACGACACGCCCGTGGTGATCGACCGACGTCAAGGCCCGTACGGCGAGGTCGTGCTGCGGAGCCACGGCGCACTGCTGCAGATCATCTCCAACGGGTGCTTCCTGATGGACACGTCCGACGGCCGTTCCGAGCGCCTGCTCGTGGACGCCGCGTTCGACGCCCTGGACGGCCGCCCGGAACCGAGCGTGCTGATCGGCGGGCTCGGCGTCGGGTTCTCGCTCGCGCACGCCGCGGCGGACGACCGCTGGGGGCGCATCAGTGTTGTCGAGCGCGAACGGGCGATCATCGACTGGCACCGGGACGGACCGCTGTCCGGAATCTCGGCCGAGGCGCTCGCGGACCCGCGCACCGAGATCATCGAGACCGATCTCCTCGATTACGTCAATGAGATCTCCGCCACGTTCGACGCGCTCTGCCTCGACATCGACAACGGACCCGACTGGACGGTCACCGAGGGCAACGCGGGGTTGTACGGAAAGTCCGGACTGGCAAGCTGCGCACGGGCGTTGAGGCCTGGCGGCGTACTCGCCGTGTGGTCGGCCCAGCCCTCTCCGGAATTTGAAGGATCGCTGCGGAATGCCGGATTTCAACGGGTCCGCACCGAAGTGATCCCCGTTGCCCGGGGCGTTCCCGACGTGGTGCATCTCGCGGTAAGGCCTGGATAGCCGAGGCGCGGTGCCTGCCCGTACCCTGCTTGCCTGACGCGGATCATTCAAGCGTCAAGCGCAGTCATGGGATCACCCCACGGATTCCGGAAAGCACACTTCAGGGGCGGGCGATGGAGCAGACACACACCTCCCAGAACGGCACTGCGGCGACCCCGGGCGCTCAGCGCCGGGTCCTGGTCGTCGAGGACGACCCGACGATCGTCGACGCCATTGCGGCCCGCCTGAGAGCCGAGGGATTCCTCGTGCAAACCGCGGGCGACGGTCCGGCCGCCGTCGACACCGCCGAGGCCTGGCAGCCCGATCTGCTGATCCTCGACATCATGCTGCCCGGCTTCGACGGTCTGGAGGTCTGCCGTCGTGTGCAGGCCGCCCGCCCGGTGCCGGTCCTGATGCTCACGGCGCGCGACGACGAGACCGACATGCTGGTCGGGCTCGGGGTCGGCGCCGACGACTACATGACCAAGCCGTTCTCCATGCGGGAACTGGCGGCTCGCGTGCACGTCCTGCTCCGCAGGGTCGAGCGCGCGGTGGTCGCGGCCTCCACCCCGCGCAGCGGCATCCTGCGCCTCGGCGAGCTGGAGATCGACCACGCGCAGCGCCGGGTCCGGGTGCGCAGCGAGGACGTCCACCTCACGCCCACCGAGTTCGATCTCCTCGTCTGCCTCGCGAACACCCCGCGTGCCGTACTGTCGCGCGAGCAGTTGCTCGCCGAGGTGTGGGACTGGGCGGACGCCTCCGGCACCCGGACCGTCGACAGTCACATCAAGGCGCTGCGTCGCAAGATCGGTGCCGACCGGATCCGTACGGTCCACGGCGTGGGCTACGCACTGGAGACCCCGACTCCCTGAGCCGGGCCTCCGTCGGAACGTTCGGGACCCGCGTGACCGGGACCAGCGTGAGGGGCTGATGTGATGAGCGGACCAGGACAGCGCGGGTTCGGCCAGCGAGCGGTCCGGCAGCGCCGGAGCGCGGGCCCCTGGGCCGGCGTGCGGCCCTTCTCGATCAAGACGAAGCTGGGCACGCTGGTCGTCGTCTCCGTGCTCATCACCACGGGCCTGTCGATGATCGCCGTGCACACCAAGACGGAGATCCGCTTCATCACGGTCTTCTCGATGATCGCCACACTGCTGATCACGCAGTTCGTCGCGCATTCGCTCACCGCGCCGCTGGACGAGATGAACGCGGTGGCCCGCTCCATATCGCACGGCGACTACACCCGCCGGGTGCGTGACGACCGGCGGGACGAGCTGGGCGACCTGGCCGAGACGATCAACCTCATGGCGGACGAGCTGGAGGCGCAGGACCGCCAGCGCAAGGAACTCGTGGCGAACGTCTCGCACGAGCTGCGCACCCCCATCGCGGGCCTGCGCGCCGTCCTGGAGAACGTCGTGGACGGGGTCTCGGCCGCCGACCCCGAGACGATGCGCACGGCGCTGAAGCAGACGGAGCGGCTCGGCCGACTCGTGGAGACACTTCTCGACCTGTCGCGGCTGGACAACGGCGTCGTACCACTGCGCAGGCGGCGCTTCGAGGTGTGGCCGTATCTCTCCGGTGTGCTGAAGGAGGCCAACATGGTCGCCTCCGCGCGCGCGGAGATGACCTCGGGTTCCGGCGGCGGTCACACCCGCACGGACGTCCACCTGCACCTCGACGTGTCGCCGCCGGAGCTGACCGCGCACGCGGACCCGGAGCGGATCCACCAGGTCGTGGCGAATCTCATCGACAACGCGGTCAAGCACAGCCCGCCGCACGGACGGGTGACGGTGAAGGCCCGGCGGGGCGACCACCCGGAGTCGCTGGCGCTGGAGGTCCTGGACGAGGGGCCCGGCATCCCGAAGTCGGAGTGGCACCGCGTCTTCGAGCGGTTCAACCGGGGACGGGTGCCCTCACCGCACGGTCCGGGCAGCGACGGCGGTACGGGCCTGGGGCTCGCCATCGCCCGCTGGGCGGTCGATCTGCACGGCGGCCGGATAGGAGTGGCCGAATCCGAGCGGGGTTGCCGGATCCAGGTCACCCTTCCGGGACTCCCTTCTCTGCCAAGTTGACGTAAAGTTCGAACCGGAGTCG
Organism: Streptomyces sp. NPDC002580; assembly: GCF_042889485.1. Lineage (NCBI taxonomy): Bacteria > Bacillati > Actinomycetota > Actinomycetes > Kitasatosporales > Streptomycetaceae > Streptomyces > Streptomyces sp. NPDC002580. Next base: position 361,319 of record NZ_JBIAQZ010000007.1, on the reverse strand, counting down.
CAAGATCCGTCGTTGTCGCCGTCGGCGTACACGTGTGATCAGGCACAGGGCCGCGCGAAGGATGCCGTGGCCCCTGGTCGACGTACCCATTCCGAAGCGGAACCTCGCTTGTTTCCCGCCATTTCCACAGCCGAAACGCGGATTCCGATGTGACTTGCGCGACGTTGGACGGGCCCGGCCTGACCTTCTCGGCCAGGGAGGCGTAGCCTTTATTCCCGCTGTCCATCACCTTGTGAAGCGGAAGAGGGCGGTTACCGCCGTGTCGCCACAGTCCCCCAGTAACTCATCGAGCGTCTCGACCGAGGACCAAGCCGGGAAGAACCCTGCTGCCGCCTTCGGTGCCAACGAGTGGCTCGTCGACGAGATCTATCAGCAGTACCTCCAGGACCCGAATTCGGTAGACCGAGCCTGGTGGGACTTCTTCGCCGATTACAAGCCCGGGGCGCCCGCCGCCTCGGCTCCGGCGGGTACTGCGGCCGCGGGGGCCGCAGGGACCACCACGTCCGCGCCTGCCGCGCCGGCCGCCTCCGTGCCGCCCGCGGCACGCCAGGCTCCTCCCCAGGCCGCGCCCGCGCCCGCTCCGGTCGCCGCTCCCGCGGCTCCGAAGCCCGCCGCGGCCGCCCCGGCTCCCGTGAAGGCCGCTCCGGCCGTCGCGCAGCCGAAGGCCGAGCCGGCCGGCGGAGCGCCCGAGGGCCCCGAGTACGTCACCCTGCGCGGTCCCGCCGGTGCCGTCGCGAAGAACATGAACGCCTCGCTGGAGCTGCCCACGGCCACGTCCGTGCGCGCGGTCCCGGTGAAGCTGCTCTTCGACAACCGCATCGTCATCAACAACCACCTGAAGCGCGCCCGGGGCGGGAAGATCTCCTTCACCCACCTCATCGGCTACGCGATGGTGCAGGCCATCAAGGCCATGCCGTCGATGAACTGGCACTTCGTGGAGAAGGACGGGAAGCCCACCCTCGTCAAGCCCGCGCACATCAACTTCGGCCTCGCCATCGACCTGGTGAAGCCCAACGGTGACCGCCAGCTGGTCGTCGCGGGCATCAAGAAGGCCGAGACGCTGAACTTCTTCGAGTTCTGGCAGGCCTACGAGGACATCGTCCGCCGTGCCCGTGACGGCAAGCTGACGATGGACGACTTCACCGGTGTCACGGTCTCCCTGACCAACCCCGGCGGCCTCGGCACCGTCCACTCGGTCCCGCGTCTGATGCCCGGACAGTCGGTCATCATGGGCGTCGGCTCGATGGACTACCCGGCGGAGTTCCAGGGCACCTCCCAGGACACCCTGAACAAGCTCGGCATCGCGAAGGTCATGACGCTCACGTCGACCTACGACCACCGGGTCATCCAGGGCGCGGCCTCGGGCGAGTTCCTGCGCGTCGTCGCGAACTCCCTGCTCGGCGAGAACGGCTTCTACGACGAGATCTTCGAGTCGCTGCGCATCCCCTACGAGCCGGTCCGCTGGCTCAAGGACATCGACGCCTCGCACGACGACGACGTCACGAAGGCCGCCCGCGTCTTCGAGCTGATCCACTCCTACCGGGTCCGCGGCCACGTCATGGCCGACACCGACCCGCTGGAGTACAAGCAGCGCAAGCACCCCGACCTCGACATCACCGAGCACGGGCTCACCCTGTGGGACCTGGAGCGCGAGTTCGCGGTCGGCGGTTTCGCGGGCAAGTCCCTGATGCGGCTGCGCGACATCCTCGGTGTCCTGCGCGACTCGTACTGCCGCACCACCGGCGTCGAGTTCATGCACATCCAGGACCCGAAGCAGCGCAAGTGGATCCAGGACCGCATCGAGCGCCCGCACAGCAAGCCGGAGCGCGAGGAGCAGCTGCGCATCCTGCGCCGGCTGAACGCCGCGGAGGCCTTCGAGACCTTCCTGCAGACGAAGTACGTCGGCCAGAAGCGCTTCTCCCTGGAGGGCGGCGAGTCCGTCATCCCGCTCCTGGACGCCGTCATCGACAGCGCCGCGGAGTCCCGCCTGGACGAGGTCGTCATCGGCATGGCCCACCGCGGCCGGCTGAACGTCCTCGCGAACATCGTCGGCAAGTCGTACGCGCAGATCTTCCGCGAGTTCGAGGGCAACCTCGACCCGAAGTCGATGCACGGCTCCGGCGACGTGAAGTACCACCTGGGCGCCCACGGCACCTTCACCGGCCTGGACGGCGAGCAGATCAAGGTCTCGCTGGCCGCCAACCCGTCCCACCTGGAGACGGTCGACCCGGTCATCGAGGGCATCGTCCGCGCCCGCCAGGACATCATCAACAAGGGCGGCACGGACTTCACGGTCCTGCCCGTCGCCCTGCACGGTGACGCGGCCTTCGCGGGCCAGGGTGTGGTCGCCGAGACGCTCAACATGTCGCAGCTGCGCGGTTACCGCACGGGCGGCACGGTCCACATCGTCATCAACAACCAGGTCGGCTTCACCGCCGCCCCGGAGTCGTCGCGCTCCTCCATGTACGCCACCGACGTGGCCCGCATGATCGAGGCGCCGATCTTCCACGTGAACGGCGACGACCCCGAGGCCGTCGTCCGCGTGGCCCGGCTGGCCTTCGAGTTCCGTCAGGCGTTCAACAAGGACGTCGTGATCGACCTCATCTGCTACCGCCGCCGCGGTCACAACGAGTCGGACAACCCGGCGTTCACGCAGCCGCTGATGTACGACCTGATCGACAAGAAGCGCTCGGTGCGCAAGCTCTACACCGAGTCCCTCATCGGTCGCGGCGACATCACCCTCGAAGAGGCCGAGCAGGCGCTCCAGGACTTCCAGGGGCAGCTCGAGAAGGTCTTCACCGAGGTCCGCGAGGCCGTCGCGCAGGCGCCCGAGGCTCACGTCCCGGACGTCCAGGCCGAGTTCCCGGTCGCCGTGCCCACCGCGGTCTCCCAGGAGATCGTGAAGCGGATCGCCGAGTCCCAGGTCAACATCCCCGACAACGTCACCGTGCACCCGCGGCTGCTCCCGCAGCTCCAGCGCCGTGCGTCGATGATCGAGGACGGGACGATCGACTGGGGCATGGGCGAGACCCTCGCCATCGGTTCGCTGCTCCTGGAGGGCACGCCGGTCCGGCTGTCCGGCCAGGACTCGCGCCGCGGCACCTTCGGTCAGCGTCACGCGGTGCTGATCGACCGGGTCACGGGCGAGGACTACACCCCGCTCCAGTACCTCTCGGACGAGCAGGCCCGTCTGAACGTCTACGACTCGCTGCTCTCCGAGTACGCGGTCATGGGCTTCGAGTACGGCTACTCGCTGGCCCGTCCGGACGCGCTGGTGATGTGGGAGGCGCAGTTCGGCGACTTCGTCAACGGCGCCCAGACGGTCGTCGACGAGTACATCTCGGCCGCCGAGCAGAAGTGGGGCCAGACGTCCGGCGTCACCCTGCTGCTCCCGCACGGCTACGAGGGCCAGGGACCGGACCACTCCTCGGCCCGCATCGAGCGGTTCCTCCAGCTGTGCGCCCAGAACAACATGACGGTCGCCCAGCCGACGTCCCCGTCGAACTACTTCCACCTCCTGCGGTGGCAGGTGCACAACCCGCACCACAAGCCGCTGGTGGTCTTCACCCCGAAGTCGATGCTGCGCCTCAAGGCCGCCGCGTCGAAGGCGGAGGAGTTCACCACGGGTCAGTTCCGCCCGGTCATCGGCGACGACACGGTCGACGCGGCCGCCGTCCGCAGGGTCGTGTTCTGCGCCGGCAAGCTGTACTACGACCTGGAGGCCGAGCGGAAGAAGCGCGGCTCCACGGACACGGCGATCATCCGTATCGAGCGCCTGTACCCGCTGCCGGGTGCCGAGCTCCAGGCGGAGATCGCCAAGTACCCGAACGCCGAGAAGTACCTGTGGGCCCAGGAGGAGCCGGCGAACCAGGGTGCCTGGCCGTTCATCGCGCTCAACCTGATCGACCACCTCGACCTCGCGGTCGGAGCGGACGTTCCGGGCGCCGAGCGCCTGCGCCGCATCTCGCGTCCGCACTCCTCCTCCCCCGCCGTCGGTTCCGCGAAGCGGCACCAGGCGGAGCAGGAGCAGCTGGTGCGTGAGGTGTTCGAGGCGTAGTCCTCCGGCACGGCGGTACGAGGGCCCGGCCCGGGTTCACCTGAATCCGGGCCGGGCCCTTCCGCGTACGGCGTGGAGCCGGGGCCGGCGCGGCCTACGGGCCGACGTGTCGTGCGCCCCGGTCCCTCGGTCGTCGGACCGGTCCCGCCCGCCGATCACGCCCGGCCGGTCACGCGAGGGGCTCTCCGGGAGCCCTGCGACCCCGCCTATCCTTTTTTCAGCGTTCCCCTCCCCTTTCACCGGCTTCCCTTTCACCGACGGAGCACCATCCATGTACTTCACCGACCGCGGCATCGAGGAACTTGAGAAGCGGCGCGGCGAGGAAGAGGTCACCTTCGAGTGGCTCGCCGAGCAGCTGCGTACGTTCGTCGACCTCAACCCGGACTTCGAGGTGCCGGTGGAGCGGCTGGCTACCTGGCTGGCCCGGCTGGACGACGAGGACGAGGACGAGGAGTAGGCACACAGACGCCCTCTCCGGAGGAGCGACGGGTCCCCTCCGCGGTGCCGCGGGAGGCGTGGCCCCGAGGAGCCGACGTCCGCCTCAGTCGAAGGCGCGCAGCCTGTCGTACGCCAGACCGAGGGCTCCGCGGAGTGTCAGGACCGCTCCGGCCGTGATCCAGCCGCCGCTGCGGTGTCTCACTCCCCAGGCGGTGAGCGGGAGGCCGACGGCCAGCTGGACCACGGCGAGGGTGCGTGCCCTCGGGCCGCGCAGCCAGGGCCCGAGACCGCCGCTCTCCACGACGTCGAGTTCGGCGCCGACGGCGGCCCGCCAGCCGGTCCACTCGATCTGTTCGGCGTCGGGCCGGGTCCGGACGGCGTCACGGAGCAGGTCGACGGAGCGTCCCGGCTCGAGTCCGGCGGGCAGTGCCAGCCCCGCGCGGGTGAGGACGGCGATCAGGCCCCGCACGCGCGCGGGGGCGTCCGCCGCCGGATCGGAGTGCGTCAGCGGTTCCAGGGACTGCATGTCGAGCACCGGGTCGAGCCCGAGGCGGGCGGCGAAGGTGCGCATCGCCTCGTCCTCGCCGACCGGGGTGCCGTTCGCCAGCCATTCGTAGCCCACGGTGCGGCGGAAACCCGAGGCCAGCGTGAAGCCGCTGCGGTCGGTGTCCCACCACAGGGCGAGGACGGGCCAGGGGGCTCCGACGGCGAGCGCGGTGGCCCAGCCGGTGAGCACCCGGTCGACGGGTTCCGCGCCGTCCCGCCAGGGCCTGCCCTCGGGAACCAGCACGCTCCACTCCGGCCCCGCCCCCGCGAGCAGCATCGGCTCGCGCAGCAACCGGGCGGCGGCACCGACCGAATCGGGACGGGCCCGGCACAGCAGCAGGGCGCCGGGAGCCCGGGACGGAAGGTCGTCCCGGGAGTCGCCGGGGTCAGTCGACATGGCCCCACTTTAGGGTGATTTGCCCAGCATGACGCACCCATGATCCCCAGAACGGGTGTCTTGACTTTCCGTACCCGCGATATATCGTGAATGGCGGAAGACGCGATATGGCGCGTCGAGTTCGGACTCGTGAGCGGGTCCGGCCCGGTCGAGGAGGTCTGCACCATGTCCGAGTGGTCCGTGGCAGAGCCGAAGAAGCTCTCCTTCGACGACCCCGTGACGACCCTGCGGGTGCGCGTCGTCAACGGAACAGTGAACGTCGTGGGGACCGACGAGGGTTCCGCCAGGCTGGAAGTGTCCGAACTCGACGGCCCCCCGCTCCAGGTGACCCAGGAGGGCGGCGCCCTCACGGTGGCCTACGAGGACCTTCCCTGGAAGGGCTTCCTCAAGTGGCTCGACCGCAAGGGCTGGCGCCGCACGGCGGTCGTCTCACTGGCGGTCCCGACCGGCACGCGCGTCGAGGTGGGCGTGGTCGGCGCCGCCGCCGTGGTGTCCGGAGTGGACGGCCGGGTCGAGGTGAAGGGCGTCACCGGTGACACGACCCTCGTCCGCGTCGCCGGACCCGTGCGCGTGGAGACCGTCTCCGGGAATCTGGAGGCCCAGGCGGTCACCGGCGACCTCCGCTTCAACTCCGTCTCGGGCGACCTGACCGTCGTCGAGGGTTCCGGCTCCTCGGTGCGGGCCGAGTCGGTGAGCGGCTCGATGATCGTGGACCTCGACGCCACGGGCGCGCCCACCGACGTCCAGCTGTCGAACATCTCGGGCGAGATCGCCATCCGGCTTCCCCACCCGGCGGACGCCGAGGTCGAGGCCAACACGGCGAGCGGCTCGGTCTCCAGCGCCTTCGAGGACCTGCGGGTCGCCGGCCAGTGGGGCGCCAAGAAGATCACGGGCCGCCTCGGCGCGGGCAACGGCAGGCTGAAGGCGGTGACCGTCTCGGGCTCCATCGCCCTGCTGCGCCGGCCCCCCACGGAGGACGAGCCGTACGAGGAGGCCCCGAAGCCCGGGGACACGACCCCCTCGCCCAGCCTCACCGACACCACCCCGGGCCACACCCCGCACGGCACCACGAGCGACACCGCGGACGACATCGCCGAGGACACGGTGAGCGACACTGCTGGTGACGGTGACGCCGAAGGCCGGCCGGGCGGCGCCGCGACCGACAAGAAGGTGCTCTGACATGGCTCCCGTCTTCGCCCACGGCCGACTGCGCCTGTACCTCCTCAAGCTGCTGGACGAGGCGCCGCGCCACGGCTACGAGGTGATCCGCCTCCTGGAGGAGCGTTTCCAGGGCCTGTACGCACCCTCGGCGGGCACCGTCTACCCCCGGCTGGCGAAGCTGGAGGCCGAGGGGCTGGTCACGCACACCTCCGAGGGCGGCCGCAAGGTGTACGCGATCACCGACGCGGGCCGCGCCGAACTGGCGGACCGCAGCGGCGAACTGGCCGACCTGGAGCTGGAGATCCGCGAGTCGGTCGCGGAGCTCGCGGCGGAGATCCGCGCGGACGTACGGGGCGCGGCGGGTGACCTGCGCCGCGAGATGCGGGCGGCCGCCACGGAGGCCCGGCGCGGCCCCAAGGGCGGCACGGGGGCCGAGCGGCACGACACCCCGCCGGGCGGGTTCCCCGGCACGGAGGACTTCCAGGACAAGGAGTCGTGGCGGGCCGCGAAGGAGGAGATGCGGCGCGTCCGGCAGGAGTGGAAGGAGCAGGCCCGCCGCGCCAAGGACGAGAGCCGCCGCGCCCGTGACGAGGCCCAGCGCGCCCGCCGCCAGGCCAAGGAGGCCCAGGAGCGGGCCCGTGCCCAGGCCCAGGAAGAGATGCAGCGGATGGCCCGGCACGTCCAGGACCAGGTCCAGGACCACTTCGCACGAGGCGACTGGCCGACGGGCGTCCGTGAGGGGCTGACCGAACTGGCCAAGGAGTTCGGCGACTTCGGGAAGAACTTCGGCAAGGACCTGGGGAAGGACTTCGGCAAGGAGTTCGGGTTCGGCCGGACGCCCTCCGGAGCAGCCACGGCCCCGGAGTACACGGCCACCCCGGAGGACTTCCCCGCCGAGTACGAACCCGCCTGGGCCCACGAGGACTCCACCGGCAACCCCGGCCGCGATCTGGACCGCATACTGGACCGCTTCCGCGACGACATCCGGGACGCGTCCCGGGACCACGGAATCTCCGAGGATCAACTCCGGGACATCCGAAGCCACTTGTCGGCGGCGGCGGCCCACATCGGATCGACCCTGCGGAGCAAGCGACCGTAACCCTCCGGGCACCCCGCCCCCGGGGCGCCCGGCAGGCCTTCCCGACTTCCGCCAGCCGTCACAGTCACCGGTCGTCACGGCCGCCGGTCGACACCGCTCCGGCCGTCACCGCCGGCGGCTGTCACGGCCGCCGATCGTCACGGCCGCCGGTCGACGGACCCGCTCAGCCGGCCTTCGCCACTCCGTCCTCCCCGTACAGCACGCGCGTCACCGACCGGTGGGTGACACCGTGATCGGCCAGTACCTCACCGGCGACCCCGCCCCGCAGGGTGATCGCCAGCAGCAGGTGCTCGTCACCGATGTGACGGTCCCGGCGGGCCAGGGCGACCCGCAGGGACCGCGTCAGCACGTCCTTCGCCCCCTGCCCGAAGGGCGTGCGCCAGGACCGCCGGCCCTGCTCGCCCCGCCCTCCCGACGCCAACGCCCCTTCCCCGTGCGCCTCCTCGATCCGGGAGACGATCTCGGACAGGTCGATCCCCAGACCGGAGAGGGCGTCCATGTCGGCGCGCGACAGCCCGCCCCGGCGACGCGCCTCGGCGAGATCCCGCTCCAGCGACTCCCGGAACCCCGCCGCCCCGAGCGAGGCGAGAGCGAAGGAACCCCGGCTGCCCTCCCGGCCGAGGAGGGCCAGCAACAGGTGCTCCTCCTCGACGGTCTCGGCCCCCACCCGCGCGGCTTGCGACACCGCGTCCTCGACGACGGCTCGCGCATCCTTCGTGAAGCGTTCGAACATCACTGCCTCCCGTACTTCTTGTGCACGGCCTGCCTGCTGACCCCGAGCTCCGCGGCGATCTCCTGCCACGACCAGCCCTGATTGCGCGCACTGCGCACCTGTACCGCCTCCAACTGCTCCAGCAGCCTCCGCAGCGCGAAGACCGCCCGCAGCCCGACGCGCGGATCGCGATCACCCGCGCGCTCGGCAAGATCCGTTGCTTCGGTCATGATGTCAACCTATGTTGACAGGATCGCCATGTCAACCAAAATTGACATCCGGGCCCGCCCGGACACACGGGAACGGCGGGCCCGGAACCCGGACCCGCCGCGACACGACCAGCCGATCGTCAGCCACCCTCCGCGCCCGGCGTCGGGCATCGGTATCGGGCGTCGCCCCCCCCCTCAGCCCGTGGTCAGCACGATCTTGCCGAACAGGTCACCGGACTCCAGCCGCTGGAACCCCTCACGGGCCCGGTCGAGCGGAAGCACCTCGTCGACGACCGGCCGCACACCCGTGGCCGCGCAGAAGGCCAGCAGATCCTCCAGCTCGTCCTTCGTCCCCATCGTGGAGCCGACCACCTTGAGTTCGAGGAAGAAGATCCGCGTCAGCTCGGCGTGCGAGGGGCGGTCGCCGCTGGTGGCACCCGAGATGACGACGGTGCCGCCGGGACGCAGCGACTTGACGGAGTGGGACCAGGTGGCGGCGCCGACCGTCTCGATCACGGCGTCCACGCGCTGGGGCAGCCGCGCCCCGGACTCCAGCGCCTCGACGGCGCCGAGTTCGAGCGCCCGCTTCCGCTTGGCCTCGTCACGGCTGGTGGCGAACACCCGTAGCCCGGCGGCCTTTCCGAGGACGATCGCGGCGGTGGCCACACCACCGCCCGCGCCCTGCACGAGCACCGAGTCGCCCGGCCGCACCCCGGCGTTGGTGAAGAGCATGCGGTACGCCGTCAGCCAGGCCGTGGGCAGGCAGGCGGCCTCCTCGAAGGAGAGCTCCTTGGGCTTCGGCAGCACGTTCCAGGCCGGTACGGAGACCTGCTCGGCGAAGGTGCCCTGGTAGCGCTCGGTGAGGATGGACCGGGGTTCGTCGGGGCCGACCCCGTGCCCGCTCTGGCCGATGACGGAGTGCAGGACGACCTCGTTGCCGTCCTCGTCGATTCCGGCGGCGTCGCAGCCGAGGATCATCGGCAGTTTGTCCTCGGCGAGGCCGACCCCGCGCAGCGACCACAGGTCGTGGTGGTTGAGGGAGGCGGCCCGGACGTTCACGGTCGTCCAGCCGGGCCTCTGTCCGGGGGCCGGGCGCTCCCCCAACTCCAGGCCGTTCAGCGGCTGGTCACGGTCGATTCGGGCGGCATAGGCAGCGAACATGACCTCGACGATAGGCTCCGCCCCCGACCGGGGGAACCGCCTCCGCCTGTGACACGTCCCCCACCGACCGGGTGGCCCCGAGCACAAACCCCCTTTCGCCTCCCCGCCCCTTCCCGTCCCGTTCCCGGGGGCTGCCGCCCCAGCCCCGCTTCGGCCTGACGGCCTCGTCCTCGATCACCGGACCCGCTGGAACTTTCCGGCGGGAAAATCCAGCCCTCCGGCGATCGAGGAGCCGGGGTCCGGGGCGGCGCCCCGGGGGCGGGACGATGCGGGGCCGGGGGAAACGAAAGACCCCGCCGGGAGGAACCCTCCCGGCGGGGTCACGGCGACCGCGCCACGTCACCGACGGGCGACACCCTCCGCCCGGGCGGCCGCGGCCACAGCCGCGGTCACCGCCGGAGCCACCCGCTCGTCGAACGGCGAGGGGATGACGTAGTCCGCGGCGAGGTCGTCACCGACGACCGCGGCCAGCGCGTCGGCGGCGGCGATCTTCATGCCCTCGGTGATCCGGGAGGCCCGGACCTGGAGCGCGCCGGCGAAGATCCCCGGGAAGGCGAGCACGTTGTTGATCTGGTTCGGGAAGTCCGACCGTCCGGTCGCGACGACGGCCGCGTACTTGTGGGCGATCTCGGGGTGCACCTCGGGGGTCGGGTTGGCCATCGCGAAGACGAAGGCGCCCGGCGCCATCGAGGCGACCGCCGGCTCCGGCACCGTACCGCCGGAGACGCCGATGAAGACGTCGGCGCCCGCGAGCGCCGTCTCCAGGGAACCGGAGATCCCCGCCCTGTTGGTGATCTCCGCCAGCTCCCGCTTGACGTCCGTCAGGTCGTCACGGTCCCGCGACACGACGCCCTTGCGGTCGGCGACCGCGACGTCGCCGAGGCCCGCCTCCAGCAGGAACTTGGCGATGGCGATCCCCGCCGCGCCCGCACCGGAGATCACCGCGCGCAGGTCGCCGAGCGAGCGCCCGGTCAGCCTGGCGGCGTTCCGCAGGGCCGCGAGGGTGACGACGGCCGTCCCGTGCTGGTCGTCGTGGAAGACGGGAATGTCCAGTCGCTCCTGGAGCTTCCGCTCGATCTCGAAGCACCGCGGTGCCGAGATGTCCTCCAGGTTGACGCCGCCGAAGGAGGGAGCGAGCCGGACCACCGTCTCGACGATCTCGTCGACACCGGTGCAGGCGAGCGCGATCGGCACCGCGTCCACCCCGCCGAACTGCTTGAACAGGATGGCCTTGCCCTCCATGACGGGGAGCGAGGCCTCCGGGCCGATGTCACCCAGCCCGAGCACGGCCGTGCCGTCGGTCACCACAGCGACCACGGACGACTTCCACGTGTAGTCGTGGACGAGTTCCGGCTGCTCGGCGATCGCGCTGCACACCTTCGCGACGCCGGGCGTGTACGCCAGGGACAGGTCGTCCCTGTCGCGGATCGGCACCGTGGCTTGCACAGCCATCTTGCCGCCGCGGTGCAGCGCGAAAGCCGGGTCGAAGGAATCGAGGGGCTCGGCCCCGCCTTCCTGATCCGTAGTGCTGTCGCTGCGAGGATTGAAGATCTCCGCTGCCACTTTGTTTTACCCCTTAAGTCTTTATTGTCTGAGGGTGTCCACTCCTGGTTGAGGGGTGGGCGGGCACCGCACAGGCCCTGCCGCCGTGGTTGCGTACGGGCCTTGCGCGACGGGCGCGCCGCACACGCGCCCTGAGCCCCGGATGAGGGGTGTAAAGAACCTTCTTACCGGACGGACGGCGTCGAGGACGAGTCCATAACGCCAAGATCACATGTCGCTGAGGTGACTCATGCCTGGATCCAGGGAAACATCAGTACATGTCCGTGTTCAGTAGCGAGTGCGGCGTTGCGGATGTCCGTATCTCGCGCTGAACCGAAGATCTTCCGGCCGGAAGGAGGGATTCCCGCACAAGATCCGGCCGCGCCGTCCGCCTCCGGAGCGGTTCGGGGGTCACCCGTTATCCGATTTTGACATAGCGGGCACCCTGAATGCCGCAATCCGAATGGCAAGATGCCGTCATTACACGAGGTCGCGACACTCGAAGGTGTGTGTTCTCGTCGACCTATCGGCTACTCCCTCATCCGCCGGAGGAACCCTCATGACCGCTCGCACCACCCGTCGTACGACCGCCGCTCAGTCCCGGATAGCAGCGGTCGGTGCGATCGCGGTCGCCGGCGCGCTGATCCTCACCGGCTGCGGTGACCAGACCAAGAACGACTCGAGCAGCTCGTCCGAGACGAGCTCGGCGCCGCTGGCCGACAAGCTGCCCAAGGCGATCCGCGACGCGGGCGTCATCAAGGTCGGTTCGGACATCGCCTACGCCCCCGTCGAGTTCAAGGACAGCTCCGGCAAGGTCGTCGGCATCGACCCCGACCTGGCCGCGGCGATGGGCAAGCAGCTCGGGGTGAAGTTCGACTTCCAGAACGGCACCTTCGACACGCTGCTCACGGGTCTGCGCTCCAAGCGGTACGACATGGCCATGTCGGCCATGACGGACACCAAGGACCGCCAGGAGGGCATCGACTCGGACACCGGCAAGAAGGTCGGCGAGGGTGTCGACTTCGTCGACTACTTCACCGCCGGTGTCTCCATCTACACCCCCAAGGGCAAGACCCAGGACATCAAGACCTGGGCCGACCTCTGCGGCAAGAAGATCGCGGTGCAGCGCGGCACGGTCTCCGAGGACCTCGCCAAGTCCGAGTCGAAGAAGTGCGCCGGCGGCAAGAAGATCGCCATCGAGGCGTACGACAACGACCAGCAGGCCCAGACCCGCCTGCGCGGCGGTGGCGCCGACGCCGGTTCCTCGGACTTCCCGGTCGCCGCGTACGCGGTGAAGACCTCGGGCGGCGGCAAGGACTTCGAGATCGTCGGCGAGCAGGTCGAGGCGGCGCCGTACGGCATCGCGGTCGCCAAGTCCAACACGCAGCTCCGCGACGCCCTCCAGGCCGCGCTGGACGCCATCATCAAGAACGGCGAGTACGACAAGGTCATCGCGAAGTGGGGCGTCGACGCCGGCGCCGTCAAGACGGCCGTGGTCAACGGCGGCAAGTGACCGCGGAACCGAGCGGGCACTGAAAGGCAACAACTCCCGTGACTGTTGACATCGACAAGACGGCGGGCCCGGAGGACACTCCCCCGGCCGGACCGGAAGCCATCAAGGCGATCCCGGTCCGGCACTACGGGCGGTACGTCTCCGCGGTCGTCGCGATCGCGCTCCTGGCCTCCGTGATCTACGCGTTCTCGCAGGGCCAGATCAACTGGGGAGCGATCCCCGACTACTTCTTCGACCAGCGCGTCATCGACGGCGTCCTCAAGACGCTGCTGCTGACGTTCCTCTCGATGGTCATCGGCATCGGCGGCGGCATCCTGCTCGCCGTGATGCGACTGTCGAAGAACCCGGTGACCTCGTCCATCGCGTGGTTCTACATCTGGTTCTTCCGCGGTACGCCGGTCCTCGTGCAGCTGGTGGTCTGGTTCAACCTGGGCCTGGTGTTCACGTACATCAACCTCGGTCCGATCTACAAGGACTACTGGTCCAGCTTCATGACGCCGCTCCTGACGGCGCTGCTGGGCCTGGGCCTGAACGAGGCCGCGTACATGGCCGAGATCTGCCGGGCCGGTCTCCTCTCGGTCGACGAGGGCCAGACCGAGGCCTCGCAAGCGCTGGGCATGAGCCACAGCAAGACCCTGCGCCGGATCGTCATCCCGCAGGCGATGCGCGTGATCGTGCCGCCCACGGGCAACGAAGTCATCAACATGCTGAAGACGACCTCGCTGGTCGCCGTGATCCAGTACTCCGAGCTGTTCCGCGTGACCCAGGACATCGGCCAGACGTCGGGCGCCCCGGTCGAGATGCTGTTCCTCGCCGCCGCCTGGTACCTGCTGCTGACCTCGGTGTTCAGCGTCGGCCAGTACTACCTCGAGCGCTACTACGCCCGGGGCAGCAGCCGCAGCCTCCCGGACACTCCGTTCCAGAAGATCAAGTCCCACGTTCTGTCGCTGGGCAGCCCGAGGGGAGGTGTGTCGTCATGACCGCCAACGTGACCAAGGCGGACTCCGCCACGGCGATGGTCAAGTCCGAGGGCGTCCACAAGTCCTTCGGCCCCGTCGAGGTCCTCAAGGGCATCGACCTGGAGGTGAAGTCCGGCGAGGTGTTCTGCCTGATCGGCCCCTCCGGCTCCGGCAAGTCCACCTTCCTCCGGTGCATCAACCACCTGGAGCAGGTCAGCGCCGGCCGTCTGTACGTCGACGGGGAACTGGTCGGCTACCGCCAGAAGGGCGACAAGCTCTACGAGCTCAAGGACAGCGAAGTCGCTCTGAAGCGCCGGGACATCGGCATGGTCTTCCAGCGCTTCAACCTGTTCCCGCACATGACGGCGCTCGAGAACGTCATGGAGGCACCGGTCCAGGTCAAGGGCGTCAGCAGGTCCCAGGCGCGGGAACGCGCGGGCCAGCTCCTGGAGCGCGTGGGCCTCGCCGACAAGGCGAAGAACTACCCCTCGCAGCTCTCCGGCGGCCAGCAGCAGCGTGTGGCGATCGCCCGCGCGCTGGCCATGGACCCGAAGCTGATGCTCTTCGACGAGCCCACCTCGGCCCTGGACCCGGAGCTGGTCGGTGACGTCCTCGACGTCATGCGCGACCTCGCCGAGTCCGGCATGACGATGATCGTCGTCACGCACGAGATGGGCTTCGCCCGCGAGGTCGGCGACAGCCTGGTCTTCATGGACGGCGGTGTGGTGGTCGAGTCCGGCAACCCGCGCGACGTCCTGACGGACCCGCAGCACGAGCGCACGAAGTCGTTCCTGTCCAAGGTCCTCTGACCTGGGCGTCGGCACGTACGCGCGCGACGAACCGAAGGAACAAGGGGCGGTACGGGTCTCCCGTACCGCCCCTTCCTCATGCCCGCTCCCTCGTGCCCCGTCCTCGTTCCCTCGCCCCTGGCCCCCGTTCTCACGCCCTTCCCACCGCTTCGGCAGCGCCGGGTTCCGGATCGGCCCGGTGGACGGGGCCCGGTCGGCGGCGGGGACCGCGGGGCCTACTTGACCGCGAGCACCAGCGCGTCCGAGGGGGAACGCCACACCGCCCGGGCCTCCCCGAAGCCCTTCTCGCGCAGCACGCGCGCGTGCCAGTCGGCGGAGGGGGTGTCGCCGTCGGCGTGCTCGCCGTAGATCTCGAAGCGGCGGGCGGTGGGCCCGGCGAGGACGGGGTCCGCGGCGGCCACCTCCCACCACTGGGCCCAGTCGAGGGCCCCGTCCTCACCGGCCCGGTCCATGCGGGCGTGCCGCTGGGCGCGGTCGGCGGCGTTGATCCGGGGCGTCGTCTCGTCGATCATGTGGTCGGCGTTCATGAAGACACCGCCGTCGCGGACGAGTTCCGCGATCTGGCCGTAGAGGACCGTGAGGGGTTCGCTGTGCAGCCAGTGCAGGGCCGTGGCGGTCAGCACCGCGTCGTACGTGTCGCGCGGCAGCCGCTCGCGCCACCGCGGGTCCTTGAGGTCGGCGGTGACGAGGGCGACCCGGTCGTCGCCGGCGAAGGTGCCCTCGGCGATGGTCAGCAGGGCGGGGTCGAGGTCGACCCCGGTGCTGGTGGCCCCGGGGAGGCGGGCGAGCAGCCGGGCGGTGACGGTGCCGGTCCCGCAGGCGAGGTCGAGGACGCGGGGCTCGGGTCCGACGAGGGCCTCGACCATGTCGACCATCACCCGGAAGCGCTCCTCCCGGTCCGGCATGTACCGCTCCTGCTGCCGGTCCCAGCTCCGCTGCCAGGCGTGCCAGTCGGTTCCGGTGCCGATGTCCACGGGGCCCTCCTCCACTCGACCGCGTAATACCCTGTAAGCGCGATCATCCGTTACCTGACCGCCGTCGCGACGATAGAGCGCTTCCGTAAGGACTACAAGTGGAACTGGCCTATTACTCGGACTACGCCGTCCGCCTCGTCAACACCGAGGAACCGGCCCGGGGCAAGGACGCGCTGACCTCGGTCGAGGCCGTCCGCGACCTGTTCGTGGGCAACGCCTCCGCGGCCCGCCGCGCCGCGGAGGCGGACGTCACCCGCTTCCGTTCCGTACGGGCCCGGCTGCGCGCGGTCTTCGAGGCGGCGGACACCGGCGAGGAGACCCTCGCCGTCGACCTGCTGAACTCCCTGCTCCTCGAATTCCCGGTGAGTCCGCAGATCTCGGGACACGACCACCGCGACGACGACGACCGTCCGCTGTGGCACATGCACCTCGCGGACCACCCCTCGAACGCGACCGCGGGCTACGCGGCGATCGCGGCGATGGGCCTGGCCTTCCACCTCACCGAGTACGGCGTCGACCGCCTCGGCCTGTGCGAGGCGGCCCCGTGCCGCAACGCCTACCTCGACACCTCGACCAACCGCTCCCGGCGCTACTGCTCGGACCGCTGCGCGACCCGCGCCAACGTCGCGGCCTACCGGGCCCGCAAGCGCCTGGAGGCGGACCGGGCGGAGAGCACCGGCCTGGCGGCCGCTAGCACCCAGCGGGCGACGGCGAACGGCGAACGCTGACCCCCCTTGGGCGGCCGGAACCGGAACCGCACCTTCCCGAGGACGAGTTCCTCGGGAACGGTTCCGTAGTCGGTGCTGTCCCCGCCCGCGAACGTGTTGTCCCCGAGCACCCACCAGCCGCCCTCGCGGCGCTCCGCGATCCGCTTCACGACGAGCAGGTCCTGCTGGAAGGGATGCCGCAGGACGACGACGTCACCCGGCCCCACCCGCGCGCCCCACTGGACCACCAGCCGATCCCCGTGCTGGAGGGTGGGCACCATGGACGGGCCCGTCACCTCCGCCGCCCCGAACGGCAGCAGGGCCTTCCCCCGCTCGGTCTCCTGCGACAGTTCCGGCATCACCGGCACCTCCCCGGTCCTATCCTCCACCAGTCCCAGTCTCACCCCGGACTTTTGTCCTAAGCCCATGGGGGCACTCGCGAAAACCCGTCTCCTACGGAGTAATGTCCCACCTGAGAAGACGATCACGAGGAAGGACAGCTCAATGCTTTCCCGCCTGTTTGCCCCCAAGGTCAAGGTCAGCGCGCACTGTGACCTGCCCTGCGGCGTGTACGACCCGGCCCAGGCCCGCATCGAGGCGGAGTCGGTCAAGGCCGTCCAGGACAAGATGGCCGGCAACGACGACCCGCACTTCCAGGCTCGCGCCACCGTCATCAAGGAGCAGCGCGCCGAGCTCGCCAAGCACCACGTGTCGGTGCTCTGGAGCGACTACTTCAAGCCCCCGCACTTCGAGAAGTACCCGGAGCTGCACCAGCTGGTCAACGACGCCCTGAAGGCCCTCTCGGCCGCGAAGGCGTCCACCGACCCGGCGACGGGCCAGAAGGCCCTGGACTACATCGCCCAGATCGACAAGATCTTCTGGGAGACCAAGAAGGCCTGATCCTCGATCACGTCTTTTGGCCTGCGATTCCTTCTGGTCGCCTGGTCCACTCGTCCGCACCCGGTCCGCGGGACGCCGAACACGGCGTCCCGACGGGCCGGGTGCGCACTGTTTCACACGGGCAGTTGGCGCATCTCGATCACTCGCAGGCCCAGCGCCTGGAACCGGGTGAGCAGTCCGTACAGGTGGGCGTCGTCGATCACGTGGCCGAAGAACAGGGTCTGTTCCGCCGTGGGAACCCTGTCGAGTTCCGAGAAGGCCGAGGCGAGTGTGTCCGAAACGATGCCGGCGATGCGGAATTCGTAGCGCATACGAGCACTTCCCTCGGGGCCGGGGCACGGGGTCCGCTGTGATCCCCCGCCATGGTCGACCTCCGCGCGCCTGTGTCGCATCCCCCGGTGCGGGCGACATCCGCCCACCTCGGGACCCTCCCGCGACCATCCTCGCCCCCGCCTCGACGGTCCGCTAGGCGGCCCCACCACCGGGCCGGTCCTCCCGGCCTCTCCCCGACCCGGCCTGGTTCTCCCGGGCGCCGGAGAAGGTGAGCGGGCGGGCGGCGTCGGACGGGGCACTCACCTTCGGCGGGTGATGCGGGTATCCGTTCCGGCGGAGAGTCTTGGGGGGCGGGTCCGCGTTCCGCCGGCCCCGCGACCGGCTCGGAGGATGTCCGATGAAAGCTCGCGCGAGGCCGCCCCACCCGGGCGCACCGGCCACCAGACGGCCGGTCCCGGAGCCGGCCGCGCGGGCGTGACCGTGGCACGCCCCGCCGATCACGGCGCCACCGTCCGCACCGGCCGGGCCCCGCTCAGGCGGAGGCGGCGGTTGCGCGCGGGCATCCTCCAACTGATCTTCATCGCCGTCGGGCTGGGACTCGGCCTCGTCGTCGGGGAGATCACCCGGGGACCGGTGCTCCCCTCCCGCCAGGTGAGCGAGCTGCTGCTCGCGACCGGCTTCGGGGTCCTGGGCGCGGCCACCGTCATCTTCTCCGTGCTGTTCCTCGTGGTGCAGTGGGCCGCCACGACGTTCACGCCGCGCCTCACCCTTTTCCGGGACGCCCCGATCGTGTGGCGGACGTTCGCCTTCGCCGTCGGGCTGACCGTCTTCTGCGCCACCGCCGCCCTGACCATCGCCAACCGCGAGAAGGTCTCGGTGGTCGTGCCGGTGAGCGCGGGGGTCCTGCTGCTCCTGCTGCTGGCCCTGCTGCGCAGCCTGCTGCTCCAGGCGGTCGCCGCGATCCAGCTGGCCCCGGTGCTCGGCTCCGTCACCGAGCGGGGACGCCGTGCCCTCGACCACCTGGTCGCGGATGTGCGACGGGCCCCGGACGAGATACGGGATCCGCGTGAACCGGCGGGTCCGGCGGGTCCTGAGGGTCCGGCTGGCCCGGTGGGTCCAGTGGGTCCGGGCGGGCCGTGGTCCACGGTCCACTGGCCGAAGGCCTGTGCGGTGCTGCAACGCGTGGACGTGACCCTGCTGGCGGGCGCGGCACGGGCGGCGGACGCGGTCGTGGTGCTGCGGGTGACCCCGGGGGCCACCTTGCAGGACGGCACCGCCGTCGCCGAGGTGTACGGCGGTGAACTGCCCGACTCGGCTGTTCTGCGCGGACTGGAGACAGGCGTCGAGCGGGTCTTCGACCAGGACTCCGGACTCGCCTTCCGGCTGCTCGCCGACATCGCGCTCAGGGCGTTGTCCCCCGCGGTCAACGACCCGGCCACGGCGGTACAGGCGCTGGACGCCACGGAGGACCTGCTGCGCCGGCCGGCCCCCTCCCGAGGTCGGCCGCGTGAGGTCGCCGACCTCGCGGGCGTCCTGCGCGTCGTCGTCCCGATGCCCGGCTGGGAGGACTTCCTGCGGACCGCCGTCGACGACGTGATCCCGGCCGCCCGGAACTCCCCGATGGTCCTGCTCCGTCTCCGCAGGCTGCTGGAGGACCTGCGGAGCACCGGCCGCGTCCGGGGCGACGCGCTGCTCGCCGAGCGGCTCGCCTGGGTGGACGAGGAGCTCGGCGCCCGCTTCTCCCGGTTGCGGAACGCCCGCGTGCGGGAGCGCCGGGACAACGGGTGAGCCCGTCTCCGGCGGGCCGCGATGCCGGTGCGCCGGGGCCGCGAGGGGGCCGCGGCGCCGGATCCGAGAGCTCACCCGCGGGGGGTGAGGCGGCGGAGCGGGGCCGGGCCCACTCTGGAGCCGAAGCAGGACGTACGCGTCAGAGAGGCACCCCTCATGGCCTGCACCCAGCGGCGGACCCGGCCCCCACCGGGCGTGCCGCGCCCCGGGCCGGTCCGCCCGTGCGCGACGGACCGCGGAACCGCCTCCGCGGCTCCGCGGCCCACAGGTCTCGCACGGCCCGCCGTGCCCGACCGGGCCGCACGGCCGACGCGGCCCCGGCCGCCGTCGCCCTCGGTCCCGGACGACGCCCCGGACTCCCCATCGGGCTCCCCACGGGTCGCGTCGATCACTCGGACCGCACGGCCCGTCACGCCGGACGAGGTCGTCACGGCGCGCCCCGTGCGTTCGGGTGGGCCTGCCCGCCCACCGCCTTCGAACGTCTGTCCAAGGGTGGACACCGCTCCACCGTCCGCCCCACCGACCCGCTCTGCGCACCGATCCGCCAGGCCCCGCTGAACGGCCGCACACGCCCGCTGACGGGCCCGGACGGAAACCCGAGATCGTGACCCGGCGCCCGGCGACAGCTCGATCCGCCCGACACCAAGGCAACGCTCGCGGAGATGTCGCACGACCGACAGGAGTTCGACCATGAACGGCTCAACGCTCAATCTGGCAGCGGACTACCCCCTGCTGAACGTCTTCTGGACCACGATGTGGTTCTTCCTCTGGATCCTCTGGTTCATGCTGCTCTTCCGGGTCATCGGAGACATCTTCCGCGACGACGCGCTGAGCGGCTGGGGCAAGGCGGGCTGGTGCGTCTTCGTCGTCATCCTGCCCTTCCTGGGCATCTTCGTGTACCTGATCGCACGGGGCCGCGGAATGGGCGAGCGCGAGATGCGGCGCATCCAGCGCAGCCAGGAGGACATGAACTCCTACATCCGTGAGACCGCGGGAAGCTCCGGCAAGGCCGACGAGCTGGCCAAGCTCGCGGATCTCAAGACCAACGGCCACATCACGGCCGAGGAGTTCGAGAAGGCCAAGGCCAAGGTGCTCGCCGCCTGAGCCTCCGAGACACCTCGCGCTCACGAGACGCGAGGGCCGCCGCCGTCCTCCGGGCCAGTGATCTCCCGGAGGACGGCGTGCCGTGTCCCTCCGGAACGACCCGAGCCGCGTTGTCGGTGGCGCGTGCCATTCTGGTGACGTGGGCAATCCCAGACTCATCGAAGACCTGGTCCGGCTGCGTCAGGCCCGCGACCGGATGAACCGCGACTACGCGGAACCGCTGGACATGGCCACGCTCGCGCGCGCCGCCCTGATGTCAGCCGGGCACTTCCAGCGGAGCTTCAAAGAGGCCTTCGGCGAGACCCCGTACACGTACCTGATGACCCGCCGGATCGAGCGGGCCAAGGCCCTGCTGCGGCGGGGCGACCTGACGGTGACCGAGGTGTGCTTCGCCGTGGGGTGTACGTCGCTCGGTTCGTTCAGCTCCCGCTTCACGGAGCTGGTGGGCGAGACGCCCAGCGCGTACCGGGCCCGCCCGCACGACCACGGCGCTCCCATTCCGTCCTGTGTGGCCCGCCGCCTGACCCGTCCGGCCCGCCGCCTGACCCGTCCGGCCCTCCACCGCAACCCGGAGGCGGAACCGGGCACGCGCCTGTGAGGACGCCGGCCGAGCGGAGAGCGGCCCGTCGGCCGCCCGGGGTCCGCCTTCCCCGCCCCGGCCGCCGGGCGGAGGTCGCCTGTCGCGGCACTAGGTTGGACGCATGGATCTGAAACTCTCCCAGTGCTTCATCTCCGTCGACGACCACGACAAGGCGCTCGCCTTCTACCGTGACGTGCTGGGCCTGGAGGTCCGCGGTGACGTCGGGTTCGAGGGGATGCGGTGGGTCACGGTCGGCTCCCCGCTGCAGCCCGATGTGGAGATCGTCCTGGAGCCCCCGGCCGCCGACCCGGACGCCTCTCCCGCGGACAAGCAGGCCATGGCCGAGCTGCTGGCCAAGGGGATGCTGCGCGGGGTGATCTTCTCGACCACCGACTGCGACGAACTCTTCGAGCGGGTCCGCGCCTCGGGCGCCGAGGTCCTCCAGGAACCCGTGGACCAGCCCTACGGCCTGCGGGACTGCGCCTTCCGCGACCCGGCGGGCAACCTCCTGCGCTTCGCGCAGCCGCGCCGCACCGGCTGACCGGGTCCCCGGGCGGTCGGCCGCCGCGAACGGCTCGCGGAGCCTCACCCCGCCCCGCCCCGGAGTGCCGACGGACGGACACCGACGGGGTGCCGGGTGGCCGTGAACGGGCGGGAGGGACACTACGTCCACGTGTTCCGCGGGCGCAGTGCTCCTTCCGCGGGGCGAACCGTCCGAGCGCCTTCCAGGAGTCACCCGTGCCGTCCCCGCGCCCCCGCGTCCTGTTCGTGAGCGACCTGGCCTATCCGGCCAAGGGGCGACGGTACTGCGACGAGGACATCGTCCTGACCTCGCGGCTGCGCGAGGACTTCGACATCGCCGTGTGCCACCCGCTGGACGCGGCCGCGCTGATGGCCGGCTTCGACGCCGTGGTCGTCCGCAACAGCGGGCCGGTCCTGTACCACCGGGCCGCGTACGACACCTTCCGGGAGCGGGCGCTCGCGGACGGCGTACGGGTCTACAACCAGCTGTCGGGCAAGGGGGACATGGCCGGCAAGGGGTACCTGCTGGAGCTGACCGCCGCCGGGTTCCCGGTCATCCCCACCGTCGACAGCGCCACCGACCTCGACCGGCTGCCGGAGACCGACACCTACGTCGTGAAGCCGAAGCAGGGCGCGGACTCCATCGGCCTGGAGTTCGTGCCGCGCGCGGCGCTCGCCGCGCTGTCGTACGGCGACATCCTCGTCCAGCCGCGCGTCGACTTCCGCTACGAGGTGTCGTTCTACTTCGTCGACGACACCCTCCAGTACGCCCTGTACGCGCCCGACCCGGACCGCCGGTGGGCCCTGGAGCCGTACGAAC
Source organism: Streptomyces sp. NPDC002580 (assembly GCF_042889485.1). Classification (NCBI taxonomy): domain Bacteria; kingdom Bacillati; phylum Actinomycetota; class Actinomycetes; order Kitasatosporales; family Streptomycetaceae; genus Streptomyces; species Streptomyces sp. NPDC002580. The sequence goes on along the minus strand of NZ_JBIAQZ010000007.1, from coordinate 339,048 downwards.
CGACCGACGAGGACCGGGAGTTCGCGCGGCGCTTCGTCGACTGGAACGACATCACGTACGGCATCCAGCGCGTGGACGCCTGCCGCGCCCCCGGCGGTGAGCTGCTCCTCGTCGAGCTGGAGGACCTGAACCCCTACCTCTCCCTGGACGTCCTCTCCCCCGAGGCCCGGGACGCCTTCGTCGCCCGCATGAAAACCTCGTTGCGCGCCCTCGTCGCACAGGAGACGGTCTGAGCCGTACCGCCCGCACCGCGCCTGCACCGCCCGTCCGCACCACCCGTCCGGCAGGGAGATCACCCATGACCGTTCCCACCGTCCGGTGGACCCACGCCTTCATCGACCGGCCCCGCCGGGACGCCGGTCCGGCCCTCGGCTTCTGGACCGCGGTCACGGGGACGAGCGCGTCCGAACCGCGCGGTGACCGGGGCGAGTTCCTGACGCTGCTGCCCGGCACCGGGGACGCGTGCCTGAAGGCGCAGGAGGTCGGGGACGGTGCCGGGGGCGCGCATCTCGACCTCGCCGTCGAGGACGTGCCGGCGCTGGTGGAGTCGGCGCGGCTGCTGGGCGCCGAGGTCGTCTCCGGCCACGACGGATGGGCCGTCCTGCGGTCGCCCGGCGGGCAGTCGTTCTGCGCGGTGCCCTGGCAGGGAGAGACCGTGCGGCCGCCGGTCGTCGAGGGTCCGGGCGGGGCGACGAGCCGGCTGGACCAGGTGAGCATCGACCTGGCGCCGGAGGTGTACGCCGCCGAGATCGCGTTCTGGAGCGGGCTCACCGGGTGGGAGTCCCAGCCGGGCGCCTTCCCTGAGTTCCACGTGATCAGGCCGCCCGCCGGGCTGCCGCTGCGCATCCTGCTGCAGCGCCTCGACACCGCCCGCCCCGCCTCCGCCCACCTCGACCTCGCCTGTTCCGACGTCGAGGCGGTCCGGGCCCACCACGAGGACCTCGGGGCGACGCCGGTCGGCCGGGGTGCCCGCTGGACGGTGATGCGGGACCCCGTCGGGGGCGTCTACTGCCTGACCGGCCGCGATCCGGGGACGGGCAGCCTGCCCCACGGGTCGGTGGGCGGACCGACCTGACGGACGGTCGCGTACGCGCACAGGGGGGCGCCGTCGTCGGTCGAGCTCGGACAGGGCGGTTCCGAGACGTCGGCGGAGAGCAGCGGCGCCGGGGTCTCCCCGCCACCCTGATCCGAGCGGTACCAGCCGGCGGGCGGTGGCGGCTCCGCGGAGTCCTGGAGCCAGAGGGTGAGCGCACCGCCCACGGCGACCGCGACCGTCCACATCCCGACGGCCCACCACCACATCCGGCGTCGTCCCCCCGCCGCGCTCACGCCGAGGCCGCCCCGCCCCGGTCCCAGACCTCCACGTCCACGACGGCGTCCACCGGAATCGGCCCGTAGACGTGCGGGAACTCCTCACCACCGGGCTCCATCGCCTCGAACCGGACCGGCGCGTCGAGCCGTCGCACGTCGACGACGAGGACCACGAGTTCGTCGGGCCCCTCGTACGATCCGTACACCATGGCCGCCACCGGCTGGAGTTGGTGGCGCAGCGAGCAGTGGATGAAGCCCTCCTCCTGGAGGGACCGGCCCCGGGTGGACGTCTCGTAGACGCCGGAGGCACGGGCGGCGTCCCAGAGGGAACGCTCGGTCAGATGCAACAGATGTTCGGGCATGGCGCCAACGCTAAGGGCTGTCACGTGACCCGCGGTGGATCAGCGCGCGACCTCGGCCACGGTGCGCCGCGGGGCGACGGCCCGTTTCCACGCCGGACGCGTCGGGGGCACCGGGCGAATTTTGCGGGTGAAGGCGGGGGATGCGGAGGGGGAGGTGCAGGGGCGTGAATCCGGGTCCGGCGACGCGGCGAAGTGCCGTGGCCGTCGTCGTGCGCCCGCCGGGACCGCGGGGACAGCTATCGGTGCCTCAACCGGGTGGCGCGCGCCTCCAGATAGCGCCGCTCGGGAAGGCTGAGGGTCTTCCCGGCCGCCGCCGCGTAGGCGGCCCGGGCGCCGGCCGTGTCTCCCGCGCGCTCCAGAAGATGGCCGCGGACGGCGTCCAAGCGGTACCCGGCGGCCGACGTGTCCTCCAGCCCGTCGAGTTCGGCGAGGGCGGCCCGCGGACCGTGCACCATGGCCACGGCGACCGTGCGGTTGAGGCGTTCGACGGGGCCCGGGACCTGCCGGACGAGGACGTCGTAGAGGCCGAGGATCTCGGTCCAGTCCGTCTCCTGGGGCGAGGTCGCCTCGTCGTGGACCGCGGCGATCGCGGCCCGGAGCAGGTAGGGGCCCGCAGGCCCCCGCGCCAGCGCGTGGGTCACCAGGGCCACGCCCTCCGCGATCTCCGCCGGGTCCCAACGGTCGCGGTCCTGCTCGTCGAGGGGGACGAGCTCCCCGTGCGGCCCGGTCCGCGCGGCGCGCCGCGCGTCGGTCAGCAGCATCAGCGCGAGCAGGCCGGTCACCTCTCCGTCCGCGGGCAGCAACCGGTGGACCGCGCGCGTCAACCGGATGGCCTCCCGGGCGAGTTCGGCCCGCTGGAGCGTCGAGCCGGAGGTCGCCGTGTAACCCTCGTTGAAGATCAGGTACAGGGTGTGGAGGACGGCTGGAAGACGCTGCTCCCAGTGGTCGGGGCGGCCGAGGCCGACCCCCCGCACCCGTTGCTTGGCCCGGCTGATCCGCTGCGCCATGGTCGCCTCGGGCACCAGGTACGCCCGCGCGATCTCCGCGGTGGTCAGGCCGCCGACCGCACGCAGGGTCAGCGCGACCTGCGCGGGCGGGGTCAGGTCGGGGTGGCAGCACAGGAAGAGCAAAGACAGCGTGTCGTCCTCGGACGGGGCTCGGTCCTGGCCGGGCGGCGGCGCCGTGAACGCGTCCCGCGGCGTCAGCGCCGCCGCCTTCTCCTCCCGCAGCCGCCGTGCCTCCTCGGCGCGCAGGGCGTCGACGAGCCGACGTGAGGCGACCTTGATGAGCCAGCCGCGCGGGTTGTCCGGCACCCCCTTGGCGGGCCACTGCGCGGCGGCCGCGAGCAGCGCCTCCTGCGTGGCGTCCTCGGCGGCGTCGAAGTGCCCGTAGCGACGCACGAGAGCGCCGAGGACCTGCGGCGCGTGGCGGCGCAGCAGGTCCTCGGTCCCGGTCGTGCCCGTCATCCCGCTCAGATGTCCCCGGCACCGTCCTGGATGGCCCTGATGACCACGGGGCGTTCGGCGAGGCCCTCGGGGCCCGGGCAGCGGGTGACGCGTTCGGCGATCTCGGTGACCCGCTCCAGGCTCGCGCAGTCGACCACCCAGTAGCCGGCCATCAGCTCCTTGGTCTCGCTGTACGGGCCGTCGGTGATCACGGCCTTGCCGTCCGGGCCCCGGGTCACCAGGCGGGTCCGCGCGGGTTCGACCAGGCCCTGCGCGTCGACCAGTTCCCCGGACTCGGAGAGGTCGTCGCTGATCGCGCCCATGTAGGCGTACATGGCCTGCAGTTCCTGCTCGCTCCAGGCGGGCGACCCCTCTGACACCCTGCCCCGCATCGCTTCGTAGTCCGCCTGCGTGCCCTGCACCATCACGAGGTACTTCATGAGTCCGCTCCTTCGGTTTCCTCGGCTCGGACCGCCCGTGCCGGGCGGCTCTCACAGGGAACGTCGGAGCCGGCCCGCGGTTCTCTACACGTCGGCGGCCGGCGCGTCAGGATTTCTCGGCGGCGGGCTCCTCCGGAAGGCTGGGGCCGGGCCCGGGTTCGTGGGCATAGGCCTCGCACTTCAGGTTCTGGCAGGGTCCCGGCCCCCATCGGGGGACCCAGGCGCCCATCGTCTTGTACCGGTGCACCACCGTGGCGACCGGTTGTCCGCAAGCGGGACATGTGTACTCATCGGTGCCCATAGCCTTCAGGGTAGGGCGGCCGGGGGCTCGGCGCTTCCCGCGGTGCGTGCGCGCGAGCGGCCGCTCCCGGGACGTCCGGCCTCCGTCGGGCATGCCCCCCCGGAGGCGTCGGACCCACGGCCGGAAGGCGGCGCACCGGGTCCGAGACGCGCGGACGCGGGCCGCGCGCGCCGAACACGGGCCGGACCACGCCGAACACGGGCCGAACACGGGCCGGACGCGGGCCGGACGCGGGCCGGGGCGCCTACCCGATGCGCGGATCGTCCTGCGGTCGGGAGGCCGGTACCGCGGCGGCGCCTGTCACTCGGGGCGCGGGTCCCGCCACATCGGCCACATCCGCGGGCCGTCCGGCAGATCGAGGGGGTCGCCCGTGACGACGAAGCCGAGCCGTTCGTACAGCGCGCGGCTGCGGTCGTTGCTCGCCTCCAGGTAGGCGGCCAGGCCCTCGCTGTCACAGCGGTCGAGGACCGACCCGATCAGCGCGCTGCCGAGCCCCTCTCCCTGACGCTCCGGGGACACCCCGATCATCCACAGGTACGCGTGGGCCCGTCCGGCCGGGTGGACGTCCGCCGTCAGCCGGCCGATCAGCTCGACCCGTTCGTTGTCCGGGTCGACGGCGGCGCGCAGCTGGGCGGGACCGTCCTCGTCCGCGCCGTCGCCCCCGGCCTCGTGCTCTCCGGCGGGGACGGACAGCCACAGGGCGCAGGCCGAACCGTCCTCGGCAAGATCGACGCGCCCCTCGGCGAGCACCACGTCGGTGAACGCGGCCATCAGCCTGGGGTGCGTCGCGCGGCGGTGCGCCGGGTCCGGGAACACCCAGCCGCTCACCGGGTCGTCCTGGAACGCCTCGTCCAGCAGCCGGACGACCAGCTCCCGGTCCGCCTCGCCCGCCACGCGTATCGCCACACCCATGACCCGCCCCACCCCTCGCCCAACCAGCCTCGTCCGTACGGCGGTTGAGCCTATTACGCACCGGCGCGAGCAAGCCGCCCCGGGTGCCCCGGGGCGGGGGCGACGGATCGACCAGGTGCTCGGCACGGGCGAACCCGGTGGTTCCCCGGCGAGCGGGTGCCGGCTCCCGGCTCCGCCGCCTGCGGTCTGCGGTCTGCCGGACCGGGGTGACCGGCTCGGGTCCATGGTGATCGACTCGGGTCCGTGTGAACGCGTTCGGGCGTGTTTCCGGACCGCCCGGCCGGCCGGGCTTCGCGGCCGTGGTGGCCGGATGGCGGACGCCGGGGTGTTCCCGGGTGCGGGGCCCCGCACGCCGTGGGGATGTGCGAGGCCCCTCCGGAGCCGGGCACCGGACGGATGTCAGGTGCCGTGGCGGTGTCCGGCTCCAGGTCCTTCGACCGGCCCGCGCCGGTCAGTTGTCGCGTCGGGTGACGAACTCGGCGAGGGCGAGAAGGCCGCCCGCCGCTTCGGGGTCGGGGACCGCCCGGGACAGTTCGTGCATCGCCCGGGACATCCGGTCGGCCGCCTGGACCTGCGCCCAGTCGCGCCCGCCCGCCCGTTCGACGGCGAGCACCGTGCGTTCCAGCTCCCCCTCCCTGTAGGGCGCCGCGTACAGCTCGGCCAGTTCCGCCGCCGCCGGGGTCCCCGAGGTCAGCGCGGCGACCACGGGCAGCGACTTCTTGCGGGCCACGAGGTCGGCCCCGGCCGGTTTGCCGGTCCGGCCCGGGTCCCCCCAGATGCCGATGACGTCGTCGATCAGCTGGAAGGCGAGCCCGGCTTCCCGGCCGAACGCGTCGAGCGCGTCGACGTCCTCGGTGTCCGCCCCCGCGTACAGGCCCCCGATGGCACAGGCGCTGCCGATCAGGGCACCGGTCTTGGCCTCGGCCATGGCGAGGCACGCGTCGAGGGTGACCTCGCCGGGGCCGAGCCGTTCCATGGCCGTGTCCGTGTGCTGTCCGGCGCACAGTTCTACGACGCAGCCCGCGAGCCGCGCGGCGGACGCCGAGGACGCGGGATGCGGGTCCTCGGCGAGCATCCGCTGGGCCAGTGCCTGCAGGGCGTCCCCGGCGAGGATCGCGTCGGCGTCGCCGAACACGGTCCACGCGGTGGGACGGTGTCTGCGGGTGGTGTCCCGGTCCATCACGTCGTCGTGCAGCAGGGTGAAGTTGTGGATCAGCTCGACCGCGGCGGCCGCCCGTACGGCCGTCGCCTGCTGCCCGCCGAGCGCCTGGACCGCGGTCAGCACGAGTGCGGGCCGGACGGCCTTGCCGGCGTTCCCCGCCGCCGGGGTGCCGTCCGCCTGCTCCCACCCGAAGTGGTACAGCGCGACCTTGCGCATCGAGCCCGGCAACGAGTCGATGGCTCCGCGCAGTTCCGGGTCGACGGACGCGCGGGCCCGCTCCAGGATGCCCGCGGCCTCCTGCGCCTCTCGCGGTTGCGGCACGCCCTGTCCGTCCATGGACCTCCCGCCGGGAGCCTGCCTGACCGGCGCCCCGGCCGGGCGCCGTCTGTTCGGGATTCCGGCCGACCCCTGCCGCGTCCGCATCGTCATGAGGTCACCCGCGCGATCGCGCGGGACGGTCGGCGGACGGACGCGCGCCCCCGTCGTGGACCCGCTCCGGCGGGCGGGAACACGAGGGGCTCCGCTGCGCGGATCGTCACCGCCAGCGGCCGATCTCGACGTTCTCCAGGATGCCGAGGGCGTCCGGGACGAGCACGGCGGCCGAGTAGTACGCCGTCACCAGGTAGGAGATGATCGCCTGCTCGTTGATGCCCATGAAGCGCACCGACAGGCTCGGCTCGATCTCGTCCGGGATACCTGCCTGCTGGAGCCCGACCACTCCCTGCTCGGCCTCTCCGGTACGCATGGCGATGATCGAGGTCGTGCGGGCGTCGCTGACCGGGATCTTGTTGCACGGGAAGATCGGCACCCCGCGCCAGGTCGGGATGCGGTTGCCGCCCATCTCGATGGTCTCGGGCACGAGTCCGCGCTTGTTCAGTTCGCGGCCGAAAGCGGAGATCGCGCGCGGGTGGGCGAGGAACAGCTTGGTGCCGCGCCGACGGCTGAGCAGTTCGTCCATGTCGTCCGGGCTCGGCACACCGTCGTGCGGCTGGAGCCGCTGGTCGTACTCACAGTTGTTGAGCAGGCCGAACTCGCGGTTGTTGACGAGCTCGTGCTCCTGGCGCTCCTTCAGCGCCTCGACGGTGAGCCGCAACTGCTGCTCGGTCTGGTTCATCGGCTGGTTGTAGAGGTCGGCCACGCGCGTGTGCAGGCGCAGGACGGTCTGGGCGATGCTCAGTTCGTACTCGCGCGGGGCGGCCTCGTAGTCCACGAAGGTGCCCGGGATGTCCTGCTCACCGGTGTGGCCGGCCGCGAGGTCGATCTCCTTCTCGCCGTACTTGTTGGTGCGCTGCGAGGGGATCGCGCGCAGTTGCTGGAGATGGGCGTTCAGGGACTCGGAGCGCTCAGCCACCTGTTCGAGGTCCCGGCGGGGCAGCGCGAGCACGGTGACCGCCGTCACCGCGCGGGCCGTGTACTCCCAGATGGCCTCCGGGTCGATGAGCGCCGGCTCGCCGAAATAGGCGCCGTCGGCGAGGACACCGAGCACCGCGTCGTCCCCGTAGGGGCCGGTGCCGATCTTCTCGACCTTGCCGTGCGCGAGCAGGAACACCTCGTCGGCCTGGCTGCCGAACGACGCCAGCACGTCACCCGGGGAGAACTCCCGCTGCTGGCAGCGCTGGGCGAGTTCGCCCAGCACCTCCAGGTCCTCGTACGACCGCAGTACGGACAGTTCACCGAGCTCCGCGGGGATCACCTGGACGCGGTCGCCGGTCTTGACGAACGTCACGCGTCCGTCGCCCACGGAGTAGCTGAGCCGCCGGTTCACGCGGTACGTGCCACCCTGCACGTTCACCCACGGCAGCGTGCGCAGCAGCCACCGTGAGCTGATCTCCTGCATCTGTGGCGCGGACTTCGTGGTGGTGGCCAGGTTCCGCGCGGCTGATGTGCCGAGACTCTGTTGCGGGCGGTTCTGCTCCGCGCGGACCTCTTCGCCTACCGACATGAAAATTGCCCTCTCGGTCGTGCACTGATCTTCGGGAGCAAGCCTTCCATCACGGAGCGTGCTGGTGCTATTACACGAATGAGGGGGAATGGATCACTCCAGACTTGGGCAGAGAGGGAGTTTTCGTCGGCCGATCGCCCCTCGCCTCGCCTCCGCTCCCCTCTCGACCTCCCCTCGACCTCCCCCGCGAGGTCACCTCTCTCCGACCCCGACCACTTGCGACCGATCTCGACCACTTCCTGATGGTCTGTCCGGATCTGCTCGCTCGCCGTGCGAACGGGTGGGTCCGGCGGCCCGGTCGGAGATACAAGCTGCGATACGAGACGGCCGCGAAAGGTGGCCGCCGCGCAGCGCGAAGGAGGCGGCCATGGCCTCGCCCATGTCCGCGGGCAGCTTCCTGGACCGGATCAGGGAGGAAGGCGTCCACGTCGTCGAGGTCGGCGACTGGAGGCACCACAACCGCAATCACAAGGGCCCGTGGGGGCCGGTGCACGGGGTGATGATCCACCACACGGTGACCTCGGGCGCCGAGCGCACGGTCGGGATCTGCCGCGAGGGCCACGGGGACCTGCCCGGGCCGCTGTGCCACGGTGTCATCACCAAGGACGGCATCCTCCACCTGGTCGGATACGGCCGGGCCAACCACGCGGGCCTCGGCGACGACGACGTGCTGCGCGCGGTGATCGCCGAGAAGGCGCTCCCGCACGACAACGAGGCGAACACCGACGGCAACCGTCACTTCTACGGCTTCGAGTGCGAGAACCTCGGCGACGGCAAGGACCCGTGGCCCGAGGTCCAGCTGGACGCGATGGCCAAGGTCTCCGCCGCGATCTGCCGGCACCACGGCTGGTCGGAACGCTCGGTCATCGGCCACCTGGAATGGCAGCCGGGGAAGGTGGACCCGAGGGGATTCACGATGGGCTTCCTGCGGGGGCGCGTCCGCGAACTGCTGAAGTGAGCGGCGAGGCCCCGGGCTGAACCGCGGGGCCGGTCCCCGGAGCCGAACCGGGGACCGTCCGTCCGGAGCGCGGGCCCCGAGACCGTTCTCCGGAGCCGGTCCCCGGAGCCCACCCCTGGGGCCCCCTCCGAAGGCGAACGGTCGGACGGATGTCCGACAATGGGTGGGTGACCAGCCCCGACGCCCCGGATCCCGCCCCCGCCCCCGGCGCGCTCGATCCGACCGGCCCCGGCGCGCTCGGCCCCGGGCCACGGCTTCCGTCGCCGCTGCGGGAGGCCGCGGACGGGCGTTTCGCGCGCCACGGCGTCCGGCTGCTGCTGAAGCGGGACGACCTGATCCACCCGGATCTGATCGGGAACAAGTGGCGCAAGCTGACGCCGAACCTCGAAGCGGCGGCCGGACGCACCCTGGTCACCTTCGGCGGGGCGTACTCGAACCATCTGCGCGCCACGGCCGCCGCCGGCCGCCTGCTGGGCCTGCCGACGCTCGGCGTGGTCCGCGGACAGGAACTGGCCGAGCGCCCCCTGAACCCCTCCCTCGCCCGCTGCGCGGCCGACGGCATGCGCCTGCACTTCGTCGACAGGTCGACCTATCGGCTCAAGGCGGACCCGGGGACACTGGCCCACATCCTGCGGTCGACGGACACCGAGGACGGATTCGTGGTGCCCGAGGGTGGCAGCAACTCCCTCGCCGTACGCGGCTGCCGGGCCCTCGGCGAGGAGCTGCGCGACCACGACGGCATCGACGTGGCCGCCCTCGCCTGCGGTACCGGCGGCACCCTCGCGGGCCTGGCCGCGGGCCTCTCCCCCGGCCAGCGCGCCCTCGGCGTCCCGGTGCTCAGGGGCGACTTCCTCGAGGCCGACACGACGGCCCTCCAGATCGCCGCCTTCGGGACGCGGCGCGGGAACTGGTCCCTGGACGACCGCTTCCACTTCGGCGGATACGCCCGCACCACTCCGGAACTCGACGCCTTCGCCGAGGACTTCGAGCAGCGGCACGGGCTGCCCGTCGAACGTCTCTATGTCGCCAAGATGCTGTACGGACTTGTCACCCTCGCCGAGGAGGGCGCGTTCCCGCCCGGTACGACGGTGGCCGCGGTGATCACCGGAGCGCCGTTCCCCGTCTCGCGGACCGGGCCTCAGGCCGCCTCCCGGTAGGCCGCCGCCTCCTCCAGGTCCAGGCGGCGCAGCAGGGTGCGCAACATCTCGTCGTCGATGTAGCGGTGGTCGCGCAGCTTGACGAAGACCTCGCGCTCGGCGCTGATCATCTCCCGGGAGAGACGGCGGTAGGTGTCGTCGACGGTCTCGCCGGTGACCGGGTTGACCGCGCCGAGCCGTTCCCAGACGGCGTTGCGGCGGCGCTCCAGGACCGTGCGCAGACGCTCGGCGAGCGGCGGGGGCAGGGCGTTGCGCTCGTCGCCGAGAAGGTCCTCCAGCCGCTGCTCGGCGGCGCGGGAGGCCTGCGCCTGGGCGTTGGCCTCGGCGAGCGTCTCGGCCTGGGTGTCACGTCCCGGCAGTTTCAGCAGCCGGATGAGCGGGGGCAGGGTCAGGCCTTGGACGACCAGGGTGCCGATGACGGTGGTGAAGGTCAGGAAGAGGATCAGGTTGCGGTCCGGGAAGGCTTCGCCGCCGTGCAGGGTCAGCGGGATGGAGAAGGCGATGGCGAGCGAGACGACGCCGCGCATGCCGGCCCAGCCGATGACGAACGGCGCCTTCCAGGTGGGGTTGTCCTCCCGTTCACGGATGCGCGCCGAGAGGATCCGGGGCAGGAAGGTGGCGGGGTACACCCACAGGAAGCGGGCCGCGACGACGACCAGGAAGAGGACGACCGCGTACCAGGCGGCGCTCGTCCCCTCGTAGGCGCCGAGGCCCTTGAGGACGACCGGGAGCTGGAGCCCGATCAGCGCGAACACCGCGGACTCCAGGACGAACGCGACCATCTTCCACACCGCCTCCTCCTGGAGCCGGGTCGCGAAGTCCACCTCCCAGGAGCGGTGTCCGAGGTAGAGCGCGACGACGACCACCGCGAGCACGCCGGAGGCGTGGAACTGCTCGGCGACGCCGTAGGCGACGAAGGGGATCAGCAGGGAGAGGGTGTTCTGCAGGAGCGCTTCGTTCATGTGGGTGCGCAGCCAGTGGATGGGGATCATCAGCACCAGCCCGACGACCACCCCGCCGACCGCCGCGAGCAGGAACTCGCGGACGCCGCCCGCCCAGGTCGCGCCCTCGCCGACCGCCGCGGCGAGAGCCACCTTGTAGGCGGTGATCGCGGTCGCGTCGTTCACCAGGGACTCGCCCTGCAGGATCGTGGTGATCCGTGACGGCAGTCCCACGCGGCGCGCCACCGCCGTCGCGGCCACCGCGTCGGGCGGCGCCACCACCGCGCCGAGGACCAGGGCCGCGGGCAGCGGCAGGCCCGGCACGAGCAGATAGGCGACCCAGCCGACGACGAGGGTCGCGAAGAGGACGTACCCCACCGACAGGAGAGCGACGGGCCTCAGCTGGGCCCTCAGGTCGAGGTAGGAACTGTCGGTGGCCGCCGTGTACAGCAGCGGGGGCAGCACCAGCGGGAGGACGACGTCGGGGTCGAGTTCGTACGTCGGCACCCCGGGGATGTACGAGACCAGCAGGGCCACGGCGACGATCAGCAAGGGTGCCGGGACCGGGGTGCGGCGGGCGGCGCCGGCGACCGCCGCGCTCCCCGCGACCAGCAACAGCAGTGGCAACACGTCCATCGTCTTCCGCCCGCCCTCTTTTTCGCGCGGCAATCCCGCACGCCCGACGTAACCTGGCAATCATGAAACAGTGCACGCACACCGACGCGCTGCCGCAGCCCGATCCGGAGCCCCGGAGCGAGACCTGTCTGGAGTGCGTGGCCGCGGGGACCCACCCGGTGCAGCTCCGGCTCTGCCTGGAGTGCGGACACCTGGCCTGTTGCGACTCCTCACCGCTGCGGCACGCGACGGAGCACCACAACGACACCGGACATCCGATCATGCGCACGTTCGAGCCGGGGGAGAACTGGCGTTGGTGCTTCGTGGACCACGTACTCGTCTGAGCCGTGGATCACGTACGCGCGTGACTCGCGATCCGGACGGTTCGACCGTCTGACGCCTGGGTACGTCAACCCGGCGCCCGCTCTTCCTATTTGGGGCCGCAGACCCCTAGCCACTGTCCGTACTCGTAGGCTTACCATGAGTGACAGCAAGGGGCGGGGTCCCCAGGACAGGAAAGTCGGGAGCGCGGTAGCGTCACCGCTGAACGACGTAGCGCGTTACCCCGGGGGGCGACCCTCGGACCCCGAGAAAGCTCGAATGAGCTTGTACCACCATGGAGGTGAGGGTGTCCCAGATCGCAGGCGAGCCCGCGACGAAGGACTTCGTGGAAGTCCGGCTGCCGGCCGCGGGTGCCTACCTGTCGGTACTGCGCACGGCCACGGCCGGGCTGGCAGCCCGTTTGGACTTCACCCTCGACGAGATCGAGGATCTGCGCATCGCGGTGGACGAGGCCTGCGCGATCCTGCTGCAGCAGGCCGTCCCCGGTTCGGTGCTCAGTTGTGTCTTCCGGCTGATCGACGACTCACTGGAGGTCACGGTCTCGGCGCCGACCACCGACGGTCACGCTCCGTCACGTGACACGTTCGCGTGGACCGTGCTGTCGGCCCTCGCGGGCAAGGTCGATTCCGTCGTCGCCGAGGACAAGACCGTTTCGATCAGCCTCTACAAACAACGCGGCGCGGGACCCGGGCCGGCGTGAGGAACGGGGACGGGCCGGTGCGGGACGAAGAGCGTGGCACACGGGAGCCTCCCGCGGAGCGCGCCGACGGCCCCGGCGGGCCTCGGCACACGACGGACGGCGTCGACGGCATCCCCGAGCAGGCCCGGCCGCATCCGGAGAACGGCTTCGCCTCGGCAGCCGCGGCGCGGCCGGGGGTCTCGCCCGTCCGGGGAGGTCCCCCCGGTCCGAGCGCGGCAGAAGACACGGGGGAAGAGCCGCGAGCTCGGGGAATGGTGACGGGCGGGACTATGAGCGAGCACGAGCGAAACGCGGAGCAGAGCGTGCAGGGCGCGCAGCACGGGCCGAGCGCCCAGCCGATCCAGCACGGGCCCAGCGCCCAGCCGATCCGGCACGACCCGCACGACCGCAGCGGGGCACGGGCGATGTTCATCGAGCTGCGCAAGATGCAGGACGGCAGTGCCGAGTACGCAGAGCTGCGCAACCAGCTGGTCCGCATGCACCTGCCGCTCGTCGAGCACCTCGCGCGCCGGTTCCGCAACCGCGGTGAGCCACTGGACGATCTCACCCAGGTCGCGACGATCGGGCTGATCAAGTCGGTCGACCGGTTCGATCCGGAGCGCGGGGTCGAGTTCTCGACGTACGCGACCCCGACGGTGGTCGGCGAGATCAAGCGGCACTTCCGCGACAAGGGCTGGGCGGTGCGCGTCCCGCGCCGCCTCCAGGAGCTGCGGCTCGCGCTGACCACGGCGACCGCGGAGCTCTCCCAGCTGCACGGCCGCTCCCCGACGGTCCACGAGCTGGCCGAGAAGCTGGCCATCTCGGAGGAGGAGGTCCTGGAGGGCCTGGAGTCCGCGAACGCGTACTCCACGCTGTCCCTGGACGTCCCCGACACGGACGACGAGTCCCCGGCGGTCGCGGACACCCTGGGCGCCGAGGACGAGGCGCTGGAGGGCGTCGAGTACCGGGAGTCCCTGAAGCCGCTCCTGGAGGACCTGCCGCCCCGCGAGAAGCGGATCCTGCTCCTTCGCTTCTTCGGCAACATGACCCAGTCGCAGATCGCCCAGGAGGTCGGCATCTCCCAGATGCACGTCTCCCGGCTGCTGGCCCGCACCCTGGCCCAGCTGCGGGAGAAGCTCCTCGTCGAGGAGTGAGCCCCCTTACGGGCCGACCCGCCTCCGGGCCCGGCCTACTTCTGGTTCTCCACGTCTCCGCCGGGCCCTCGGATGCCGAGGGCCCGGGTCGTCGCCGGGTTCAGCAGCAGCACCAGGGAAGCCACCGCGACGGCCGCGAGGGCGATGCCCGCGGGGATCGCCACGCTGTCGGCCTGGAGCAGGGTGTAGGCGACGGGCAGCGCCATGATCTGGGTGATGAGGGCCGGGCCCCGGCTCCAGCCGCGGCGCAGCAGCAGTCCGCGCGCGGCCAGGAGCGGCAGCAGCGCGAGCACGATCAGCGTGACGCCGCCGGTGACGGCCTGGCGCCGGCTGTCCGGGTCGCCGGTGAGGCCGAGCACGAGGACGCAGACGCCGCCCGCCACGAGAGCGGTGCCCTCCAGCGCGGCCAGTGCCGCGGCGGCGGTCAGCCGCCCGGGGCGGGGTTCGTCGAGGGGGGCGTCGGGAGTGGGATTCTGCACACGGCTCACTCCTGAAGAGTAGCCGTCGGCCCCGGACCGCCGAAGGCCCCGGGGCCCGGTACCGCGAGGTCACGGGGCCTCGTACCGACGCGTCGCCGCACCCCGGCCCACCCCCTGGTCTCTTACTGGATCCCTACCTCGGTCTGGGCCCGCCATCACCCACTAGGTACGCTGCAACGCATGCGTGCACTTCTCGTGGTCAATCCGGCAGCAACCACCACAAGTGCGCGGACGCGTGACGTCCTGATCCACGCACTGGCCAGTGAGATGAAGCTGGAGGCGGTCACCACCGAGTACCGCGGGCACGCCCGGGACCTCGGACGGCAGGCCGCGGACGGCGAGGACATAGACCTGGTCGTGGCCCTCGGCGGGGACGGCACGGTCAACGAGGTCGTGAACGGTCTTCTCCACCGGGGCCCCGACCCGGACCGCCTCCCCCGTCTCGCCGTCGTCCCCGGCGGATCCACCAACGTCTTCGCCCGCGCCCTCGGCCTGCCGAACGACGCCGTCGAGGCGACCGGCGCCCTGCTGGACGCACTGCGCGAGGAGCGCGAGCGCACGGTGGGCCTGGGTCTCGCCGCGGGCACCCCGGGCACCGAGGACGAGGCCGTGCCCTCCCGCTGGTTCACCTTCTGCGCCGGCCTCGGCTTCGACGCCGGGGTGGTGGGCCGGGTCGAACAGCAGCGCGAGCGCGGCCGACGCTCCACCCATGCGCTGTATCTCCGCCAAGTGGTACGCCAGTTTTTGGACGATCCTCACCGCCGGCACGGAACGATCACCCTGGAGCGCCCCGGCGCGGACCCGGTCACCGATCTGGTCCTGTCCATCATCTGCAACACCACGCCGTGGACGTTTCTCGGCAATCGTCCGGTGTACGCGACACCTAAGGCCTCGTTCGATACCGGACTCGACGTACTCGCCCTCAGTCGCATGTCGACGGCCTCGGTCGCCCGGTATGCCACGCAGTTGCTCACTTCGTCCCCCGAACGTGGCCCCCAGGGCAAGCACGCCGTATCCCTGCACGACCTGACGGACTTCACCTTGCATTCGAAGGTTCCACTACCCCTTCAGATGGACGGCGACCACCTGGGACTGCGCACTAGCGTGACGTTCACAGGCGTACGCCGTGCACTGCGTGTGATTGTGTGAGCGGAAGACCCCAAACTCCTTTCACTCGAACGTTTAGACCAGGGTCCACCCCATGGAAGTACGGCTGTGACCTAGTCGACACCGAGGAATCAAAAAAAACTTTTCAGAAGGGGTTGTATCCGCCGCCGAGGTTTGCGAGTCTCTACGTGGCGCTTGGGACGGCCCGCAACATCGGCCCCACAGAGCACCGGAACCCCTCCTCACTTCAAAGGACCACACCAGTCCGTCTGGTTGTCGGCCCTTCACTTGTTGAGGGATTCGTGAAAGCGTTCACATTCACAAGCAACGTGCATGTAATACCAAGGAGAGGTAGCAGCCATGGACTGGCGTCACAACGCCGTTTGCCGCGAAGAAGACCCCGAGCTCTTCTTCCCTATCGGCAACACCGGTCCTGCGCTGCTGCAGATCGAGGAAGCCAAGGCCGTCTGCCGCCGCTGCCCCGTCATGGAGCAGTGCCTGCAGTGGGCGCTCGAGTCCGGCCAGGACTCCGGCGTCTGGGGTGGTCTCAGCGAGGATGAGCGTCGCGCAATGAAGCGCCGCGCCGCCCGCAACAGGGCTCGTCAGGCCACCGCCTGACGTTCCACCCCGCACGAGCCTGAGGTTGGCGGCGCGTACAGCGAGTACGCAACTCCCGCCCCCGAGCCGCAGCGCGCAGTACCCCGATGCGCTTGATGCAACGAGCTTTCAGCCCCGGACCACCTGGTGGTCCGGGGCTCATTGCTGTCCGCTGCGGGTTTCGTCACTCACGGTGTCCGGCACCCGTCGCCCCTCACGTCCCGACGCCGGTCACCGTGAGTGACGACCCTTCAAGGCCTCGACCGCCCCTGCCGACCGGCCACTTGTGCGGGCCACGGCCGGGCCGGTCACTTGGGCACGAGCACCGGAATGTCCAGGATCACCCGGGTGCCGCGCTCCGGGGCGGCCACCATGTCGAAGGTGCCGCCCAACTCGCCCTCCACCAGTGTCCGTACGATCTGCAGGCCGAGGTTCCCCGAGCGGTGCGGGTCGAAGCCCTCGGGCAGTCCGACCCCGTCGTCCTGGACGGTGACGAGCAGCCGGGCGTCCTTGGAGGTCCCGCCGCGCACCGCGGAGACCTCGACGGTGCCCCGGTCGCCCTCGCGGAATCCGTGCTCCAGCGCGTTCTGGAGGATCTCGGTGAGGACCATGGAGAGCGGGGTCGCGACCTCGGCGTCCAGGATGCCGAAGCGTCCGGTGCGCCGGCCCGTGACCTTGCCGGGCGAGATCTCCGCGACCATGGCGAGCACCCGGTCGGCGATCTCGTCGAACTCCACCCGCTCGTCCAGGTTCTGGGAGAGCGTCTCGTGCACGATCGCGATCGAACCGACCCGGCGCACGGCTTCCTCCAGGGCCTCCCGGCCCTTGTCGGAGTCGATGCGGCGGGCCTGGAGTCGCAGCAGGGCGGCCACCGTCTGGAGGTTGTTCTTCACCCGGTGGTGGATCTCCCGGATGGTGGCGTCCTTGGTGATCAACTCGCGCTCGCGACGACGCAGTTCGGTGACGTCGCGGAGCAGGACCAGGGAACCGACGCGGGTGCCCTTGGGCTTGAGCGGGATCGCCCGGAGCTGGATCACGCCGTCGGCGCTCTCGATCTCGAACTCGCGGGGTGCCCAGCCGCTGGCCACCTTCGACAGGGCCTCGTCCACCGGGCCCCGGGACGGGGCGAGTTCGGCGGTGGTGGTGCCGAGGTTGTGACCCACCAGGTCGGAGGCCAGGCCGATGCGGTGGTACGCCGAGAGCGCGTTCGGCGAGGCGTACTGGACGATGCCGTCCGCGTCCAGGCGGATCAGTCCGTCGCCGACCCGCGGCGAGGCGTCCATGTCGACCTGCTGGTCGGGGAACGGGAAGGTGCCCGCCGCGATCATCTGCGCGAGGTCGGAGGCACTCTGCAGATACGTCAGTTCGAGGCGGCTCGGGGTGCGCACCGTGAGCAGGTTGGTGTTGCGGGCGATGACACCGAGGACGCGGCCCTCGCGTCGTACGGGAATGGACTCGACCCGGACCGGGACCTCCTCGCGCCACTCGGGATCGCCCTCGCGCACGATCCGGCCCTCGTCGAGCGCCGCGTCCAGCAGCGGGCGGCGCCCGCGCGGGACGAGGTGGCCGACCATGTCGTCCTGGTACGAGGTCGGTCCCGTGTTGGGGCGCATCTGGGCGACCGAGACGTAGCGGGTGCCGTCGCGCGTGGGCACCCACAGCACGAGGTCGGCGAAGGAGAGGTCGGAGAGCAACTGCCACTCCGAGACCAGCAGATGCAGCCACTCGAGATCGGAGTCACCGAGAGCGGTGTGCTGGCGTACGAGGTCGTTCATGGAGGGCACGAGTGCGAGCGTACCCGGCGGATCCGACAGGTCCCGAAATCGGCCGCCCCCGCGAGGCCCTCACGAAGGCCGCGCGGCCCCAAAGACACCCGCGGGCCGCGGCGCCTGGGAGGGACCCTCGACCCTCCCGGCACCGCAGCCCGGAGCAACATCGGCCGTGGGGTGTGCGGTCCCGGTCGGCCGAGGAGAGGAGCCGGAGCAGTCAGGGCAGAGAGCGCCGGTTCCTCGGTCCGCCTTCCTGTGCGGGGAAGGCGGAGGTTTGTTCAGTTTCTCAAGACATTGTGGACTAGACCATGCTCCTGCGTCCATGTGTCCGCGCGCCCGCGGACGGCGATTCTTGTCCGCTTATCCAACACCAGAAGCGCCCGTCAGACTATCCCGCTTCGGTTCGTGAACGGGCGGAGTCACCGGATGAGCGCGTCCGGGATCGTCCACGGACGCGCGGGCCGTTCCCCGCGGTTGTGCAATGGAGGCGCGCCATGACACATCGGGGCGACGGAAGGGTGACGCTCTGCTAGATTGGTCTATACCACACGCGTCCTCTTCGGATGCCCGTTGAGTCCCCTGAGTCCTCTCTCCAGATCGGCAGGCCCAGCGTGGAAGTTGTCATCGTCCCGGACGCCAAGGCGGGTGGCGAGCTGATCGCCGAGGCCATGGCGGAACTGCTCAGGCGCAAGCCCGACGCCGTGCTCGGCGTGGCCACCGGCTCGACGCCGCTGCCCGTGTACGAGGCGTTGACGGCTCGTGCGGGTTCCGGTGCCGTGGACGCCTCCGGCGCGCGCATCGCGCAGCTCGACGAGTACGTGGGGCTGCCGGCGGACCATCCCGAGTCCTACCGTTCCGTGCTGCGGCGCGAGGTGCTGGAGCCGCTGGGCCTCGGCATGGAGGCGTTCATGGGTCCCGACGGCACCGCGGCGGACGTCCAGGCGGCGTGCGAGGCGTACGACCGGGCGCTGGCGGCGGCCGGCGGGGTGGACCTCCAGCTGCTGGGGATCGGGACGGACGGCCACATCGGGTTCAACGAACCGTGCTCCTCGCTCGCCTCGCGGACCCGGATCAAGACGCTGACCGAGCAGACCCGGGTGGACAACGCGCGGTTCTTCGACGGCGACATCGAGCAGGTGCCGCACCACGTCATCACGCAGGGCATCGGCACGATCCTGGAGGCGCGGCACCTGGTGCTCCTCGCGACCGGTGAGGGCAAGGCGGACGCCGTGGCGGCGACGGTCGAGGGGCCGGTCGCCGCGGTCTGCCCGGCGTCGGCCCTGCAGCTGCACCCGCACGCGACCGTCGTCGTCGACGACGCCGCCGCGTCCAAGCTGAAGCGCGCGGACTACTTCCGGGCCACGTTCGCGGCGAAGCCGGAGTGGCAGGGCATCTAGCCCCGCCCCCGCCCGACCACGGCGAAGCCGGTGGCACGCCACCGGCCCCCACCACCGCGATCGACCGAACGGGTCGGCCCCGGCTCCCGTCCGAAATCGGACCAGGCCCCGGGGCCGAGTTCCGGCCCGCCTCTGGAACCCGAGCCCCGGGCCGGTCCCCTTCCGCGCTGGGCCAAGCTGGCCGAACCGGGCCCAGCCGCACCCGCGCCCGCCGCTCCGGACCGGGCCAGTCCGGAGACGCGCTGGTCCGAGCCCCGCTGAGCCGCACCACACCAGCCGGACCAGGCCGGCCGGGCCACGCGATTCCGCACCACACCTGGCCGACCGACCGAGCCACTCCGGTCCGGGGCCGGCGGAGCGACGCCGGTCCCGGCCTGTCCGGGCCGCCTGTCCGGGCCGCACTCACCCGGTCGGGGCCGGGCCCCGAGCCGGTCCGAGCCGCGCCCTGTCCCGCTCCCGGCGGGCCGGGTCCCGCCTCCGCGCACCGCACCCCGGGCCGTCGGCCGGCCCCGCACACCCGCACCCCGTACACGCAACCAGGTACCCCCGCGGGTCGACGTCCCCGTGGACGCCGGGGAGACGCGGCCGCCGTGGACGCACCGATGCCGGGCCTCCCCCGGGGGCCCGGCATCCGTGTCCTGCGGTCCGGTCCGGAGGAACGGGGTCTACCGGTCCGTGACGGCGTCCGCCGCGATGACCTCCGCCGCCGCCCTGCCGCACACCCGTGCCGCGCCGTGGGTGGCGATGTGCAGGGCGCCGCGGGGCGCCGACTGCGGGACGCCCATCTCGACCACGACGGTGTCGGGGCGGGCGGCGAGCAGGGTGTCGAGGGCCGTCGCCATCCAGGGATGGCGGTGCTCGTCGCGGACGACGGCGACGACCGGGCGTCCGCCCGCCGCGAGGAGCGCCGCGGCGCCCGCGTCCTCCCCGGTGAAGCTGCCCGTCCCGGTGCCGGGGATCAGCCGCATCAGCTCCGCGGCCACGCCCCAGGGGGTCTCGTCCCCGACGGCGATGTTCGCGACCGGGGTGAGCGCCGCCACGTAGGGCGCCTCGGCCGGCGGGAGGTACGCCGCCGAACGGGTCACGGTGAGCGCGCGCCGAGCGGCGACCAGACCGACCTCGGCGGCACCGCCCGTACCGTTCGAGGCACCCGAGGCGTTCGGGGTGATCGAACGGTTCGGGGCACCCGAGACGTTCGAGGCGTTCGAGTCGGCGGGGCTGTTCGATCCGCTCACGCCGTTCGACGCGTTCGAACCGTTTGAGCCATTCGTGTGGTGCGGGCCGGGGACCGTGAGGCTCCCTCCGGTCACCACGGCGCGGTTCCCCGTCCCGGTGACCGCCCGCTCCTCGACGGACGCCGCCGCGGCCTCGGAACGCCTGGCGGCCTCGGCCGTCCACGCGGCCAGCGCCCGCACCCGGTCCGCCGCGTCCGCGAGGCGTTCCTCGGCGAGTTCGCCGGCGCGGACGGCGGAGACCAGCGCGTCACGGAGGCGGCGCACCGTCTCGTCGTCCGCCAGTCCGCCGCCGACGCAGATGGCGTCGGCGCCGGCCGCGATGGCCAGCACGCTGCCCCGCTCGATGCCGTAGGTCGCGGAGATGGCCTGCATCTCCATGCCGTCGGTGACGATGAGGCCGTCGTAGCCGAGTTCCTCGCGCAGCAGGCCGGTGAGGACGCGGCGGGAGAGGGTGGCCGGGCGGTCCGGGTCCAGGGCCGGGACGAGGATGTGCGCGCTCATCACGGCACGGCTGCCCGCGGCGATCGCGGCCCGGAACGGGACGAGTTCGCGCGTCTGGAGCACTGAGAGGTCCGCGTCGATGCGGGGCAGCGCGTGGTGGGAGTCCACCGCGGTGTCCCCGTGGCCCGGGAAGTGCTTGGTGCAGGCGGCGACGCCGGCGGCCTGGAGCCCGGTGACGTAGGCGGCCGTGTGCCGGGCCACCAGATCGGTGTCGGCGCCGAAGGACCGTACGCCGATGACCGGGTTGGCGGGGTTGGAGTTCACGTCGGCGGACGGCGCCCAGTTGAGGTTCACCCCGCACGCGGCCAGCCGGCGGCCGAGTTCGAGGGCGACGGCCTCGGTGAGCGCCACGTCGTCGACGGCGCCCAGCGCGTGGTTGCCCGGGAAGGACGAGCCGGTGCGCACCTCCAGGCGGGTGACGTCACCGCCCTCCTCGTCGATGGCGACCAGGACGTCGTCCCGCTCGACACGCAACTGTGCGGTCAGGGCGGCGAGTTGACCGGGCGAGGCGATGTTGCGGCCGAACAGGCCGACGGAGGCGAGGCCTTCACCGAGGCGGCGCAGCAACCAGTCCGGGGCCGTGGTCCCGGTGAAGCCGGGCTGCAGGACCGTCAGGGCGTCGCGCGTCAGCGTGTCGGTGCCACTGGCGAATGTCGTCATCGGGAGCGTCATCCCTTCACGGCGCCCGCGGTCAGACCCGCGGCCATCTTGCGCTGGACGAGGAGGAACAGGACGACGATCGGCACGGCCATCATGGTGGATCCGGCCATCATCGGGGCGTACTCGGTGCCGTGCTTGGTGGTGAAGTTACCGAGCCACACGGTGGCGGTCTGGTTCTTCTGGCTCATCAGCATCAGGGCGTAGAGGTATTCGTTCCACGCCTGGATGAAGGCGTAGACGGAGGTGGCGACCATGCCGGGGGCCAGCAGCGGGAAGACCACGCGGATGAAGGCGCCGGTGCGGCTGCACCCGTCGACCATCGCCGCCTCCTCCAGCTCCTTCGGGATGTTGACGATGAAGCCGCGCAGCGTCCACACCGTGAAGGGGAGGATGAAGGTCAGATACGTGAGGATCAGACCGGTGAGCCTGTCGTACTGACCGAGGTCGTTCAGCAGCAGGAAGACCGGGATGATCATGGCGACCAGCGGGACCATCTGGACCGCGAGGATGCCGACGATCACGACCTTGCGTCCGCGGAAGGCGAAGCGGGAGATGGCCAGCGCGGCCAGCATCCCCACCGCGATGCCGATCACGACCACCGAGAGCGACACGATCAGGCTGCGGCCCACCGGACCCCAGAAGTCGGCGATGTCCAGCGCGCGGCGGAAGTTGTCGAGCGTGATCCCCGTCGGGAACAGGCTCGGATCCGAGTCGATGGCGTCCTTGGCCGGCTTGAAGGCCGTGTTGAACATCCAGTACACGGGGAAGCCCGCGGTGACGAAGACGAACAGACCGAGCAGGTTCCAGCCGAGCTTGGACTTGCGGGGCCCGGAGGACTCGCGCCCCGCGGCGGACGTACGCCCGGTCGTGGTGACGGCGCTCATTCGACCTCTCCGATCTTCAGCATCTGGCGCATGTACACGGCGACCACGCCCAGGAGCAGCAGCACGGTCAGCAGGGCGATCGCCGAACCCTGCGCGTAGTCGTTGACGACGAAGGCGCGGTCGTACGAGTACGTGGTGAGCAGTTGGAACTCGGCCTCGGGGTGGCCGCCCCGCATGACGAACACCTGCGGGAAGACGCCCATGTCCCAGATGACGGAGAGGGTCGTGAGCATCACGATGATCGGCTTGAGGATCGGCAGCGTGACGTAGCGGAAGACACCCCAGGAGCCGGCGCCGTCGAGCCGCGCGGCCTCCTCCAGCTCCGCGGGCACCTGGGTGAGTCCGGCGCTGAGCGTGATGACGACGAACGGCACCGCCCCCCAGACGACCAGGAGCATGATCACGGTCAGGCCCTGCGGTCCGCTGGCGAACCAGTTGTGGCCGACCATGTCGACGCCGGGGAGCTTGCTGAGCAGCGCGTTGAAGACGCCGTAGTCGGAGTCGAAGAGCCATTTGAACACCGTGGTGGCCACGATGATCGGCATGCCCCAGCTGGCCACCAGCACGATGTTGATGAGCGTCTTCACCCAGCCCGAGACCCGCTGGAGGAGCAGCGCGATCAGCATGCCGATGACCATCGTGAAGACGACGGCCCCGCCGGCGAAGAGGATCGTACGGACGACCACGGCCCAGAACTCGCTGTCCCCGAGCACCTTGGAGAAGTTGTCGAAGCCGACCGACTCGGCCGGCTGGAAGCCCCAGAGCTGGGACTGCCCGAACTTCTGGAAGGAGAGCGTGACCAGGCGCACCAGGGGATAGCCGAGGACCACGGCGAGGATCAGCAGACAGGGGGCGAGCAGGGCCCAGGGGGCCGCCGCCGCGCTCGAGGTCCGCTTCGCGCGTGGCGCTTTGCGGACGGCCGGTGGCGGCGCCTGCCGCGGTGGCGGCACCTTGGCGGTTGTGGTCGTGTCTGCGGCACTCATCGCGCGCTCCTCAGCGGTCCCTCAGGTCGTACGAAAGCGAAGGCCCGCACGGCCGGGCGGTCCGGGAGGCGACTCCCGGACCCGGCCGTGCGGGAGGCGGGGCCCCGCCCCTCCGTGAAGGAGGACCGGCGGGGCCCCGCTCTCAGGTCACTTGGTGTTGATGACCTTGTCGATCGCGGCGTCCGCGTCCTTCGCGGCGTCCGCCACCGACTTCTTGCCGGTGCCGATGCTCTGCAGCATGGTCTGCAGGACCTGGGCCTTCTCGACCTGGCCCCAGCCCGGCGCCATCGGGACGAACCAGTTGGACTCGGCCGCGGTGGCCGGGACGACCGTCGCGGGGTCGTCCTTCAGGGTGGCGAGGTCCGTCTTGTTGTTGGGCAGGTTGCCCTTGCCCATCAGGCCCTTCTGGCCCTTGGCGCCGGTGAACGCGTTGATCCACTCGGCGGCGACGGTCTGCGCCTTCGACTTCACCGGGACGGCGAGGTCGGAGCCGCCCAGGAAGACCGGGAGGTTCTTGCCGGACGGGCCGGGCATCACGAAGTTCTCGAGGTTGCCCTTGAGCTTGCCGGTCTTGTCGCTCTTCGGGTCCTCGGCGGTCGCGCCCTCCCAGGCCGCGCCGAAGATCATGCCGGACTTGCCCTGGCCGTAGACGATGTAACGGTCGGACTCGTCCTTGGTCTTGTCGCCGTGCATGTACTTGTCGACGACGTTCTTGAACGCGGTGAGGCCCTTGACCGACTCGGGCGAGGAGAGGTTGGCCTTCCACTGGCCGCCCTCCTCCTTCGCGATGGAGCCGCCGGCGTCGTAGACGAAGGACATGGCCGCGTACCAGTCACGCGTGGGCTGGTACCAGGCGCTGAACTTCTTGCCCTCCTTCTTCTGGATCTTGTCCAGGGCGGAGGTGAGCTCGGCGTAGGTCTTCGGCGGGGTCTTCACACCGACCGAGGCGGCGAGGTCCTTGCGCCAGTTGCCGACGCGGCCACCGGCGTAGTACGGCACGCCGTAGGTCTTGCCCTCGTAGGTGACGGAGGCCTTGAGGCCGTCCAGCCAGGCGTCCGAGCCCTCGAACTTGGCCGTGTCGAGGGGAGCGAAGGCGCCCTTGACCATGTAGCCGAGCATCTCGGTGTTGCCCATCTCGACCACGTCGGGCGCCTTGTCGGTGGCGAGGACGGCGTCGAGCTTGGCGTTCTTGTCCGGCCAGCCGTAGTACTCGTGGTTGATCTTGATGCCGGGGTGCTTCGCCTTGATCGCCGTGTCGGCCGCCTTGACCAGCTCGGGCCAGTTGTTCTGCGCGTCGACCGTGAGCCAGACCGTCAGCTCCTTGGCGTCCGCACCCTTGTCCGACCCCCCGGACTTGTCACTGTCACCGCACGCCGCGATGGAGAACATCATGCCCGCGATACCGATCGCGGCTATCAGCTTGCGCTTCACGCCACCCTCCTCAGGGATGCCACAAACCCCCCTGCTCCCCGCGGTGACATACGCCGTGTACCGCCCGTGGGGCCGGGACTGGACCAATGGTGTAGACCAGTACCGGGAGCTTGGCCTAGACCTAGGGGGGTGTCAAGGGTGCGTAAGCCCGTCCAGACGGCCGTTATGGGACCTACATATGCAAGGACCTTTAAGTAGGTAAGCGGCATAAACAGCGGGCCCGTTCACCGCCCGCGGGCAGACCACTCCCGGGGCCGCCCGCGCGACCCCGTGCGCGCGATGGACTAGACCAACGGGTACGCCGACGGTATATAGAGGGGATCACGGAGCGTGCGGGGGACACTCGCACGTCAAGCCGTGCCACGATGTGAGCCGTGGCCGACGGTACGTCGGTCGCTTCGGCATCCGGAGCCGGGAAGGCAGAGCATGAGCACCGAGGTCAGCAGTGCGGACAACGAGGGTGGGGTGCCCATCCGTACCGCGCGCGTGCCCAAGTACTACCGCCTCAAGAAGCACCTCCTCGAGATGACGGAGACGCTGCCACCCGGTACGCCCGTACCGCCCGAGCGGACCCTCGCCGCCGAGTTCGACACCTCGCGCACCACGGTGCGCCAGGCCCTTCAGGAGCTGGTCGTCGAGGGCCGCCTCGAACGCATCCAGGGCAAGGGCACCTTCGTCGCCAAGCCGAAGGTCTCCCAGGCGCTCCAGCTGACCTCGTACACCGAGGACATGCGCGCCCAGGGTCTCGAACCGACCTCGCAGCTGCTGGACATCGGCTACATCACGGCGGACGACGCCCTCGCCGGGCTGCTCGACATCTCCGCCGGCGGCCGGGTGCTGCGCATCGAGCGGCTGCGCCTCGCGAGCGGCGAACCGATGGCCATCGAGACGACGCACCTCTCCGCCAAGCGCTTCCCGGCCCTGCGCAGGTCGCTGGTCAAGTACACCTCGCTCTACACCGCGCTGGCCGAGGTGTACGACGTCCATCTCGCCGAGGCCGAGGAGACCATCGAGACCTCCCTGGCGACCCCGCGCGAGGCCGGCCTGCTCGGCACCGACGTGGGCCTGCCCATGCTGATGCTCTCCCGCCACTCCCTCGACCGGCAGGGCGAGCCGGTGGAGTGGGTCCGCTCGGTGTACCGGGGGGACCGCTACAAGTTCGTGGCCCGCCTCAAGCGCCCGCAGGACTGAGACCCGGGGCCGGCGGAGGGCCGGCGGGCGGGTGGCGGAAGGCAGTGGACGGGCAGCGGGCAGACGACGGAAAGCCGGCGGAAGGCAGCCGACGGGCCGTCAGGAGGCTTGTTCCGTCACGGAGTTCCGCTCCCGCCGGACCACCGCACTCGCCCGCACGAACCCTCCACATCCGCCGTCCGGGCAAAGGTGTTCCCTAAAAGCGGAACCGTCGCCTAGATTGCCTGCGCGTTGTTGCCCAGGTGATCGATGAGGGGACGGAGCCGACCCATGTCAGACCTGCCCGAAGTGAAACCACCGGTGGTGACACCGGTCCGCGTGGTGATCGCCCTCTGTCTGCTGGCGCCCTTCGTGGCGATGCTGTGGGTCGGTTCCTACGCGAAGACCGACCCGGCCTTCATCGGCGTCCCGTTCTTCTACTGGTACCAGATGATGTGGGTGTTCCTCTCCACGGTGCTGACCGTGGTCGCGCACCAGCTGTGGAAGCGCGACCAGCGGACCCGCGCCTCCGCCCGGGGACGCGCCTCCACCGAGGAAGGTGCGGAAGCATGAACGACGGTGTGAACGGCGTCGCGCTCGGCGTCTTCGTCTTCTTCTTCGTGGCCGTCACGGCCATGGGCTTCCTGGCCGCCCGCTGGCGCAGGGCCGACAACGAGCACAGCCTCGACGAGTGGGGCCTGGGCGGCCGGTCCTTCGGCACCTGGGTGACCTGGTTCCTGCTCGGCGGCGACCTCTACACGGCGTACACCTTCGTCGCCGTACCCGCGGCGATCTACGCGGCGGGCGCGGCCGGCTTCTTCGCCGTGCCGTACACGATCCTGGTCTACCCGCTGATCTTCACGTTCCTGCCCCGCCTGTGGTCGGTCTCCCACAAGCACGGCTACGTGACGACCTCGGACTTCGTACGCGGCCGCCACGGTTCCAAGAGCCTTTCCCTGGCCGTGGCCGTCACCGGCATCCTGGCCACCATGCCGTACATCGCGCTCCAACTGGTCGGCATCCAGGCCGTCCTCGACGTGATGGGCGTGGGCGGCGGCGAGAGCACCAACTGGTTCGTCAAGGACCTGCCCCTCCTCATCGCCTTCGGCGTGCTGGCCGCGTACACCTACTCCTCGGGCCTGCGGGCGCCCGCCCTGATCGCGTTCGTGAAGGACACCCTGATCTACATCGTGATCGCGGTGGCCATCATCTACATCCCGATCAAGCTGGGCGGCTTCGACGAGATCTTCAAGGCGGCGAGCGACAAGTACACGGCCGCGGGCGCGGGCGGGCTCGTCCCCGCCGAGGCGGGCCAGTGGACGTACGCCACCCTCGCGCTCGGCTCGGCGCTGGCGCTGTTCATGTATCCGCACTCGATCACCGCGACGCTGTCCAGCCGCAGCCGCGAGGTGATCCGCCGCAACACCACGATCCTGCCGCTGTACTCGCTGATGCTGGGGCTGCTCGCCCTGCTCGGGTTCATGGCGATCGCGGCCGGCGTGAAGGTGCAGAACGGCCAGCTCGCCATCCCCCAGCTCTTCGAGAACATGTTCCCGGACTGGTTCGCGGGCGTGGCCTTCGCGGCCATCGGCATCGGGGCGCTCGTCCCGGCGGCCATCATGTCGATCGCGGCCGCGAACCTCTTCACCCGCAACATCTACAAGGACTTCATCAAGCCGGACGCGACCCCCCGGCAGGAGACCCAGGTCTCCAAGCTGGTCTCGCTCCTGGTGAAGGTGGGCGCGCTGGTCTTCGTCCTCACCATGGACAAGACCGTCGCGATCAACTTCCAGCTGCTCGGCGGCATCTGGATCCTGCAGACCTTCCCGGCGCTGGTCGGCGGGCTGTTCACCCGCTGGTTCCACCGCTGGGCGCTGCTGGGCGGCTGGGCCGTCGGCATGCTCTACGGCACGATCGCCGCCTACGGGGTGGCCTCGCCGACCCAGAAGCACTTCGGGGGCAGTTCGAAGGAGATCCCCGGCATCGGGGAGATCGGCTACCTCGGCCTGACGGCGTTCGTCCTGAACGTGGCCGTGGCCGTCGTCCTCACCTTCGCCCTGCGGGCGTTCAACGCCCCCGAGGGCGTCGACGAGACCTCTCCCGAGGACTACACGGCCGACGCGGGGGACCCCGGAGTCGCGACGGAGCTCCCGCCCGCCACCGCGGCGGAGGCGAGCCACTGACCGGCGGCCGTCGGTGACCGGCAACCGGACACGGTGACGGCCACGGGTCCTGAACGGCATCACAGCGGCGTACGACGGGCCGCCGGACGGGGATCCGGCGGCCCGTCGCCGTGCCGGGCGGGCCTGCGTGCGGGCGGGCGGACCAGCCGGCGTGGACATCGCCCTCGGGCCCGCGTAGCCCGAGGAGCACCCGGCGGCGGGCGGGATCACGGCACGAGTCCGTCCCGCCGGGGGCGCCCCGCGCGGCGCCGTCGCGGCCGGGGCGAGGCGGCCCCGCCCGTCCCGGAGCGCGCCCGTGCCCCCTTTTCCCGGGTTCGACGACATCCGCCGCTCACCTACGAGTTGACGATCCGGCACGCTCCGTAACGCCCCTCGACGTCGACCTGACACAACATGTGGGGGTACTCCCGGAGCCCGGCACAAGATGTATGCTCATGGTCGCTGTCGCCGCAGGGGAATCCGGTGCAAATCCGGAACTGTCCCGCAACGGTGTACTTGTGTGCTTCCGCGTTCCCGCGCGTCCGCACCCGTGTCAGTCCGAGGACCTGCCGACAGCGCGCCCCGGCCGTCCGGCCCGGGTGCCGACGACGTCCGGGCCTCGCGGAATGGGCCGGTGGACGCGGTGCGCTGCCGCCCAGGAGCGCTCCCGTGTGCCCCGTGCCTCCCCGCCAGGCCCCGTGCCGAGCGAGGGAGAGCCCCACGTGACCATCGCGCCAGCCGATCCGGCTTCAGTGACCGCGCAGCAGGCCCCGGTGGAGACCGACGGTCCCGGAGTCACGCTGCTGCGGACCCTGACGGATCTCACCGCCGACCTCCCCGACGCCGACCCGGGCCGGGTCGCCGCCGCGGCGCTGCGCGGCCGGTCCGCCCGCGCCGACGAGGCCGAGCTGCGCGAACTGGCCACCGAGGCGGCCGCGGGTCTCATCTCCGAGGACCCCGCCTACTCCCGGCTGGCCGCCCGGCTCCTCACCGTCAGCATCGCCGTGGAGGCCGCCTCCCAGGGCGTCACGACCTTCTCCGAGTCGGTCGCCGTCGGCCACCGCGAGGGCCTGATCGCCGACCGCACGGCCGAGTTCGTCCGGCTGCACACGGCCCGCCTCGACGCGCTGATCGCCGCCTCCTCGGCCGAGGCCGCCGACGACCGCTTCGGCTACTTCGGGCTGCGCACGCTGCACAGCCGCTACCTGCTCCGGCACCCGATCACCCGTCAGGTCGTCGAGACACCCCAGCACTTCATGCTCCGGGTGGCGTGCGGCCTCGCCGAGGACGACACGGCCCGCTCCGTGGACGAGGTCGGCGCGCTCTACCGGCTCATGAGCCGCCTCGACTACCTCCCCTCCTCCCCCACGCTCTTCAACTCCGGTACGCGGCACCCGCAGATGTCGTCCTGCTACCTCCTCGACTCCCCGCTCGACGAGCTGGACTCCATCTACGACCGCTACCACCAGGTGGCGCGCCTGTCGAAGCACGCGGGCGGCATCGGCCTGTCGTACTCCCGCATCCGCAGCCGCGGTTCGCTGATCCGGGGCACCAACGGGCACTCCAACGGCATCGTCCCGTTCCTGAAGACGCTCGACGCCTCGGTGGCCGCGGTGAACCAGGGCGGCCGGCGCAAGGGCGCCGCCGCGGTCTACCTGGAGACCTGGCACTCCGACATCGAGGAGTTCCTGGAACTGCGCGACAACACCGGTGAGGACGCCCGGCGCACGCACAACCTGAACCTCGCGCACTGGATCCCGGACGAGTTCATGCGCCGGGTGAACGAGGACGGCGCCTGGTCCCTGTTCTCCCCCTCCGACGTGCCCGAGCTGGTCGACCTGTGGGGCGACGCGTTCGACGCGGCCTACCGCAAGGCCGAGGAGGCGGGCCTCGCCAGGAAGACCATCCCGGCCCGCGACCTCTACGGCCGCATGATGCGCACCCTCGCGCAGACCGGCAACGGCTGGATGACCTTCAAGGACGCCGCCAACCGCACCGCCAACCAGACGGCGGAGCCGGGCCACACCGTCCACTCCTCGAACCTGTGCACCGAGATCCTGGAGGTCACGGACGACGGGGAGACGGCGGTCTGCAACCTGGGCTCGGTCAACCTCGGCGCGTTCGTCGTCGGCGACGACATCGACTGGGAGCGGCTCGACGAGACCGTGCGCACCGCGGTCACCTTCCTCGACCGCGTGGTGGACATCAACTTCTACCCGACCGAGCAGGCGGGCCGCTCCAACGCCAGGTGGCGTCCGGTGGGCCTCGGCGCGATGGGTCTCCAGGACGTCTTCTTCAAGCTGCGGCTGCCGTTCAACTCGCCCGCGGCCCGCGCCCTGTCCACCCGGATCGCCGAGCGCATCATGCTCGCCGCGTACGAGGCCTCCGCGGACCTCGCCGAGCGCAACGGCCCGCTCCCCGCCTGGGAGAAGACCCGTACCGCCCGCGGTGTGCTGCACCCGGACCACTTCGAGGTCGAGCTGAACTGGCCGGAGCGGTGGGCCGCCCTGCGCGAGCGGATCGCCGCGGTCGGCATGCGCAACTCGCTGCTCCTCGCGATCGCGCCCACCGCCACCATCGCGTCGATCGCGGGCGTGTACGAGTGCATCGAGCCGCAGGTCTCGAACCTGTTCAAGCGCGAGACGCTCTCCGGCGAGTTCCTCCAGGTCAACTCCTACCTGGTGGACGAGCTGAAGAAGCTCGGCGTGTGGGACGCGCAGACCCGTGAGGCGCTGCGCGAGTCCAGCGGTTCGGTGCAGGGCTTCACCTGGGTCCCGCAGGACGTCCGCGACCTGTACCGCACGGCGTGGGAGATCCCGCAGCGCGGCCTGATCGACATGGCCGCCGCCCGGACACCGTTCCTGGACCAGGCCCAGTCGCTGAACCTGTTCCTGGAGACGCCGACCATCGGCAAGCTCTCCTCGATGTACTCGTACGCCTGGAAGTCGGGCCTGAAGACGACGTACTACCTGCGCTCCCGTCCCGCGACCCGCATCGCCCGCGCCGCCCAGGCGCAGGCGCGCCCCGAGACGGCCATCCCCGTCCAGCAGGCGGCCGACCCCGACGCCGTCGCCTGCTCCCTTGAGAACCCCGAGTCCTGCGAGGCCTGCCAGTGATGAGCGACACGAACACCGAGAAGGCCGCGTCCGAGAAGAACCTCCTCGACCCGGGCTTCGAACTCACCCTGCGCCCCATGCGCTACCCGGACTTCTACGAGCGCTACCGGGACGCCATCAAGAACACCTGGACCGTCGAGGAGGTCGACCTCCACTCGGACGTCGCCGACCTCGCGAAGCTGTCGCAGGGCGAGCAGCACATGATCGGCCGGCTGGTCGCGTTCTTCGCGACGGGCGACTCGATCGTGGCCAACAACCTGGTGCTGACGCTGTACAAGCACATCAACTCCCCCGAGGCGCGGCTCTACCTGAGCCGGCAGCTGTTCGAGGAGGCCGTGCACGTCCAGTTCTATCTGACGCTGCTCGACACCTACCTGCCCGACCCCGAGGACCGCACGGCGGCCTTCGCGGCCGTCGAGAGCATCCCCTCCATCCGCGAGAAGGCCCAGTTCTGCTTCAAGTGGATGGACTCGGTGGAGAAGCTGGACCGGCTGGAGACGCAGGCCGACCGCCGCCGCTTCCTGCTGAACCTGATCTGCTTCGCCGCGTGCATCGAGGGGCTCTTCTTCTACGGGGCCTTCGCGTACGTCTACTGGTTCCGCAGCCGGGGTCTGCTGCACGGCCTGGCGACCGGCACCAACTGGGTGTTCCGCGACGAGACGATGCACATGAGCTTCGCCTTCGAGGTCGTCGACACCGTCCGCAAGGAGGAGCCCGAGCTCTTCGATGACCGGCTCCAGGAGCAGGTGACGGACATGCTGCGCGAGGCCGTCGAGGCGGAGCTGCAGTTCGGCCGTGACCTGTGCGGCGAGGGTCTGCCGGGCATGAACACCGAGTCGATGCGCCAGTACCTGGAGTGCGTCGCCGACCAGCGTCTGCAGCGGCTGGGCTTCGCCCCGGTGTACGGCTCCGAGAACCCGTTCTCCTTCATGGAGCTCCAGGGTGTCCAGGAACTGACCAACTTCTTCGAGCGCCGGCCGTCCGCCTACCAGGTCGCGGTGGAGGGCACGGTCGACCTCGACGAGGACTTCTGACCGTCCGCCCGCCGGAGGACCCGATCGGGGTCCCGCCCCTCGGGCGACCTGGGGGGACACGGGGACAGGGCCCCGGTCGCGATCGCGACCGGGGCCCTGTCCCACGGGGAGGGATCCTGATCCGGCGATGGCACGTCCAACCCGCGAGGAGGCCACCCCATGCGTCGAAGGACCCCCATCCGGATCATCGCCCTCACCGCTCTGCCCCTGCTCCTGGCGGGCTGCGGCACGGGAAGCGGAGACGACACGGCCGGCAGCGTCACCGTGTCACCGTCACCCGCCCGGCCGTCCGCACCGTCGTCCACCACGTCGCCACGGGACTGCGCCACGGCGCGGGCCGAGCTCGGCGCCGCCGACACCGGGGACACGTACTGTCTGGCGCCCGGCGAGACGATCCGGGTCACCCTGGACGGCACCACCCGCAGGCCCTGGGAGCCGGTGAAGGCCGCCGGCGACGCCCTGGAGGCCACCAACAGCGGCATCGTCCTCCAGCCGGGCGACGCGTCCGCCGCCTACCGGGCGGTCTCGGCGGGGACGGTCCGGCTGACGTCGTCCCGGCCGAGGTGCCCGAGCGATCCCGCCCGGGTCTCCTGCGACGGCCTTCAGGAGTGGACGGTCACCGTGGTGGTGACGAGGGCGTGAGACCGCGGCCGCCGCCCGGTCTCCCGGCTCGGACCCGCGGCGGCCCTGAGCTGACGGTCGACGCGCCGCTCACGCGCCAGCCCGATCAGGGAGGGGAGCGCCAGGGCCGTGAAGATCCCGAGGACGGCAAGGATTCCGACGAGGTTGTCCATCGCTGAGTTCATGACACCAGTCTCGTGCCGTTGACTCCTTACCGTCAGTGGCAGAACTGCCGCACCCCCTCGAATTACTGCCACTTGCCGGGCACACTGGGGACATGCTGAACAACGTGGCGGCCGTCCTGCTCGACGGCGTGCATCCCTTCGAACTCGGCGTCGTCTGCGAGGTGTTCGGCCTGGACCGCAGCGATCAGGGGCTGCCCGTCTACGAGTTCGCTGTCGTCTCCGCCGAAGGACCGACGCTCAACACCCATGTCCCCGGGTTCACCGTGTCCACCCCGTACGGCCTGGACCGGCTCGAGGAGGCCGACCTGGTGGTCGTGCCCGCCGGGGACACCTACGCCGTACGCGGCTATCCGCCCGAACTGCTCACGTCGCTGCGCCGCGTGGTGGACCGCGGGGCCCGGGTGCTCAGCGTGTGCTCCGGGGTCTTCGCGCTCGGCGCGGCCGGACTCCTGGACGGCAGGCGCTGCGCCGTGCACTGGCAGCAGGCCGAGGAGCTGGCCCGGCAGTACCCGCGGGCGGTCATCGAACCGGACGTCCTGTACGTGGACGAGGACCCGGTGATCACCTCGGCAGGCACCGCCGCCGGCATCGACGCCTGTCTGCACATCGTCCGCAAGGAACAGGGACCCGAGGTCGCCAACACCATCGCCCGGCGCATGGTGGTCCCCCCGCACCGCGACGGCGGCCAGGCCCAGTTCATCGAGCGGCCCCTGCCCCGGACACGCTGCGACACGGTCGGCGAGGTGCTGGTCTGGATGCAGCACCACCTCGACGAGGAGACGACCGTCGAACAGCTCGCGGCGCGCGCCCACATGGCGCCGCGCACGTTCGCACGCCGCTTCCAGCAGGAGACCGGGACCACGCCCTACCGCTGGATCCTGCGCCAGCGGGTCTTGCTGGCACAGGAGTTGCTGGAGGCCTCGGACGAGACGATGGACGCGGTCGCGGGCCGCGCCGGTTTCGGCAACGCGGCGGCGCTGCGCCATCAGTTCGTCCGGAGCCTCGGGACGACTCCGCAGGCGTACCGGCGCACGTTCAGGGGCCCCAAGGCGGCCTGAACGCGCGCCGTCGGACGTGCGCGGGGCGGGGACCGGTCCGCGCGGGACCGGCCCTGGGCCCTAGCGGGGATCGGCCTTCAGCCGCAGCTCGTGCGGCCGCAGGGTGATGCCGACGCGGGTCGCGTCGTTGGATCCGGACACCGGCCCGAAGCGCCACCGGGACGCCACGGTCGCGGTGACCAGGGTGAGCAGCGCCATCGAGAAGTGGTCACTCGGACATTTGCGGTTGCCCACGCTGAAGGGGCGCATCGCGTACTTCGGGATGTCCTTGGAGCGTTCCGGAAGCCAGCGGTCGGGATCGAAACCCAGGTGCTCCTGGTACGACCGCGGGTCCCGCTGGATCGCGTACGGACTGTAGATGATGTCCGCACCCGCCGGAATGCGATACCCGCCGAGTTCGGTTTCGGCCACCGCGCGGCGCGTCAATATCCATACAGCCGGTCGCAAACGCATCGCCTCGATGACGACATTGTTCGTGTGCGGCAGCTTCCGGACGTCGCCGAATCCGACAAGCCGGTCTCCGGTGACGGATTGCACCTCCTGGGCCACCTTGTCCGCCTGTTCCGGATGTTCGGTCAGGACTTGGAGCAGCCACATGATCGTGGACGCGATGGTTTCACTGCCGGGGGTGAGTATCGCGACGACTTGGTCGTGTATCTCCTGTTCGCCGATGGGGTCGCCGTCGTCGTTCTTCGCTTCCAGCAATGCCGTCAGCAAATCGTCCGGCTTTTGACCAGATGCCCGCCGCTCGTCGATGATCTCGTCGACGAGCGCGTGCAGATCGGCCAATGCGCGGTCGAATGCCCGGATCGACGGGAGCGGGAGCCGATAGAGCGGCCCCGCAGGTATGACCATGCGCCGGTACATACCGCGGAACACGGTGGTGAGCGCGAGGCTCAGCCGCTCGGCGCGCTCGTCCATGAACCGCCCGCGCAGCAGGCAACGGGCGGCGACACGGACGGCGACGCGGAACGACTCGGAGGTGCAGTCGACGGCCGCCCCCCGCTCCCAGCGCGCCGCGAACGCGCGCGCCTCCTCCTCCATGATCGGGCCGTACTCGGGGATGATGTCGGCCCGGAACGCGGGTTGGATGGTCCGCCGCTGGCGCCGGTGCAGCGGCCCGTTGGCCGTGGCGACGCCCTCCTTGCCCAGCAGCCCTTCGAGCGACTCCCACAGGGGGCCGCCGATCTCGTAGTCGGGGCTGAGCGCCAGCGCCCCGGTGAGCGCCGGGGCGGTGACGGCGTACACCGTCTTGGGGCCCAGCCGGAGCCTGACGACATCGCCGTGCTCGCGCAGCCGGGCGAGGAAGCCCAGCGGGTCACGGACCAGTTTCCAGCCGTGCCCGAGACCGGGCACCCCGCCTCCGGCGAGGGGCGGGACGGACAGCTCCCGCACCTCTGACACCTCGGGTCGTACCGATTCGACGGTCATTTCTCACCTGCCGCTTCATTGTTGACGTACGGGGGTGTGGAGCGGTCGTCCCAGCTGTCGACCATGTACCGGCCCGACTCGTGGTGGAACCAGTACACGGAGCTGAACCAGTTCCGCATGTTTTCGAGGCAGGCCCTTAACGCGGCACTCGTCTCTTTTCCTCGCACGGTGCCGTCCACGAGCGTGTCGGCGAACAGTGAGGCTGCTTTCTCGGCGCGGAGGAACTGCTCGATGCATTCCTCTATCCGCCGCCTCAATTCGGTGACGGCTTCTTCGAGCGTCAGCCCCTTGTGGTGAATGAGACTGATTCCGAGATTGTGCACCTCGGCGCCCGCTATTTCCTTGGGCAGCGAGCAGAGGTCGTTGTACCAGGCGGCGAATTCCTGGCTGAGCAGTGCCGCCCGGTGAAATGCGGGATGGTGGCGCACCTTTGCGGGGAGTTCCTGGCCCGCGGCCGGTTCCAGAAGATCGGTCCAGATCCAGTGCGCGAAGGTGAGACGGCGGAGTTCGAGATATTCCGCGACCGTGGGGACGGTTCCGGAGGTACGGTTCCGGAACTCCCGGTCGTACGCCTCGATCACCGCGTGGAAGTGGAGTGCGAACCGTTTGTTCCAGTTCTCCCCGAGGAACGAGTACAGCCGCACCATGCTGTCCGCGAACCCCGCGACCAGGGGATCCCGGTGGTGCAGATGGTTCTCCGGGGCGTCGAGGGCCGCGTGGAGCTGGAGCCTGAGCCTCCGCCAGGCGTCCGCCCGGCCGTGGATGACGTCGCGGTCGTGGCGGTCGTCCCAGACGAAGAACCACGCGCTGTAGTCCGCTATCGCCTGTATGACCTCGTCGGGGGCGCCGATGTAGTAGCCCGCCATGAGGTCCGTGTAGCACAGTCCGTCGGCGTACTCCTCGACCTTGTCCGCGGGCATCAGCCGCATTTCGAGGAGCCAGGCCCTGGTCCTCTCCTGAAGCCTGGGCCAATACGGGTGCAGTTGACGGGGAAACTCGGACTCGATCACCGGAAGAGAGAGCGCCGATGGAACCGCGGTCGCTGTCGATGAAGAGCCGTGTGAGAAAGCATGCACGAACAAACCCCTCTCAGCCGCCTGTTGGCGTCACGCCCCTCCCGCTGTGCCAGGCGTGCGCCGTTGCGTATCCCCGCACTTCCCATTCAGCACCACAACTGACCGTTCTGGGAACGGATTTGCCCTACCGGCTACCTCGCCGTGCCGAGAATCTCCCCCTGCGTGACTGATTCTGGATCACTGGGAGAGCACAAGGGATCGAACGTCCGACGCACATGCGAACGGTGCCTGGTCAGGACGTTCGCCTGCCCAGGCACCGTTTCGATCACACCCACGAGGGGTCGTGCGTCCCGCCTGTCAATATGCGTCACAGCCGTGCGGAGCGCACGGCGAGGTGGTGGTTCAGTCGTTCGCCACGGTCGCGTAGCGGGGCTCGTTCTCGGCCATCTGCCGCAGCGCGTCCTTGCGCTCGCGCTTGGAGAGCCGGTCGATGTACAGGTATCCGTACAGGTGGTCCGTCTCGTGCTGGAGGCAGCGGGCGAAGTAGCCCGTACCGCGCACCCGGATCGGGTTGCCCTTCTCGTCCTGCCCGGTGACCTCGGCATAGTCGGGGCGGGCGAGCGGCGCGTAGGCGGTCGGCACGGACAGGCAGCCCTCGTTGCTCTCGTCGAGCTGGCGCTGATCGGCCGGCAGGTCGACGAGCTTCGGGTTGCACACCACACCGACGTGCCGGGTGCCCTGGTCGTCCTGGCAGTCGTAGACGAAGACCTTCAGGTCGACGCCGATCTGGTTGGCGGCCAGGCCCACACCCTCGGCGGTGCGCTGGCTCGCGAACATGTCGGCGACCAGCTGGTCCAGCTCGGCCCCGAAGTCGGTGACGTCCTTGCACTCCTTGTGCAGGACCGGGTTCCCGACCACCGTGATCGGCCGCGAGGTGCCGCGCTCGCGGTAGGCCGCCTCGCGCTCCTCGCCGTCCTCGGTGTCGATGACGAACCCGTCGTCGTCCACGGGGAGCACGCCCGCGTGCTGCTGATCGGTGTCCTGCTGCGCCATGACGACGTACGCCTTCCTCAGACCTCGGTGAATTCTGCGAGTACAGCCTAAAGGCGTACTCAGCAGACCTCTTCCAGATCCCGCCAGTCACGGGAGTCCGGGCTGTCCGCGACCCAGCCGTCGAGCAGACCGCGCACGAGCGAGGCGGGTGCCGCGAGCCCGCACTCCCGCTCGGGCACCCACAGCTGCCCGTCGGTGCGGTGACCGAGCGGTCCCGGGTGCCCCGGCTCGCTGTGGTCGTGCGGGTCGAGGTGTTCCTCGTCGCCCTCGTCGGACGGCATCCGGGACTCGGAGCACATCCGGCACAGCAGCCGCACCGACGACGACCAGTCCTCCGCGGCGAAGCCGGCGTCGGCGGCGAGCTGCTCCAGCGCGTCCCGGTCGTCCTCGGTGGCCGCCTCCAGGAGGACGACCCAGGTGGGCACCGGCGAGGGGGCCCACAGCTCGATCTCGTCGAAGACCGGATAGGCGTGTCCCGCGGCGGTGGTCCGCTCGCCGTGCGGAACCCCGTCGTGCAGCACGACCTCGCCCCAGCGGCGTCCCGAGGACGGCAGCGGGATCGACAGCACCTCGACCCGGGCGGGGTCCAGCCTGCGCCCCCACACCACCTCGGCCTCGCCCTCGGGCGACAGCCGGACGGCCGCGCTGCCGAGGTCCATGCCGACCGGCTCGCTGGAGACGGCGGCGCCCCCGGGCACCCGCAGCCCGTACGCCTGCCAGGAACGGCGGGCCAGCGGCCAGTCCTGGAGGGCGGTGGCCGCGATCCCCACGTTCCACCAGTCAGGGGCGCCGGTCTCCCGGTCCAGCAGGGCGACGGCCCGCAGTCCCGCGGCCCGCGCCTGCTCCCAGTCGTGCCGGAACTTGTGCAGCAGGGCCAGGTTGAACCAGGACTCGGACAGCCAGGGCTCCAGGTCGGCGGCGCGCGTCAGCAGCGCTCCCGCGTCCTCGTACCGCCCGTCGCCGATCAACGTGAACGCGCGGTCGGTGGCCTGCCGCCATGAGGCGGAGGGCCGGTGTCGTCCCTTGCCGAAGATCCTCACGATTCCCGCCTGCCAGTTCCTTGCGATTCCCGCCTGCCGGTCCTTTGAAGAGTCCCTTGAAGGCAGTGCGGGCCCGGGCCGGCCCGTGCCCCCGAACACCCTCTTCCTCGCATCCAACCACGGACCGTCGGACGGCCGCTCATTACCCATGGGTTACCCAGCCCAGGGCAAGGTCAGACCGGGTCGGGACAGGACCCGGGCCAGCGATTCGACGACCTCCGGCTGATAGTCGCGGGCGGTGGCCAGCCGCAGCTTCTCCAGTGCCGTCAGCGGTCCTCCCGGCCCCGCTGCCCGGGACATCTCCTCGTACGCGTTCACGGCCCGGACGATGCGCGCGGTGACGGGCTGCTCCCGGTAGGGGTCCGCCTGCCGCTCCACCACCACGGCGACCGCGGCGTCCACCCCGGTCTGCCGGACGACCGCGCCGCCGAGCAGCGCGATCCGCCGCTGGTCCTGCGCGGGGAGCGCCGCGGTGGCACCGGCCGGTACGGGGTCGACCAGGCTGAGCTGTCCGATGTCGTGCATCAGCGCCGCGTACTCCAGAACGGTGAGGTCGGGCTCGGACAGGCCGAGCTCACGGCCGACGGCCCGGCTGAGCGCGGCCACCCGCCGGGCGTGCCCGGCCGGGGTGTACCCGGCGATCTCGGTCGCCCGCGCGAGGGAGGCGATCGTCTGCCGGTAGGTGACCCGCACGGCCGCGTACCGCCGGAAGGACAGCTGGGTGAGCAGCAGCGGCAGCGAGAACACGGGCAGCGCCCACAGCCCGGCCACCGCGACCGCGAGCGACATGACGGCCCCGGTCGCGCACACGGCCGAACCGATCCCGGGGGTGGCCCGCAGTTCGTCGCGCAGCAGCGGCCCGAACGGCCAGCGGGTCCGCACATGGGCCGTCGCCGCGGCGAGCACGGCGTCGCACAGGGTGGTGAGCACGAGCAGCGCGACGAGCAGCAGGGCGTGGGCCGGCCCGCCCCACGCCGACAGCCTGCCCTGGCTGTAAAGGGGTTGGAAACAGACGGCGGCGAAGGCGACGGTGAGGACGCGGCGGGCGAGATGGTCGGCCGTGGGCCCGCGCCCCCGTGCCACGTGCGGGACGCAGCCGATCAGTGAGGCCGCCACGACGACGGCGACGACCTGGAGGGCGCCGTGGTCGGTGCGGTGTCCGGCGTTCTCGCCGAGCAGCGCGTAGGCGAGGGCTCCGGCGGCGCCGAGGGGCGCCGACTCGCGCTCCTCCGCGCCGTTCCACCGGGTGAGCTCGCCGACGGCGATGAGGATGCCGAAGGCCAGGGCCGTCCCGCGTTCGTCGATGCCGTCCCAGAGAGTGACGCCGAGGGACAGGACCGCGAGGAGGAGGGCCGCGGCGCGGACCGCGGTGAGCGCGGCGGGGGTCCTGCCGGACGCGGGGAGACGGGCGGAGCGGACCGAGAGTCCGTGCCGCGGAGCGGCGGTGCTCACGGCGTCCTCCGCCCCACGGTGCCCGAGGGATGCCCCGGCGGGCCGCCGGGGCCGGACGCCGCGAAGGGGCCGACGTCCGCGGTCACCGCGGGGTGCCAGCCCTGCCGGCCGAGCGCCCGCACCAGCGCCCGCACCATCCGGGGGTCGAACTGCGCCCCCGCGCACCGCTCCAGTTCCTCCAGCGCCGCCGGTACCGGCCGGGCCCTGCTGTAGGACCGGGTCGACGTCATCGCGTCGAACGCGTCGGCGACGGCCACCACCCGGGCGAACTCCGGGATCTGCGGCCCCGCGAGCCCGTACGGATATCCGCTCCCGTCCAGCCGCTCGTGGTGGTGCAGGATCGCCGAGCGGGCCTCGCCGAGGAACGCGATGCCCCGGACCATCTCGTGCCCGTACTCGGGATGCAGTTCGATGACCCGCCGCTCCTCGGGGGTCAGCGGACCGTCCTTGCGCAACAGTCGCGTGGGGACCCCGAGTTTGCCGACGTCGTGCAGGATTCCGGCGAACCGGAGCCCCTCGACGCGCTCGTCGTCCATGCCCAGCTCACGGGCGATCATCACGGACGCCCGGCCGACCCGTTCGCTGTGCCCGCGGGTGTAGCCGTCCTTGATGTCGACGGCCTGCACGAGAGCGCGGATGGTGGCCTGGTGGGCGGCCCGTTCACGGTGGTACTGGGCGAAGACCCAGGAGGACACGTACATCGGCAGCAGGACGAGCAGCGCGGCGACGGGCCCGTAGGGACTGCGCCACAGCACCGCCATCATCAGCCCGGCAAGTCCGTGGACGGCGACGGGTGCCAGCGAGCGGACGAGGAGGCCGCGCCAGGCGACACGCGCCGGCACGCGCTCGGCGAGCGCCAGGATCCCGCCGTCGAGGACGGTGAGCACGGCGCAGAAGGTGAGCACCGCGGCCCCGGCGGGCACCAGCGCGTAGGGGAAGTCGGGCGTGCGCACCGCGGCCGGGCCGCCGAGCGCCCCGTACGTCCGGGAGGCCGCCCAGACCGCGACGGCGAGCTGGGCCGCGCGCCAGAGACGGCGCGGTCCGCGCGGCCGTTGTTCGACCCGGGCGAGCAGCGCCCCGGGCAGCGCGACGAGGGCGGCGGCGGGCGGCGGCAGCAGAAAGGCCCCGGCCAGCAGTACGGGGAGGAAGGTGCCCATTCCCTGGACGGTCTCGCCGCCGGGTGCGCCGGCGGCGGGCGTACCGGCGCCGCGCGGCCGGGACGGCAGCGTGACGCGTCCGCAGCCCGCGTAGAGCGCGGCGAGCAGCGCGACGATCCACCAGGGGACCCGGAGGTGCGACAGGGGGGCGAGGCAGGCGACAGCCAGGAGAACGACACAGGCCACGTACGCACGGGCCCACGCCGGAACCGAACCCATCTCCTCGTACCTCCCCCGTCTCAGGCTCCGGAGCCTAGGGCGGGGCAGGTGGCGCGGGAACGGGTATGGCCCGATCCGCGGGCTCTGGGCCCGCGGATTAGCACGTTCGGGTGATTTACGGTCGGCCTGCGCCGGTCCTCACGGACATCGGCGGGCGCGGGAGGTCAGGACTCCTGGGCCGTCACGGTCACGTCGTGCTCGGGCACGGCCTGACCGGAGCGGATCAGATCGATGCGGCCCATGACCTTGGCCCGCAGATCGGTGGGCACGTCGTCATGGCCGCAGCACCGCTTGACCAGCTTCTTGACGGCCTGCTCGAGGCCGTACTTCTCCAGGCACGGGGAGCACTCCTCGAAGTGGACCTCGAACTTGGTGCAGTCCGCGTCCGGCATCTCATGATCGAGGAACTCGTAGAGATGGTCGAGTACCTCACTGCAATCCGTCTCGTGCGGCTCTCCGCAGCTCATGAGCCCGAGCCTTTCGCTTCGTTCGACTCTCCGGCGCCGGCGGGGACCAGCCCGCGGTCACGGGCGTAGTCCTCCAGCATGCCGCGCAGTTGGCGACGGCCCCGGTGCAGCCGGGACATCACCGTACCGATGGGTGTCCCCATGATGTCCGCGATCTCCTTGTACGCAAAGCCCTCTACGTCCGCGAGATAGACGGCGATGCGGAATTCCTCGGGGATCGCCTGCAGCGCTTCCTTGACGTCCGAGTCGGGCAGGTGGTCGAGCGCCTGCGACTCGGCGGAACGCAGCCCGGTCGACATGTGCGACTCGGCACGCGCCAGCTGCCAGTCCTCGATCTCCTCGGCCGCGCTGCGCTGGGGTTCACGCTGCTTCTTGCGGTACGAGTTGATGAAGGTGTTGGTGAGAATGCGGTACAGCCACGCCTTGAGGTTGGTGCCCTCGCGGAACTGGTGGAAGGACGCGTACGCCTTGGCGTACGTCTCCTGCACCAGGTCCTCGGCGTCGGCCGGGTTGCGCGTCATGCGCAGCGCGGCCGAGTACATCTGGTCGAGGAACTCGAGCGCGTCCCGCTCGAAGCGCGCGGTGCGTTCGGCGGATGTCTCCGCCGTCGCGTCGCTCGTGCCCCGGCCCTCGGGCTGCTCCGCCTGGCCGTTGTCGGTCCCTGCGTCGGTCCCAGTGACCGGACCCACCTCCTCCAGCGACGTAGCGAGACCGAGACCGGTCCCACTGGAATCGGAGGATAGACGACCTTCGGTCGGGGAGGGATGTACTTCTTGTCCGCCCGCCGCCCGAATCGGGGCGTTCTTGCCCGCGTGCAGCACCGTCCAGTCCAGGTCAGCGCGGCTGCTGCGCCTCGGGCAGAAGATCGAACCCATGCGGCGGACTTCCTCTCGTACCAACGGTGCAGCACGCTCCGTGCTGTCTGCTCGGCACAACAGAAGTCCCTGACTCTGCATTCCCGGGTGTCACCCGAGTGACGCGGCCCACCGCGCTACGCCGTCCGTGACGATCCGCAGCGCCTCCTCCTGACCGGGCCGGGCGCGCTTGGGGACGGCGAAGCCGTGATCGGCCCACGGCACCTCGATCAGCTCGTACGGGCCCGGCGGGAACTCCTCCGGCTTCCCGAACGGGTCGTTGCCGCCCTGGACGACGAGCGTGGGCACGCCCGCGCCGAGCAGTTCGGCGGCGCGGGACTTCTCCGGCCTGCCCGGGGGGTGCAGCGGAAAGCTCAGCGCGAGCACCGCCGCGGCGCCCAGCTCCACCGCGGTCCTGCACGCGACCCGGGCGCCCGCGCTGCGGCCCGCGGAGACCACGGGCAGCCCCTGCCGCTCCAGCGCCGGCCACAGGCCCCGCCATCCCACGTCCAGCGTCCTCGGCGCGGGTGCCATCTTCTTCCCCGCCACCCGCCAGGGCTGTTCGACGAGGGCGACGCTCACCCCGTGGGAGGGGAGCACCTCGGCGAGCGCCCGGAGATCCCGGGCCTCGATGCCGCCGCCCGCGCCATGGCTCACGGCGAGGACGAGCCGCGCCTTCGCCGAACGGTGCCAGGTGACGCGGGCGGTACCGGCGTCCGTCCCGATGGTCTCGACCACATCAGACTCGATCACATCAGAAGAGTGTGCCCTCCTCGGGCCCCTCCAGTTCGTTCAGCAGCTCCGGTCCGTTGTTGCGGACGTTGCTGACGGCCGTGGAGACGGGGAACGCGCGCATCAGTCCGGTGGGCGGCGGCGCGAGCAGGTCACGGACCTCGTCCGGGTCCGTGCGGGACGGATCGAGCCAGCTGTCCCAGCGGTCGGGGGTGAGCATCAGGGGCATCCGGGGGTGGATGTCGGCCAGCGAGCGCGGCCCCTCGGCGAGGGCCACCGCGAGCGGCGTCGCCTCCGCCTCCGTCGTGATGACCGAGCAGGTCGCCCACCAGGCCAGCGGGTGCTCGTCCGGAAGCGTCCGGTCCCGCCAGAACTCGTACAGTCCCGCCATCGCGAAGACCGAGCCGTCC
Source organism: Streptomyces sp. NPDC002580 (assembly GCF_042889485.1). Classification (NCBI taxonomy): domain Bacteria; kingdom Bacillati; phylum Actinomycetota; class Actinomycetes; order Kitasatosporales; family Streptomycetaceae; genus Streptomyces; species Streptomyces sp. NPDC002580. Next base: position 295,107 of record NZ_JBIAQZ010000007.1, on the reverse strand, counting down.
GCCGGCGTCACGAAGTACGGCTGCTTGCGCGGCCGCTTCTTCCTGCCCTCGACCTCCAGCTCGCGTTCGGCGCCGCCGGTGACCCACTCGTAGTAGCCGTCGGCGGGGACGATGCAGCGCCGGGTGGCGAAGGCCCGGCGGTACGAGGGCTTCTCGTGCACCGTCTCGGCGCGGGCGTTGATCATCCGGGCGGCGCCCTCGGGCGTCTTGGCCCAGGACGGGACGAGTCCCCACTTGAGTCTGCGCAGCTGGCGAACCGGTCTCGGGCTGTCCGCGTCCTTCACAGGGCGGTCGAGGACGACGTAGACCTCCTTGGTCGGGGCCACGTTGTAGTCGGGTGCCAAGGTCTCCTCGGGATCCCACTTCTCGACCTCAAAGGTTGCTGCGAGATCCTCGGGTCCACGACTGGCTGCATACCGTCCGCACATACGTGCCACACTGCCAGATTCCGCGTCACGAGAGGGAGCCACCGCCGACAATGGACAGCACCGCATCGACCTCGCTGGCCTCGCTCGCCTCCCTCTGGGACGAGGTCTTCGGGAGCCAGCCCGACCCCGACCTGTGGGTGGTGATCGCCACCATGGTCGCGGCCCTCGCGGCGATCGTCCCGCACGGCGTCTGGCGCGTCTCCCGCAACGCGATCACCATCGCGCACGAGGGCGGCCACGGCCTGGTTGCGCTGCTCACCGGGCGCAGCCTCAGCGGCATCCGGCTGCACTCCGACACCAGTGGCCTCACCGTCAGCCGCGGCAAGCCGACCGGTCTCGGCATGATCCTGACGGCGGCGGCGGGCTACACCGCTCCCCCGCTGCTCGGGCTCGGCGGCGCCGCGCTGCTCGGCGCGGGTCACATCACCCTGCTGCTGTGGGTGGCCACGGCCCTGCTGATAGCCATGCTGGTGATGATCCGCAACGCGTACGGCGCGCTCACCGTGGTCATCACCGGCGGCACCTTCCTGCTCGTGTCCTGGCTCGCCGGACCCCAGGTGCAGGCCGCGTTCGCGTACGCCGTGGTGTGGTTCCTGCTCCTCGGCGGCGTCCGCCCGGCCTTCGAACTCCAGGCCAAGCGGACACGGGGCAACGCGGGCGACTCGGACGCGGACCAGCTGTCCCGGCTGACACACGTACCGGCCGGCCTGTGGCTGTTCCTCTTCCACGCCGTGTCGCTGTGCTCCCTGATGGGCGGCGGCCGGTGGCTGCTGGGGCTGTGAGCGACGGTTCACCGGGGGGCCGGGCCGCGGGCCGCGGCCGCCGCGGCTGAACGCCACGGCCCACGGGCCACCGGCCGTGAGCGAGGGACAGCCGGAGCGATCGGCCGCGGGCCACGGCCCGCTGAACCTCCGAACCGGGCGTGCCGCCGGGCCGCGCCTCGCCGAACGCCCGGTCGTGAGCGACGCGTCGACAGGGTGGGGGGCGCACTGGCCGCCGCCGGGCGCCACGGACCACCGGACCTCCGAACCGGGCAAATCGCCGAGGGGCCGCGCCTCGCCGATCGCCGCCTGTGGGTGGCGCGTGGCCGGGCGATGGGTCGCGGGCCGTCGCGTGGAGGGCACCGAGCCGTGCCGTGTACGTCCCGCGTGCTCCCGGGACACCTCCCGTGCGGCTCCCCCGGCGGGCGTCACCGACGGTGACGGACCCGCGGGCCGCCCGGCGCCCTGCCACTAAAGTGGGGCCCATGACCGCGAACCCCGCCCACACCGCCCTCTGGCCCGCCCCGCACGCAAGCGGAGCCGTCGACGCGACGGTTCACGTGCCGGGGTCCAAGTCGGTCACCAACCGCGCCCTCGTGCTCGCCGCGCTGGCCTCCGAGCCGGGCTGGCTGCGCCGCCCGCTGCGTTCGCGCGACACCCTGCTGATGGCCGGCGCGCTGCGCGCGATGGGCGTCGGCATCGAGGAGACGGTCGCCTCCAGCTCGACCGTCGCGGCCGGCCCGGAAGCCTCCGGCGAGGCCTGGCGGGTCATCCCCTCGGGCCTGCGCGGCCCGGCCACGATCGACGTCGGCAACGCGGGCACCGTGATGCGCTTCCTGCCCCCGGTCGCCGCGCTCGCCGACGGTCCCGTCCGTTTCGACGGCGACCCCCGGTCGTACGAGCGTCCGCTGCACGGCGTGATCGACGCGCTGCGCCTGCTCGGCGCCCGGATCGACGACGACAGCCGGGGCGCGCTGCCGCTCACGGTGCACGGCACCGGCGCCCTGGACGGCGGTCCGGTGGAGATCGACGCGTCCTCGTCCTCCCAGTTCGTCTCCGCCCTGCTGCTCTCCGCCCCGCGCTTCAACCAGGGCGTCGAGGTCCGGCACACCGGCTCGACCCTCCCCTCCATGCCGCACATCCGGATGACCGTGGACATGCTGCGCGCGGTCGGCGCCCAGGTGGACACGCCGGAGTCGGGCGGCGAGCCGAACGTCTGGCGGGTGACGCCGGGCGCGCTGCTCGGCCGCGACCTGATCATCGAGCCCGACCTGTCGAACGCCCAGCCGTTCCTGGCGGCGGCGCTGGTGACCGGCGGCAGGGTCGTCGTCCCCGACTGGCCGGCGCACACCACCCAGCCCGGTGACCGGCTGCGGGAGATCTTCACCGAGATGGGCGGCTCCTGCGAACTGACGGAGGCCGGACTGGAGTTCACCGGTTCGGGCGCGATCCACGGCATCGACGTGGACCTGGGCGAGGTCGGTGAGCTGACCCCGGGCATCGCGGCGGTCGCGGCCCTCGCCGACTCCCCCTCCACACTCCGGGGCGTGGCCCACCTGCGCCTGCACGAGACGGACCGGCTGGCCGCGCTCACCAAGGAGATCAACGAACTCGGCGGCGACGTCACCGAGACCGCGGACGGCCTGCACATCCGGCCGCGCCGGCTGCACGGCGGCATCTTCCACACGTACGACGACCACCGCATGGCGACGGCCGGCGCGATCCTCGGGCTGGCGGTGGAAGGCGTCCAGATCGAGAACGTGGCGACGACGGCGAAGACCCTGCCGGACTTCCCCGACCTGTGGACCGGAATGCTCGGGAACTGACGGGCGGACCTGGGATCATGCGGCGTTACAGCAAGAACACCGACGAGGACGACATCCGCCAGCGGCCGAACCGCAAGGGCAACCGTCCGCGTACGAACATCCGCCCCAAGCACGAGGAAGCCGTCGGGGGCATGGTCCTCACGGTCGACCGCGGCCGGCTGACCTGTCTCGTCGAGGGCCGCGTCGTGATGGCGATGAAGGCCCGCGAACTGGGCCGCAAGGCCGCCGTCGTCGGCGACCGGGTGGCCATCGTCGGCGACCTGTCCGGCGAGAAGGACACCCTCGCCCGCATCGTGCGCATCGAGCCGCGCGGTTCGGTGCTGCGCCGCACCGCCGACGACGACGATCCGTACGAGCGGGTGGTCGTGGCCAACGCCGACCAGCTCGCCATCGTCACCGCCCTCGCCGATCCCGAGCCGCGCCCCCGTCTGATCGACCGGTGTCTGGTGGCGGCCTTCGACGGCGGTCTGACCCCGCTGCTCGTGCTGACGAAGTCGGACCTGGCTCCGCCGGACAAGTTCCTGGAGCTGTACGGCGCGCTGGACATCCCGTACGTGGTGACCAGCCGCGAGGAGCTGCGCAGCGAGGCCGCCGCCGACCTGGTGCGCGAACAACTGGACGGCAGGATCACGGCGTTCGTCGGCCACTCGGGCGTCGGCAAGACGACCCTGGTGAACGCGTTGGTGCCGCCCGAACAGCGCCGGACGACCGGCCACGTCAACGCGGTCACCGGACGCGGCCGGCACACCACCACCTCCGCGCTGGCCCTGCCGCTGGCGGGCAGCGCCGGCGGCTGGGTCGTCGACACCCCGGGCGTCCGCTCGTTCGGCCTGAACCACGTCGATCCGTCCCGGGTCATCCACGCCTTCCCCGACCTCGAACCCGGTACCGAGGGCTGCCCCCGGGCGTGCAGCCACGACGAACCGGACTGCGCGCTGGACCAGTGGGTGACGGACGGTCACGCGGACCCGCAGCGGCTGTACTCGCTGCGTCGGCTGCTGGCCACCCGGGAGCGCCGCGACGGCGACTGAGGCCGCCCGCCGGGCCCCGGCGTGAGGGCGACCTGTGTCCCGGGTGTTTGCGCGCCCCCGCCGTCGGTAAGGGCTTCTCCCGGCCGGTGAATGCATAATCGCACCGAGCCGGATCGGGCCAGCCGAAGCAGTCGACGTGCGGACGTGGGAGGACAAGACATGGCGTGGCTGCTGGTCGTTGTGGCGGGACTGCTCGAAACCGGCTTCGCCGTCTGCCTGAAGCTCTCGCACGGCTTCACCAGACTCTGGCCCACGGTCGCCTTCTGCGTCTTCGCCCTAGGCAGCTTCGGTCTGCTGACCCTCTCGCTGAAGAAGCTCGACGTCGGTCCCGCCTACGCGGTGTGGACCGGCATCGGCGCGGCGGGTACCGCCATCTACGGCATGATCTTCCTCGACGACCTGGTCTCCGTCCTGAAGATCGTCTCGATCAGCCTGGTCATCATGGGCGTCATCGGGCTCCAGCTGTCCGGGTCGGCGCACTGAGCACGCGTCCCGGCGTCGGCCTCAGACCCCGAGTCGCAGGGGCGGCGCGAGCGCGGCCCTGACCAGCCCGGTGACCCCGCCCCGGGCAGGCGGCGCCACGATCCCCGACAGGGCGAGCCGGACCACCAGTTCGCAGGCCCGCGCGGCCTCGGGGGTGTCCGCCCTGGACATGACGAGAGCGGCGACCGCGCGGTCGCGGACGAGCGCCACGAAGTCGGCGGGCGAGGGCAGGGGCCCGTCCGCGCGCCGCTGCGCGGGCACCGCCGACGACGAGGGCACCGCCGACAGCGCGGGCGAGGGCAGCCGATCGCTCCAGCATCCGGTCAGCATCGCCCGCACGAGCGCGTTGCTGCGCGCCGCCGAGGCGGTCCACTCCGCGGCCGCGACCAACCGCTCCCGCGCGTCCGTGTGAGCGGCGAGCGCCCGGTCGACCCCGGCGAGATAGGCGTCGGCCTCCCGCCGTACGAGGGCACGCGCGAGTCCTTCCTTGCTCCCGAACTCGTTGTAGAGCGTCTGGCGCGACACCCCGGCCACGGCGGCCACGTCGACCATCCGCACGGCGGACCACGCCCGGCGCGCCAGCGCCGTGTAGGCGGCGTCCAAGAGGGATTCTCGGGCTGCGGGCACCATCGCCTCCCCGGGCGAGCGACTCTGCAGCCAGATTTGACTCGTGCGCGGGCACTGTCAAGGGTTCGCGGCGGCTTCCGGGTGGCGGGCACCCGAAAGCCGTACGCCGCCGGGAGCGGACCCGCGCCCCCGCGAGGTCGCCCCGGGACCCCGCCCGCGGCGGGAGCGGGCCGGCACCGGTCCGCTCCGGTCGGCGCCGCGATCATCCCCGGTCCTGTGTAGCCCCGTCCCGACGCGGGCAGATACGGTTCGGTCATGCCCGACTATCGCGATGACCTGCGCCTCGCCCATGTCCTGGCGGACGCCGCCGACGCCGCGACGATGGACCGGTTCAAGGCGCTCGACCTCAAGGTCGAGACCAAGCCGGACATGACCCCGGTGAGCGAGGCGGACAAGGCCGCCGAGGAACTCATCCGCGGTCATCTCCAGCGCGCCAGGCCGCGCGACGCGATCCTGGGCGAGGAGTACGGCATCGAGGGCACGGGCCCGCGCCGCTGGGTCATCGACCCGATCGACGGCACCAAGAACTACGTCCGCGGGGTCCCCGTCTGGGCCACGCTGATCTCCCTGATGGAGGCGGGCGAGGGCGGCTACCAGCCGGTCGTCGGCGTCGTCTCCGCCCCCGCGCTCGGCCGTCGCTGGTGGGCGGCGAAGGGCCACGGCGCGTTCACCGGCCGCAGCCTGTCCTCCGCGACCCGGCTGCGGGTCTCCAGCGTCTCGCGGATGTCCGACGCGTCCTTCGCGTACTCCTCGCTGTCCGGCTGGGAGGACCAGGGCCGTCTCGACGGTTTCCTCGACCTCACGAAAGCGGTCTGGCGCACCCGCGGTTACGGCGACTTCTGGCCGTACATGATGGTCGCCGAGGGCTCGGTGGACATCTGCGCCGAACCCGAGCTGTCGCTCTGGGACATGGCGGCGACCGCGATCGTGGTGACCGAGTCGGGCGGCTCCTTCACCGGCCTCGACGGCCGCCCCGGCCCGCACAGCGGCAACGCCGCCGCGTCGAACGGCCTCCTCCACGACGAGATGCTGGGCTATCTCAACCAGCGGTACTGAAGCGACTCCTGAGCGGTCCCGGCCGGTCCGGGACTGCTGAGTGCTCCTCGGGCGCCCCGAACTCGCGGCACACGCCCTCTTGTTGACCCTCTCTTTAACTGCGACCCTGAGAGCTCCCCCACTTGTGAACTTGTGAACCGCTTCTCTTTGCGCTCCGTCGAGGAGCCGGGGAGCCGGCGGATCACCAAGGAGGTGGCTCCAGCCCATGCTCGTCCGCGACGCCATGAGCACCGTGGTCCTCACCATCGGCCCGACACACACCCTCCGCCAGGCGGCCCGTCTGATGTCCGCGCGCCGGGTCGGCGCGGCGGTGGTCCTCGACGAGGACTCCTCCGGCCTCGGCATCCTCACCGAGCGCGACATCCTCAACTCCCTCGCCCACGGCCAGAACCCGGACACCGAGACCGCCTGCGGCCACACCACGACCGACGTCGTCTTCGCGGCGCCTTCCTGGACCCTGGAGGAGGCGGCGTCCGCGATGTCGCACGGCGGCTTCCGCCACCTGATCGTGCTCGACGGGAACGGCCCGGTCGGCATCGTCTCGGTCCGCGACATCATCCGCCGCTGGGCACCGGCACGCCAGAACGTGCCGGCCTGAGCACACGAGCGGGCCGGCTTCCCCGGGGCCACACCCCGGGGAAGCCGGCCCGCCGCCCGCCCCTCCAGACCGGCCCACCCTCGAGGGGCGTCGAGCCCGACCCGTGATCCACAACATCCAAGTCAAGACAGGTTCTAAATTAACACCCATTCAGGGTCCGGTTCGACGGCTGTTAGGGTGACCTGCATGAGTGACCTGCTGGAACGACTGCGCGAACGCGGATGGCGGCTGACCGCGCAGCGACGTGTCGTGGCCGAGGTCCTCGACGGCGAACACGTGCATCTGACAGCCGACGAGGTGCACGCCCTGGCCGTGGCCAAGCTGCCCGAGATCTCCCGGGCGACCGTCTACAACACGCTGGGTGAGCTGGTCTCGCTCCGCGAGGTGCTGGAAGTCGCCACGGACAAGCGCGCCAAGCGGTACGACCCGAACGCGCACCGTCCGCACCACCATCTGGTCTGCGCCCGGTGCGGCGCGATCCGCGACGTCCACCCGGCCGGCAACCCACTCGCCGATCTCCCCGAATCGGAGCGCTTCGGCTTCACGGTCTCCGACGTCGAGGTGACCTACCGGGGCGTCTGCCCGAACTGCGCCGCCGCGTAGCGCAGCCTCGGCGGCAGCACGAAAGCCCGCACCCGAGAGCCCCGGCCCGCCGAGCGCGCCCGGGGCTTTCCGCTGCCGGTCCCGCCGGCCACCCGCCACCGCCACCGCCCGCCACCGCCGCTACCCGCGGGCCACCGCACACGATTCGCTGTTCGCAGCCGCGTTCCGTGCCGGACCCCGGGAACGCACCGAGGGCCGGAACCCTTTCGGATTCCGGCCCTCGGCCTTCAGTAGCGGGGACAGGATTTGAACCTGCGACCTCTGGGTTATGAGCCCAGCGAGCTACCGAGCTGCTCCACCCCGCGTCGATGAACTGAACAGTACGTCAACTCCGTGGCCCGTGCAAATCCCTTGATCGACAGCGCCGGTCAGCGGCCCCGCGCGCCAGGCTGCGGTCTCCGGACGGAACGGGAGGCCGTGAGCGGGGACACGCCCTCCGCGGCGGAACCCGACCCGCTCAGCTCGTGGCGCGCCCCGGGGAGATCCCCACGCCCCGGGCCGCCGCCGTCACGCGGACAGTTCCTCCCGCAGCGCGTCCCGCAGCCGCGCCGCGCGCTCCGAGACCTCGGCGGGTCCCAGGCTCACGGCCCGGTCGGCCCACCGCTGCCCCTCCGCCAGCTCCCCGCGCCGCGCGTACACGAGGGCCAGCCGAAGCGCCGCCCGCCCGTGTCCCGCGTCGGCCGCGCGGGTCCACCACAGCGCCGCCTCCGGCTCGCTGCCCTCCCGGGCCAGCAGCAGCCCGAGGTTGAAGGCGCCGTTGCGCGACCCGGCCTCGGCGGCCTCCCGGTACCAACGGGCCGCCTCCACCACGTCGCCCCGCGCCGCGGCGAGCATCCCGACCCGCACCTGCGCACGCCGGTGTCCCTGGGACGCGGCCCGCTCGTACCACTCCTCGCACTCGCTCTTCTCCTGCGTGGGCTCGCCGAGTTCGTGCGCGGGCGCCGGTGGCCGCCGGGCGTCGAGCACGGCCGCGAGCCGGTAGGCGGCCTCGGCGCTGCCGCCTCCCGCGGCGCACCGCAGGTGCCGCTCGGCCGTCACCTCGTCGCCCTCCCGCAACCGCGCGATGGCGACCTGCAGCGCCGCCTCCGTGTGCCCGGCGGCGGCCGCCCGCTCGTACCAGCGCAGCGCCGCCGCGTCGTCGCCGTCGGTGGCGCGTCCGGCGTGCAGGATGCCGAGGTTGAACGCGGCGTCCACGCTCCCGGCCTCCGCGGCCTTGGAGAACCACGGCTCGGCACCGGCCGCGTCACCGACCTGGAGCAGCAGGATCGCCAGGGCGTTCGCGGCCTCCCGGTGACCGGCGTACGCGGCCCTGCGGTACCACTGTTCGGCCTGCGCGGTCCGGCCCTGCTCGGCGCAGAGCAGTCCGAGGTTGTACGCGCCGTTCACATCGCCCGCGTCCATCGCCTCGCGGTACCACCGCTCGGCGGTCTGCGTCTCACCACGCTCGGCGTGCAGTGCACCCAGCGCGTTGGCGGCGTTGCCGTCCCCGTCCTGCGCGGCCCGCAGCCACCAGACGGCGGCGCTCTCGGGGTCCCCGGCGTCGCGCAGCAGGAAGCCCAGCGCGCACGCGGCCCGCGCCTCCCCGTCCTTGGCGGACGTCAGATACCAGCGCCCGGCCTCCTTGAGATCGCCCCGCTTCTCCAGGATCGCCCCGAGATGCAGCGCGGCCCTGCGGTGCCCGCGCGCGGCGGCCTGCCGGTACCACTGCTCGGCGGCCTGCCCCGCGGCGCCGATGACGCCGTTGTCGGCGACGGCCTGGCCCGAGTCGAGCGCCTTCCGGTCGAGCGTGCGCGCCAGCCGGTACGCGGCCTCGCGGTGTCCGCGCTCGGCGGCGGCCCGCATCCACTGCTCGGCGCCCACGTCGCTGCGGTGCTCCAGCAGGTCGGCGAGCGCGTACGCGCCGAGGGCGTGGCCCTGTTCGGCGGACTGGCGCAGCCAGTACTCGGCGGCGGGCTCGTCACCGCGCTCGCGGTGGTGCCGGCCCAGCGCGTGCGCGGCAGCCGCGCTGCCGGCGACGGCCGCGATCCGCCACCATCCGGCGGCCTCGTCGGCGTACCCGCGCTGATAGAGGAGGACACCCAGGTTGTTGGCGGCCGCGCGGTCGCCGGCGGCGGTGGCCGCGCGCAGATGGGACTCGGCCGCGTCGAGATCGCCGCGGCGCAACAGCATGGCCCCGAGGACGCTCATCGCCTCGACGTCGCCGGCTTCGGCCGCCGACCACTGGCGCGCCTCCTCGGCAGCCTCACCGGTCTCGTCCCGGTCGGAAGGCTGTGTGAGATCCGCAGGCTGCTCAAAGTCGGCAGGCTGCGCAAACCGCCCTGTATCCAACAGAGTTGCCTTGTCCCCCATAACGTCCATCGTCGCACCACCTGCAACCTGGGTACACCTGGTATGCCGCAGCCAGTGAAGTCACTTCGGCGTTTTGTCGACATGCCCACAGAGAGACAAGTCAAACACAGATAGCCCAACTGCCCTCGCATGTCGCGGCACTTCACACGAGTCGCCAGGTCACCGGGGCGCTCCGGCGTGGCGCCGCACACGTCGAAGGCCCGGATCCATGATCTGGATCCGGGCCTTCGACTTCAGTAGCGGGGACAGGATTTGAACCTGCGACCTCTGGGTTATGAGCCCAGCGAGCTACCGAGCTGCTCCACCCCGCGCCGTTGTGTTGCAACCGTACCACGGCGCGGGGTGGCCTCTGATCAGCCGCTTCCCGAGCTCTTCTCGCTGCTCGGGCTGCTGCTGGGACTGCTGCTCGGGCCGTCGCCGTTGTCGGCGTCCTTGTCGGCCTTCTTGCCGTCGGCCGGCTCGTCGGTCTTGTCGGCGCTCTGGCTGCCACCGGCCTTCGACGCCTTCGCCTGCGCGTCCTCGGCCCGCTTCAGCGCGTCCTCAAGATCCTTCTGCGCTTCGCCGTACGCCTGCCAGTCGCCCTTCTTCAGTGCTTCCTGCCCCTGGTCGAAGGCCTTCTGGGCGTCGTCGAGCGCGTCCTGGACCGTCGGGTTGCTCGACGTGGGCGGGTTCTTCGTGCCCTCGTCGGGCGGTGGCGTGGTCGAACTCTCCGCCCCGAAGACCTTGTCGAGCGCCTGCCCGAGCGTGGGCTCGAAGGCCGTACTGCCGCCGTAGGTCACCAACACCTTGCGCAGCAACGGGTACTTGAGGTCGCCACCGCGTACGTAGACGGGCTCCACGTAGAGCAGTCCCCCGTCGAGCGGAACCGTCAGGAGGTTGCCGTACTCGACTTCCGAGTCGCCGCCCTTGAGGAGCCTGATGGACTCGGCGATGGCGGGCTCGGAGTTGAACTGGCTCTGCACCCGTTTCGGTCCGTCGACGGTTCTGCCCGTCGGCAGCTTCAGGACGCTGATCTTGCCGTAGTCCTCCGTTCCCGCTTCGGCGTTGACCGACACGAAGGCGCTGAGGTTGTCACGGCCGTTCGGTGTCATGGTCGTCGTCAGCGAGAAGGCCTGCGAGGTCTGCCCCGGCAGTTTCATGCTGAGGTAGTACGGCGGTACGGCGCTGCCCGAGTTGTTGGTCGGGTCGTCCGGGACCTGCCACACCTCGCTGCCGCTCAGGAACGTCTGCGCGTCCTTCACGTGGTAGCGGGTGAGCAGTTCGCGCTGGACCTTGAACAGGTCCTGCGGGTACCGCAGATGGTCCTCCAGCGAAGGCGAGATCGAATCCTTCGGCTTCACCGTGTTCGGGAACGCCTTCATCCAGGTCTTCAGGACCGGGTCCTCGGTGTCCCACTGGTAGAGCTTGACGTCGCCGGTGTACGCGTCGACGGTCGCCTTCACCGAGTTGCGGATGTAGTTGACCTGGTTCTGCTGGGCCACCACCGCACGCTGGTTGTTGGTCGCCGTCAGCGAGTCCGCCGTCGTGTCACCGAGCGTCGTACGGGAGGCGTACGGATACCCGTTGGTGGTGGTGTACGCGTCGACGATCCACTGGATCTTCCCGTCGACGACGGCCGGGTAGGCGTCGCCGTCGATGGTCAGCCAGGGGGCCACCGCCTCGACCCGCTCCTTGGGCGTGCGGTTGTAGAGGATCCGCGAACCCTCGCCGATGGCGCCCGAGTACATGATCTGCGGCTCGCCGAACGCCACGGCGTACGCGGCCCGGTTGACCGGGCTGGAGAGGCTGATGCCGCTCTTGCCCTTGTAACTGGTGGTCTTCTCACCGCTGTCGTCGGAGTAGTCGATCTCCTTCTGGGGACCGCCGACGATCGAGTACTGGGTGGTCTTCTCGCCGTAGTAGATCTGCTGCTGGTAATCGCCCAGGTCGCCCTTGGACGGCAGGTCGTACTCGGTGAAGAGCGGGCGGCCCTCGCTGTCGGCCGTGGTGCCCTTGGCCGCGACGACGCCGTACCCGTGCGTGTACCGGAAGTGGTCGTTGATCCAGTTGCTCTTCGGGATGCCCGCGAGGTTCAGCTCGCGCAGACCGAGGACGGTGTCCTGGTCCTTGCCGTCCTTCGTGTACCGGTCGACGTCCAGGTTGGACGGGAAGCCGTAGTAGTTCCGCACCTGCTGGAGCTGCTGGAAGGTCGGCGACACGATGTTCGGGTCCATCAGCCGGATGCTGGCGACCGTGTCGGCGTCGTCGCGGAGCTTGGCCTTGTCCGCGGTGTCGCTGGATCCCTTGTAGGGCACCACGTCGGTGCCGTCGATCCCGTACGCCTCACGGGTCGCCTTGAGGTTCTTCTCGACGTACGGCGATTCCTTGGCCTGCTCGTTCGGCTGGACCTGGAACTTCTGGACGATCGCGGGGTACAGACCGCCGATGAGGATCGCCGAGAGCACCATCAGGCCGAAGCCGATGACGGGCAGCTGCCAGGTACGCCGCCACAACGTGGCGAAGAAGAGCAGCGCGCAGATGACGGCGATGCAGAACAGGATCGTCTTGGCGGGCAGATAGGCGTTCGCGTCGACGTACCTCAGGCCCGTCCAGTTGCCGGTCGCCTTGAAGTCACTGGACTTCACCGCGAGCCCGTACCGGTCGAGCCAGTACGCGACCGCCTTGAGCGCGACGAAGATACCGAGGAGCACCGAGAGGTGCCCGGTGGCCGCGGCCGTGGCACGCGCTCCCGGACTGGTGATCCGCAGACCGCCGTACAGGTAGTGCGTGAGCGCGGCGGCGACCAGCGAGAGCACGGCGGCGGCGAAGCCGAAGCCGAGCAGGAAGCGGTACCAGGGCAGGTCGAAGGCGTAGAACGACACGTCGAGGTGGAACTGGGGGTCCTTCTGGTGGAAGGGCACTCCGTTCACCCACATGAGCCACGTACGCCACTGGCCCGAGGCGGACGCGCCGGCGATCAACCCCACCAGGGAGGTGATCGCGACCAGCAGCCAGCGCTTGTAGGGCGCGATGCCCATGCGGTACCGGTCGAGGCTCTGCTGCTCCATCGACATGGCGCTCAGCGGCGGGCGCAGCCGGTGGGCCAGCCAGATGTTGAAGCCCACCGCGGCCGCCATCAGCAGACCGAAGACGAAGAAGAGTCCGATCTTGGTCCACAGGGTGGTGGTGAAGACCGACGAGTAGTGGACCGAGCGGTACCACAGCCAGTCCGTCCAGAACCCCGCGAACATGACGAAGGTCATGGCCAGCACGGCCAGCACGCCCAGTGTCATGAGCAGGGCCCGGACGCGCCGGGACGGCCGGCCCACTCTGATCCGTGACCCCGTCGGGCCTCCGCCGCGGTCCGGCATCTGGAAAGCCAAGGTGCGCACCTCGAAGTCGCTGTCGATTCCGTCAGGCCCCCCGTGTCGGTGGACCGTCCGTAAGGCTCCGTGATCGAGGAGCCTCATCTATGCAACTTACTCACGCTTTACTCGGTTCCCGGATCCGGGTACGAACGAGGCAGGATTGTGACCATGTCCAACACTCCCATGGCAGCGAACCCCCTCACCCGGGCCGTACTCGAGATCGACGAGTACGCCTCGGGCCTCGGCTGGGACCAGCCCGCCCGCCTCTTCGCCCTCGTAGACACCGCACGCCTGCGGGTCCAGGAACCCGGCCTCGCCGCTCAACTCGGCCTGGAGAACGAGCAGGAGACCATCGGTCTCACCCCCGTCGAGCAGGACGAGATCCCTGCCGGCAAGCCGCTGGACGAGTTCCTCGGCACCATCGCCTGGCCGGACTCCGTGGTGGGCTGCGCGCTCACCGTGGAGCGGCTGATGCTGCCGCCGTCCGCGGAGGCCTCGGTCCCGGAGGGTCTCAGCGGCAAGAAGCTCACCAAGTGGGTCGCCGCGCACCCGGACCGTCAGGAGGTGCGGATGACGGTCGGAGTCCTGCGCGACGGCACCCGCGACTCGGCGCTGCGGCTGCGCGAGAAGGACGCACCGAAGGAGGTGCTCACGGGAGCGGATCTGGTCCCGGGCCTCGCGGAGGCGCTGTCGTCGACGTTCGCGGACTGATCCCGCGTACGGACGTGAAGGAGGGCGCTCCGCGTGACGCGGAGCGCCCCCTCACGGGCGACGGGTGTCCGTCAGCCCTTGGCCGTGCACTTCGGCAGGTCGGACGTCCGGCCCGCGCCGATGTCCTTGAGGGCGCTCATCGCGTCGTCGATGGTGTCGACCTTGACGAGCGTGAGCCCGCTCGGGGTGTCCTTGGCCGCGGCGGCGCAGTTGTCCTTGGGCGTCAGGAAGTACTGGGCGCCCTTGTCGCGCGCGCCGACGGTCTTCATCTCGATGCCGCCGATCGGGCCGACCTTGCCGCTGTCGTCGATGGTGCCGGTCCCGGCCACGAACTTGCCTCCGGTGAGGTTGCCCGGAGTGAGCTTGTCCACGATGCCGAGCGAGAACATCAGACCGGCACTCGGTCCTCCGACGTCGGCGAGCTTGATGTCGATCGTGAAGGGGAACGTGTGGTCGGTCCCGGCCGAGATCCCGACGATGGCACGGTCGCCGCCGCTGTCGTCGGACTTGGCCGTGGTGATCGTCACGTCCTTGGTCCCGGTCGCCGTGGTGTTCTCCTTCTCGGCGGCGGCCTGCTCCTTGGCGGGCGTGATCGTGAACACGACCTTCTCGCCGGGCTTGTGCTTGGTGACCAGCTTCGCGACGTCGTCGGGCGCCTTCACCTTCGCGCCGTCGACGGCCTTGATGACGTCACCGGCGTGCAGCCGTCCCTCGGACGGGGAGCCCTTGACGACCGTGGAGACGATCACCCAGGACTTCACCGGGATGCCCAGTTCCTTCAGAGCGGCCACCTTGGCGCTCTCCTGGGACTGGCTGAACTCCTCGGCGTTCTCCTGCGTCGACTGTTCCTCGGTCTTGCCGTCCGGGTACAGGGTGTCGTGCGGCACGACCTTGTTGTCGTGTGCCAGCCATCCGTACACAGCCTCGACGAGGTTCATGTTGTAGTCGGCGCTCGTGACCCGGACCGTGGTCATGTTCAGATGACCGGTCGTCGGGTAGGTCTTGCGGCCGGAGATCTGCAGCACCGGCTCGCCGTCGTGGTCACCCAGTGTGTTCACCGTGGGACCCGGTGACATCTCCGAGTACGGCACTTTGATGAACACTCCCGCGCACAGGAGCGCGATCAGGATGAGGGTGGAGGCGAGCATCGTCGCGGTGCGGCGTGGCATGGAACGACAGTACGGGACGGTGCTGTAAGCGCACCGTCGGGGCCGTCCGTACGTGGTGCGGTCCGGGTCCGCGCGGGAGACCCCACCGGGCGCCTCCCGCCGGTGTTCCCCGGGGCTCCGGACGAGGCCGTGCCGGAGCGGGCCCGTCACCTCGCGGAACGTCTCGGACGCCCCGGTCGTACGCCCGGGCACCACACATCACGGAGTCGGCCGGGACATCTCACGGTCCGGATCCTCACGGCCGGGGGTCTCCCTGACGGGAACCCCACCGGCCCGCGGCCCGATCGGCCGGAACCTCACCTCGCGTCGGAGTGGGACTTCTCCCGGACCTCGGTCCGTTCCATGGCCTCGCGGAAGCGCGTGTATCCAGCGAGCTCGACACCGTCTCCCGCGGCTTTGCGATTCCGGCCGGCCCAACTCCCCCACACTCCGGCACCGATCGCTGCCATCAACGGAATCATCAACCAGGCAAGCGCCGCCATGTCGACCTCCCAACCCCATGAGCGACCGCAACTGACTGATCAGCAGATTAACCATCCGCACTGTTAACGCTCACGGCAGGGCCCCGGTTACGCAACCGGAGGCCGGGCGGGGAATCGGCCGACCTCCGGCCGCGGGAAATCCCGTCGGTCTCAGCAGGCGCCGACCCATTCCTGCGAGCCGTCGGAGAACTTCTGGTGCTTCCAGATCGGCACCTCGTGCTTGAGATCGTCGATCAGCCTGCGACAGGCCTCGAAGGCCTCGCCCCGGTGCGCGCACGACACGGCGACGACGACGGCCAGGTCGCCGACGGCCAGGTCGCCGACCCGGTGGACCGCCGCCAGCGCCCGCACCGGATAGGCGGCGGCCACCTTCTCGGCGACCCGCCGCATCTCCGCCTCGGCAGTGGGGTGACACGAGTACCCCAGCTCCTCGACGTCGGCGCCGCCGTCGTGATTGCGTACGGTCCCCACGAACAACGCGGTCCCCCCGGCGGCGTCATCCCCGACGGCCTTGAAGACCTCGTCCAGGGAGAGCGGTTCGTCGCGGATCGCGAGCAGCCGGATCGGATCCCGCGCGGCCTGCTCACCCGGGTGGTCATAGGTAGGTGCCATGGCCCCATCGTGCCGCACCCCACCGACACCATGGAATGCGGCTTTCACCCGGCACGCGCGCGTGAGTCCATGGAGTCTCCCGCAGACCCGGTCCCCGCCGCCGCGAGCCCCCGTCAGCTCGGCCTGCGTTCGACGGCAGGGCCCGGGTCTCAGATACGGCGCCGGGCCTTGCGCGCCCGCCGTACCACCGCGGCCGCACCCAGCAGGGCCACCGTCGCGCCGGCCGCGCCCGCCGCGGTCGCGTCTTTGCGTCCCAGCCGTCGGCCGGCCACCGTGTGCCGCCCGGCGACCTCCTCCAGCAGCACCGCCAGAACCTCCTCGTTGTTCCACTTGGGCCGCCAGCCGGCGTCGTGCAGCCGGCTCCCGCTGACCACCCAGGGGTACATCGTGTAGGCGAGATCCCCCGCGGGCGAAGGGGTGAGCCCGATCCGGTGGAGCCGCGCGGCGGCGCCCAGCGCGACCGCGGACGGCAGCTCCATCCGCCGGATCCCGCTCAGCTCCTCCACCTCCTCCTGTCCGAGCCAGCCGTCGCAGCCGACGGCGAGCTCGCCCTCCACCTTCTCGAGCACCGCGTACTCCAGCGCGGCGCACAGGTCCTCGACGTGGCAGAACTGCCAGGCGGGCCTCGACCCGGCCACGACCAGCAGCCGGGGAGACTCGAAGTACCTGGTCAGCGCGGTGTCGGTGTCGCCGCCGACCAGCACCGCCGGCCGTACGACGGTCACGTTCAGTCCCGGATGGGCGCGCGGCGCGCGACGTGCGAGCCGCTCGATCTCCAGAAGGTCGCCCACACCCGTGGCCTCGGCCGTCGCCCTCAGCTCGGCGTCCTCGGAGAGGGGCAGCTCGTTGTCGGGCAGCGCCCCGTAGACCATCGCCGACGTGCACAGCACGACCCGGTGGACCCCGGCCGCCGCGGCGGCCGTGAGCACGGTCTGGGTCCCCCGGACGTTGTAGGCCGTCCGGGCCGCCGCGTCCGTCTCCAGATCGAGGTCGAGGGCCAGATGCACCACGACGTCCGCCCCGCGCAGCTTCTCGGCGATCGCCGGGTCCCGGACGTCCAGGATGTGCCACTGGGCCTCGGCGCACTCGCCGCGCCGCTCGTCGATCGCGACGACCTGCCGGATCTCCTCGCTGGCGGCCAGCCGCTCGGTGAGCAGCGCGCCCACACCGGCCGCGGCGCCGGTGACCGCGACGACGGGGCCGCGCGAGGCTGGGCTGGTTGAGTGGTTTCGCGCTGCGCGAACCTGCGGATCTGGGGAACTCACCGGGCGTCTCCAGCGGTTGTCTTCAGTAATGGACGCGTGTGACGCGTCCCTACCAGGTGGCATCCATCCTGCCGCAGGCGACGAGTCGGCGAAGCACCGAGGCCCGATCGGGTTCAGGTGTCTACGCTGGGTGGTGTTGTGGGCAGCCGCCGTCGGAAAGCACCGGCGGCCTTACCAGCCGAGGAATCCCGTGAGTGACACCCCATTCGGATTCGGCCTTCCGCCGGAGGAGCCGGACAACGGCGACGAGGGCAAGAAGAAGGACCAGCAGGGCGGCGGTGGCCAGGGACCGTTCGGTTTCGGGCCGTCCGGAGCCGGTGGCCCCGGAGCCGACAATCCGCTCGCAGCCATGTTCGGTTCCATGAACCCCAACGACCTGGGCGCCGCGTTCCAGCAACTGGGCCAGATGCTCTCGTACGAGGGTGGCCCGGTGAATTGGGACATGGCCAAGCAGATCGCCCGGCAGACGGTCTCCCAGGGCACCTCTGACGGCACCAAGGACGCGAGCATCGGCCCCGCCGAGCGAGTCGCGGTCGAAGAGGCCGTACGGCTGGCCGATCTGTGGCTGGACGACGCGACGTCCCTGCCGTCCGGCGCGGCCTCCGCCCTGGCGTGGAGCCGGGCGGAGTGGGTCGAGGCGACCCTGCCCGTGTGGAAGGAGCTCGTCGACCCGGTCGCCGAACGGGTCGGCGCGGCCATGGGCGACGTGCTGCCGGAGGAGATGCAGGCCATGGCCGGCCCGCTCATCGGCATGATGCGCTCCATGGGCGGCGCCATGTTCGGGACGCAGATCGGCCAGGCCGTGGGCGTGCTCGCGGGCGAGGTCGTCGGCTCGACCGACATCGGCCTGCCGCTCGGCCCGGTCGGCAAGGCCGCGCTGCTGCCGCTGAACATCGAGTCCTTCGGCAAGGACCTGAGCGTCCCCCAGGAGGAGGTGCGGCTGTACCTCGCCCTGCGCGAGGCAGCCCACCAGCGCCTCTTCGCGCACGTGCCGTGGCTGCGCTCCCACCTGTTCGGCGCCGTCGAGGGCTACGCGCGCGGGATCAAGGTCGACACCGCGAAGCTGGAGGACGTGGTCGGCCAGTTCGACCCGCAGAACCCGGAGGAGCTGCAGCAGGCACTCCAGCAGGGCATGTTCCAGCCCGAGGACACGCCCGAGCAGAAGGCGGCACTGGCCCGTCTGGAGACGGCGCTCGCGCTCGTCGAGGGCTGGGTGGACGCGGTGGTCCATTCGGCGGCCAAGCCGCGGCTCTCTTCGGCCGACGCGCTGCGCGAGACGCTGCGCCGCCGGCGCGCCACGGGCGGTCCGGCCGAGCAGACGTTCGCCACGCTGATCGGCCTTCAGCTGCGCCCGCGCCGACTGCGCGACGCCTCGCGCCTGTGGGCCTCCCTCACCGACGCGCACGGCGTGGACGGCCGGGACGGTCTGTGGGCCCACCCGGACATGCTGCCCACCGCGTCCGACCTGGACGACCCGGACGGCTTCGTGCACCGCGAGCAGTTGGACTTCTCCGAGATCGACAAGATGCTCGGCGAGGCCGCGAGCGGCGCCGCGCACGAAAAGCCGAACCTGAAGAAGGACCAGAGCACCGAGGACGGCGACTCCAAGACCACCGACAAGGGCGACGGCACCGAGTGAGCCTGTACGACGACGCGGTCCTCGTGCTGAAGAACCACGAGGGCCAGGACGAGCTGCGCCAGGTCTACCTCGACCACCTGGCCGCGCACCCGGACGGCCTGTGGAAGGCGTGTCACGCCGGGCACATCACGGCGAGCGCTCTGGTGGTCGACCCGCTGCGCGGCCGCGTCCTGCTCACCCTGCACCGCAAGCTCCAGATGTGGCTCCAGATGGGCGGGCACTGCGAACCGGGCGATGCGACCCTGGCCGACGCGGCCCTTAGGGAGGCGACCGAGGAGTCGGGCATCCCGGATCTGACCCTGGCGCCGGGCGGCCCCGTGACACTGGACCGGCACGCCATCCCGGCGCCGTGCCACTGGCATCTGGACGTCCAGTACGCCGCGCTCGCCCCGGCCGACGCCGTCGAGGCCATCAGCGACGAGTCCCTCGACCTGCGCTGGTTCGCGTACGACGAGGTGGCCGAGGTGGCCGACGCTTCGGTCGTACGTCTCGTGGAAGCGACCCGCGCACGGCTGTGACCGCCACGCACGGGATCGACGCGTAAGGGATCGACGCGTAAGGGATCGACGCGTAAGGGATCGACGCGTAAGGGATCGACGCGTAAGGGATCGACGCGTAAGGGGCGACCGCCTGGGCGGTCGCCCCTTACGTCAGCTCGCCGTCGCTGCTCGCCGGACCCTGATCACGTCCATGATCAGGTCAGTGATCATCGCTACCGGCGGACGGTCAGCTCCAGGCGTTGCCCTGGTTCTGCGCGTGGGCGCCGTGCTGGCCCATGCCGTACTGGGCACGCATCCCCTGGCCGATCGCCGCGTTCTGCGGCGGCAGCAGTTCGCTGGGCTGGATGAGCGCGTAGCCGGTGCCCATGAAGCTGAGCTCCCAGCCCTCGCCGGTGTTCCCGCGGCGCCGCCACACTCCGGAGGAGTGGGTCTGGGCCTGCATCTGCACGCGCAGACCGGTGGACCAGGCGACGATCGCGTCGGCATCGCAGTTGACGTACTTGTCCGGGGTGACCTGCATCATCAACGGCATCCCGGAGGTCATCAGCGCGACCTTGCCGCGTCCCGTGATGTTGAGCTGGTACTTGCCGGAGCCGGAGATGCCGTACTGGCTGTCCACCGCGATGACCTCGTGGTGCAGCCCGGAGTCCATCGCCAGCACGTAGCTGCTGTCGACGGTGAGGCCGTCCTGGTCCACGTCGAGCACATGCACGTGCTGACCGAGGTTGGCGAAGTAGACCGTGCCCTGCCCGTGGCAGCGCATCAGGTCGAGGCCCTCACCCGTGTGGGCACGCGCGCGGTGCTGGCTGTTGTTCTGGTACTCGGCGTCGAACTCGACGAGACCCTGGTACGCCACCATGGTGCCCTTGCGGGCGAGGATGTCGTCGTGGCCCTCCAGGACGACGCGCAGCATCTGCGAGTTCTGCAGGCTGTAGCGGTCCTGGGTCTGCTGCTCGTTGTAGCCGAAAAGCGGGCTCTGCATGATGTCCTGCTCCCCCTCAGCCCCGGACTCGGAGGCGGTCGGTGCTGTCCTCGCTGGGCTGGACGACGACGATGCCCGTCCCGGAGAACGCCATCTGGAACGCCTCGCCGCTGCCGCGTCCGATCAGCGACTGCGCCTTGAAGCTGCGCTTGCCCTTCACCTTGAGGTTCGGGGACCAGGCGACGAGCGCGTCCGGGTCGACGTACGTCTCGTCCTCACCGCCGCCGCAGTCGACGACGATCGGCTTGCCCCGGGACGTCAGCGCGACCCAGCCCTGACCGGAGATCTTGGTGTTCCACAGACCCTGGCCGGCGAACTTGGCGAGCCCCTTCACCCGCTCGACACCCCAGGTGAGGTGGGCGTCGAAGGCGAGCAGATTCGTCGCGTTGACGGAGATCGCGTCCCCGTTGAGGTTGATGACGACGACGTTCGCCCCGTAGTCGGCGAGGTAGAGCAGACCGTCGCCGGAGCACTTCATGAGGGGCGCGCCCTCGCCGGTCATCCAGTCGCGGGCGATCTGGCGTACGGCGGGCGGGTTGGGTTCGTACTGGACGAACCCTTCGTAGGCGACCATCGACCCCACGCGCGCGAGAAGGTCGTTCCCGGTCTGCAGGGCGACCTTCAGCATGTGATTGCCGTGGTTCTCCATGCGCGCGGTGACGGGTGCAGGGGCGAAGCCCGCGAGTGGCTGGTTCATGACGGGCTCCCTCAGACCTCGTACGGCTGGACGACGACGAAACTGCCCGGCGCGGCGCGGAACTGGAGGTTCACGCTCTCGCCGGTGTCGCCGGGGTAGGCGTTCCGGCGCATCCTCACCTGACTGGAGACGACCACCTGCGCGGCCGCGGACCAGGCCACGACGGCGTTGCAGTCGGCGAACGTCGTGGGGGTCACCGGCAGGACGACGGGCGCGCCGTGCGTCTTGACGACGATGGTGCCGGTCCCCTGGAACTGCATCGTGAACAGGGCGCCGCCGGGGATGCCGTGCCCCTCGATCCGGCGGACCTCGTACTGGAGGGACTCGTCGAAGGCGAGGACGTTCTCCGCGGAGACACAGATCGCGTCCCCCTGGAGCTCGATCGGGTGCACATGCGTGGCGTTCTCGGCGAAGAACACCTGGCCCTGGCCGGTGCAGCGCATCAGCTGCATCTCCTGGCCGGTCGCGTTGCCCACGATCCGGCCGGCGAACCCGGCGCCCTTGTAGCTGAAGTCGACCTTGCCCTGGTAGAGCACCATGCTGCCCTGCCGGGCGAGCACGGGCTGACCGCCGACGCCGAGGTCGACACGGATGAGCTTCTTGTTCTGCGGGGTCCACCGCTGGCCGGTGGGCGTCTCCTTGAAGGCCCCCAGCGCCGCGGCCACACCGGCCCCGCCCTGCGGGGCACCCTGGGGCGCGCCGTACGGGGAGGGAGCGCCGGGCTGACCCGGGTACTGCCCGGGTGCCTGGCCCGGGATCTGGCCGTACTGCGGCTGCTGGCCGTAGCCGGGAGGCGCCGTCGGGGGCTGCTGACCATAGCCGGGCGGCGCGGACGGAGGCTGCTGGCCGTAACCGGGCGGCATCGGAGCCGTCTGGCCGGGCGGCTGCTGACCGTAGCCGGGCGGCGGACCGGGCGGGCCGGGAGGACCGGGCGGCTGCGCGTACGGCGCGGGGCCCGGCGGGGTGTGCAACGGCCCCACGATCGTCGGGGCGGCGTGCACGGACGGCGCGGGCGCCTGCGCGGGCGGGGTCGCACCGGCCGGCGGCGCGAAGCCCTGCGCGGCGGGAGCCGGAGCGGCGACTGCGGGAGCGCCGAACACCGGCGGCGCGGTGGCCTGGGCCGGCGGCGCGAACGACGGGGCGGCGGACTGCGTCTGTGGGGCGGCGGGCGCCTCCTCGGCGACCTCGCCGCCGAAGTTCTTCAGCAGCGCGTCGAGGCCACCGTCGAAGCCCTGTCCCACGGCCGCGAACCGCCAGACGTCCTTGAGATAGAAGTCACCCAGCATCACGGCACGTTCGGTGGAGAACTCCGCTCCGCTGAACGTGTAGCGGGCCACCTCCTCGCCGCCCGCGACGACCCGGAGGTATCCCGGGGCGATCTGCGACATCTGTCCGGCGCCGTCGATCGTGGCGGTGAAGGACAGCTTCTGGATCTGTGCCGGAACACGGTCGAGGGTGACCCGGAAGGACTCCGTGTCCCCCGACTGGGCGCCCAGCAGCTGGATGGATTCCTCGGGGGACTTCGGCTGGTTGAAGAACACGAAGTACCGGTCGTCCGACAGCCGTTCGTCGGCGTCCAGACCGAAGCAACTGATGTCGAAGGTCAGTCCGGGGCCGGTGATCTGCACACCTACGTACAGATCTGTGCCCGCGGTGAGGTCACTGATCTTGGCCTTGTGGCCGCGTTGGAATTCCCTGGCCATGCGTAACGACCGTCCCCCATCCCGAAGCGAGTGCGTCGCGTCAGGCTAACCGCAAAGTCGGCAAGTGGACGATGCCGGTACAGACCCGGTACACAATCGCCCTCTCCGCGGCGGCCGGCGCTATTCGTCGCGCGCGGCCGCGAGGTGCGGCAGCCGGTCGGCCGCGACGACGCCTTCGAGATAGCCGCGAGCGCGCTCGGTGCGCGGATAGGCGTCGAGGAGCCGCCAGAAGCGCGGCCCGTGGCCGGGTACGAGCAGGTGGGCGAGCTCATGGAGGAGGACGTAGTCGATGACGTACTCGGGCATGCCCTGCAACCGGTGCGACAGACGGATGCTGCCCTCGGCGGGCGTGCACGAGCCCCAGCGGGTGTTCTGGTTGGTGACCCAGCGCACCGAAGAGGGCCGTGCCCGGCCTTCGAAGTAGTGGGCAGACAGCCGCTCGGCCCGTTCGGCGAGTTCGGCGTCGCCGAGCACCCGTTTGCTTTCCTGGGCGGCCAGTTTGTCGAGCATGACGGTCACCCAGCGCTGCTCCTCCGCCTCGGACATACGGGCGGGGATGAGCACGACGGTGCGATCGCCCTCGCGGTACGCGGAGACCGTTCTGCGCCGTCGGGCACTCCTGCGGACCTCGATCGCGCTCGCCCCCGAACCGCTCGGCGGCGGGCTCGTCGTGCTGCGCTGTGTTTTTGCGGCGCTGTGCAGTGGGTCGGCGGGCACGCCCCGACGTTACCCGTTGCACATGGGGGAAGTCCCGCCCCGGGACGGTTCGATGTCGATCCGCATCCCCCGCGCCTGATTTGTACGACGAACGATGCCGCCTGTGGACAACTTTCGGCGGGGTCCGGCGGGGCCCGGGCATGCTGGCATCCGGTCCGCGGTGCGAGAGATGTGCCACGGAGGTACGGGGACGAACTTCGGTCTACGGGGGTAGGTCATGCATCCGATCGTGAAGCCCGCGCTGCGGCGTGGCTGGCGGGATCTCAACACCGTGCAGTTCGGAATGGCGCCGGCGCACGCGATGGTGCTGGGCCCGATGGACACGGCGACAGGCAGTTTCCTCGACCTCCTCGACGGGACGCGGGGACTGCCGCTGCTGCGGGAACAGGGACGCGAGATGGGGCTGCCCGACGGCCATGTCGACGCGCTCGTGGACCGGCTGGCCCGGTCGGGCCTGCTGGACGACGCCACCGGAGGCGGCCCGGCCGCGGACGCGATGCGCGGGAGGAAGGAGGCCATGGACCGGCTGCGGTCCGACCTCGCCTCGCTCTCCCTCGTCACACCCGATCCGGGAGGGGCGGTCATGCGTCTGGCCGCCCGCCGTTGTCTGCGCGTGCAGGTCCGCGGCGCCGGCCGGGTGGGGGTCGTCCTGGCCTCGCTGCTCTCGGGCGCCGGTGTGGGCGAGGTCGAGGTCCGTGACCTCGGTCGCGTCGAGCCGTGGGACGTGGCGCCCGGCGGCCTTCCCGCCGAGTCCGTCGGCGAGCGACGGGAGGACGCCGCCCGCCGGGCGGTGCGCCGGGCGGCCCCCGACCGTCCTGCCCGCGCCTCTTCCAAGGAGGGGGAGGAGACCCGCGGACTGTCCCTGGTCGTCCTCGCGCCTCGGGACGGCCTCGGCGTCCACGCGCCGGACCCGGCGTCCACCGAGAGCCTGATCACCACGGGCACACCCCATCTCTACGCGGGGGTCGTCGAGGCGACCGGAGTCGTCGGCCCCTTGGTGCTGCCCGGCGAGACCGGTTGCGCGGGCTGTCTGGACCAGCGGCGCACCGACCGGGATCCGACCTGGCCACGCCTGGTCGCGCAGTGGCGTTCCGGGCGGCAGCGCAGGGTGGCGGCCTGCGACCTCGCCCTGGCCACGGCGGTCGCCGGACTCGCCGCGAGCCACGCGCTCGCCTTTCTGGACGGGGATCGTCCCGCCTGCGCGGGGGTCCGCTGGGAGACGTCGCTCCCTGGATGCGACTGGAACGCGAAGCCGGTCCGGGCCCATCCGGGCTGCCCCTGCGGCACCGCGGAGAAAACAAAAGAGGAGTGGGCCCCCGAGGAAGGCGGACCGCACGAGACAATGGCAGGGCAACAGCCGCACGCGACACGGCTTGCCGGCACCTGGAGGGCGCATGTCTGATCTTCCCCGGAAGGCAGTCACCCGTACTGCCAAACTGGCCGCGCTACCGCTCGGTTTCGCCGGGCGGGCGACCTGGGGACTCGGGAAGAGGATCGGCGGGATGTCCGCAGA
Source organism: Streptomyces sp. NPDC002580 (assembly GCF_042889485.1). Taxonomy (NCBI): domain Bacteria; kingdom Bacillati; phylum Actinomycetota; class Actinomycetes; order Kitasatosporales; family Streptomycetaceae; genus Streptomyces; species Streptomyces sp. NPDC002580. Next base: position 270,008 of record NZ_JBIAQZ010000007.1, on the reverse strand, counting down.
GATCGTCGGCCGCGAGCTTCAGCAGCGCACGGCCGAGCAGCTCTTCAAAGTACTCGGGGAGCTGAAGGGCGGTGCGATGAAGTTCGGGCAGGCGCTGTCCGTCTTCGAGTCGGCGCTGCCCGAGGAGATCGCGGGCCCCTATCGCGCGGCGCTGACGAAACTCCAGGAAGCCGCGCCGCCCATGCCGACCAGCACGGTCCATTCCGTGCTGGAGGAGCGGCTCGGCGCGGACTGGGCCGAGCTGTTCATGGAGTTCGAGGACAAGCCGTCCGCGGCGGCCTCGATCGGCCAGGTGCACCGGGCGGTGTGGCACGACGGCCGTGAGGTCGCCGTCAAGGTGCAGTATCCGGGGGCGGGCGAGGCACTTCTGTCCGACCTCACCCAGCTCGGACGATTCGCCCGGCTTCTCGGTCCCCTGATTCCCGGTATGGACATCAAGCCGCTCATCGCGGAGCTGCGCGACCGGGTCTCCGAGGAGCTCGACTACGGCTTGGAGGCGCAGGCCCAGGCCGCGCACGCGGAGGAGTTCGCGGACGACCCGGACGTCCTGGTGCCGGCGGTGGTCCACCAGTGCGAGCAGGTCCTGGTGACCGAGTGGATCGACGGGATACCGCTGTCCGAGGTGATCACCGACGGCACGCTGGAGCAGCGGAACCGCGCCGGTCAGTTGCTGGCCCGCTTCCTGTTCTCGGGCCCCGCCCGCACCGGCCTGCTGCACGCCGATCCGCACCCGGGCAACTTCCGTCTCCTGCCGGACGAGAAGAGCGGCTGGCGTCTGGGCGTCCTGGACTTCGGCACGGTGGACCGGCTTCCCGGGGGCCTTCCCCAGCCGATAGGCGATTCCCTCCGCATGACCCTGGACGGTGACGCCGACTCGGTCTACGAACTGCTCCGCGAGGAAGGCTTCGTCAAGGAATCGATAGACCTCGAACCCGACGCGGTCCTGGACTACCTTCTGCCGATCATCGAACCGGCCCAGGCGGACGAGTTCACCTTCACCCGGGGCTGGATGCGCAGCCAGGCAGCCCGCATCGCCGACCCCCGTTCCCCCGCCCACCAGTTGGGCAGGCAGTTGAACCTCCCGCCGTCCTACCTCCTCATACACCGGGTGACGCTCAGCACCATCGGTGTCCTGTGCCAACTCGGCGCGACGGTCCGTCTGCGCGACGAACTGGAGGAGTGGCTGCCGGGGTTCGTCCCGGAAGACGAGTCGGCGGAGGGCGAGTTGGAGGACGGGGAGCTGGAAGAAGAGGCGTCGGCCGCCGAGGCCTGAGTCCACGGCACGGCCGCGCCCCGCGGGGGGACCGTCGCCGAACCGGGTGGCGAGCCCTCCGTCGAAGCGGTCTACCACCAGGCCGAGTCGAGACGGCCCTCGATCGATCTGAGGTTGCCGCGGGCGCAGTCGTCGCAGAAGTAGCGGCGGGTGCCGTTCTCGACGGAACAGGTCCAGGTCAGGACGGGGCCGTCGGCCGGTGTGCCGCAGAGGGCGCACACGATCTTCTGGGCTTCGCCCTCTTCGGACCGCGACACGGGGTCGGTGCTGTCACTGTCTTCGGGAAGACTCGTCACTCGGGCGACGATATCGCCGCGACCGGCGGTTGGCCCTGTACAACGCACCGCGGGGACCGGTCCGTTCGGACCGGTCCCCGGGGGATTCACGTCTGTGGCGGCCGCGGCCGCCACGGGTGTCGCGCCGAAGCGCGAGGTGTGGCGATTACTGCATGACCGCCATGGCCAGCGCGCGCCGAGCTCGCATCGAGGCGCGTTCGGCGCGGCGCTGCATGCGGCGAGCGGTGGCCAGGCGCACGGCCTGGCGTTCCTGCTCGGCCTGATGCAGTCGCTCTTGCATATGCGCACGAGCCAAGGCTTCTGGGATGAGTTGCATCTCTCGGGTCCTGTTCTGACGCGAGCCGTTCGCGCCGGTGGTGGTGAAGTCTGGGATCGCGGAGCCTGCGGGCTCGCTCGTGGACGGCTTCATCGGGGCCTGCTTCTTGGGGTCGTGCGTCAGGGGACGGTCGATCGTTCCTCGGATGTTCATGCCGCAACCGGGTTCTTGCGCGGGCGGCCACGCGGCCGCTTGCGGGCCACGACGACACCCTGGACGAACAGCTCGCCACCCCAGACGCCCCAGGGCTCACGCCGCTCCTTGGCGCCGGCGAGGCAGGCCTCGATCAGCGGGCAGGTGCGGCAGAGAGACTTGGCGTACTCGACGTCGGCCGGCGACTCGGCGAAGAAGACCTCCGGGTCGTAGGTACGGCAGGGGACGGGTACGCCGAGGTTCTCGATGGCGTCGTCGAGCGCGGTGAGCGCGGTGAGCGGGATCAAGGTGGAGTCCTCCGTGAGGCCGGGCGGGGAGATCGTTTCGGAAGGCGGTACGGACGGGGCGTGCGCTTCGAGTTGCACGGTTCGTCTTCCTCGTCTGGTCGTGCCGGCCGGGTTGGCCGGTTGGCGGCTGGTACCGGGTTCTTGTCTTGTCCCGAGGCCCCTTCGCTCTGCCGTCCCCGGTCGGGGACAAACAGAAGGGCCGCGGATCCCGGGTGGGGTTCCGCGGCCCTGAAGGCGCCGGCCTGATCGAATCAGGCTGGATCACTCCAGGGTTCAGGCCCACGGAAGGCCCACATCGTGTGCTGCTGCTTCGTCTGCTTCAGGAATCCGGCACCGGCCGCCGCGTAGGCGTAGGCATGTGCCTCTGCCACTACTGCCGCTTCCGGTGCCTGGGTCGGTCGCTCATCGCGCTCGCTGATCGGAAGAACCGCGAGGGACAGGGAGGACGCCAGCCGGACGGCAGGAATGCCGGACAGACCGGTGCCCAGGTTCGAGACGCCGAGCATGCACGTGGAGACGACGACCGAGAGATCGGTCATTTTCACGGTGTTGACGGGGCTGGTGTTGATGCTGATCACTGGAATCGCCTCCTCTCGGCGTCTTGGGGGACCGGTGCGAACCGGTCCGACGGCTATTAAGTACAGCACGGAACCAGGGCCTTGGAGAAGGCCGCTGCTGCCGTGGTTAAGAACCTATGGGGCTTGCTGGGGCATGCGCAAACTATTTTTTCGACGAGTTTGAATCAGTCGCCCTCGCCGTCTCCCTCGATCTCTCGGCCTGCGCAGATGGCCAGAACGTCAGCTCCGAAGCGGTTGAGTTTGCGCACGCCGACCCCGGGGATCCGCGCGAGCCCGCCCTCGTCGTCCGGCGCGGTCTCCGCGATCGCCATCAGCGTCTTGTCGGTGAAGACGCAGAACGCGGGCTGCCCCGTGCGCTGCGCCTGCACCGCACGCCACTCGCGCAGCCGCTCGTAGAGCCCCTCGTCCATGTCCGAAGGACAGTCCTCGCAGCGCATCAGCTTCATCTCGCCGGCGTCGGTGAGGGTGCGGCCGCAGACCCGGCAGCGCGCCGGGGTCCGGCTCGTGCGGCGCACGGCGGTGACGGCACTGCTTCCGGCGCCGCGCTCGATGCCTCCCGGGGAGACCCCGCCGCGACCCCGGCCCGCCGTGGCGACGGAGCCGGGACGCAGACCGTCCAGGAACCTGCTGGGGCGCCGACTCGCTCGGCCGCCGGGGGAACGGGACAGCGCCCAGGAGACGAAGAGGTGCTCCCTCGCACGGGTGACGCCGACGTACAAGAGGCGGCGTTCCTCCTCGACCTGCTCCTCGGTCTTCGCGTAGCTGATCGGCATCATGCCCTCGGCGACACCGACCAGGAAGACGACGTCCCACTCCAGTCCCTTGGCGGAGTGCAGGGAGGCCAGGGTGACGCCCTGCACGGTCGGGGCGTGCTGAGCGCTCGCGCGTTCGTCGAGCTCCGCCACCAGGTCGCCGAGCGTCGCACCGGGCCTGGCGGCCGCGAAGTCCTGCGCGAGGTTCACCAGAGCGGCCAGCGACTCCCAGCGCTCCCTGACCGCGCCGGAGCCCGCCGGGGGCTTGCTGGTCCAGCCCTCACCGGAGAGCACCGCTCTGACCTGCGAGGGCAGGTCGACGACATCGTCGAGCAGCGAGTCGTTGCCGCCGAAGCGGGCCGCGGCGCGCAGGGCCGAGCCCGCCTTGCGCACCTCGGGACGGTCGAAGAACCGCTCGGCGCCGCGCAGCTGGTAGGGCACACCGGCGTCGGCGAGGGCCTGTTCGTAGATCTCGGACTGGGAGTTCGTGCGGAACAGGATCGCGATCTCACCGGCGGGGACGCCCGAGGCGACGAGATCACGGATGCGGCGGGCGGCGCCCTCGGCCTCGGCGGGCTCGTCCGTGTACTCGGCGTAGACGGGATCGGCGCCCGGCGGTCGCTGGGAGATCAGCTCGAGGCGGTGGTCGGCGGCGCGTCCGCGGGCCTGGGAGAGCAGTCCGTTGGCGAGGTGGACGACCTGGGGCGAGGAGCGGTAGTCGCGGACCAGTTTGACGACGGTGGCTCCGGGGTGGCGGGTGCGGAAGTCGAGCAGGTGGTCCGGGGTGGCGCCGGTGAACGAGTAGATCGTCTGGCTGGCGTCACCGACCACGCAGAGGCTGTCCCGCTCACCGAGCCACAGCTCCAGAAGGCGTTGCTGGAGGGGGCTGACGTCCTGGTACTCGTCGACCACGAAGTGCTGGTACTGGGAGCGGACCTGTTCGGCGATGTCCCGGCGGTCCTGCAGGACCGCCACCGTCAGCAGCAGGACGTCCTCGAAGTCGATGACCGCCCGGTCCCGCTTGAGGTCCTCGTACGCCGAGTAGATCTTGGCGATCTCGGCCGGGTCCCGGGGGGCTTCCCGGCCGGCCCGGGCGGCGGCCGCGGGGTAGTCGGCGGGGACGGTCTGGGTGACCTTGGACCATTCGATCTCGCCGGTGACGTCCCGCAGCTCTCCCCGGTCGAGGCGGATGCGGCAGGCGGCCGCCGCGTCCGCGACGATCTGGACCTTGCGGTCCACGAGCCGGGGCAGGTTGCCACCGACGGCTTTCGGCCAGAAGTACTGGAGCTGGCGCAGCGCGGCGGAGTGGAAGGTGCGGGCCTGGACCCCTCCGGCGCCGAGCTGGCGCAGACGGCCGCGCATCTCGCCCGCGGCCCGGTTGGTGAAGGTGACCGCGAGCACGCTGGAGGGCTGGAGGATTCCCGCGCGCACTCCGTAGGCGATGCGGTGGGTGATCGCGCGGGTCTTGCCCGTGCCCGCACCGGCCAGTACACACACCGGACCGTGCAGGGCGGTGGCGACCTCGCGCTGCTCGGGGTCGAGCCCGTCGAGCACCGCGTCGGCCGTGTCCGGAACCTGCGGGAAGAGGGTGGAGTGCGTTGCTGCTGTCACCCCGCCATGCTGCCAGGTCGGCGGAGACGGATGGGCAGGTTGTCCACAGGGAGGCGCCTGCGATCGTACGAATGCGTCAGGCGTCACGTCCGCCCCGTGCGGCGAAGGTCGCTTCTCGGCCATTCCCCGGACGGCAGGCAGCCTCCTGTCGGCGTGGCCGCTCTTCTCTTGTGATGCTCGCCGCACCTGACGGCGGTGCGGCGAGCATCACGTCCCGGCCTGCCCCCTGAGACCCCCCGCGGGAATGGCGACCGGGCATGCTGCGTTCCACTGGCAGCGACCACGCACCCGAAGCCGTGAAGGAGCGCATGAGACATGCAGGGCACTGTGACGATGTACAGCACCACGTGGTGCGGCTACTGCCGTCGGCTCAAGAGCCAGATGGACCGCGAGGGCATCACGTACAACGAGATCAACATCGAGCAGGACCCGCAGTCCGCGGCGTTCGTCGAGAAGGCGAACGGCGGTAACCAGACGGTGCCCACCGTGCTCGTGGTATCCGCCAACGGCGGTGGCGAGGTCGTCATGACGAACCCCAGCCTCGCCCAGGTGAAGCAGGCCCTCACCGCCTGAACCCCCTCACGGTAATGGCCAGGCCCCCTCCAGCGAGCCGCTGGAGGGGGCCTGGCCATACGTGGGGCGTCTTCGCGTCGTGCTGCCCGGCGCGGGGGCCCACCCGGGCCCTCGCGGGACCCGTCAGGCGAGGTGCCCCCGCGTCGGCAGGGGCTTGCCGTACCAGAGTTCGATCAGGCGGGCTGCGATCGAGATCCCGTAGGGCGGAAGCACCTCCCCGGACTCGAAGGCCGTCCGCAGCTCGTCCCGGGAGAACCAGCGGGCTTCCTCGATCTCCTCGCCGTCGACGGTGATCTCCCCCGAGGTGGCGCGGGCCCTGAAGCCCAGCATCAGGCTGGAGGGGAACGGCCAGGGCTGGCTGGCGACGTAGTCGACCTCGCCGACGGTGACACCCACCTCCTCGAAGACCTCGCGGCGCACGGACTGCTCGATCGACTCACCTGGTTCGACGAAGCCCGCCAGGGTGGAGAAGCGGCCTTCGGGCCAGTGCACCTGGCGGCCGAGCAGGATGCGGTCCTCGTCGTCCGTGACGGCCATGATCACGGCCGGGTCGGTGCGCGGGTAGTGCTCGGCACCGCAGGCGGGGCAGCGACGGATGTGACCGGCGGCCGCGATGACCGTGCGCTCACCGCAGCGGGAGCAGAAGCGGTGCAGCCGCTGCCAGTTCTCCAGCGCGACCGCGTGGACCATCAGGCCGGCGTCGCGCGGGGACAGCAGGAGGCCGGCCTCGCGCAGGCCCGCCGGGCGGGCGGACTGGTCCATGCGGCCGGGAAGGGCGTCCTTCTGGAGCGCGAAGTAGCTCACCCCGTCGTCGTCCGTGCCCAGGAAGTAGCGGTGCGCCTCGGTGAGCGGGGCCTCGAACGAGGGTGTCATCAGCAGTTCGGTGCTGCCGTCGGCGATCTCGTCGATGAGCACCTGACCGCCGGAGACCACGAAGACACGGGTCGTGGGATGGCTCCAGGCCGCCGCCAGCCAGGCCTCGTCGAGCCGGTGATGGGCGGCCCGGTCGATGCCGCTCGACGCGGTGAGCGAGATGGGACGGTCGGCACTGTGGTCGGTCCAGGTGGTCACGGGTGCTTCCAACTCCCCCGGTGGAACGGTTATTTCGGCGGGCGGTTCAGGAGGACGGGCGTGCGGTGCGCTCTTGAGGGTGCGGCTCGGCTTGTTCAGTGTGTCTCGCGCCAGTTCTCGGCCAGGTCGCCCCAGAGGTAGGCCGTCGTCTCGACACCCTTCATGAGGAGGTCGAGTTCGACCTTCTCGTCGGGGGCGTGCCAGCCGTCGGAGGGAACGGAGATGCCCAGGAAGAGCACGGGGGCTCCCAGGACTTCCTGGAGGTCGGCCGCCGGTCCCGAGCCGCCCTCGCGGGTGTAGCGGATCGGCTGCTCGAAGGCGCGGCCCATGGCGCGGACGACGGACTGCAGGGCCGGGTGGTCCAGTGGCGTCAGGCAGGGGCGCGTGGCCGCGCCGAACGTGATCTCGTGCCGGATGCCGTCGGGCACCTGCTCGGCCGCCCAGGCGCGTACGGCCTTCTCGATGTGGTCGGCGTCCTGTCCGGCGACCAGCCGGAAAGAGAGCTTCACCAGGGCCGAGGACGGGATGATCGTTTTGCTTCCGGGGCCCTGGTAGCCACCGCCGATGCCGTTCACCTCGGCGGTCGGGCGGGCCCAGACGCGCTCCAGGGTGGTGTAGCCGGCCTCTCCGTGGGTGGCCGTCGACTTGGCCGTGCGCAGCCACCGCTCCTCGTCGAAGGGCAGCTCGGCGAAGAGCGCGCGCTCGTGGTCGGTGAGTCCGGTGACGCCTTCGTAGAAGCCGGGTACGGCCACGCGCGCGTGATCGTCGTGGAGGGCGGCGACCAGGCGGGCCGCGGCGGTGGCCGGGTTGGGCACGGCGCCGCCGAACGATCCGGAGTGGATGTCCTGCTCGGGGCCGCGCAGCTCGATCTCGCACTCGGCCAGGCCGCGCATGCCCGTGCACACGGTCGGGGTGTCCTCGGACCACATGCCGGTGTCGGAGACGATCACGGCGTCGGCGGCGAGCCGCTCCGCGCGTTCTTCGACGAGGTCCCGGAAGTGCGGGGAGCCGGATTCCTCCTCGCCCTCGATCAGCAGCTTGAGGTGCACGGCCGGGGTGGTGCGCCCGGTGGCGGCGAGGTGGGCCCGGACCCCGAGTGTGTGGAAGAACACCTGGCCCTTGTCGTCGGCGGCACCGCGCGCGTGGAGGCGGTTGCCGCGGATCACCGGTTCGAAGGGTTCGGTGGCCCAGCCGTCCGCGCGGTCGGCCGGCTGCACGTCGTGGTGTCCGTAGACGAGGACCGTGGGCGCGCCGGGGTCCTCGGAGGGCCACTCGGCGAAGACGGCCGGGGCTCCCGCGGTGGGCCAGACCTCGCTGGTCGGGAACCCGGTCTCCCGGAGTTTGGCGGCGAGCCAGTCGGCGCTGCGTGCCACGTCTGCCGCGTGGTCGGGCTGAGCGGAGACCGAGGGGATGCGCAGCCATTCCACGAGGTCGTCGAGGAAGGCGGTCCGGTGGGTCTCGATGTACGTGCGGACGGTGCTGACGGCGCTGTCAACGGGCTTGCTCATGTTCATGAGCCTATCCGCCCACGGAGACGTGCTCGTCCGGCGGTTCTCCGGGAGCCTCGTGCCGAGGACGGGCCGGGTCCTCGGTGAGGAGCCGTTCCAGCGCGGGACGGTCCGCGAGGTCGTCCGGCCGTACGACCTCGCCGCCACGGACGTACAGGAACACGGCGGTGACGGATTCCAGGGGCACACCCTGCTGCTCGGCCCAGGCGAGCCGGTACAGCGCGAGCTGGAGCGGGTCGGCGGTGCGGCCGTGGCCGGTCTTCCAGTCGACGATCTCGTACGTCGTCCTGTCTCCGTCGTCCTTCCGGTACACGGCGTCGATCCGGCCGCGGACGACCCGTCCGGCGATCGCGAGCTGGAAGGGCGCCTCGACCCGGTAGGGGGTGCGGTGCGCGTAGGGAGTGCGTTCGAAGGCGGCCTTGAGGGCTTCCAGGTCGCGTTCGTCGGCGATCTCCGCCTCGCCGCCGGGCAGTTCCTCGGGCTCCAGCATCGGCAGCCGCAGCTCCTCGAAGCGGGACTCCACCCAGGCGTGGAAGCGCGTGCCCCGGCGGGCGGCGGGCTGCGGGGGGCGTGGCATGGGGCGCGCGAGTTCTTGGGCGAAACCGTCCGGGTCCTCGGCCAGGCGCAGCAGTTGGGTGGCGGTGAGCGACGGCGGCAGGGGTACGTCGGTGACGGTCGCGCGGGCGCGCAGGAGTTCCCCGGTCAGCGCGTCCAGGTCGCGGTCCCAGGAGGCGAGGGTGCGGGCCTCTTCGGGCGTGAGGCGTCCGCTCGCGGCCTCCCGGGGGTGCGGGCGGGCGGCCGGCGCGGGGCCCTGGGCCTGGTGCGGAATGGTCGGGTGCCCGCTCACGCGGCCGGCCGAGCGGCCTTCCGGCGGGTCCGTCGTCCAGGAGTCCCAGTCGGCGTCGTCGTCCTCGGGCGGGGCGGTCCCCGCGAGGTCGCCCTCCACGAAGGCGTCCTCGGGGAAGTCACCTCCGGAGAGGTCGTCCTCGGGAAAGTCGCCCTCTTCATAGGGCGGGATGTCGTCCTCCGGCGGGGGCGGCCACTCCGGATCGTCGTACGAGGCCGGGTCGTGGGTGGCCGCGGGCCGGCGCCCGTCGGCCCTCCGGTGGGTCTGCCGGTCCTCCTGGTGGTCGTCCTGCTGCTGGGACGCGACACGCTCCAGGTGGGCGAGTACGGTCTCGGCCGCCGCGCGGCGCCGGGCGAGGGCCGTGTCGTCGAGCGGAAGCGGCCAGGCGTGGTCCGCGGCCGCCTCGTGCAGCGCCGGGTTCTCGTCGTCCTCCGCCGGTTCGTCCGCCCAGACCTCGATCTCGCCGTGCCCGGCCGCGCAGTGGTCGTACAGGGCGTGCAGGAAATCCGAGGGACCGCGCGGCCGCTTCTGGGAGGGACCCCACCAGTGACCGGATCCGAGCAGGAGCGAACGGGGACGGGTGAACGTGACATAGCCCAGGCGCAGTTCCTCGGTGCGCTGGTGCTCCTTCATGGCCTCGTGGAAGGCCTTGATGCCCTTGGCGTCCCAGGTGGCGATGTCGGGCAGCGTGTCGGCGTCGCCGCGCAGTCCGTGCGGCAGGACCTTGCCCTGGGCGGTCCACTTCTCGCGGCCCTGGGCGCTCGGGAAGGTGCCCGTGACCAGGCCGGGGACGGCCACGACGTCCCACTCCAGGCCCTTGGACTTGTGGGCGGTGAGCACCTTGACGGTGTTCTCGCCGCCGGGCAGGGCGTTGTCCAGGCCCTTCTCGTACTGCGCGGCGGTGCGCAGGAATCCGAGGAAGGCAAGGAGGGTCGCCTCGCCGTCGCCCGAGGCGAAGGACGCCGCGACGTCCAGGAAGTTCGAGAGGGTCTCGCGGCGGCGGGCGGCCAGGGCGTGCGGGGACGCGGACAGCTCGACCTCGAGGCCGGTGACGGCGAGCACCCGGTGCAGGACGTCCATCAGCGGGTCGGCGAGGGAGCGGCGCAGGTCGCGCAGCTCGGCGGCGAGCCGCGCGAACCGCACGCGCGCGTCCGGCGAGAACGGCAGTCCGTCGTCGTCCCCCGCGGCCTCGAAGGGGGTGTCCAGGAACGTGTCGAGGGCGTCCGCGAGCGATATCACCTCGGCGGGGTCGACCCCTTCGACGGCCGCGGCGAGCCGGCGGTCCGGATCGTCGTCGGTCCGCGCGTGCGCGTGGGACACGAGCAGTCGTGCGCGGCGTCCGAGGAGGGCGAGGTCGCGCGGGCCGATGCGCCAGCGCGGGCCGGTGAGCAGCCGGACGAGGGAGGCGTTCGCGCCGGGGTCCTGGAGGACCTCGCAGACGGCGACGAGATCGGCCACCTCGGGCAGGTGCAGGAGACCGGAGAGGCCCACCACCTCGACGGGGATGTCGCGGGCGACGAGCGCTCCCTGGATCTCGGCGAAGTCGGTGGCGGTGCGGCACAGGACGGCGATCTCGGCGGGTGCCTTCCCCGTGCGCACGAGGTGGGCGATCGAGTCGGCGAGCCAGCCGATCTCCTCGGCGTGGGTGGGCAGCAGCGCGCAGCGCACCAGACCGTCCCACTCGGCTCCGGGGGCGGGCCGCAGGGCCTCCACGCCCGCGTGCATGGCGCGCAGCGGCTCCGCGAGGCCGTTGGCGAGGTCGAGGAGGCGGCCGCCGCTGCGGCGGTTCTCACTGAGCGACTGGCGGGTCGCGGGGCGGCCGTCGGGGCGGGCGAAGTGCTCGGGGAAGTCGTCGAGGTTGGCCACGGAGGCGCCGCGCCAGCCGTAGATCGCCTGGCAGGGGTCGCCGACCGCGGTCACGGGGTGCCCGGTGCCCTGGCCGAACAGTCCGGCGAGCAGGACGCGCTGGGCCACCGAGGTGTCCTGGTACTCGTCCAGCAGGACGACCCGGAACTCGTCGCGCAGGATCTGCCCGACCTCGGGCCGGGTGCGGGCCAGGGTGGCCGAGAGGGCGATCTGGTCGCCGAAGTCGAGGAGGTCGCGTTCGCGCTTGGCCGCTCGGTAGCGGCCCACGAGTTCGGCGAGCTCGATCCGGGCGGCGGCGGCCTCGGGGACCTTGCGCAGATCCGCGTTGGTGAGCCTGGCGCTCTCCAGGGTGCGCAGGAGTTCGGCGTCGAAGGCGCGCAGGTCCTCCGCCCGTACGAGGTGTTCGGAGAGTTCGGAGTCGAGGGTCAGAAGGTCCCCGACGAGGTCCGGGAAGGAGCGGGTGAGCGCCGGATACGGGCCCGGCGACTCGCGCAGCACGCGGGCGGCGAGCTGGTAGCGGGTGGCGTCGGCGAGCAGGCGGGAGGTCGGTTCGAGCCCGATGCGCAGGCCGTGGTCGGTGAGGAGACGACCCGCGAAGGCGTGGTACGTGGAGATGACCGGCTCGCCCGGGGGGTTGTCGGGGTCGATCACGTCCGGGTCGGTGACGCCCGCCTTGACGAGCGCCTTGCGGACCCGCTCGGCGAGTTCACCCGCGGCCTTGTTGGTGAACGTCAGACCGAGGACCTGCTCGGGGGCCACCTGTCCGGTGCCGACCAACCACACCACCCGCGCCGCCATCACGGTGGTCTTGCCCGAACCGGCTCCGGCCACGATCACCTGCGGGGCGGGCGGCGCGGTGATGCAGTCCGTCTGCTCCGGGGTGAACGGGATGCCCAGGAGCTCCTTGAGCTGCTCGGGGTGGGTGATGGGGGCGGGCATGCCGCAGAGGCTAGCGGCGCCTGCTGACAGCGGTGGCCACATCCACGCCAGGGACGGAAGAACCGCTGGTCAGCACGTGTGGTGCCGTACGTCACGTCGGTGACATCACGCCGTCGGGACCCGCAGGAGCCACCGTCCCGTGTCCGCTCCGGAACGCGTCACTCGATCACCTGCCGTCCCTCGGGCCGCGCACTGCAGGACGCCTGGAACGAGCAGTGCGCACAGTGTTGTCCCGTCGACGGCGAGAACCGCTCGTCGAGGACCTTGCCGGCGGCGTTCGCCAGCAGGTCGCCGACCCATTCGCCTTCCAAGGGCTCCTGCGCCTGCACCTTGGGGAGCGCCTCGCCGCCGTTCTTCTTCGCGGCCGGTTGCCTCAGCTGGACGAGTTCGGCGCCGCCCGGTTCGGGGCGCACGCCCTCGAAGACGCCGTCGACCGCGCCTTCACCGACGGCGAGCTGGTAGACGGCGAGCTGCGGGTGGTGGGTCACCTCGGCGGCGGTCGGCGCGTGTTTGCCGGTCTTGAAGTCGACCACGTAGGCGCGGCCTTCGGCATCCGCCTCGACGCGGTCCATGGAGCCTCGGATGCGCACCTCGTAGGAGCCCGCCTCAAGGGTCACGTCGAAGTCGTGCTCGCTGGCCACCGGCGTCCGGCCGGTGCGGTCCATCACGTGCCACTCCAGGAAGCGTTCGAGCGCCACGCGCGCGTGCTCCTTCTCCTGCGCGGACTTCCAGGGCGCGTCGAAGGCGAGCGCGTTCCACACGGAGTCGAGGCGTTCCATGAGGACGGCGAGGTCGGCGGGGGTGCGTCCGGAGGCGACCTCGTCGGCGAGGACGTGCACCACGTTGCCGAAGCCCTGGGCGGCCGTCGCGGGCGCGTCGGCCTTCACCTCCCGCCCCAGGAACCACTGCAGGGCGCAGGTGTTGGCGAGCTGGTCGAGGGCGCTTCCGGAGAGCACGACGGGCTGGTCGCGGTCGCGCAGCGGAACCTTGCTCTCCGTCGGCTCGTACATGCCCCACCAGCGGTAGGGGTGCGCCGAGGGGACCAGCGGGCGGCCGTCGTCGTCGGCGAGCGCCGCGAGCCGGGCGAGGCGGTGGGCCGCGGCCTGCCTGAGGGCGTCCGAGACGCGCGGGTCGACCGTGGTGGCCCGCAGCTCGGCGACCAGGGCGGCGACGGACAGGGGGCGGCGCGGGCGGCCGGTCACGTCCTTGGGTTCCACACCCAGTTCGGTGAGGAACCGGGAGGGCTGGTCGCCGTCGTCGGCCGGTGCCTTCACGGCGGTCACGACGAGGCGTTCACGCGCGCGTGTGGCGGCCACGTAGAAGAGCCTGCGCTCCTCGGAGAGAAGTGCCCCTGGTGTGAGCGGCTCCGCGAGCCCGTCCCGCCCGATGCGGTCGGCCTCCAGCAGGGAGCCACGGCGGCGCAGGTCCGGCCACAGGCCCTCCTGGACGCCCGCGACGATCACGAGGCGCCATTCCAGGCCCTTGGAGCGGTGTGCCGTCATCAGGCGTACGGCATCGGGGCGGACCGCCCTGCGGGTGAGCGTGTCGGCGGCGATGTCCTCGGCGTCGACCTCCTCCAGGAAGTTCAGGGCGCCCCGGCCTCCGGTGCGCTCCTCCGCGCGCCCGGCGGTCGCGAACAGCGCGCACACGGCGTCGAGGTCCCGGTCGGCGTTGCGGCCGGCCGCGCCGCCGCGCCGGGCCGCCCGCTCCAGCCGCTGGGGCCACGGTGTGCCGTCCCACAGGTCCCAGAGGGCCTCCTCGGCCGTCCCGCCGCCCGCGAGACGCTCACGCGCCTTGCGCAGCAGCGCGCCGAGGCGCTGGGCGCCTCGGGCGTACGCCGGATCGTGCGCGACGAGCCGCTCGGGTTCGGCCAGCGCGCGGGCCAGCAGGACGTCGGACGGCGGCGGTACGAGGTTGCCGGCGGCGCGCTCCTCCTCGCGCAGCGCCCTCCCCAGGCGCCGCAGGTCGGCGGCGTCCATGCTCGCGAGCGGCGAGGCGAGGAGGGTGAGGGCCGTCTCGATGTCGAGCCAGGACGTGACGTGCGGGTCGGGAGCGTCCTCGTGCGGGTCGGTGTCCTGGGGCGGGTCGACGTCTTCGGGAACCCCTGAGAGCCCGGTGTCTCCGAGGGGCTCCGGGGTGTCATCGCCTTCGGGGGCGGTGGGGACGTCGGTGCTCTCCGGCACGTCGGCACCCTCGGCGCCCTTGGAAGCCTCGGTCGTCTGGGCCGCTTCGGTGCTCTCCGGCACGTCGGCACCTTCGGAGGTCTCGGTCTCCTCCGGCACATCGGTGACGTCGACGCCTTCGGCGTCAGCCGTGGCAGCGGAGTCATCCGTGGCAGCGGTGGCGGCGGCAGGTGTCCCGGTGGGGTCGGCGAGGGGCGCCCCGTCCGTACCCGACTCGGCCCGGGCCACCGCCCGCAGGGCCGTGAGCAGCGGCGCGACCGCCGGTTCGTGCCGCAGGGGCAGATCGTCGCCGTCGATGTCGAGGGGCACGCCGGCGGAGGTGAGGGCCCGCCGGATCGTGGGGATCGTCCGGGAGCCGGCGCGTACCAGGACGGCCATCTCGTTCCAGGCGACACCGTCCTCCAGGTGGGCGCGGCGCAGGAGGTCCGCGATGTTGTCGAGCTCCGTGCCGGACGTCGGGTACGTGTAGACCTCGGTCTGTCCCCCGCCCCGCACCGGGGACAGTTCACGGTGTGCGCGCACCTTCTCCGCCGGCAGGCGGGTCAGCGGCATGCGCTGGGTGAGGCGGCGGGTGGCGTCCAGCAGGACGGCACCCGAGCGGCGGGAGGTCCCGAGGACCTCGACGGGAGCGGGGCGCCCGTTCGCGCGCGGGAAGACGTCGGGGAAGTCCAGGATGCCGTTCACGTCGGCGCCGCGGAAGGCGTAGATGGACTGGTCGGGGTCGCCGAAGGCGACGAGGGTGCGCCCACCGCCGGCCAGGGCGCGCAGCAGCCGCACCTGCGCGGGGTCGGTGTCCTGGTACTCGTCCACGTAGACGGCGTCGTACTGCGTGGCGAGCCGCTCCGCGACCTCGGGGCGCCTGGCGAGGAGCACCGCGCGGTGGACCAGTTCCGCATAGTCCAGAACGCCCTGCATGTCGAGGACGTCCAGGTACTCGGCGAGGAAGGCCGCAGCCGCGCCCCAGTCCGGGCGGCCGATACGCCGCGCGAAGGCCTCCAGGGCGTCGGGGCCGAGTCCCAGCTCCCGGCTGCGGGCCAGGACCGCGCGCACCTCGTCGGCGAAGCCGCGGGTGGTCAGACACGCACGCAGCTCGTCCGGCCAGCGCACATGGGCGAGGCCCAGCCGCTCGAGGTCGGGCTGGCCCGCGAGCAGTCCGCGCACCGCCACGTCCTGCTCGGGGCCGGACAGCAGCCGCAGGGGCTCCACGAACAGGTCGTTGTCCTGGTGGGCGCGGACCAGCGCGTAACAGAAGGAGTGGAACGTGGTGGCCCGGGGAGCGCGGGCCGCCCCTATGCGCAGTGCCATGCGGTCGCGCAGCTCGACGGCCGCCTTGCGGCTGAACGTGAGCACCAGAACGCGTTCCGGGGCACCGCCGCGGGCGATCCTGGCGGCCACGGATTCGACGAGTGTGGTCGTCTTGCCGGTCCCGGGGCCGGCGAGCACGAGCAGCGGACCGCCCCGGTGGTCAACCACCGCGCGCTGCGCCGCGTCAAGACGAGGGGGATCCACCTGGGCCGGCGGAGTGCGCACCAGCCGGTACGCACCACGGGTCCCCTGGCGCACCGGGGGGTGCGTCAGACGCCTGGTGGAAGAAGTGGAGCTCACGTGGTTCGCCGGTCCTGGTGGTCGTGCTGGTTGGCGGACTGCCGCGCGTGGAAGGCGGTGGCCGCGGGATGAGAGGGAAGCGCGCCGACGACGGTACGCCGGTACGGTTCACGGAAGGAGGGCTTCCGATTCTTCCCTCACGTCCCGTGCGTCCCCCGATTCACGAACGCACGGGATGTCACGGATGTGCCTCGTTTCCCTCGGACGGGCTCCAGTCTCCCCTTCCGCCCCGTGAATACCGGAAGCTGTCAGGTGTGACCTTCCGCGCGTTCACCGCCGTCCCACCGCGCCCGTCTCATGTCGACACGTGGCAGATGCCCCTCGGAGGCCCGGCTCGCCTCCCTCAGAGGCGTCCCCTCGGCACGGTGGTGAGCCAGCGCCTCCAGCTCGTGGCCGGGCAGCAGCACACCGTCCGCGCGGATGACACGCCACCACGGAACCGCTCCTCCGTAGAGGGCCATCACCCGGCCCACCTGGCGCGGCCCGCCCTCCCCCAGCCATTCGGCGACATCGCCGTACGTCATGACGCGCCCGGGCGGGATCAGCTCGGCGACGTCGAGGACCCGCTCCGCGTACTCCGGCAGGGCGTCCGCCGGAAGGCTCTCCTCGCTCATCCGCCCCATCCTGCCGCACCCCACCGACAACGGGGCCCGGCGACCGCCGCGCGCGCCACCCGCCCCGAAGCCGCACCCGGGACGGATCGCACACCCGGCATTTGCACCCTGATACCCCCGTGTGTCGGTCGGGCATGCCACCATCGTGCGGGCGGTGACTGGTGATACGAGATCAAGAAGAGACGATGAGGCAGCAGGGCGTGCACCCCGAAGACGCGGAGGGCACCTCCGATGCCTCGTCGCGCCCGGACACCGGAGACGTCGACGAGAAGGACATGGACGGCCACGCGAAAGCGTCAGCTGCCGTGACAGGCGAGACAGCCGCCGAGGACTCCCCTCCGGAGGCCGGTCCGGCCTCCGCTCCGACCCGCGGCGCTGACAAGCGGCAGGCCGGAAGCGACGCCGACTGCACCGACGAGGCGCACGCCGACGAGGTCGAAGGCGACGAACCGCTGCTCCCCGCGCGCGTGCACCGCCCGTCCGATCTGATGCGGCTCCTGGTCGGCGTTCTCGCGATCGTGGTGCTGCTCTCCATCGCCGCCTTCGCGCACGGCACCACCTCCGGCCTCGAACAGGACATCAACAAGGGCACCGGGCAGGCACCCGATCTGCTGATCAAGATCGCGGGACTGGCGTCGAGCATCGCCATCCTCCTGGTGCCGGTCGCCTTCGCCATCGAGCGACTGATCAAGCGCGACGGACTGCGCATCGCCGACGGCGTCCTCGCCGCGGTCCTCGCGCACGGGGTGACACTCGCCACGGACCTCTGGGTCGCGAAGGGTGCCCCGAGCTCCATCCAGGAGGCACTCACCCAGCCGTCGCCGGGTGACATCCACGCTCTCACCGACCCCGTACACGGCTATCTCGCACCGGTCATCGCCTATATGACGGCCGTCGGCATGTCCCGCAGACCGCGCTGGCGCGGGGTCCTCTGGGTCGTGCTGCTCCTCGACGCCTTCTCCATGCTCGTGACCGGCTACACGACCCCGTTCTCGATCATCCTGACGGTGCTGATCGGCTGGACCGTCGCCTACGGGACGCTGTACGCGGTCGGTTCACCGAACGTGCGGCCCACCGGGCGGACGCTGATGGCGGGTCTTCGGCACGTCGGCTTCCACCCGGTCAGCGCGGCCCGCGAGGAGACGCCGGAGGCCGTGGAGAGCGGCGACCGCGGCCGCCGCTACTTCGTGACCCTGGAGGACGGTCCGCCGCTGGACGTCACGGTCGTCGACCGCGAGCAGCAGGCGCAGGGCTTCTTCTACCGCGTCTGGCGCCGTCTGACGCTGCGCGGCATCACCACACGTCGCAGCCTGCAGTCACTGCGCCAGGCCCTGGAACAGGAAGCCCTCCTCGCGTACGCGGCCATCGCGGCCGGCGCCAACGCGCCCAAGCTGATCGCGACCTCCGAGCTGGGTCCGGACGCCGTCATGCTCGTGTACGAGCACACCGGCGGCCACACCCTCGACTCACTGCCCGACGAGCTCGTCACCGACGAACTGCTGCGCGACACCTGGCACCAGGTGCAGGCGCTGCAGTCGCGGCGCATCGCGCACCGCCGGCTGGCGGGCGACGCGATTCTGGTGGATCGTTCCGGCACGGTGATCCTCACCGATCTGCGCGGCGGCGAGATCGCGGCGGGCGACCTGCTGCTGCGCATGGACATCGCCCAGCTGGTGACCACCCTGGGGCTGCGCGTGGGTGCCGAGCGGGCGGTCGCTTCGGCGGTCGGCGTGCTCGGCCCGGACGCGGTCGCGGACTGTCTGCCCCTGCTCCAGCCCATCGCGCTGACCCGCTCCACGCGCGCGACGCTGCGCCGACTCGCCCGGGAGCGCGCGCAGCGCGAACGCGACGCGGTGCTCGAGGCCTCGCAGCAGGCCAAGCTCGCCCGCGCCGAGGAGGCGAGGGAAGCCTCCGCGCCCGTACCGGAGAAGCCCGGGAAGAAGGCGGTGCGCGCGGAGCAGCGCGCCGAGAAACGGGCGATCGACGAGGCTCTCGACGGGGCGCGCGAGGAGGATCTGCTCACCCAGATCCGCCACCAGGTGCTCCTGATCAGACCGCAGGCGCCCGTCGAACCTGCCCGTCTGGAACGGGTCCGGCCCCGCACGCTCCTGAGCGTCATCGCCGGAGCGATCGGCGCGTACTTCCTGCTGACGCAGCTCACCCACATCGAGTTCGGGACCCTCTTCGACAACGCCGAGTGGGGCTGGGTCGCCGCAGCCGCCCTGTTCTCCGCCCTCAGCTACTTCGCGGCGGCGATGAGCCTGCTCGGCTTCGTGCCCGAGCGGGTGCCGTTCATGCGGACCGCCGCGGCGCAGGTCGCCGGTTCGTTCGTGAAGATCGTGGCACCCGCCGCGGTCGGCGGCGTCGCCCTCAACACCCGCTTCCTCCAGCGTGCCGGTGTGCGGCCCGGGCTCGCGGTGGCGAGCGTCGGCGCGTCGCAGCTGTTCGGACTCGGCTGCCACATCCTGATGCTGCTGTCCTTCGGCTATCTGACCGGTACGGAGAAGACTCCGTCGCTGTCACCGTCCCGCACGGTCATCGCCGGTCTGCTGACGGTCGCCGTGCTCGTCCTCGTCGTGACATCGGTACCGCTGCTGCGCAAATTCGTCTCCACGCGCGTGCGGTCGCTGTTCGCCGGCGTCGTGCCGCGCATGCTCGACGTGCTGCAGCGACCGCAGAAGCTCATCACCGGCATCGGCGGCATGCTGCTGCTGACCGCCTGCTTCGTGATGTGCCTGGACGCGTCCATCCGCGCGTTCGGCAACGAGGAGACGACCACGCTCAGCCTCGCCAGCGTCGCCGTCGTGTTCCTGGCCGGCAACGCGCTGGGTTCGGCGGCTCCGACCCCGGGCGGGGTCGGAGCGGTCGAGGCGACCCTCACCGTGGGTCTGATCGCCGTAGGACTCCCCAAGGAGGTCGCGGCGCCCGCGGTGCTGCTCTACCGGCTGCTCACCCTGTGGATCCCGGTGCTGCCGGGCTGGCTGTTCTTCAACCATCTGACACGCAAGGGCGCCCTCTAGGGTCCGCGCGAGGTCCGTCCCGTACACGCGCCGTCCAGGCGCGGACCCGCTTCCCCGTCCCTACAGCCCGTCTCCACAGCCCGTCCTCACCACCCGGGCACGAGCCTCTCCGTGCCCTCACCCACACGGCTTCGTGCCCCGGGCGCCCCGGCCCGCGCGCCCGCAGGATGGGGAACATGCCGAACCCGCCCCAGCCGCGCGCCGCTGCCCTCGCCGCCACCGCCGTCCTGCTGGCCTCGTGGCTGTCCGGCTGCGGTGGAGACGCCGAGCATCCGGAGCTGACGGCGCAGAAGCTGAGCTGGAAGGCGTGCCCGGCGCCGTCCGAGGCCGAGGGCGGCGGCAGCGCCCCCTCACCGCTGCCGGGCGGTACGGAGTGGCAGTGCGCCACCTTGAAGGCCCCGCTCGACTGGGCCGACCCCAAGGGCGCCACGATCGGACTCGCGCTGATCCGGGCGAGGACGAGCGGCGCCCAGGACCAGCGCATCGGCTCGCTCGTCTTCAACTTCGGCGGCCCCGGCGGTTCTGGTGTCAGCACCCTGCCCGCCTTCGGTCAGGACTACGCCGCCCTGCGCACCCGCTACGACCTGGTGAGTTTCGACCCGCGCGGCGTCGGCCGCAGCGCGGGCGTGAAGTGCGAGAACGACCAGCAGCTCGACGAGTACTTCCAGCAGGACGCCACACCCGACGACGCCGCCGAACGACAGGAGTTCCTGCGGAACACCAAGGACTTCAACGCGGCGTGCGACAAGAACTCCGGCCGGGTCCTCCCCCATGTGCGCACCACGGACGCGGCCCGCGACATGGACTTGATGCGGCAGGTGCTCGGCGACGACAAGCTGCACTACTTCGGCATCTCGTACGGCACCGAACTGGGCGGGGTCTACGCCCACTTGTTCCCCAAGAAGGTGGGCCGCGCCGTCTTCGACGGGGTCGTCGACCCGACGCAGAACCCGGAACAGAGCGCACTGGGACAGGCCAAGGGCTTCCAGCTCGCGCTCGACAACTTCGCCGAGGACTGCGCCTCGAAGGTGGAGGACTGCCCCATCGGCGACACCGCGGCGGACGTCGAGGAACGCATCGCCGAACTGCTGAAGGACCTCGAGACCAAGCCGATCCCCGGTGTCTTCCCGCGCGAACTCACCCAGACCGCCGCGACCGGCGGCATCGCGCAGGCGCTGTACTCCAAGGACTTCTGGGAGTTCCTGACGGAAGGACTTCAGCAGGCGTACGGCGGTGACGGCAGAGACCTGATGCTGCTGTCGGACTCGTTGAACGGGCGCAGCGAGAACGGCCAGTACAGCAACCTGGTACCGGCGAACGTCTCCATCAACTGCGCGGACGACAAGCCGCGTTACACCGCGGACCAGGTGCAGTCGAAGGTGCCGGAGTTCCGGACCGCCTCCCCGCTCTTCGGCGATTATCTGGCCTGGGGCATGGCCAGTTGCACCGACTGGGCCGTGGCGGGCGCCGCCGACCACCCGGACGTCAGCGCCCCCGGCGCCGCACCGATCCTCGTCGTCGGCAACACCGGCGACCCCGCCACCCCGTACGAGGGCGCTCGGGCGATGGTGAACGCCCTCGGCGAGGGCGTCGGCGTCGAGCTGACGTACAAGGGGCAGGGACACGGGGCGTACGACAGCAAGAACAAATGCGTGCAGGGTGCGGTGAACGGCTATCTGCTGCGCGGTGCCGTACCGCGGGACGGAACCGTCTGCTCCTAGAAAAATGCAGGTCAGAGCGTTATCCACAGGCCTCGGCGGTGGTCGGCGACCGCCGCCTACTATGGCCTGCAGGTGATCCGCGAACTCGGGCGGACCCACGGGCAGGGGGACGCTCATGACACGTTTCGCACGATGGACGGCGGTCGCCGCCGCCGCGTTGCTGGTGGCCGGCTGCGGCGGGGGCTCGTCCGGTGACGGCACGGGCGACGGGAAGAACGGCGACGCGCCGCCGTCGGCCACCGCGCCGTCCGGCCACGGGTCGCCGGGCCTGCCCGCCTCGCTCACCTCGCAGAAGCTCGACTGGGGCCGCTGCGAAGCGACTTCGGACGCCCCCGCACCGGGGAGCGGCTGGCAGTGCGCGACGCTCGCGGTGCCGCTGGACTACGCGAAGCCGGACGGCGGGACGATCGACCTCGCGCTCATCCGCTCGAAGTCGACCGGCGGCCAGGACAAGCGCATCGGTTCCCTCCTGTTCAACTTCGGTGGCCCGGGCGGCTCGGGCGTCTCCACGCTGCCTTGGTACGAGAGCACCGTCGACTCGCTGCACGACCGGTACGACCTGGTGAGCTGGGATCCGCGCGGGGTGGCCGCCAGCGAGGGCATCCGGTGCCGCGGGGACAAGGCGCTCCAGGCCTCGGAGTCGGTGGACTCCACACCGGACGACGCGGCCGAGGAGGCGGCGTACTTCAAGGACGCCGCGGATTTCGGCAAGGGCTGCGCGAAGGCCGCCGGCAAACTGATCACCCACGTCTCCACGACCGACACCGCCCGCGACATGGACCTGATGCGCCAGGTCCTCGGCGACCGTCGCATGCACTACTTCGGCATCTCGTACGGCACCGAACTGGGCGGCGTGTACGCCCACTTGTTCCCGGGGAACGTGGGCCGCCTGGTGCTGGACGCGGTCGTCGACCCGAGCGCCGACAGCGTGGGCCACGCCAAGAACCAGACCCTGGGTTTCCAGCGGGCCCTGGACGACTACCTCAAGTCCACCGGCCAGGACCCGGAGCGGGGTTCCCGGAAGATCGCGGACCTGCTGAAGCGGATCGACGCCGCGCCACTCCCCACCAGGAGCGGGCGAAAGCTCAGCCAGTCGCTGGCCGTCACCGGCATCGCGCTGCCGCTCTACAGCCAAACGCGCTGGCCGAACCTCACCGACGCCCTCAAGAAGGCCGAGCACGGGGACGGTTCAGCCCTGCTGGCGCTGGCCGACGACTACAACGAACGTGACGCCTCGGGGCACTACGGCACCTCCGCGCACGCCCAACGGGTCATATCGTGCTTGGACGACAAGCAGCGCCCGACTCCCGAGGAGACGAAGAGGCGACTGCCGGAGTTCGAGAGGATCTCCCCCGTGTTCGGGGACTTCATGGGCTGGGACACGGCGGGCTGGTGCCACGACTGGCCGACAGCCGGTCAGTACGACAGCCCCGAGGTGAGCGCGCCGGGAGCCCCACCCGTCCTGATCGTGGGCAACACCGGGGACCCGGCCACACCCTACGAGGGGGCCCGCAGGATGGCGGACGAGCTCGGCAAGGGCGTGGGCGTGGAACTCACCTGGAAGGGCGAGGGACATGGCGCCTACGGGAAGGGGAGCGACTGTGTCGACTCGACCGTCGACGACTACCTGCTGGACGGAACGCCACCGAAGGACGGCAAGGCCTGTTCATGACGACGGCGGGGGTCTCGCGAACACCTGGTTCGCGAAACCCCCGCCGGCGAGAGAGCGGGTCGGTCAGCCGGTCAGTACACCGGCTTGTCGGGCTCGATCTGGTGGACCCAGCCGATGACACCGCCGCCGACGTGCACCGCGTCGGAGAAACCGGCGGACTTCAGGACGGCGAGGACCTCCGCGCTGCGGACACCCGTCTTGCAGTGCAGGACGATCTTCTTGTCCTGCGGCAGGCTCTCCAGGGCGGTGCCCATGAGGAACTCGCCCTTCGGGATCAGCTTGGCGCCGGGGATCGAGACGATCTCGTACTCGTTGATCTCGCGGACGTCGATGATCTCGATGTTCTCGCCGTCGTCGATCCACTCCTTGAGCTGCTTGGGAGTGATCGTCGATCCGGCGGCCGCCTCCTGCGCCTCCTCGGAGACGACGCCGCAGAAGGCCTCGTAGTCGATGAGTTCGGTGACGGTCGGGTTCTCGCCGCAGACCGCGCAGTCCGGGTCCTTGCGGACCTTGACCTGGCGGTACTGCATCTCCAGGGCGTCGTAGATCATCAGGCGGCCGACGAGCGGCTCACCGATGCCCGCGAGGAGCTTGATCGCCTCGTTGACCTGGATGGAGCCGATGGACGCGCACAGCACGCCGAGGACACCACCCTCGGCGCAGGAGGGGACCATGCCGGGCGGCGGGGGCTCCGGGTACAGGCAGCGGTAGCACGGCCCGTGCTCGGACCAGAAGACGGAGGCCTGGCCGTCGAAGCGGTAGATCGAGCCCCACACGTACGGCTTGTCGAGCAGCACGCACGCGTCGTTGACCAGGTAGCGGGTCGCGAAGTTGTCCGTGCCGTCGACGATCAGGTCGTACTGGCTGAAGATGTCCATCACGTTCTCGGCCTCGAGCCGCTCTTCGTGAAGGACCACGTTCACGTACGGGTTGATGCCCAGTACGGAATCGCGCGCGGACGCGGCCTTGGAACGGCCGATGTCCGCCTGGCTGTGGATGATCTGGCGCTGCAGGTTCGACTCGTCGACCTCGTCGAACTCCACGATGCCGAGCGTGCCGACGCCCGCCGCGGCCAGGTACATCAGCGCCGGCGATCCGAGGCCGCCGGCGCCCACACACAGCACCTTGGCGTTCTTCAGCCGCTTCTGCCCGTCCATGCCCACATCGGGGATGATCAGGTGGCGGGAGTACCTGCGGACCTCGTCTACGGTGAGCTCAGAGGCTGGCTCGACCAGGGGTGGCAGCGACACGGGGACTCCGTTGGTCGGTCAATCACTACAGTTGTTCTCCCCGTAACACTGCCACGCCCTTCTTCATTCCGAGACACCCGTTCCGATCCGCGAGACGATCTCGTCCCAGTAGCCGGGCATCGCCTCCCAGGGGTCGGCCGTCCCGCCGTGGTCCGAGCGGTCGGTGAAGTAGATCGTCGAGGCGCCCTGCCACCGCGCGATGCGCAGTGCCTCGTCCAGATGTCCTCGCGGCACACCGTGCACGAAGTGACAGAAGCGCTCGGAGGGATAGTCGGCGGTCCACTCCGCGACCTGCGACCAGCGGTAGTCGGTCCAGGGGCCCGAGAAGGTGACCAGTTGGTCGGCGTTCTCGGCGTATCCCGGGTACGGGTGGGTGCCGTGGCCCAGCACGATGTGGGCGCCGTCGCGGAGTTCCCGGAGCGAGGCGACCGTGCGGCGGGTCTCGGGGAGCGAGGCGCGTTCGCCGGGACACCGGTCGAGGAGGAACCCGTCGGCCTGGTACCAGTCGAGGTGGCGCCGGGCGTCGGAGATCACCTCGCCGAAGGGCCGCGCTCCGTAGGCGCTGTCCAGGAGTCCCAGCACGCGGACCCCCGCGTTGCGCAACCGTCCGGTGGCTTCCAGGCAGCGCGGGTCGGGGCGGGCGCCGGGACCCTTGTCCACGTTCAGGACGACCCAGTGCAAGGGGGTGCCGGGGCGGGTGAGTTCGTCCCACTCCAGGGGAGCGACGAGGGGGTGCGCATATCCGGGGATGCCGAAGCCGAGTCCGAGATCGGTGCTCGCGCTGCCGGTCGCGGTGCTGGTCAGATACGACACGCCGCCTCCATCCAGATGTCGGCGAGGGACTCCTCGAGGTTGATCCGGGGCCGCCAGCCGAGCCGGTCGCGTGCGGTGCGCACGTCGGCCTGCTGCCAGCTGCCGCAGCCGTCCGGATAGGGGTACGCGACCGGGGCCACGTGATCGGGTTCGGGGCGGGGGTGACCGATGGACGGCCTCATCGACGGACCGGACGGGCCGGAAAGGCCGGGCGGTCCGGGCGGTCCGTCGAGTTCGTGCAGGGTGCCGCTGTAGCCGGCCACGCGCGCGAGGACGGCGGCGGCGTCACGGAGGCGCACGGCACGGCCCGAGCCGATGTTGATCACGCCCTGCGCCGCGGAGAGGGAGGCCGCGTGGACGGCACGGGCCACGTCACGGACGTCGATGAAGTCGCGTTGGACGCCGAGACCGCCGAGTTTGAGCTCCCCGTCGCTGGCCTGCATGGCCCGGCGCAGCGCTTCGGCGAGCCGGCCGAGCGGGGATCCGGCGGGGGTGCCGGGTCCCGCGGGCGAGAAGACGCGGAGCACGACGGCGTCCAGGCCGGAGCCGAGGACGAGTTCGGTCGCGGCGAGCTTGCTCACTCCGTAGGGACCGCCCGGGCGCGGCACGGCGTCCTCCGCGGTGGACGAGCCCTGCTGGCTGGGCCCGTACTCGGCGCCGCAGCCGATCTGGACGAGCCGGGCCCCGCAGCCGCTGCGTCGCAGCGCTTCGCAGACGGTGGCGACGGCGACGGTGTTGTGCCGGGTCAGTTCGCGGGCGCCGCCCCGGGTGGCGCCCGCGCAGTTGATGACGACTCCGGGGTGTACCGCGTCCAGGAAGCGGGTCAGCGCGCCGGGGCTGCCCGAGGCGAGGTCGAACCGTACGTCGGCGTCGTCGCCCCGGCCGAGCGCGGTGAGCTGCACGGCCGGGTCGGCCAGCAGTCTGTCGGCGACGAAACGCCCGAGGTAGCCGTTGGCTCCGATCAGCAGGACCCTCATCGGGCGGCTCCCGGGGCGGATTCTCCGGTTCGGGAGGTGATCATCTGGCTGTCTCCTTCGAGGTGATGCCGTAGGTCGGGAGAGGGCCCGCGGTGTCGGCCCCGCGGGAGAAAGGGGCCCGGATCCGGGAAACAGACCCGGACGCCGGGGAGGAGGCACGCCGATGGAGGGCGTCCCGGACGTGGGGACCCGGCCGATCGCGGAACCGGGCGCGGTGCGTCGAGACGCCGGGGCTCGCCGTACCGGACTCCGGGCGGCGGCGTGCCGGGACTCGGTGTGCCGGACTCCGGGCGGGCGTCGGCGTGCGGCACCCGGTCCGGGAGATCGCCGGGCTCGAGGCGTCGGCGCACGCATCGCCGCGTCGCTGAGCCAGGCTCAGCACGTCCGGGTGCCGGGGCGCGGTGCGCCGGACTTCGGGGGTCGGCGTACCGGACCCGGTCCATGAAGGCGCCGGACTCGGGGTATCCGGCTCGACGCTTTGCGGAGCCGGTCTCCGCACGTCCGGGCGGCACCGGGACCCGTGTCGAGGCCAGGCGGGCCAGGGCCAGGCATGTCAGAGCCAGGCGTGTCACGGTGCCGGGCCCCGTCCGGGAGATCGCCGGGGTCAAGGTGTCCGTGCGCGGATCGGGGCTCATCGGGCCTCGCAGGGTGGGGCGTGGGCCGAGGCGCGGGTCAGTGTGCGGGTCGCGCGGACGAGCAGGGCCAGCGCGCCGACCCCGCACACGAGGGCCGGAACCGCGCCCGGTCCTCCCGCTCCGGCGAGGCTGTCGACAGGGGTGGCAAGGAACGAGCAGCCGGGCAGCCGCGCGGCGAAGACCATGGCGAGGGCGGCTGCCTCGGCGGCGCCCGCGCCGGCGAGTGCGATGGCCGGGGCCCTCGTGAAGCCGCGCACCGTCAGCAGTCGGGCGAGCAGGAGCAGGGCGCCGAGGGCACCGGCTCCCGCGTACCCGGGTGATTCGTCCAGGACCGTCCCGCACAGCGCGAGCAGCCCGCCCAGCGCGCACACGAACAGGCCGAACGCGCCCAGGAGCAGGGGTCGTACGGCTGCGGCGAACTCCGCCAGGCCGCGGCTGCCGTTCAGTCGGTGACGGGCGCGGACGACGAACAGGTGAGCGCACCAGGCGGCCGGGGCGCAGGCCAGGGCGAGGGCCAGCACCGGCGCGGTGGCCAACGGCCAGGGGCCGTCGGGACGGCCGTCGAGGCTGGCGCTCAGCAGTCCGTCGCCGACGAGGGCGTACGCCGTGAGCCAGCAGGTCCAGGCGCGTGTGGCGCTCGTCGTGCGGTGCCGGGTGCTCAGGGGGCCGCGGCGCAGGGCGACATACAGGCCCAGCGTCATGGCCAGGGCTCCGAACGCGGCGACGGCGAGCCGCGACTGCCCGTCGGTGAGTCGCAGCCCGGCGACGACCACCGCGCCCACGGCGCCCGGAACCAGGGCGAGCACCGCCCAGTAGGCGCGGTTGCCGGGTTGCCCCGGCGTCTCGGCGCGGGGCGCGTGCTCGCCGTCGCGCGAGGCGCGTGCGTACAGCTCCTCGGCGAGCGAGAAGACGTCCCGGTGCCGGAAACGCGCGGCGGTCCGGTCGGTCATCCCGTGCGCTTCCAGTCCCGCCGCGATCTCCAGCGGGTCCACGGCCCGGTCGCAGAGTTCGCGGTGCCGGTGCATCAGCGCTTTCACGGGGTCCGCCGCTCCGCGACGCCCGCTGACCTCGGCCGCGCCGCGGACACCGTCGGCGGCGCGGACGGCATGAGGCCCACGCGAGCCGGCGGCGGCACGAACGCCCGCGTCGGCCCCGTCATCGGCATGGGCGGCGGCGTCGACCCCATCGGCGGCGCGGTCGGCATGAGGCCCGCGCGAGCCGCGAGCGGCACGGGAGCCGATGTCGACACCGTCATCGGCACGGACGGCAGGGGAGCCTGCGCCGATCCCGGCCTCGGCTCCGGCGTCCCCCGTCTCCCGGGGACGTGGCCGGTCCTGTGCGTCCAGGGTGTCGAGCGGGTCGTCGAGCCCGCTCGGGGCGCCCGGTCCGCCGCATTCGATCGTCACGCGCCCTCCCCCACTGAAGCCGCGACCGGCACGGGAACGGGCACGGTCGCTCGTACCGGTGCGCCCTCCGCCCAGCGCGGTCGACCCGCGCTCATGAGGCGGGGCTCGGTCCAACGGCCGGGCACATGGGCCTCGGCGGGGACTCCGAAGGGCAACGGCTCCCCTTCACCGTCCACCAGTACCCGACTCACGGGGGAGTGAGAGACGATCTCGAGGTAAATGCCGTGAAATGCCGCGATGTTCTGCTCGACGGTGAAGAGTTCGAGGGCGCGTGCGCGGGCTGCCGCGCCCAGGCGCTCACGGCGCTCGGGGTCGCGCAGCAGGGCCACGCACGCTTCTGCGAGCGCCCGCGGATTGCGCGGGGGCACGACCAGCCCCGTACCGCCGATGACCTCGACGACCGCGCCCGCGTCCGTGGAGACGGTGGCCCGGCCGCAGAGCATGGCCTCGACGAGACTCACCGGGAAGCCCTCGACCACGCTGGAGAGGACGACGAGGGCGCCACCGGCGTAGGCCTCCGCGAGGCTCGGGATCTCCGGGCCCCCGATCTCCTCGAAGGCCACCGGGTTCTCGCCGACTGCGTGCGCGCCCTCGGCCTCGTCGGGAAAGAGTTGCGCGGCCAGTGCCTTGCAGTGGGCCAGATAGGTCACACCGTCGGGGCCGCCGGCGGGGGCGCCGACGATCCGCAGCCGGGTCTTCGGCTCCGCCTTGCGGATCTCGGCGAAGGCGTGCAGCAGGGAGATCAGGTCCTTGGCCGGTTCGACACGGCCGACCCAGACGAGCGTGTCGGGGTCCGCGG
Organism: Streptomyces sp. NPDC002580; assembly: GCF_042889485.1. Lineage (NCBI taxonomy): Bacteria > Bacillati > Actinomycetota > Actinomycetes > Kitasatosporales > Streptomycetaceae > Streptomyces > Streptomyces sp. NPDC002580. The sequence continues at coordinate 241,243 of NZ_JBIAQZ010000007.1, read as the reverse complement.
CCCGGCTGCCCTCCACCCCCTCCCCCACGTCCGCGAAGCGCGCGGCCTCCATTCCGGGGTGCACGGTGCGCAGCTTGGCGCGGTCGGCGCCGCAGCGTTCCTGCCAACGGCGCGCGTGGGTGTTGCCCGGCGTGATGAGCGTGGCCGCGCGGTAGACCTCGGTGGCGAGCCCGCCGTGGAACGCGGCGAGGAGCGCCCGGACGGCGGGGGCCTCCCCGAGGGTCGCGGCGGCCAGGTAGTGCGCCCGCAACTGCACTCCGTACTCGGTCACCAGCAGCGGAACGCCGAAGAAGTGCCGGGCGAGGAGGCCGGGCAGCGCCGCCCCTCCTCCGGCCGCGGCGTGACACAGGTCCGCCGAGCCGAGCAGGTCGTCCTCGTACCAGTCCAGCGAGAGGGGGCGGAGGGCGCGCTCGATGTGCGCGGCGACGGTGAGCAGGTCGGGGACGCGCGCGGTGCGAGCCGAGCGGAGTGCTCCGGGTGCGCGACAGGCGCGTTCCAGGGCACGCACCGCGCTCTCGGAGCGCAGGGCGCCGACCAGTCCGGCCTCGTCGCGGGCGAGTTCGGCCAGGCCGTACAGCGCCCCGGCGAAACGGTCCGCCTGGAGGCTCACGGAGGCCGCCGTGTCCCCCGCGGCCTCCGTACCGCCCACGGCCTCCCTACCGCCCGCCTCCGGCCCCGCGCACACCGCCGCCGCGAGTTCTCCGTACGCCTCGGAGAACCGCCGCCGGGCCCGGCGGCCGTGGACCACCCCGTCGCTCGGCGCGGTCCACAGTGGTGCCGTGCGGACGCGGCCGACCTGGGGCGGCAGCCGGATCCAGCCCTCGTCCTCCTGGCGCTCGGTGCGGCTGAGCGCGTAGATGTCGAACTCGTGCTGCCCGAGCCCTCGTACGAGCCGGTCGCACCAGAGTCCGGCGTCACCGCCCACATACGGGTAGCCACCCTCCGTCAACAGTCCGATCCGCACGATCACACCCCCGATCTCCCGTATGAGGAGCCGCCGTTGACCCGGCGGCTCGCAGCGGGACGAACGTATGCGGACAAGGCGGTGGGGGGGGGGGCGGGGGGGGGACGCGCGCCCCCCCCGGGGGGGGCGGGCCCGACCAAACCACCAAAACCGGGCGGTTGGCGCG